>NZ_FMVM01000033.1 GCF_900102085.1 Paenibacillus polysaccharolyticus | reverse complement strand
TTTTTGTTTATGCGGGTGTAGTTCAATGGTAGAACTTTAGCCTTCCAAGCTAATAGCGTGGGTTCGATTCCCATCACCCGCTTTATATATTGAAGAAGAAAGAGACACAATCTGTGTTCTCTTTCTTTTTTTGCATGAACAAGAGGTTATTCCCCTTTTCCTATATTATGTGGCCAAGCCTTCGTCATATTTCTGCATCTATTTTCTCAATTAACATTCAATCCACATTCAGCGAACTCTCTTGTTACACTCCAAGCTAATATTTGTTGATCATTTATACCTTACATTCCTCCAGCGTCGTACGATCTCACCCCTTATTTTACGCAAATACAACCTAATTTTAATAAAACGCTTACAAAAATAGCTTGCGAAAATGCTCAGCCTGTAATACCATATGAATTAAGCGCTTAACCTTTAGGGGTAAGGCGCTTAAACTTAACTTAGATTAAGCGCTTAACCCGTAAAGGAAAGGATGGCGATCAATTCATGACAACGATTCGACTAACGATGGCTCAGGCCTTGCTTCGATACCTGGATCAGCAGTATATCTCGGTAGATGGGGTAGAAACCAAGTTTGTAAAAGGAATTATCGGAATATTTGGACATGGGAATGTAACGGGAATCGGGGAAGCATTAGAACGCAGCTCTGGAAGCCTGACGTATATGCAAGGTAAAAACGAACAAGGTATGGTGCACACAGCTGCAGCTTATGCCAAACAGAAGAACCGCAAACAGATCTACGCATGCACTACGTCTATTGGCCCTGGTGCATTGAATATGATTACTGCCGCAGCAACGGCAACGGTGAACCGGATTCCGGTATTGCTTCTCCCAGGAGATAACTTTGCTACAAGAGAGCCAGATCCCGTATTGCAACAACTTGAAGTAAGCAATGACTATACCATATCGGCTACAGATCCGTTCAAAGCGGTCAGCAAATACTGGGATCGCATCGTGCGTCCGGAACAGTTGATGGTTGCAGTTACCAATGCTATGCGTGTATTGACCGACCCAGCTGAGACCGGAGCTGTTACGCTGGCATTACCTCAGGATGTGCAGGCAGAAGCGTATGACTACCCGGAATCTTTCTTTGCCCGTAAAGTGCATTATCTGGATCGCAGGCCACCTGTTCAGGCAGCCATTGAACGGGCAACGAAGCAGATCACCCATAGCAAAAAGCCCCTGCTCGTTGCAGGCGGTGGGGTGCTCTACTCCGAAGCATCTGCACAACTGATCGAGTTCGCGGAAGCCTTCGGTATTCCAATTGCTGAAACACAAGCAGGCAAAAGCGCAGTATCTTGGGAACACCCGCTTAATGTGGGGGCCATCGGGGTTACCGGTTCTCTGGCAGCCAATCGCTTGGCTAAAGAAGCGGATGTCGTGATCGGCGTGGGTACGAGGTTCTCCGATTTTACCACGGCCTCACATGCTGCTTTTCAAAATCCAGAAGTATCCTTTATCAACATTAACTTGAATAGTATGGATGCTGCCAAGTTAGGCGGGGAAGCCATTCTGGCAGATGCCCGTGAAGGTTTGCAGGCGTTGCAACAAGAATTGAAGGCACAACAGTACAGCAGTGCATATGGTTCATCTGAAGTGGCTGATCTCCGTGATCAATGGAATACAGAAGTGGATCGACTCTACGCTGCCGAGCATGAAGCTGGTTTAGCGCAGACGAAAGCCATTGGTATCGTAAACCGCACGATTGATCCATCTTCGGTAATTGTCTGTGCAGCAGGAAGCCTTCCAGGTGACTTGCATCGTTTGTGGCGTTCGACTGAGCCGAAGACATACCACATGGAGTATGGGTTCTCTTGTATGGGATACGAGGTCAGCGGTGCATTTGGAGCAGCACTTGCAGAGCCTAATCGTGAAGTCTACGCCATGGTGGGTGACGGCAGTTATTTGATGTTGCATTCTGAACTGGTTACAAGTCTGCAGGAACAGAAGAAAATGACGGTTCTTTTATTCAATAATAATGGCTTCCAGTGCATTCATAATCTGCAACGTGAACATGGCAGTGACGGATTCGGGAACGAATTCCGTTATCGCGAAACAGAGAGCGGCCGTTTGACGGGTGAGTATATGCCTATGGATTTTGCGGCTCACGCTCGTAGTATGGGAGCGAAAGCATATCGTGCGGAAACCGCAGAACAACTGGAACAGGCGCTTCGGGATGCCAAGAACGAGACGGTAACAACGTTGATTGAAATTCCGGTTGTACCGGGAACCAACACAGGCGGATATGAGTCATGGTGGAATGTCGGGGTGCCTGAAGTATCGGTTGAGGAAAAAGTAGTTCGTGCCCACGAGACGATGAAATCGAATCGCGGTAAAGCAAAACGGGTGTAATTCACGCTACTAATCTCATCTACTCATTTATTTCATAAATAAATCTCTTCTCATAAAGATAAAGTCTGACAAAGCTGAACAACAAAAGGAGCCGTGGAACCATGAGCAAGCTGCCATTCCAGCTTGGGATTCATCCGATCAATTGGGTCGGCGAAGATGTAAAGGAACATGGTGATGATACAACTTGTGCGCAGATTCTGGACGATATTCAGCGTCTGGGATTGAAGGGTACTGAGATGGGACGCAAGTATCCGACCGATCCCGCTACACTGCGTGAAGAACTGAGCAAGCGTAATATCAACCTGATCTCCCAGTGGAAATCAGTACTGTTCTCGGATCCGGCATATCGCCAAGCGGAGCTGGACGATTATCGCAGACATGCTGAATTTCTGCAGTCCATGGGCAGCAAGGTCATTAGTACAGCCGAGGTTGGCGGGTCACTTCATTTTGATCCAAGACGGACACCTCATGAAAAAGAAGTACTCAGACTCAGCGATGCCGAATGGCATGTTCTTGCTGAAGGTTTGAACCAAGCTGGTGCCATTGCTCAGGAGCATGGCCTTAAGCTCACCTATCACCATCACGGAGGCACTGTAGTTGAGCAACCAGAGGAAATTGATCGTTTGATGGAGCTCACAGATCCTTCACTGGTATACTTGCTCTTTGATACAGGCCATGCCTACTATGGCGGCGCCGATCCACTTGAGGTGCTGCGTAAACATTACGACCGGATTGCCTACATCCATCTGAAGGATATTCGCCCGGATGTGCTGGATCAGGCACGAGCGGAGCAATCAGACTTTGTTGGCTGTATTCGCAGGGGGGTATTCACGGTACCAGGAGATGGTTGCATTGATTTTGCACCGATTCTGCAGGAACTGATCACTCGCGGGTATAACGGCTGGGCGATGCTCGAAGGAGAACAAGATCCTGCCATTCATAATCCGTATGAGTATGCGAAACGCTCTTTGAGTTACATGGAGTCTCTGTACTAGGGCAGTAAAGACACCGCAATTAAAGACAGCTAACCAGCCTAGCATCTATATGTGTAGCAAATTAAAAAGAACCAATATGAATTCATATAAATGGAGTAAGAATTATCTCCTAACCAATCGAAATTTCCACCATAGAAAGGGGCTCAAACGCAATGACTTACGTATCCTTTCCAGCATCCAGGAAGAAGGATTTCACTGCCATTGGCCGCTTGTGCATCGATTTGAATGCCAATGAGATCAACCGTCCGATGGAAGAGACGATGACGTTCACCAAATACGTTGGCGGTTCTCCGGCCAATATTACGATCGGCATGTCCAGACTTGGCATGGAGACGGCTTTCATCGGCAAAATTGCAGGTGACCAGATGGGCAGATTCATCCAAAGTTATCTGGAGAAGAACGGGATCGACACCTCCAATGTGGTGACTGATAACACGGGGGCAGTCACGGGCCTAGCTTTTACCGAAATCAAAAGCCCGACAGATTGCAGTATTCTAATGTACCGGGACAATGTAGCGGATCTGTTATTGCAGGCCAGCGAGGTACAGGAGCAACTAATTGCGGATTCCAAAGTGTTGTTGATCTCCGGTACAGCTCTCGCACAGAGCCCATCACGGGAAGCCGTTATTCAAGCTCTGACTTATGCAAAAAAACATGGCACTGTCATCGTATTTGATTTGGACTACCGTCCATATACTTGGACATCGGATGAAGAGACAGCAGTCTATTATAACCTCGCTGCCGAGAAATGCGATATCATTCTGGGAACACGAGAAGAGTTCGACATGATGGAGACATTTGAGAATAACCCGGATCATAATGATCAGGTGACGGCACAGAAATGGTTTGATTTTTCAGCGAAAATCGTTGTGATCAAGCACGGAAAAGAAGGTTCTATCGCGTATACGCGTGAAGGGCTCTCACACCGGGCTAACAGTTACCCTGCTCGTGTTGTGAAAACGTTCGGTGCAGGCGACTCTTACGCTGCCGGATTCCTTTACGGCTTAATGCAAGGCTGGACGATTGAGCGCAGTATGAGCTACGGAAGCGCAGCAGCAAGTATCGTTATCTCCAGTCACAGCTGCTCGGATGCAATGCCGACTGTAGAACAAGTGAATGAGTATATCGAACGCTGCAACCGGGGCGAGATTATTCCGTCTTGATGCAGCCGTAAACAGATGGCTTTGTTCTAGATGATCCATGTTGGATCAATGGGACTTCGTGATACGAAGATACGCAGTGGATAGGAAAGAAACGCATAGAAGTAACGCACATAAACGAGGGGAGACAACACACATGGGAAAAGGGACTTCAGAAGCGTCTACAACAGTGACGAACGTACAAAACTGGATCGGGGGTACTTGGGTAACCCCAACGACAACACGAACCGAAGCGGTTGTTAACCCGGCTACGGAAGAGATTATTGCATACGTGCCGCTGTCTGAACAAGCGGATGTAGATCAGGCCGTACAGGCTGCACGGACAGCATTCAAATCATGGAGCACCACACCGGTTCCTCGCCGTGCCCGTATTCTGTTCCGTTATCAGCAACTACTGGTAGAGCACTGGGAAGAGCTGGCTAAACTGGTGACACTGGAGAACGGTAAAAGTTATGCCGAGGCTTATGGCGAGGTATTGCGCGGGATTGAGTGTGTTGAATTCGCGGCAGGCGCCCCGAACCTCATGATGGGCAAACAGCTGCCTGACATCGCTACAGGACTGGAATCAGGCATGTACCGTTACCCAATCGGGGTCATCGGAGGAATCACTCCGTTCAACTTCCCGATGATGGTACCTTGCTGGATGTTCCCGCTGGCGATTGCTTGCGGTAACACATTTGTTCTGAAGCCGTCAGAGCGCACTCCGCTCCTGGCTGGACGTTTGGCAGAACTTTTCAAAGAAGCGGGACTTCCAGACGGGGTACTCAACATCGTTCACGGTGCACATGACGTTGTAAACGGATTGCTTGAGCATAAAGAAGTTGCGGCTATTTCCTTTGTCGGTTCTCAACCTGTCGCTGAATACATCTACAAAACAGCTTCTGCACACGGCAAACGTGTTCAGGCACTTGCTGGTGCGAAGAACCACTCCATCGTTATGCCGGACGCTGACCTTGATCTGACCGTAAAAGAGATCACAAGTGCAGCGTTTGGATCAGCTGGCGAACGTTGTATGGCTTGCTCCGTTGTGGTTGCTGTTGGTGATGTGGCGGATGCCTTGGTACAAAAGCTGGTGGAAGCTGCTGACCGCATCAACATTGGTAACGGCATGGACGAAGGCGTATTCCTGGGTCCGGTAATCCGTGGACCTCACAAAGAGCGTACACTGGGTTACATTGAGTCAGGTGAACAGGAAGGCGCAACCTTGATTCGGGATGGACGTAAGGATCAAGCGACAGACGGCTCCGGTTATTTTGTAGGGCCAACTGTATTTGATCATGTAGATAGCACCATGAAAATCTGGAAAGATGAAATCTTCGCTCCAGTACTTTCGGTGGCAAGAGTAGAAACGCTGGAGGAAGCGGTAGAACTGGCAAACCGTTCAGACTTTGCTAACGGGGCATGCCTATTTACTCGCAGCGGTGCGAATATGCGCCAGTTCCGTGAAACGATTGAAGCGGGTATGCTGGGCGTGAATCTGGGTGTACCAGCGCCGATGGCCTTCTTCCCATTCTCCGGTTGGAAGAAATCCTTCTACGGTGATCTGCATGCTAACGGCACGGATGGTGTGGAGTTCTACACTCGCAAGAAAATGGTAACTACACGCTGGTAATCGATCAACGCACAGCGTACACCATGCAATACAGGGGCTGAGCAAGGGCTCAGTTCCCAGACACCATAGGGATGCAAATAGGGAGGATAACGGAATGGGCAAGGACAAAGTAAGAATTGGCATCATCGGTGCTGGACGTATCGGCAAAATCCATGCAGACAACCTACTGCGTAACCCGAATGCCGAGATTGTAGCGATCAGTGATTTGTTCGCAGGACCTGAACTGGAGGCGTGGGCCTCTGAACGCGGCATCTCTGTTGTCACCAAAGACAGCAGTGAGCTCATTGCTATGCCAAACATTGATGCAGTATTAATCTGTTCTTCAACAGATACACATGTACCGTTGATCGAGCAAGCAGCACAAGCGGGTAAACATATCTTCTGTGAAAAGCCGGTAAGTATGGACTTGTTCCAGACCGAAGCGGCTGTAGCGGCTGTAGCAAAGGCTGGCGTGAAACTTCAGATCGGATTTAACCGCCGCTTTGACCACAACTTCAGAAGAGTACGCTCTCATGTGCTGGAAGGCACGATTGGTGATCCACATATTCTTAAGATTACTTCCCGTGACCCGAGCCCACCACCTGCGGAATATATCCGGGTATCCGGCGGAATTTTCATGGATATGATGATTCATGATTTCGATATGGCCCGTTATTTGTCCGGCAGTGAAGTAGAGGAAGTTTACGCCAAAGGCAAGGTACTCATTAACCCGGTATTCGCAGAACATGGTGATGTGGATACAGCCATCGTTACGTTAACGTTTGCTAATGGCGCAATTGGTGTGATCGACAACAGCCGTCAGGCCGTGTACGGATATGATCAACGTGTGGAAGTATTCGGTTCGCTGGGCAGCGCTTCGGCGGATAATGATCATCCGAATACAGCGGAGATCAGCACAGCAGCTGGACTGATGCGCGACAAACCACTGCACTTCTTCCTTGAACGTTACAATGAAGCATATGTGCAGGAGACTGCTCTTTTCATCGATGCCATTATTCATGATAAACCCGTCATTGTAGACGGTAACGATGCAGTACAGGCAGAGCGGATCGCTTTGGCAGCCAAGATGTCCATGGAGCAGGGAAGACCTGTGAAGATGACAGAAGTTCCAGGTGCATCGCGTGAGACGCAACCGGCAAATTAAGTAGAATTTAGTAGAAGTTTCAAAGCAATTTTCTCTTCAAAATGAATGAATGTTACCTATGTCAAACACACAAGGATCAGATCAAGTGATAGCAGACGAGTATGGAAGGAGTGGATCAATAACATGTCAGAACTTATTGTAAAACCTGCCGCAAACCCGGAGGCAGACGGGACAATATTAACGGTGACACCGGAATCTGCTGGCTGGGAATACGTCGGATTTCAGGTTGCAAAACTAGTAGCAGGGGAGAAGCTAAGCCGTGAGAGTGGAGACCAGGAGCTATGCGTGGTGCTTCTCAGCGGGCTTGCGAATGTAAGTACTCGGGAGCATACATGGGAGAATATCGGGAAACGCATGAGCGTTTTCGAAAAAATTCCTCCGTACTCCGTCTATGTGTCCACGTCAGATCAGATTGAGGTTACGGCACTTACCGAGCTGGAGATCGCGATTTGTGTTGCTCCAGGGAAAGGTACGTATCCTTCACGCTTGATCGCTCCTGAGGATGTAGGTGTGGAAGGGCGCGGTTACGGCAATCTGGAGCGTCATATCCATAACATTTTACCGGAGCAAAAGGAAGCCGACAGCCTGCTGGTCGTTGAAGTGTTCACACCGGACGGTCACTGGTCGAGCTATCCGCCGCATAAACATGATCGGGATGCGTTGCCGGATGAATCACTGCTAGAGGAAACGTATTATTTCCGTGTGCAGCCGGAGCAGGGATTTGCCATTCAACGCGTGTACACCGATGATCGTTCTGTGGACGAGACGCTTGCCGTGAAAAACGGCGAGGTCGTGCTTGTGCCGAATGGATACCATCCGGTAGGTGCGCCTCCGGGATATGAAGTCTATTATTTGAATGTGATGGCTGGACCGACACGAACGTGGAAGTTCCATAACGACCCGGATCATGAGTGGCTTTTCAAAAAGTAAAAGTCATAAGTAATTCTGTCTTCGCATTGCGTAAGCAGTATTCCCCCTTCATAATAAGAAGAGAATAATCATCTATGTATAATGAATTTATATATAGCACAAATGGGGAAAAACGATGAAAGCAACCATTTACGATATAGCACGCGAGGCGGGGGTATCTATTGCCACCGTCTCGCAGGTGATTAACGGCAAAGGCAAGATCAGCGAGAAGCGCCGTGCCGAGATTATGGAGATCATGGAGCGGCTTCACTATCAACCGAGCGCAATTGCTGCTGCACTGACAGGTAAACAGACGTATACGCTTGGCCTGCTTGTGCCGGATATTTCAAATCCATATTTTGCCGAACTTGCCCGGGCAGTAGAGGATCGTAGCCGCCAGTTGGGATATAGCGTGGTAATCTGTAGTACGGATAACAAGGACGAGCGAGTAGAGCGATACCTGAACCTGTTGCAGCAAAAAAGAGTCGACGGCATGATGATCGGAACCGGGATCGATAATGCCGAAATTCTGTCACCACTCTTGCAGCAGTCGATGCCTGTTGCGCTGATTGCCCGCCATATGCCTGCGTTGTCAGTGCATACGGTCACCATTGACGATAGACTTGGCGGCTTATTGGCTGCGCAGCATCTGCTTGAACTTGGACATACGCGTCTGGCGGTCTTGTCTGAGCCATCCAAAGTCAGTAGCAGTCAGGAACGGATACGTGGCTTCCGTGAAGCATTAAATAAGGCAGGATACGTACTGGAGCCTGATCAGATCCGTGAATCAGCTGCAGATCTAGGCTCTGCCAAACAAGAAGCATTGCGGCTACTCGGTGAACAGAATCATCCGACAGGCTTATTCTGTTGTAATGATATTCAGGCGATTGGTGCACTTCAAGCAGCCAAGGAGTTAGGACTACGTGTACCGAGAGATGTATCCATTATCGGATTCGACAATACGATTCTCGCTTCAGTAACGAGTCCGCCCCTAACCACGATTGCCCAACCAATTGAAGATTTGGGTCGCCGTGCAGTGGATTTGTTGATCGATGAGCTAAAGGATGAACAGAAGGCTCCACAAAAAATTGTACTTAAACCCGAGTTGGTGGTTCGGGATTCGGCAGGTCAAGCACCAGCAGAGCTGCGTAAATAGTCGTAGCACATAATGTGAAAAACGGGATCTACCACACATGTTGATTATTTATCTGCTACGGTACCATGCAAATGTTCAATGGTGTCTGTGACACATGACCAAACAGTAAACAGACCTCATTATGCACCATCTGGAGCATAATGAGGTCTGTTTTTTATATCTATAATACTGATTTCTTGATTTAATCAGCTTGGATATGCATGTCCTTTTGCAGAGGTCACCATCTATCGAAATCCGACATTACACTTTAAACTTTTTCACCTCGTCGGCCAATGCTTTGGATTGCTCAGCCAATTCATTGGAGCGCTCGGAGATGCTGGTAATATAATTGAATTGCTCTTGTGTGGAAGAAGCCACTTCTTCCGTCGAAGCAGCGCTTTGCTCCGACATCGCCGCAACGCTGGAGATCACCTCGGCAACTTTGCCAGCATTGTCGTCCAGTTCCGTCGTTGCAGTGGACACTTGTTTCAGCTGAGCTTCAATGCCTTCAATAGACTGTTGAATGCGGACAAAGGATTCACGCATGTTGTGCACGGCAGCAACCTGTTGTTCCACACCCTGTTCAGCAGTGCGTACTTCGTTAACACTCATGCCGCTGGCAGTCTGAATTTCATTCAGCAGTATGATAATGTCTTTGGCAGAATCGGCAGATTGCTCAGCAAGCTTGCGTACTTCTTCTGCCACAACAGCGAAGCCCCGTCCGTGTTCACCCGCTCTTGCAGCTTCAATCGAGGCATTTAACGCCAGTAGATTGGTTTGAGAGGCGATACCTTGAATCATAGCAACGATGCCCTCAATCTTCTGAGACTTGTCGGCAAGCAGTGTAATGGACTCACCTACCCGGTCAATGGAGTGACGATTGCCGTCTGCCAGTTCAACCTGGTGATCCACGGCTTGCAGACCTGTGAGCATCGCTTCACCGGCGTCACGTATCATCTCCACCGATTGTTCTACACTGCGGTTAATACCCCCAACATTGTCACTCATAATAGCCAGACGACCCGATCCATCGTAGACGGATTCAGCTTGTGTGCTCGAGCCTTGAGCCAGCTCATCTGTGGCAATCGAGATTTGTTCAGCAATTCGTTTGGTATTTTCCGTGTGTTCCTGCATCTCTCCTGAAATGCTGTGTACCCGGTCAGCCGAGGTGGTGACTTGGCGTAGCAGTGTGCCGAGTTGATCTGACATCTGGTTAAAGGCGATGCCGAGTTCAGCAAATTCATCTTTACCCTTCGCGTTAACCCGTCCCGTGAAGTCACCGCCTGACATTTGCATGGAGGTCTGGTGCAGCTGTTTCAACGGTTTAATGAACAGAGTCGCAACCCAGTAAGCTCCAGCCAGTACAGCCAGAAGTGTAGCTCCAATAATTAGAATATAATTATTACGCAACTGATAAAATTCAGCATAGGCAAGTTTTTTTGAAATCACGGAACCAATCACCCAGCCTGTACTAGGAATCTGGTTATAGAATAACAGGTAATCTTCGCCGTTAGATTGAAACGACTTCTCCCCTGAAGGGTTACTCTGCATATCTGCCAGCAGGGGGCTTAATTCTGAATTATCCTTGGCGGAGGTGTTCACCATTTTTTCCTCTGGATGGGCGAGAAGCATCCCATTTTTGTCTATCATAAAGGTGTATCCGAGTCCGTTAAGATTAATTTTTTTGACCGTGTCCGTCAATTTGGAGAGTAGTAGGTCGCCTGCAACGACACCTTGCAGACCCCCTTCCTTGTTATGTACAGGCATCGCGATGGATACGGCATACTCTTTGGTCATCATATCCTGGTAAGGGTCGGAGAACATCAGAGCATCCGCTTGTTTAGCCTGCTCATACCATGGACGTTTACGGGGATCATAGCCGGCATCTGGAGACCAGTCGGAACCGTTCATGAAAGTGCCGTTTTTTTCCGAGCCGAAATATAGATCAGACAGATTTTCTTTGTTACTGCCTTTGTTCATCACATTAAAATAGTCTTCAGTAAGCGCCCCTTCAGGTACGCCATCTTCAATAACAAAGCCTAATGTTTCAATAATTTTGGCATTACTTGAAATCCAGCCGTCCAACTGGTTAGCCGAAGAGGCCATCACACCCTTAAGTGCGGAGTCAACATTACGAGTGGCTTGTTTCTCCGTCTGATACAAACCAAGTAATGCGATTGGCAATGCAGCGATCAGCACAGCTGTCAGAAACATCATCATTAATTTAGGTTTGAGCTTCATTCCAATTCCCCCCACATGCTAATCTCTTTTTTCTTGGCAAGCTTATGCAATATATCGTCATTTCGAAATCAAATTTTAGTTCTTTCTCAAAAGTTAGCGGCCTAAATGTTCAAATGCCAAAAAGAGGCTCCCCGCTGGAGAACCCCATTGTCTATATAAGAGTTATATTTCGCATGTTTATTTCAATAAAAATGCCAATGCCTCATCATATGTTTCCCATTGAAATTCCGTCTGATGTTCTGATTCTTTGGAGATTCGATTAAGTTGCATCTTGGCGATCGCTCCACCGACAGCTACACTAGCCCGCTTCATGCCCAGTTCTTTTGCCCGTTTTTGATGGGCAACCATCTTATCTTTGGTATCTTGTGGAAAGGCTTTCAGATTTCTCATGTCGACGAGCACATCAAATGCGTTACCCAGCTCGGGAGCAATTCTCTCGATCTCCGTATTAACGTGTTCAACCTGCTCTGGTGAAACAATCCCTTCCCAGACAATTTCAATAATGGGTTTAGGTGAATCCAAACGTCTGACAGACATACAGGCAACTCCTCATTCATCAATTTATGTGTGTAAGCCTAATGGCCTATTAATCATACTCCTTTATGCGTTAAATAAAAATGTATACACATATCATCATAGTACGAATGAACTATAATTTTTTGTTGAATCATAAAAAGCCGCCCGAAATAAATCCCCAGACGGCTTTTATGAATATCAGTATTGCGAGGGAGCACCAGAAGCGGTTATAAACCAATCTTCAGGCTTTCCCCTTCCGTAGCAATTCCCTTGGAGAGGGTAATGCTTAATTTCTGCTCTGGAGTGAACCCAAGAGTCTCACCATCATGAAGGGTAACATCATTTTCAACAACATAGGTAGTTGTCATAAACATCATCTCAAAGACATCACTTAATGGCTTGGACGATCCAGTAATCTCCATCTCAACTTTCCCGAAGTTACGCAGGCCGTACGTATAAGCTGAAGCACCTTCGGTGTTTTGATACAGACCAATGAACACCCACAGAGGTACCGGTAATTCATCCTCTTTAAGCCCACGGCTTACCTCCACATACTTACCTGCTTCAACGACAAGTGGAGACATGTAGATTGCGAGAGCATGATCCAATTGCAGTAATGCGGATGCGGTTTGAGTAAAAAGGATGTGTCCCTGGATAGCATCAGTTGCATTCAGAACAGATACAATGATCTGAGACTGGTGCCTTGCAGTTACCTGTTCAGCTTCTGGCCAAAGAATGTTTAACTTCGCATTCTCCTCGACCTCGCGGTCGGGTACAGGTGCGGCAATGTGAGCGCACACGACCTGCATTCCATCAACTTCAAAGAAGAGGTTGCCTTCCTCGGCTTGTTCATTAATCTCAATATTCCATTCCATCTTCATCCGGTCGATAAAAAGATTAAAATCACAGTCTTCCCGTTCTAATAGCACAAATCCGACAATGGTTTGACTATAATCCGTCTGCGGAGCAGCAACGCTGGATTGTACTTTTTCCTTTTTGCGCCGACGCAGCTTGTCAAACAGTCCCATGACATGTTCCCCTTTCTACTCCCAGAACCATTCTGGTGATTGGCAAGATATACTTCCTACCTTACCATATCCGAGGGTCCAGTCGCAGATTATGCCCGTTTTAACCAAGTTACAGGAACAATACAAGCAAAAGTGCAATGATTGCCGGCAAGCCCTGTTTGATAATAATGGATCGTGAAGAAGTTGCACCGCCGTAAAGAGCCGCAATGATTACACATGCTAAGAAGAAAATCTGAATATGCAGCCCTACACTGGAATCCGGATACAACAGGCCCCAGATCAGACCGGCTGCAAGAAAACCGTTGTACAGACCCTGATTAGCGGCAAGAGCTTTGGTGGAGTTAGCAAACTCCGGTGTAGTGCCAAACGTTTTCATCGTGCGTGGACGTGTCCACATGAACATCTCCATAATCATGATATAGAAGTGTTCAACAGCTACAAGAGCAACAAATATAGTACCGATCAAAAGAAACACCCTGCTTTCTACTATGTAATGAACTCCTAACATACTTAATATATAGATTAGCATATAAACGGGGAATTTCAAATTAATTTTTTGCAATTTAATTGCGTATACTGTAATTGAATTTTATTCGTGATTTTCTTCTAACTTCGAAAAGTGGGTAAGATAATAAGACATACCTTTTACCTATCAGCATCTACCGATTATCAAAGATTCATACACAGAGTAACAACATTTAGAGCAACAGGGGAAAGTGAATGATCCAGAAAGGGAGGGGAGTTTAATGGGAACAGCTCAATTTGTTCTGCTTGCAGATGATCCGTCTACATTTGTAACAAGGGTAGTGCCCTTTATAGATATTGAACTTGCTGGAATACCCGGTGATCGGCATTACGGTCTGTTAAGACCAGCAGATTCCCGTCAGAAAATCTACAAACGGGGTACGCCGATTGCCAATCGCCGGCAGATCAGCATCGTTTCTGAGGAAGAGTGCGCTTTGATCGCCCAGAAGATGAACATTCCGGAAGTGCGTCCCGAGTGGCTTGGTGCCAATATACTGGTTCGAGGTATAGAGCAATTGACTGAACTGCCCGTGGGAACCAGACTTCTGTTTCCTGATGGAACAGGCTTGATCTGTGAAGGAGAGAACCTGCCTTGTGTGCATCCTGGAAAAGTCATTGAACAGTTCTACGGACAGGAGGGTTTGCGCAAAAAGTTTGTGCCGGCCGCCCGCAAGAAACGCGGTATCGTCTGTTCCGTTGAACGTGAGGGTACCATTCATACAGGTGACACAATTGAAGTGATACGTTTGCCTTAGGTATCTATCCTGGTGGCTGTATTTCATAGATACTCATCCTGCATGGTTTCCGCTTCTGCTTCATGGAACAGATGCAGACAACAGCATATATTCTTCGGGTGTGCTGCCAATGATGGATTTGAAGTCTTTAATAAAATGAGATTGATCATGGTATCCCAGGTCTTGAGATAACTTGCCCAGGTCGCAGGCTAAGCCGCGTTCGATGCACTCAGCCGCATTTTGCAGACGATATAATTGGATGACTGTTTTGGGGCTGATGCCGACATATTGATTAAACAGACGCTGGAGTTTGCGTGTATGCAGATTCCAGTGGGATGACAGCTGATCTACTCTAAGCATATCCCGATCTTGCTCAATATGCTCCACAATAGCACAGGTTAAACTTGCGTCAATGTCCTTCGCGGGAAGGCGTGCAGAAAGCATTTGATCCATATAGCGGGCTTTTTCCTCCATAGCGTCTTCACCAAGCAAAATATCTTCTAATGCTCCGGCACGGATGCCGAGCAGACCCGATACCTCAAGTGGTTTCCCGTAGAGAGTAGAAACGGGTGCTCGAAGGAAGGGATAGAATCCCCCCGGTCTGAACTTTACGCCGAAAACACAACCTTTGCCGTGAATAGCGTACGTAAACTTTTGATCAGAAGGCCCGAAAAAAAATGTTTTGTTTCGTTCAACGACCAGATTGACGCAGGGGTTAGGCACTACATGCTGGGGATACGGGTCACTGCCCGCAAGATCCCAGGACACCATCCAGTAATGTTTGACAAAAGGATTCAGTATCTCGGCTGGAGGCACTCGCAGTAACTGATATTGTTGCCTGCCTACTTCCAGATGAAGCAAACCCATGGGGGGCGGATCGAGCTTGCCTGTCCTGTTCATACCTGTGTACTCTCCTTCCTTTTTGGAAAAGATGGTGAAGCAATCTGGCTCAATGAATCTCTTTTAGTATAACGGATTTTTCGTCGTTGTCGCGTTTTTACAATACGAGCAATGGGGTTTAAAGGTAGGATAGAAATACGGGAAAAACAACCGTAGTTTGAGTGTATGAAAGGGAGTGCGTAGCTGATGGAATTAAAATATGAATTTTATATCAATGCAGGACGTGAAGAAGTATGGAATGCCCTGATTTCCTCGGAGGGTACGCGTAGTAGCTTCTTTGGCAGTGAGCTTCGCTCGAATTTTCAACCTGGACAGCCCTTTGCTTATGTCGGGCCCGGTAATGATGGTGAGGAAACCGTCCATGTATATGGTGAGATTCTGGAGTTTGAGCCGCTCTCCACACTTGGCTACCTAGAACATCCAGGGCCCTCGTATCATTCCAATCATGCCGAGCTTCAGTCGAGAGTCATCTTTCAGTTGGAGAACGTAGGGGAGTGTACCAAGCTGACGCTGATCAATGATCAGTTTACAGATAACCATCCTTCCTATGCCAATGCGCAGAATAGCTGGTGGATGATTCTAAGTAGTATCAAGACATGGACAGAGACGGGCAAAACGCTTAATTTTGGTTGGTAGAAGAGAATTATTTTTACGTAAATCGGAGTTATACAACAAACAGAATATCATCTAACAACGTGGATCTTCTCCAACTGAGGGGGATTTGCGTTTTTTTTTTACATTGGAGACTTTAGACCTACACTTCTTGTCAATATATGTCGAAGAATATATAAAGACACCTTACATAAGAGGGGATACCGCGATGTTTTTGAAACGTAGTGAAGTAAGCAAATCAAATCGTATAGATTCACGTGAACAATTGCTGAGTTACAGCCGTCGTTTACTTGAGAACGCTCAGAAGGGCCAGTTTTGGAGCGGGACAGATGCTGATGCACAAGGCAATGATGAAATTTTGGGAAATATTCAAAAAGCAGTACAACTGATGCAATCACAGCATGAGGTTGCGCAAATGCGTCTTACCATGTTGAATCAGGCACTCCAAGCGGCGATATGGGAGTCGAAGATCGTTGCAGGTAATCCGCTGGATCACAATAACATCGTTTCATTCTCGGAAGAGTTCCGGAAGATGCTGGGCTATAGTAATTCGAAGGACTTCCCCAATGAATTCGCCAGTTGGGCTAAATCTGTGCACCCAGAGGACAGACCACAGCTTGTGGAGGATATTACGAGACATGTGAATGATCCGAATGACCAAGCGGGATATAATGTTACAAGCCGTATGGTTTTGAAAAACGGAGATGTTCGTTGGTTCAGATGTCTTGGACGACTTCTGAGAGATGCTACAGGTGCTCCGGTTAAGTTAATTGGAGTCATGTTCGACGTTCATGAGGAGAAGATCAAGTCAGATGAACTCGAGGCGCTTGTTACCCGTTATGATCTCGTCAACCGTGCACTTGTAGAAGCGCCGTGGGATATGACGGTCGTTGCCGGGGATGTGGTCAATCCAAACAATGAATTTTGGTGGTCACCGCAATTCCGCAGAGAACTTGGCTTTAAAAATGAAGAAGATTTCCCGAACATATTCAGTAGCTGGAGCAGCCGTCTTCACCCTGAAGATCATGACCGTACGATTAATGCATTTGCTGAACATATGAATGATTACAGCGGTAGAACGCCGTATGATCTCGATTACCGTTTGCAACGGAAAGACGGGGAGTATCGCTGGTATCATGCAGGTGGTGAAACCATTCGTGACGAGAACGGGGTACCGCTTCGTGTTGCTGGTACGATTCGGGATGTTACTCACCAGAAGAACAAAGAAGTCATTGTTGAAGCGATGAATTTGAAAACAAAACAATTGTCCGACTCCATCGAAGAGATGGTGAACGGCATTAACTCCATTACGGATCAGGCACAGGAGCTGGTTAATGCTCAGGAGTTATCCGCTGATGCGGCAACGCAAGTTCGAAATAGTGTGGACGATACGAAAAGTATTACGGCGTTTATTCGAGAGATTGCCAGTCAGACGAATCTACTGGGTTTGAATGCAGCCATTGAAGCTGCACGCGCAGGTGAACTCGGTTTGGGCTTCGGCGTTGTAGCTGGGGAGGTGCGGAAGTTGGCTGATCACAGTTCGGAGGCAACGGTCAACATTGAAGATAGCATGCAGAAAATGAAAACGTTAATTGATCATATTTTGCAGCATATCGGCAACATGTCCACATTGACTCAGAATCAGGCAGCCCTGACACAGCAGGTCAATGCCTCAATGGATGAGATCAACAACATGTCACAGGATCTGGTTAACTATTCGCGCAACTTGTAGTTTCTGTGTAAAAGAATAGATCAATTTTTTCTCGTTCAGCTTTTAATTTAGTAAGTAAAAGAGGAAAATCAAAAATCCACCGGATTTCACATCCCGGTGGATTTTTGATTTCATACTTTTTCGCTATGCCGCGATTCGTAATTATACTTGCAGTACTTTAATCAGGTTGGTGTTACCGGATTGGCCGATTGGAACACCAGCTGACAATACGATAATGTCACCTTTTTCAATGTAACCTGTTTTGATCGCATTGCGTGTTGCAGATTCGAACATTTCATCCGTTGTTGTCACTTTATCGCCCATTACCGGAATAACGCCGGAGAGAAGGCAGATTTTGGACAGCACTTCCTCATGTTGAGTGACTGCGATGATCGGTGCTTTTGGACGATATTTGGAGATCATGCGAGCTGTGAAACCACTCTCTGTCGAAGTAATAATCGCTTTAGCATTCAGAACGAGGGAAGAACTTACTGCTCCCTGACTGATAACTTCGGTAATGTCAGCCACTTGCTGCGCAGACTTTTGGTTGAATTGTTCTTTGTAATCGATCATTGTTTCTGCGCGACGTGCAACAGCAGCCATCGTACGAACAGATTGGATCGGATATTTACCAGCAGCGGATTCGCCAGACAACATTACAACGTCTGCGCCTTGCAGTACCGCATTTGCCACGTCACTTACCTCGGAACGTGTTGGACGAGGATTTACTTGCATGGATTCCAACATGTGTGTAGCGACGATAACCGGTTTGCCGGCTTTGTTACATTTGTCGATCATTTCTTTTTGCATCATCGGTACGTCTTCAATCGGAACTTCAACCCCGAGGTCACCACGAGCTACCATAATGCCGTCGGATGCTTCGATGATATCATCCAGGTTGGTCATGCCTTCTTGGTTTTCGATTTTGGAGATGATCTGTACATGGTCTTGACCGCGTTCTTTGAGAATGCTACGGATTTCACGAATGTCATCGCCTTTACGAACAAAGGATGCTGCGATAATTTCGATGTTGTTCTCGATCCCGAATCCGATGTGCATTACGTCACGCTCGGTTACGCCTGGCAAAGTCGTTTTGATTCCCGGCAGGTTCACACCTTTACGTGGTTTCAGGATACCGCCGCTGATGATTTTGCAGTGAATCTCTGAACCTTCGACAGACAATACAGTCAGATCAACCAAGCCGTCGTCAATTAGAATGCGATCTCCTGGTTTGACAACCAGATTCAATTCAGGATAGTTTACAGAGATACGCTCTACATCGCCAAGAATATCCTCAGTAGTCAGCGTAAGTTCTTTACCTGCCTGCAGGTGAACCGAAGCTTCTTTTAATTTACCGATCCGTACTTCCGGTCCTTTGATATCCATCATAATGGGGATATATTTGTTCAGTTCAGCAGCAGCTGTACGGATATTATTAATCCGTCCCACGTGATCTTCCAGCTCTCCATGAGCCATATTTAGACGGGCAACTGTCATACCTTCCTGAATCATTACTTTCAACGTTTCGATTGAGTCACAAGCAGGTCCCATAGTACAGATAATTTTGGTTTTCAACATGCTAATATCCTCCTCATATTTAGTGCTTATGTGTACATTGTAGCGTTTTCTGTCGAATCACGATATGAACTATAGTACAATGATTAGAGTATAGTCCGATAATGAGGTGTTATATGGTTACTCCACTTGAAGTACATCATGTGAATGGCGTAGGGTGGTACGAAGAAGCCGTGCAACCACAAGGGATTTGGCGTCTTAGCTTGGTTACATATGGAAAATGTGTATATTGGGTGAACGGAGATAAACAGATCATGGAAAAGGGTGAATTGTTACTTATTCCCGGTGGGACACCCTATTATGGAAAGAGTATTCCTACGGTTACGCACACCCAGTTTGTTATTTTGTTGAGGCAAAATGAGACTGCAGAACTGCCTGCACTCGAACAACGTGAACCATTAAGGCATAAACCAGGCTGTTACGAACTGATTCATCAGCGAATGAAGGGCATTCAGCAACAATGGGAAGAGCGTCCTTCTTATTATGTCATGATGAGCCAGGCCTTATTGATGGAAGTCCTAATTTATATTAACCGGGAACTCGATCGCGGTATCATTCCGCCAGAGAGGCATCGGTACGTGGAACGGATGAAACGGTATATTGAGCAGCATTATCGGGAGAAAGTAACTAAGGAAGAACTTGGTGACGAGATCGGAAAGTCTCCCAATTATGCGGCCTCCCTGTTCAAAACTGTAACGAATCAGACGATTAGCGAGTACGTTCATGACCAACGGATGAAAAGGGCTCTGTACCTGCTCACCGAGTCGCAGCTCTCCATTCAGGAAATTGCCGAATTTCTCGGCTATCGGGATTTGTCTTATTTTTACCGCATATTCAAACGGCTCATGGGAAGCCCACCATCCGATCTCTTGCATGAGCGTCCCCCGATAGTCTAACGAATGGTAGCCCGTACTGGTCTAGTGGAATTTATACTCAATAACTTTAGTCTGAAGAATGCAATAAAAAAAGAGGGCACCTGAGCCCTCTTTATTATTGTTTTGTTATTGTTATTGTTGAAATGTATCATGTCGCAACCTGTTTATCTATAACGTCTGTTCTGGAACTACGTTATGCATTTCGGCTTGGCTGCGTGGATCGGAGTGGTTGCTTGCTGTTTTTTGCGGTCTGTCCGAGACGTTTGGCAAAAACATGAACTGTCCAATAAGCGGCTTCAGCAAAAGCAATGCCACCAACGACGTCCAGCATGGAATGTTGTTTGACGAAGACAGTTGAAGCAATAATGAGCCATAGCCAGACGGAGCCGAAGATTCGTACGGCAGGTTTAACGTTCAGATGTCGGTTGAGAATGATGAACAACATGTAGCTTGTTAAACAATGGACGCTTGGAAAACAATTCACGGGCGCATCATTGGAATAGATGAATTGCACGAGTACACTGCTTAGGTCTGTTCCGGTCACTTCCGGACGCGGTACATACGAGGGGAATACCACAAAACAAACATTCGCTGCCATCACCCCGACGTTATAAATGAGCAGTGTCCGCCAGAATAACGACTTATTCGTTAAACCAAGATAGAGAAAGCTTAGATATAGAATAGGCATCCAGCTGACATATGGAATAATAAATTCTTTGATAAAAGGAATTTGTGTATCAATCCAGGCATAATTGTAAAATACATCACTTCCCGCTTGACTACCTAGGAACATATAAATGGAGCCTTGAAGTGGTATACATAGAATAGCCAGCAGATGTCCCCATCGTTGAAAAAATGCTTTCATAAAATCCTCCCTGATTCGATATGCATTATCAATTTCATCGTTATCTAAGTTTCATAGTCATTTGACGCTAAATAGATGAAGCGCCCCTGCAGTTTAAATCTTAAGTCTTACTATAATGGACAGGCAGAGGGATAAGCCATACCTGATTTTAGGGTAAAATACAATTAGATGTATCTCTTTTTTGTTACTTTTTATGTTTTTATCCATCCCATACGAAGCATTCAAGCTGTTCATGCAAGGTATTATATTACGCTCTCTCTGGAATGGGTACACTTGCTCTGAAATGGATTGTAGAACGTTCATTTCTCCTTCGTCGTAACTTTGTCCTTTCCTATTTTTCGTATTTTCTACAATCGTGGTATACTTTAGACGGTAGAAAGTCAGGCAAGAAAAGATTGACCACGTTGTAATTGAAGAACGGCAGGTGAAAGAATGGAAAAGACGGCGCAGGACGTAGCTGAATGGATGGTTTCTGAGATTAAGTTTACAGGCACACTTCGTCAGGAAGTAGCAATAGAATATGTAAGAACTCATTACGGAGAGCATTTTGTTTTTGTTAATGAGAACGGTAATGCTTCCTTGTCCAAAGAGGTGAAAAAAGCATTTCGCAAGCTTCATGGCGGGCGGGTTGCTTGGGATCGCGATGCTTTTATGTGGGCATGGACTTAGTTGTGTAGTTAAGTCGGGTGCCGACATATTGTTGCACTGACTCTGAGTAAGATGGGCAGTAGTGGCCTGAGTATGATGGATATGCAAGACAGAACATTTTCACAAATCATGTATAAGTTGGATGGGAACTGCATATCCTTTCATAAGACCGCAGAAAGACGATCTTTCACAGGGGACAACACAGACTGATCATGGCATGAAGATAATAAACAGGTATTTCCAAAGCTGTTTGAAAAGAAAATACAATGATTTGCTTTTTGAATCAATTAGAGGTATACTAAGAATCAAGTTGTACAGAGCAGAGTGGAAAACCTAATTCACATATTGTAAAGGGCGATCACTTATATTTTATGACTGGTACCTTTTTCAATGTGTGAATTTTTATTTGCTTGCTGCAAAGAACAAAGGAACATGTTAATCTTTATTTGGAGGTGTAATTCACATGCAAAACGGAACAGTAAAATGGTTCAACGCTGATAAAGGCTTCGGTTTCATCGAAGTTGAAGGCGGAGAAGATGTATTCGTACACTTCAGCGCTATTACAGGCGAAGGCTTCAAAACGCTGGACGAAGGTCAACGCGTGCAATTTAAAATTGTACAAGGAAACCGTGGTCCTCAAGCAGAAGAAGTTGTAAAACTGTAATTAAAGCATAGCTGCCTTTAACATGTTATAATGATAAAGGCAGCTTCTTTTTTTTGATTTATAGATGAAGTTGGCCCAACCGTTGTCGAGGCAGAAGTTCGGCGGATGTTACACTTCCGCTAAGCAGTGGCTTTTGTGAAATAACGTCAGTAAGATGTGTTTCCATAACAAAGGGGGTAGAAGTCATGTATAATCGCAAAAAACCGTTGGAAGAAATTCCACAAGCAGATGCGGCAATCTGGGAATGTACGAGTGATACGTGCAAAGGATGGATGCGGGACAATTTTGCGTTTGATACCGTACCTACTTGTCCAATATGTGCTTCTGAGATGGTGAGCACGACTAGGATGCTGCCATTGCTTGAGAATTCGAATAGTAACCTGAAAACGATGTCTAAAGGAAATCGGATTTAATATAGCTTACCCGCCTCTCGCGAGGTGTTTTTTTTTAGATAATGTGAACATCCGTGACTGAGGTAGGGAATTAAATAAGAACATCCTGGCATTCGTTTAAGGCGAATGCCTTTTTTGTTGCAGAAAAAAAGCCTCTTCATGTTCCGTAATTGGACAAGAAGAGGTTTTGTTGATTGCTAATATACATACAATAGCTGATTGTTTTGAGATTTAGATAAATAAGAATGGAAGAAGGAACAACGTAGCAATCAGGGCAACGTCATAGCCAGCTCCGTATCCGTAACCGCCATAACCACCGTACCCACCGCCATATGGGTAGCCACCATAAGCTGAAGATTTAGCTTTTCTGGCTGATGATAATTTCTTTTTACTTACTCTGCGCAGTTGTTGCTTGGATTGGACGGAAGACAGGCGCGGACCTTGAAAACATTCATTCAAGTAGACCTTCCCGTCCCGGCAACCTCCAAGTGTGCCATACATATGCGTGCCGTCTCTCATAACAAGACAGACAGGGCGTCCCACATGCGGTGACACTGTTTCTTCACACACCGGATGAATTCTGTGCATGCATATCCCCCTCATCGTTGCGGTTTGCCGCCTGAAATCAACGGTTTGTATATCATAGTAAGAAACGAGTGGATTGGTATGGACGAGTACCCGGTTCTCTCCATAGTCAGGAGCCGTTTTTCGGTTTGTTCCATAGACTGGAGGGAGGGAAGGAGGGGGAGTCATGGATTATCATGATTTGCTTGCTCGTTTAGGAGAAGGAAGTGCTCATCCTGGTGGATTTTCGGCCACACTGCAACTGCTTGATTCATTATCGCTTCCTGCTGGGGTTCATGTTCTGGAGATTGGGTGTGGTACGGGAAGAACAGCATGTTATCTGGCCCGTCAGGGGTACAACGTAACTGCAGTTGATCTGCACCGTCACATGCTGGATAAAGCGGTAAGGCGTGCGCGTAAAGAGCGGGTTGATGTGCGTTTTATTCAAGCTGACGCTACAGCATTACCCTTACCAGATCATCACGTGGACGTGGTGTTTATCGAATCGGTCACGATTTTCACCTCATGGCGCAGAGCACTGGCTGAGTACCGAAGAGTGCTAAAACCTGGAGGACTACTTGTCGATCGGGAAATGGTTATATCGGGAAGGAAAACAGAGCTGATGAGTCGCAGACTGAAGCGATTTTATGGGATACGTACACTGGCAACGGTGTCAGCTTGGAAGAAACGACTGAGGGGATGTGGATTCTCCAAAGTTGAAGTGAAGGAGCAATCGCGTACAATGGGCAAGTGGGGAGTCGATCACGACCCTTTACGAGAGATGGATATGAACTGGATTGAGGATAAAAATATACAGCGAATGAGTCGTACCAATGACCGGTTGCTTCTGAGATACGGAAAAAGGCTGGGATATGCCGTATTTGCGGCTAGAGTTCCTACAGAAGCTGGGACGAATTGAAAAAGAGGCAACTCACCTTCGTTATGATGTGAGTTGCCTCTTACGTTTATAAGTAGTAGGTTACAGCATGTCGTTATCAATAATACGCCAGTGATGTTTGAGCAGTGCTTCCAGCTGTGGTTTGTCCTTCGCACGAAACGCACTTAAAATCTGTCTGTGCTCCTCATTGACTTCGTGTAGCACCTCGGATAGTTTTGGCTTGTTATCACTGACATAGGATTGACGGATAAAGCTATTCTTAAGTGTGTTCAACATTTCGATGACGGTGGCGTTGCCGCAGCGCTGGATGTATAGGTTGTGAAACAGATACTGATCTTTGCTGTAGGCAGCCAGATCGAGTTGATTGATGTCTTCATCCATACGGGCGATCAGGGCTTCCATTTCTATAAGTTCTGACGCTTTGAGGTGATCCACTGCCAGCGTGGCGGCTAATGCCTCCAGTGCACCGATGGCCTGCGAGAATTCGAGCTTTTTGCTTGTGTCAAAAGGAGCAACAATAAATCCCCTGCGTGGGATATATTGCAATAGATTGTCAGAGGTCAACTGAAATAAAGCTTCCCGGGTAGGGGTACGACTGATATCCAGCCTTTTGCAAATTTCGGCTTCGTTAATCTTCTGGTTGGGAAGTAGCGTCCCGTCCTGAATCTTCTGAGCGATGTAATCGTAGACGTGATCTTTCAAGGAACGGTATTTAGGAACCTCCATACAAATTCTCCCTTCTATATGTATAGTGATGATCAATGGTTAATGAAGCCATACAGGGCGCGCTGTTCCGGGTGTTTCAAGTTTTTATCATCTTACCATCGAGGGGGGAGTTGGGCAAGCAAAGTTCACATGTGGGGAGCTACATAAGTGGCAATGTTCAGTGAACATTTTTTGGAATTATAGTATGAAAATGATTGAAAAAGCGTTGTCATCCTCGTATGGGTTTGCTACTATTGAAGATATAAACAAGCGCATATCATACTATGTATATTGTATACAAATTTAAAATGGGTTCACACGGATTCTTCACCCGAGGGCTAGTGGTTCATCTTTAAGAAAGATAAAGCTATTTTGATATGTTGGAGTGCTGGTATACAAACAGGGCGGATGCGGAAAAAGAGGAAACAAGTCGTAAACGCAGATCAACTCGCATACACTGTTACTGTATTTTGTATACAATATTATGCGGAAGGTTGTGAAGGAATGCCAGATACCGAGATGTTCATTCAATGGTCGGAAACGTATGCTGCGCCTAATTATCATCCACTTCCCATCGTCATTGAGCAGGCAGAAGGGGTGTGGGTAGAGGACCCTGAAGGCCGCCGATATATGGATATGTTAAGTGCGTATTCAGCACTGAATCATGGACATAGACACCCTGTCATTATTCAAGCGTTGAAAGATCAGGCAGACAAGGTCACATTGACATCACGGGCATTCCACAGCCATGCTGCAGCGATATTTTATCAAAAACTGTCCACGTTTACGGGTAAATCCAAAATATTAGCTATGAATACAGGAGCAGAGGCGGTTGAAACAGCGATAAAGGCTGTACGTAGATGGGCATATCGTTGCAAGGGAGTGCCTGAAAATCGGGCTGAAATTATTGTATGCTCTGGCAATTTTCATGGAAGAACCCTGACGGTTACTTCTTTTTCTTCCTCCGCTGAATATAAAAAGGATTTTGGACCGTTCACACCTGGGTTTCGAATTATCCCTTACGGTGATCTGGAGGCATTGAGACAAGCGATTAGACCGAATACGGCGGGTTTCCTTGTCGAGCCTATTCAGGGCGAAGCGGGAATTATTATTCCTCCAGCTGGATATTTGTCCGAGGCGTTTGAGATATGCAGACAGCAGCGAGTCTTAACCATGGCGGATGAGATCCAGACCGGATTTGGGAGAACGGGGCGCCGATTCGCCTCTGATTGGGAGGCTGTCGAACCAGATATATGGATTATGGGCAAAGCGCTTGGGGGAGGTGTGATGCCGATTTCGGCGATCGCTGCCGGAGCAGACATCCTGGATCTGTTTGAACCGGGATCACACGGTTCTACGTTTGGGGGTAATCCACTTGCCTGTGCGGTAGCAGTTGCCGCTTTGGATGTTTTGGAAAATGAGCAGCTTGCGGAGCGGTCAGAGCGGCTGGGGAATTATTTTATGGAACAACTTCAAGGTATTCAGAGCTCTGCCATTCGGGAAATTCGGGGCAAAGGTCTATTCATTGGGGTTGAGCTTGATGGTCCTGCACGACCTTATTGCGAACGTCTGATGTCGGCGGGGTTACTTTGTAAAGAAACGCATGAAACAACCATTCGTTTTGCTCCCCCACTAACCATTAAGGAATCTGAGATTGATTGGGCTATAGAGATCATTAAAGAAGTGCTTAGTGATGCTTCATCGTAAAGTTAAGGTGGCATCAGTGGACTATAATTCGACAACGATGAAAAGGAGCGATACTTTATGAAGAATGAGGATGTTTTGGCTGCGCGGGAGCAAGGGATACCAAATGTATCTGGTCAGGACACTCGCCATGTAAAGACTCATCAACAAGAAGTGGCTCTGATTAAAGTTCCTTTTGGATTAGCTGGTGCTAGAAATGGGGCCGAGTTAGGCCCTGATGAACTGATCACCGCCGGGTTGAAGCGTGAAATTGCGAGTTTGGGGTTTCTCTTGAATAGAGAGGTGCGTGTGGATTGCCCTACACAATCAGCAACTTCACTTGGGCGCAAGACGGTAAAGTATCTGAATGAGGTTCAGCAGGTCAGTGAGTATGTGTGTCAAGAAGTAGCATCTGCTCTTGAAGAGGGAGCCTTTCCAGTTGTGCTTGGGGGAGACCATAGTGTAGCCATCGGTACTTTGGCCGGGTTAACTGCTCATTACAGCAATTTAGGTGTGATCTGGTTCGATGCTCATGCAGACTTGAATACCGAAGAACATAGTTTGACTGGGAATATGCATGGAATGAGCGTGGCTGCGTTTCTGGGGCATTCGGCTTTTAATTTGTCACAGATCAGAGGTGCTGGTTCCTTTGTGAATCCGTCCAATCTGGTGTATATCGGACTTCGTGATCTGGATGAGTACGAGAAGGAGCAGATCAGAGCACTGGGCATTCGAGCTTTTACGATGCATGATATTGATCGATTGGGGATGCAACAGGTCATTGATCAGGCGATGATGATAGCGGGAGATGGGACGGACGGTATTCATGTTAGCTTTGACATGGACTGCCTTGATCCGCGTGAAGCGCCAGGCGTGGGGACACCTGTACCGGGTGGGTTGAGTTATAGAGAAGCGCATTTTGCAATGGAGTGTTTAGCTACGAGCAATCAGGTTGTATCTATGGAATTGGTCGAAGTGAACCCGCTACTTGATCAGAACCGGCATACGGCACGGCTTGGTGTTGGATTAATTGCATCTTTGTTAGGGAAATCTATTCTATAGAAGGAAGCGGAAAGTGTTCAGAGGGAACAGGTATGATCTATAAGGTGTGTTGCAGGGGGAGTTGTGTTATTGGTCGGTTGAAATATTATGCTGATCATATACGCGGCTTCCCTGTATTTATTACTTTAATGTTGTGGTACAGCTGTGACGTTGGTCTAATGTCATATTACAGTTTCTATCCGGTTTCGGTTTGTGATTTGTGAAATGAGCGCGACGTCGCGAGTGTATTACACAGCTTCATAAGTTGGATATGGTTTCTTAAAGCTCATGTGTATAATGATATAAGTCCTAGTTTATATGAGGGGAACTGATGGAATGTTATATTTTTAAAAAAAGTATTGCATTGTTATGTCATACATGGTATATTCTAATTCCGGCCAAGAAAACGCAGCTTACACGGTGCGGCAAGCCATTGAAAACAAGCTTCGAAAGAAACTTGAAAAAAGAACTTGCAGAGTTGGTTCGGACATGATATTATATAAGAGTTGCTGAAACGAACTGGTTTCGGTAGCGAGAACAAGTTTGATCTTTGAAAACTGAACAACGAGTG
>NZ_FMVM01000008.1 GCF_900102085.1 Paenibacillus polysaccharolyticus | reverse complement strand
ATGGATACGCTGGAAAAAGCATACGTCAAGCATCCAGGTGTGTCCCCAATGATCCAAAGCGACAGAGGCTTTCAGTACACGTCTCATGAGTATAAAAGGCTCCAGTTGAAGTACGGATTTACAAAGAGCATGTCTCGTGTAAGTCGCTGTTTGGATAACCAGCCCATTGAACGATTTTGGGGCACGTACAAGTCAGAAAGTTATTATCTTACGAAGGCTGACACCTATGAAGCTTTGTACTGCGCAGTTCGTCGTTATATGCGTTACTACAACAACTACCGTTACACAGAGTGTCTGGACGGTCTATCTCCGAACGAATACCGAAGAGCAGCATAACAAAGATACCTCAGCACGTCATCCGAGCTAAGGTATCCAAACGAATCATTTTTGTTTTTTTAAAGTGTCTACTTGACGGGGAGCAGTTCAGACTGGCCTGAGAGCGGCTTTTCTATTACACTCGTCGTTCGTTGAATTGAATCGGATATTCCTTCACACCAAATACAAAAGCGCTTTGAATCGGCTCCAAGGCCGTTTCAGGAACTAGCTGTATCTGCTCCATACGCTGGAGAAGCGTGTGAAGAACAACTCTCGCTTCCAAACGTGCCAGCGGCGCACCCAAGCAGAAATGAATTCCGAACCCGAATCCCATATGTCGGTTCGGCTTACGATCGGATACGAATTGATCTGCCTGTTCAAACTGGGCACCGTCACGATTGGCAGCCCCCACCCAGGATATAACCTGTTGACCTGCCTTGATTGCCTTGCCTCCTAGTTCTACATCTTCCCTCGCAACACGTCCAATGGCTACAATCGGCGGATAATAACGCAGTGTCTCTTCTATGGCACTGGCCACCTTGTCCGGATGCTCACACAACTCTTCTTGCAGTTCGGGTTGTTCAGAGAGAATGCGCACTGCATTTGCAATCAAATTGGTTGTTGTCTCATTCCCTGCAGCCAGCAGGAGAATGCAAAAATTGACGACTTCTTCCTCCGTTAACTTCTCACCCTCAATCTCCGCATCTAGTAGCAAAGAGATAAGATCGTCCTGAGGCTTTAAACGACGCTGTTCCATAATGTCTGTGAAATAGGCGTATAACTCCTGGATATTCTTCAACTTTTCCTTCTCTAACTCTTGAAAAGCTTCTTCACTATCATCACGTGCACCCTTCACTAGCACATCAGACCACTCTTTGAATTCACGCCGATCTGTAGCCGGAACACCAATCAGTTCTGCAATAACGATGACGGGGAGTGGCGTTGCAAGATCATCAATCAGGTTCATCCTTCCACCCGACAAATGTGGAGCCAGCAGCTCATCCGTAATTTCCTGAATCCGTGGTGCAAGAGCTTCTATCGCCTTGGGCGTAAACGCCTGATTGACCAAGTCACGAAGTTGTTTGTGCTTCGGTGGATCTGTCGTTAACATGCTGGTACCGGCACGGTTACGTTCAGAAGAGAACAGCTTCGGATTTTTTAACACATACTGCACATCTTCGTACCGAAACACATCCCAGCATTCACGATGCTCATCATATCGGACTGGAGTGTTCTCACGAAGTTCTGCATACACCTGGAAGGGAGATAATTGTCGCTCCTTGTTGTGCAATTCCCGAATAGGAATGTAGTTGGCATATTTTCGGGGTGCTTGTTTCATCGTGTTTCCTCCAATCAATAATATATATTTATTTACATATATGTTCCTATTCATTATAACCACAACTGGATAGCGATTCCAACTATTTCAGCATAAATAAGCCTCTCGTCCCAACGTATGCTACCAACTACCCTTGTAGTGTCGAAAGATAGTTATGTTAATTAAAATAACATTAAAATAATGTTATCCCTCCAATCTTCTCATCACCTCCCTTTCAACTAAAAATTTAAATTCAGCCATTTTCTCTACTAAACATCTATTTATCTAGCAAAAACAATGATTGTAAGCGTTATTCCTGTACAATACAACATTTGTTATATTACATAACATTAAATAATATTATCTCAATCTACTTACATAAAAAAAGAGAATACCTCACACAAAAATCACTTGAAGGAGTGTGTCAGCATGAAAAAAACATCTAACCTTCGCCCTTGGGCCGTATGGAGTACCGCCGCCTTTACCGCATTAACCCTATCCCTGTCCCCGATCGGAACTTATGCCGCTCAGGCAGCTACAGTAGAGGTTAAAGGCACGGTCGGCACGGTTCAGAGCACCTCAGCCACGCCTACACGCAATACCACCATCCCCGCAGTTCCTGAAGCTTCCAAACAATCCCCACTTCCTAATGTGCTTGTGATCGGAACAGGCGGAACGATTGCAGGACAATCGGAAGACGCAACCAGCTTCCAGAACTATAAGGCTGGTACACTTCTTATTGCTGATATGGTCAAAGATTTGCCGGACAAACAGAAAATTGCGGATGTGAGCACACTTCAATTCGGAAATTCCGGTTCAGGCTCCTATACGATGTCTGATTTGTACAACTTGTCTCAAACGGTAGATAAGGCATTAGCTCAGTATGACAGCGTCGTGGTAACAACAGGTACAGATACGATGGAGGAAATCGCTTATTTCCTTGATATGACCGTACAAAGCGATAAACCCGTTATTATCACGGGATCGATGCGACCATGGACAGTAATCGGCTCTGATGCCCAAGCGAATCTGTACAATGCCATTAAGCTGGCTGGCAGCGGTCGCACGAAATCTTTCGGCACCGTCTTGATGCTGAATGATACCATCCAGCTTGCACGCGGGGTAACCAAGACCAATGACTACCGCACAGATACCTTTGAAACCCCAATGCTTGGAGCTGTGGGTTATATTGATGAAGAGAATATCCGGATCTACCGGGCTCCTGCTCGCGCGATGAAACCGGAAGGCACAGCGAAACCTGCATTTGATCTTAGCAAAATTACCAAAGCCGATCTTGCTAAAGTCGAGATCGCCATCTCGTATCAAGAAGCGGGTGGTGGAGCGATTGAAGGATTTGTGAAGAGTGGAGTGAAAGGCATTGTCACCTCAGGTACAGGGGCAGGTGGAATTTCCAGGGCAATGGGTCAAGCCCGTACGAAGGCTATTGAGGAAGGCGTTATTTTCGTCACGACAACCCGAACTGGTTCAGGCAGCGTGTATGGAGGTGGCAAAGGTATTATTGCCGGGGATAACCTCAGTCCACAGCAAGCACGGATTCTTTTAATGCTCGGACTGTCTTTCAGCGATGATTTTGATACGATTAAAAAATGGTTCGAAACATACGGCACCCCTGAAGTATAAGTCAGTGAAAAATAATTGCCAGATGTAATTGAAAAGGCCAAAGCAGAGGTTCATCCTGCTTTGGCCTTTTTTCCCGTCCTGCTAGCCTTTATAATAAATAATAGCTTACATTCGGAAAGGAACATAACACGTATGGATTACTATTTTCTCGAATCTCAGTATCCCCGCACCGGATTCATCAGTGGCGGCACAACCTTCACTCCCGAAATGGATACCAATTATTCGGCTATAGATTATCCGTTGCCTGAGGATACAAAGGCCGAGGTCGAACTTTTTTCATCGGTACGTAGCTTGAAGGTAGACTATTTCGAAACCGTTACAGGTACCCGTGTTGTATCGAACGCTTTCAAAACGCTGTTGGAAGAAACCGGAACGAACGTGCAGTTTATTCCCGCCGTTGTCCGTTATCATAATGACCGCCCAGTTGAAAAGACATACTGGATCGCACATCTGATGGAGCAAGTGGATTGCTTCGATTATGAACGGTCGGAATACGGACGCAAAGCGGTCATCGCCGCTTCCGTGCACCAGCCACCACGTAAACTTGTCAAAGTGATTTCCAAACTTGTTCTTGATCACAGTAAAATCAACGGGTACCATTTTTTCAAGCTGGCGCATGTACAACTACTGAAACCGATCATCTCAAGTGAATTGTATGACACATGCAAAAAGCATAAATTAAAACTACATGTCACCACAATCTAATCTCACATTTAACTTGGTTTTCAAACGAGCTTTCAACGGAGTTTCAAGTGACCTATTTCACCCAAGCCAGTGCCAGACCGTCATAGTCCGGAAGCATTGTTGTAACCAGACGCGGGTCATTTGCCATCTGCTCGTTGAAACGACGCACAGCAAGCACGGCCGGGCCTTGCTTGTCCGGATTAAGCGTGCGACCGCGCAGGAAACAGTTGTCACCTACAATGACGGCACCCGGACGCGCAAGGCGAATTGCATAATCCAGATAAACCGGATAGTTTTCCTTATCTGCGTCAATAAAGAAGAAATCAAAGGTACGTCCTTCCTGTGCCAGTTGCTCCAGGCTATCTGCTGCAGGCCCGATCCGGTACTCGACTTGACTGCCGAAACCACCTTCCTCCAAATGTCCGCGAGCCATATCCGCGTATTCTTCTTTCAGCTCAAGGGAAGTCAGACTCCCCCCTTCGCTCAGCCCACGAGCAAGGCAGATGCCGCTGTAACCGCCGAGCACACCGATTTCGAGCACAGCTTCAGCTTTAGAAGTTTTCGCCAGAAAGGTCAGCAGGCGTCCATACGCCGCAGCCACCGAAACCTCCGGCATGCCATTTGCCCGAATGGCCTCTTTTACTTTTAACAAGAGCTCATCCTCTTGAAATAATTGATTTACATATTCGTCCGGGGTCAGATTCACCACGAAGTTCCTCCTTGCACATTTGGACTACTTTCCATATCAATGCCCCCAGGTAGCTTTCTCTATAAATATCCTGGATAGCTTTTCATATGGATGCCAATGTTTTATAATGAATGTTTGTTATCCAACACAGACTATTGAACGTTGCATTACCTGCATTGAAGTTTTTGCGGTTAAGCCGCATTACTCATTGTAAGTTTTTTCACGGGAAGCGGCAAGGCCGCACCGTTACTATATTGGCCGCGAGAGGCTTAAGCCTGCTGCGGCTCGAAATGGAGTTGAATGAATTCATATGGCTCGATTGCAATTGATTGCAACCTCCGCGATGGGACTTGAGGCTGTTGTAGCCCGCGAACTGAAACAGTTGGGGTATGAGGATGCCAAGGTCGATAATGGCCGCGTATTTTTCACAGGAGATTACATTGATATTTGTCGCTGTAACCTGTGGCTGAGAAGTTCGGACCGCGTGCTGGTCAACATGGGGGAATTCCCCGCAACTACATTTGACGAATTGTTTGAGGGTACCAAAGCACTGCCATGGGAAGAATGGATTCCGGCAGATGGTGAATTCCCGGTTGAAGGACGATCACAGAAATCACAACTAAGTAGCGTGCCAGCTTCACAAGGTATTGTCAAAAAGGCAATTGTTGAAAAATTGAAGCTGACGCATCACACCGAATGGTTCCCTGAAGATGGAGCCCGTTATGTGGTCGAAGTCATTCTCTTGAATGACCGCGCTCTGATTACACTGGACACAACAGGCCCAGGACTCCATAAACGCGGATACCGCAAACTAGTTACAGAAGCGCCACTGAAAGAAACACTGGCAGCTGCTCTGATTCAGCTTAGTCGCTGGAATGTTTCCCGCCCGTTCTACGATCCATGCTGCGGCTCAGGTACGATGTTGATTGAAGCAGCCATGATTGGATGGAATATCGCACCAGGACTTCGTCGTACTTTTAACTCCGAGAACTGGGACGTAATTCCTGCTGAACTGTGGGAACAGGCACGTGAGGAGGCATTTGATGCCGTGCGTGATGATGTGCCTCTGCAGATTTCAGGTAGCGACATCGACCCTGAAGCGATTGAGGTTGCGCAAGCGGCGATCAAAAGTGCGGGCTTTGCCAAAGATATCGAAGTCAGCGTGCTGCCAGCACACCGGGCCAGACCTCAAGGAGAATATGGAGTTATTATTACCAACCCTCCATATGGCGAACGTCTGAGTGAAGAAAAAGAAGTGCAGAAGCTACTTCGTTCCCTTGGTCGCTCTTATCTGGATATGCCAACGTGGTCATTCTTTGCCATAACCTCCACCAAAGCATTTGAAGAGTACTTCGGACACAAAGCGGACAAGCGTCGCAAACTGTTCAACGGACGGATTGAAACTCAATACTATCAATATTTGGGGCCATTGCCGCCACGCAACAAAACACCGCAAGCTTAAAGACACTTATGGTTAAGAAACGCTCTGACCTTTACGGTTGGAGCGTTTTTCTTTTGTTTGATCACTAACCAGCCAACAAAAGCAGGACTTCATACCTTATAAGAAGGGTCTGTATGACATGCGAGTATGAAGATGAGCATAGTTGAAATGCGAAGCGGTCACGCTATAATATATGAAGCCCTGTTTTTACATTCCGTTAACAAAATAAACGACATATTTAATCCATAGCTCCTCAAATCATGAACAACTACATAAAAAAGGGGGAAACATTATGGTTTTCACTCAGCCTATGCGAAGTTCCAGAACGCCCATGCTTCTGCGTCACCCATTGACGCTATATGTTATTTTCACGATACTGATCCTGCTTAAGCTGATGTTCCTGCATCACAATCTGAACGCGTATAACATTACCATGGGACTGCTTGACAAAGTGATTGCGGTTGGATCATTGTTGCTTCTGTCCTTCTGGGTCTGGTGGCTACCACGTAGAGGCATGATTGCTGCACTTGCTGTCCTTCACTTGTTTCTTACTGCACTCATCTATGCGGATATGGTCTATTATCGCTACTTTCAGGATTTCCTTACCATTCCTGTGCTCTTACAGGCACGACAAGTAGACGCACTTGGTGATAGCATTGCCACTTTAATCTATGCCCGCGATATATGGTTTTTTGCCGATTTATTCATTGTTATTCCGTGTGCGGCCTTAATGCTGTTCAGCAGACGTTATCGCTCAGGTCAACCGTCAGGGATGTACGCAAGCAGTTCTAACGGTAGTTATAGCGGTTACTCCTTCACTTCCTCCATATCTCATAAAAAGCGTCTCCGTCGCCGTCTATTGGCAGGTGTCACAGCGCTCATTCTGGGATTGGGTCTTGGCGCCGGCCCTATATATTATTACAGCAAAACCTGGGCTAAGGGGCTGTTTGATAACAATTGGTGGAATGTATCCATGTACAACGTAACCGGATTGCTCGCTTTTCACGGCTATGATACGTACTCTTATGTCAAAAATAATATAGGTTCCGGCCCCGAAGCCGATCCGGCCGATATCCAGCAAGTTAAAGCTTATTTTGATGATCGACAAAAGTCGAATGCAGGTCAGAACAGCCAGCCCTTATACGGAAAATATAAGGATAGCAACGTCATTATCGTGCAAGGCGAAGCCTTTATGAATTTTATGATTGGACGAAGCATTGGCGGGCAGGAAATCACACCCCACTTCAATGAATTGATGAAAGAAAGCCAGTATTACAGCCACTTTTATCACCAGACTGGACAGGGCAGAACGTCAGATGCCGACTTCGGCGCCAACATCTCTCTGCACCCTCTTCCTGTAGGTTCAGCGTTTGTGCGATACGCAGATCATATGTACGATTCGTTACCTTCCATTTTGAAGGAGCATGGCTATAGCACCAACGTATTCCACGCCTACGAGAGCGGGTTCTGGAACCGATATACGATGTATCAGAATATGAAATACGACAAGTTCTACAGCAAAAATGATTTCATAGAAGATGACCCGCTTGGCTGGTCTTTGTCGGATGTATCTTTTTTCCGGCAGTCCGTGGAGAAAATGAGTAATGAGGTGAAGGAACCCTTTTATTCATTCCTCATCACGCTTAGCAGCCATCATCCCTACGCCTCTCTGCCTAAAGAGAAACAGCAGCTGGATGTGGGTGAATTCCAGGGCACCATGTTCGGAAATTATCTGCAGTCTGTTCACTATGTGGATGCCGCACTCGGTGGTATGGTGGAGGATCTGAAGAATCGTGGACTATGGGACAAGACTATCTTCATGTTCTACGGTGACCATGACAGCTCGATTAACGACAAAGCTCAATATGAGAAGTTTCTAGGCCGTGGGCTAAACGACCTTGATATGGCACAGATCATGAACGAAGTTCCACTGCTGGTACATTTACCTGACGGAGCTGAAGCCGGTACCTTTGATAAACCGTCAGGGCAGCTGGATATTACACCATCGGTGCTACATTTGCTCGGGATATCGGATGAATCCTATTATCACATGGGAAACAATGTGTACAACGACACGGAACGCACGGTAGTGCTACGTAACGGTTCATTCACTGATGGTAAAGTGTTCTATATTCCCTCGGACGATTACCTTTATGCCAACGGAGCTTGTTACGACCAATCCACTCACGAAAAGACGGATATTAACGCCTGCAGGGTTGGTTTTGAAACAGCCTCAAAACGTCTGCATGTGTCTGATACGATCATTACCTACGATCTGATACGTCAATTCCGTGAGGAGAAGGAACGTCCGGCAAACGAAACCGAGAGTTCTTCGGTAAAATAATCAGGTACAGAAAAACGAAATAAATATTAGACATACTCTATTATAAAGGGGCCTCATCTTATGACATCTAACATCCAAGCACACGAAATTGAACAAAAACTCTTTGATGCTGCTACCGATTTTGTTAAAGAGCGGTACCCCCAAGGTTGGGGTGGGGCGGGCGCTGTATATACCGACGCCGGTTCTCTGCTCATCAGCGTAGCTCCAGAGGTCATCAACGATGCGGTGCATCTTTGCATGGAAACAGGCGCTTATCTGGAAGCTCATAAATTAAATGAGCGGGTAACCCACTCTCTCTGCGTAGCGCGCGATGACGAAAATACCGGATTCAAAGTGCTTACACCTTGCGGAATCTGCCAGGAACGCCTTTTTTATTGGGGAGGGGACGTCAAAGCAGCTGTATACGATCCGTCCGGACAACTTATTTTTAAAACATTAAATGAGCTTCAACCAAACCATTGGACAAAAGCTTACTCGAACGATTAAATTCGAATAACTTGCGAAAATTTGAAAGTCACTTTATAATTGTAACTATAATAGTTTCAATCAGGAACATAATGGAGGTTTTAAACCAATGAATATTGAAGTATGGTCTGATTTCATGTGCCCTTTCTGTTATATCGGTAAACGCCGTCTGGAAAACGTACTGGAAAAATTCCCGCATCGGGATGAAGTGAAGTTGCAATTTAAAAGCTTTGAGCTCGATCCTAACGCAGAAGTGAACAGCGGAAAAACGAATGTAGATTATCTGACTTCCAAGTACAACATCAGTGAGGAACAAGCTCGCGGGATGAATGCACAGATGAATGCCAATGCTCGCACAGCAGGGCTCGAATATAATATTGATGCCATGATCCCAACAAACTCCTTCGCCGCTCATCGTCTGACTCACTGGGCAAATACTCAAGGTAAAGCCCTTGATCTGAGTGAGCGTTTGTTCCACGCCATCTTTATTGAAGGTAAACACGTTGGTGATCCTCAAGTGCTCGCTGATCTCGCCCAGGAGGTTGGTTTGGATCGCGAAGCTGCCGTTGCCGTTCTGTCTAGCGACCAATATACCGAGAACGTACGTGCCGACCAGGCAGAAGGCGCACAGCTCGGCATCCGAGGTGTTCCATTCTTCGTTCTCGATCGTAAATTTGCCGTTTCCGGAGCACAGCCCGACGATGTCTTCCTCGATGCTCTCCAAAAAGCATGGGATGAACGTTCCCCGTTCACCATTGTTGAATCGAACGATGCCGCATCAGATCGTAACGGTGTATGCACAGAAGAAGGTTGCGAGGTTCCTCAGAACAAACCTTCTAACTAACATAAAAAAAGCAGCAGATCATGGAAATACTCATGACCTTGCTGCTTTTTTTATGTTTACTGCAAGCATCTCCCTCTACACACTAAAAAACAACCTAATCAGAACAAAACGGAGAAGCGAAGCCCTCCGTTTTGTCACTGCCCTCGCACTCCGAAGCTCCTTTTCCAAGTGACTCTCCTGTCCAACGTTGCTGCGGAGGGGCGAAATCGATTCTGTAGAAGCAAAGAAATTCGAAAACAACAGCGATCAAAAGAACGATTCGTCACCGGAGCTTCCACCAACGCCCCCCGGGCTCCCACCAACGTTCATACTTATTTAACCGGAAAATAAGCTTCGTCATCAATCCCAGAATAGCTGATCCGGATGCGGTCCTGTCCGTTTGTCCGAATCGAGCGCATCAATCTGTCTCAACTCATCTGGTGTCAGTTCAAAATCAAAGATATCTGCGTTCTCGCGAATCCGCTCAGGGGTCACCGATTTGGGAATCGTCACAATCTGATTCTGGATATCCCAGCGTAGAATAATCTGAGCCGGTGTTTTGCCGTACTTCTGAGCCAATCCCTTCAATGTAGATTCCTGATTTAACTTCCCTTTCATGATGGGACTCCATGCCTCAAGTTGAATGCCTTGGGCCCCGCAGAAGTCCTGCAGTTCCTGCTGAATCAGTCCCGGATGTAGTTCCACCTGATTCACCGCAGGCACCGTACCGCCTTCATCTATAAGATCGCGCAGATGATGTACCTGAAAATTACTCACACCGATTGCACGCACACTTCCTTCGCTATACAGACGTTCAAAAGCTCTCCACGTCTCTTTATATTGATCCCGGCCTGGCCAGTGAATCAAATATAGGTCAATGACATTTAAACCAAGTTTCTTCTGACTCGTTTCAAACGCTCTAAGTGTCGAATCATAACCTTGATCATCATTCCAAAGCTTCGTCGTTACGAATAGTTCATTACGGGCTACACCACTACTCGCAATGGCTTGTCCCACTTCCTCCTCATTGCCATAAACAGACGCGGTATCAATGCTGCGATACCCTACTTCCAGAGCGGTCTCTACCGCCTGTTGTACTTCTTTACCCTTTGCCTTATAAGTCCCGATTCCAAGCCATGGCATTGTCACTCCGTTGTTCAGAATTGTGCAATCTGTAATATGTTTAGTCATCCTGTACCTCCCGTATTGATTTTTGCCTGCTCTCGGTTTATTAACCTTCTGACAGAGTTTTAAGCGCTGGAAAAAACCAAAAAACCTGCAGACCATCACGGCCTGCAGGTTACGGTGTAACAGGAACAGTTTATTTCTTCCCTTGCCTGTGCTGATTCTGGAGCGAGTGTAACCTCTTCTTCTCCTCAATGAACATTTCCTGCGCTAACTCGAAACCCTGTCCACCCAGAGACAACCCTGCTTGCTTCATCGCCTGCTCGGTATGAGCCAGCCGCTGCTCTGCCTGCACAATGGTCTGTGCATTCGGATGGGACATGGCCTGGGAAACAGCATAATGAAGCTTGTTCACCGCATTTTGCGCCTGAGATACCGTTGTACCCGCTTGCAAACTGGAATCATAACGCTTGGGCATGAGTTATTCCTCCTCGGAATCATATTCCTGTCACCTCGTTAGCATGGATTGCATAGAGAAGACTTATTCTTTTTTTGAAAATTTGTTCAAACTTTATGCCTCCAAGATACGTTAAAAGAGCAGAAGGTTGTAAGATCAAAAAAATGGAGGAATGCTGATTGAGTACAAAAGGGATTCGTATAGGCCTCCTAACCGTTTCATTGCTATCCGTTCTGTTACTCTTATTTTTTATTTTTTGGACGCAGCGCTTCACAAACTCCACGTATGAGATCAAAGGATACGTCTCTTCATCGTTGCATAAGGATATCCCCGTGCCTGCCAATGCTAAACTCATTGAATCCGCGGCATATTCCGATCACCCCACACAATCTCGGAGCGAAACGTATGAACTGAAACACATCGGTGGTGAACAAGGACTATATCCACCTGAAGATTATTTCCAAAAGTTACATGAGGTCGGTTGGACGGAACTGAAGGACGAGCAGATGGGCAATGTGCATATTCTTAATAAAGAAGACGTTCGCATCGCCATTGAAATTCAGGAGGACACCTTCCAAATATTTTTGCTCCATTCGGATCGGGATCGTCATCAAAACTTGGGCTAAAACAAAATGCAACGCAAAAGGAGAGGCTTCTGCCCCTCCTTTTCAGGTAGCTATTCGGTTATTTGATGAACTTGGAAACCTTCGTAAGTACTTCTTCTTCCGTTGGAGCACTGATGTATCGGCCGTTGATGAAAACAAAAGCACGCTTCGCACATGGGCCGCAATAAGATTTACAACCGATCTTGATTTCTGTGCCTGGAGCCATCTTCTCCAGTTTAGGCACAATGGATTTCAATCGGATGTGATTACATTTTTCGCATACGCGGATATCGTTAGCCATGAGTTCCCCTTCTTCGCTCCCTTAGTGGTCGCCGTGGTTGCCTTTGGATGGATTCGTGATCACAAATCCTTCTTGTGGCAAGTAGAGGTAATCAATTTTCACGCCATCCAGCATAGGTTGTCCATTTTCCAAAATAACGTCGATGCCCTTATCTGTAGATACTACAGTGTCATTATCTCCTGGCGTATCCAGGTCAAGACCGTAATGCGCATGGTCTCCATGTGCATGTGTAATCACAACACGCAATAGTTTACCTTCGTTCTCCGGCTTGTCCAGTTCAAGCTTCAACACTTTCGCTGCGTTACGAGTGATTTTGCAGTTCATTCAATTCATCTCCTATATTATCATTGCTGGTTTCAACAATTTCAGCATTCATTTTAAACTCCAGCATCTATTGTAAAGAAAGTTACAGCTAATCGCAATAACATTGATGCGAAAATGACATGAAGTCATATTTTCGACACGACCTCGAGATGTTGTTTTGTCCACCAGTACTGGATATTTGCATTCAGCTCGGCTGATAAACCAACTCATCAGAATCAGGGTTATTAAGCTTGGATTTAGAAAGATAAAAAACGAGCGCCGCTTCAGCGCCCGCTCCGGTTATATGTCTGAACGATCTTTCGTTTCATGCCCGCTAACCCGAGGCACCTGCCTCACGCTCTCCATGGGATAACAATTCTGCCAGTAGCATGCCCACTTCCACACAAATGTCATCAAATTGCTCCACAGGTAGCGGATTCACTCCCAGACCCACCTCAACGGTGAAGCCCGGCTTGCCAAACGCTTGAATAAACCAATCTTTATAACCAGCATCACTGCCACCTAGTTTTATCGCTTTATATCCGGACGCTTTGGCAAGCTTGCGCGACAACGGTGCACTCTCTCTCGGCTCCAGATCCCGATAATTCCAATAGATTTCTTGACCTTGGCTATGCAAGGATACCACTGCAGCAAATGCATGTTCCTGCGTCCACTGTGCAAGCGCCTGAGCCTCAGGTTCTGTTAGCGGAGCCGTGCCCGCATAATCCCTTGGACCAGGCGAAAAAACACTTCTGCGCGCAACCTCCTCGTCCCAGTGAGCCGGAAACTGATCATTAAGATCCACACCTCTGATGTTCGCTTTCCAATGTGTAAAGTGTGGTCGTCCTCCATTCCACGCAAGTAATTCAGAAGCATACTTATGATGATTCACTACACCTTCCTGAACTAGCTCTACTCCGTCCGGGTTCACCATGGGCACCGCCCATAAGGTCGTCTCTTGCATCCAGCGCTGCGGATCATAGGAGTGCCACAGCGAGTCCAAGGAATACGCCTCAGCGTATTCTTCGATAAACCTCATAAGAACTGGCGTGGTTAACCATTCATTGGCATGAACCGATGCATTCACATGGATATGGCGAGGGCCGTGCCCGATTCGCACATAAGGTAATGTTTTTCCCATTACACTTGTACCGATCTCTCCCGATTTCACGCAGGAATAGCGTGCTTCCAATCGCTGTATATCTCTGATCAATTCACGATATCCATATTCACCCTCAATGTTCACGATGGTTTTCCCACCAGCCTGAGGAATATTTATACAGCATCCACCCCAATCCTTCACCTTGGAGATTTCGGGATTACTCTCACGAAGCTGTTCTTCCGATAATGCAAAACGTTCTGCCGTTTCCTGCACCGTTTCTCCCGGTGGTACCGCATATCTGCGTCCAGTTCCAGGCATCACACGTAACATCTGACCGGCAAGTAGATAAGGCTGCGCTGTAGCTTCGGGGTTCAGCGCACACAACAATGCATTAGTCATGCGATATGCCGAAGCAATTCGCGGTAACGTGTCACCTGTTTTCACGATAATCCATTGCAGTTCCATGTTGTTCTCCCTTCCACAGGTCTGATTCTCCCAATTGATTCTCCTTTATTCGTACCTGTATTATCGTATGCAAGCCCGGTTGTCCGTCATGTGACATCGTTCGCAGACTTCTATGTTATGTTAGATATTCTAGCCACCAGAGCAGAGTTGGAGCGTGCCTAAGAAATATATAAAAGCCCGAACCTTAACAGGTCCGGGCACCGAAGCAAAATTACATAGATGAATGCAGGCTTAATCCTATCTTTATTCCATATCATGATGATTACTAATACATTCCGACAGCGATTACGACAACTGCGTGACCTGCCAGACGACAGGTGTCTTGGAAATTTGCTCTCCCAGCCATTGTTTCGTAATATTCTGGAACATACGTGGATCACCTGTACAGAAAAACTGATGCACAGGCGTTTCATCTCCGCTTGCCAGCTTGCGTTTATCATATAAGATGGTACTGATTTCTCTCGCTGTTTCATCGGCTGAGCTGATGAGCTTTACATCCTGGCCCATGACATCCTGAATGGTATCCATCAGAAACGGATAATGCGTGCAACCAAGAATCAGACAGTCAATAGGCTCTCTTTTAATTTCTCCGAGCGCTTGATCCACCGTATACGTTGTATGTTCGGAACGAAATTCACCTTTCTCCACCAACGGCACCAGTGCAGGACAAGCCTGGCTGACCACATCGACATAAGGAGACAGCTGCTTGAGTGCCGACGTATACGCCCCACTTCCGATCGTACCCACAGTCCCGATCACACCGATGCGGCCTGTACGTGTTGCCATAATGGCTGCCCTTGCACCAGGATGGATCACTCCAATGACAGGAACATCCACCTTGGTCCGGATATATTCCAATGCGGCGGCTGTCGCCGTATTGCAGGCAATCACAATCACTTTCGGATTAAACTGAATCAAAAAATCAACGATTTGCTCCGTAAATTGTTTCACTTGTTCGGACGAACGGGGTCCGTACGGTGTCCGGGCAGTGTCCCCAAAATAAATGATCTTTTCCCGCGGGAGTTGACGCATCACTTCCTTCGCAACGGTCAATCCCCCTACACCGGAGTCTAATATAGCAATAGCTTGCTGCACGAACACACCGCTTCCTTCTTCATTAAATTCATTCTGATCATCCATAGTAAAAAAGCTTTCTACCTACCCTATGATATTTCCGGCAAAAAGGTACCTACATCTTACCCGATTTCATCGCCGGGTTCAAATTTAAGTCATTGAATCCTGTTGTCATGCATAGCATGAGCACACAACAAAGCAGGCTTTCCACCGGACTGGGGAAAGCCTGCTAAACCCGCATTGCTTAGTTTTCGTCTTTGGACTCGTCGGTAGTAAGCTTGACAATATCTTCGTTCCCCTGCTCTGTTGGTACCAATTTCAAGCCTTGAGTTTGTACTGAATCCTCTATTTGCTCTTGAACCTGGATCTCAGGCTGGACATGCCCCTGTACTCCTTCAGCTTTATCCGCATCTGCAATTGCAGCGGATATCCGGATTTCTTTACCATCCGAAGAGCAACGCCAGGACTGGATATCCTTAATAACTACATCCGCCGTTTCCTTCACTTTGGATACGATCTGTGAGCTTTGCTCTCCCACTTTTACAGCCAGTTCTTGACCTTTATCCGTAACTTGACGAGCACCCTCGGAAATATCCTGACGCAATTCACGTCCTGATTTTGGTGCAAGCAGCAGTGCAGTGACCGAACCAACGACGGAGCCGATTAAAGCCCCCCACAACAAGCTTTTATTCGAATCTTTCATGATCCATCTCTCCTCTTCAATGGGTTAGACATCGGTTTATTAAACAACGATAGGATCTGTTCATCTGGGCCAATGCCTACTCTGTTCATGCATTATAAGCAGGATGGGCTTGACCTGACACTCTGGAGTGAAAAAAAAACGGAACAAACGCATCTCTGGGTTAAGATACCCATCCTCATTCTTTTTTACCGAACTGTCTGAGGCGCGGGTACAGCATGCTCTTCTCCCGGGTTAAGATCTACGACGTATCTCCCTGGTGCAATTAAAGCAAACTGATGCTCACAGCGCCAGCGCTGTCCACCAGATGAGCCCAAGGTCTGACCATCCTGCAATACATCTCCCTGATCAAATATGTAATACGCAGCACCCAGAAGTGTCTGAGCCACCGTATCGGGGTCAAGTCCAGTAAAGTGACATTGCACATCAGGTACGCCAAGCGCAGATAAACCTACGGTATCCATAACCAGTTCTCGCTGTTGCTCAGTACCTCCCGCTTGATACATCCGCACATTCATCGCAGCATAGAGATGCTCCTCGCGTTCCTGGGATTGAATGTAAGCATCAGGTTCAACCAGTTTGTCACTGCCGTACCAGTAAAGCGCATCACAATCCAGTGTGTCCAGCACAGCCAGCACCGTTTTCTGGAACAAGTCCAGACGCTGTTTACGCGGCATGGCAGCAGTAAACATATCATGAATCCGAATGGAATAACGGGCAGAAGCTATAGCTTGTCCTGCTTCAGGCCAGTGCCATGCTTGCTGCAAAGCCCCTGCAAAACGTGTACGGTCCACAATTTCATGTACGGGTAGCAAGCAAGTCTGAGCGGGGATGCTACCTTCCTGAAAGGAAACCTTATGTTCCATATGGTAGAACACCATCATCTCCTGCGTTCCCTGTTCCTTCTCTTCCTGTTTTACATCCAGTCTCCCTTGTCCCGTTCGATGGATGAGCGCCTCCTGTAACACATGCCGATTCACAACTGGCTTTTCATTAAACAGGAACTCCACCATGTACACGGGGTGAAATCCTGATGACATTTCATCGCTTTCCCGCTTCCCTTGATCTGTCCCTTTCGAATCTTTCTCCATACAACTTCCCTCATTCCTTACTCTCTCACTTGGCCTTCATTTCCCTGAAAAGGTCCAAGTTCTTTTTCCACATAAGTGCTTACCTGGCCGGAGAACTGTTCAAGCACATCCGGCAAGGCTGCACTAAGTGGATTTAACACGGTTCGCTGCCAGCTGTAATAATCTTGCACAAGCGGTTTACGCAACGTAACGAGTTGACGCAAAACCCCGTATGTTGATTCATCAAATACGTTCTCTTCATAATTAATCTGAATAATATCATCGTAACTGCTTGCATCTCTCATAATGAAACCATCAATGAGATAACTGCCCACATCAGTCACAATCTCAACGGCAAGATGCAAACATCGTTCTTGCACCATCCCCAATACCAGACCACCATCCCAAGCCTGTACAACCTGCCGAAGCCCTTCAGCAACTTCCGGTATCGCGTCAAGCCGGCGAGCGATCTGCTCCCTATTCACATAATACATTCATTCACTTCCCGTTCAGTGAGTTATCGGTTTCGTTTCCCTCTGCGCTTAAGCCAGAAGATCATAACAGGGCAAGCGATCAGAAACACAACAAAAATATATAGAAATTCCATAACGTCTCTTAAATCGCTCATGCAGATTCCCCTTCAAATCCAGAATAGAATGTGTAAAACCTTAGATCACATAGTCAACAGCAATGGATTGTTCTCTCACTTCGTTCATGTACTTGATGACGTCCTGATGGAGTGGGTGAACCTGATACGCCTGAAGATCTTCCAGCGAAGCAAACTCCGCTGTCAGTGAAATGTCGAATGATCTGTCCGAACGCAGTACATCGATACCCACCTCAAGGGACATGAGAACATCGATTTTGCCTTCCAGATTACGCAGAACCTGGGCAGCCGCCTCAACGCTTTCTGCAGAGCGATCTTTCATTTTGAACAGGACAATATGCTTAATCATCTTGGTAAACACCTCGTTTGGATTAATAACTAGAACTATTAGCTATGTTTCGTGTATCCAAAATATATCATATCACCGTCTATTACGAAAGGATGCTTTGTATGCGTTTCCCGAACAACAATAATATTCCCCCAGGCTAATCCTTCGTTGAATCCAACTGCCGATCAGAAGACACTCCCCCATTCTCAACCCTTTTCTCCTGACCTTGAACAGTTTGAACATCTTCTTTTGATTGAACCTCTTCTTTTACTGGGGAAGGGATAGCGGAATTGGGCTTAGGCATGTTCCATTCCCGGTCAGGCAGACTGCTCTGTTCCTCCTGTTTCTTAAGTACCGCGATAGCCTGTCTGAGCTTGGCAGGCAAAGGCAATCCAATTTTGGCATAATTCTCTGTGATTGAGATCAATTCATTGACCAAGTAAAAATAAATTGCTCCTCCCTTAATAATATCGGTCCCCATAATCAGATCAATACGGTGAGCAAGCAGAACAACGGTCAGCATTAGCCCTTTTCGTGCAAGTCCCCAGAAGCCAATATTACTGTTCAATCCCGTTCCCGTTCTCACAGCTGCCGCCAGACCTGTAACATAATCAATAGCCATAGCGATCGCAAGCAGACTAAGTAGCTGATCCCACCCGCCAAAAGCGAACGTCACAACCGCTCCCGAAATAGCAGTAACCGAACTCACCGCTGGGCTCACGTTCCTCACCTCTCCCTTGTTCTTTCTTGTTTGAACACCCTACAATATATGTGAGAATGAGAGATTGTGACCGTTCATCTGTCTTGCTGAACAGCGGATTTATCATTTCAGATTTGTGCACTTTTTTTGGTTTGAACACCAAAAGTAGATTTACAAATGTAGTAGGAGTTCAGGGGAAAAACAGCATGAAATCAACAAAAATAACACAAAAGTTCTAAAGACCTATGAGTGGGTAAATGGAACTAATTAATTTGTAATCTCGTACAATTCATTCCATCTTTTTTAGTGAATCATTGTAATCTAGGAATATACTAGGATGTGTTTCGCAAGAGGTCTAGTTCGTAGTTCCCTCTTTCATGTAGAATGACGCACAAGCGGTTTTCAAACCAGTAATTGCGGCACTTGAAAGTACCCCTTTATTTATTGTAGTATTTGGTTAAAAAAATCGGAGGAAATATGCCTAATCAACCAGAACAACATTCCATCCAGGCGTGGTCTCTGATCAACCGTAAATATTTGGGAAAAGGTGTCCGTGTTAAACGGTTCCGCAAACCGACACGCTGTCAAATCCGCAATCGTGTTCTTCTTGCCGTGCTGATGGCCAACGATATTAAATTGTCTCAGCTCGCTGAAGACCTCTCGATCTCCTCACGCAGTGTAAGCGCGTGGGTGTATGAAGGGCGAATACCCGGCAGTACCAATCTGGACAAAACTTGTCAGTTGCTTGGCTACCCGCGACATATTCTTTTTAATGAAGAGGTCGTGCGCAACAGTCCTGTCATCTGTCAACCCGAGCCTTCCCGCTTTATGAAGCGGACGGTAACCCGCTCTCCAGTGAGTAACCGTATATTGACAGGCCTGTGTATGGTCCATGATTTGTCGGTGACAGATGTCAGCCACTGGATCGGGGTTCATCCCGGCACTTTCCGCAAATGGCTGCATCAGGGAACGCTGCCTTCTGCCGCGTTTCAGGAACAAGCGGAACAATTTTTCCGCATCCCGAAAACTATTCTGTTCGCAGATGTCATTCTTAAGGATCGTCGTAATCAATAAAACAGCGAACAGCCAAAAGGCTCTGCGCCCTCTCCCGAGGGCCAGAGCCTATTTTAGTTGGATACGCCAAGACGATGAACGATGCATAATTTACCTGAAAAGACCACAAAATGAAACTGTGAAAGCGAGCGGATTATTGCATTACAAAAATGGACCACTCCATACTCTATTTTAGAAGCAGGTGAATACAATGAAGTCATTCAAACATCTGGGGGTCGCCTTGGGTTTTCTCGCTGGAACCACCTTTGGTAGTGGAATTGCGTTTTTGTTTCGTTTCTCGCCCGTTCAATTAATGCTCAGTGTTGCTCTATTCGGTATAGCTGGTATCCTTTCAGGATTGCTGACCAGTAAAATTTGGTATAACCAGATTCAGGAGCATTAAGGAAAAAGCAAACGAAAAAAGGTTTGTACATTGCCCAATCGGGCAACATACAAACCTTTTTGTTATGCGGTCGAGAGGACTCGAACCTCCACGGGGGGTTAGCCCACACGGACCTGAACCGTGCGCGTCTGCCAATTCCGCCACGACCGCATATTATGTATCTCTTCATCATCGATGAAAAGTATATCCGGTGAAACAATTCCTTGTTTTACCGTAATTCAGAGTATACATGTTACATTTTTATATTGCAACAACTTTTTTAATCCCTTAGAGGGACATATGTCCTTTTCTCACTAATTCAAACCACATATGTTTATCAATAGTAATCTTATAATGACATAAAGCACATATACCAATGAAGGGGACTTTCATTTGCTGAATTCAAAACTTTGTTTTATCGGAGCCGGATTCCATGCCTCCACGAATATTTACCCTGCAGCGATCGAAGCGGGTGCAACCATTCAGGCTGTGGCTACAAGGAATCTTGAACGATCTAGGGCGGCCCTGCTTCGCTTTGGCAGTTCAGGTCAAGCCTATGATCATGCCGGCCAGATGCTGGAGCAGGAAACCTGTGACGGAGTCGTCGTCGTTGCTCAGCCAGTGGATCAAACCAAACTTGTGCTGGAATGCATTGAGGCAGGTAAACATGTCTATGTGGACAAACCACTTGGCTGGACTGCAGAAGAAGCCGCTAAGGTGGCCCAAGCAGCAGATCAGGGTGATGTTGTGGTCATGGTCGGTTTTATGAAACGTTATGCCCCCATCTATCAGAAACTCAAGGCACTCATTGATGAGAGAACGCTCGGTAAAGTGCGCTCGTTCCAGATGAAATTTGCCGTAGATAGCACGCCTTTTTGTGAAAATGAAGAACAGTTTATGAAACTGGCTGCCATACATATGGTGGATCTCATGCGTTATTTGTTTGGCGAAGCTACGCAAGTAACAGGAACGACTGTAAGAGATGGAAAACATATTAACCAGAGTATTTCCTTGATTTTTGATGAAGGTGTCACGGGCAGTGCCTATTTTACAGGGATGAGTGCATGGTCACGTGAAAGCGAAAGTGTGCTGGTTACTTTTGAGCATGGATTCGCTCTAGCCGATGAGATCACCAAACTTACAATACATGAATCTCATAAAGGGGATCTTCTTCCATGGAAGTCTCTTGAAGAACACGATTCGTTATATACTCCTTCCGGCACCCCAATGTCCGGAGCTTATAGGGATCTTTATCTGCGTGGCTTTGTAGGTGAAATGAGACACTTTATGTCCTGTTGCCAGACGGGGGCCGTTCCACTCTCAAGCGCTCGCGATAATATTAGTACAATGGCTTTATGTGACCGAATCCTGTCATCTTTCATATAGAAACAAACAGAAACAGACCCTGTTCGTAAGGGTCTGTTCGCATTCTTCCGTTTCTCTGTTCTTCTGTGCTATTATTTTGCTTTTTCCACCGTCTGAATGATGACGGTTCGATTGCGTCCCTCTTCTTTGGCCAGATAGAGCGCATTATCTGCCAGATGAAACAATTCTGTTTCCGAGCGGGAATGCATCGGGAACTCAGCAATGCCTGCAGATATCGTAACGGTACGGTCAACAGCAAGTACGCTTTCTTCAACTGAAATCCGAATGCGCTCTGCTATCTCATAAGCCTTCTTGGAATCGTAATCCCTTAACAGTACAACAAACTCTTCACCGCCAAACCGAAAACAAACATCCTCAGGCCTTACAGACATTTGAATCAACTTCGCGATTTGTTTTAGAACCTCATCTCCAGTCGAATGACCATAGGTATCATTAATTAACTTAAAGCGGTCTATATCGAGAACAATGATTGCAAATGGATTCTCATCATGAGTCCATGCCTGAATCACTTCCTCAAAGGTTCTGCGATTATTCAAACCAGTTAATACGTCTGTTCTTGCATCATACACCAACTGATCCGTCTTATTTCTGAAACTTGTCATCGCTCCAAGCACCGCTCGAGTAAGCAGGTCGGCTTCCCTGTTCCAATGCGGCTTCACGACAGGTAACTCCACCTGCCCTTTGTCCACTTGCTGCACGAGATCAGCCAAGAATACAAACGGATGTACCAGCTTCCGGGCAACTCTTAACACAATTAGAGTCAACAATATAAAGGGTACCGCTATGTATAGCAACAACAGTCCGATCTGACGGTTTAACTGATCATATACGATTTGAGTTGGAGATACGACAACCACTCCCCAGTTGGTTGCTGGAACTTTGTAATATCCGGCAAGCGTATTAACCCCATCCAAATTCGTATATTGCTCTTGTCCCGTCTGATTTTTGATCAGTTTCTGCACCACTGTATTGGCTCTAATATCTCTGCCAATTCGGCTGACGTTGGGATGAAAAAGCAACGTTCCCTTATGGTCAACTATAAAAAAGTATGTTCCATTGTCGGTTTTAAGTTGACTCCCAAACGACAAATCGAGTATATTATTTTCCTGCAAATAGATACTCCCACTAATCATGCCTTTGTATTTTCCCATTGGATCAACAATTGGTTCACTGAGAAAAACAATTCTACGATTCGTTCGCGGTGTCACGTAAGCATCTGATATGTATGAGGCTTTGGATTTGATCGCCGCTTTGGCCGCCTCGGAGCTCACATGTGTACCAATACTGGCCTGAGAATACGGTGACCTCGACAGCACAAGGCCCATCTGGTCTGCCAAGACTACAGCGTTAAAATAATCACTGCTATTATGGATGAGATCCAGCGTAGTGTTCAGTTTCTCCTTATCATTGAAATCGACATTTTTAAAATGTGCGGCTCCATACTTTAAGCTTTTTCTCATGGATTCAAATAAGGAGTTTAACGTTTGACTCATCTGTACAGCACTCGCATAGTTAACAGAAAGAGTATTGTTAATAAGAGACTGTTTCTGCGTGGTATACGAGGTAATCACCATAATGGTTAGCGTCATCAATACGGAGATTGTAACGAATCCACCAAGTAATGCGGTCAGACTGACTTTTTTGAACTTCTTTACTTTTCTGCGTAATCTGGATTTTTTTTTATTTGCAATCATTTTGCTTCCCCCGGATTTTCATAAAAAAGCATACCTACATCATCATATAATAAAGTTGTTAAGAAACAATGAAGAAATGACGTATATTAACTTTGAATTTATAGGATTGACGAATTTATGACAAAATAACGCATCCGGGGAATAAGCGAATCCTCTTCATCTATTTACCCTTCAATGACATAACCCTCTTCCAGGTTTTGCTCCACAAAGCCCGCCATATACCGCATCTGAACATCAATTGGGCGAAGACTCCCCATCAATATGCGATTCTGAACGTCAATGGGCTCAGCCGGAAGTGCAAAGGCACGTACATAAGGGAATTCTATTCCAAGCGTTGTGTAGATTGCGTTGACAAGCTGATCGTTACCACAACGTCCAAACACATTAAGCAGCACAGCACCACCTGCATACAGTTTGTCTTTTGCCATGTTAAAAAAAGAACGGTTCGTAAACTGCTCTGGTGTGCCCGTTGCCGTAAATGCGTCTATAACGATATAATCATACGTCCCAGCCTGTTCCCGTTCCAGCAGTTCCCGACCATCCCCCACCAGGACAGGGGACCCTTTGTATCCAAAAAAGTGCTGACTGATTTCCACAACCTCCGCATCCAACTCCGCTACCTTAACTTGTCGATCAGACAAATAAGAAGGGATTGTGCCAATACCCTGCCCCACGACGAATACGCGATTGTAATGCGGGTTATTTCGCTCCATCAGATGTAGCATAGCCCTCGGGTACTCTAGAACAATCCTGGAAGGTTGCTCTACATCGATCGCCCCCTGCACGGCATCATTAGAGAACTGCAATACACGAAAATGTCCTTTTTCCCCGTAAAGCCTTTTCGTCTCGTACACCGTCAGTTCATGTTGCTCACTTTTATTCCGGTATAATACTCTCAACTTCCTGCTCCCTTCAGATGAACCTTTGAACCTATAAAATCCATATTACAAAGACCCTGTGACTCAATCTTGCAAACCAATTGCTTCGTGTAATGCCTGCACATAAGCCACGCCAAGATTGGAAAGTGACGTGCTTTTATGAGAAATCCATCCAACATTTATGGACTCTTCACATTCGAGGGGAACCGGAATGATCTCGTTGCCGTTCAGATCGGCGCTAAGCACTCCAGTCGAGATCGTATACCCATTTAGACCGATAAGCAGATTAAATAAAGTCGCCCGGTCGTTGACCTGAATGCTTTTGGGATGAGATAACGTACTCAGAATTTCTTCGGAAAAATGAAAAGAATTATACTCCCCCTGGTCAAAGGACAGGTAAGGATAATCCTGAAGCTGTTCAATGGCCACAGACTCTTGCTTCGCAAGCGGATTGTTCACACTGATGAAAATATGCGGTTTCGCTGTAAACAGGCTTGTAAACACAAGTCCTGCATCTTTCAACAATTTATTGATAACTTTGGCGTTGAATTCGTTCAGATAAAGGATGCCAATCTCACTCCGAAGACTTTTTACATCCTGAATGATCTCATACGTTTTAGTCTCGCGCAGTGCGAGTTCATACTCATCATGACCGTGCTGCTGAACAAGCTTTACAAATGCATTCACCGCAAAAGCGTAGTGCTGGGTGGATACCGAAAAGTGTTGCGGAGACGGCTTCGCATTCAGATAACGATTCTCCAGCAGTTCGGCCTGTTCGACGACCTGACGAGCATAACTTAGAAACTCCACCCCTTCTTTGGAAAGAGTAATGCCTTTATTGGTCCGTTCAAAAATGGTAATACGAAGCTCCTGTTCCAGATCGCGAATCGCGTTTGATAAGCTCGGCTGGGAGATAAACAACCGTTTGGCTGCTTCGTTCATCGATCCGTGTGTGGCAACCTCGATTACATATTTAAGTTGTTGTAATGTCATGACTTGACTCCTTTTCCGATATCCCTCGTATATCTTATATTCCATCAAGAGAAAGTTTTCTTTTTGGCGATCCCTGTCACTAGATTCTCTGCTTCCAGCGAACAACGTTCAGGAAACATACTACGTTGCTCCAGCTTATCCTGAATAAAATCAACGACCTGTTGCAGCGAGGCGATCTGATCTTCTACTTTTTTCTGATAATTGACCAGCATCTCCCGTTCCTCCGGAAAATCGTTCAAATCCGACTCCAGCGACATCTGCAGAAATGGCTTCATATCCTCAAGCGACATGCCTGTTTTCTTCAGACAAGTAATTAGACTCATCGTCTGGATGTCCTGTTCCGAATAGACCCTGTGGCTACTTGCTTTACGCTCCGCACGGGGGAGCAGACCAATCTTCTCATAATAACGAATGGTATCTTTGGATAACCCCGACCGCTCTGATGTTTCATGAATGGAGAACGTACTTTGCTCACTCATCATTAGCCCTCCCATACCCATACTTCTCTCTATCATATAACTTGGAGCTAGCTCCAAGTCAAGCCTCAAACCTACTCTTGACTTGGAGTCAGCTCCAAATTGTAGAATGACTCGAATACATGAGGAGGTCATTTTAATGAACCCAGTAAATCCGCTTCGCACAGCCGTAATAACCGGCTCATCTTCAGGAATTGGCCTGGAACTAACAAGACAGCTTCTAAAGGATCAGTGGAAGATTATCGCTCTTAACCGCTCCGCGTTCCCGGCAGATGATCGTGTAATTCAGTCCGCATTAAGCTCAGGTCAATTACGATCCATTCAAGCCAAGTTCACGAATTATGCCAGCCTTCGCTCAGCGCTGGACCAGATTCGATCACAGACGGATTCCATTGACGTCCTGTTCAACAATGCAGGCGGAAGCACCTCTACCCTCCAATACTCCGACCAAGGGCGTGAGTTGCATTTTGAGCTTCAGACGGTGGTTCCTTATATCATTTATCGGGAGCTGTATGAGTTGCTACGCCAAGGGAAGATGAAAACCGTAGTAAACACCTCCTCAACTGCTTTTCGCATGATGAAGGCGTTCGACCTTGATACACTGGAGCGGCCAGCCTCGTTCAAAAAGCTGTTTGGTCCTTACGCTGCGTCCAAGCTCGCACTCTCATTGTGGACAGCCGAGGCTGCATCCAAAGCTATGGCGGATGGCATTCGACTTCTTAGTGTTGATCCGGGTGGAAACAACACGCTAAGAAGCAACAAAACATCCGGTTTGCCCTTCTATATCAAACCTCTAATGAAGTTATTCTTCTCTCATCCAAGTCGAGGGGCATCCCTGCTTCATGACGCTGTACTCGGGAGCGTGAAGCATGATTCTGGTGCGTTTCTGGTTAATAATAAGGCAGCACGCCTTCGTTTTCATGAGCAAGGATCTACCATACTTCAACGTGTGCATGAAATCTATGAGCAAAATTATCTGAATACCTAATTCATGCTTGAAATTTACCGCTCTCGCCCTGAAGAAGTCTGATTCCAGACTTGACCGAATAAGGTCAGGTCTTTTTATCTTTGTCCTTCATATTTTCCAAGCCTTCGTTCATAGGTGTAAGCATGGTGAGTAAACCACATGACGCGGTTTGCAGCGGATATCGGAAGGAGACATCAGAATGAGTAAAGAAAAACAACCCAGTGCTCAGCCGTATATTATCCCCCAACCTATTCGAAGCGACGGTGCAGGCGGCCCGGATTATGGACCAAGAGATGTGTTAAGAGACAAGCAAAATCCCGATATGCTTGTCCCCCCTAAGACAGATAATGGCTTGTTACCTAACCTCAGGATGTCCTTCTCCGACACCCATATGCAGCTCAATCACGGCGGCTGGTCACGTGAAATTACGGTACGTGACCTGCCTGTTGCCACTACGCTCGCCGGCGTTAATATGAGCCTGACTCCAGGCGGCGTCCGCGAACTGCACTGGCATCAACAATCTGAATGGGCTTATATGATCTGGGGTACAGCCCGGATCACTTCTGTGGATCAGAACGGGCGAAACTTTATTGCTGATGTGGGTCCCGGTGATCTTTGGTTTTTCCCAAAAGGACTTCCTCATTCGATTCAAGGGTTGGAGAACGGGTGTGAATTTTTATTGGTATTCGATGATGGCAGCTTCTCTGATCTGAATACATTGTCCATCTCAGACTGGTTTGCCCATACGCCACCAGAGGTACTATCCTTGAATTTTGGCGTTCCTGAATCAGCCTTCCAATCGATGCCCAAGGAACAGGTTTATATTTTTCAAGATGATGTACCTGGTTCACTTGAAAGCCAGCGCGTTCAATCCCCCTACGGAACCGTTCCTCTTCAGTTTACCTATCGTTTGCTTGCACAGGAACCTTTGATCACACCTGGAGGAAGTGTGCGCATCGTTGATTCCACCAACTTTCCGATCTCCACTACAGTCGCTGCGGCACTAGTCGAGATCAAACCTGGAGCGATGCGTGAGCTACACTGGCACCCTAATGCCGATGAATGGCAGTACTATTTGACGGGTGAAGGCAGAATGACCGTCTTTGGTGGCAATGGGATCGCACGCACCTTTGATTACCGGGCCGGAGATGTAGGGTATGTTCCCGTTGCCATGGGGCACTATATACAAAATACCGGAAAAGACACATTATGGTTTTTGGAAATATTCCGAAGTGACCGTTTTGAGGATGTCTCTCTCAATCAATGGATGGCTCTAACACCGCGTGATCTGGTTCGAGACAACCTGAATGCTCCTCCAGAACTGCTGGATGCATTACGGAAAGTGAAGTGGCCTGTCGTATAAAATAGTATAAACCTATATCATATGCACGAAAATGGGGTAAAAGGAAGAGAACCCCACATAGACCAAGGAGGAATATGAAGATGAAAGCCGTTACGTTTCAGGGCATCAAGGACATTCAAGTGAAACAGGTCGAAGATCCGGCACTGCAACAGCAGGATGACATTATCGTTCGTATTACTTCAACGGCGATCTGTGGATCGGATTTGCATATCTATCAAGGCGCGCTACCTGCTGCAAAAGACTATGTGATCGGTCATGAACCGATGGGCATTGTGGAAGAGGTCGGACCTGAGGTTACGCGAGTCAAAAAAGGGGATCGAGTCGTCCTGCCTTTTAACATCGCTTGCGGTCAATGCTTCTACTGTAACCACGATATGGAGAGTCAATGTGACAAATCCAATGGAAATCCTGATATTCATACCGGGGGGTACTTCGGGTTCACCGAGCGATATGGTGGTCATCCGGGCGGTCAGGCTGAACTGCTACGAGTGCCTTACGGCAACTTCACTCCATTTGTCATTCCCGAATCCTGTGAGCTGGAAGACGAGGCATTATTGTTCCTTTCCGACGTGTTGCCGACGGCATACTGGAGTGTTGAAAATGCTGGCGTCAAGCCTGGGGATACCGTCACTGTACTCGGCAGTGGCCCTATTGGGCTAATGACGCAAAAGTTTGCCTGGATGAAAGGAGCCAAACGGGTTATTGCCGTGGATCGTCTGCCTTATCGACTAGATAAGGCTAAACGTATGAATGACGTAGAGGTTTTTAATTTTGAAGAGCATGATGATATGGGTGAGCATATCCGCGAGATCACTCAGGGTGGAACAGATGTTGTTATTGACTGTGTTGGCATGGATGGCAAAAAGTCCATGCTGGAAGAGATCGGTCAGAAGCTAAAACTCCATGGTGGGGCGCTGAGTGCCATCGAAATCGGCATGAAAGCCGTGCGCAAGTTTGGAACACTACAGCTTACAGGCGTATATGGCTCCTCCTATAATATGTTTCCTTTGGGAAACCTGTTTGAGCGTAACATCAACATTAAAATGGGACAAGCTCCTGTTATTCATTATATGCCCGAACTATTCCGTAAAATTACAGCCGGTGAATTTGATCCAACTGAGATTATCTCACACCGTGTATCACTGGATAACGCGAGCGAGGCTTACCGGATATTTAATGACCACGAAGATGAATGCACCAAGGTCATTTTAAAACCCTGAATGAACGAAAGAAAGCTTCGGTAATGGATACTACATTACAGGCTCATTCTTTTGGCAACACAATGAAGGCGACAAGACCAGGAATAAAAATAAAAGCAGGCTTCTCTTACAAGAGAGGTCTGCTTTTTGCTTTTGAAGTTTCTTTATTCTTTAGGATATGAACCGTGCCTCTTCCCCTCTCACACTCCACGCTTAATTGCCTGGATATACACACTTTCTCCTTCAAAGCTGAGAAGTCCACTCTGCTCTTTCTCCACAACATTAAAATAATGTCGGATCTCCTCTGTCGCATGCAGCAATCTCGCTTCAAGTTCCAGGCGTTCTTCTCCTAAGAGGGAGGCTCGCGTGCACCAATCATCAAAATGAAATTTTTTTGCAAAAGAAACCATCGTTTCGACCCGATACCCCATACGTTCCAAAAGTCCAATCCATTCTGTTTTCCGCCATGCCCGAACATGACTTGGGTCACGCCTTTTCTCTATGTCGTTGTAGAAACGATCTAGTTCATCCTGCTCGGGAGCCACATTGTCAATAAACAATAATCGGCCACCAGGTTTGGTCACCCGGTAAGCCTCAGAAGCAAACGAGGATACATCCGGAAAATGATGTGCTGCAATCCGGCAGGTCACCAGATCAAAGCTATTGTCCGGAAAAGGAATATGCTCTGCATCTCCTGTTACAAAATCAACATTTTCATGACCATTGCCCTGGATAAAACGTGCAGCCACCTCTAACATCCCTTCAGTCAGATCGAGGGCTGTCACGCGACTTACCAGCGGAGCAAGCGCATTCGCGACATGTCCTCCACCCGTTGCTATATCCAGCACACTCATATGTTCTGCCACCTGAGATGATGCAACGAGTAGCGCGAGGTCCTCACCTTGTGCATGAATTGCACTTGTGACATAATGCTCGGCATTCTTAGAAAATTGCTTCCGCATCTGATTTTTGATCTGATCTTTCTCCATGATCGTTCCTCCTCTTCTTTTGCATATCTCCTTCAGATAAATATTGAATTTTACTTTTCGCCACTCTTATCGTTCCATCTAGTGAAACTAAGTTTCGTTTAATCTAGAATCATCATATCATACCCCATATCCAAACGAAACAAGAAACACAAAAAAGCATCCCTTCAATGAAAATTTCACTGGAGAGATGCCTAGAGTTGATAATCGTTTCACCATTGGTGCAGCAAGTTCACCTGAACTTGCATTAACCTATTTTATTATTTAACAAGTGTAGGTGATTTTTTCCACAATCCCAGAATGAGACCCGAGATGACAGAACCAATAACAACCGCGAGCAGGAACAATATGGTGTGGTTAGCCAAGAGAGCTACAAAGACACCACCGTGCGGAGCGGGAACATTAATGCTCCACAGCTGAGTAAGTCCACCTGCTACCGCAGAACCAATAATACAGGAGGTCAGTACACGAAGTGGGTCAGCCGCTGCAAATGGAATTGCACCTTCTGTAATAAAAGAAAGACCGAGTACATAGTTTGTTAGACCGGATTTACGCTCTTGCTCCGTGAATTTGGATTTGAAGAACGTTGTTGCAAGGGCAATCGCCAGTGGAGGAGCCATACCACCTGCCATAACCGCTGCCATCCATGCCCCGTCTGTATTTCCGCTGGATGTAAATACGCCAATCGCAAAGGTATAAGCCGCTTTGTTAAACGGACCACCCATATCAATCGCCATCATACCGCCGAGCAACAAACCAAGCAATACTTTGTTACCTGTTCCCAGGTTACCCAGTGCATCTACAAGCCAGGTGTTCAAAGCTCCGAAAACCGGATCAAAAATGTAATAAGCAATCGTACCAACGATCAGCAAACCAAGGACCGGATAGAGCAGGATCGGTTTCAAGCCGTCAATCGCTTTTGGAAGACCTTTCAGCGCTTTACGCAATCCAATAACAACATAACCCGCAAGGAAACCGGCAGCTAGACCACCAAGGAAACCTGCATTGGAGTTTACAGCCATCAAACCACCGACCATACCAGGCATCAGGGCTGGACGATCACCAATACTCATCGCAATAAATCCGGCAAGTATAGGAATCAGGAAATGGAACGCGCCTGTTCCTCCACCAATCGTTTGCAGCAATTGCACGATCGGATTGTCAGGACTTGCAAGTTGTTCAAACAAGAAGGAGATCGCAAGCAGGATACCACCGCCGACAACGAATGGCAGCATGTGTGAAATCCCGTTCATCAAATCTTTATAAATTTTGCTTCCCACGCTTGTCTTGCTATCGCCTGCACCTTCATCGCTCGCTTTTCCACCTTGGCTACGATAGATTGGTGCATCGCCGTTAACCGCCTTGCGGATCAGTTCTTCGGATTTACGAATACCGTCACTTACCGGTCTTTGCAACACAGGTTTACCGTCAAAACGAGCCATCTCGACGTTTTTGTCAGCTGCAATGATAACCCCTTTGGCACGAGCGATCTCATCAGCTGTCAATACATTTTGTGCGCCTTCGGAACCGTTGGTCTCAACACGAATGTTGATGCCCATCTCTTGAGCTTTTTTCTTCAAAGCATCCTCAGCCATAAATGTATGGGCAATCCCCGTTGGACATGCTGTAACAGCAACAACAAATTCTTCTGTATTGGCATTTCCAACAATGACACCGGAGTTGTTTTTCACGTTGTTAGCACCACTTTCAGTCGAAGATGCTTGTGCTACTCTCTCTGCTTTAGCCTTCTCTTTCGCAGCTTCCTTCTCCGCAGCTTCAGCTTGTTTCGCATCAAACAAAGCGCTAACTTCTTGCGGCGTATTCGTGTTCATCAGCTCAGCGATGAAATCGCTATCAACCAACAGCCTTGAAAGAGCCGCTAGTGTGCGGAGATGTGTATTGCCTGCGCCTTCTGGTGCTGCAATCATGAAGAAGATATGAGCAGGCTCGTCATCCAATGCTTCAAAGTCCAAACCCTGTTTACTTTTTGCAAAAACGACCGTTGGTTCATTGACCGCTTTGGTTTTTGCGTGTGGCATAGCAATACCGCCGCCGATGCCAGTGCTGGACTCGGCTTCTCTTTTGTAGATCATTTCTTTAAACAATGCTGGATCATTAATACGTCCACTCTGGTTAAGACTTGCAATCAGTTCGTCGATCGCCTCGTCTTTGGTTGTTGCTTGCAGATCCATAATCATCGTTTCCTGGATCATTAAGTCAGTGATTTTCATCTTGGAACACTCCCTTAAGTTCGGTCGGCCTGCACATGGCAGGCCTTATATCAGTTATTCAAGGTAATTAAAGCGTTGTAATCGTCACCTGATTACGCAATTCGTCAATAAACTCACGTGTAGCGAGGTCATCTGAGAAAGCTGTCGCACTGCCGGAAGCTACTCCTGTACGGAATGCTTCAAGCAAGTCTCCTTGCAGCACATAGGTACCAACAAATCCGCCAATCATCGAATCACCGGCACCAACGGAATTTTTCACAGTCCCTTTAGGTACAGTTGCGTGATAGACATTCGTCTCGGTGATGAACAATGCTCCTTCTCCAGCCATGGAGATCAACACATGTTTGGCACCTGCTTCGAGCAATTTACGTCCGTAAGCAACCAATTCCTCACGTGTTTCGATGGTTACGCCAAACAATTCAGCTAATTCATGATGGTTCGGCTTCACCAGCAGCGGCTGATGAACGAGTGCTTCCATCAGAGCAGGCCCTGTTGTATCAATAACAAACTCGGCTTCTGTCTGCTTGCATACATGAATGAGCCGATCATAGAAATCTGAACCAAGTGATGGCGGAACGCTACCAGAGAGAATGACGATATCTCCTTTTTGCAAGGAAGATAGTTTATTCAGTAATTGCTCTGCCTCTTCTGTACGAATCGCTGGTCCAAGACCATTAATTTCTGTCTCATCCCCGTGCTTCAGCTTAATGTTGATGCGAGTATCATCTGCAATGGTGACAAAATCCGTTTGAATTGCATCCTCCTGCAACTTGTCATTGATGAAACGTCCCGTGAACCCACCCAAAAATCCGATAGCTGTGTTCGCAGCACCGAGTTGATTCAGAATTCTGGAAACGTTAATGCCTTTCCCGCCAGGTAATTTCAAATCCCGATTCATGCGGTTAAGTCCGCCGAGCTTCAAATCGTGCACTTCGACGATGTAATCAATGGACGGGTTGAGTGTTATCGTATATATCATCGCTATCCCTCAATTATTTTAGTTTTCTGGGTGATTACTGCACGCCAATGTTCAGGCATTCGCTCCGTAATCAAATCTGCCTCCTCCAAATCAAACAATTTGGCAAAAGTAATATCCCCGATTTTGCTGGAATCAGCCAGCACATAAGATTTCCCTGACAATTGATGTGCACGCCTCTTAATCAAGGCTTCCTCTGGATCAGGAGTTGTATACCCCATTTCCGGATCTACTCCGTTACTTCCTAGAAAACACTTGTCAAATCGGAAATTGTCCATGTTCTGTAGCGCGATACTGCCGATCACCGCTTTGGTATGAATTTTCATCATGCCACCCAGCAAGTAACTGCGAATTCGTTTGCTTACCAGCGCCTCCACATGGGATAGTCCATTGGTGACCACGGTTACATCCCTGGCTTCTATAAAAGGGATCATAGCGAGTGTTGTTGTACCGGCATCTAGATAAATGCACTCCCCGTTCTGGATTTCCTGCGCTGCCAGGCGGGCAATCACTGTCTTCTGTTGAATGTTTTTGAACGTTTTCTCCTCCATGCCTGGTTCTAATGACTTTTCATTCACCAGTGAAGCACCACCATGAATACGTTTGAGCATCTGACGACTTTCCAGATCAATCAAATCTCTTCTAATCGTGGATTCAGAAACACCCAACACATCAACAAGCTCTTGCAACTTCACAATTCCCTGTAAATGTAAGCGCTCTACAATTGCAGCATATCGTTCTTCAGTCAGCATATGCATTCCTCCAACTGCTTCTATAGTATCATAAATCCCGTAAAAAACAATCATTTTCATTCAAAATAATTCGAAAACCTTCAAAAACTTTCACCGTTCGACTTATTTTCTTGTCCAAGTGTCCCTATCCAATAGTCCATAGTACGCATCTGATAACCTAGTCCCTACAACGGAGAGGTGATGACTTCAATGTCAGATCGTACGATCAAACGACGGAAACCCTGTGTGTTACATCCAACCAAAGAATCTTCACGCCCGCGTTCGGGCTGGATTTCCTTCAATTGGAGCGGTTACGCAAAAAGAAAAACAACTCATCCCTATAGGCGGATTTCTGCTGATTGGACTGTACCTTATGTTCTGCCTTCCTCCCGCAATTCGTATTCCTCTGCATGGATCGGCATTGACGGCTTCGCAAACACAGATCTGATTCAGACGGGAACAGCCCACGATTGGATACAAGGCAAACCCGTCTATTATGCCTGGTGGGAGATTCTTCCGGCAACCGAAACCATGATTCCCAACCCAGTAAGCCCAGGTGACTGCATGCGCGGTATCATTACGAAGTTAACTCGCCATTCCTGGTGTATTAGCTTGATCAACCTCACTAAAGGCTGGACTTTCCGAACCATTCAACGATATAGAGGCCCTCAAATCTCTGCCGAATGGATCGTTGAGGCTCCCTCCGTAGGTGGTTCCATTGCCTCCATGTCTCGTCTTAGTCCAGTTGCTTTCAGAAACTGTCGTCTGAACGGCCGCCCTCCTGCCTTCTATACTAGAGATAAAGGAATCCTGATTCAGGGGCAGCGTATCTTATCGATACCTGGATCTCCCAATTGTTGCAGAGATGGATTTGTAGTTCGTCGTGCTCATTAAGACTTGTCATTAAAAATCCTGCAACAATCGCCCTTCTGGTGGCAGTGCTGCAGGATTTTGACGTTTTTGTATAATACGGCTTATTTCTACAATAACTCCGCGCTTTCCACTTCCGGTTTGGATTTGAGCCATTTTCCTTCTTCGTTAATAAAAGCACCCTTGAATCTTCCCATCTCCAGTTGCTCGATTAGCTTCTCCTCATCCGTTGCCAGGATCTCAATTAACTGTTCCAGGGTGTAATATTCATCAGGGTCATAATCCATCAAAATGGGGACAGCGGTATCATATAATTCACGGATCAGATTCTCGAAAGAAAGCCGCCCAAGATTGGGCATCTGCCGATAGACCTGTAATGGCTGGGACACCATATTACGGAATGATTTGTTCTCAAGGTTCATCCACAGCGTATTACAGGCTTGCACACTCATATAATTTTGCTCCACATCATAGAACTGTACTTCCTCAATTTTCATAAATTTCTCTTGAAATGCCACAATTTTAATTAGAGGTACATTGCGTATACGTGATGCCTTTTTCACATGAGCCCTGAATTGCTCATAATTCATTTGTTTTATTTGTTTCTTTTGTTCCATTTTTTATCCCTGCCTTTAACATGATCCAAACGACATTTTACAATAAATCGACACCGAGTGTAAGTCACAATGTAAAAAAACAAAAAAAACGTACAGCATCCCCTCGCTGCACGAAATATATCATATGATTGCCTCAGCCAAGAACCCGGAGTTTCACCCACGTCTCCGTAAATTCCAGCTCATTGTAATCATAAAACCCACGAAGTGTCTCCTCCCGGTCATCGAGGAACAATTGATCAGCTATACCTGCAACCAGTTTGGGGATGGCACTTCTGGTGCCGGATATCGCTGAAGCAGACAACCCACAACTGGCCAGTGCAGAATAATTGAATATAAACAAGCCATGCAGTAGCGTTTTTCCCTGTTCACTTTTACTGGTCATTGCAAATCCAGGGCTTAAAAAGGGGTGTGCATCAAGTAGCACATTTCGAACTTCCAGCGGTGCTTCGTAACAATCTTGCCAGCGAGCAATGTGCTGTTCCACGAGTTGCAGTTCGGGACGAAGAGCGGGATCGCTTAGCAGACCTGTGCTTACAATAAGAAAATCAAACGTATAAATTCCATGTGCCGTTTCAACCTTTGCTCCTTGATTCGTAGCTTGCACGCTTAACCATGGTGAGTCCAGATGCAACTCGAATCCAGGCCAAGATGCGGCCCGGTTGAACGTATCATTGGTAGGTGGCTGATTATATTTGAAAAAGTGAGATATCACCTGATACTTATCAGCTATAGGTAAAGCGTGAAACCGCTCGATCATGCCGGATTGTTCCATTTGGCGAATCGGATTGACTCGTGGTAATTGTTCACGTCTGACAAAAACATGAGCTTCAGCCACACCTGAGGATAGCGCATGGTTTGCATTATCAAAAGCTGAGGCTCCACCGCCGAGCACTGCTACCTTTTTTCCTTTTAACTGTTCAAAATCAATTTTTTCAGAGGTATGGGCATACAACTCTCGCGGCAGATGATCTGAGATCAGTGAGGGTACATGCCACTCGCCGCCTCCTTGAATACCGGTTGCAAGCACAACTTTCCGAGCCAAAATGTGCTTTTCACGAATTCCTTGTTCGGTTACATGTAGACGATGGATTCCATCCTGCCCAGGTTCAATGAGGTTCAACTTAACTTCGTTCTGTACTGGAAGGTCCAGGATTTCCCGATACCAACGCAAATAATTCATCCAGTCTCTGCGAGGAATTTTATCGATCTTCTGCCATCCCTCAACACCCTCCTGAGCCTCCCACCATGCACGAAACGTCAGAGAAGGAATACCCAAATCAATAGAAGTTAGATGTTTCGGCGTCCGCAACGTTACCATCCGTGCATAAGTTTCCCATGGCCCTTCTTGCCCTGTCACATTTTCGTCGATGATCAGAATATTCGAGATCCGTTCGCGCAAAAGTCCAAATGCAGCCCCAAGGCCACTCTGTCCACCGCCTACAATAACAACATCATAGATATGCCCCTCTCCATGCTCTCTTGTACGAACCCAGCTGGTACCTCCAAAACATAAATACGCTAAATCATGCTTCACACGTTCATTCAAAGCTTCGAGGCCCATACTTCACCAACCCTTTCATGATCTATCTAGAACAGGCTCCGTTGCATTCATACATACTTATGTCTAGGTTGCATTGCAATATCCGAATAGAATTAGCGTTATTATATGAGTTGAAATCCAGTAGGGGAAGCTAACAGAAATGTAATTGTCATTCAACCTAAAAAAGTTAGGTATACTTGTTTCCTCATACTAAAGAAGATCACTATCTTTAAAATTTGCGTGCCTAAGTCATCTGATGAACAGACCAGAAAATCCCGTTCGTTGCACCACTACCTAAGTTGAGTGAAATAGTCAGGCCGTTCGCAGCATAAAACAGCCCGATGACGTCACCTGCATTTAAAGTCACTTCCACCGCCAATGTAACAGAACTGCTACCAAGCACAGCTCTAAGGGTGAGCAACGTAACAGCTACATTCAGAACGGGCAACAGTCCACTCACTAATGTTGTGACGGTTGGCGATGTTCTCTGAACCAGAAAAGCCGGATTTACTCCTGCACCCAGAGAAAGAGCAATGGCTGCGGTTGTTGCATAGTTAATTGTGGCTTCAATTGAATATCTCCCAGTCGTTGGAATCGTATAGTTCCCTGTTGTTGCATTAAAGTTAGGACTAGTATAGAACGGACTGGCTGTAGACCAGTTTGTTAATTGTGTACTTGTAGACGTAGTCAGATTGGCGAGAAAAGCCGAAAATCCTTCGGTTGCAAAATTAGGACCAGTCGCTCCTGTTACTCCTGCCGTGCCTGTTGCACCGGTTGCTCCAGTTGCTCCTGCTGTACCTGTCGCACCGGTTGCTCCTGTTACTCCTGCTGTGCCCGTTGCACCTGTACCTCCGGTAACTCCCGTTGATCCAGTTTCTCCTGTGACTCCAGTCGGTCCGGTCGCACCCGTGGCTCCGACCAACCCAGTAACCCCGGTTGCACCTGTTGCACCCGTTTCTCCCATGACTCCGGTCGGGCCCGTCGCACCCGCAACTCCGGCCAACCCAGTGACCCCGGTTGCACCTGTTGCACCTGTCTCTCCTGTGACTCCAGTCGGTCCGATCGCACCCGTGGCTCCGGCCTCTCCAGTTACCCCGGTTGCTCCTGTTGTACCCGTTTCTCCTGTGACTCCAGTTGTTCCCGTCGCACCTGTTTCTCCCGTGAATCCTGTCGATCCCGTCGCACCCGTTACTCCGGCCAACCCAGTAGCTCCAGTTGCACCTGTTGCGCCAGTTTCTCCTGTGACTCCAGTCGGCCCCGTCGCACCCGTGGCCCCGGCTAGCCCAGTAACCCCAGTTGCTCCTGTTGCCCCAATTTCTCCCGTGACTCCAGTCGTTCCGGTCGCACCCGTGACTCCGACCTCTCCAGTTACCCCGGTTACACCTGTCGCCCCAGTCTCTCCCGTGATCCCAGTAGTTCCGGTCACTCCCGTGGCTCCGGTCAACCCAGTAACCCCGGTTGCTCCTGTTACTCCAGTTTCTCCCGTGACTCCAGTCGATCCGGTCGCACCCGTGGCTCCGGTCACTCCAGTAACCCCGGTTGCACCTGTTGCACCAGTCTCTCCCGTGAATCCTGTCGATCCCGTCGCACCCGTTACCCCGGCCACTCCAGTCGCGCCTGTTACCCCTGTCTCTCCTGTGACTCCGGTCGGTCCCGTCGCACCCATGGCTCCGACCAACCCAGTAACCCCGGTTACACCTGTGACTCCAGTCTCTCCTGTGACTCCAGTCGATCCGGTCGCACCCGTGGCCCCGGCTAACCCAGTTACCCCAGTAGTGCCTGTTGCCCCAGTCTCTCCCGTGACTCCAGTCGTTCCGGTCGCACCCGTCACCCCGGCCACTCCAGTTATCCCAGTTGCACCTGTTGCGCCAGTTTCTCCTGTAACTCCAGTTGTTCCAGTCGCACCCGTGACTCCGGCCACTCCAGTAACCCCCGTTGCTCCTGTTGCACCAGCTTCTCCTGTAACTCCAGTTGTTCCGGTCGCACCCGTGGCTCCGGCTAACCCAGTTACCCCGGTTGCTCCTGTTTCTCCCGTAACTCCAATCGGCCCCGTAGCTCCAGTCGTTCCGGTCGCACCCGTCACCCCGGCCACTCCAGTTACCCCAGTTGCACCTGTTGCGCCAGTTTCACCTGTAACTCCAGTTGTTCCAGTCGCACCCGTGACTCCGGCCACTCCAGTAACCCCGGTTGCTCCTGTTATTCCAGTTTCCCCCGTTACTCCAGTAGATCCGGTTGGGCCTATTGCCCCTGTTTCTCCTGTAACTCCAGTCGTTCCGGTCGTACCCGTGGCTCCAGCTAACCCAGTTACCCCGGTTGCACCTGTTGCTCCAGTTTCTCCCGTGACCCCAGTTGTTCCGGTCACACCCGTGGCTCCGTCTAACCCAGTAACTCCGGTTGCACCTGTTGCACCCGTTTCTCCAGTGATCCCAGTAGTTCCGGTCACACCCGTGGCTCCGACCTCTCCAGTAGCCCCGGTTACTCCTGCTACTCCGGTTTCTCCTGTGACTCCAGTCGGTCCGGTCACTCCCGTGGCTCCAGTCGGTCCCGTCGTACCCGTTACCCCGGCCACTCCAGTCGTTCCGGTCGCACCCGTAACTCCGGTCAACCCAGTGACCCCGGTAGCACCTGTTGCACCAATTTCTCCTCTGACTCCAGTTGGTCCGGTCGCACCCATGGCCCCGGCCAACCCAGTAACTCCGGTTGCTCCTGTTATTCCAGTCGCACCCGTGGCTCCGGCAAAACCAGTAGATCCGGTTGGGCCTATTGCCCCTGTTTCTCCTGTGACTCCAGTCGTTCCGGTCGCACCCGTGGCTCCGACCAACCCAGTTACCCCGGTTGCTCCTGTCACCCCAGTTTCTCCCGTGACTCCAGTTGTTCCCGTCGCACCCGTGACTCCGGCCACTCCAGTAACTCCGGTCGCACCTGTTGCACCAGTCTCTCCCGTGAATCCTGTCGATCCCGTCGCACACGTGGCTCCGGCCAACCCAGTGACTCCGGTTGCACCTACTGCACCCGTTTCTCCCGTGACTCCAGTCGCACCCGTAGCTCCGGACAACCCAGTAACTCCGGTTTCTCCTGTGACTCCAGTCGGTCCGGTCACTCCCGTGGCTCCGGACACCCCACTAACCCCGGTTGCTCCTGTTGCTCCCGTTTCTCCTGTGAATCCAGTTGTTCCCGTCGGACCCGTAGCCCCGGCCAACCCAGTAACTCCGGTTGCACCTGTTGCACCCGTTTCTCCCGTGACTCCAGTCGGTCCGGTCGCACCCGTGGCCCCGGCCAATCCAGTAACTCCGGTTGCACCTGTTTCTCCCGTGACTCCAGTCGGGCCCGTCGCACCCGTCACCCCAGCCAACCCAGTAACTCCGGTTGCTCCTCTTGCCCCAGTCTCTCCTGTTACACCTGTCGGTCCCGTCGCACCCGCTACTCCGGCCAACCCAGTGACTCCGGTTGCACCTGTTGCACCCGTTTCTCCCGTGAATCCTGGCGGTCCAGTTATACCCGTTACTCCGACCTCTCCAGTTACCCCAGTTGCTCCTGTTGCACCAATTTCTCCTGTGACTCCAGTTGGTCCGGTCGCACCCGTGGCTCCGACCTCTCCAGTTACCCCGGTTGCTCCTGTTGCACCTGTTTCTCCCGTAACTCCTGTCGTTCCGGTCACACCCGTAGCTCCAATCACTCCAGTAGCTCCAGTCACACCTGTCGCCCCAGCCACTCCAGTTAACCCGGTTGCTCCTGTTGCCCCAGTCTCTCCTGTAACTCCAGTCTGTCCGGTTAAACCAGTGGCTCCATTATCTCCTTTTAGTCCCATCTTTCCTCGAAAGCCTCTCGGCCCCCTAAGATAAAGAGGGACACATCTTTTCTTCTTTTTAACTTTATGTTTATTTTTTCTATGAGATTTTCTTTTTTTTACTAACATCAACCTTAGTTTTGACTTCTTTTGACCTTTTCGTCGTGCTCTGCTAGTTAAAGATAACTTACGTTCTTGTTTGGATGTACCACTCACAAAACAACCCTCCCTTACATAAAAGTACTTATCCGCTGTTCTATTCATATACTTTATGTCTAAGACTAGCTATGTGAGCCGCCTAATTCACAGGAATTCCTTGATTTTGGAGTGCCTTTCCCCTAACGCAAAAAAAACAGCTACCTTCGGAGAATAAAATACACCGACTGTAACTGTATTTTTATAAAACAAGTTCTTTAATCATCCGATTTCAAAAGCATGCGACATCGCAATTCTGAATCTAGTTTTGGACAAGTGTTACAATAGCCATGGGCAGAACTGCCGCTACCCACTTGATACGCCAGACAGCAATACCTGCGGATCAGAAGCTGAGGGCCCTGCCATTCCGGATGTTCAAAGCGTTGTAACCGAGTGAAAAATGTATTATCGGTTGACTCCTTTAACCATACATGTGCATCATACTTAATAAGCTCAAGCCTCTTATCCGTCTTCCATATCGCGTGATCTTCGATCGCTCGTGTAAATAATTGTTGTACATTATGCGCCACCAGTTCATTCATAACCCTTATGCTTGCTCCTGTTGCCGCAGCAACGGATTGGAAAATACGTCCCAAGTGTAGCTGTAAACGATCCCGTAGCATACTAATTTCTGTCCTGCGCTGAGCCAAAACCTCATTAGTTGGAGCTACATTTTCCCCAATCCCCAGTCCTGAACCATTATCTAGACTTCTTTCCATCCGGGTCTCATAGCGCATGCCGCCCGTGCCATTCAATTCGATTCGTACAACATCATCCTCGATATTTAGAACAGTATCGTATAAACTGCAAGCTGAGATTACAGCCATAACCCATACCGAATATCGTTTGGCAAAAAGGGTACCCACCGCTACACTTCCTGTGCCGCCTTGATCGAGTCCTTGTTGTATGGCTTGTTGGTGTAATATCAAGTCTCTCTTCTCATCATGCAGCAAGTCACTGGCAGCAAAAGCATAGGTGGAAGAATCATCGGCCCCACGGATACTCGTCACAAAAGACGATTCCAAAAGAGCCACCATCTCTTCACGGTCATTCCCTGAATAAAGTACCATCTATTGAATCATATCTTTAATTTCATTTAATATTTCGATTCGTCCTATAGCTCCCCATCCTTTAAACAACCAGAAGGAATCGGTTTGATAGACCTGACCAGTTACAACAGCCGGGACGTTTTTCCAAAGTGAGCTTTCTTTCATCTTACTTAAATAATCCTGGGCATTAGGATCTGCTTCAAGCACAACATAATTGGCATCGATATCTGCTATCTTCTCCATAGACAGATCCTCACGTTGTTCTGCAGGTGTCACTGCAGAAGGTTCAAACCCAAGATCATGATACAAGAGCGTGTTGGTTGGGTGACCTGTTGCCGCATAAATCTGCAGGTTCTTCTCCCTTACTCTTAGGTAAGCCAGTTTCTTCTGATCCAATTGCTCTATTTTAGCTTTAAGTTGATCCGCTTGTTGCTCTACTTCCGCGATTTTTTCTTTAGCCAGATCAACCTTGTTGTACATTCCAGCAATAGTCAGTAAATCTTGAGTCCAATACTCTGTATCGCCGTTGTAATCCATCCAATCGTCACCTAATACAATCGTAGGAGCAATTTTCTCCAACTGATCATATGAATTTTCAGCTGTTCGACTCTCAATTACAATCACATCCGGATCAATCTGAACAATGGCTTCAAGATTGGGACTATCTGCCGAACCTACCGTTGGAACCCCTTGAAGCTGATCTGCCAGATAAGGCAAGTAATCTCCACCGTAGCGTATTTCTACATTAACACCAGCAGGTTTCTCACCAATGGTAAGCATGTGATCAATATAAGCAGCAGATAACACAACCATACGCTCTATTTTTTTGGGTACAACCGAAGTACCCTTTAGGTGTTTAATTGTTTGTGTGCTCTTCTCTTCCACCGTGGTTGCCTGTTTTGAAGATGTTGCATCTGTTGCTTCCGTTGTCGACTTACCACATGCTACTAGAACGAGCATGAGCAGGGACAACAAGATCATATAGGCTCTTCTCTGTCTTAGCATTTCGTTTTAATTCCCCTTCTCTACTTAATAATAATAATCATTATCATTATGGTAGAAAAAAGCAAACAAGCTTTCCATGGATTATTCCACTCTCTTTACGTGTAATATATCACCCTACGATAACACCAAGCTGCTTGGCCACATACTTCATAGCCCTTACACGCCCGGTTGGACCCAGCGTTTGGAAGAACATATCCCCTGCATCATACACACGACCTTCCTGTACAGCCTTGGATGTTATCCATCCATCAGATTTCATCAAACGTTGAAATTGAGTTCTCGCTTCTGCTGTAGGATCCACCATAACAAATAGATGATCCGCGTTGTATAGCTGTACATCATTGATGTTCATCTCCACAGCCCACTGTTCGCTTGGGTAATTCTCTGGCATATGTAATCCCATATCATCATACAGCAAGGAACCGGTCTGATTATGCAATCCATACATCCGATAGAATTCGGAGGAAACGCGAATAAACATGGCCGACTGCTTTCCCCATTCGGAGTGAATACGATTTTGAAGAACATGGCTTAAATCCGCATGCTGTTCAATCCAACGAATAGCATATTCATTTCGTCCCATGATATCCGCCATATAAAGCAAACTTTTGCCTACTTGATTCGTGTGTTTAAGGATAGCCGTAGGAGCAATATGATGCAGAGATTCATTCGGTTCCATACGGTCACTCGTAATGATTAAATCTGGCTGCAATCCCTTCAATTTATTATAGTTCTGACCGGAACTGTCCAGAATAAGTCCTTGAGGAGAATCGGCTTGATGTGCAGGCATAAGGGTAGGATGAGTCACTCTCTGAACATAAGATAAAGCCGACACAGGTTTCAACCCGAGTGTTAGAACAACATCATCCAGTCCATAGTACAATGTTGCAATACGGTTAACTTTATTTTTCATATAAAATGTTGGAGCAACACCTTCATTTTTTTTAAACACCCGGCTGAAATAGTGTTCGTCCTTGTATCCGACCTGCTCCGCGATCATCTTGATTTTATCCGTAGAAAACAATAGCTGTTTGGCCCGATTCATCCGTTGTTTCTGAATATAATCCATCGGTGTTATCCCAAACTGACGTTTGAATGTTCTTATAAAATGATTCACACTAAGCCCTGCCAGGCGGGCCATGTCATGCATTCGAATGTCCTTCGTATAGTGATGTGTCATATAATCTATGGCTAAGTCCATTGCAACATGAGGTTGAACAAACGATTTAACATTAGTCATCAACTGAATTAGTAGCTGGTGCAAAAGATATTTCTTGCCTATGTTATCCGATTCGGCTGCAGCAAAGTTTGTATAGATGAATTGATCCATCATTTCTTGAATTTCTCGTCTATTGGTTGGAAGTTGAAGCTTACCCGTAATAGGAAAATCAAGCGGCTTCGTGTGCCAAACATTGTTTGTTCGGACAAGTTCAACACCGGAAAATAAGATTAGTTGCACTCGGACAGGGGCTTCAATATCTGTCTGTAACTCCACGTGCATGCCTGGACTAAGCACAAACCAATCGTCACGGGACAACGTATGCATTACGTTATCAATTGTCAAAGTCCCTTTGCCATCCATTACTCTGCATACGGCGAATCTTTTCCATACCCTGTGCTGGGCTTCTCCTGAAATACCGACATATTGGCAGATATGAACAGATGAAAGATATAATTGTTCCAGTCGTTTAATCCAGTCATTTCTCTCCATGATAACTCCCTTTCCATATGGTAAGCCGCTACTTCTCACCAATTAATTATCTAATTTACTCTTCATCAGCAAAATCCGACACTTTTTTATTTTCATTATAGTTTGAATGATAATCAATTCTCAATAAAACTCATACCGAGTTAAATTATTCTTTTAGGGACAACCTATATTATTAACCTCTCCTTTTTATGAATATCTACGTTAAGATAGGTTTTGAGAAAATCTATTTTTTCTTTTTTTCAACCTGTTGCATTCTCATCTATGACATGTTATATTAATTGAGCCATCAATGATTGACGTATCAACTATTGATCCATCAACGATTGAGAGAGCTACAGAATCATGAAGCAATGGCATTGTATACTGGCAACTTTAATTATTTGTTAACATACGCCGTTGTTGATTGGATTCACCCGGGAGGTCTAGTCATGACACGTATGGTTTCCAAAGAAGAGCAGATCATTAATCTGCTGAATGTACTGGGGAACAAAATCAGTCCCAAGTTTGAACGCTGTACCGGGATCAGTTCCTCTCGCTTTGAAATTCTGCACGAGCTGGATCAGGTAGATGAGATCAACCAATCTATGCTCCAGAAAATCATTAACATCGATAGTGCTGCCATTACTCGTCACTTGAAACAACTTGAAGCTGACCTCATGGTTACAAGACGCAAAAATCCTGAGGATAATCGGGTGACTTTTGTTCGTCTCACGGATCATGGGCGCAAACAGATTGAAGGATATAAAGCAGAGAAAACCAACTATATTCATCAGATTCTGGATGGTTTCAGTGAAGATGAGATTCAGGCACTGGCCGATTTCTTGGAACGTATGCAAAACAATTTTTAAACCATATATAGAGGAGAGATTTCCATGTCTACAACACAAAGCAAATTCCAAAAAACAAATGATTTTAACGAAATTACGTACGGTCGTCGTTCCGTCAAATTGTATGATCCAGAAGTGAAAATCAGCCGTGAAGAAATGACTGAAATTTTGGCAGAAGCTTCTCGCGCTCCATCTTCCGTAAACATGCAACCTTGGCGTTTCCTTGTTGTTGATACACCTGAAGGCAAAGAAAAGCTCGCACCACTTGCAAAATTCAACCAAAATCAAGTGCTGACTTCTGCTGCTGTTATCGGTGTGTTTATTGATATGAAAAACGGCGAGTACTTGGAAGAGATTTTTGGTAAAGCTGTAGAGCATGGATTTATGCCAAAAGAAATCGCTGAACAACAAGTTAAAGTGGTTAAACCTTATTACGACAATATGCCTGCTTCCGATCTGCGTGACGTTAACCTGATCGATGCTGGTCTGGCTTCCATGCAATTGATGTTGGCTGCACGTGCTCACGGTTACGATACAAACCCAATTGGCGGATACGAAAAAGCTCAAATCGCTGAGACATTCGGCATGGATAAAGACCGTTATCAACCGGTTATGCTGATCTCGATTGGTAAATCTGCCAAAGAAGGTCACCCGTCTTACCGTCTGCCTGTAGATACGATCACAACTTGGGCTTAAGCGAGTACCACCGCGTTTATTATAAATTGCTCAATCTGCTTCTTAAGATGAAACACATAACGTTATTGTCTTGTATTGATTAAATCTATTTGTAAACATACAACTATCTGGAGGTCACAACTATGATTATCATTCATGCACATTTGCAAGTACAAGCCGCTCAAGAGCAAGCTTTCCTGGCTGCTGCCAAAGAACTGATCGCTGCGACACGTCAAGAAGAAGGCAACATCAGCTATGATCTGGTGAAAAGCACAGAACGTGAGCAAAGCTACACGATGATCGAGCTGTGGAAAGATGAGCCAGCAACCGCTGCTCACAACTCTAGTGCTCACTTCCTGGCCTTTGTTCAACAAGCTGCGGCATTCATGGCTGCACCAATGAACGTTGAAGTGTTTGCCGGCGAAGCTGTTAAACAATAATACAACTATAAGGAACCGTTTGGATCTCACCTAGAGGTGATTTTCAAGCGGTTCTTTTGCATGTTAAACAGCAGGAAATGGTGCGATATTTCCCATGTTCCTCCTGAAATGGTACAATGATAAAGTCGACATACATAATATATTCGGAGGTATATGCTGATGAAGATGAAAAAAGGACTGCTTTCAGGTTTCCTGGCTCTGGCTTTAACTTCCACTCTCCTTGTATCCACAAATGTAAGCGCAAACAATTCTACCGAGTCACGCTCTCCTTTCTCTTACTCCCTCGTAACCAAAGGTTATGACTGGGGTCCCGGTGTTTACAAGATTATTCTGGATACAGGCGTAGCCATTCAAGGAAATACACTGACCAAAGACACCTTCAAGGTTCTTGCGGAACGTAATTATCCAATGATTAATTTTCAAACGCAGCAAAAGTATGATGGCTCAGACAGCGGTAGCAGAACGATCGAGAGAGCTTACCTTTCGGACAAAGATGGCAATAAAACCTCCCTCTCCGCAGGACAATATATTACGATTGAGATGAAAGTCCATCCCGATCTAATGACCGCAAGTCCGTTTATGTTTGATCTGCAATCGTTTACCAATAAGTATGTTGAGCTTCAATATACCATTGTTCAGCAAAAATCCCTTCAAGATACCATGGGCAATGCCGTTGAGCATTTGACCACAAGACCAGACACCCCGCATACCATGATCGAACAAGGTGTCGACGTGTTTGATACATCCGGCAAATTCAGTTACAAGGACTCCAAGTTCGGTCAGATTAATATAACGTACGCTTCCTATATGCCGGAAACCAACAAGAAAAAACCACTGATCATCTGGCTTCATGGTGCCGGTGAAGGAGGTACGGATCCGCGAATTGCCCTGCTGGGTAATAAGGTGACCTCTTTAGCCGATGAATCGATCCAAAAGTATTTTGGAGATGCCGCTGTGTTGGTGCCCCAGACTCCAACCTTCTGGATGAATGACGGAACCGGGCAATATACCAAAGACGGAAAGAGTATGTATACGAAATCGTTAACCGCGTTGATCAAACAATATGTGAAACAGCATGCTACGGATATTGATACAGACCGAATCTACATTGGCGGGTGCTCCAATGGCGGATTTATGACTTTGAACATGTTGCTTGCGAACCCGGATTATTTTGCAGCTGCTTATCCTTCCGCAGAAGCGTACGAGGATCTCTTGTTGAGCAAACAGGATATCGCCAAACTTAAAAATATTCCGATCTGGTTCACGGCGGCAGGAGCGGATCAGACGGTGGATACGTCCAAAACGTCAACAGCTACCTACAAACGCCTGATTGCTGCGGGAGCCAAAAATGCTCATTACTCCTATTTTGATAAGGTGCTGGATTTGAGTGGAGTATACACCAAAGGAAATGGCGATAACACGCCATACGAGTATAATGGACACTGGTCCTGGATTGCTGTTCTAAACAATGACATTTCCAAAGACTTCAATGGCAAGCCTGTGAAAATCAAAGGTAAAAGCGTAACGCTTATGGAGTGGCTGGCTAACCAGAAAAAGTAACAGCCCATAGCATGTCTACTTCGCAGGAGCCGCACCAAGCGGCTCCTTTTCTATTACATCCTTTTTTTCAATTCGACCAATTCGATTGATCCCGCTTCCTTTGATCTAACTACAGGCTACGAGCCGGAGGAATGCTTTGCGGGTTGTTGAACACATTTTGGGGATCGTATTTGGCTTTGACTCTGCGTAATCTCGCGTAGTTCGCCCCGTAGTATACCGGACCTGAGCGTTTGATGCCTTGATCCGGTACATTAATGTAGGAACCGACGATGTAAGGCTGTAATTTTTGGCGTGTGTTACGCACAATGGCAATATTTTTGGCTGCCTGGGACGGTTTCGTCCAGGAGCTGTTCCATTCCACATAGAACTTGGCTTTACGCCAGTAGAATGCTGTAGATGTAGGTGATTTACGACTGACAGCTCCGCCCCAGTTGAGGAAAAAGAAACCGGCGAATTCGCCTTCCACATTTTCCAGAAACGCTCGCATCGATTTGATTGCCCGATCCGGGAACGGCTTTCGTCCAAATCCGGAAGAAAATTGATTGCTGTATCTCTGAGTAAGCACAGGATCTGGAGGTAGAAGAAAAGTAACCGCCTCTGTATAAGGCACTGAACGTATGATCGTCTGGGATGGTGTGCCCGTGCTGGTCATCGGCTTTAACAAACGCAGTGCCTCGGATTTAGAACCCAGAAACAAACCTTCCATACTGACATTGCCGCCTTTTTTGGGACCGATAGACAGCTCACTCCCGAGCCGGGTGTCAACGGAAGGCGCCCACTTTTGCCACACTTTGAGTACCTTCTCGAACTGAGCCCAAGGCCAGGTGATCCGATATACTGTCGCTCTGGCTGGTGCCCGGCGTACTTTGAATTTGTAACGGGTATAGACTCCAAAGTTTCCTCCGCCACCACCTTGCGATGCCCAGAACAGATCAGCGTTACATTTTTTGTTCGCACGAATGATTTTCCCGTTTGCATCCACCATCTCGAATTCCAGCAGATTATCACTGATCAGACCGATCGTTCGTTGAAGAGGCCCGATCCCTCCCCCAAGCGTAATACCACCTATACCAACGGTTGGGCTATCCCCGAATGGAGCAATGAATCCCTGACGTGCGAGTGTATGTGCAATTCTGCCAACTCGGTTTCCCGCTCCCACAACGGCTGTTCCTGTTGTTTTGTTCAGCTTGATGGTGTTCAGATCACTGACATCAATGACAATCCCGCCATTCACCTGTGACAGATTAACCTCAAGCGCATGTCTTCCACTTCGCGGCCGAATCGGTACGTTGTTCTCACGAGCCCATTTGATGGCATTGGAGACATCTTTCGTTTTTTGAGCAAAAACAAAGACTTTAGGATACCTGTCGGTATGCGGGTCCCAGTTTTTACGTGCTGCCTCATACCCTGGGTCGCCCTTGAATATGACACGTCCGGTTAGTTTTGTTTTACTGTTGGTTTTCACATATCCCACTCCCTGCGTTTAGCATCGTTATACAGCATTTCTGCATTAGGCATTTTATACTGTATGAACGACATTCGCGGAGGGAATGGGCTGTGGAATGTCCTATACGCAAAAAAATCCCCTTAAAGCGTATAGACCGCTGTAAGGGAATTAATTTTCATTTCGTAATTTTCATCAACTATCCGGTTCGATTTTGATGAGTTTCCGCGGCTCTTGTTCTTTTTCACCATACCAGACAAGCACATCAGCGAACAGATCCATGATACGAATAAAGCTTTTTTTGTCGGCTTCCGTAATCTGATCTGCGAGCTTAAATATGTCATCAAAACAAAGCTCACGAACAAATGCGGTGTACTTCGTGTATACCTCTCGACCTTTGGCTGACGGTTTGACGTAAATATCTTTGCGGTTACCACTCAGATGATATTTTTCAAGTAGTCCTTTTTCAGTCAAATTCTTCACATTTTTAGAAAAGGTACTGCGGCTAACGCCCAAACGAGCAGCCATCTCGGACATCTTCTCTTCCTGATCCTCTGCTTCCAGAATATATTCAAGTGTCTGAATCTGGGCTGCAGAGAATGTCATATCTGTTCCGTAGCTTCGTTGCAGCTTGTAGGTGTTCGAGTAAGCATTGCCGTATTTGATGATCTTCTCAACAAGCTCCCGATGGTCACCCATCCAATCTAATTTCATGCGTAATCCCTTTCGTCTTCGAATTCTCTCTCTATTACTCTACTGAAATCAGATTCGTTTTTCAATCCATGAGATCGCTTCTTCAATCACTTCATCCCGTGCTGTCTCATTAAATATTTCATGCATGAGATGTGCATAGATTTTCAGTGTTTTATCTGCCGAAGCGATATCTCCGTAAAAGTCACGGGAATCCTTTTCGCTAACCAGCCCATCATTCGCACCATGTAACACAAGCACCGGATCAACGAATTGCTTCGCATGTTCTTTCAGCCATTCTACTCCATACCCCAGACTGTTAAACAAATCTACAGAAATCTGCTTTTCTACCAGCGGGTCATTAGCGTAAGCGGATACAACCTCAGGAACACTGCATACTCCGCTTCCAAGTTCATTCGGGAAATACGTGCCTGCTGGCAGAGCCATCGGCAGTTCTCCAGCCACTTTCGTATTAAATCGAGTAAGCGCTCCTGATAATACGATACCTTTCACTTTTCCCGGATATTTCGTACCAAATGATGAAGAAGCAAAACCGCCCATACTATGTCCAATAATATACAGTGGCGTATCGCCGCTCTCCTCCAGTGCAACCTCCACTACAGCGTTGACATCATCAATCAGATGATGAAAATCACTATAAAATGTTCGTTGTCCTTCCGATCTTGCATGACCCCGATGGTCAAAACGGTATACGTTGAATCCACGGCCGTTCAATTTCTCTGTCAAATAATCATAGCGGCTGGCATGCTCTGCCAATCCGTGTACAATGACTATGGCGGCCTTCGCATTTTCAACTAAATTTTTGCTGAAATAAAGCTGTGTTCCGTCAAAGGATTTAAGTGTTGTTTCGATGCTGTTCATCGTGTATCCCATCCTTTTATTCATTTTTATATTCGTTATAAATAATATTGTTTCTTACAGAAACAATATATCACCCTTATGAATCGTTTGTCCACGAATTTTTAAAGCGTTTACAATTAAATTTTTACGGAAGCACATCTTCTTAAGGCATGTCATACTTTGTGCTCCTAAACGGTCAAAAAAGTCTAGTTCTTCTTCTTTTCCGCTTATAATTTCTGATGAACGTAACAACAATAAAAAAAGGACAGGCACTGTTTAACAGTACCTGTCTTCTCTCTCTGTATTACTGCTTGTATTACTGCTCTGTATTTGTGCTGGTTCTATTACTACTCTATATCCAGTGTAAATCCAAGACTCGCATTTAACATGCGCAAAATCATAAGCAGTGATTCCGATCTTGTAGCATTGGCATTGGGTTTAAATAAACTAACTCTAGATAAATTCTATCTTAACAACGTTTGTTGGATGATAAGCCTGCATCTTATGTTTGTTCGACGAATTCCAAAATTCTACTCACGCCCTCCACCATACCTCCCGTTTCAAAAAAACTGCTCCCCAATCTCACCGCTTCAGCTCTCATCTTCTCACTTCTCATCGTTTCAAACGTCATGTCCTTTAGATCTGAAGCAGGCATGTTCATATCACGGCCATACACACCGACCCCCAGTTCTTCCAATCTCGATGCGATTGCAAATTGATCAGCCCCTTGAGGGAACAGAATCATCGGCACGCCAAATGCAAGTGCTTCGGACACACTGTTATAACCGGCGTGAGAGATAAAAACATCTGCCTTGCTTAAAATCTCCAACTGAGGAACAAATGCAGATACCGTCATATTTTCCGGAATGTCTCCCAAGGATGAAATATCAATGCTTTTTCCTACGGACATCATAATTTGGGCTTCGCTATATCTGAAAGCTTCGATACATTTCAGGTAGAAATCCGGGCGATCTGTGTAGATGGAGCCAAACGAAATATAAATCAGGGGGAGCTCATGCTGCTGTTTTGTTCTTTCCCTCATGGATTGAAGCATTTCAGAGCTAACATTAGGGAACTGTGGACCTATAAACACAAAACGGTCATCAAACACATCCGAATGTGGCTGGAATACTTTTGACGTATATACTAGATTCAATTCTTCATTCCCACTAAACGCATCCACCAGGCCAAAGTCTTGAATATGATGTCTTTCAGCCAGTTCTCCCGCCAAACGGTTTAGTTCGCTAGCCGTCGTGTCTGCAAATGCATAGCCTTCTTGGATTCTGAATACCTTGTGTATGAGAAAATGATGGTCTTTCTCCAAAAGCGCCTGATTGATCGCAAACGTTAGGACATAACAGGCCACTGGAACCTCAAGCAGTTCTGCAATCAGTTTGCCCCAATGAGCGTCACTGTCCCTGACAATGTAGTCCGGTTGCTCAGCTATAACTTCTGCCAAAATCGCATGAAGAACGGCTCTGCTTTTCTGGATCACTCCAGGGACTAGATGCTCCAGCATCGTCTGCGGGTTGCTCAGAAACAGGCCCGGATCATTGTCGTCCACAAACAACTCTCTCATATTCCCATAGCTTCGAAAGTCCACTTCATAATCGACAAGCAATCCTCTATATTGTTCATCCGAATAATAAATTACGGTCTCTCCACGTGCCAGCAACTCTGCAACAAGGGGTAAGGTTGGTTTAACATGGCTGAAAAATGGAAGGCTAAATATCATTACCGTAGCCATAGCGAACTCCCTTCGTCATACAATTCACAAGTATTACTCATTTGTATTACCTATCAGAACTCCTTCGTTAAGATACGCAAAAATACTGTCAACGCCCAGCTTCACTCCGCCTTCATTACGGATCTCTTCTCCTACCCTCTTGCAGGACTCAGCATAAGCCTTATCATGGAGGATACGTTCCGTCATAAACGAAATGTCCGAAGGTGTACAGTGTTGGCTATCGCCAATGCTTCCTGCCCCCAATGCCTCAATCCGGCTGGACACAGCGAACTGATCCGCTGCTTGCGGGAACACCAGCATAGGCACTCCGTGGTAGAGTGCTTCATTGGTACTGTTATGACCTCCATGTGTAATGAACACATCCACATATTTGAGCAGTCTTCGCTGAGGAACATGGGATCGAACAGTAAAATGCTCGGGAAACTCCCCCAATTCTTCAAGAGAGATTCGCTGTCCGACAGACATGATTACGTTCCACCGATGTTCCTGGAATGCTTCGATGCATTTTCGATAAAAAAGAAGACAGTCATTATACACGGTTCCCATCGATATGTAGATTACAGGCAGATCGGGTTCAACATGCGGCAGGTCTCCGCCCTCTTGTTTCTCCTCACGAATCATCGGACCCAGAAACAGATAATCCGAACCAAACGACTCTATAAATGGCTGGAAAACCCGTGAAGTAAAAACAAGATTAAGGTCGTCCGCCCCGGAAAAGGCATCGATCGCCCTATATTCTACAGAATATGGAAGAGAGAGTTGCCTTGTATATTCATTCAAATATTCGCTGAAACTGCCCGACTCGGGAAGCCACGCCATACGTCCTGTCGTATTTCCGAATACATTGGCAACAAAATAGTCATGATGAAGATCCATCATCGTTTCATTCAAAGCAATGGTAGTGATATAACAAATCACCGGAATATCAAGCATAGTGCCAATCATTTTCCCCCAATAAGATTCGCAGTCCCGAATAATGTAGTCTGGATCATCCTCCATCACCTGTTCAAGGAGTAAACGGACCATCTTCTGATGTTTATTCAGTTTATGTGGAACAAGCTGGTCCAACACTTTCAACGGATCTGTCGTAAGAATAGGGATCTCTTCGTCCAACAGTGAAAGCACATCCCCGTAACTTCGACATATCACGCCTTCCATTTGTACATATTTCATATACGCATCTGTTGTATAGTAATAGACCTGTTCCCCTCGGTTGGCCAGTTCTTGAACCAACCTCACGGTAGGATTAACATGACCAAAATACGGAAAACTGAACACAACGGTTGTGCCCATTGCTGCACCGCCCTTTCGTACATCAAGTCTGAAATCTCCGAACATCGCAACATGCCCGGAGATTTCAAGAAAGTTTTAGTGATTTGAGCTACTGCACCGTAATCATTCCTGCTGTCAGTTTCTTCTCCAGTTCTGCGGCACTCGTCTCGAATGGAAGAGCGATATGCACTTGCATGTTGCAACCGACATGTCTGACGTAGAAATAGATCCCATAATGATCAGCCGCTTCTGCAAAAGAAGGTCCCCCATCAGGTATGACGTTATCTTCTGGTTCCGCTTGTATAGCTCCAAAATAATTGAGCAGAATCCCCTTGCCTCTGCCTTGATCTTCCATATCAGTGAACCGGATCTGGTGAGCGGAAGTCGTTTGATTCAATGCTTGAATTTGCTGCAAGAGTTGCTCCGCTGGGGAATGGGTATCCAGCACCAATGGAATATAGTCCGTAAAATTACCGACAAGATGATAATAGGTATGCTCCCCATATCGTCTTCCACTGCTGACCAATTGTACAGGCAAATGCTGTAGTTCAAGATATTCCCGTCCAAAAACCGCTAGCAAACCGAGCACCTTCAGCCAGCCTTCCTCCGGGTTTCCTTCTGCAAGTTCCCATTTCAACGTGATCGATGTACTCTTCTGGGCCGAGAACTCCGCGAGCTTGTTACTCATGCCTAGAAGAAGCTGACGATACGTTCCCAGTTCGAAGCGACGCTCCAGTTCCATAAAGCTGATTCCGATCGGCCCCTCCTCGATCCGTCGAAGGTAATCACGATATCGGACAGGATGTTTTTCCCCGTGCAACGTGGATGTCGCCCCTGTTAATACCTCAGCAATTAAACTGCAACTTAACCCGTCGGATAAAGCATGATGAGAAGAGTACACAAAAACTTTGGCTCCGGTTCTGCTGTTCTCAATGACTACCATTCGGTACAACAAACGGTCTGGTCCATCCTCTTCAAATCTGTCATAGTACAATTCCGAAACCAATTGTTCCATTACTGCTTCGGAGCAGGTTGACTCAAGTTTGACGTGTGGTACTTTATATCCGGCAGGATGCTCCCGCAAGCTCCAACTTTTGGCCTTAGTGCCATTGTACAAACACCTCATCATTTCCTGCTCCTGCACCAATCCATGAATGGCTTGATGGATATCCTCATATGTCTTGTCGGCATGGAAATGCAGAACAACACCAACGTTTTCTGCGCGTCCGAGATGTGTGGACTGGGAAGCGGTAAGAGGCAATATGGCCAATTCCACCTCTGCGGCCAATTGTCTTCTGTACACCTCTTGTTGATCTGCAATGGTTGCACGGGCAGCCATCAGTTGCTTCTGTTCCGTATCACCCAAAACCTGTTGCAATTGCTTCTGTTGTGAACCGAATGTCTTCGCTCGACCTGATATTCGTTCTGGTAAACCTTCCGATTGAAGCTGCTGATCATCTTCAGATGTAGTTTGAAGTAACCGTTTCCCTAGAGCAACAGGAGATTGATGAACTAACAAGTCTCTCACATCCAGAGCCAACCCCTGCTCTTTCAACAAAAAGCTGGCTTTCATTGCCGAGATAGAATCGCCACCCAGTTCGTGAAACAAGTCATCAGTTCCGATTCCATGAACATTCAAGACTTGTTCAAACACACGAACGATCGTTGCCTCCAGTTCATTCTCCGGCATACGGGATAGCTCCCCCGCCTCTTGCAACAGTTCCAAACGTTGAAGTACACCATGATCTACCTTGCCATTTGACGTCACAGGGAGCCCGTCCAACTTCACCAAGAATGATGGAAGCATATAATGAGGAAGAACAGTCGTAAGCTCGATCTTCAGTTCGCGCGATGCTGGTGCATGGTCACCCGTGTAATAGGCTACTAGTGAATTTTCATTTTCCCACATTCTAGGCAATACAACGGCTTCACGAACACCTGTTATTTGTAGCAGTCGTGCCTCAATCTCACTTGGTTCAACACGGTATCCTCTAATCTTAAGCTGATTGTCCATTCTACCTTGGTATATCATCCTGCCATCTGGTAGCAGTTTGGCTAGATCTCCCGTGCGATACATCCGTTCAAACCCTGGCAGGTCTGAGGAGATGAACTGTCTCGCAGTTATTTCCGGCAGATTCAAATAACTCCGGGCAAGTCCAGTACCTGCGATGCATAGTTCTCCAGAAACCCCGACAGGCAGTGGGTTCAGTTCTGCATCTACAACGCACAGTCTGCTATGAGGGATGGAGTATCCAATAGGCACAGATAACATATCGGCCTCTTGTTGATATTCCCATATCGCTGCACATACAGATGCTTCGGTTGGTCCATAAGCATTCACACAGCGCATATGCTGGCTCCATGTCGACAGCATGGCCGATGACGGCTCTGAACCAGCTGTGATCATGAGGCGAAGACCAGGTAAATGCTCAGGATGCAAACGTGCCATGTAAGGAGGCGGAAGCGTCATAACTGTAACATTCGCCTTTTCCACGTACCGTTCAAAGTAAACCGGATCAGCAATGGTCTCTGCTGATACTAAACACAGTGTTCCTCCGGTAGTAAATGCCATGGTAAACTCCCATATTGAAGCATCAAAAGAGCAAGAAGCAAATTGAAGAATGCGATCTTCGGACTGTATTCCGAGCGTAGAGATAAAGAGTGTCGAAAGATTAGCTAGTCCTGCATGTTCTAGCGCCACACCTTTAGGTCTGCCTGTAGTCCCTGAAGTATAGATAATATAAGCCAGATTGTTTCTTTGTGGTCTGTGCAATGCGTTGTTTGTGTTCACATCGGTAAATTGCATATCATGAGGCAGATAAACAGGCATATGATATGCGGTATGCTGTGTATCTGCCTGATCCGTAATCATTAGCACTGCTCCGCTGTCCTGAAGCATGTATGATGTGCGATCCGCCGGAAATTCCGGATCGATTGGCAGATATACCGCTCCTGCCTTAAGTACCGCCAGAAACGCAATGACAAGTTCAAAGGAACGCTCCATTCTGACCGCTATGACATCTTCCAGGCCCACGTCCTTTGAGCGCAACCAGTTAGCCCATAGTTCTGACTGTGTGTCCAGCTGTTCGTACGTCATATGTGAATCCCCAAACAACAAAGCTTCCTTGTAGGGAGATCGTTTGGCATGCAAGGCAAACTGCTCCAGTAGAGTCAGGTCAGGTGCATCATATCGATTCTTATTGTTAAGCCCCTTCCATTGTTCATGCAAAAGAGCTTGGGGTAGCAGCGTCATCTGCGATACCAGTATCTGAGGATGTTCTATAACGGTCTGCATAATATGCATAAAATAGTCCACATAACGCAGTACGCTGTCCCTCTGGAAAAGACGGGTGCAGTACTCCAAATCGAAATACAACACACCATCCCCGCCCTCAAACCCGGCTAAAGTAAGATCAAATTTGGACACCGTTTGCTCGAAGCCAACATGTGAGAAATGCAGTCCTCTAAAATCAAAACGATTCTCAGCCATATTTTGAAGGACAAACATCGTGTCGAACATCGGATTACGGCTGGGATCTGGCGTGTATCCCAAGTTCCGTGCCAAATCCTGATATTGTATCGCCTGATGCTCAAACGCACCAAGCGCCGTATGTTTTACCTGAGTCAGGAGCTCCGTGAAACGTAATTGCGGTGACACCTCGGCGCGGATGGGAACCACATTTACAAACATGCCCATCGTGTGTTCCAGATCAGCCTGTGTTCTGCCAGAGACTGGCGAACCAACGACCAGTTCCTTCTGTCCGGACAGCTTGGAGAGCATGATCTGGTAGATTGTCAAGAGCAACATGAATAACGTAACGCCATTTGCGGCAGCGAGCCTCTTCAGAGACGACGTGCGAGCCGCATCAACGGTGAAGTTAATTCTGCTACCCTCCAAACCTTTAAGCTTCGGCCTAGGGTGATCATACGGCAGACTCAACACGGGAACTCCGTTTTTGAACTGATCTGTCCAATACTGCCCCTGAGCCTGAAATGCACGATCCTCTTTCTGTTTATGCTGCCATACCGAGAAATCCTTGTAGTGAAGTTTAATCTCAGGTAATGAATCTCCATTGTAGATGCTCGCCAGTTCTGAGATGAATATGCCAATGGAGGCTCCGTCAGCTACGATATGATGAAGATCAATCAGAAGCAGATGTTTTCTCGGCCCCATCTTCGTTATTCCTGCTCGAAATAACGGCAGTCTTGCCAGATCAAATGGACGGATAAATTGTCTTATCGTTTCTTCAAGATCAGTTGAAGCCTGCTCAGAATACTCCAGTGAGACGACGTTCTCATCGTGTACTTCCTGAACAGGATCACCATTGATTGCATAAAAAGTCGTTCGAAGAATTTCGTGTCTCTTCGTCAGTTCCTCAAGCGCATACCGAAGTCGCTGATCGTCGAAATCCCCTTCGATAACAAGAGCCTCCGGCATGTTATAAGCGGTTGAATGCGGATCATTACAGAACATTCTGTACATCTGCTCTTGCGTAAAAGATAAAGGATAATGCACCCCCTGATTTGCAGGCGAAATGGCCGGACAAGTACTGATTTCTTTTAAAGTAATCACTTCCGCTAACGCCTTGACGGTCTGCTTTTCGAAAATATGATCTACACTGATCTCCACACGGAATTCTTTCTGAATTCTGGACATCAGCATCGTCGCTTTAAGGGAGTGTCCTCCTGCAGTAAAAAAATTCTCATCTGCGGATACCCTCTTCAATCCAAGAACATCAGCAAATATCTCACATAACTTCTGTTCCGTTTCATTTTCCGGCTCTCGGAATTCAACATCCAGGTTGATACAATCCATGGAAGAGATCACCTTCTTGTCCAACTTTCCGTTTTCCGACAGCGGAAGCTGATGAAGTCGATAATAGCGCGCCGGAAGCATATAGAAAGGCAACTCTCTTGCCATGTAATCTCGTAATTCCACAGCCTTGATGTCGTCGGTTTGAAGATAAGCAATCAATCGCACGGGAATGCCTTCTTCTTCCTCACATACAACCGCTGCCGCTTGAACACCTGGGTAGCTCTGAAGACACTGTTCAATCTCGGGAAGCTCAATCCGATATCCTCTTAACTTCACCTGAGCATCCTTGCGCCCGAGACAACAGATCTCCCCCTCTTCCGTCCATTTGGCCAGATCTCCAGTCCGATATAGTCGCTCACCCGCAATAAACGGATTGGGTACAAAAGCTTGATCAGTAAGCTCAGGCTGGTTAAGATAACCGCGAGCCAGACCCGGACCCGACAAACAAAGTTCCCCAACGATTCCCGGCGAAACAGGCTCGTTCCAATGATCGAGAATATATGCACGCATGTTCGATATCGGACGACCAATCGTCACCTTCTCTCCCTGTTCCACATCTCTTTTACAGAGAGCGACGATACTGGATTCAGTAGGACCATACTCGTTGTATATCTTCACATCCGGAAGCCGTTCTCTGCTTTCCTGAATCAGTGCAGGAGAGACACTCTCCCCTGCAAGCGTAATAAGGTGCACACACAGTTTGTCTTCTGGTTTAATCTGTTGCAAAAGCAGGCGGTACAACGAAGGCACACATATAAAATGAGTGATCTGATATACGATAAGCAATTGCTTCAGGCGTAGTGGATCTTTAACCTGAATTTCAGTAGCCATAAAGAGACTTGCTCCCGATACAAGCGGGGTCAAGAATCCCGTCATGAAGCCATCAAATGAATAGGAAAAGAGCTGGATCGTGTTGTCCTCTACTCCCAATGCGTACTCTTCTTTTCTCCATGCGATTGAATTGACCAGTCCGCCATGAGATACGACTACTCCTTTTGGATTCCCGGTTGTTCCCGAAGTATATATAATATAAGCGGGCAGTTCAGCCGTGATGGGAGCAAGGATCTCACCATCATTACTTGCTGCATCCAGGTCTTCACACGAAAGTAATCGTTCCACGTCTTGGAACAAAGAAAGACTAACATAAAGGGCCTGTGTGAGCAGACGATTTACCCCGGCATCTTTCAGTATGAATCGAACTCGCTCTGCGGGCGTCTGCACATCTATTGGCAAAATACACGCCCCCGCCCTCCACACGGCTAAGATTGCAATGGCCGTCTCCAGGCTTCGGTCAAGGTAAAGTCCTACGATATCCCCTTGCTTTGTTCCGTCTTTAATCAATGCAGTAGCCCAGTGGTTTACTTTTTCCTCCAGCTCTGCATAACGTATCGAAGCATCCGATGTCACGATGGCTGTAGCCTCTGGTGTCTGCTGGACTTGCTCCGCAAACAAACCCATTACACTGGAACCATAGGTCCGGCGCGGCCCTGTTGCATATTCGTTCAACAATCGGTCGCGTTCTAGTCCAGCAAGCACACCACTGGCCTCCACCGGACGATCCGGGTTCTCTATTAATTGTTCAATGATAACCCCGTACTGTTTCGCAAAACGCTCCAAATCAGCGGTGTTAAAGAAGCGGGTATTGCCGGCTAACACACCGCACAGCTTGTCCTGACTCCAATACATATGAAGCCGCATGCCCAGCGTCTCACTCTCTACATCTGTTACGTTGTACATCCCCTGAATGGAAAAACGAATATGTTGAAGAAAGGCGTAATCCCGGTCATGGACAACCTTCATATCGTCTACAAGGCGGTCCATCGAATAATCACTGTGTTTGACTGTCTCGATATATGTCGATTTAAGTTCATTTAGCCATTCCCGGAAAGTACAGCCTTTCGGGGAATGGTCGATGAGTGGAATCCAGTTTGGCTCCGGCGAACGTTCGCTTGTGTCTTGTATTCTGTTCACCGGGTAAGCAACGGTAAGCGAATCACTGCTGGTATGCTTGTGAAGAAGAGTCTTTAAAGCTGTCAGTAAAATCAAAAACAGAGCTTCTTTGGATTCCCCGCTCATGGTGCGCAACCGTTCGCTTACATTCTGTGCCAACTCAAACGGGTAGGATTGAACAGCGGACTTCTCATGCTGAGGTGTAAAGGATGACGTGAACAACGTTTCCTCCGTTTTGAGTGCCAGCATTTTTTTTACCCAGTGCTTCTTTTGCAATCTTAGTTCCTGTGCGGAAACAGCCTCTTTTTGCGACGTTCGATCCATGTCACTTCATCCCCCTGGTTGTCTAGAAATGGAATTTAATTAGACTTTCTCCTTCATCTGAACTCGTTACAATTTCATCCGGGAAAAGATCTTTCAACAACACGTTCGGATTTTCACTGATTTGACTGAGAACAATGAGCAGACAGTTCATCCAATCTTCCAGCTCTTCTACTCTATGTGCGGCATTGTTATATACAAATCGAATGAGGAAGTTCTCATGCGGCTCAATGATCAGGTTAAAATCATAGCTTGTATACTCATGTAAATCGTAATCTACCATCTCCAGTCCGGAAGGAAGCTGCAGTTCCAGCGGATAATTTTCAAAAACAAGGATATGATCCAGAACTGCCCCGCCGCCAGACTTTTGGATCGAAGATAGTGGAATATGGGAATAGGGTTCTTTCTCCATCTGTTCCCACTGAAGTTGTGATGCGAGTTCCAAAAAGGTACCCGATGCTGACTTTACCCGAACAGGAATCGTATTAATGAATAGCCCCATCATGTTCTCGATATCTTGCACCTCGACACTCCTGCCCGATACAACTGCGCCAAAGATCATATCTTCAGTTTCGTTGAGATTCTGCAATACCGTCGCCCAAGCAGCCTGAAACAAAATATTTAGCGTCAAACCGTATTCGGCGGATAATTGCTTAAGTGCTTCCTGGAGCGTTTCTGGCAAGTTACGGGTAAGTTCCTCCCGTACATACTCACCACTTGATCCATGTAACCGTGGTAGCACATTTTTACTTCGGTATTCCGTTAAATACGTCGCCCAGTACGATTCAGCCACAGAAGGATCTCGCCCTTCAAGCCACCCGATGTATTCCCCATAGTGCGGCGCTGAGACAAGTGATCGTACATCAGGCAGATCGGCATATAGATCGAAGATGCTACTAAGAAGAAGGCCCACACTCCACCCATCAAGCAAAATATGATGAAAGCTCCAAACCAGACTATACGCGTTATCGTCTGATCGAATAAGTGTTACTCTCAGAGGGACCTCACCAAATAGATTAAAGCGCCGTTCACGATTTTGTTGAAGATATTGTTGAAACTTCTCGGGCTCACATCCGCCATGTTCCGCCGTCCAATCCATAAACTCAAAGGGAAGATTCCATGACTTCGCCACTGCCTGAAGCGGCCGTTCGAGCCCACGCAAGGCAAAAAATGTACGAAGAATGTCATGTTGATTAACCACCTGCTGAAAGCAGTCTCTAAGCCGTTCTGGGTCAAGGTCACCTTGCAAATGAATGACACATTGCTCTTCGTAAGCCGTGGAATCCGGAAACCGAAGGTAATGGAACAACATACTTTCCTGCATAGGTGACAGCGGATAAGCTTTGAGCATTGGAAAAGGCGCTACCTGCTCAAGGACCTCCCTTTCTGCAGAAGGTACCAGCTGAAATCCATCGTGTTCCTCTTCTGTAACTATCTCTCCCTCACCGGCATACATCATGTCTTGCAAACCATTAAGGAAACCTTGCAACATTCTCTGGATGGTTTCTGCTTGGAACTGATGTTTATTGTAATCAAACTCCACCAGCATCCGCCCGTCCGATAAGAGCACATTGCAAGTGATTGCAAATGGGCGGTCTGCATCTGGACTCTCTGTTCCGTGCATCGGAAGCTGCGAAAGCCGAAACAGATTTTGATAACGACGGTCATCCATTTCACCAAGGTAGTTGAAGCAAATCTGTGGCTCAATCTCAAATCCATGGAATGATCTGGTCACTGCTTCGGGCAGCATGTACTTCATTACGTTATATCCAGCACCCCTGTGAGGGATAAGCTGCAACTCACGATGAAGCTGTGCAACATAAAGGTGTGGCATTTGGGCTACTGAAGTATCCAAATAAATCGGGTAATGCGATGTAAACCAGCCGACTGTTCGTGAATAATCTAAGGCTTCACCGAAACTTTCCCGGCCGTGTCCCTCCATGTTGACCCATAGACCATCTCGAACACCCATTGCCTCCATTGCAGTACCTAAGGCAGCAAGCAACAAAGACGCGGTATCCGCCTCGTATCGCTCGGTCGCCGATTGTACGAGGGTTGTAGTGACTTTTTGTGTAAAATAAAGACTTGCCACTTCACTATCTCGAACCTGACCCTTCGTGTGTATCCCGTCCCCAATGAGTGACGAAACTGGTCGCGCCATTTCATTCTTCCAATATTGCGCTTCATGTTTCCATTCACCAGTAGCAGCATACGTATGCATTCTCTGTGCGTAATCCTTATAAGAATCGGATATAGAAGGCAGAACTGGCTGGATATTCTGTTCGAGAGCAATGTAGATATCATAAAAATCATCCAGTAAAATGCGCCAGGAAATGGCGTCGATGACTAAATGGTGAATCGTAAAGATTAGTTCGTCCCGATCTGACCCCTGAATGAGGCCCGCCTGTACTAATGGCCCATGCTCCAGATCCATTGCCCGGTGCATTTCTTCCATCATTCGTTCCTTGACAGCCTTGAATTGCTCGCTATTCGTCTCCTCTATTGACTCGGCTACTTGGAATGCAAAAGCCTGCCGGTCTGAATGTTGACAAGATTGCTGAATGTGGTTGCCATTTCGCTTAAATGTCATTCGCAGGGCGGCATGATGAACCGTGAGTAATCGGAGTGATTCTCTGACAAATAGTTCGCTAAACCTCGTAACACTAATCAGCGTCACGCTGTTATTCCAATAATTCATTTCGGTAAAATTTTGCTTGAAAAACCAGTGTTGAATAGGCGACAGAGGTACATCACCCTCTACAGGCCCTGAAATTTTACGGGGGGATGTCTCTTCCAACGCTATAAGCATTGGGGCGATGTTGCTCACCGTTTTCAAACGTAAAATTTCAGCCGATTCAAGCCGGTATCCACACTTTTTCATGCGAGCCGCAATCTGTATCGCCTTGATCGAATCCCCGCCAAGTCGCATAAAGTGATCATCTCTGCTGGCATCAGGCGCTCTGAGTATTTCACGCCATGCCTGCAACAACTCCGCCTCACCATGGATTTCAACCAGGGATGGATGCTCGAACGGAGTCGGTTCTGCCAACGTAACAGGCAGTTTCTTGATATCCACCTTTCCATTGGCAGAAAGCGGGAGTCGATCCAAACGAATATATTCGGACGGCAACATATATGGAGGCAGATACGTCGAGAGGTACCTTTCCAGCTCCGCAATCTCCAACTTTTCTGTCGAGACATAGAAAGCGCACAAACGCTTTCCGTTACTTTCCGTCTCTTTGACAATCACTGCCGCTTCTCGAATAGATGAATATGCGAGAAGCAAATTGCGAATCTCTCCCATTTCAATGCGGTGACCCCGAATTTTAACTTGTTCATCGATTCTGCCTAGATACTCCATTCCACCTGCTGGCAACCAACGCACCAGATCTCCGGTACGGTAAACTTTGCCCGGTTCATGGAATCTGTCCGATACAAACTTCTCCTCGGTCAGCTCAGGCTGGTTCACATATCCTCTGGCTACGGCAACACCGGCAATGCACAGTTCTCCGGGAAGATGTTTCGCCTGCAAATTCCCTTGTTCATCGGAAACATATAACCGCATATTGTCAATCGGCCAGCCAATAGGCACCTCGCTATATGGTTCAGCAGGGTCGTATTGATGGATCATACAGCCAACGACCGTCTCAGTAGGGCCATACTCGTTGTAAATTTCAACATGCGGACCGAACATAGAGATAATATCCGCTGCCGCAGAGCTCTCAAATGCTTCACCACCTACAATAAAACGCTTCAAGCTTGATCCTTTTGTGTTATACAGAGACAGGAGTTTTAGATGGGAAGGCGTTAATTTAATGAGATCCGCTTCACCATCTTCACAAATCCGTTCAAGCGCAAACTCCACATCTTCCGAATAAATAATAATTTGGTTCCCTGACAATAGGGGTGTAAACATCGATGTTACCGTCAAGTCAAATGAAATGGATGAATACAACGAAAAACAAATCTTTTCCCCTCGTACATAGGTCTGATCTGCCCAACGAATGTAGTTGGTCAAACCTCGATGTTCTACCATAACGCCCTTGGGCTTGCCCGTAGAACCTGATGTATAGATGATGTAGGCCAGGTCGTCAGGCCCGGCAATCTGTTCGAGGTTCACTGGTGTTAAAGGTACGTTTCCGTGCACTTCCTCCGTCAATATTACTGAACCCGAAAAATTGCACAATTCCTCATAGGCTGCATCAGCAATGACCCACTGTGCCTTACAGTCGTCTAATATATAACGGATACGTTCTTTCGGGTACGATGGATCGATCGGCACATAACAGGCACCTGCTTTCCATATACCGAAGATGGCTGCCAGCAGATCGGGAGATCGCCTCATAACCAGGCCAACGGCCATCTCCCTCAGCACTCCCTGCTCCTTCAACACCTGAGCAAATTGATTGGCTCTCATGTTAAGCTCAAGGTAGGTGAATTGCACGCCTGCACAAGATACTGCTATTGCATCTGGTGTACGTTGAACTTGTTCTTCAAATAAAACGAATATCGGCTGATCAAGGAGCCGCTGGTTATCCGTTTCATTAAATTCATGGAGCAACTGCTTGGTTTCCGAAGCATGGAGCATGCTGATTTCCGAGATAGAAACGTCGGGTTGATGGGACACAGCTTCCAAAATGGCAATCAAGTGTCCAGCCATTGCTTCTATAGCTTCAGGGTGAAATACTGCCGTACAATATTCAAGATCGAGATGCAGTTCATTTTGTTTCTCTACAACTTCCAGTGTCAGGTCAAACTTGGCCATTCTGTTTTTGTACTCGGAAGCCGTGAACTTGACACCACCACTTATTTGCGGATCGATAGAAAGAGCCTGATGTTGGTAAACATAGACCGCATCAAACAAAGGATTCCGACCCGAATCCCGCTCCTCGTTCTCGATAGCAATCCATTTTTCCAGCGGATATTCCTGATGCTCCAATGCATGCAACGCATTTACCTGCACTTCATGGACCAGCTTGGAGAACCACTGGTTGCTGGCGAGATCGCTTCGCAACGGAATGGTGTTGACGAACATACCGGGAGTTCGTTCGATATCCGAATACAACCGTCCCGATGCCGTTGTGCCGACCATGATGTGCTCCTGAACAGAATATTTAGACAACATCACCTTATATGCAGCTAGAAAATAGCTGTATAACGTGACTTTCTCAGCCGCGGCATATGCCTTGATACGTGCCAGGATTTCGTCAGGTAGCTTGAACCCGTATCTTTCTCCTTCATAACTGCGTATAGAAGGTCGCTGATGATGAATTCCCCAATCCAGCCGCGGTATTCCGTCCTTGAACTGCTGAGCCCAGTATTTCTTGCTTTCCCTCATATCTCCTGCGCCGAAGCGGCCCAACTGCCATTGGGTGAAGTCCTTCATGTGCAACGTGACTGTCGGCAAACTTTGACCGTCATACAACTGGATTAACTCTTCCAGCAGCAGATTCGCTGAAAATCCATCTGCGATCAGATGGTGCATATCCATCAGCAAATACTGCCGTCCAGATTCCTTTTGCTCAGTCCAGTACTCCATCCGCATCAGCGGTGCTTGTTCGAGGTCAAACGGCCGAATCGTGCGAAGGATCATCTCCTCCGTCGTATCACTGCCCAGCAAATGCATGGGAATTTCCATGAATGACTCACTGACCACACGCTGTACCGGCTCGTCTTCATCCAGATCAAAAATGGTTCGCAAACATTCATGCCTTTTCACCAGCAAGTTGACCGCCACTTTCAAGCGCTGTAGGTCAAGCGAGCCCTCCACAGTGATCAGTCCGGTGACGTTGTAGGCCGTACCTGCTCTACCCAGTTTCTCTACAGCAAAGATCGAACGCTGAGAAGCGGACTGTGGGTAGCAATCGGCTGAACGCGCCTTCGGAATCCGAAGGGATTCAGCCGTGGAAACATCGTCCAACACCTGTGCTAACTCGGCGATCGTTGGATGGCGGAACAACAGACTTAGCGGAACGTTGATCCCTAACTCTTCCTGAAGTCGAACCGTAATGACTGTCGCTGCAAGTGAATTACCACCCACTTCCAGGAAATGATCATGAATGCTGGCTTTTTCCAGCTTCATCATTTCAAGCCATATCCGATGAATCCTGATCTGCATTTCCGTAACCGGAGGGGTATACCCTGCAGCTCTATCGTTTACGTTTTTCCGAGCTTGCTCGGCAGTGAGATCATTTCTGTACGGATTAAGGGAAGCAGCAAGCTTCTCGGATGAAACAAACGATGGTGTCGATAACAAAGTATGTATTTTACTACACCGAAACTTTGGTTCTGCCTCTCCTTCCTTCCATACTTTGGACTCAAGCGTATCCAGTAATAAGGTGTATGTTTCAAGCCAGCCTTCGGCCTCTTCCCGTCCACATACTCCATCCCCCACATCTAATTCCAGCACCAATTCTTGATCCACCTCAAGAACATTCATGCTGATCGGGTATTTGAAGGACGATGGCGGAAACGACTCAAGCTGTACTCTCAGGTCTTCGAAGTGAAATTCAGGCGTTTTGTCAAAATTAAAAATGGTGTTGATGACTGGAGGATAAACAGACTCTCCTTCCGTGACTAGCGCTGTAACGATATCTACGTAAGAGCAACGTTGGTGCTCCAGTAGCTCAAGCATTTCGCCCCTTACTTGTGTCGCGTATTCGGATAGTTCTACCTTAGCTGGCAAATGGCTTGAAAAGGGCAGTAAGTTGACACATTGACCCACCAATTGTGGCAGCCCCATCTGGAGCTGACCAGCCACGGGAATACCAACCGTGATCTGCTGGAGACCTGAAATTCGAGATAACAGCATGTTGTATGCCGCAAGCATAAGCATAAATAAGGAGACACCCTTTTTTTTGCCAAATGCCCTCAACTCTGCCGTGAATTCAGTATTTAAGTTCCTGTACAGACGCATTCCCGGATAGAGTGAGACAGACTCCGAAGCGAGTCTAGCAGATACAACCAACTCCGGCTTCGGAGCGGAGAGTCGTTTAGTCCAAAACGCCCTAGCATGTTGCTTCTCCTCCAGCGGCAGATTATGTTGCCACTGTGCAAATGCAGAAAACAATACAGGGTCAGGAGACTGCAACCGATTTTGCATCGTGTAATATCCGGCAATCTCTTTCAATATGTGAACAATGGACCAGCCATCTGCTACTAAATGATGCACTTGCATGATGAGTCTATACTGATGCTGTCCATGATGTAACAGACAAAAGCGGATCAAAGGACTGTTGGACAGATCAAATCCATGGGTCCATTTTTGTTGAATGGATCTGGGCAAACCCTTTGACTCTTCTATATCTTCCGCTTCTTCAAACATAATTTTCGAAGCTACATTCTCAAACAGCTCCGTGTAATACAACCCTTCATCGTTAGAAAAATGGGTTCGCAACATCCCGTGTCTTTGGACCACATAACGAACGGCTTCCCGTAACCTTTCGCTATCCACTGCTCCTTCCAAACGAAGTACAACAGATTCCACGTAAGCATCGCTCATATGGTCATTGGCCAGAGATGCAAACCAGAGTTGCGTCTGTTCCGATGTAAGCGGATGGGGCTCGGCTTGTCTCCCCACTTCTACGGTCAATGCTTTACCGGCTTGCTTTCTCCCGCCTCCCGGCGAGGTCGGTGAACTCGGAGGCAGGAATCCGGCACTTCGCAATTCCTCTACGCTTGATTGCACGGCATCTACAATACGATCGATATCCGCTTCCGAATGAGCTGTGGATAAAAAGCAGTTTCGGCCTTCCCAAATATAAATTCCTTTCTCGATTAACAAGTAGTACAGAAGCTCCAGATCAGACTTTTGCACAAAACGGAACAAGGAACCAAAATGCACAATCTCAAGCGGCACCAGTTCTTCTGCAAAATAATGATTCAATCTGTCTGCCAAAGCCGCCGTTTTCCTGTTCAATTGCTCCTGAAGGGCCGGACCTTCCTCCTGCAACCGCTGCAGGACTGCCAGAGCAGCATTCATAGCCAACGGATGCTGGCAGAACGTTCCGGCTACAAATGTTCTCCGTTCTTCATGCGGAGGGAACGAGGAATCCCCAAAAGACCACATCCCTCCGTCTATGCCGTCCAAATATCGTTCTTTTCCAGCGACGATGCCAATCGGCAAACCTCCACCGACCACCTTGCCATAGACCACCATATCGGCTTCAATGCCGAACCATGCCTGTGCACCTCCAGGATGAATCCGAAATCCAGTGATGACTTCATCAAAAATCAAAGCGATGCCCTCTGTGGCGGTCAACGAACGCAGCTTTTTGAGAAAAGCGGTTGGCTGAATGTCTGGCCTACGGCTTTGTACCGGTTCTACAAGTATTGCTGCCAGCTCTCCAGCACGCTGTTCGATGATCCGCAGTGATTCGGGATGATCGTAATTCAGGACAATCAGATCATCCACCATACCTTGCAAAATCCCTGGAGCGATTGGTGTGCTACTGCCTCCAAGTCCTGCACTCATAGCCAAAACACCATCGAAAGTACCGTGATAAGAACCTGAAAAGATCACTATTTTTCTTCGGTTTGTAGCCGCTCGAGCCAAACGCATGGCAACCATGATCGCTTCTGTCCCGGAATTAAAAAACGCAGCACGTTCTACGCCAGTCAATTGATGCAAAGCAGACGCAACCTGACCAGCCGCTGCATTGATCGGGCCAACACACATTCCTTTTTGCATAGCCTCTTGCATTGCTTCGTTAATAAAAGACACCTGATGGCCGAACAGGTTCACACCGAAGCCCATCGTCAAGTCAATATAGCGATTCCCATCGATATCCGTAATGCCAGATCCTTCGGCCTGATCAACAACGATCTGATAGACGATATCCTTCCAGTAGGGGCGATAACCTGCCACATTGCGATTATTGGCCACCACTTTACGGAATGCTTGTGTATGAAGCTGTGATCGAACTGTTTTGGCAGTATATCTGGAGATAAATTCGTCTATAAAATGCTCTTGCACAGGGCTCAATCCTGTCTTCGAATGCGTTTCAAGCTTCTGGAACGGGACGTAGGGCCGATTGGTCTGTACACGTTCTTTTGTAAGATTAGAGGGCACGCTCTGGCTATCCGTCGAATTGTCGAAATAGTCTTTTTCCACCGATTTATTCGCCTGTACCGCTGTCGCCGCCGACAAACGAATTGCAGAAGCTTCCGATCCTGCAGAACCTGCCTGTAGCATGGAAAGTTGGAGAGTCATCAAGTCCAGTTGCTTCTGTACAATGCCCTCCAGACCTGAACCTGCTACGGATAGATTACTCGATTCGCGCTCTTCCTCTGATGACGCTGCATACGGATGTACATATACATTTTGCAAAAGTACGGCATCCTGAGGCACTCCCTTATCCTCTGTTTGCCCGTTTAGAATCGGAGACTCTGGCAATTGCTGAGATTGACTGGCAATATATTTCCCTACTTCAGCGACGGTAGACATTTCTTCGAAAAACAGATGCATCGGAATATCTACGCCAAATTCATTTTTGATTGCATGTTTGACATTGACCAGCAAAATAGAATCCATGCCAAGCTCCATGAAGTTTCGATTTATCCCGATGTTTTCTGGGGAGTACCCTGAAATATTCGATATCATTTCCTGTACCGCGCTTGTGAAAAAATGAATATTTGCGCTCTGGACAACCCGATGTTCCATCGTTGAATTCTCCTTTTTATCCTCCGGTTTGTGGGGTACTCCCCCACTGCTCTCTTCCACCATCACAGGAACAATCCAGTGGCGATGTCGATCGAATGCGTATGTCGGAACTGAAACTACACGCTTGTTGCTTCCAGCATGGAGACCTTTCCAATCGATGGGTTGACCACAAACATACTGGGTAGCGATCTGATTCAAGACATGAACATTTACCAGACTTGGCTTGGCAACGTTCAAGTTCAGGTCGGAGGAAGTTGAAGAGCCATCCTGTTCAGGTCCACCGAACCAGATTCCCTCCGCCAATTCACCGTATTGCCCGGTGAAAGTCTCGTACTGCAAAAATGCCAGCTTGTCCCGTAACTCTTGATGGTGATGTGCTATTACTGCAAGTTTGTACTCATACACGCCTCTACCAATATTCGAGGTATAACAAATGTCTGTAAAAGATTGTGGGTCAGATGTAAGAAGAAAAAGACGATATTTATCAATCAGAGACCGCAAAGAGGTTAGCGTTCTGGCAGATAAAGTAAACAAGGAAGGTCCGTTCTCTGTATTCGGCGAAAGAACAACCTTTCTTTCGCTTGCCTCTTCCAGCACAACGTGACAATTGGTGCCACTCATACCGAAAGAGCTTACTCCGCATCGGCGTACATCCGTACCTCTCTTCCAATCCGATAAGTGAGCGTTGACATATGCAGGAGAATTCGCAAATTCGATTTGCGGGTTGGGCTTTTCAAAATAGAGCGAAGGCGGAAGCTGTTCATGATGAAGCGCCAACGCTGATTTAATAAAACTAACAATGCCAGCGGCATGATACAAATGTCCGATATTGGGCTTAAGTGAGCCGATCGCACAGAACTGGACTTTATCGGTATACAGACGGAACGCATTATGGATAGCACGAACCTCAATCGGGTCGCCTATAGGTGTTCCCGTACCATGCGTTTCGATATAGGATAATGAAGCTGGGTGAATACCCGCACGCTCCCAAGCACGAATAAGAAGCTGTTCTTGAGCCGCCCGGTTAGGTGATGTAATGCCTATGGATTTACCATCCTGATTGGAGACACTTGCTTTAATTACGGCGTATACAAGATCATTGTCCGCAATGGCCCTGGACAAAGGTTTAAGCAGAATAGCGCCCATGCCCTCTCCTCTTACCGTCCCGTCAGCTTCTTCATCGAACGCCCTGACTTTAGACGAAGGGGATTCAATGCCGATCTGAGGCTGTTCGGCTTGTGGATCTAGAATTAATTGAATGCCTCCAGCAATAGCCATGTCACACTCTCTCGAGAGCAGTGCCTGACAAGCTAGATGAACAGCCATTAACGATGAAGAGCAGGCCGTATCAATGACCAAACTTGGACCTTTAAGATCAAGCAAATAACTGATTCTGCTCGCTATAGCAGAGGACATGTTTCCTACTGCAGCTGCCGACAACAGATCTGTATTGTAAGAAGAGATCATTTGTTTATATTCATTTTCATGTCCTGATCCGACATAAACACCAGTCCGACTTCCTTTTATGCGATCCCCGCCATAGCCTGCATCCTCAATCGCACTCCATGCAATTTCAAGAAACAACCTTTGATACGGGTCCATTAACGTTGCCTCTTTAGGCGGGATACGAAAGAAAAAATCATCAAACGTGTCAATCTCGGTCAAATAACCACGTCGTGGTGCCTTTATTCCCCCCTCTGACATTCTGACCTTTGGAGCTTCACGAATCCAATCTTCACCGCGACACAGATTGCTCCAGAATTGATCCAGTGAATCCGCACCAGGGACTTTGAGCGACATGCCGATCACCGCAATATCCTTACCTGACTGCTCCTCAATAACTGCAGCTGGAATATGATCTTCCTTCGTACGGCGAGGCAACAAACTTTTTTTCATCGACTCTCCCCTTCTCACTTACTGTGATACCGAAATGTTGGTAACCCTATCAACACTCAGTAGAGACTCAATGGAGTCCGCGACTGTCTGGAACAACTCTTTCATAAGAACCCCGTTCATTCTGGAAGGGTTGTAGCGAAAAAAGAGCTCTGATGTATCTTTTAAGTCCTCCCACTCCATGATCATGTCAAATACGTTATGAAGGGCATCTTCTGTATGCAACCACCCTTTTTGTGCGAACAGGCAGCGGACATACCCAGGTTCAATGCGAGTCACATGTCTTTCAATATCTCTCGTGTGGTATACTTCTGCTTCGCCCACTTTTTTCTTCGCACCAGCCAGGACGAGCAAATCTTCTATACTTTCAACTTGTGCAAAATCCACGTGAAAAGGCACAATCCAGCCTTTGCCGTCCATCATGGTATGCACAGTCACTTTAGATCCGGTCGATATTTCATAAATAGCGTTCGAAAAAAGGGCGAGCCATACCGCTTCGTCTGCAACTTGCAACTCGTGACAAAATGTTTGGAATCGATCTCGTTGCGACGAGGACATTACCATACGGTACTGATTCTCTGCTCCGCTCCACTCCGCTTCGAAGTACGGCGCTTCCAACTGGACTGCTTGGAGCTGTATCTCCTTTTTTGACAATCCATCTGAACTGGAAATCAGCTGTGCGAGCTGTTCCACAGAAGGATAGGCAAAAATATCAGTTAGTGTGATGACATCTGGATATAAAAGGTCTACTTCCTCAAGCATCTGAATAACGAGAATCGAAGTCCCACCTATCTCGAAAAAGCTGTCATGGACTCCGAAATATTTCTTGCCAAGCAGCTTGCTCCATATTTCAAACAGCGCTTGTTGCGTCGCATCTTTAGGTCTATGCACCAGCGCTTTCTGTTCCCGCATTTCCTGCCACTTGCTTAGTTCGTCTTCGACTTTCTGAAATGCTCCTTCTTTATATTTTTCAATATATTTATAACGCTGTAACTTGCCGCTGGTCGTTTGATGTATCTTGGAAATCGGTAGAATAACACTTAGATGAATACCCATCACATGGTTTACATGTCTGCGAATCTGATCCGCGTGACGTCCGAACTCTTCCAGCTTGTCTCTGTACAAGACAAACAATACAACCTCTTCCGTGCCTGTAGCTTCGTTATATACTCCACAAGCAATCATTCGTTTGATCTTCAGATCCGTACATTCCTCTGCAATGCGTTCAATATCATAGGGATAATAGTTGGAGCCGTTAATGATGATGATGTCCTTGGTTCTCCCCGTAAACACCAGATGGTTATGGATTAGAAAGCCCAGATCACCTGTATGAGCCCATTCGTCCGGCGTAAAAAGTTTGTTGGTCGCTTCTTCATTGTTATAGTATCCGTCTGTAATATTCGCACCCTTAATCTGAATATATCCGATATATCCCTTGGGGAGCGTACGACCAGAATCATCACAAATTCTCACCTGACTATTTCGTAAGGGGGTTCCCGTTCCAGAGAGTGCCAGCCCTGCTTCATCCTCACTTGATAGAAAAACAGCCTGGTCCCCGACACTGAGAGTATCTCTACGGACATAATACGTTGTGAACGCTTCGTTCTGCTCCTGAATACATACCGCCACACAAGCTTCAGCCATGCCATATCCCATTTTCATCGATTTCCCGTCAAGTCCGAAAACGGCCATCTCATCTAAAAATTGTCGACATGCGTCCACATCGATAGGTTCTGCACCGTTCACGATCGCTTTAATTGGAGTTAAATTCCAATCAAAAGAGCGCTGGTTCGCAGCTTTGTGATACGCGTTTAAGAAATACTTGATTCCGAAATTAGGCGAAGCGAGCATTGTTGCCTTGAAGTGGCTGGCGGTTTGCAACCAGAGAACAGGCCGTCTTATAAAAAGCCATGTTGGCATCTGATACTGATTCAACCCGGCCACCAGCGGGAGCAAATGGAACATAATCATGCCGAGGTCGTGAGTCAGTGGCATCCAATTGAGAAAAGCATCTTCTGAGGTGGCTCCCAAACGTTCTTCCAGATCATAAATGTTCGCGAGAAGTTTGCGATGTGTCAGTTTCACACCTTTCGGTTCTCCCGTTGTACCCGAAGAAAACTGAATAAAGGCAACATCGTCAGGGTGGGCAGAAATAGGTTGCTCTTGATGTTCCAGGTTCTGGTTTATCAGATCCTGGATATTCAGTAGATCACAATTTCGATCTGGAATGCGGGACAGATGCTCACGAAGTTCTTCCACATGCCGCGATTCCGCTACAATAAAGGGACGGTTCAGAACACCGGTTACACGTAACGTTTTGGCCATCGATTCTTCATTTTTACTCACCGTCAATGGAACAGGGATGAACCCACCCAGCAGGCATGCCCAGAAAATAACGAGGAATTCACGGGTGTTATCCAACTGCAAAATCACTTCAGATCCTTCACTTACTCCGTTCTTCCTTAGAAGATGCAGGGCAGACATTGAGGACCGATAAAGCTCCGCAAAGCTGCAAAATTCGCTCTGGGATTCTCCTTCAATAAAGGTGATCCCTCGCTCTTCCAGAACAGTGTGATGATTCAGGGCCTCATTGAGTGTGCTAAACATGCCGAACCACTCCTTCTTCAGCTATATGACTGAGAATATCTCCCCGTTGTAAAGCAGGAGTCATCTTACAATCCAAAATGTGATGTAACGCTTCGAGTGCTTTAGCATTACCGCCTGCAACATCGCCTGCCCTAGCAAGCTGCTCCAGTTCCCGAAACGGCCCCGCGACCTCTTCCAGATAATCCGAAGTTTCCCCGTGAATATTGTAGTTTTTGGCGCAAAGTGCCGCCTTTAAATAACGGGCATAGGAGACTGCTCCCGTCCCCTTAGGCATCCTCTCCTTTATCAGCTTCTGCAGATTCTCCTTTGTGTCTATAGACTGGATCATACATGCATCAAGCTTCTCTCTTCGCAGCATATTACTTAACACGCTGCCTGGCCCAACCTCAATCAGGTTGTAAACCTGCCTCTCCATTAGGAATTGCACACATCCTTGCCAGCGGACTCTTTCTACCATTTGTTCCGACAGAAAAGAGGGGATGCAAGTCACAGAAGGATAAGGAAGTGCTGTAACATTGGAAAGCACGGAATAGCGCATGGAATGAAAAGGGATACGACCAAGTTCATCATATAATTGCATGGCCGTATTTTTCATGAATGGGCTGTGGAAGGCACCGCCCACTTGGAGCGATGTAACATGACCTCCTAAGTCAATAAAGCGTTCTTTTATCTTTGTAAGCGCATTCACTTGACCAGAAACGACAGTTTGGCGACTGGAATTCAGATTGGAAATGACCACCAAGCCTCGATATTCAGGCTCAAGGCATTCCTTCTCAATGACTTGAGGGGTAAGCCCATGGATAGCCATCATGGAGCCTGCTTTATTCTTCTGGGCATCTCGCATCAACATGCCTCTAAAACGGACAAGGCGAATGGCATCTGCAAAATGTAATGCTCCCGAAGCAGTAAGCGCCGTAATTTCTCCAAGACTGTGCCCTGCCAAATAGACTGGCTCACGTTCCATTCTCTCCATTAACACACGAAAGGCAGCGATGCCAACCGTCAAAATACACGGCTGTGCGTAATCGGTCCGGGTTAACTCTGCCAGACTCCCTTGAAAACAAAGGTTCGATACGCTGTATCCCAAGATCTCCGAGGCCTCTTCAAACGTTCTTTTGGCTACTATGGAACTGGAAAACAGCTCCTGTCCCATACCTATATATTGCGATCCCTGACCTGGAAACAGCAGTGCCGTGTGCATAACATCCCCCTCAGAACCAGATATTCGACAATATTCGATATTCAATTTACGTTGTTACATGATTTAATCGTCTAATCATAATTGAAATTTAAGGATTATAATACAATTTCTTTACATTTGAACACATTATATCAACACTGCCTTAAACAGATCAATTTATTTTTTTTACCCATTGCAAAATGAACTGCATGTCATTTATATTATAATAAATCGTGATTCATTTTTAAGAAAAGGAGGAATTGATCCAATGTCTCCAAAGTTATCCGACGATCAGAAGGAACTAAGGACTTTGCTAATTCTTGAAGCAGCGAAACGTGCATTTGAATACAAGGGTTATGGGGCAACAACGCTAAAAGATATTGTCGAAGAGGCCGGTATGAGCAGAGGCTGGATCTATCTATATTATCAAAGCAAAGAAGAAATCTTCGAGGCACTGCTTCATTGGCAAGATATGCGGTACAAAGAACACATCGAAACCTTGATTCACTCTTCGTCATCCATCTGGAAAATTATCCAGGATCTCTATACGCAGCAATTAGAGGATCTGCTTCGTTTCCCAAATGCCGGACTACAATCTGCTTTCTATGAATACTCTCTGATTGGCTCACGCGATGAAGAACGCCGGAACTTACTGATTGAGCGCTACAATTCGGGTGTTGCACAGTTCGCAACCTTAATTCGGATTGGCGTAGAGCGAGGAGAATTCTCGACTGACATGGACGTGACGGACATTTCCAGACTCGCTGCATCGTATCAGGAAGGAATCATGACACACTCCATCACGGTAGGTACCGAAAAGGCTAAAACAAGCATGCAGTTTGAGGCGTTGCTCGCGTATCTGAAAACACTGTTACACCCCGTAATGATTCACGAACCTGACCATTCGGAGGAAAACTAATGCAGGAACTTTTCCGTAATCCAACTTTCTTGAAACTCTTTCTGGCAACCTTCACTTCGCAGCTGGGAAATGTCGTTGGAAATATGGCGTTCGCTTATTATATGGTGGATCGTTTCAGTAACCAGCCGTCTTTGGCCAGTATGGCAGAGCTTATGTATTCCCTTCCAACCTTAGCCGTTTTCTGGATTGTTGGAGTCGTCGCAGACCGTTTTGATCGTAAACATATTGCTACATACAGTGACTGGATCAGAGCTTTGTTAACCTTGTTATTGCTACTTTTTGTTCACTATGACGTGTTGTTTATGTGCTTTCTGATTCTTTTTCTGCGTAGTTCCATTTCCAAGTTTTTCGGACCGGCCGAAATGGGACTTCTCCAAGGTAGCATCGGTCAAGATCAGTACGTTCACGCATCTGGACTTATTCAGATCATCTCAGGTGTATTTATGCTTTTTGGACTGAGTCTGGGAGCAACGGCATACCATTTCATTGGTATCGAGGGAGCTATTATCGTGGACTTGTGCAGCTTCCTGTTATCTGGTTTCCTTCTCGCCTGGGCCAAATTTCCCGAACAGGCACGCATGCCGAACGGAAAAAACCGTGTACGTGATCTGCGATTTTCTCTTGTCATCAAAGACTTCTGGCAGGGGCTTCAATATATTATACATAACCGGCTTCTGCTGATTTTAATTAGTGGATTCATGTTTTTTGGTATAGTTAACGGAGTTTTTTCCGTCCTTCCAATCTTTTCAATGAAGTACAAACTTAGCCCGGATCAGTATGTTGTCCATTCATCCCTTGTCACTGTCTTTATGGGGATTGGTTTCTTGATCGGCAGTATTTTGGGTCCCATTCTGATTCGGCGTTACACAAGAACACCCATTCTGATCACTTGTCTATTTTTAGCAAGCCTGTTCCTGGCAGGATTGGGCCTCGTACCTCGTGTGGAGCTTTATTTCGTTATTATTCTGCTGGCAGGGATCGCCATTGCTCCTATCAACATTGCACTTGGTAGCTGGCTTCCGGAACTTGTTCCGCCTCAGAATATGGGACGTGTGAATTCACTCATTGAGCCCGTTATGATGCTGGGCCATTCTCTGGCACTCGGAACGATCAGCTTGGCTTTCCCTGTGTGGATCAATGTGACATGGCTTCATCTGACACTCGCTATATGCACAGTCGCCGTTAGTTTCTTCTATTGGAGATCACTTCCGGGACTTGTTCGCAAAACCACGGCACCTGCAACTGCTGAACAGGCTACACCATAATCATATTTTCCAAACCAAATCCCCCTGCAATCCATCGGATACACTACAGCATCACGATGATTATTTCAGGGGGAACTCCATTTACTCTGCATTTTTCTTAACGTTTTTCGGGCTCAGCTTGTTGCCTCAGGTTGTTGCTTCCGAGAGTGCTTTTTCTTCCTTTTACGAATCATTGCCACAATCCACAACAACAGCGGAAGTAGAATAAAAACAACGGGCAGGTTAAATGGTACGGCTACAAGCTTCGGAAAAAGAATAGAGCTATCCACAAAGTTCCGTGGCAGCATAGATAGTATGATGGCAATTGGAGATGCGATAAAGATGAAGCTCCGCCAACGTTTAACCCCTAGCCACTGGGCAGTCCCGTAAGATGCTGCAAACAGATATAAAGACACCTTGATAAAAATCCCCATGATCCAGATCGCAACGACGATCGCATCGAGATTTTGCAGGAAACCAAAGGAAATAAAACGTACCAGATTAAGAAACGGATAGGTCTGTCTGGATGCCGTAGAATAACCAAAGATAGCAATACATTGCATCGCTGAAAGTAAAGTGAAGAGACCAGCTACAACAGAACCTAAAAGAGCACCCCTCACCCCTTTTCGTGGATCAGCTACAAAGGGGAGAATCATCATGAGCAATATATTATCGCCTAGGAATGAGGCTGTTGGCAATGCTCCCTTAAGCAACACGGAAAACGTATTGTCCATAATAATCGGTTGCAGGTTGTCAAGCTGGATTTGAGAAATATTGAGGAGCAGGGGCACCATAATACCCAGCAAGATGAGAGGGCCCAGTACCTCGCTGCATCTAGCCAAGACCTCGATACCCGCATACGTTACATAAGCCGCAACAATAAGCATGCCGATAATAGGGATGATGACTGGCGTCAATTGAAGGATCGTGCCAATCATAAAATCGCCGTACTGTCGCAAGATAATCCCTAGCACCGTAAACCAATATAATACATAGATCAAAATAATCACATGCCCTAGAAACTTGCCCATAATTTTAGGTGCATAGCTGATAAGAGACTCATTGGGATACATAATGCTTATACGTGTCAGCACATAGGCAAGTCCTACGGAAAACATACTGGAGAGTAATATGGAAATCCAGGCATCCTGCTTGGCAACAGCAATGGACGGATTAATCGTAAGCAGGATGGTCATACCAATTTGCATCGTGGAAATCAGCCAAAAAACCTGATTACCACTGATTTTTTCCTTGTACATGTAGCTCCTCCTCTCCCTATTGTTTCTGTTGGGTATTGAACATGCCTGGACGCAAAATATCCGCTTGTGCGTTTACTGTAATATTGATTTCCGGAAAAATAGCATCCCAATCCTTCTCGTGTTTTTTCCAAAGACGAGGATATTTACGGTGAAATGCACCAGCAAAATTAAAGATATCCGCTTTATATTTGGTTTTGGCTTCGTGCACCGCCAGGTGAATACGTTCTTCAATATTTTCTTCAAACTGTTTTTCAATATTCTCCAAGCTATCAATGCTCTGATCAATGTTAGTTTCCGTTGTGTTCTGAATTAACTGATTTTTGCAATCCACATCGATCCTGATAGACCATTCTCCATTTTTATACATGGGTATAATTTTGGATCGATTTCTCAACAGCTGCACCGACAAGGTCCCCTTCGAATGCTCTGGACGAATCGTAATAATCGCATTATTCATCTCATCTACGGCCCACAAAATGCCGCGAGTAATCCGGTTGTCAGCTACACCGACCAGTTTATCATTATGCAAAATGGCGGTTCCGTTAATGTAACCAATGCCTTTGGATGGGTCATCCTGACCCGGAGCTTGTAATATCTCGACCCAAGGGAGTAATGCCGCTCTACTCTCATCCTCCAGCATCTCCATTAAATGGGCCATCGACGAGTTGATGCTCGTTTTGTTGACGGCCATCTCACGTAAAACCTCAGAAGTATTTCGTTCCAGAATCGAATGTTTTTCTAATACTTCTTTGGCCTTTCCCTTGGTGACAAAAGTAAAAGCGCGCTCGCGCGGCTCGGAATCCCGCATGAGGAAGTCTAGATCATCCTTTAAGCCCTGTTCTACTTTTTCTGCACCAAATAAGTAGACTTCGGAATGCCCCCAGAAAATTTTACGCGAAAACTTCATCTGCAGTTGGGCTAAGGCATCTGCTATATTAACACCTTGAGCGGATTGTACAAACGTTGTGCCACTTCCACCCGTTGCTTCTCCCCCAGACTGACTGCTCTGTGTTGAACCTTGAGGGATAAAGATCTGAACACTGACTTCAATCGCGTTGTCATTTGCCTTATCAATAGCTACACCCGTTACAAGCGCGAGATCATTGATCTCTTTGCGATCCCAACATCCAGCCAGCAGCGGACACAATAACAAGACAGCCAACATTAGACAAATAGCACGTATCCACAGCTTCATGGCGTAGCTCCTTCATCCTCTTGATCCGGACGGTTATTGGAGGGTTGCCGAATTTTGTTTTTTCGTCCTGTCAAACTGGGTCTCTTGCGATTAGCCCATATTGGTGACACCATGAAGCTGTCGAGCATTTCACTCCACTTCATTGGCGCAAGGGGCTGCAGATAGGGAACACCGAGCGAACGTAAGGAACATAGATGAATAATAATGGCGATAACGCCAAGCATCAGACCGAGCAGACCAAACATTCCTGACAGAAACATGATCGGAAAACGTAACAGACGAATAGCGATACCCGCGCTGTATTGTGGCAGCAAAAAAGATGCGATACCGGTTATGGCAACCACCATAACCATTGGGGAAGAAACAAGACCAGCTGAGGTCGCTGCCTGTCCAATAACAAGCGCGCCGACGATACTGACAGCGGAACCCACCTGTTTGGGCAAACGTACGCCAGCTTCTCGCAGTGCTTCAAACGAAACCTCCATGAGCAACGCTTCAATCAACGCAGGAAAAGGAATCTCTTCCCGTGACTTCGCGATACTAAGCAACAATGAGGTGGGCACCATTTCCTGATGAAATGTCAAAATGGCTACGTAAAGAGAAGGCAGCACCAGCGAAATAATCAGGAACAAAAATCGCAGCCAGCGAATGAAACTGCTTATGATATAACGTTGGTAATAGTCTTCCGGTGATTGTAACATCGCAAAGAAAGTCGTCGGAGCAATGAGACAGAATGGTGTGCCATCCACCATAATGCCGATTTTTCCTTCAAGGAGAGAAGCGCTGACTACATCTGGTCGCTCTGTAACCTGAATCTGCGGGAACGGAGAATACGGGTGATCCTCGATCAATCCCTCGATATAACCACTTTCCAGCACACCGTCAATATCAATCCTCTTGATGCGGCTGTGAACCTCTTCAACTAATGCATGGTTAGCGATGCCGTCAATATGAGCAACAAGGACCGACGTTTTTGTATATCGCCCAACCTGAAACGGATCTAATTTTAGAGAAGGGTCTTTAATTTTGCGGCGTAGCATCGAAGTGTTTACACTAAGTGTTTCTGTAAAACCTTCCCTTGGACCGCGGATAATTGATTCTGCTGCTGGCTCCTCTATACCCCGTTGTTGCCAGCCAGCAACCCCGACGGCAATACCGAATGGCATTTGATCTACAAGCAATGCTACACAACCGTTTGCGATATGGTTTAACAGCTCCTCAAAGCTTGTCACGACGGTGAGCTGGCTTGTGCTAACTATGGAACATATGTATGCGAAATCAATACGTGTATTGTCTGCGCGCGCTTGCAGGAGCGGGGCCAATACATGCACATCAAGCAACGATTCATTGACCATGCCATCAATAAACAACATAAACGCTTCTCTGCTGCCCGCAAGCGGAAATGTTCTGGTTTTGATATCTGTGGAGTGGTTGTATATCGTTTGAACAATGTCCACATTCTCCGAAAGCTCGGTGCTGAAGGGCATCGTTCGGTAATCCAAAACGTCGGCCATCTGAACGCTCCTTAAATAGGAAAAATAGTTTATTCGTTCAATGTACAGCTAGTAGCAAAATTCAATGTAAGGATATATTTTCCCCAATCGGATTTTTTATTCTTTTAGCGTGCAAAAACAGCAAATAAACCACTTCAAAATGAAGTGGTTTACGGATGGATTTATACCTCTAGCGTTCTATTTTCACATTAGACACATGATTCATTTCTTCAACAGCCGTTTTACCCGCAATTCGTCCAAACGTAAAGATGTCTGTCAGGGCATTACCGCCCAAACGGTTACCTGCGTGAATACCCCCTGCCACTTCTCCAGCGGCATATAGATGAGCAATCGGCTGGCCGTTCTCATTCAATACACGGGTTTCCGTATCAATCTTGATGCCACCCATCGTATGGTGAACGGCAGGTTTTCTAGGCGTGGCGTAAAATGGTGCTTTCTCGACTTTTAAGCTAAACGTATCCTTATGGAATTCGGGATCAAACCCTGCATCCACATAGGAGTTATACTTATCTATCGTTGTTCTGAGAACCTGAGGGTCCATACCCACTTTCACTGCCAGTTCTTCAATCGTATCGGCTTTAAACAGAGTCCCCGCTTCAACTTGCCGATCTATCTTTTCCTGGCTGGTATTCGCTGCGGTTTTCTTAATCTCATCGTCAGCGATTAGATAAAATAAACTTCCCTGTTCGATGGCCGCTTTAGTCAAGACATCCCGTCCAGAAAATTCATTAACGAAACGCTCGCCTTTTTTGTTAACAATGACAAAGTTCTCAGGTGGTACTTGCAGTCCACTGAACAGTTCGCCAGTCTCTGGATCGGCTACAGGCATCATTTGTGTGAAACCCATGCCTGTTAATGCCGCGCCTGCACTCTTGCCAAGCGATATTCCATCCCCTGTCATCGCGTAGGAATTCGTCGTTTTGATATCATCATCGATGTGGCTCCAGTACGTGTTATATTCCTTGAGCATCTGTGTATTTGCACCAAAACCGCCGCTAGCAAGCACAACCGCTTTCGCATGCACCGTGATTTTCTGTCCGTTAACTCCAGTTGCAATAACACCTGCTATTTTTCCATCTTCGATGATGAGCTGTTTAACCGGAGTATCTGTAATAATTTGTCCGCCATTTTCTTCTACATATTGACTAAGTGAGATGATAAAGGCAGAGCCATAACTTTTGACAGGTTTATGACCACGTCGCCACAGGGCACCCACTGGAGCAAATACGATGCTCTTATCATATTCGACCCCGATATCTTCAAGCCATTGCACACTTTCCAGGGCACGGTCTGTAAGTACTTTAACCAAATCATACTGTCCATAGATCGTATTGCCATTCAAATCCGTTCGTTTGCCCCCAAAATACGTTTGCATTCTGTGAAGTAGCGGGGAATCGAATAAATAAGCCTTTTGTGTTCCGAACTTTTCCTGATATGCTGTAAACTCTTCTTTAAGAGCTTGGAAATCATCTATATATTCGGGATGAATTAAGCTCTCATCCGTACTTAATAAATTTTCAATGGTCTGTCTTTCACCTGGATTTTCGTTAAACTGTTGCTGCCATAGAGGATCAGCTGCATTAACAGGACCACCCGAACGGATCGTGTTGCCCCCTACGGCTGGATATTTCTCCAGAACAATCGCACTTGCACCGTGTTGTAGAGCTGTTGCAGCAGCACTTAAACCCGCACCGCCTCCCCCTACAACGACCACGTCACAAGTATATTCCTCATCATCTTTCATCTGGCTGCTGGCAGGTTTTGCACGTCTTTTCAGAATATCCGGATTCACGCCGGCAAGCTTAACTGCTTTGGCAACACCGTTGATGACCGCATTGCTCGTTTCAGAAGCACCGGAGAGCGCATCCACATTGAGTGTCTGTCCTTCAATAATTTTATTCGGAATTCTTACAAAAACAACATCGGCGATGCCCTCGGTTTCCCCCTTTGCATCAATATCGATACTCTCGATTCGGTTTGCACTAAAAGACACTTTCATCGGCAAATTCCCACTGTGACCGATGGCATTGACTTCATACACACCCGGTTTATAGGTGAACTCTTCTTCCTCGTTGAGCTGATTGGATATTTTCGCAAAACGGAGGAAGCGCAAGAAACAAATCTCCAGGAAATCAATCGTGCCTTCACTGTTCAGGTTGCCTGCTTCGTCAAACGCTTTATGTGCACTGCCCAGCAAAAATTCGTATCCTGGCATCACATTCGCTTCAACACCCGGTGCATCCAGAATTTGACGTAGATGCAACTGGGCACGAGATGAACCTTGCGTTCCCTGTGACGCACCAATGATCATAACGGGTTTGCCAGCCAGCGGATGGATTTCAAAGCTGAGCCATTCGAGCAGGCTTTTAAGGGATGAAGGGATAGAATGATTGTATTCTGGAGTTGCAATTATGACGCCATCACTTGCTATAATTTTCTCATTAAACGATTGTATAATGGCACTGTTCGTTTGGTTGTCGGATTGATTAAACATCGGCACATCTGTAATATCGAGAATTTCAATGGCTGCTCTGGACTCAAATTGTTTTTGCATGAACTGAAGCAGCTTGCGATTATACGATTTCTTTGCATTAGTGCCTACGATTGCTATGATTTTCATTGTAGTCAGCCTCCTACTCTTGCCAGGAAAATTTTTTCGTTTTTTGCTTCAACGTTCTTTTGGACAACAGTTCCGTCGTGATCTCCGCAAACAAAACAAACTCCCTGAAAATCTCTTCAAGCTCCGCTACTTTCTCTGCGCTGATCAGGCTGCCACTATGATCAAAAGCACTCTGCGATTTTCCCAAAAGAAACTCGCTGCTAGGCATTAATCTCGCGCCAAGCTCAGGTGAATCCAAAATCTGTCTCAGATGCGCCTGCGCTCTGGAAGAACCTAGTGAGCCGTGTGATGCACCTACGATCAGAACAGGTTTTTCCTTCAAGGTTTGAGTAGTATAACTGATCCATTCCAGCGCACTTTTGAGCACAGCAGGGATCGCGTGATCATACTCCGGAGTAGCAATAATGACGCCCTTTGCGTTAAAAATCTGCTCCAGTAAGTCCTGCACCTTTTCTGGAATGTCAACTTCAGCATCTTCTATTTCATCTTTTTCAATAAAAGCAGGTAGATCCTTAATTTCAAACAAGTCAATCTGAGCCTCATCTGCAAAATGCTTTTGCATAAATTGAAGCAGAGTACGGTTCGTTGATTCATCCGAATTGGTACCCACGATAGCTAAATAATTCATGGTAATCCCCTTTCTGTCATTCGAAAATAATGTTCGTCAAAGTCAGACTCGATCTTTCGGCATAACTCTAACATAGGAATGGAAGATTGATCTAATAGTTATTCATTGCAGTTTGATAACCAATTTGTTATAATCAGCTCAAATTCAAAGTTTGTTATTTTTTTCACAAAGGGTGAGCGACATGTCTAAATTAGAATCACAGGATATTTTGTGTTACATCGACAGCCTTTTGAAATACAGCAATTTTAGCAAAGCTGCCCAATCCCTTTATATTTCTCAACCCTACCTGACCAAGGTCATCAAAAAAGTCGAAAGTCAGTTGGATTGTGAGCTGATCACTCGCAACAAGCTTCCATATCGATTAACCGAACAGGGAAAAATCTATTATCAGTATTTAACATCGCTCGAACATAGCTATGCCAAGCTCATGAAGGAAATTTCCTATGCATCGGATATTGGCAATAAAGTTTTACGAATCGGAATTCTGCCGAGCCTGGGTTCTTATTTGACACCTCTTTTTTTACCTGCATTTTTAAAGCTTCATCCAGCTTACAAGATTAATCTGGTAGAGGATCTGCCTGAAAAAAATGAAAAACGGCTGCAAAATGTTGAATTGGATTATTGGATTGGACAAAATTCGAGCAGTATTTCTCCAAATCTAAATGCTTTTAGTTGGGGCAAACACAGCTACCGGGCTGTTATTCCGCGAGGCTGTGAGCTATACCAGAAGAACGTTGCCATCATACCGGAAGGCACGATTGATATAAGCACCCTTTTGGGACAACCACTCGTTTTAACGTCCAAAGGCTCTGCCGTCCGTAAACAGATCGATCAATTACTTAGTGTGCACAAAATACAACCAAGCATCGTGATGGAAAGCAACGAAATTCACACAGTGTTGAAGCTTGCCAAACAAAATATGGGTCTGACGATCATTCCCGAAAGTGTCCGAATTGACGAGTCTGCTTCGGAATACAACATCTATCCGATCCCGATTGATAAGATGAGTCTTGACTATTTTATAGCACATCATAGCGAAAGAAAGCTGTCTAGTGTGGATCATGACCTTATCCATACATTTCTGAATCATGGACAACAATGTGCAGTGTAGGAGGAGGTTTGTATGAAATCTTTTACGAAAATGATACCTCTCATGGGAACTAAAATCTCTCTATATATCGAGGGGGAGAATGCAGAAGAGCTCGCACAGGAAGCAGAGAATATGCTGTTCCGTTACGAGAAAGTGTTTAGCGCCAACAGTGATCACTCACAGCTCGCGATGTTGAAACAAGAAGCCGCCTCCCAACCGCTTCAAGTCGACAGGGAGCTGTATGATCTCATCAAGATAGGCAAAGAACATAGCCTGGAGGAAGATTCTTTTTTAAATATTGCGATAGGCCCGTTGATCAAATTGTGGAGAATCGGTTTCCGTGAGGCACATGTGCCAGAGGATGCAGAGATTAAGAATGTGCTGGCGCTCTTAAACCCTGAACATATACAGCTCAATGATGAGCAACAAACCGTGCATTTATTAAAAAAGGGGATGGAGATCGACCTGGGAGCCATTGCTAAAGGTTATTTTGCCGATCAGGTGATGGCCCTGTTCAAAAAAAACGGAGTAATCTCAGCTATGGTCGATATGGGCGGAAATGTGCTTGTTCATGGGGACTCCCCTTCCGGTTCAAGTCACTGGAAGGTGGGAATACAGAATCCCTTTTTACCCAGAGGTAACGCAGCAGCACTCGTCAGTATCAGGGAGCAATCCGTCGTTACCTCAGGCATATACGAGCGTGTTTTACAAAAGAAAGGACAGAAGTACCATCATATCTTTAGTAGCAAAACAGGTTATCCCATAGAAAGTAATGTCGCTTCGCTGACCATTATTGCGGATAGATCACTCGACTGTGACATCTATACGACAGAATTATTCGGGTTAGATGCGGCCTCCATTATTCATAGAGTCAACGGAATAAAACATATTGAAGCCGCCGTCATCACGACCGATGGAAACATGGCCTACACCAAAAGTCTACGGGGAAGAATCCAGCCACTATCCAGTTAATAAATGAAGAGATTGTTCAGGCGATTCTCAGAGTGTTTCAATCAATTTCTGGATCTTAGATCCGGAAATTAAATATACAGGGCCTAAGATATCAAGCTTACCATCCTTTACACGAATAGCACTCTCCTGCTCTGCCGCATACACATTCATCTGTTCAGATAGTGGAAACAGGTATCCTTTAACAAAAGCGCCATAGTCGCGCCTAGAATGAGATTCATAGGCAAAATGATCAAAGCTCAAACCCTCATAAATCGTCGTTGTTTCAGCCTTAGGGGTATCGTCAGCCGAAGATATCCATTTTGCAGCCATATTTAATGCACCTGCACTTGCACCGATGATAATGGCATTACTGTTCTTAATCATATCGGATAGTTCATATTCCGCCAAAAACTCATGCTGCTGAACAGGATATCCTCCACACATAAAAATGACAGACGCGTTCCGAATCAACTGATGAGCCTCTTCTTTCTGCATACGATAATCAATGAAGTGATATTCATCAAAAATCAGGTTAGCCTGAGTTAACCAGGTCCATTCCGTAATATCCTCAAAGTTCACTTGCTCTTCTTCATAATCAGACGGCTTAGCGCTAATCATCACAAGCGATTTTCTATCTGTGATATCCTCTTGCAATCGTTCGACCAGTTTCTCTGGAAAAAAATTATTAAACCAACTGAAATAGTAGTGAGTGTTCAAACTGTATTACCTCCATATGTATAATTGACCTATCTCTATACTTAAGAAAACTAAAAACATAACTCCATACTAGCATAGCATCGAATTAAATAATGAGAAATGGTCCTATCTCCGAAAAGAAGTATGTCCGTTGCCCTATTCAGACCTGCCCACCCTATAAGATAATATAGAGTATATATAAACTTCGAATAAGGGATGGGATGATCATGAGTACGCTACAACCAATTATCCATGTCTTGCAACATTCTTCTGATGAAGACGTCGTTGAACAATTTTTTGAGCACGAGCCATTAATCTGGATTGATTGGAGAGAAGACGAGGGGGACATCATCCAATACTTCAACGGTCAACTGCCGGAATCCGATCAGATCAAGTGTGAGATCATCGACATCGACAAGCCGAGAGGCGTTGATATTGTGTTAAGTTCGAACCATCGAAAGCATACAATTCCGTTCGCCGATGATCGGACTGATCGAGACAGCGCGATTCGGGCGATGCAGGAAATGATTGCTCCCCGATATCAGATTCGATGGTTTATGGAGTCTTTAGGCAACGACACGTTAGCATATCTCTTATTATCTACGGAACAGTGGACAGAACTGGAGAACCAGTTCAGCAAAGAAAAACTTGAATTCTACTTCCAGCCAGTAACAAATGAAAGCAATATGTTTTCTCTCGACATGGATGAAGTATTCACTTTAATTGAAACAAGGCAAAAAGCGCGTACCTCCGAATAAGGGATGAAAACTCGTTGGTACTTGTACACTACTCTAAGTTCCCCGATTTTTATATCAAAAACGCCATCACGTATTGTGATGGCGTTCATTTTATTTGGGAGCCTAGTAGGTTAACCGCTTCGTCTTGAGTCCACGTAGATACCCTATATTTAACAAGCTTACATCAAGCTCCATAAATTATAGATCATTACGGCTGCTTCGTCACGGTTAGCCGTTTTCTTCGGTGCAAACTCATCGTTACCTAAACCGTGTATGATGCCTGCTCCTTGTATTGTCTCTACCGCTTGCTTCGCATAGTTTGCGATGTTTGCTTTATCCTTGAAAGCTATAGCTTCACGATCTTGTAATTTTAGTTGCTTCAATTGGATCGCCTTGTATACCATAACGGCCATATCTTCACGCGTAATCTTCTCATGAACTCCGAAACTACCATCTGGTTTCCCGTTCACAATCCCCAGCTTCTGCGCGATTGCGATATTTCCATGGTACCATTCTCCTTGTTTCACATCACTGAAGCTTGCCGCCTCGCTCTCATCCGATAACTCCAACACATTCATCAGCATCGTGATGAATTCTGCTCTTGTCACCTGACCTTTCGGATTGAATTCGCCATCGCCTACACCCTTTACGACTCCTCTTGCTCCCAATGCCGAGATCGCATCTTTCGCCCAGCCTTGGGTCACATCCTGAAAGCTCATTGCAACATGCGCTACCGTATACTTACTTAGATCCGTTGGTTTGAACTCTACTTGACCTGTTCCTGCATTGTATTTACCATTCATCACGACTCTTAGCTCTCCGTTGTCCTTCACGTCGTAGACGATGATGTTGTTTGGATTCTCAGAAGCCTTCAGCGTATATGGTAATGCAATCATGAGATCATCTCTACCATCAAACGCCGTAAGCTTCGTACCATCTATCGTTAGCTTGATATCATATACAACCTCACCATTCATCCTAGCTTGTGTGCCAACCGGCAGTTGATTAGCCGCTATTTTCTTGATCGACAATCCTAACGTTTTCCCTGCGCTTGTTCCTGTTCTAAGCCGTTCGGTAGCCAACGTTACGACTGCTGATCCTGTGTTAATCTCGATGTGATCTACCTTAGAAGTTGCACTTGTTAAGCGGGGATCTACCGCTAACTCAACGCTTAACTCGTTCAAGCTTTGATCTCCTTCAAGTTGTACCTGTAGCTTGTCACCTGTCGTTTGATCAAGTGCACGCTTCACTGTATCAGGACTTAGCTTCACTATAGAAGCACCGTTCTCATTAACAACTGGCTTAATGTTTATCTGACCGTTGCCCATCACCACCGGTTCACTTCCACCTGTAGAAGCTGGTGGTACTGTAGGTGCAGGGATGTTACCGACACTACCACTACCGCCACCATCTCCATTACCACTGCTTGGTGCATGTGGCGTTCCCGATACCACAACCCCTGCGGATTCTTGCCCCGCTACGTTTATCGTAGTAATACGGAATTCATAACGCGTGCCATTTGCAAGTCCTGTGACTTCATAACTGCTAGCCGCATGATTCAGCGTTACCGTCTTAAACTCTGTATTTCCATGACCTGTAATCTTAATAGCGACCAGATCGCTTTCTGCAGGATTACTCCATTTCAAAGTAAGCTTCTGATTACCAGCTATTACGCTTGTTGCGGTCACTTCTCCTGGCGCAGTCGGTTCAACCAGTGGTGTCACCGTTACTGTAGCGCTGGATGATATACCACCATCTACTGTAGTTACTGTAATGCTTGCTGTTCCTGGTGCCACCGCTGTTACTCGACCTGTCGCACTTACAGTCGCTACAGCTGGATTACTTGAGCTCCATTTTACTGCCTTTTTCGTTGCATTTGCCGGTGTGATCGTAGCTGTCAATTGCCCTGATTGACCTTCTACGATGGACAACGTCGTTTTGTCCAAGCTAATTCCGCTAACCGGTACCGTCTTCCCACTGAGTGCATCATACTCACTTTGTGTAATCGGAATGACCGTTCCGTGACGTGGACTAGCGGGTAAGTTGTAATTCGAAGATAATGTCCACTCGCCTGATGCAAGATTGGTTGTCTCGAATGGAATATAACCTCTTCCACCAAACTCATCCACGAATAAATACCACTTTTCATCTGTATTCGATTTGAAAATGGTTGGCCCCTCGACCCATTTCATGTTACCCACACCTTGATTAATCATCTTGAAGGTTGGATCCAAGATCGAGTCACCCATCTCTTGGAAAATCATCTTGCCAAATGGAGCAGTAGCACCGTTGTCTCGTTCATCCTTCGTAAAACGATACACTTTTCCATCATGTTCAATCATTGTGGTATCAATGATGGAGTATCCATAATCCAAATATACTTTCGGTTCAGTAAACGTATAGAAATCTCTTGTCTTGCTATACATCATTTTTTGATAAGCGTTACCGGTATGGGATGCATCATCGAACATTCTTGATGCCCAAAATACGATATATTCACCTGTTGTCTTGTCGTACATGATTTCTGGTGCCCAGGTATTACCCGCTTCTTCCGGTGCAACCTCTACCATGCGTTGATCTGTCCAGTTGACAAGATCATTCGATTCCCACACCATAATGGAACGACTGCCCCACGTCTGTGCTCTGCCCCAGTTACCATTACCGTTGATTTTCAGATCGGTGGCGATCATGTAGAACTTGTCGCCTTCAGGCGAACGAATAATGAATGGGTCACGTACTCCCTTCTCTCCTAAGGTAGAGGTCAGTACAGGTTTACCCTCATTCAATTCTCGCCAGCTTAACGGATCATTACCGTTACTTAGTGCAAAATAAACTTGCTCACCTGTTGAAGTACCTTCCCCAGTGAAATAGGTGAAGAAGTATCCTGCATATTTTTCATCAGCAGGCCGTTCCTTGACCTTCGCAATAAACTCCTTCGTAGCGGATGCTGAGTTTAATGTAATCGTAGCTGTAAGCTTCACGTCTACATCTCCACGACTATTTGCAGGACGTTGCACTTCCCCAGTCATCGACACGACATTTGGTTGAGCGGAAGCCCAAGTAATCGTTGATCCATATAATCCAGATGCCGGTAAGGAGAGATGACCTCTTACATCCTGAATGTTATGCACAACTAGTGCCGCTTTTGCTTCATCTACAGCATTGGCATCACTCGGCAATGCTTTAACCATCAACGTAAAAGTTTTGTTCGTTGTCTCTGTACCATCTGTAAATACCGCTGTTAACGTTACAACTTGATCACCAGTTGCGTTATCTGGTCTAGTCACGACACCTGTAGTTGAGATCACATTGCTCTTATCCGTTGTCCAGCTTATTGTTGTGCCATAAGCACCTGAAGTTGGCAAGGTTACATTGCTTGTAATCACATCTTTGGATGTATTCGAAGCAAGCAGATCATCAATCGTTAATTTCTCTGTCGCAGCTGTTACAAGCATGCCCTCCATGGAAGCAATTTTTTGATCCGCACGAGCCTTAAGTGATCTAATATCTGCTGCCGTCATAGCACCATCATAGATTTGGAAGTCTGCAATCAATCCGCCGAAGTATGGATCAGCTGTATAGAATGACTTACCGATGGTTCCACTGCTGCCAGAAGTATTTTTTATTTGTTCTAGCGTCATTCCATTCGTTGAGCCTGTTGCAGCAGCAACACCGTCAATATAAATGGTTAGTGTACCATCCTTGCCTGAAACAACCGTCGTCACTACTTTCCATTCATTATTCTTTAAGCCCGTGGTAGAAGTTGAAGACTCATTATTCCAGGCATTCGTCGCGATGCCTAAACGTGCTAGACCGTTAGCATTATATCGTGGTGTGAAATACGTATAGTGCGTATTATTATTTGGCCTTCCTAGTGCGTACAACCACTCCGCAGCGTTTTTACCACTCCAATTCACAATCGATGAAACGGTGATATCCGTTAATCCATCGAGAACTCCTTGTGGCAGCTCTACATAGGAGTCCGCCCTGCCCCCGTTAAAGCTCAGCACACCAGCATCTTCTGTACGAATCCATTCTGCCTTAGACGGATTCATCCATTTTCCGTTGAAGTTACCTGTTTGATCAATAACCGTCGCAGTCCCACGATCGATATCATTCATATCGTAGTGCAGAATGAGCTCAGCCCCGGATGGCTGCTCTACTGGGGGAGTAACGTCTTCATCTGCTAATGCTGCAATCTCTTGACCAGATAATGCACGATTATAAATACGGAAATCATCCAATTTACCATCAAACAGACGATCAGAACTATTTCTTGATTTACCAATATAATTCATTGTTGTTTCCAGTAACATTCTGGGCTCAACATTAAATGTCGAGCTGCGTTTAACCTCATGCCCATTCACATACAGTACTGCGTCAAATTCATCCATAGTAATTGCAACATGCTGCCAAGTCTTCGTTGGTAATAGTCCGGCATTTCGCAATGCATATTTATAATCTGATCCGAGTTTCGTACTGTCATTGCTAAATTTTTCTGTAAAAGGTGTTACGACAGCGAACTCCAGACTACTTGTATCGCCTTGAGTACTCAGATACATGGTGTTGCGGTTAACCTGTCTACCTGTTTCTGAAGCAAAATCAAATATTCTCTGGTTGGCTTGATTTTTGTCCATTTGAACCCATGTAGAGAACGTAGCCTTCTCCAGATTCAAAGATTGAATCAGGTTATCTGGCAGTTTCACATATCCTGTTGACCCATTAAGCTCTAGCGAAGCACCCTTTTTACCGATGTGATCCCCCTCATTAATCGTTGCTCCACCTACCAGTGTTGCGTGATGGCCATTCCCCGAAATGTCGTTCAATGTTGTACCATTCACTGTATTTGCATCAAATGAGTAATGTACAACCGGGTCTGTTGATGGTGCGGGTCCCTTCAAAGCATACTTCTCTTGCAAAGCATTATACTCCGCACGCGAGATTGGGATCACTGTTCCGTGCCTTGGTCCTGGCGGAAGTGCATATTGATCACTACTTAATACATTGTTTATATATTGCGTGCTACTATCCAGATCTGTTGTATATCGTACATGATAAGGCCATGAATCCAGGAACAGATACCACTTGTCTTGATGAATATCCTTAAATATGGTTTGTCCTTCGTTGTTTCCATTTTTTCCGATCAAGCCAAATTTGTTATCACGTGTACCCGGAACAGCGTCGTATTGAAGGCCATTGGCAGCAATACCGTCCTTGTCATAGTAGAAATTTGGTGCTTTCTCCACATACACTTTGGTATTGACTTCTGATTTGGTAAATCGATACAACATATCATTATGCTCAATAAACGTCGTATCAATGGTTGGAAGTGACTCATCAATCATGACCTTTGGCTCTGAAAAGTTATAGAAATCTCGTGTTGTTGCATAATACATCACATTGTACTGACCTGCCGGTCTCCCGTTATAATCACCATATGTCTCTGTATTTTTCATCGATGATGCCCAAAATACGATATACTCTCCAGTTGCAGGATCATAGATCGCTTCTGGCGCCCACGTATTTCCTCCCGTCTGGGGAGCAACCTTGACCATTCGTTGCTCGCTCCAGTTGACGAGATCCTCCGACTCCCAGATCATCATGTAATGACTGCCCGTAATTTGAGCCTGGTCGAAATTCGTACTTTCACCCATTTTCAAATCGGTTGCCAGCATATAGAATTTATCACCTTCTGCTGAACGAATAACGAATGGATCACGAAGTCCCTTTTCACCCATATTCGATTGAAGGATCGACTTCCCATTATTGAGCGCTTTCCAGTACAATGGATCTTCGGCCGTAGCGAAAGAAATCTCTTCACCACCCTCATATTCACCTGTAAAGTACGCAAAAAAGTACGCATCAAGCTGTAATGGCGCAACTGCTTTTTTAATGGTAAGGTCAAACGTACGCTCTTTAGAAGCTGTACCATTTGTAATTGTAGCTATTAACTTAACGGGTACCTCCGTAGCTTGACGGCTTACCCAGCCTAGCTGTGTAGCATTACCAGCCGCTTCAGCCGTGCCTTTAACAACGGTAGGTCTGCTAGACGTCCATGTAATAGTGGAGCCTTGTTCACCCGTAGTCACAAGACGTAAGTTGCCTTTAACGTTGTCTGCATTGTAGATCTCTAATTGTTCAGCATCCAGATCAACCTTCTGCTGCTCATCAAATTGCTTCAAGATCGTAACAGGGAATACAACCGATGTAGATACGCCTTGATACGTTAATGTAGCCGTTAGCTCTGCTTGAACATCGCTTGCTTGAGCATTCGGACGTTGTACAGTGCCACTGTTAGAAATAACCGCAGGCTGACTGGAACTCCAGGTGATACTTACGCCGTTTTTACCGCTTGTCGGTAAGGTAACATTTTTCGTTATTTTATCCGCACTCTGATCTGCTTCGTCCAAGTAACGATCGATGCTAAGTTGATTCGCTGCATCATCAACAGTAAGCTGACGTATTTGAGAGATATGAGTTACTGCTTCTTGTTGATATAAGTCCCCCACTTCTTGCTCCTTCAAAGCGCGCTTATATACTCGGAAATCAGCCACGCTTCCTTGAAGATATGGATCGTTCGCGAAGATGGACTTTCCGATAAAACCAGAGAACGTAGAATTCGGATTAATGATGTCTGACAGTTTTAGTCCCTTCGCATTACCTGAAGCAGCCTTTACGCCATCCACGAATAATGTGATCGTGTTGCTGGCTTCAGAAAAGGACACCGTTACATGCTTCCACTGTCCAGCGATCAGGTTTGAGTTTGCGCTACCTGTCACTAACGCTTCGTTCGGCCAGCCATTTTTAGAAATACCTGTAGCCATCATATTGCCCGCTCCGCTACCGTGACGTGGAGTTACAAAAAAATATTTGTTTGTTTCCGGTGTTAACACCGTACCCAGACCGAAAATCCAGCGATTCGTACCATCATTCGTCCAGTTTACGATGGAAGATACGGTAATCTCATTCAGACCTTGTAATAGATCTAGTCCATTGGAGCCCTTAGGAATCTCAACGTATCCACTATTGGATGTAGAGCTTCCACCATTGAAGGAAATAAAACCAACCTCACTGTTAGAAATGAATTGTCCATTATTTGCATTTTTAAATATTCCATCAAATGTAACTTGTTTGTTGGCGACATCCTTCAGTACGAGTTGACCATCTACTTCTGCAGTGGTTTTCATGTTGTAATGAAGAATCAGATCATCATTTTGCGACTTGGCTTGAACGTTAATAGCGGATACAGCTGTAAAATCTCCATCTTTCGTTTGTACCGTAATGGTGGCTGTCCCTTCACTAACCGCTGTAACGTTACCCGCCGAATCGACATTCGCTACACTGGAATCACTCGATGTCCAGGTAACTTTTTTATCCGTTGCATTCGCAGGTGAAATTGTAGCCACAAGTGTCTCGCTGTCCCCTACTGATAAACGAAGTGTAGATTCTTTAAGCGATACACCTTTAACGGCAATCTGCTCAATAGAGGCGTCCTTAGGTAACAAGGTGACGATAAACGCCTTCGTTGCTTGGCTCCCCCCCAAAGAAATGGTTGCCGTTAACGTCACTTGCTGCTCCATTTCTCGTAAAAACACTTCCCCTGTTGGGCTAATTGCACTCTCATCACTAGAAATCCATGATATCGATGCGCCATATTTATTGGCAGAAGGAAGTTCAAGAGATTCAGTAACGGAAGATATGTCGCCTAACGTTAGCTCTTTTTTGCTTTGTTGTACTTGCTTTTCATCGAGCGATTGTTGATATACTCCAGAGATATCATCACTACTTAATGCCTCTCCGTAAATTCTCAAATCTTGAAAGCTACCCGCAAAAGTAGCATCCCCTAAATAATTGGAGCGACCGATGTAAGCTTGCAAATCCGTACCAAAGCTTGCTGTTGTTTTCTCTTTGGAGACGGTGCCTTTACTTACTCCGTTAATGTAACCTGTAATAGAGTCTTCTGTAATCACCGTTGTATAGTGAACCCATTGACCTTCATACTGTGAAGTAGAAGGGCCTGATACGCCTACCTCCGTCGTCCAAGGCTGATCAACATTATTGCCATCTGTAAATACGGACTTAAACTCACCACTTGGATTGGATGGATTAAACAGCCAGTAATTCGTTGGCAACTTATTTTCAGCCGCTGGCGTACCGTAAAATAATGCTGCATAGTTACCACGTCCAGTGTTACTCTTGATCCATACAGAAATCGTTAAATTTTCTTGATGGTCAAACAAACCCGTAGGAAGTTGCACGTAGTTCGTAGTACTATCGGTCCCTCCAGGCAGAGTAAGACCATCGGCATAGGTGATATTGCCTACAGCCGTCCCATGCTTGCCATTACCTGATGTTTCCAATACATCCTCGAGCAATGGATAATGCGCCAACATCGTTGGTGTAATTGGGTCAGCTGAAGCCTGATTGTTAAATGGCATACCAAAACTAAAACAGCTACTGAAGGTCAACAGTAAAACCAAAGTGATGTTTGTCATTCGCTTTCGCATAGCATTCTTCCCCTCATTGAATATTCAGAAGCACACAAAACCATAGCTCGCTTTCAAACCAAGACCCCTTCACTCAAGAAACTAGAGAACCACCCTAAAATGAATACGCTTACATTTTTTCATATTACGTGTTCCGATATTTCAATTCAATGTACTATCATGTTAATAACGTGGACTTTTTTATTTCAATTTGAAATTTGATGTGGATTGAAGTATTGTCCCTATTCCTCGAATCAATCGTTTTTATTCCAATATATACTCTACATTGAAAATAAAGGATTTAACTCTAGATAAACATAATATATATAGTTGGGCGCTTGTTAACTTGATAACGCTTCCAAATACGGATGCAAGTAAACCATGAGCGCACCGGATCAAAAAATAAGGAGGATTGCATCTATGCCAAAACGATTTAGAAAAATGCTCGCGTTCCTTTGTTGCTTGGTAATGGTGGCCTCGCTAATGCCTACGAGCTACGCTGCCGACAGTGACAACATTGAGAGCTCAGCAGTAACAAATGAAACAAAGGCCGCCATTTTTGGCACTCCCGAACTCGGGTCAAACGACCCACTCTGGAGCCAAACCATGGAACATCACATCAACAAAAGCACGGTGCCCACCGACCCAAGACCCCATGCCACGGGCACAGCCAGAATCCTCTGGGATCACGACTTCCTGTATTCCCGCGTAGTTGTGAATGACAGTAATCTATATCAGGGAGCTGGCGGAGATCACCGGTACGACAGCCTGGAGTTTTATGTTGGTACCGGAACCAGTGGCTCTAATCAATGGCGTGTCAGCGCGACGGGTGTGTTTTCGGGGCAGGCCGCTCCTGGCAGAGCTGCATGGACCCAGATTACGGAAACTGGATATATCGTGGAGATGAGAATACCCAAAAGAAACTTGACCTTACAGGAGGGAAAGCTTACCTTTGAGGTCTACATCAATAACTCAACGGAAAACGGCGGTGACCGCTATGAAGTCGTTTCCTCTTTTGGAGTGCCCGACGCGGCTTATACCAGCTCTGATTCGTTTATAGACAGCCTGCAGCTCATCCCAGCTAATGAATTAGACACCAGATTATCCATTACCGCCACTGCCGGACCGGGCGGCTCAATCATGTCGAACCCACCCGGCGATGTGCTGAGAGTAGATCGGGGCTCTAACAAAGAAATAACGTTTACCCCCGATTCCGGTAAAGTTGTGGATACGGTAACGGTAGATGGCGAGATTGTGACTCTATCTTCTGGCTCTTATACCTTTTCGAATATTGAGGCTAACCATACATTTCATGTGACATTCAAGAACGATCCGGACGCAGGGGTACTTCCCTTTATCGTATGGAATGACAACTTTGCCAGTGGCGAGTACACAACGGCTGTTATCATTGATTTAGGCGAGGGAAAGGCGGCGTTAGGCTCCGCGCTTAATCCGGACTTGTTCGCCTTATCGGTTAGGAACACCACCCTGAATGGTGAAGCGGTTACCTTAGAAGGACCACGCAAGATCACAAGGGTATATGCTAATGATGAACCGAAGGTACGCGGCTATGTGGGGCCGGTTAGCAATTCACCAGATTATCAGGACGGACTGGCGAGCGGGCGTTACATCGTCGTTGAGTCTGAGTTTTATTCAGAAAGCGGCGGCAATACAACACTGGACGGCAGCAGTAACTCAACAAAGCAGGTTTACACCCTCAGCCCAAAGGGTGAGATCGTGCTGACAGAGGGGAATGCACTTCACAACGTGGTTTTTGAGCAAGAAAAAGTTGTGAATGCCATCCTTGATAAGTTCACAACCTTCACGGATAATTCGGTCAATCGCTCGCTCTACCTTAATAAGGATGAAGACGGTAACGTGATCAAAGGATTGCCGTTATATGTGTACACCCACGGCATGTCACGCGGCGGCACAAACGCTGCGGCAGACCAAAAAGCGGCCATGAAATCTGCCAACGGCTCCGTCGCTCTAATGAAAAAAATGGCCCAGAATCCTGAAAAGTACGCCAGCCATATCCTGAATATTTCCTATAATGGCGTTTCTGTTCCCTCCACACAGAATGTTAAGAAGGTCATTGACGCCCTGATCGCCAGCGGCGAAGTAGATCCTAACCGTGTTTACGCAGCGGGCTTCTCCTGGGGCGGACAGTATACGAACAACTTAGTTAACAGCTATCCCGGCTTCTTCGCTGCCGCCGCACCGATGGCCCCGGTAAGCGGTTCACCGAACGCTAACTCCAATGACGCACACAATAACTTGGCCTACTGGATGTTTTTGAATGCTCATAATGTTGGTGGCTACCAGACTAACCTCAATAACTTCATCAATAACAATATGCCAAAAATGATTAACGCAAGGGCTTCACGCTTTGAGAGTAATGAGGTACTTACGTGGCCCTACAATCAATTTGATCAGCCGAATCTGAGGCCGAATCCTGCCAACACACCTGTTCTGGCGGATTATATAGCGCATGAAGTTGAAGCGGCTGTTCTCTACAACGAGATAACGATGGGAACTTGGAGTATAGCTCCCACGGCGCAGTCCTCTAACTTGCCGGCTTGGAACAATGACTACACAGATGTCTTTGATTGGATGTTCGCGCAGCGAAAACCGGTCGTGCCCGGAGCGCCGAGCGGCTTCAAGGCAACAGCGGGTGACGGACGGGTCACCTTGAGCTGGTCTGCTCCTGCTGACAACGGTGGTAACGCGATATTAGGCTATAAGGTATGGTATGGCAACGTACCGCCAGTCACATTGGATGCGGCGGAGACCAAATATACTTTCAATAACCTGACAAACGGCCAAAGCTACAGCTTCAAGATCATCGCGTTGAACGCGAAGGGCGATGGAGCAGAGATTAGTGTGACGGCTATGCCAACAGCGGCAACAACTCCTACCGTGCCTGGTTCTGGTGGAACTTCCGGTAATACTGGCAATACGGGCAACACCGGTAATACAGGCAACATTGGTAACACAAGCAACTCCGACAGTACGGGCACCAGGACAGATAACGGAATATCAAATTCGAACTACACCCTGACTACACCGAAGGATAAACCCGCTGTCACGGACAAAAATGGAATTACCACCCTGCCCGGTGGCGGCAAGATTTCAACCAAAGGCGAGATCGAGATCACGGTACCAGAGGGTACAACGATAGACTCTAACGGTAAGGTGACTATTCCGGCGGACAAGATCGCCCAAGTGACGCTACCTAGCAGCAAAGGCACAGTGACCATTTCTGGTGGATCGACAATCGAGAATGACGGTACGGTCACTGTGGGTGGCAAAGTAACCAACGTGAACCTGCCAAATGACAATCAATTGCATATCCATGAAGGATCAAAGATACGGGGCGACGGTACGATATTGATTGGACCGGACGGAGCAAAAGTCGACTTAAACAGCGGCTTGTCACTAAACATTCGTGAGGCTACGGTGCTTGCATTCAATGATGCCACCTCATTGGGCTTCCTCGTACGATCGGGCAATCCTTTTAGGGATACCACCATGGATGACTGGTTCTACAGTTACGTAAATTCCGCTTACACATACAACCTTTTCAACGGCACGACTTCTACATCGTTCTCACCTAGCACCGGAATGACACGTGCAATGTTCGTACAGATACTAGCCAATCTGGAGAACGTAAAACAAACCGACTCTGCGAGTTCCCGCTATAGCGACGTGACGGAAGGACAATGGTACACGGCGGCAGTCGAGTGGGCGGCAGAAGAAGGCATAGTCAACGGTTTAAACGCCAATCTGTTTGACCCTAATTCTCAGATGACTCGCGAGCAGATGTTAGTGATCCTTTACAACTACATGCAGTACAAGGGCTATCAAATACCTGAAAGCCAGTCTAAGTCCTTCACGGACGAGAGTGAGATCAGCTCATGGGCATTGGAGGCCGTTAAGGTGATGCGGAGCAACGGTATTGTATTAGGCAATTCGGACAATCTCTTTGCTCCTAAAGCCACTGCTACCCGCTCCGAAGCAGCTACTCTCTTTGTAAGGTTCATCGAACACTCGCATAATTGAAAGCGTGTACAGGATGATACGCTCCTTCTGGCTAAGCAACATACCTAAAGTCCTCCATTGTAGAGGACCATTTTAAAAACGTCTTTTCTTTCACTTCCGATAAGAAGACAGACTTACGGAGCAATCCATCAAAAAACGCCATCACATTGAAGTGATGGCGTTTCTCTTGAACGGAGCGGTCATTGGATTGAATTCATTAACGCGTAGAAATATTGAGGTTCATGCGTTTTATTAAGACGATACCATGCATCTAATGTTTCTGGAGAAAATACATCTAGCGCTCCTAAAACATGAACAGAAAATTCAAGTGGAGCTACTCCGGAAGCGGTGATCAGTTTTCCATCCGTAACAGCAACGTCCAATTTGTAATATTCTTCGCCTGTGTAAGACGGACAAATCATTTTAAGATACGCCAGATCATTGCTTGTATGCGAGCGGGAATCTAACATGCCTGCTTGAGCAAGTCCTATGGAAGCTCCGCAAATCGCTCCAACTACGATCCCTTCCTGTAAACACATCTCGGCAAATTTTAATATGGGCCTGTGAATATCCTCTGTCCATGTGTTTCCCCCAGGTAAAATCAATGCATCTACGCTTGTAATGTTGCACTCATCCACTGTAATATCAGGTGTTATTTTCAACCCACCCATTGTAATTACCGGAGTCTTTTCGAGCCCAACAGTAACGATTTGTGCTGGAGCCAGTCCCTTTCTAAAGTATCTTCCTGAGTTTAGCTCAGCAGTCAAATAACCTATCTCCCAATCGGACATGCTGTCAAAAACATAAAGATATACTGTGTTTTTCATTTTGAATTTCTCCCCTTTTCTTATCTATCAAGGACTACAACGCATCGATAATCAATGACTATCTCATTATAAAATAGCTTCACTGACATCCGCTGTCAGTGAAGCTATTATTGTTGATAATATTCCATTAACTCTGCTGCAATAGCAACAAGTCTGTCTTTCACACTCTGGGGTTCGATGATTCGAATGGATGTACCATAGGATAGAAGAAAATAAGGGACAGAATGTTGAATGGATTTTTCCTCAAATAAAAAGATGGCTTGATTAGATGTTCGCTCTTGCAGATGATGACCGAAAAACCAATGCATGCTTAATTCGTCTAACGCTTCCGACCTGCCTTCGATCCTTAAAGAAATTAACCCTTCCTTCCCCACAAGATCAGGTAACAGGTTTTTCATAAAAAAGTCACGGCTAGAAAAAGCCTCAGGACGTGTAAAGATTAGCTGAGTACGCTTGATCATTAAAATCCGATCTACCCGGAAACTTCGTATTTCATTTCTTCGGTGGCAAAATGCAACTGTATACCATTTATTGTTCCAGTAAACGATCCCATAGGGATCTATCATCCTGTTCTTTGGCTTCTCTTCATGGTTTGTACGGTAATCTATCTCTACAGATATTCCCTGTTCTACAGCATGCTCTAAATCCGCTAATACGAGCTGACTCGAAGGGCTGACCATACGGTTTATCACTTCAAATCCAGTTAATTGATGATTTAGTGTGCTATCCTGTTGCTCATTCGAATACATTTTCAACTTGGCTGTCGCATTCTCTAATGTTTCACTCAATGGATATCCGGCTTCTTTTGCAAAAACAGCAGCATGAAGTAGTACCTTTTTTTCTTCCATATCAAATAGCAGAGGCGCTCTGATAAAATGATTCAGCAGACTATATCCACCATGATGACCTGCGTCGGATATGATAGGCACCCCACTAGAGCATAGTGCATCAATGTACCGATAAACGGTTCTTATATTCACTTCTAACTTTTCAGATATTTGCTTTGCAGTCCATTTCTCTCCCGAATTCAACATCCATAGGATGGCTAACATATTATCTTTTTTCGGCATAAAACACCCCCTCACTCATTTCATCATATTAGGAATTCCAGATACGTCAATTGATTTTCACAAAAACAAAAACAAAAAAAAACGACATCTCTGCCGTTTTTCATCAAACTCTTATGAGGTCTAGGGGGATCGAACTCCTGACCAGGAAATGTACGCCGCGGCAATGAAAAATATGATTATAGAACAAAGAACAAGTGTTGTCCTATAGAATTCTCTCCCTCAACATATAGCCAACGACAGAACCTTTTTCTACCAAGAAATTCAAGATCACTAAAACCTCCTGCTTTTGTTTCTTTCCTCTTCTTATGTCTTCTCTTTGTTTATAAATATATTTTTTCATGATAGACTCTAGGTAAAATATGGTATTTTTATCTAACTCTGAGTTCCATAACACCTCATTTCTATTTAACATTTCTGAAATCCAGACTACTCCTGGGAGTAAGTAGTTGATGCCAATACTATTTAAGAGCTTGGACAGTGCATATAAAGTAGAGGGGCAGTGGCCTAATTCTTTGCAGATTTCTTTAAAAAATCTTTTGTCCTCTTCACGAAAGGTTCGCCACTCCGTTGCTGTTTCTTTCCATGGGGCATTTGCGAACAGGTAGCTTTTTATTATATCACCAGCATACCAATACTCTTCTCCCTTTTTAGCGATACCAACTACTTTCCCAAAAAAATAATCCCATACTTTCCAAAAATTATATTTAGTATTAAGAGTATCCTCAGCAATAATAAACTGATCAAGCAGTTCCGCGAAAACCTTTGAGCTATTAAAATTTTCAATAAATGGCTTCAAATACAACGGTATATGCGTTTCAGCTGAGCCTAAAACCAAGTTTGAGAATTTGACTAAAAAATCATGTTTAACAGAGTAATCTATTCTATCCTCTCTTCTATCTGATTTTACCTCTGTTGCAAATTTAGATATTATATCTTGTGCAATTTGTATATGTTCAGGAGTATCAGTTCCTAATGGGATTAATTGAAAAGCTGTTATCAAGTAGCTTAAATCTAACTCGTTAATTGCTTCCAGTTCATTTAGCGTAATTTTGTTTGCTGTAATTCTTTCTATATCATTTTCAAAATCACACGCCAAAATCTCAATTATTTCATTTTCACTCAAACGGCGATATCTATTTTGTTTGTGACTTTCTTTAAGAAGTTTTTCGCGAACCGAATTATATTTGGGTACTAAAAACAAATACCCAACTAAAATAGAGTGGGCATCTTCGAAACTCAAATCCCACAAATCCTTTATAATTGCATTAACGGAGAAGTCTGAAAAGTCAGCATACTGACCAATACTATTCTGGTCAAAAAGTATCATTAACAAAATAAATTTTAAAACGTCTTTTTCATTGGGAAATTCTTGCATAAGTAAAGGCAATACTGAAATCGCAGATTCCACTCCATCTGAAATCTGGTACTGGTAGCCCTCTCTGAACGACGAAGTGGCTGCTTCCAATATAATCAATTTACAAAAATTCCTATCTTCATCAGTAAGCACATCACGAAAATCCCTAAATAACACAGCAGAAGCCTCTGCAGGAATTGAATGATTCATTAGAAAGAATTCTTCATATTCATAATGCTCTGTTTCAGAGAGCCGTTCAAACTCTCCAATAATCTCCCGTACTTCCTTAAGTGCAAGTTTAGGATCATCCTCATAACTGATGTACTTCTTATACTGATCTTCATTTTTAATTCTATAATGCGCCCAAAGCTTTAACGAAGTATACTTCATCTTTTCAGAATTTTGCCTTATTGAAGTTTCACTATAATCACGAACCTCTGGTTCTAATTCGGGATTAAAGTTTATAATAACATTTCCATAATTTTCCTCTAAAGTAGGACTCATTCTTCTTCTATCCATTCTCGCCAAATAAAGCCTCCACGTTTTTGTACACTCATCTTCAACTAATACTTCAGATAATTCCTTGTAGTGTGAATCTAAAACATCCCAAATTGCATTTTGTCTTTGTTCTGCTTCCTCTTCACCAATCCCTTCAGTTCTGAAAAATTGATATTCAAGGGCAATATGTTCGAGACTCTTTGATCTATGCTTGGCATTACAGGTTTCAATACGTTCGTCCTGATAAAGCTTAGAACTATAGTTTAATCCATATCCAATGGAATAATTAAATTTGGCAGATTGATCAAGAACCATTCTACGTGTATCTAAAAAAAATAAATCTTTAGTTTTAAATAAATTGATTGCAACATTAAATGTTTTTTCCGGATATGCCAAAACAATACTTACTACAATTGCAGTTATAGAGCATGATTTGGAGTTTTCTAGTAAATAAAAAAGCCATTCTTCCAATACTTTAGTATCTATATTTTTAGCCATCTCAAGAAATACATTCTCCAAAGCCATATGCATTGATTCCAGAACATAAGGTGCGACCTGAGTTCCTCTGTAAACATTCCATAGCCTATCACAAAAAAACTGTTCATTATTGTAATCTCTTATACGGAGTTCGATAATTGTAACTTCATTTCGTCCTGATTTCGCAAAACATTCTACTGCCCTATTAGTAAAATCTAAAATAAAATTAATTGTTTGAGTAAATTCTGTTTTTAACAACCAATATATTGGAGTCTGGTATGCGCTTGCTGGGAAATAATTATCTATCCTTTTATCAATCCCGAAATCTTCTTCAATACCTAAATCCGATTGGAATCTGTCATCTCTTTCACTCGAACGAAACCAAAACAAATTTCCTAGTTTTAACACATACTCTGGCAATGCTTTGACAACCTCAATATTCACAAATGTTTTAGTCAGTATCATTTCATTCAGATCATAGTAAGGTGCTCTATAATTTTTTAACTTGTTAGCTAATACTTCATCAAAAATATTTGCTAACTCTTCTTTAAGCTCTCCAGCACCATACAAAATTATTTCTAATATTTTATCTTTAAAATCCTCATTGCGAGAAATACATACTTTTTCTTGGATTATCAATTGATAATATTTAAGAGCGATTAGACCTGAGAATCTCGTAGTATCTCCTTGCCTGAATTTTGTATTCCAATCATGAAGAATAGGTAATATAAAACCAACATTTTTTAATCCTATTTCGTCCAAGTTATCATATACAAATTGAATCAGGCTTTTCCATCCATTCCCTTTCGGTTTAGTAAAGATATATTCAATAGATAAAAAATCGATATTCTTAGAGCCCATCTGTGGAAAACTATCGTCTACTTCTTTACAAGAAATCCGTAACAAGAAAGAGACTCTTTGCAATAATTCTTTATTTTTATCCAGAAACAATCTCTTGAACGAACCAAAAAAATATTGGGAGTAGTCACAAAGTAATACTGAAATCATTACTTCATCCTTCCAAAAACCGATTACTTGCTCGTCATCAATTATTTCTTCAATGAATTCTTTTACAGAATCATTCTCAAGATAAAGCTTCTCTGACATCCAGTTTCTAAAGCTTCTACGAATTGCAAAAGAATCACCTATTTTTTCAAAAAAGTTAATGTTACTTTCCTTTTTAGTAAACTCAGATTCTATTATTTTTTCTAAAGCCCATTCTTCATAGATATCATGAGTAATAAAGTATCCTGCCACTTCATAACCAAGTACTCCTTCATTAACAAGAGCATCCATATTAATATCATTAGAATCCAATGTCAGAAAGAATTGATTTTCGTTTGCTCTCTTGAACGCAATTTGTAAGAAAGATTGTTCCCTAGATGGCTTTGCTTTTTTAATTATTCTATTCCATAAGAGTTCTTTGAATTTCAAAAATCCAATGTTGCTGCCTTCAGTATAAAATTTCAAATACTCATTTAAATAAAATGGATTTGTAATCAACTCCAGCAATTTATATTCATTTGGAGGATCAAAATTATAATTTCCCGCTAAGTATCCGAGTTCCTCATGATTTAATTTACTAACATATATTCTAGAAGGTCTTAACTGGAAGTGATCAATGAAATGAATATCCAGATCAACCAAATATCGGCTTCTTGCAGTAAAAATAACCTTCCATTCAGCTTGAAGTATTTCTGAAAGGAATTCTTTAAATGGATGATGATTATTTAAATCCATTAGCTTTTCAGCAGAGTCTATTACAAATATTTTCTTGCTATCATTGTGATGAACATCAATAAAATCCTTTAAACTGGTATTACTAAATAATAAATCAACGTTGGCAACTTCAAACTCATTTGCTTTCATTAAATAGAAGGGGATACTATTACCAAAATCACTGTATAGTTTTTTAATAACTGCTGTTTTTCCAACCCCGCCTTCTCCACTTAAGACTAATATTGAGTTTTGCTCCAAATCAGCATTCAGATTTTGCAGAAGTTCGCTCCTATCCAGCTCTATAATGTGCTCATTGAAAATAATTGACGTTTGGATCTCCAACAGTAAAGACTCTGTATGCCTCCTCATATCTGTGATTGTATCCATTATGTTCTTCTGTAGACTGAAGAAGTAACGAGTTATTAAATTATTTTCTATTGTCACAAAAGGGGATTCAAAATAACTTGCTGTTCTCCACTCAACTTGAATATCCTGTTTTTCAGCTTCTTCCTCTACCGCGAGTTTTACCTCAGAATCACTTTGAAGTTTCCCTTGTCCCCATTCTTGGTTAGTAAAAAGGATAATCTTCGTTAAATCGGGGTAGCTACCTTTGCTTTTTTTCAACATCTCTATTAGATCAACTTTGTGCGAAGATAATGTGGTCTCATAAAATTTTGCCTGCCATCCAATCACTTCGTCTTCATGGATTATAGGATTAGTTTCAATACCGGACTGATTCTTGTAACGAAAAATACCTAAAGGCAATTTAAATTCAACACAAAAGAGTAAGTAACAAAACCATTCAAAATTACTTTGCGGATTCTCACTAAACTTCGCTTTAAATATATTCCAATCCGGTTTAGTTATCACATTATTCCCTCCATCATAGTCTTTAGTTCAAGTATAATGATTCCAATAATTACTTTCTATTATAAATAATGTCTATGAAAAAGGAACATAGCGGAAGTAGAATTAGGGTATCCATTCGACTTTGACGCGTACTATATTCTCAACGAGGATGAAACATACAGCAAATTTTTAATAATAAATGAAATTGAACTTAGAGATATAAACTCTGTGTTAGCTGAAATCCGTATTCTTATACTGTGTTCCTTTTCACTTTGTGTTAGCCATAGCTGGAGAGCATCCAGAGTTTGAGCAATTGTACGATACCTTCATAGATAATGCTTTAGAAATAGAACAAATCTCTAATAAAGAAATGTTTGGGATAGAAATATGGGATGAAAATGTAATCAGTACCTTCGAAGAAAATTGGGGCTTATCCTAGCCGCTCCTTCTAAAAATTGATTCATTTCAAAAATTTTAGACGTGGCTTATAAACTGCGTCTTTTTCACGTGGAATTACCGTAGAGTCAGCGTGTTGGGGCTTCTGCAAGAGGAATCGACGGAGAGAACGCGAAATAACTCAGTCCGTACGTAGGGTTTGCGGTTATTTCTGTGATTAAATTATATCCTTAAATGGGTCCGTTAGCCTGAAAACTGATCTATTCCTGATCTCGTTATACTTAACAAGTAGACTCTGTTGGTAAACAACTAAATACTGCTCAAGCTCTTTTGACTGTTTAAGGTAGTCTTTTATATCAAAAACGAAAAAGCTATCAGAATCATAGTTTTGTATGTGAGTATCAATAGCCTCGTAGTGATTGATAAACCCATATAAAGACCTTATCTTGAACTCTATGTTTTCAAAAGTTAGTAAGTCTACATCGTTAACAATTTCTGCAAACAAATCAGAAACATTTTCTATGTACTCCTTAATCACAGTGGCTTGTTCCTGTAATCTCTCCTTGGTGACTTCGTGCTCTTTGAGAGAATTGTAAAACTCGGTCATGAAAATTATTCTGCGTGTCTTCTTAGAGTACAGAGTCAGTACTTTAATAATTGACGAATAACGAGTCATTAACTGGTCCTTACGCTGCGATAGGATAGGAGCCCGGATACCCATATAAGTAACTACTGCAGCTATCATAGACCCTGTAAAAGCCAGAAGGTCCCAATCTGTTAAGCTGACCTTCGGAAGAATAAGACGAATCAGTGCGAGAAGTAGACATAGTAAACACAGACTAGCTAAAGACAAAAAAGCAATATATAAATACTTTGTAACTTTGTTTATCAAATGTTCCTTCTCCCTTTATCTCGCATTTTTAAACGTACAGACTCTGCCCAAATACCTCTCGCCCTTAATCTTAAAACTCATCTCCTTTATATCCACACCGCTTCCAACGAGCTCCGCGCCCATAAATATAACGATAGGCGTGCGGTCCATTTGCGCGTATCAGAGGTTAGAGGATTTATTAGACGCAGTCCTTTCGTTGTGGGTGGATGTGCCTTCGCCTCTCAATACTTCAACAAATTGGTGCAAATCCCCTGCTTATGTGACACTTTTTTCGACCCCTTTCATCAGCGAGACCATTCTTAGAATGAAATTCTAAGAAATTCAGAGCATCGAGAAGATCGTACTGCTTCGAGACTGTTTAGCACATCGCTGAAATGTTTGGAAAAATAAACTCACTTCGCTGAGTGGAGAAAGATTTTTAAAAACTTTAAGAAGTATTTGAACAAACTTGGAGCATCGTAAGCAATCGTTGTTAAAATACTTAGTCGCCTAATTTACGCTTTGAAAGAAAAATTTTATCCATGTATACTACAAAAGTGTTGAGGGTTAGAAATGAATTGGAGGTCTTGAAGCTATGGCATTAAAAAAACTTTAAAAATATTTTAAAATAAAACAAAAAAGTTTCTATAATTATTTCATTCACTGCGTTTAAGAAGATATATACTTAATTAAATCAGTTAACCGCCTTTTTTAATACCATATTTTTTAGATAATGTCAATAAAAATAAGCCCCCTACTAAAAGTTGTAGCAGAATATAAATTGGTCAGTTAAACTAATTTACGAGAAAGGTGGTGATGAGATGAGCACGTACGAAGCACTTGATGTAATGCTGAACTTCGGAATATTAATTTTTGCAATGTTGGCATTCATTACTTCAGTTATTTTCTTTTTACACGCAAAAAAGAGGTAGCTCCCCCGCCAAGAGTAGCTACCGTGTCAATCATTCTTAAATAGCATAACCCTTACCGCCAATTCATGCAATACCATCGGCGCAGTCAAAAACAGGCTGCGTCTTTTTCCTTGTGTTCTTCCCACACACCCAATATAATTCGGACAATATTACCTATAATGGGGCGTGCAATGAAGCCAGTATGGACTACTATACTCGCAATGTTACTGCTGACAGGATGCGCAGCAACTACAACCGCACCTCAGACTACCAAAAATGACGTTGAATCAGTCGTAAACACCGCGGAACAAGCGATTGCAGAACAAAAATTAGAAACGATCGAAGATTAAGAAGGAAAATGCCGCTATTGTACTGGCGCGCGCAAAGACAGACATTAAAGATGGTTACGAACAGTCGCAAAGAAAGTCTTAGAAAGCTTAATATTTGATTACCCGGACGTCAAAGAAATCAATGAAGTTAAAAAACTAATCGCCAAGATTGACGCAAAGCAAAACGAAGCCAACGCTAAGGAGGCCGCAGAAGTCAAGAAAGCGGAACAAACGCGCGAAGCGAATATCAATAAGGCGCTGTCCAACTATGTAAATATTACGACAAATCCACAACTAAGTATGTCAATACTAACAACGTCTTATACATAGGAGTCAAGGAAGGTCAAGATCCCTTTTTACGTTTTAAAATACAATACGCCGCAGATGATTAGCTCTTCATCAATACATTTTCCGGTCTGGAAACGATAAGTATATGATCACCCCAGGGTTCTCTGGAGTTGACCGCGATTACGACGTAGGAGGCATATGGGAAAGGTACGATGTGACTCCATCGGCGGATGATCTCGATATGATCCGTACAATTATCGCGTCAGACAAGGCCATACTCCGTTATAGCGGACAACAATACTAAGATGACCGCACAAAATTACGAGTGCAGAAAAGAAGGCATTCAAGAATGTAATAGATGCGTGCGAAGCGCTCGGCGGTAAATAAACGAAGAAAATCTTAATGCGTATGTTAATTGATTTCGGAAGCAGTCCCACAGTGCGAACAGATTCCGGAACGTTACAGTTATCACTAAATCTCCGCTTTTCATCGCGTAACCAAATTATGTAATCACGTCCTACTTCAACGTTGATATTCCGAATGTCGCGAATGATCTTATGCTTATCCAAAAATTCACAAAAGTAATTGTAATTCTGTACGTATGTCTTTAACGTATTCTCTGCGCGCCCTTCTGACTTCTTCGCCTGGTAGTAATAATCGAACAAATAGTCTAACGAATGTTGTAAGCGCGTCGATGTGCGCTCGCTCTTAATTGTTCTTCCTTTTCGTTTATCCATTCCATACCGTCTCCTTCGATAATAATTGCGGTAAGAAAACGAGGGATTAGGCGCGTGTATCTGCGATGCGTGGAGCGCATATCTGCGAGTCGTCCACGTTCACAGTCAACGTCTAGACAAACGAAAAAACCCGCTGTATCAGCGGATTCTCTACGAGTATGGAGCCTAGGGGGATCGAACCCCTGACCTCATCGCTGCCAGCGATGCGCTCTCCCAGCTGAGCTAAGGCCCCAGGATATGAAGTTACATCTTGTCCAGCACTGCTAAAAACTCATTTTACAGGCGACTTCTATATCATATAAAATCCCTTCTGGACTGTCAATACCCTTCTGAAGCACCGAAATCTATGGAGAAGAACATTCATGTTACGGGCACACACGGCATGGCATATACCAGATGCAGCTCCGGATTGCTCTTCTCCTTTTCCCCCACTACATTAGTCCTCCAGATCTTCTTTGGACAGCAGTGATTTCAGTTCTTTCATGAACATGTTAATGTCTTTGAACTGGCGGTACACCGAAGCAAATCGCACGTACGCCACTTCATCAACCGGAAACAGCTGCTCCATTAACAGCTCGCCGATCTGACGGCTCTCTACCTCAGCTTCTGCTGTGTTACGCAGTGACTTCTCCACTTCAGATACCATCATCTCCAGCGTTTCTACAGAGACCGGACGCTTCTCACACGCACGGATCAAACCACGGAGAATTTTGTCACGGCTGAACTCTTCCCGGCTGCCGTCCTTCTTAATGACAATCAAAGGGGTTTCTTCGATCATTTCAAAGGTCGTAAATCTTCTCGCGCACTGCTCGCATTCGCGGCGGCGGCGAATGGATTTCGATTCATTCGCTGGTCTGGAGTCCAACACTTTGGTACCTAAATAACCACAATAAGGACATTTCAACTTAGATCACTTCCCACTTTTACTTTTTACCACATATTCCCTGAGCATATTTTGTAATGAAAATCGCATTCGCGACACATAATACTTTTACCAACCCGCGAGGAGGTGAACAGCAATGGCACAAAGCAACGGTAACTCCAACAACTTGGTTGTAACTAAAGCTTCCGCAGCCCTGGAGCAAATGAAATATGAAGTAGCTCAAGAACTCGGAATCAGCATCCCACAAGATGGGTACCAAGGTAACATGACTTCTTACGAGAACGGTTCGATCGGTGGATACATCACGAAGCGTCTGGTAACAATTGCAGAACAGCAATTGGCAGGTCAATACCAATAATTATCTGCATCGTAATACGTTACACAGAGGAGCATGGGGCGGCCGGTACACTACCGGTCTGCTCCGTGCTTCTCCTTATCTTTTTCCGAGCAATCGCTCTAGAACGTATCGTAGATCTTCACATACTGATTATAATAGTAAATAACCCGTTGTACATAGTGGCGTGTCTCGCCAAAAGGAATATCCTTCACCGTTTCAAGCGTGCCATCCCATACACCATTTTTCAACCAGCTGCTGACCTTCCCCGGTCCTGCATTATAGGCTGCAATCATCACAATTTCGTTGCCACCGAACTGGTCTGACAGATTACGCAGATACCATGTCCCCAGTTGAATATTTCGCCCAGGTTCATGTTTCAATTCCTCCAGCGAAGTATCCGGAATTTTGGCTTGTTCCAGAATCCAGTTCGCCGTATCCGGCATGAGCTGCATCAGTCCGATCGCACCACGTTTGGATTCTTTACTGGTCTTGAAATTGGTCTCCACCCTGATAATCGAAGCGATCAGAAACGGATCAACCTCATAACTTTGGGATTGCGCCCGAATCTCTTCCTTATATTCAATCGGATAAAACCAAGCCATCCAGTTCGTATTTAGAAATAACACAAGTACAAAGGAAACAAACATGATCAGCAGTACACGTTTTTTACGCAATATTTTCATAATAAACCCTTATGCGTTAAAAATAATTCAAGCTGCTTCTCCGTCTGAGCCCATGATCCGCTGTTATCAATAACGATATCTGCCCGCTCTTTTTTGCGTTCAATATCCATCTGGGCCGCAATGCGTGCTTCGGCGTCAGCCTGGGTCATCTGATCCCGGTTCATCAGTCGCTCCAGTTGTACTGCTCTAGGTACATATACGACCATAACTTCCGTAAAACCTTCCTCAAGGCCCGACTCGTACAGCAAAGGAATATCCGACACCACCAGCTTGTCCGGATGTTTCAATTCGTATGCAGCCGCTCTCTCACGCATTTCCTTCCGGATCGCCGGATGAGTGATGGCCTCAAGCGCTTTACGTTCCTCAGGGTGCTGAAAAACAATACTCCCTAACTTTTTCCGATCCAGTGTTCCGTCCTCATTCAAGATAGCTTGTCCAAACCGCTGGACAGCGGCAGCCAAAACGGGATGCCCAGGCAACATAACTTCCCGGGCAATAACATCTGCATCGATGAGCAGCGCTCCCTTACTGGCCAGATAGGCGGAAACACTGCTTTTGCCTGTTGCAATTCCGCCCGTTAAGCCTATATTCATCGTCTCACCTCATAACAGCTTTATTACTCCTCAAAACAACTTGAATATTCCCATAATCATTAACAGCAGGGCCGGCAGAACTGAGAGTTTCTGCATCCAGCGCTGTGCTGCAAACCGTAATCCTACCTTCATGCCAAGTGACAGAAACGCCCCGCTAAACAAAGCAATCACCAGTGCCGTCCACAGCGTAGGGAATCCAAGCAATGCCGCACCCAGACCTGCACCAAAGGCATCCAGTGACAGCGCAATTCCGAGCCACATCGCTTCTTGTGCGGAGATACTGCCTGAGTTATCCATGTCCGCCTTGGACGGGCTGCGCAAAATTTGAATAACCACACCCAGCTTGCGCAATTCCAGTGTAAATACCATGCGCTCCACCGAACCATCCGTTGGCGAAGGTTGCACTTCCAGAACCATTAATTGATTCTTGCTTCTGGATGAAAGCCCTGATTCCGTTGTTCCCTTTTCTTGAAACAATCTCTCCTGCACCAATTCACTCTCTGCTTCCTCACGTTCTTTTCCCCGCCGCCTGATCAGTTGCAAAAGCGACCACGCACCAATCACAATGAGAATGACAGCCCCCACAATTGAAGCTACTTCTGGGGACACAACATGAGATAAGAGCACACCAACCTGCATAGATAACGCGATTACCAATCCCGAACAAAGCGAAATGATAGCAATGGATAAGAGCGGAATCTTGGTCCTCCGAAGTCCATATGTAATTCCAACTCCAAAACCATCTAAACTCACTGCAAAAGCAAGCGCCAGTAATGAAATAAAATGATGCAGCACCCCGGATTCCTCCCCTGTGCGGTACGTGCCAACTGATGATGTCAGTATGGGTATATGCCCGCTTATTTCTGCCATATCAGTATATGGAGGGAGGAATCCAAGGGTGCTATGATTTCATCATTTCATTGATTCAGTTCTGGTTCGGGAGATCAAAGTCGTTGACAATTCGGGCAAAAGTGCGTCCCACGTCCGCCAACGACACTTTTTTCAATCAATGTGCCGCAGGTATGGCAAGGCTCGGCTTTACGGCCATAAATTTTCAGCTGATGCTGGAACATGCCCATCTCGCCTTGCCCATTAACATATGACTTGATTGAGGAACCTCCTGCATTCACGGCATCCTGCAGCGTAGCCACAATGGCTTCATGCAAAACCTTCAGCTGTGCTTCGGTCAGCGTCTTCGCAATCGTCTCGGGATGTATACCTGCACGGAAGAGAGCCTCGTCCACATAAATATTCCCGATGCCAACCACATATGCCTGATTCAGCAATACAGCTTTAATTTTTGTCGTACGTTTCCCCACTGCAGCGCGGAACGCGTCCACGGTAAAAGCTTCATCCAGTGGTTCCAGTCCAAGCTTCATGAGCGGTTTCGAAACCAGCTCTTCACCTGCACTGAACAGATGCATCGTTCCAAACTGACGAACATCCTTGTATCGCAATTCCGTGCCATCATTGAAGTGGAAGATGACATGAGTGTGTTTCTCCACCTCTTCGTGCTGATGATACACACCATAACGTCCCTCCATCCGCAGATGGGAGACCAGCACAAGCCCGTCCAGCAAAATCCGTAAGAACTTGCCCCGGCGCTCTACACCAATCACGGTATGTCCTGCCAGTTCCAATGCAAATGCTTCTATATCGTCAGGCCGCTGAATAATCCGCGGCAAATTAACGGTAACATAATCAATCGTTTTACCTACAATAAGTTGATTCAACGTTCTTCTGACTGTTTCGACTTCCGGTAGTTCCGGCATGATATTCTCACCTCCCTTATATTATAACGGAAGATGGCGCTCAGCGGGACCCCTTCTTATCTATTTTGCTTCATACCAGTTCTCACCAAAGCTAACTTCGGCTTTTAGCGGCACCGACAGCGGAAGCGCCTTTTCCATCACCGAAGGCACAAGCTCCTTCATCAGCTCCAGTTCATCCGCCGGCACTTCAAACACGAGCTCATCGTGTACCTGAAGTAACATACGACTCTGTAGCTTACGCTCGCGCAGCGCCTCGTCCATCTGTACCATCGCCAGCTTAATGATATCAGCCGCAGTACCTTGGATCGGTGTGTTCATCGCGGTACGTTCCGCGAAGGAGCGTAGATTGAAATTACTCGCGTTGATTTCGGGCAGATAACGGCGGCGTTCCAGCATCGTTTTCACATAACCGTCCCGGCGTGCATCCTTCACAATATCATCCATATACCGGCGCACACCCTGGAATATTTCAAAATACTGATCGATGAACTGTGCTGCTTCTTTCCGCGTAATGTTCAAGTTTTGCGATAGACCATAATCACTGATTCCGTATACGATTCCGAAGTTAACCGCCTTCGCAGAACGACGCATGTCACTGTCCACATCCTCCGGCTTCACGCCGAATACATCGGAGGCAGTCTTCGTATGGATATCCATATCATGTACAAAAGCTTCCTTCAGACGTTCATCATCTGAAATATGTGCCAGTACACGCAGTTCAATCTGAGAGTAGTCGGCTGCGAGAATAGACCAACCCGGCTCGGACGGTACAAAGACCTTACGAATTTTTCGTCCTTCTTCCATACGAATCGGAATGTTCTGCAAGTTCGGGAACTGGCTACTCAGTCGTCCTGTTGCTGCAATGGTTTGACGATAGAACGTATGCACCTTGCCATCCCGGTCCGATATCTCTTTCAGCAAACCTTCCACATAAGTGGATTGCAACTTGGCAAGCTGGCGATATTGCAAAATGTGCTGCACCACGTCGTTATAAGGAGCCAGCTTTTCCAGCACTTCAGCGTCGGTGGAGTATCCTGTTTTTGTTTTCTTCACGACAGGCAGGCCCAGCTTGTCAAACAAAATCTCACCGAGTTGTCTTGGTGAGTTCAGATTAAACTCCGTACCGGACAACTTGTAGATTTCCGCCATCAGCTTGCCGATCTGTCCTTCAAATTCACGACCAAGTGCTTGTAAGTCTTCTGTGTTCGCCTTGATTCCCTGCTTCTCCATGTCGGCAAGAATACGGGATAACGGCATTTCGAGCTCATGGAACAGCGAATTCATCTCATCGCTCTCCAGCGCTTGTTCCTGAAGGGGGATAATCGCGGCCAGCGCAGCGGCTTTCCGGCATAAGAAATCACCCAGAACTTCCGCCTCTGGTACTCTGTATTTAGCCCCTTTCCCCAGAACGCTATCGTCTTCAACCAGTGAAGGCAGCCCATACTTGGACGTCAGCCCGCTGATTGTCTGATTCGACTCGGTCGGGTCAAGCAAATAAGCAGCAAGCTGCACATCAAATGATGCACCTGCGAATTCAATGCCATGTGCATGCAAAGCCAAATCCACACGATGCAGATCATATCCACGCTTCGGCTGGTCGGCACTTGCAAGCCATTCCCGTACAGGAGTTGCCGCATCAGACTTTAGTAATTCCGGAGATATGAACGTATATTTCTCCCCGGCACCTACGGCAAGACCAACAAGCTTCGCCTGATGCGGATTGTCACCATGCGTTTCCACATGCAGCACATCGATCGAATCCAACATATCCATCAGATCAGCTATGTTATCTTCTGTTGCAATCGTAGATTCAACCTCAGCCGCCGGAACAGCCTCTTGCTCGGAAGCCACGCTACCGCTAAAGGACAAACGCTCCAGCAATGACTTAAACTCCAGCTTAACCAGTGCAGGCCCTGCACTAGCTTCTTTCAATCCATCAAACTGCATATCATCCCACGTCTGTTCCAGCGGAACCTCACGGTGAATGGTCGCCAGCTGTTTGCTCATGCGTGCATCTTCGGCATGGGTTTCAATCTTTTCCTTCATCTTGCCTTTCAGTTCACCCGTACCGTTCAGCACCTCTTCCACCGATCCAAACTGGTGCAGCAGCTTCAGCGCCGTTTTCTCCCCAACACCCGGAATACCCGGAATATTATCGGAAGCATCGCCCATCAGACCTTTCAGATCGATAATCTGTAGTGGTGTCAGACCGTAACGTTCCTTAATCTGTGCCGGGTCGTACAGTTCAATCTCCGTAACCCCTTTACGCGTCAGCCCGATATGTACATGCTCGGAAGCAAGTTGCAACATATCCTTGTCACCCGATACAACGAGAACCTGTCTGCCTGCATCATCCGCGCGTTTGGTCAGCGTTCCGATAATATCATCCGCCTCGAAACCAGCCAGTTCAAACTGCGCGATCCCGAGGCCTTGCAATAGTTCTTTGAGCAAAGGAAACTGCTCGGACAACTCCGGCGGTGTTTTTTCCCGTCCACCCTTGTATTCCTGATACCCTTCATGACGGAACGTCACTTTGCCCGCATCAAACGCCACCATCACGTGTGTAGGCTTGTGTTCTTCCAACAAACGAAGCAACATCGTCGTAAAGCCGTATACCGCATTGGTGTGCAGACCTTTCGAATTGGTCAGGGATGGCATTGCAAAAAATGCCCGATAAATAATGCTATTTCCATCTATAAGAATAAACTTGTCCATTCCAGCACCTCGCGTATCATATGGTCAGACTGTACTTACATACCTACTCTCATGATACCATACCTGCCACCTACATCAAAAAAACTTCACACCCCTTCTCACCACATTTCTTGCGCAAAAAAAGAACCTCCTTCCCAGTCAGCCTGTGCACAGGCCAGCCGGAAGAAAGTTCTCTCATTTCGATCATATTATTTTATCTTGTATGTCTAATATTCCTCGCTTGTGCAGCATAGCCTGCCCAGAACAACTTACTGGTTCAGGTCCGGACGCTGACCTGTCACCAGATACACCGTGCTCTCACCGATGTTGGTCGCATGATCACCAATACGTTCAATGTAACGCCCAACCATCAAGAGCAGCATAGCCTGAGATGCATTCGTTGGATGTTCAGTCATTAACGTGTAGAGGTCACGAATCATATTGCTGTACAACTGATCGACTTGATCATCGGTTTGTGCCATTTTATAGGCCAGATCGGTATTTTCTTTCAAATAGGACTCAATGGACTCATCAATCATGGATTTCACCACTTCCGCCATACGCGGGATATCCACCAGCGGCTTGATCAGCTCTTGACCTTCCATACGAATCGTTACCTTCGCCACGTCGAGGGCCAGATCCCCCATACGCTCCAAGTCACTGGAGATTTTGAAGGCCACGATAATGCGTCTTAAATCCTTCGCAACGGGCTGCTGTGTGATAATAAGCTTGGAGCCCAGCTCCATGATTTTGTCCTCAAGGGCATTGAGATTCGCATCATTCTTAATGATGATCTGAGCTTTCTCTACATTCAATGTCTGCAAACTCTCAATCGCACCGTCCAAGGCATTTCCTACATGTTCCCCCATTTGTTTCAGCAGGGAGCGCAGTTCTTCCAGCTCTTGATCAAATTCTTTTCTGCGAATCATAGATTTCATGTCCTCCTTCTCCATCATCTCCGGGTAAGCCGGGATCATCCTGTTCAGCTCGCCTTAACCAAACCGACCGGATATATAGTCCTCGGTCCGGGAATCTTGCGGTGTGGAGAATAACGTCTCCGTATCAGCTGCCTCCACCACTTCACCATTCAGGAAAAATACCGTTCGTCCAGATACTCGTGCTGCCTGATGCATGTTGTGAGTAACCATGACGATGGTATATTTATGATGCAACTCTTTGACCAATTCCTCGATTTTCAGCGTGGAGATCGGGTCCAGCGCCGAAGTTGCTTCGTCCATCAGCAACACATCCGGCTGTACAGCCAGTGCACGTGCGATGCACAGACGTTGTTGCTGTCCACCAGACAGGCTTAACGCCGATTTTTTCAGCACATCCTTGACTTCATCCCACAATGCCGCATGAACCAGACTCTGTTCGACGAGTTTATCCAGTTCTGCTTTTTGGGTTACGCCGTGCAGACGTGGTCCGTACGCCACGTTGTCATAGATCGATTTTGGAAAAGGATTCGGCTGTTGGAATACCATTCCTACCCGTTTGCGCAGCGTCTCCACTTCAATTTCATTACTGTAAATATCCGAACCGTTCAGCATAACTTGTCCTTCCACACGAACACCCGGAATCATGTCATTCATCCGGTTCAACGTGCGGAGCAATGTCGATTTACCGCAGCCTGACGGCCCGATAAACGCTGTGACGGTTTTCTCCGGCAGATCCATCGATATATTTTTAAGCGCGTGATGCGTATCGTAGTATAAATTAAGTCCATCAATGTGAATGAGGTCTTTCATGGATGCTCACTTCTCCTTCGTTGCAGGGATCATCGGATTCCCTTTACGTTGAGACCGGCGTTCATATTCTCTACCAATCAGCACAGTCATCTTTAATATCCTAACGTAACATTGTAAAAACAGTACCACCTTCATGTTAACGGAATGTAAAAACACCTGAAGAAGACCTAGGCCGTTAGTTCAACGTCCCAGGTCTCTCTTTTTTGATCTGCGCGATTTCCGTTATACGCTGTGCCTCGGTTGTGCTTTAGTTCACAGCTCGGAATGATCCGTAATCATGGCCTTCAGCTTCAACTGGATATTCTCTGCGACCCTGCCAGCTTCCCCGCCTTCAGCAGCAATGGTCTCCACGATGCAGGACAAAGCTTTTACTGCATGATTTAACTTCCCAAACGCTACCGCACCTTCCTGCACATACTGCGCACTCTCATCGATTTCAGTACCACTCGCCTGAATGAGGGATACGGTCTGCTGGGTTAAACTTTCAATATCCTGAAGCAATACGGTCATGTTTCCAGCCACTTCTCGTGTCTGTTTGGCAAGTGCCCGGATCTCTCCGGCAACAATCTGGAACCCCCGGCCGTATTCTCCGGCATGCGCAGCCTCTATCGATGCATTCAGTGCCAAAAGCCCGCTCTGATCCGCCAGCGTTCGAATGGAACGCGCCATGCCCGCACCTGTTTTGATGGATTCGAGCATCTGACTTGCGTGTTTGCCCTGATCCCCCATATGCTCATGAACCTGAAGGTAGGAAGACTCAACTTGACGCAGACGCCCTTCTCCCTCATTGGACAAGAGGATAACTTGCCCTGCTTCCTGTACGGTCTGATTCGCCGCTTGAACCAGTTTGGTTACAGCCGCATGAATGCGTGAAATTTCCTGTCCACTCTCCGTCACGGTGCATATGCGATCTGCGGATGCCTTCTGCTGAAGTTTACGAGAAAGCGACATCACATCACGAATCGTGAGTACACCAAGCAAGCGATCCTGTTCCGTTACGAGCAGGCAGTCATAAAAATGATCCTCGTCCCGCCGAAGCGCGGCGTCAATAATAGCGGCGGGTTCCATATGTATATCTACAATAACCGGTGATGCGTTAGCTACATTCATAATCGGTTTACGATAAAATAAGTCCGCTGCGAACCTTCCGTTCAGTAAACGATACAAGCTCTCACGCATCAATAATCCTATCGGTTTCATGTGTTCATCACAGAGCACAATACATGGATGCTCCAGTCCATCACTTAACATCGCCGCAGCCTCTCCGCAAGTAGTATCTCCCCTAGCTATAGGCACCTGACGGAAATATTCAGTCAAAGAAACGGCATGTTCCTCCTGAACTTCACTTGTTGATTCGTCCGATTCCAACTCCGGCACGAACGATATTTCTTCCCCTTTTTGTAAACTAACATCTAGATTCTCAGGTCTAGCCTCTAACAACATGGGCATAATTACACATTCTCCTTTACGTGTTAGCTCCGCCCTAAGGTGGGTTTTTAGGTACAAAGTATCACTTGGATAACCTCATCCTACTCCCCATAAATGAAGAAAAATCTTCCTTTGTGTAAAAAGGAGGTAAAAATAAAACTCCCCGATCATTTAACTAGAATGATGGGGAGTTTTTCTTTTGACAACCAATTTATAACCTACGCCGCGGATGGAATCGATATGAACGGATTCAGGGTCAAGTTCCAGCTTTTTACGTAATGAGCTGACGTGCACATCTACAGTTCGCTGGCCTCCGATATAATCAAAACCCCAGACCGCATTCATCAGATCATCCCGGGTCAGCACCACGCCAGGTTTTTTAGCGAGATATAACAGGACTTCGAACTCCTTCGGACGCAGGCTGATCGATTGCCCTCCCAAAGTCACTTCATACTTCAACGGATAAATTTCAAGTTCACCAAGAATAATACGTGAGCCGTCTTTATCCTCAGGCTGCGGTAAATCGTCGCCATTCGAGTAACGTCTGAGTACCGCATCTACACGTGCCAAAAGCTCGGATACACCAAACGGTTTCGTAATGTAATCATCTGCACCCGATTTCAGCCCTTGCACAACCTCGGCTTCACCGTTCTTGGCGGTAAGAATAATGACAGGAGTGCTTACTCCCTGAATACGCAGTTTGTTCAAAATATCCAGACCATTCATGCCTGGCAGCATCAGATCCAGTAGAATCAAATCGAAATCCTGAGACAAGGCCCGGTCATATCCTGCTGACCCATGATCCTCTGCCGTTACGTCATAACCTTCCTGTGTCAGGTTATACGTAAGTAATCTCGATAATGTCGGTTCATCTTCAATAACCAGCAAACGCTGTGCCATGATACCCCTTCTCTCTTCATAGGTTGTCTGTTGCCACAACACTTTTTCTATCATAGCACTAATTTGTTAACGCTGTGTAAAGCAAATGACTCATTTTACATTTTGCTTCTCTAAGCCTACCTTTTTCTTTCCAAAGTAAAACTAGACTTCTTCTTCTTGAATTAATGGCAGGATAACACGGAATGTGCTTCCCATCCCCAGTTCACTTTCGACCGACAGTTTGCCATGGTGCAGTTCAACCAAGTGTTTAACAATCGAGAGTCCGAGGCCCGTGCCTCCGGAATTCCGTGATCTGCCTTTGTCCACCCGGTAGAAACGCTCAAAGATTCGCGGCAAATCCTTCTTGGGAATACCAATTCCTGTGTCGGACACCGAGAAAACCACCTGCTCTTCCTCACTCTTCTGATCCATCTTCACCTGGAGTTTCACCCTTCCACCCTCAGGTGTATAGTTAATGCCGTTGGATAACAGATTAATGAAAATCTGCTTCATTTTATCCTCATCCGCTTCAATATACAGTTCCTCCGGTACATTCATTTCCAGACGAATCTGCTTTTTCTCCGCTACCTTGGACAAAGTTCCAAGCACCATTTCGAAGAAGGAATGCACATGCACTGGTGAACATTCCAGCGGTGCACGTTTCGATTCAATCTTGGACAACTCCAGAATATCTCCAATCAAGCGGTTTAGTCGATCACCTTCATCATAAATAATCTGCAGGAAAGAACGTTCCGTTTCCTTATCCTTTACACCGCCGCTTAGTAAGGTTTCTGCAAATCCCTTCACTGCTGCCACAGGTGTTTTGAGTTCATGAGAGACATTGGCCACAAACTCGCTACGCATGGATTCCAATCTGCGAATCGCAGTTACATCCTGTAGCAGGAATAACATTCCCCGATATCCGCCATTGTCTTCTGACATCGGTACACCATCCAGCCTTATCAACCGTTCTTCCGGGTTAAATACACTTACTTCTTCGTGCATCCGTTCCTGATTAGCAACGCTCTCTTCAATCGTGCGTGTCAGCTCGTAATGCCGCTTGAGTTCCGTGTAAGGTCTTCCTGTAACCTTCACGGCCTGAATGCCGAGCATACGCTCTGCTTCCCGATTAACCAGTGCAATCGATTGCGTTGCATCAATCATGACGATCCCGCCCGTCATATTCGCCAACACACTTTGAAGCAACGCTTCATTGTCTCGGATCGTTTTGAGCTGGGACTGCAGACTGTCTGCCATGCCGTTAATCGCCAGACCCAATTGGCCGATCTCGTCCCTGCGCGTTACTTTTACTCTGGCATCGTACTCCAGCTTTGTAATCCGGTGTGCCACTTTGGTGATATGCTCGATGGGCGACGTTAGACCTCTAGCTACCCGGTAACTGACAAATGCCACAATGAGAAAAAGCAGGCCCAGGGCAGCAAACATAATCATCCACCCGCGTTGCAGTCCTTGGTCCACCGCTTGCAAACTCATAGACAGCCGAATAAAACCGTCGAATTTGCCATTTGGCATTTCAATCATGTCACTTTGATCCGAATTAACTGGCAGCGCGACATACAGCATGTCCTGCCCTAACGTTGCACTATATCGGATGGACTGTCCAAAAGTCCCTTCCGTAGCCGTCCGGATCTCTTCCCGGTTCAAGTGATTATCCATTGTTGCAGGATCGCTCTCGGAATCGCCAATGACTATGCCGTCTTTATTAATAAAAGTTACTCGCGAGTCTGTTAGACGATCCAGTTCCAGCGCTCGGTCCGAGTAATATTTCCGAGTTTCCGCTGATGTCGGATTGGAAGCATCATGAAAAGGAAATGTCGCTTTTAACAAATTAATTTCACGCACCATCGTTTGTTCCAGTGCGGCGATATGAGTAGTCTTGAAAACTCTGCCCATCGTATATCCGGCTACAATGACGGATACGCCAATGAGTACCATCATGATTAGAGCGAGGCGAATGCGAAACGGTCTCATTAATCTCTTCCTTCTGTTATATTTTAGTCCGTTGAACAACAAGACAATTTACATAACCACTCTGATGACAGAATAACCTTCCAATCCCTGTTATCTTCAGGTTTTTTCTGCACTCTTCGTCCATATGTAAATGAGTAAATTCAAATGATGAAAACAAACCATTATTTATCCATTTAGTTCGTTGCGGTCACCGCGTGTCGTTGGATGTGATATAACTAGAAATTCCACATCTTGTGCACTTCGATTTTGCATCTGATGGGGTGCTCCCGGCGGGATTTCGATTCCTTCATGTGTTTCCAGCACATAGGTCCCTCCATTCAGCTCCATACAAGCCTCACCGCTAAGAACAAAAAAGAATTGGCGACTCTTCACATGTACATGCCTTGTTTCTGTCGTGCCTGCGGGCATTCGCTCATGAATCACACTAAGTGTCTCTCCCTGAACCAGATGCCAACCATCACACTGAGCTCCCCATATATAATGTGATGCCTCTTGTTTGCTAATCTTCATATGAGTGCCTCCCGAATATGTTATCCGGTTTATCATATCACATCTAATGAGATATCTTTCCATGTAAAATGAGCAATAAATCTGCCTTCTTCCCCTCTGACTCACCCGATTGCTTTAAAGTCAGACCTGTATAAGGTATCATAAATATATCAACGCAGATACAGACTTTTGTAAATCACATCTTACAATAGATAGGACTTCAACCTGCCTCCCTTGTTCGGAACCCTCTTCTTATTTGAAAAAAATATATAAAGAAAGACGGGACGCCACTATGCTTTAGCGTCCCGTCTTTCTCTTCTCAATACAGCGACTATCCTCCCCCGTTCCGCAATGCCATTTGCCCGGTGCATCACCTAGCCGTTAACGACTTCGCCGCCGTTCACATGCATCACCTGTCCGCTGACGTAAGAAGAGTCATCAGAAGCGAGGTACACATAAGCTGGTGCCAATTCATCCGGCTGTCCTGGACGTTTCATCGGTTGCGTGGCTCCGAATTCACTTACTTTTTTCTCATCAAATGTCGAAGGAATCAAGGGTGTCCAGATCGGACCAGGAGCTACAGCGTTCACACGAATCCCCTTTTCAATCAGATTCATCGACAATGAACGGGTGAAGGATGTAATTGCCCCTTTGGTTGACGAATAATCCAGTAACGTCGGGCTTCCCCGATAAGCGGTTATCGATGTTGTGTTAATGACGGTGCTCCCTTGTTTCAGATGGGGCATAGCCGCCTGTGTAACATAAAACATACCAAAGATGTTGGTACGGAATGTTTTTTCCAGTTGCTCTGGCGTAATATCCTCCAAGTTTTGTTGCGGATGTTGTTCAGCCGCATTGTTAACCACAATGTCGAGTTTGCCAAGTTCATCGACCGTTTGTTGAACGCTTTTCTTCGCAAAATTCACATCACCGATGTCACCTGCGATAAGCACACACTTGCGCCCTTCCTGCTCCACCTGACGTTTCGTTTCCTTGGCGTCCTCATGCTCACTCAGATATACAATCGCCACATCGGCGCCTTCCTTGGCATACGTAACAGCAACAGCCCGTCCAATTCCGCTGTCTCCTCCCGTAATCAAAGCCACTTTGTCCGATAGTTTGCCTGCTGCCTTATACTGCGCCCTCTCGAATTCAGGCTTGGGATTCATCTTGGATTCAATCCCCGGACGCTGATCTTGATGTTGTGCAGGCATCGTTTGTTGTTTTTGCTGGGTAGTGCTTGACATTGTACCTTCTCCTTTCAAAATGAACATGTTTGATTTTAAGAAGACTTGGACACAAATAACATGCTTCCTTGTCTCTCATTCGTCATAAGTCTCATTCTGTAGGATGGCATGAACCGACCAGATTATTCTTCTCCTGGACAGCAATGCGAACCTTCATAATTACTGTCATTCCTTATTTACCACATATATGGGAATCCAAACTTTGTATTTCGTCATCATCTGCATTTGTGAATATTCGAAATTTTTTCGAAATTAACCTGTTTCATCATGCAAATGGTGTTCCTAAGCAGATAGGGCTGATGTACAATGTACAGTGTGGAGATTATATTCATCTTTTTTAAGTCACCTAGCGTGATTAGTAGCATCATCTCATTGGCTTCAATACGACAACAATCTAATTTGACATGGAGATCTGAACATGGAATCGCATATTACTTCATACATTACACTTGTGACCACGTCAGCCGTGCTGAATCTGTTTCTGTGTATGTATACGTACTTCAGAAGAGCCCATTTTCCAAACGCCAACATCTTTATCCTGTACACGGCTTCCCTGTCCGTATATACCTTCGGATATGCCATTGGCCTCGCCAGTAATACACTGGAACAGATGAAGTTCTGGAATATCGTCCAATATATTGGTATGCCGATCTCTGCACCGCTTGGCCTGCTTCTCATGATTCATTACACTGGAAAAAAGTTGTCTAAATGGCTGACGTCAGCCTTATTCATCATTCCTTCCATTACCGTCTTTCTGGTTGCTACGAATGATTGGCATCATCTCTATTACAAAAGAGTATGGTTACGTGAGGATAGCACAGTCCCCGTCATGGCGATGGATATTGGTCAATGGTATGTTGTCCATGGTGCATTTACGTTCTCCTGCCTTTTGTGTGCTGGCCTTATCTTAATTGGGCAATGGCGTCACACCAAAAAGATGTACCGTCGTCAACTGCTTACGTTAATTGTGTCGCAGATTATTCCGATGGTTGCTGCATTTGTATACTTACTTGGCGTGACTCCGTTTGGCCTCGACCCAGTTCCCGTACTGATGTGTGTTACATCGGCTATGTATATCTGGGCTATTCTGTCCTCCAGACTGTTAACCATTGTACCGATCGCCAAAGAAAGCATTTTTGAAAGTATGCGCGAAGGGGTTCTTGTACTGGATAGTTCCTATCGTCTTGTCGATTTCAACAGATCCCTAAGACTGATGTTACCTGACATTGAAACATCGATGGTTGGGCAACCTTTGAATGACATCTGGCTTCGTCTTGCAGGAGAGACCTTTCCCGTTGAATATGAAAGAGAAGGGCTGCAAACCGACTTGTACTGGCAATTAAACGGAGAAACCGTCTGTTACCAAGTCAGAACGTCTTATGTATTTAACAAAAATCCTCAAGTTGTCGGTATTCTCATTATGCTAATCGACATTACCGAACAACGTTTTTTACAAGAACAATTGAAACAACTAGCTTATTACGATGGTTTAACCAAAATATACAATCGGACTCAATTTTTGAACAAAGGAAGAGAATGGCTTCAAGAAGCCCGGCTTAATTTTCACCCCGTCTCTTTTATCTTGTTTGACATTGACCATTTCAAGCGTATCAACGACACGTACGGTCATGATGCGGGTGACCAAGCCATCGTTCATGTTGTATCCGTGTGCAATCGTTATTTAAACAGTGAAATGTTATTCGCCCGTTACGGCGGAGAGGAATTCGTTATCGCTTTGCCGAACATGGTACTCCAAGAAGCATATGCTCTTGCAGAGCAGTTGCGAATGGCTTTGTTAAATCAACCGCTCAACCTAGAGGGCAAGTCCATTCCGGTCACCGCCAGCTTTGGTGTCTCCCAAACGGTTGGCGAGTCGGATACCCTGGAATCTTTGCTACGTGACGCCGATCACGCCCTGTATGAGTCCAAACGGAATGGCCGAAATGCAGTACGAGTTTATGGTGCCGGTGTTAGCTAATGATGAGTAGCAAGGTATTCAGGTTCCCGGCAGTCATTGAATAAAAGATCACAAATCAAACAGACAGCCTTTGTAGGCTGTCTGTTTTTCTGTCTCTGTCTGTACGGTTTGATTCAATAGAATCGGGCGTTACTCACGCCACATGCTTAAAAGCGTACATGTTTCATTAGCAATAGCTTTTAGCGCTACCACTTGTCCTGAACATGTGCAAACGCTTCACCTTATACTCATAGTTATCGTTTGAGAAAAAACATTAGACCCTGAAGCCTCTTATTCTCCTATTAGAAAATGGATCTGTCCACCATCAGGTACACCATGATGAGCAAGAACACGGCAAGCAACGTGCTGAACGTACGAATTTTGCTTTGGTATGGTGTTACATCCTTATTATTTTTCACACCTTCTGCGGCAAGACGTAACGGTTTACCCATAATTCCACCAATGGCTGCAATCGCGAGAAGAATTACTACGACAACAGCCATCCAGATGTGGGAGTAATCTCCCTTTGTCATCAGATAACCACCTGTAAGAAGCTGAATAACAAGCGCATACTGTGCAACTTTGTTTAAGGAACGAAGTGACGCGAATGCTCCCTCCTGTGCTGGCAAGCTCAATGTGCGAATTTTACCTACCACGAATGGCAAAATCAGATAAAATCCCATGGCCAGTGCTCCGACGATATGGAGCAAATACATAATCATTGTCAAAATTTTCATCCTCCTCAACATATTCGCTGTGCTGTATATCACATTTTATTATACTGGGGAACTTATCCAAAGAAAAGAAAACCTCCGTATTTACGGAGGTTTTCTCACTTTTCATGTTCAAAAAGTCTTCAAAACTTAAATATTAACGATTGAAATGACGTTACGCACCGAATCTGCAGACGTATCAAGCGCTGCTTTTTCTTCGGCTGTCAACTCCAGTTCGAAAATCTTCTCAATTCCGTTGCCTCCCAGAACAGTTGGCACACCGAGGAACAGATCCTGATATCCATACTCACCTTCAAGATAAGCAATAACCGGAATAATGCGTTTTTTGTCCTTCAAAATGGCCTCCGTCATCTGGACCAGTGAAGCTGCCGGAGCATAGTATGCACTGCCATTACCCAGCAGGTTAACAATCTCACCGCCGCCTACACGGGTACGTTGCACAATCGCATCAATGCGATCTGCTGGAATCAGGGTATCGATTGGAATACCGCCTACACTCGAATAACGAACGAGTGGTACCATATCGTCGCCATGACCGCCAAGCACAAAGCCACGCACATCCTCTACGGATACATTTAACTCCTGCGCAATGAACGTACAGTATCTGGCGGTGTCGAGAACACCCGACTGTCCGATCACGCGGTTTTTCGGAAAACCGAGTGTCTGATACGCTGCATACGTCATTGCATCTACCGGGTTGCTCAGAATAATGACAATGGACTCAGGGCAATATGTTTTCACATTTTCACACACGGACTTCACAATACCTGCATTCGTATTCACCAGATCGTCACGGCTCATGCCCGGTTTGCGGGCAATTCCGGCTGTAATGATCACAATGTCTGAACCAGCTGTATCCTCGTAGTTGGAAGTTCCCACGATATGACTGTCGAACCCTTGCACAGGGCTAGCCTCCAGCAGATCGAGTGCTTTACCCTTGGTCGGATTCTCCAGTTGAGGAATATCAACCAGAACAACATCCCCGAGTTCCTTCTGGGCAAGCATTAGTGCAGTTGTAGCACCGGTAAAACCGGCACCAACGACTGTGATTTTTTTGCGCTGAATAGTCACGATTCACATCTCCCCTTACAGGTTTTTGTTACAGGTTGCTAATGATTTGATCAGCGAATTCGGAACATTTCACTTCTGTTGCGCCGTCCATCAGACGTGCAAAGTCATACGTTACCGTTTTATTGTTAATGGATGTTTCCATGCCTTTGTAGATCAGGTTTGCCGCTTCTTGCCAGCCCAGGTGCTCAAGCAACATTACGCCGGAGAGGATTACGGAACCAGGGTTCACGACATCTTTATCTGCGTATTTAGGTGCAGTACCGTGTGTTGCTTCGAAGATAGCATGTCCAGTTACATAGTTGATGTTCGCACCAGGTGCGATACCAATTCCGCCAACTTGCGCTGCGAGAGCATCGGACAGATAGTCACCGTTCAGGTTCAATGTAGCGATCACGTCGAATTCACCCGGACGAGTCAATACTTGTTGCAAAGCGATATCAGCAATAGCATCTTTAACGATGATTTTGCCAGCATCTTCTGCTGCTTTTTGCGCTGCATTAGCTGCATCTGTACCGTCTTTTTCTTTGATCACATCGTATTGTGCCCAAGTGAATACTTTGTCGCCAAATTCTGCTTCTGCCACTTCGTAACCCCAGTTTTTGAAGGCACCTTCAGTGAATTTCATGATATTACCTTTGTGTACCAAAGTAACGGTTTTGCGGTTATGGTCAACAGCATATTGTACCGCTGCACGAACCAAACGTTTCGAACCTTCCTCAGATACAGGTTTGATACCGATACCGGAAGTTTCTGGGAAACGAATTTTGTTAACACCCATCTCCTGTTGCAAGAACTGGATCATTTTTTTCACTTCTGCAGAACCTTCAGCGTACTCGATACCTGCATAGATGTCCTCTGTGTTTTCACGGAAAATAACCATGTCAACCAGCTCAGGACGTTTAACCGGGGAAGGTACACCATTGAAATAACGTACAGGACGCAGGCAAGTGTACAGGTCAAGCTCTTGACGAAGTGCCACGTTCAGGGAACGGATACCGCCGCCGATTGGCGTAGTCAGAGGTCCTTTGATGGCTACGATGTACTCACGAATCGCTTCGAGCGTATCGTTCGGCAACCACTCTCCGTATGTATTGAATGCTTTCTCACCAGCAAACACTTCATACCAAGCAATTTTTTTAGTACCGTTATATGCTTTTTCTACTGCTGCATCCAGAACACGTACAGAAGCTTTCCAGATGTCACGGCCTGTACCGTCACCTTCGATGAATGGAATGATTGGATTATTAGGTACTTGAAGCGTACCGTTGTCAATTTGAATTTTTTCGCCTTCAGTTGGGAGTGCAAATTTTTCCAATTTCATAATTACAATTCCTCCTAAGTTTTGGTTTCACAGTATGAAGCATACCACATTTTTGCAGGAAGGAAGGGCTGTCTCTACTCGGCAGTACAGCCTCGCATTCACAAGCCCCTCGCCTCATCTATATGATTATACTGTTTTTGCTAAAGTTTAGCGAAGATCGATGGAAACGTATTTCTGATCTGTTGGGCCCGTGTACTCGGCACGCGGACGGATAATGCGGTTATCTGCAAGTTGCTCCAGAATATGCGCTGTCCAACCGGACACGCGGCTGATCGCAAAGATCGGTGTGAACAATTCCTGATCAATCTTCAGTTGAGTGTATACGGAAGCGGAATAGAAATCGACATTTGGCTTCAAACCTTTTTGGCCTGTCACGATTTCTTCAATCTTCACGGACATCTCATACAAACGGGTATCGTTGTTCATCTCACCCAGTTCTTTGGACATCTTCTGCAAATGCTTTGCACGTGGGTCACCATTTTTGTATACGCGGTGTCCAAAGCCCATGATTTTCTCACGGTTATTCAGTTTTTCCTGAATAGCCGCTTCCAGACGATCCGGTGTACCGATCTCGTCCAGCATTTTCATAACAGCTTCGTTTGCACCACCATGCAAAGGCCCTTTGAGTGCACCGATCGCAGAAGTTACGCCTGAGTAAATATCAGACAGGGTCGCTACCGTAACGCGGGCAGCAAATGTTGAAGCATTCAGCTCGTGATCTGCATGCAGAACAAGCGCCTGATCAAGTGCTTTTACCGCTGTTTCGGACGGCTCTTCTCCTGTCATCATGTATAAAAAGTTCGCAGCGATGGAAGCGCCTTCTTTTGGAGCCACAGGCTCTTGCCCCTTACGAATACGTGAGATTGCCGCTACAATGGTTGGCAATTGCGCTTGCAACTTCACCGCTTTGTTTTCGTTCGCAGCTTCTGTCATCTCGTCGGCTTGCTCATCATAGAGCGCAAGCGCGGAGACTGCAGAGCGTAGAGCTGCCATCGTGCTGATGTGTTTTGGATACAACTTGATTTGGGCGATCAATTCGCTTGGAATCGGCGCGTAATCGCTCAGACTTTTACGAAGTGACTTCAGTTCATCTGCTGTTGGCAACTTGCCAAACCAGAGCAGATAAGCAACTTCTTCAAAACTTGCATGTTCAGCCAAATCATCGATATCGTATCCACGGTATGTAAGCACACCGTCTACAATAGAGCTGATCGAAGAGGTTGTTGCAACGATGCCTTCCAGACCTTTGGTAGCTGTCATATTACATCTCTCCTTTAATAAGCGAAATCAGAAATCATTCTAAGTCATATCAGTGCCAAAGTGCACCTAACCTCTTTTGTAAACCGTTTCATTTTAAAAATGACCTAAGTTGTCAAAATTCGGTTTTCTTATCTGTCAATCGGTATTTACTTATATCATCATACTGGATTTTGTCGTTTATGTGAACATGATGAGAGTTCATTCGCACATCAAACATATTTATCGGACCGATAAAGCATTTTTGAAAACCTTTACACAAGCAGGGTTGGGATTTAATGTGTACTAAACAATTTATGTCATTAGAGAAATCAAACCAAAATATAGTCACAAAATCTATTGCTATAATTTGTAAAACTCAGGCATACTTTAGGCAGACGATGTGCTAAGCAGGATTCCGGCACACGGTTGCAGACTGTTCTTTTTGGCGTTTCAAAAGCTTACGATTGCTCTATATTAATAAGATAAGCTCTTGACTGAATAAAGGGGAGTTGAACCTTGGATCGAATCATTCTCAAACGTCTGCTTCGCGGTCTGTGGGTTATTGTAGCTACCTTTCTGATCGCCGTAGCCGTATATCTATTGTTCCCGCTGTTATATCCTTTTGTTATTGCCTGGATTATTGCCTACGCGATGAATCCGCTCGTAAAGTTGCTCCAGAACAGGCTCCGTTTTCCACGCTGGCTCGCGGTTACCTTATCACTTCTATTGTATTTTGGGGCAATCGCTGTAATTTTATCTGCGGCTGTTACTCGTATGGTTAAAGAAGTCATTTCACTAACCACCAGTTTCGATCTGCATGTGGACGAAATCAAAGAAACGTTTGTACGCTGGACGCAGAACGATACGATCCAAAGTTTGATAGCGCAGATTAACGATTTTTACAAAGAAAACCCGAATTATCAAGAAACCATTAATAGTAACATCAGCAAAACAACAGAGACCGTAGGAACAGCGGTAAGTGACCTTGTTACTGGGTTTTTCAACCTGATTTTAAACCTGCTGACCTCGCTACCTAATATGGGTGCAGTTCTCATTGTGGTGTTGCTATCTACCTTTTTCATTAGCAAAGGCTGGACGCGTCATAGCATTACCGTCTCTGGTTGGGTTCCGTCTGCAGTTCGCAAACCGATCTCTGATATCTGGAATGATCTCAAAAAAGCCCTCTTTGGTTATGTACGCGCACAGCTGATCATGATCTCGATTACAGCGCTGTTCGTCATGATTGGGTTACTTATCCTTCAAGTCAAGTCAGCGTTCACGATCGCTCTGCTGATTGGTCTGGTCGACCTGCTCCCCTATCTTGGTGTCGGTCTGGTAATGGTACCTTGGGCGGCGTATTTGTTCATGAACGGGGATATCTATCTTGGCATCGGTATTAGTGTGATCTATCTTATCCTGCTTATTGCCCGGCAGATCATTGAACCGAAAGTTCTTGCCAGTAGTGTGGGGCTAGACCCACTCGCAACGTTAGTAGGCATGTTTGTTGGCTTGAAGCTATTTGGTGTGCTAGGCCTCATTATCGGTCCGGTGAGTCTTGTGATTCTCGATGCTTTTAACCGTGCCAATGTACTTCGTGACCTCAGGACCTATATCATTAATGGCAGAGTCCGATGAGTCTGATTGAAGAGTATTAATCACAATTCTTTTCCAGTTAAACTAATGCAAAAAAGTCTCCGTTCCAAGCAGAAGGTGTCTGCAGAACGGAGACTTTTGGTTTAAACGAGATAGATGCTCTCCTATTTCGGACGGCGATAAAATGTAATGCTGCCGTTTCTCATCTTTTTCTCCAACCAGCCCAGGAAGAATAACCGATATACTGGACGTGTTAACGGAAATACTAACGTAAAACCGATGAGATCGGTCACAAAACCAGGGATCAACAGCAAGAATCCGCCGACAAAAACGAAAAGACCATCGACCATTTTCCGCCCAGGCACCTTGCCGCGTTCCATCTCCTGTTTGGCGTCCATCAATACCTTACGCCCTTCAAACTGTAACATGGCTATACCAATCAAGGACGTGAGAATCATAAGAAGCAATGTTTTTCCGGCCCCGATCCAATCACTCATCAGAATGAAACCAAACAGCTCAATTACCGGAATTAATAAAAGTAAAGCCCACATCCATTTTCGCATTGATATGTTACTCCTTTCCTGAGAACCACACCTTTTCAAGCGCGCTGTATAGCTCTGAAGCGACCTTATCCAGTCTAACCGGCTTCCAGTCTGTATTCACCCACACATGCTGGGTAGATCCCGTCACCAGTCGTTCACCTGGGAGTGATTCATCATGTGCCCACACCCGTTCACCGACAGCGAGTGAAGCATCATCTTCCTCAGACATACGTCTTATGTCGTACTCGTAATTCAGGCGCAAGCCGCTAAAAGCAGTGATTCGAGTGAAAATGATGATCTCGTCATCGTACCGCGCCGGTTTATGATACTTCACATCCAGACCGGTTACAGGAAGCAACAGTGCCTGTTCTTCCATTTTACGATATGTATACCCCATTTGGCGAATCATCTCGGTACGGCCGATCTCGAACCAGTTCAGGTAGTTCGCATGATAGACAACCCCCATCTGGTCGCTCTCCTGATAACGTACACGAAGACGAGCTGTATACCAGTTACCATTACTTTCTTTTCGCACGTTCTCAGCCTCCTTGGCTCTACCATTCATACGCTTCAAATCACAGAATCGTGTCATGAAGATGGAAAAAAAGCAACGGGACATAAGGGCCCATTGCTTCTTTCATGTTACTTACCGAATCATACGCTACAATTAAGCGTTGTTTGGAATTTGGCTAACTTTGATCAGGTTAGTAGAACCGGAGCGGCCCAGAGGTACACCTGCTGTAATGACAACCAGGTCTCCTTCTTTAACCAGTCCTGATTTTACGCCACCTTCAATTGCATTTTCGAACAAAGCATCCGTAGAATCAACCAATCTACCTTTAACAGGAGTTACACCCCATGCCAGTGCCAAACGACGGGAAGTTCTGTCTTCTGTCGTTACAGCGATGATTGGAGCTTCTGGACGATATTTAGAGATCATACGTGCGGTATGTCCGGATTCTGTCGAAGTGATGATCGCTTTCGCGTTCAAATCTTGAGCGGACAGAGCAACGGATTGACTGATCGCTTCAGTAACCGTTGTTTGTTGTGCAACACGTTGTTTCAGATACAACTCTTGGTAAGGCAGAGCAGATTCTGCTTTTTCTGCAATACGGGACATTGTCAGCACGGACTCTACCGGATATTTACCGGCAGCTGTCTCACCAGACAACATGATTGCATCTGTACCGTCAAAGATTGCGTTGGCTACGTCACTTGCTTCCGCACGAGTCGGACGCGGGTTACGTTGCATCGAATCCAGCATTTGTGTAGCTGTAATAACCGGTTTACCCGCAACATTACATTTTTCGATCATGCGTTTTTGTACCAGTGGTACTTCTTCAGCAGGGATTTCCACACCCAGGTCTCCACGAGCAACCATCAGGCCGTCAGACACTTCAAGGATTTCGTCCAGGTTGTCGACACCTTGTTGGTTTTCGATTTTGGAGATAATTTGAATGTGACCTGCATTATGTTTCTCAAGCAATTCACGAATTTCAAGCACGTCGCTTGCTTTACGAACGAAAGAAGCTGCGATGAAATCGATACCTTGTTCGATACCAAACACGATATCGTTAGCATCTTTTTCAGTGATACCCGGCAGGGAAATCGCAACGCCCGGAACGTTAACACCTTTTTTGCTTTTGATTGTACCGCCGTTAACGATACGGCATTTGATCTCGGTGCCTTGTACTTCCACCACAGTCAGTCCGATCAGACCGTCGTCGATCAGAATTGTAGATCCAGCTTCAACATCCTTAGGAAGATCTGCATACGTAATGGAAAGACGATCTTTGGTTCCCAGAATTTCTTCTGTCGTCAAAGTGATGTACTCGTCCTGAACCAATTCAATTGGCTCAACTTCAAGTTTACCTGTACGAATTTCCGGTCCTTTGGTGTCCAGCAGGATTGCTACAGTTTTGTTCAGCTCTTCACATGCTTGGCGAATCGCTACGATCCGTCCGCCGTGCTCATCGAAATCACCGTGGGAGAAGTTCAGACGGGCTACGTTCATGCCAGCCATAATCAGTTTCTTGGTATTCTCCAGGGATTCACTGGATGGGCCAATCGTACATACAATTTTCGTTTTGCGCATTTTGGGTTTCCTCCGATTTTAAAGGTCTAACTTTATATCTCTATTTTTCTTTTTCCAACTATTAAATTTACTATACTTTCGATCATTTGTATAGGAAATTCGTCACATCATTCTGCATTTCCCGACAAATTTTTCACAGGTTCTGCTTCTAACGGCTGTTCCGATGCTTCCACTTGGACAGATTCTGCTCCGGTTTGTGGGTCTACTTCACCTGTAGACTCGTTTTTTTCAACAATTTCTTCCTTTGTTGCTGGTGCTTCAAAGGTTACTGAGCCGATTTTGCGGAATTTTTCATAGCGATCCTGCTTTAATTGCTCCGCACTCCATCCTTTCATCTCATCCAGATGACGAACTAGAGCTTCGGAGATCGCTGTTGCAGCTGTATCATAGTCCTGGTGAGCCCCGCCGCGCGGTTCAGGGATAATCTCTTCGATCACTTCCATCTCGAGCAGGTCTTTCGCCGTAATTTTCATCGCTTCAGCGGCCTGATCTGCTTTGGATGCATCCTTCCATAGAATCGATGCCGCACCATTAGGAGAAATTGCAGAATAGATGGCATGCTCGAGCATGAGCACACGGTTACCTACAGCCATAGCTAGAGCACCGCCGCTTCCACCTTCGCCGATGACAACAACAATAACAGGAACCGAGAGTTTAGCCATCTCCAGCAAATTACGGGCAATCGCTTCCGATTGACCTCTCTCTTCTGCAGTATTACCCGGATACGCTCCTTTAGTATCAACAAACGTAATAATCGGGCGACCAAATTTGTCAGCCTGCTTCATCAAGCGAAGTCCTTTACGGAAACCTTCCGGGTGAGCACTTCCAAAAAAGCGGGCGATGTTGTCCTTCGTATCCTTTCCACGCTGTTGGCCAAGTACCGTTACGGTTTGTCCATTCAGCTTCGCGAGTCCACCAACAACCGCAAGGTCGTCACCAAACATACGGTCACCATGCAGTTCGGTAAAATCAGTAAAAATGAGCTGAATCAGATCCAGTGCTGTTGGACGCTGCTGGTGACGAGCCAAATGCATCTTCTGAGCCGGTGTTATGCTGGTGTAAATCTCTTCTTCAAGTCTATGATAACGTTCTTCGAGACGGGCTATTTCTTCGGTAAAATCAATCCCTTTTTCCTGCCCAAACTGAACGAGTTCTTCAATTTTTTTGCGCATCTCAATCAGAGGCGCTTCATATGGCAAACTACCCGCCATTTAGACCCCTCCCTTTTCACTGTGCATATCGAGAAGCTTGCCAAGGGTTGTCCGAAGTTCTTTCCGGTGAACAACCATGTCCAGTTGACCATGCTGGAGGTTGAATTCTGCGGTCTGGAAATCATCCGGCAGCTTCTGACGGATCGTTTGCTCAATTACTATTCTGCCTGCAAAACCAAATACAGCGCCAGGTTCAGCGATAATAATATCGCCAAGGCTCGCGAAACTAGCCGATACCCCACCGGTTGTCGGATCGGTGATCACCGAAATATAGAGCCCGCCTTGCTCGTCCAAACGAGCTAAAGCCGCACTTGTTTTAGCCATCTGCATCAGACTCAGAATACTCTCCTGCATCCGTGCACCGCCTGAAGTAGAGAAAATAATTAAAGGAAGCTTCTTCTCAATGGCATGTTCAACAGCACGGGTAATTTTCTCTCCGACTACAGAGCCCATACTGCCTGTGAAGAAATCAAAGCTCATTACAGCAACAACAACAGGAAGACCTTCAATGGTCCCTTCTCCTGTTATAACGGCTTCCTTCAAACCCGATTTCAGACGTTGCTGCTCCAGCTTACTGCTGTACCCCGGGAATCCGAGTGGATCAACCGAAACCATATCGGCATCATGTTCAACAAAACCTTCTTCATCCAGTACCATTGCAATACGCTCCATGGCGTTAAGACGCATATGGTAGCCGCAGGCAGGACATACTTTCAGGTTTTTCTCCAGTTCCTTGCTATATTGAATGGTGCCGCATTTGCTGCACTTGTTCATAAGCCCTTCAGGTATTTCACGTTTTGGGCGCTCGACGGCTTCTTGACGTTCACCTGGAATTGCACGCTCGGAAGGTATGGTAGCGTACTTCCGTTTCTTTTGGAATATATCTTTGAACACAACTACACCTCTCCAGCCAATAATTTGATGGCCGCAGGCCACAGTCCGCTGTAACAATCAGCTTGATCTGCATGCTGCGGTGAACCGCTTACGCTTATTACTCATGTTAAGACTTATACCTTACTAGCATTCAGAACAAAATTCCTCCGATACAAGGCAAACCTCAACGGCTACTCTCCGCACAATTGATGTTACCTGCTATAACCGATTAACAAAAAAAGAAGGAAGGACAGTAGCATTATACTCATGCAAGTCGATTCCTCTTTCCGCTTCCGCGGTCAGTCCCTTATGTACCAGTGGTACTTTTTGTTATCTGCCAAGGCACTTCAATATCGAGAATCAAGAATGCAGAATGGAATTCAACACTTCCTGAACCTCTTCCAATTCCCCAGAAGGGACGCGAATCTCATATTGTTGCTTGGATAAACTGATGGGACGGGTCTGTACCAGAAAACCTTCTTCCGAAAGCTTGGTCTTGATCTTGTCCGCAACCTTTGCTGTCGGCGCAATGTAAATCACCGTCCACATGCCATGTCCGCCCCCTAAGCTAATGTTCAGAGCCCGTATATTGGACTAATGATACCATACCTCCGTTTTTTTCTGCAAGGAAGGGTTGAAGACCTTTCAGGAGAAAATCGGATGATTCGGGACATTGCCCCCTGCTTGGCAAGCCAAATGGTCATAGTCATGTGATATAATTCGCTGACTTTTCCTAAGAGGCAAAAACCTTACAGGGCAGCCATAGCCGCCCTTAATCCTATTGGACAGATTGAGATGGTAACCACAGGTTTCTGTTGGTATTAATAGATCTTACAGGTCTGAAAGGTATTTCTTGGCTTTAATATTCTTGTGTGCAATCCGCGCGGAGGCGGCTGCAGCAAGACCTGCAACCAGATCATCCAGGAACACGTGAACGGCCGATTTTTGTTCATTCAAATCATGAATCACACCTATTTTTTCCTTGTCCAGATAGCCAAAACTGGTTAAACCAATCATGCCATACACATGTGTTATCCCTAAAGCCAGAGTCTCGTCCACTCCATAGAGTGACTCATCCGCTTCCATTATCGCTTGCAGCGGTTGGGGTAGAAGCTTTTTTTCAGCCAGTTCGTCAAGCGCAATGCCGGTGTACAGTGTGTACTGTACCTCTCTTTTTTGCAAAACGGATTTTACGCTGGTTACACAGTCGTCCATGGTCAATTCCGGGTGGTACCCTTTCTGCAAACGATATACAATCTCTGCGATAGCATCAATGTGTACACCTCGCCGGGCCAGCATAGCTTCCGCGATCTCATATGACATATCTCGACCTCCCGCATCAATCCCCCGAGAACCTCCAAGTTCTTCGGTGTTCTCAAGTGTATGCAGTGAACTTCCAAAATGTTCATAAATTGTGCGAATGTACACGCTCAAGCTGACATTACGCCATACCGATCTTCTGTTGGCTAGCATGTGCAAGTACAGCTGGCGTTTATTGACTAAAATTTCAAAGAGGGTATCTCCCTCATCATTCATTCATAGAGAGAGCCTTGTAATTCAGGACGGAGATCATGGTAAATGGAGCAGACACAATTCCTCATAAAATAGAATTTCCCGGCGTATTTTGCTGTTTTTCACCGGAATAACCGTTCTTGTGATCATTACCACTGGCAATGTGTACATTCGCGCAAAGACTTCTGGTGAACGATAACACTGAGCCGAAGGGATACATCATTGACGGAACTTTTATAAAAAAAGGATGCCCACCGTTCTTGATCTTGCAAACGGTGGACATCCCCCGCTGAAGGTGGTGAAAACCTGCTTCAGCTTTATTTGATTTTGACTGTCCCTTCACCAAGCATTTTCTCCATTTCGGAGAACAGTGCCGGTGAAGGTTTGATCCGGTAGGCGTCGCTCAGGGCGAGCAGCTTCTGTTGCTGCTCGTAGAAGAGCACGGTCGCCACCGGGCCAGGGTGCTGCTGGAGCAACTCTTTGAGGCGCGCCAGCAGTTCGGGCTTCTCGGCCTGCGGGGTGAGCTTCACGAACACCCGCTGCTCGGCCCCACGCGGCGCGCGGCCCTGCTCCGCCGCGCCAGCCGCAGGCGTCGCACTGCCCGCGCGTGCGCTGGCTGCGGCGCCTGTGCCTGCCTCGCTGCGCGCCGAGGCAGGGCTGCGGCTTCCGCTTGCACGCGCAGCGGAAGCGTCAACGCCTGCGCTGCTGCGCTGCGCTGCGGCTCCCGCGCCCGCCGGTCGCTGCGGCGAAGCCGCCTGCGCCGGGCGCGAAGCGCTGCCGCTGCCGGGCTTGCCGCGGCGGTCGCGGCTGCGCAGCTGCTGTTCCAGTGCCGCCGGTGTCAGCGGCGACACCTCCTCGGCCAGCAGCTTAAAGCCCTCGTCCTGCTGCTGCACCTTGGCACGCACGACGAGCAGTTCACCTTTCCCGACATGTTGCTGGCTTCGCCGCCATACCTCGGGAAAGAGAACCACTTCGCAGCGTTCGACTTGGTCTTCCAGCTCCATGAACGCCATGGCCTTGCCCTGTTTCGTCGTAATCGACTTTACGGACACCACCATACCTGCGGCGACGGCCATCGTATCGTCAGCCGCTTCCGTCAATTCCATGATCCGGTCAGCCCCGCTCGATGCGAGCACATCTTCGTAGTCATCCAGTGGATGACCGGACAGATACAGACCAAGCAATTCACGTTCCAGTTCCAGCTGCTGACTTGCCGAGAACGGCGGAATTTCCGGATATTCAATCTCCCAGTTTGGTGTCTCCACAAAGTCAAACAGCTGAATCTGCAAGTCCTCACGTTCTTTACGCCATTTCAGAGCCGCTTCAACGGTCTCGTCTAACATTGCCAGCAGTTGCGCACGATGTCCTGGCAAGCTGTCAAATGCTCCAGCCTGAATCAGCGATTCAATGACACGTTTGTTGCACACTCTTAGATCAACACGGCGACAAAAATCGAGCAGACTGTCGAACGGTTTTTCCTGTCTGACTGCCATAATGCTTTCCATCGCTTGTGTACCTACATTTTTCACTGCAGCCAGCCCGAAACGAATGGCTCCAGAAGACCATATCGTTACTGCTCCACTATCCTCATTGCTTAATTCAGATACCTTCTCCTGAATCCGTCCATGCGCCTGATCGGGATTCTGGTTGTGCGTCACATCCTCAGACTGAGCATGCTCGTCAGCCTTCATCCTATCATGAGCCCGCATTTCTTGCTGATCATGAACCTGTTCCGATCCAAGCACAGTGTCCGATACAGATATTCTCACCAGACCCGGGTCTAACTTACGGCCAGACTCTTTCGAATCTGACTTAGCAGATACAGCCTGCCAACCTTCGTCGTATCCACTTCTCTCCATCTCCGTTAAGTGTTCGTTATCCTCCGGCATAGGCCCAGGATCATCCGGTAACGGCACCTCTCCGTAATCCCCATGTTCCTCATAATTATCATCAGAAGCATCTTCGCGGGCTTCGGGAGCTTCACCCGTTACCCTTGATTCATCCATCTCCTTCACAGCAGACGAAGCAAACACAGGTGTGAACAAAATGCCACTTTCATTTACATCTGGCGGGAGCACATTAATCTGCATGTGACGGCATTCCACTACATACTCTGCGACCTTACGATGGCTCCCCATAACAGCGGTCAGCATGGAAGCCATGAAATGCACGGGATAGTGCGCCTTCAAGTAAGCCGTTTGGAATGCAAGCACACCATACGCTGCCGCGTGAGCACGTGGAAAGCCGTAGTTGGCAAATTTGACAATCATATCGTAAACGAGGTCTGCTTCTGCTTCGCTATATCCCTGTTTCAGACTGCCCTGAACAAAGTGGCCTCGTTCCAGATCGAGCACTTCCCGTTTTTTCTTGGAAACAGCTCTACGTAACAAATCCGCTTCTCCCAAGGAAAAGCCCGCCATACGGGATGCAATCTGCATGATCTGCTCCTGATAGACAATGATGCCGTACGTATCTTTCAGAATCGACTCCAGATCATCATGTGGATATTCCACTTCAATCTGACCATGCTTACCCTGAATGTATTTGGAGATAAACTCCATCGGACCTGGACGGTACAACGCCAGTACGGAGATAATATCTTCGAACACACTCGGCTTCATTTCCTTCAACACACGACGTACTCCGGCAGATTCCAGCTGAAATATACCCATCGTATCGCCGCGTCCCAGCATCTCATACGTAAGTGGGTCGTCGTCAGCAATCCGTGTAAAATCTGGAACTTCCGCACGCTCCCCAATCCAGCGCAGACAACGTTCTATAATGGAGAGGGTTCGTAAGCCGAGAAAATCCATCTTAAGCAGCCCTATCGATTCCAGATTTTCCATGGAATACTGTGTCAGGGCTGTTCCTTCGCTTCCTTCCTGCAATGGAACGGCATCCGTCAGCGGATCTCGTGAGATGACGACACCCGCAGCATGCGTGGAAGCATGACGAGGCATGCCTTCCACCTTCATTGCCATATCGAGCAGCTCACGTGTCTTGGGTTTCGTCTCATACAACGCCTTCAGCTCCGGCGTAGATTCCATTGCTCGTTCAATGTTAATGCCGAGCTGTGCAGGAATCAGTTTCGCAGCCTTGTCCACTTCGCCATATGGCACGTTCAGCGCCCGCCCAACATCACGGACTGCAGCCCGGGCTGCCATGGTTCCAAACGTAATAATTTGGGCAACATGGGCTTTGCCGTATTTCTGTGCCACATAATCAATGACCTCGTCACGACGTTCATCACTGAAATCGATATCGATATCGGGCATGGATATCCGCTCAGGATTGAGAAAACGCTCGAAGAGCAGGTTATATTTCATCGGATCGACATCCGTAATACGAAGTGTATAAGCCACCAGGCTTCCTGCCGATGAACCCCTACCCGGTCCGGTGACAATTCCCTGCTTATGCGCATAAGCGATGAAATCCCACACGATCAGGAAATAATCCGAGAATCCCATACTGTCAATTACGCGCAACTCATAGTCCAGCCGTTGCTCCAGCTCTGTACGAAGCGCCGTATCGTTCCACCGATCGGAGTCTGCATACCGGGCATTCATACCCTCTTCACACAACTGACGAAGATATGCAGACGGACTCAAACCTTCAGGGAGCGGACGGTATTCCGGTAAAATGGATTTGCCAAATTCCAGCTCCAATTCGCAAGAATCGGCGATGCGGACTGTATTAGCGATGGCCTCCGGCACATGAGGGAACAGACGAGCCATCTGCTCGCCGCTCTTCAAATACAATTGGTTCGTTCCGATCCGCAAACGAGTCTCATCCTCTACCGTTTTACCTGTCCCGATACAGATCAGGACATCTTGCAGTTCTGCATCCTCTTCGGACAGATAATGAGCATCATTCGTTGCCACAAGCTGGATTTCCAATTCAGCAGCGAGTTTGATCAGCTGCGGATTGACTCTTTTTTGCTCAGCCAGTCCGTGATCCTGTAGTTCCAGATAAAAGTCGGAGCCAAAGATGTTTTTGTAACGTAGCGCGGCACGGCGCGCCTCTTCTTCACGCCCATGCAACAGATGCTGAGGAACTTCGCCGCCGAGACAAGCGCTGAGACAGATAATTCCCTCATGATGTGCCGCCAAACTCTCCATATCGATACGCGGTTTATAGTGGAAACCCTCCAGATGTCCAATGGAACACAGCTTCATCAGGTTCCGATAACCGGTCATATTTTTCGCCAGCAAAATCAAATGATAGATCGGTTGATCCTTCCGGCTTCCCCGTTCTTTGCGAGAACCTGCCGTCATATATGCTTCACAGCCGATAATCGGTTTGATTCCCCGCTGGGCGCAGGCTTTATAAAATGGGATAGCCCCATACATGACGCCATGATCGGTCAGCGCAAGTGTCGTCATCCCCAGATCTGCGGCTTTATCCACGAGATCCGGAATACGCGCAGCGCCGTCCAGCAAACTATATTCACTGTGAACATGCAAATGCACAAAAGAACTCATGTCTTTTTACTTCCTTTCCCCGCTTACAGTGGCAGCTCTCATCATTGATGCTGTGTGCCGCCGTAGTGTACTTTATAATGCGCAAGATCCGAATCGTCGAAATCCGCGTAAATATGCACTTATATGAATGTTACCGTTAAAATTGAATTCTCTATCTAAAATAAGAGAGTTTATTATTCTATTTTATCATAACGTCAGGGGGCTCGCCCATACAATAGAAGTACAAGCTGCTCCCCTGTTGTACAAACCTAAAACAGGCGGGATGCTGCTGGTCTGAAAGGGGTGTTGTGGGTGAGCACTTTTTTATCCAAAGCCATTCTTGACTTCTTTATTGCATTCGGGATCGTGCTGGGCGGCGCGATGATTGGAGGTATAGGTGCTGTCATTTCCCTTCAGCCTCCCACACAAACCATGCTCGATATTTCTGGCAAAATAAAAATCTGGGCACTCGCTGCCGCTGTGGGTGGTACGATCGATCCGATGCGAGTCATTGAGAGTAATTTTCTGGATGGCAACCTGTCACCAGCAGTGAAACAAATCCTATACCTGATCTCAGCCTTTATGGGGGCACATATGGGAACGGAACTGGTGAAATGGGTGTGCGGCGGAGGTCGGGGTTAGATGACCCGTGATGACCCTGTATGAGACTTCCCCCCTTCTCCCGCTACCGCCCGTTGATGCGTATGACTGCCGTATTTGTACTCGGAATGATCGCTGGATGTGTTGTGTATAACGGTGTTTTTCATCTCAGTTACAACAAACTGTGGCTAAACAATCAGGAGTTGCAGCTTCAACTACACCAGAACGAGGAGGATATAAAAACGCTGAAAAAATACAGCAAGCGCCAAACGGTGATCAAAGAGATCAAAGTTCGCGCCGAAGAATCCGATAAAGGCCCTGACGAGGCCTCACTAAAACTAATGTTACAGAAACTCGGGGATGAGCTTGAAGTTTTGCGTGGAAGAGATGTGTATAACATCGACGAATATAGCAAAATGACACGCATCATGCTTAACCAGAAAATATATAAAGTCAGGGAAAAAGAATATTCCGTTCAGGTCAAAACGATGCTTGTCATGGAGGGCGTTTTACAAGTCTGGGTACAGATCCGCATTCACGTTCCAGCATAATCTCCGAAAAATGCAAAAAACTGCCCTGGGCTGCATGGTCACATGCTACAATAAGGGCAGTCTATGTTTTTCAAAAAAGGAGTTGCTTCTGCGTGTTGATCGAAGTATTCAAGTATATCCTGATCGCCCTCTTCGCCATCGCTATGATCTGTTCTGCCATGAACAGCATTCGTTCACGACGGACGACTGACCAACATGTTGCCGGTTTGTATCGCTCCTGGACGAATATCTGGATGGGCTGCATGCTTATCATTCTCGCACTGATCTTGATGTTTGTTTTTACCGGTTCTACGTTATCTGTCATTGTGGAAGCGCTTTTCCTGATCATGGGAGCTTACAATGTGTTTGCCGGTCTCCGTAATCGCAGTTACTACGCCAGACTTAAACAGCATTCCAGCAATACAACCGCTTAGGGTTAGACGTTGCACATACCGAAGCGTTTCGCTACAAGTCAGGTTTGGACAACATATCAGCAAAAAAAAGAGAGCACTCCCGAACAATCTTGAGGTGAATCGAGTAAGCCGTATGCACTTTGCTGCATTGCTGTGATCTGTACATGCTGATCCGTACATATCAAAGTGCACATACCGCATAGCAGAATCCATGGCTCACGTCTTCCCCTGACGGGCAATCGCTCTCTTTTTATGTGCCTGGATATGTTTCCAGATAATCGCTTTCGATTACGTATTATGCATTTATTCTAAGCATGGTCTATGGACTGCAACGTCATGACTGCCTTGCACACCACACTGCCCTCACGGGTAATGACAATATCCATTTTGCATGTCCTGCGGCTCGTTTCCAGAATCATGGGGCGCACCATAATCTGATCCTCAATCTGCACCGGGCGGACAAAATAAGTCGTTACGTTATCAACCACATGGTCATTACCTGTGACGTCCCACGCGGCTCTTCGGGCAGCTTGTGTCATAACATTCAGTAACACACCTTCCGAGATCGTCCCCAAATCCGTGGCCATCTGGGGAATAATGAAGCCGTGGAACAAAAGTTCGTTCTGTTCCCCACGTTCTTCTGCGAATCCGTTCCAGATCAGATGATCAAAGGTCTCGCCAAGCTGGGGTTGCTTCTGCGCATCACGCATGGCTTGCAGTACTTCCTTACGTGTAACGGAAGCAATAAGCTTACGGTTACGATCAACGATGGGTAGGAAATCAATGCCTTCCCAAGTCATTATCTGCGCAGCAGAAGCAAGGGAGGTCTGTAACGATGCTGTAATCGGACGGCGAACGACACACTTTTCAATACTTTGATCCGGTTGCAGTTCACTGACATCCTTCAGACTCACAATACCGATGACCCGGTTCCATTCATCTACAACCGGAAAGCGGTGCTCCCCTGTCTCAGACACCAGCGAATGGAAATCCGCGGCCGAACTCGTCACTTTGAGCACTTGCAGACGTGGTTTCTGGCCGATAATATCCTCCACCAGCATAATTTTTTTCTTGATCAGCCTGTCAAAGATCGCACGGTTAATCATAGAGGCCACGGTAAAGGTATCATGTCTGGAGGAGATAATCGGCAATCCCAGTTCATCTGCCATAATTCTTACATCCCTGCTTGTACCAAAGCCACCCGTAATCAATACGCCAGCTCCTTGTTCCAATGCCAAAGAATGAGCATCTTCCCTGTTACCGACAATAAGCAGACTGCCAGCATCGATGTACCGCGCCATCGCCTGCTCCTTCATCGCACCAATCACATACTTGTGCAATGGCTTGGCTAGTCCTTCATTACCGCCAAGCACATGCCCCTCCACAATCGTGACCACGTCGGCAAAGGTCAGTTGCTCCGACATGCCCCGAGGTCTTTTTTCGATCCGCACCGTTCCGATTCTCTCTTTCGTCACGACCAGTCCGAAGTTCTCCGCCTCTTTAACGGCACGATAAGCTGTTCCCTCACTTACCCCCAGTTCACGTGCAAGCCCGCGCACCGAGATTTTGCTACCCACCTTCAATTGTTCAATATGCTGTAGAAGCTGTTCATGCTTCGTGACGTTTTCTTCTTGTCCGTCCAACTGTACCACCCCCGAGGTTGCATCTGTACTATACTGTATCTATTATAACACGACCTTAGGAAAATAACCCCCATCTGACATAGAGTCCTGACCTGCAAAAAACTTCTCAATGTTATCCTGCATGGTCTGATCCTATATACTTTGCTTGAACACACAAATAAGACCGAAACCCCACACACTTCAGGATTCCGGTCTATCTATCAACTTATTTATACGGATTCGCTACGCTCCTGCTTGTCCAGCAGTTTCATCTCCCACTGCCGTAACTTCGCCCGACGAACAGCCTCCAGCGCACGTTTCTTCTCCTCATCTACGCCAAGAATGAAATGCAGGTGTGCGCCTACAATTAACAGCGAGAACAGCACCCACACGATACCGAAAATATTAACCCAGTCCATTCCGCCAGCAAAGGAAATGCGCGGAAGCGCGATAACCAGCATTGACAATGCAATCAGCAGATAGATGACATGTTTTGTTTTTTTCAACCTCTTCACTATTCACAGCTCCTTCGTTCGTTGATCTGTGATAAGCCGAACCAAAGTTATTTATACGTTTCACTCCAATGACAGAATAACCTTCCAGTCGCTGTTATCCCCAGATTTTTTTGATTCCCTTTAATAAAGGGGAAAATCCGGTGATAAAGGCGAACGCTTCGCTCTTTCAGGTTTTTTCTGTCCTCTCCGTTCTAGTATAAATGATAAGTTCAACTTATATAGGTCAACTCTATATAGCTAGTCTATGAACGGTTCAGAGGGAATATGAGAGGATCAGAGAAAAAAACAGACAAGTGCATGCTTATTGAGCTTATAGCTTAAGCTTCTGCTCCGCCGTACAGATGAGCGAGGCTGTCTGCAATAATTTTGTTTACATCCTCGATAATTACACTAAGGCGACGCTCTGCATCGAACAGGCGGCGGATGTTCAGGTTCAGACTCAATACTTCAAAGAGTTTCTCCATCTTTTCCATCTCATCCGGTGCTGGCATATCTCCACTCATCATGCGTTGTTGCAATTCCATCTGTTGGTTACGGAAGTTGTCCAGCATCGCTTTGGCCTCTGGATCAGCTTCAATTAATTTCATCGCAGAGGTAATCTCCTCAACCTCGCTACTTTCTCTTAGTGCTTTTGCCAAATCATTGGCTTTGTCATAAATATTCATTATAATTCCTCCTCTAAATTGGTTGTTCATCCGTGTAAGAACACGCATTCTATGCTCTCAAATAAAGGTTCTGGATCAGGCCGCCCAAAAACGCCCCAAATCAAACACATTTAAATCCGGCTGGGTCAATCACCAAGGGGTATATGTCCTCATATGATGAAGCACATGCCATGTTCAGATGCCGTTCAACTTCAAGATCAGACATCAAGCTGCCGCCCGGAAGGAGATCCGTGATGTCCACTAAAAAAGTAACGATACAGGTTACCGGCTCGGGCATCCTGCAGGACGACGTCATCATGCTGGGCGAAGGGGTTCTCAAAGCACTCAAGATTCCTTCGGGAAGACCTCTTCAACTGCAATTCGGTTCGTACCGCCGTGAAGTTACAGTTATTCCGGTTCCCCGGTATGACGGATTAAGACTCAATCAGACGGTAGCCAGCAAAACCGGCCTTGTGCCCCGTTCAGTCCTGAGGGTATCTTACCGTGCTTCCAGCCATACGCTTCGCCTGGGACCCTACATCAGCGTTATGGTCAGCCAGGATTACCCCGATCAACCTGATCGGCCCTTTGGCTCGATTACGATGTTCTGCCAGGAATTAGTGCATGCCTGCCGAAAGCAGGGCGCCTATGTATCCTTTTTCACACCGGAGGACATCGGAGCAGTAACTGGTTACATGCAAGGCTGGGTATATGATGACGGCTGGAAAAAGACCGTTCTGCCTGTGGCAGATGTGGTCAATAACCGGCTGACGTCCCGCAAACTCGAGAACAAACCTAGCGTACAGCATTTTATGAAAGAAGTAAAATCGCTATACGGTACACACACCTTTAACGAAAAGTTCTTGGACAAAAATGAGGTGTTTGACGCACTTAAGTCAATTCCGACACTCAAACGGGTGCTGCCCGAGTCCCATCTACTCAAAACATCAGCGACTCTCAAAGCAATGTGCCAACGTTATCCGGTCATCTTTCTGAAGCCGGTCCGTGGTTCACTGGGCAAAGGCATTATCCGGGTCTCCCGTCAGCCAGAAGGAGGATATCTAACTCTGGCGACAAGTGTTGGAGGTACCCGCAAACAATCTTATGCTTCTCTGGATAAACTCTATGCCAGTATGTCCGGAAAAATGAAAACAACGCGTTATCAGATTCAGCAGGGACTGACCTTGATTGACAACAGCGGCAGGCCTGTTGATTTCCGCGCACTCGTACAGAAAAACAAGACAGGAAAGTGGAGTGTAACTTCCATCGTTGCCCGTATTGCAGGGGGCAGTCATTACGTCTCCAATCTGGCGAGAGGCGGAAGCCTCAGTACCGTCAAAGAAGCCGTAGCCAAAACGCAGCTGTCCAGTTCTGCCAAAGCCTCGGCCTATGCCGGACTGCATACAGCAGCACTCGATATCGCCAAAGGGATTGAGAGTGCGATCCCCGCCCATTTTGGTGAGCTAGGTATCGATCTCGCGCTAGATACAAGTGGACGCGTATGGCTACTTGAGGTGAATTCGAAACCTTCCAAAAACGATAATACCCCGCTGAGCGAGAGCAAAATCCGCCCGTCGGTCAAAGCCATGCTTGAATACTCCACATATCTTGCCGGATTCTGAAGTTTGATCTCATGAAGGAGGTGCAGCAACATGTTTACATCGCCGCAAAACAATACCATGGCTATACTCGTCCGTGAAGCAGAAGGCTCACCTCCTTTTGCAGATGAACGCTTCTGCCGCAGGCTTTGCGTGGAAAGTTTCAGGTACGGGTTACGAATTATCGTCATCCCGATTCCTGCCCAATATACCGAAGGCATTCTTCAGAGAGCATACACTTATCATCAAAAGAAATGGAAAGCTATTCGTATGCCTATGATCGATCTGGTGATGAACCGATGCCTGAATCCACTTTCCAGAAATACCAGGCAGCAGTTGGAACAATATCTACCTCATACCTCCAGTCTTCGTCAGCGTTCTTGGTCAAGTGCACTTCCTGGCAAATGGGAAGTTCATCGTGCTCTATCGAAGTCAACCACCCTTCGAGGACTACTTGCTCCAACCACTCGGGTTAGGTCGACTATTCCCTGGGAAATATGGCTTGCCCGCTGGCCCAAAGGTTTATTTTTCAAACCCGCCTCAGGAACTCATGGCAAAAACACCTTCCGCTTATCCACAGGAGAATTGCCATTCCCCTGGATTGTGGAGGGTCGTAATAGAGGCAACGAACACTATGTCAAGTCATTTTATCAAGCAACGGATGTATCTTCCTGGCTGGAATCACATCAGGCTGTACAAAACATGATTGTGCAGCCTTATCTGGAGCTTAGCCATCACGGAAGAGCATTTGATATAAGGGCACTGGTACAAAAAAACGGGCAAGGGCGCTGGACGCTGACGGGTTGTATGATTCGGGAAGGAGCTGAAGGCTCTCTGACCTCGAATCTTCACGGCGGGGGTAACGCTTATCCTGCTGATGCATACCTTACAGAGCGATATGGCAAAGACAAATCTTCATCGTTGTTGCTACAGATCAAACATGCTGCCGCTCTCATTCCTTCGACGCTGGAGAGCCGTTTCGGCCGACTCGCGGAACTTGGTCTTGATTTTGGAGCTGATGTAGATGGCAGGCTGTGGTTGATTGAAGTAAATTCAAAACCAGGCCGCGCCTCATTTGCGGAATCAGATGACAAACACATGCATGCCCTGACGTATACACAACCACTTGCTTATGCCCGTTATCTGCTGCAACAACATGTTCTCGCGGACGTCTCACGTCCAATGAAAATGCCGAATTCATCCAGCAAAGCTGGCCTGAAACGCATCCCGATTCCAGGTAGCTGAGGCCTGTAATGCCTGCTTGCCATGGAGCACAAGGATCTTTTTCAGGATAGGAGGATAAATCATGAGTTTGACCTTTTGCAATCTGCATTTCACCCAAAAACCCGAAAAAGTGGTGTACGTATCTAATGCTTTAATGAAAAGCCTTAATCTGTCCGGCAAAAAAACGATACATCTGCGGTTCGGGCGTGATCGCGTGCCAGCCACCATCAAACCGATTCGCAAAGCGGGGAAACATCTGTATCTGGCATCAGGCATCCGCAACTTAATGAACGTTCCCAAACGTGGCAGCATTTATCTTCGCAACCTCCAGAATGATGAAGTGCAGCTGGGACCGCTCATCGGGGTGCTGTCCGACGGTTCTTCTTCAAGCTCGAATCCGTTCGGCTCACGTACCGGTTTCATCAAGCAGTTGCTCCGTGAAGGAAGCCGTAAATCGTATATCTATGCCTTCACTCCGCGAGATATCAACTGGCAGAACGAGACCGTTTCCGGGTACTTCCTCAATGAGAGCGGAAGCTTCTTCCGCAGGACGGTGCCACTGCCCGATGTGGTTTACAATCGTTTGCCGAGCCGCCGCTCCGACTTTTCGCCAGCGATCAATCAGCTTCGGGAACGATTCATCCGCCGCAAAATTCCTTTTTTCAACTGGAGCTTCTTCAATAAGTCGGATATTTACAAGTTGCTGGAGAACGAACCCACCGCAGGACGTTATATCCCGGAATCCATCACCAATCCTACAATTGACCAGATGAGGGAAATGCTTGAGCGGCATCAGTTCGTTTATTACAAACCCACCGCTGGCAGCCTTGGCAACGGGATCTACCGCTTAACCTACTCACCTAAACGTGGATATTTTGCACGTTATCGCAAAAAAGGGGGTAACGCCCTGTTGCGCTTTGGTTCATTTAATAGCCTGATGCGCATGCTTCAAGGCAGACATGGCAAGCAGTTACGCGGCTACGTCGTTCAACAGGGAATACGGCTGATTGAGATTGACGAATGCCCTATTGACTTTCGTTTCCACATGCATAAGAACGGGAACAATCAGTGGGTTGTTGTTGGCATCGGTGCCAAAAAAGCCGGACGCGGAAGTGTAACAACTCACATCAAAAATGGCGGCTCTCTAATGACCCCTGAACAGGCGCTCAGTCGCAATTTCGGGGAACGTGCGGGCGAGGTTCTGCAACAGGCGAAATCCGTCGCTATTACACTGGCCCAGGCGATTGAATCCCAGCACCAGCATCTGATTGGTGAGATTGGCTTTGATCTGGGCATTGATCAGGAGGAACATGTATGGATGTTCGAAGCGAACGCCAAACCCGGGCGCTCCATCTTCCGTCACCCTTCACTCCGGGTGGAGGGCAAATCGTCGGTGGAACACATTTTGGAGCACTGCCTGTATTTGAGCAAATTCCGGAAGAAGGACAGCATTTGATGAGCCTTCATGATGATTTCAAACCTGTGATCGCTGTACTCACCATGCATGATCAACAGCGGATGTTCAGAGGGAATCATCAAAATTTTCAGGATATTTTGCAAACAGGTGAAAGCATGGGCTACGTCGTTTATATCGTGACAGTCCGCGATCTTAATATGACTGGACCTACCGTGAAAGGATATACGTACAACAAAGGGAGCGGCAAATGGACTTCAAAGCCGTTCCCTCTCCCTCATGTGCTCTATAACCGTATTCCTAACCGGGAAGATGAACGCAAACCCTCGGTTCAACGTAAAATTGAAGAATGTCTGCAATCCGGTATTGAACTGTATAACCCGTATTTTTTCAATAAATGGAATCTGTTTGAATGGCTCAAAAAATCCAAGTCTACGCAGCAATTGATTCCTCATACCCGGCGGATGCGCAGCGCATCTTCACTTGGTACGGTACTTCGCACCTATCCTTATTTGTACCTGAAACCGGAGAGCGGCAAAGCTGGCAAAGGCATCATGATGCTCAAATTTCAAGAAAAAGAAAAGCTGCCTTACCGACTTAAAATACAAAACACTCGAAAAAGTATGACATACAAGGCAGCCACGTTATCCAAGTTATGGGCCCGAATTCGCAAAGAAACCGGACATACGCCCTATATCATGCAACAAGGCATCGAGCTCGCTTCTTCTCACAAACGACCTTTCGACCTTCGTGTGCTTGTGCAAAAAAATGGCAAAGGGCAATGGAGTGTGACTGGCATCGGTGCACGACTGGCAGGCTCACGCAGCATTACAACTCACGTGCCTCGCGGCGGAAGTGTAGAAGACCCGGAGAAGCTACTCACAGAGCTATTTGGGGAAGAAATGACTACAGCTCTAATGAAACGGGTAAAGTCTACCTCCTTAATGATTGCCAGACAGGTTGAGCGCGGTTCGGGACATACACTTGGTGAAATGTCGATGGATCTTGGCGTGGATGATCTGGGTGAGATCTGGTTTTTTGAAGCCAATGCAAAACCGATGAAATTTGATGAACCACAGATCAGGCGACGTTCACTGGAACGCATTTTCCAGTACAGCGCCTATCTTGCCCGTCAGTCTGCACGATGAATGGCAGGAATACTGCATACAAAGAAGGTGATTGTTTGTGTCCTCACCTGTTCTGGGCATTATGACATTGTATCTGAATGAACACCGCGCTCTGGAAGAACGAAGCATCTACCGCCGAATGATTCTGGAGGGGCGCAAACGGGGACTTGATATTTATGTATTCACACCTGCTGATGTCCATTCCGGCGGCAGGCAGATCGAAGCGATGGTGTATGACGAAAAGAATGGCTGGTCCAGGGAATGGCGCGCATTCCCGGATCTGATTTTTGATCGGTGCCGCATTCAGCGAAACCATCGTTTCCAGCAACTCCTTGCCTTTCGTGAAAAATACGGACATCTGCTCTTTCTGAATCGACCTTTACGCAATAAATGGACCATTCATCAAACCCTGTCCGAGCAATCCGCCTTCCGGCAGCATTTGCCGGAAACGATTTTATTTCAGGACATGTCCGATGTAAACCGAATGCTCAAGGTGTCCCCGCTGATCTATCTGAAACCGATCAACGGCACAGGCGGACGGGGCATTTTGCGCGTAGAACGTAGCAGCAAGGAACCCAGTACAGTACTCGTTCAAGGCCGCGATCAGAAGCGCCGCATTATTACACCGCGCAAGGTTCATCTATCCAGGCTCGGCCCCCTGCTCCAGCACTGGAACATGAAAGATAAATATTTGGTGCAAAAAGGGATTCAGCTCCAGCTTCCTAACGGCAGAGTACATGACTACCGTATGCTGGTTCAGAAAAACGGAGAAGGCGAATGGGAACTCACAGGATGCGCAGGGCGCATGGGCGCTGAGAAAAGTGTAACCTCAAACCTTCATGGAGGCGGGCAGGCCATTGCCATGCAGCGTTTGATGAAACAATGGATTCCCGAAGAAGAACTGCGAGAAGAAGTGACAGCAACGGCAGCAAAATTTGGCATTGATGTAGCTTCGTTCCTTGAGGATACGTATGGCGATCTATGTGAGCTTGCACTGGATTTGGCGATAGACAAAAGTGGGCAAATCTACCTGCTTGAGGTCAACCCCAAACCTGCCCGTGAAGTCTTTGCCCGAATTGGTGAACGAAGCATTTATTATAAAGCGATCACACAGCCGCTGGAATATGCCTTGTGGGTATACCGCAACCGCCCTACTCAAACGGTTAAAAAACCTCCCTCTCCCAGGCCCGTTACTTCTAAAGCAACGAGAGTGAAGCGGGGCCGGAGAGTGAAGTAACCCGCTAGCTGATCATACATCTTAACAATAGGCTGGGCAAAGTAAAAAGGATTGCAGGTTCAGTAATAAGCTGAGCCTGCAATCCTTTTACGGTTTCACTCCATCCATCCTATCTAGCTGTAAGCATGGAGCTTATCATTTTATAAATTTCAGCATATGCAAACAGGTTCTAACTACTTCCAGTCCACCTGATGTTCGTCGATCACAATCCGGGCTTCCTGACCGCGGTACTCGTAATCTAGCGTGAACCTCATTTGTTCCGGCTCCAGTGCACATCCTGTAACTTTCACAGCTTCTTCTGATTCGTCAGCCGGTAGGCCTATGGCCACAACGCCCACTTTGCCAGAAAATTCAGCTTTGCCTTGAATAACAGCCGTTTCCGATTTCGAGCCGTAGATTTCAGATACCCAGCCCACCTGTTCTGTCAACTCAAACGTTTCGCTGCCATCCCCCGCCATCAAAAATTTAATGCACAGCTTAGTGGAAGAATCGTCAAATCGAATGCCTGCTCGCTGTTTCGCTTGATCTTCCTTGCGCAATACAAGCAGTGCATCCGGATGCAAATGGAACCGTTGCTCCAACGTGTGTGTTTTTTTACCATCCAGCCAGTCCACCACCAGAAGCAGAGGTACGCTTTTGCCTGCAAGCACCCACCGACGATGGCTAACCGGATCGGGAAGGTGTGTATATCCATCTTGTGAAGCATCCATAAAGTGATAGTTGGCTTGGCTCTCATAGCGATGTGTTGTCGCTTCCGCCTCAGGCTCACCCCATTGCTGAGTGGATACATAAGGTGTCTGATCTGTCCCGTCTATGGTAATCGTATTATGTGCCCGCGTGCTTTTGAAATAATGACGCCACTGCCCTTCTTCATACGTATAACGTCCCGTATCCGTAAAGAACAGCCGGTTATTCCACATCCATTCGATGTTCAAAGCATCCGCATGACCGTGAGCACCACCCATCGGAGCTGCATCAAAGAACAAATATTGCTTCTCATCCCGCATCACATAATATCCGGTTTGGGGAAATGTACGGCTTGTCAATGATCGGGATGCTCCAGCCTGCAGCCTGACACACTGCTCGTATTTTGCCACACCCACCAGCCATAGGCATTCTGAACTGTCGGTTCCGCGAGCCATGAGATCCTCGTCTCCCAGAATTGCACCTAACAGTGTCAACCGTTGTCGTCCATCACTAAGCCAGTCCGAATCTCCAATGCCCGTCGATTGATGATCCGGTCTGATCATCGCTTCGGTGAACGCGGCCATATTCCGTAAACATTCCCCATACCACGCCGAGAACGGATGTCCCGAAATACCTGCCAGCAGATACGGTGTACCAAACATCTCAATACTCGCGTTATGATAGTGGGTGTTCAATTCGACCTGGATTCCCTCTTCATTCAACTGATGCAGCAGACACAGCTCCAGCCGTTCGGTAGCCACTTGACGCCAGAATGGACTGCGTGGATGCTCCTTGTAAAAAGCCGCAATCATAAACAAACCCTGCATATGCATAATGGCATGATTAATTTCCGTACTGCCGAGATAATTCGTCAGGAATTCCGCATGCTCCTCCAGCCCTTGCAGAAATTCGGCCCGAAAGGCATCGTCCAATTGTGGACTGGATTCCATATATTTGTACGCGGCAATCCAGGATTGCACACGCAGACCTGTTTCAAGCAAACGCCAAGGACCTGGTTTCTGAAAAAAAACAGCTTCATCATATGGCAGATGAATAGGCACAGGATTCTGTTCTCGCCACGTACGATAGTGATCGATAAAGGTAGTCACATATAACGGGTTGCCTTTCATCAGATAAGCTTTGCCTAAATCAAGCATATGCCAGTGCCTGTTAATGCCCCACGTGAACTCCAGATCATTGGTCGGATTGTGAAGCCAGTCCACCGGCGTACCCAGTGGAATCCAGTTGGTTAGATCATTCGTATATGGCACAATAAATTCATTCAGAATAGCACGGTTGGCAATCGTCACTGAATTTCGGGCTTCCTCTGGAAAATGCTCCTGATAGTATAGCGCTGCCTGCTGCAGCTCGTCTGCTGAAAGGTAAAAGTCACTCATTGGTCTGCCTCAAGAAAATCCTGACGGAATGGCGTAAATACATCCAGTATAATCGCATCTTCCAGCGCTCTTACCCCGTGTGGCACATTCAAGCCTGCATAGAAGCTGTCTCCCGCTTGGAGAACTTTGGTCTCTTCGCCTACTTGAACCTCAAAGCTACCCTTTACAATATAACTGACTTGCTCGTGCGCATCATGGGAGTGGACTTCGCCGATCCCACCTTTGGCAAAGGTAACTTCCACCATCATGAGTGTTCCACCCATCCCCAAAATTTTGCGCGAACTTGTTTCGTTAATGATATGTGGTTTTACGGAATTCTGGTCAATAATCATTGGATATTCCCCTCTCCAAGGCAAGATAATTTTGAAAATTTCAGTAAAGTGAAGCGACCGAAGTATGAATACGACGGCCGCCATGTTTAGATTTTACTCTTCTTTGGACAGTTTACCTTGAAGCTTGGATGAATCAAACGATGGATCTGCCGCAATTTTAGTCAGGCCTGCCGCTTTGCTTTTCTCAAGTGCTGCATTATACCGTGTGTTCAGATCCTTGATCACGCCATCCAGATCACCACCAGTGAATACGTAAGCGGAGAAAGCTTCAGCCCATTTCATGCCTTCCAGCGAGCTCTCTGTAATCACACTTGGATTAGCAGGGAAGATCGCGTCATACTTCTTAGGTAAGAAACCTTCGATACCTGGAATGCTAGGTTTTTTATCCGAGCTGAGTACGGCAGGAATCAGAGAGATACCGTAACCTTTTTCATAATACTCGCTTTGCAGATCCGTGCTGTATACGTACTCCATGAACTTCCATGCTGCTTCTTTGTTCTTTGAGTCTGCATTGATACCGATATAGGAACCACCAATAACTTGCGAAGCCCCTTTAATCGTACCATCATCTGTTGGCACAGGAGCAGCACCCCAATTTTCTTTGGTCGGGAATTGATCTTTGTAGACACCTGGCTCACCGGAGTGATTGATGTACATCCCGATTTTGCCTTGTGCAAATTGTGCTCTCAGTGGGTCAATATCCAAGCTTTCCACACCCGGAAGCATGCTGCCATCTTGATTCATCTGACGAAGAGCCTCGGCAATCGATTTGTACATGTTGAAGTCAAACTGACCTGTCTTGTAGTTAAAGCCGTCGATACCTTCGTTCGTGCTTGCACCGGCAATGGTGTTCGCCGCTCTCCAGAAACCGCTACCACTTTTGAATGGGCTGGCGAAGCCATAGATGCCTTCACTTTTACCTGTTTCGGTAATTTTCTTTGCGTCTGCTACCATCTCAGCAATGGTTTTAGGCGGAGAAGCAATGCCTGCTTTTTGGAAAATATCTTTATTGTACACCAGTCTCCAGATCTGGCCTGTATTCGGAAGGGTATATACTTTTCCATCAATCGTATTTTTATTTTCGATCAGGCTGTCCTTGAACGTTGCCTTCATGGCATCACTCATATATCCGTCGATTGGAGCAAGATACCCCTTTTGATAATACGTTTGGAAATCGTCGATTTGAAACACATCAGGAGCTTGTTTACTCGCAAATGCGATATCAACGGCCTGCGGATAATTATCACCCATGACGGTCATTTCCACTTCAATGTTGTCTTTGTTGGTCTGGTTGAATTGCTCGATCTTGGATTTCATAAAATCAGCATCGTGTCGATCCGGAGTCCAATAGACCACTTTCGTTTTGCCACTACTCTGTTCTCCGCCGCCAGCTGCAGTCTCGCTGCCCTTTGTCGTTCCACTGTCTGTCGAACAACCCGCTACCGTTAATGCAAGCACAGCACTTAGTGTAGTCATCATCCACTTTTTAACCATTGAAATGCCCCCTTATGCTTGTCTGGACAACCTGTTTGGTTCCCCGTTAACGTAATGATAAACGTTCCACTTATGTCGAAGTGAGGGACATTCTGACTATGCAAGGTGGGAAAAATGACGATCTCTGTCTTACCCATTCTCATACATCTGCCGAAAATGTGTAGGGGTCATGCCACAATACTTTTTGAAAAGGCCACTGAAATACGGTCTGTCCTCATACCCCAGCATCTGGCATATTTCCTGTACTTGCACCCCCGCAACCAGCAGTTCCTTCGCCTTTTCCATTCTTAACTTCGTAATATATTGAATAAGCGTCATACCCGTTTCCTTCTTGAACGCATTCGCAAAATAACTTGGACTTAAGTGAACCGACTGGGCACAAGTCTGCAATGTGAGATTTTCGGACAGATTCATGCTAATAAACTCTTGGGATTTACTGATCGCCTGTTTGACATCCGTAAGCCTTTTCTTATCCATGATCTCGCATCCCATACTGCTGAAATGCTTGATGTAGGCTCCCCAGCCCTCAAACGTCAACGACCGCATCGCTTCAAGCACGGTCAAGTCTGCTTCCAGACGAAGCCGTTCTTCTTCTGTGATCTCATCACAGAACGCCCGGTAGATCGCAAATGCGAGTCCTGACAACAGACGGATCATCGTCAGTGGTTCGGGAAAACCTTTGGCGTTCTGCCAGACTTCCAAAATATCATCGATAATTCGGTGACAAGAACTTTCATTGCCACATTTCAATGCGTAAAATAGCTCCTTTTCCTTTTCCAAAGGATAGACGGGAGCAACCACATCCTGATTCTCCAGTTCTGCATACTGGAAGATGCAGTTTCCTTCACTGTAAAAACGATAAGATATCGCCTTGTCCGCATTGGCATAAGATATCCAGATTTCTTGTGGTCTGCGAGCGATCGTTCCGACTCCAATGGATATCGTCTTTTTGCTATATTGCTCCACATTGTGGCGGCATTGCTCCATAAGATCGGATAAATCAATCTGTTCAGATGTATTAAATATAGCGGCCAGGCGGTAACGATTTTCACGCAGTACAACACTTCTCGTATACCGATTCAATGTCTCGCTGACGATATTCTGAACCGCAAATGGAACGATCTCTGCATCCAGATGCATTGTCGATCCATAGCGTGTATAGCCATCAACCTCAATGACCATAACGTTGAGATTGGAGGAATCCAGCTCAATATCAAGCTCGTCCCACCGGCTTTCATTCAGAAATCCGCCAATCTCATGCCGAAGCAGACCGAGAAGATAACTGTGACGTTCGTACTCACTGCTGCTAACCGCTTTCTGTTTCAGCTTTTGAAGTTGCTGCGACTTCGCTTGTTCACTCTCAATTACCTGTCTCACTTTTAGCACCGCACCCAAAATCTCCTCAGGCGTAAACGGTTTAAGCAGATAATCGAAGGCTCCGAGCTTAATCGCTTCCTGGGCATATTGAAAATCGGAGTATCCGCTAATAAAAATAAACTTGGAGCGCAGTCCAGCATCCATTGCCCGCTTCATGAGTTCGAGTCCGCTGAGCCGAGGCATTTTGATATCCGTAATGACAATGTCCGGCTGCTGTTCAGTCAGAAGCGACCAGCCTTGCTCTCCATTGTTCGCTGTGCCAACAATCCGCACCTCATGATCCACCCACGGAATGGTGGAAACGATGCCCTTGACCACAGCCTGAATATCATCCATAACACACATCGTCAGTTGCTCCATACGTACGCTCCCTCCTAGCTAATCGGAATGGTGATGACTACCGTAGTCCCCACGTTTATTTCACTATGGAACACCAGCGAAGCTTGCTCACCATACTGTAGGTTTAATCGATCAACCAGATTGGATATAGCATATCCTTTCCGGTTCCCCTCTAATGCTTCTTCCGCATTCATTTTCGCTACATCCATGCCGCATCCATTGTCCTTGACCTCCAAACGGAGTGTATCTTCAAGACGATGAATCCGGATCAGAATGCGTCCTAAATCTTCCTTATCATTAAAACCATGCAGGATCGAATTTTCCACCAGAGGCTGAAGCAAAATTTTTAGAATTTCGATTCCTTTGCAGGATTCCTCTGCCTCAATCCGGTATTCGAACAAGTCTTCGTAACATTGCTGCTGTAACTGCATATACTGCTCGACGTGTTTGATCTCTTGCTCTACGGTGGTCATGTCTTTTCCATCATTCAAGCCGAGTCTGAACAGTAGGGAGAGAGAGACAATCATTGAGCTGACATCCTTCTTCTCCCCACTCTCGCTTTTCCAGAACATCGTATTTAACGTATTGTACAGAAAATGAGGATCAACCTGAGCTTGAAGCGCCTTCACTTCCAGCCGCCGCTTGTCCTGTTCCGTGGCTCGCACCTCTTCAAACAAAACCTGAATCTGATCCAACATTCGATTGAAGCGATGCCCTACGGCACTAACCTCATCGTCATATTTGCTGCGAAAGCGTACGTCCAAGTCGTTGTACTCCACCTCGACCATGAGCCGCCGCAATTTGTTCAGCGGTTTCAGCAGCGCAGAGGATAACAGGTCGGACAACGCGAGCGCCAGCAGGATGCAGAACAGCATAATCAGGATGACCAGCCAGCGAATCTTCTTCAGTGGAGATAATAAATCGGCCTTGGACTGAACACTGACCATAACCCAGTCCTCATTCATTGATAGAGCCGAGTAATTCACCAACATATCTTGTCCCTGTCCGTTGGTATACGTGAAATCACCTGACCCGCGATCTAATCGTTGTGCAAATCCAGGCTCTGTTACCAGATCAAAAGTGCCTGCTCCCGGACGAATGACCTCACTTCCATTTTTATGAAGTAAAAACAATTGTACCTGACTGTTCATCAGATCCTGATTTAAAATATCTCGCATGGCTGCTTCCCTCATGTTAACGACCATGTATACCTCCGAGAAGGTATGGTTATCGATCACAATCGGTTTAAGCAACAGTGACAGCACATTACCCCGGGATTGGAATAATTCGCTGGGATGTGAACCAAACCACATCGTATTCCAGCCGGGCCGTTTGACAACTTCTCCATATTCCTTGTCAAACGCAGTGCTTTGATTCGGGAAGTCTTTTGTCGAGAAAAAATTGCCGATCGGTGTCTTCAAATATGCGGTATCAATCAGCGGCTCTACCAGCTTCAACTGGGCAAATGTGGTCTGAAGCAGAGAGAGATTCTGATAATAACGACCATCATTGTGATTACGCACGTCCTTCATCACCTGTGTAAACGTGTCACTCAGCATGAACGAATAGGATGAAACGACGATATGACGCAGATGCTCATCCATCACCTGTACAGACTTGTTCAGAATGCTCTTCTTTAATTCAAGCGCGTTCCGCTCTATGCTCTTGGCAGCGAAGAGATATGAGAAAATGCCCGTCACACTGATACACAAAACAACGAGAAAAATGTAGATGAGCTGTATCCGTTTTTTCAGAGACATTTTGTAGAAAGTTGACTTCATAGGCGGTCGCTCCTTGAACAAGGGCTGGCCCTGTCCGCTGTAATTAAAAAGAGTATAGCACAGCGGAATCTGCACGGAATACCGTTCTCCGAAATCTCTTCCTCAGCTTTACCGCCCTAACCTTTGACAGCCCCCAGCGTAACTTGCATGAATGATTTATTTGCAAAAATGTATACAACCAGCAGTGGCAAAATGGACAGACAAGCTCCAGCCATCATTAATTGCACCTCAGCTGCAGCCCCGATGCCGTAGCGAAGGTTCGCCAGACCAACCGGCAAGGTTTGCAACTTGGGATTGCTCATCGTGAATACGAACGGAAGAATATATTCATTCCATGAATTCTGGAAAACACCTAGTCCCGCAACAGCCAGACCCGGACGCAAGAGTGGCAAAATAATCCGCCAGTAGGTGGTAAAGAAGTTACAGCCATCAATCATCGCAGCCTCATCCAATTCACGGGGGATACTCTTGAAGAACCCAACGAGAATAAAATAGGTTGCCGCATGGGCACTGATTAATATGATGATGACACCCCACAGCGAATTATTCAGACCCAGCTTGACCATGAGATCAAACTGTGGTCTAAGTACCACAGCACCAATCGAAATAAACAGTGTGGATGCCATGAGCAGCGTATACGCTTTTTTGCCTTTAAAATTCACCCGATCCACCGCATAAGCAGCCATGGACGATACAAGCAATGTTCCTACCGTTGTGGCAATACTTACAAAAATGCTGTTAATCGTAAATCCGGAAAAATTAGCCGTCTTCCAAGCCTGGCTGTAGTTCGTGAACTGCCATATCTTCGGCCAGATTGTTGCTCCTCCGGTAAGTTCCTGGTTGGTTTTGAACGATCCTAGTAACACGAGGATGATCGGGAACAGGGACAAGATCGCAATAATCAGCAAAAATATAAAGAGAATGGTTCGCTTTGTCCAGCGAGTCCAGCGGAATGAACTTGAATTCGAAGATGCAGGTGCAAGCACGGTTTGAGTCATCATCGTTCCCTCCTAATCAAGATTAGTAGACATCATTAAGCTTTTTGGAAATCTGGAAGTAAATGAGCGTCACTGCCCCTACAATGAGAGCTGTTGTGAATCCGACTGCACTTCCGTAACCAAGCTGTTGCAAGGATTGTGTGTCCGCCGAAACAGGGAACAACAGTTTGAACAGGTACAGATACATAACCTCCGTTTTGCCATAGGGCCCACCCTCGGTTAAGACCATAATGCTCTCGTACCCCTTAAGTGCTGTCGTGATCGCAAGCATAATGATCATCTGCATTACTGGTCCGAGTAGCGGAATCGTTACATTGCGTAATTTTTGGAATTCGCTTGCTCCATCCAGTGATGCTGCCTCATACAGCTCCTCCGGAATGCTTTGCAGACCCGCAATGAACAACAACATATAGTTTCCGACAGCACCCCAGATCGCAATAATGATCGTTGTCAGCATCGCATGATTCGCATCCAGCCAACCAATTGGCGAGGATATGATGTGATACTTCATCAGCAGCTGATTCAGAATGCCGTTATATGAATTGAAAATGATGAAAAAAACAATCGCCATGACAGATGCACTAAAAATGGTTGGAAGATAGAAAACCGCTCTGAACAAAGAGCGGCCACGCCACTTGCGATTCAGGATAATCGCCAGAATCAGAGATAGCGGAATGGTGATGACGAGTTTACCAAGTGCATATATCCCCGTATTTTTTACCGAATCCCAGAACTGTCCATCACGAATAATCCGTGCAAAGTTCTCAAGTCCGATGAAGATCGGCTTCCCGATGCCCTGATAATCATAGAACATGTAGCGCAGAGCCCATAACAACGGATAGATTCCGAATACCAGTGTGAGAAAGAGACTTGGGATGATGAAGATGTAGGCGTTCAGTTTGGATGGTTTCATCAGAATCAGACCCCCTATAGCTTTTGAATGAAAGTATAGAGGGATTTACATCATATGCGGGATAGGGAAATCAACTTTCTACAGGGGAGAATGTGACTGCGTGCGAAAACGCAAAAAACCTGCATAGGCGCAAAAAGGCCCATACAGGTATGTGATAAAAAGCTGTAAATCGTTGATAAAGCTGTTGCTCATGTGCTGTTTATTGATAACCAGACATACCCTACCGAGGCCAGGTAGCTTTGAGTTTGTCAGAGGTGTTGCCGTGATCATGCAGTGTTAAAACACTTATTCTGCTTCTTCATATAGACGGAGCAAATCAGTGAAATCCGAGATCAGTGCATCGGAACCGGCAAGTTCTTCATCCCTGCCGAATCCGGCATAAGCACAGCCGATAACGGTCTGGTTATTCATTTTGCCCGCTTCGACGTCCGAAGAACGATCACCTACCATCCAGGCATCCTGAATCCGGTGTTTCTGCAGCAAAATCTGTACCAAGTTAATTTTGGAAGGTGTCTTGTACTGACCTGCACTATATACCCCTTCAAATAGCGGCATGATCTCGTGTGCGAACGCAACGCCTTTCACATAATCCTCGAGACCGTTACTGGCAACAAACAGACGAACTCCCTGAGCTTTCAGTGCCTCCAGCGTTTCTTTCACACCGGGATACAGTTTGGAGTCGCCTCCATCGAGTCCTTCGATCTCAAGTTGCAGCAATAATTCATCGGCACGACGATGAGCTGCTTCGGATGCTTCAGGCATAACAACTTTCCAGATATCTTCAAGCAACATGCCCAGACTTCCGAGCATCCGCTCTTCCGGCGGGGTTTCTCCTTCAAAATGCCCCTCTGCACGCAACGTATCAAATAACTGATGATATGCAGGCAAAAGCAAGGTCTCTGTCTGAAACAACGTGCCATCCATATCAAAAATCATCGCTTCCGGTTTACGCAAACCCGATATATTGGTCATATGCAAAATTCCTTTCGGATTGAAATTGGTTAATTTGTAGATGAATTACTGTTCCGAAGCGCTTCAAGCACCTGTTGCGCCTCGTACCCATCGTGGAACGTATAAATCCTGCCCGGTTTCTCCTGAATACGGGCAATGACATGTTTCAACACAGGCAGTTCGCTGGAAGATTCCAGCACTTCCACGGGGGACAACGGCTGTCCGATCTTGCCACTCATCAATTCCTCCCAATTTTCCAGCGCAATGGTGCCCTCGGTGCCATATACAACCATGGACACACGCTCCTCGCCAGCAAAATGAGAAATCCCCTGCAGATGAACCCGAGTTCCGTCCTGTACTTCAAGTACAGCCTGCACTTCCTGTTCACAAGCATCAGGTTGATCGGCAGGATAAGTTACTTGAGCATTCAGTACACGTAGACGCCCGAATACATTCTGGATCATATGAATCCAGTGAATGCCAACTTCGAGGATAAAACCTCCCTGATCCCGGCTTGTGATCCATTCATTCTGCTGCCATGAGCGCGGCCACTGCGGGAACTGCAGAATCAGGTCAATTTTGCGAATGTCACCCACTGCCTGTTGTTTAACCATCTCTTGCAACTTCAACACAGCTGACTCATGCGGCATCGAAAAATGAACGGCGTGAACCACACCAGCTTGCTCAGCAGCTTCGACCATTTTGCGCGCTTCTTCTAAACTGTTAGCGAGCGGCTTTTCACAGAACACATGAATTCGACGGTCCAGAGCGTCCATAACCACCGGATAATGATATTTCGGCGGTACAGCAATGTAGACGAGGTCAATCTGCTGTTCATCCAGTAGCTGTTTATAATCACGATATGTTTTCACCGATGGACGGGTTGCTGCAAATTTCTGTAAGCTTTGCTCATTCGCATCACAGACCGCAGTAATCTCAACGGAGATATCCATTTGAGTATTTTCCGCTTGATGAATCATATGTAAACCCATCTTACCCAGGCCGATTACAGCCATTTTCAATGATGTCATTGCATTCCCTCCAATTCAATTTCAGTATAGCAGAAATCGTGGATTAGAACCGTTGATCATGCATTGCGTTATCCCGATATCGCTTCATCGCGTCAATATGTATAGGTAAATAGCCTCGGGTCATTGGAATCAGGAAAAGGATTGACAAAAAACCACAAAAAAAGATACCATTTCTAGTACCAAGTAATTCTTCTTCTTACAACCTTAGACAAATACCAACATGCACAATTGGATAAGCCGCCTGGTTCTTAAAACCTACTACTTTGAAACGAGGTGTCCACGCGTGAGAACTGTTGCGGACTACTTAGCAGAAACGCTACGCAATCTGGGTGTCACTCATGTATTTGGTATTATCGGAAAATCAATCTGTCCCGCTCTTCTGAAAATGGTAGATTACGGTTTGGAGTTTATACCTGGTCGTCACGAAGCCAGTTCAGGCTTTGCCGCATCGGGTTATGCATTGCAGACAGGCCGTTTGGGCGTAGCCTTCGCCACCTCTGGCCCTGGAGGAACTAATCTGCTCACCGCAGCGGCCCATGCCAAAGCGAATAATCTTCCCGTTTTATTTCTTACCGGCCATCAATCTATTCAGGAACTGGGCATCCCCCAGTGTCAGGACTCCTCTTCGTATTTGGCTGATCTGGCCGAAATGTTCAAACCTGCCACACTATTCAGCAAACTGGTCGAACGTGGAGATCACTTCGGAACCATCTTGAATCATGCCCTTTCTATTGCACTTGGCCCAAACAAAGGTCCTGTCCATCTCTGCCTGCCTTTTGACGTGCAAACGGAGCAACTTCCAATATGTCGTATTGTTATTCCAGAACCTGAGCCGTTGCTCAGCATCTCAAGTTTGAATCGAATCCTGCCTTTACTGCATCAAGCAGAACGCCCATTAATCATTGCAGGTAAAGGTGTAACTCGTGCCGGGGCGCATGAGGAACTAAGGCAATTAGCCGAAACATTTAATATTCCAGTCGTGACAACTCCCGGCGGTAAAGGAGCCATAACATGGGATCACCCCTTATATCATGGTCCCTGTGGTGTTGGCGGATTCCCACACGGCGACGAGATGTTGAATCAAAGTGATCTGTATATTGTCCTCGGCTCCAGACTGAGTGATATGACGCTCTGTAATCTCAAGCCGCATAATCATCCGGCACAGCTGATTCAAATCGATACCGATCCAACTTTCGTAGGTAAAATTCTACAATCTCAGACCTTACATATCACAGGGGATATCAAAGACAATCTGCAATATCTGCTCAGCACCTTGCCATCTTCTCTTACATCTGCTTCTACAGGTGCCTTCGAGTCCTTTGAATATCAAACTCCATTACCAGATCTGCCGCATCTGTCACTTGCTGCCGTACTCGATCAAATGAGCGAACTGCTTCCCTATGACCACAAACTGTTTGTTGATGATGGAAGCCACGGCTTTCATGCCGTCCAGCGTTACAAAGTGAAGAAACCCGGCAGTTTCATATTTGATGCCTACTTTGCCTGCATGGGGAATGCCATCGGCATGGCTATTGGTGCCAAAGCGGCTTCACCTGAAGAAACGGTTGTATGTATCACCGGAGATGGATGTTTTATGATGCTGGGCACAGAAATCAATACAGCCGTATGCAAGGATCTTCCTGTTATTTTTATCGTTGTCAACAACAAACAGCTGGATATGGCCTTGAAAGGCATGGAAAAAACGACGGGACGCATCGATGGCACACTTTTCGAGGTTCCCATGGATGCAGTCAAGTTTGCCGAGTCTCTTGGAGCTAAGGCTTTCCGTGCAGAAACGTTACCGCAGTTCTCAACCGCACTGGAAGCCGCTTTGGAATTAAATCAAGTTGCTGTCATCGAGCTGTTGACCGACCGGGACGAGATCCCGCCAACGGCTCATCGGGTTGTCAATCTAGATTAGGAGGTACGAGTCATGAGTGACCAAGTGACCCAAGGGTTAGATCGTTTTGCCAAGCTTTCCGGGGAATATGGTGCGAAGGCACTTGCTCCGATTAAGGAGCATTTTCCCGAACTGTCCGAATTTATAATGGGAACGGCATATGGTGATATTTTTCAGCGGACAACCATTACAGATCAGTGGAAAGAAATCGCCATTATTTCGTCATTAATTACACAGGGACAATTCGAACAACTTGGTGTGCATTATGCCATGGCCTTAAGTGTGGGTATTACCGTTGATGAACTTAAGGGAGTATTGCTTCATCTGGCACCGTGTGTCGGTGCTCCACGTATTATCAGTGCATTTAATGTATTGCTTGCCACGCTTGAGGAAATCCAGTAATTCAACGTTCTACATTTTTATACATTATTCGACCTTTTTATTGATCTTTTTACATTATTACCTTTATAATATGGGTAAATTATCCTTCCAGCCTTACAACCTGGTACCGCTCACTTTAGGGGCTATTGGACTGCTCCATTCATTCCATAGAGGATAGTTTTCACTCATTTTTTACAAAGGAGAGAGAACGCGCAATGGGAAAGTTTAATCTAAAAACGGATGCTTCAAACAAGGTGTTGCACATTGAATTGGAAGGTTCTTTTTCTCAAGAGGATGGTCTTCGTTCGATCTCGGCTTATCAGGATACGATATCCGCCATTAACACCAAGGAGTTTAACCTGGATATTGACTGCAAAAAGTTGAATGTTACTGCCCCCGAGATTGTACCTCTTCTGGAGGGATGCCTGGCTATGTTTAAAAAGGACGAATACAAAAAAGTGGTGTTAACCTTGGAGAACAATGCCATTCTGAAAATGCAGCTCGCCAGACTTGGTCGGACGGTAGGACTGGACAATCTCGAAATTATTTCGGCGTAGCTCTCTGATTTGTATGATGCTTTAATGACAGCTCTGCCTTTCCACTTAAGAGGAGGATGACGATGGCTGGAATTCGTATTGTAGATATCGATATATATCACCCCGAAACCAAGGTGCACAATGATTTTTATATTGAACATTTTGATGCCAGAGGGGTCGATATTCGTGGTTTGTTAAAAGCACTCGGGCGTGAGTCACGTTACAAAATTGATCAGGAGGACGAAAACTCACTGACCATGGCCTTCGAGGCCACCCGAAAGCTACTCGCTAAAACCGGATTAAACGGACAAGATATCGACTTGATTGCGTATGCAAGCCAAACACCGGAATATATTTTTCCTACGAATTCCTTAATGATTCATCATCTGATCAGCGGAGCAGCCCACACCATCTGTATTGATAGCAATGCCAACTGTGCAGGCATGACCGCAGCTTTTGAACAGGTCAGTCGGCAGATGCTTGGTAATCCAAGAATCAAGCGTGCGCTGATCATCGGCTCAGACTATGTTGCTCCTCATGCCAGTCCGGATGATCCGGTTTATTTTGCGAATTTCGGAGATGCGGCCGCAGCTGTAATTGTAGAACGGGATGAACATGCCGTTGGGTTTATCGATTCAATCTACCAGACGGATACCTGTGTATATCAAAATTCACTCTTTCCAGCCGAAGGACTCGCGAAGCTCGGAAGCATGGGTGTTGATGCAGGAGCTTTTCATGTGAAATTCACACCGTTTGACGATTCAATCTGTGTCGATGCAGCTTCAGAGTCCATTCGTACGTTGCTGACACGGAATGAAATCAAGCCGGATGAGATTAAAGCCGCCTGTTTCTCTCAGCTGTCCATTGCTAACATTCGTGCAGTGTCCGAAAACATCGGCATTGCTGATGACATTGCTGTATATATTGGCGACGAATTTGGTTACACCTCGACAAGCAGCCCGTTTATAGCCATGCATCGAGCCATTAGCTCCGGAGAGCTGCAGCGCGGTGACAAAGTGTTGTTCTGGACCGTTGGAGCCGGGTGGCAAAATGTTGCCATGGTCGTGGAATACTAAGGGCAAAAGCACTTCTACAAACTTATATGTTCAATCTGCAGGACGACCTTGAGGAACAACTCTTCATTCATCGTCCTTTTTTTGATCTTATTTTTTCAATCTATATAAGTTCAACTAAAAATTTTACACAGTCCACTCCGTTAACGTGTAAAAGAACAGTTCAACTTATATCATTGTACCTAAATATAAAAAGCAGCCCACCTGGACTGCCCTTTATCCCTTACGCTAAATATGTTGCTGATTGGCTCATCGTCAAAATATTTTCTTCGTTTCCCGATCATCCTTCAGAATTTCAACGGCCTCCCGGAACCGCAGTGAGTGCACAATCTCGCGTTCTCGCAAAAATTTCAGACTGTCCTGCAAATCCACGTCATCCGTTAAATCAATTAACCATTGATATGTAGCCCGAGCTTTCTCTTCGGCTGCGATATCTTCGTACAAATCCGCGATCGGATCACCCTTCGCTTGAATATAGGTGGCGGTAAAGGGTACTCCAGCAGCGTTATTGTAAAAGAGTGCTCTGTCATGTGCCGCATAATGGGCATCCAACCCGGCCAGCTCCAATTGCTCAATCGTGGCATCCTTGGTGAGTTTGTAAATCATCGTTGCAATCATCTCCAAGTGAGAAAATTCCTCCGTCGCAATGTCGTTCAGTAGACCGATAATTTTGTCAGGAATCGTATAACGTTGATTCAGGTATCGCAGGGCTGCCGCCAGTTCTCCGTCTGCACCGCCATATTGTTCCATCAACAGCTTCGCCATATGCGGATCACATTTACTCACCCGAACTGGATATTGCAATTTTTTTTCATATACCCACATGCACAGGACGCCTCCTTCGATTTTATACTTGCCAAGGCCAAGGTGTCTGGGACCACTCCCACGGATATTTGGAAAAGGCATGACCAAAATTCGTCAGCGGACCGTATAACTGCTGAAATTCATGTGCAACGCGCATCCGTTCCTGGCTGAACTTGTTATACTGTTCGATGCTTTGAAAATCTCCCGGATGTGTATCCAAATACAAATTCAGCTCAACCAGAACAAAATCCAGCGCCTGTAGTTCCTCGAGCAGTTCGTAATATTTGGCGTCACAGGCTTTCGGCTGTTCCTTCTCCATCGTTCACCACCGCCCTTTCCTTCGTTTTTTTCGAGGTGTACGGACTGTACAGCGCCGGCCACAATGTGCCGAGCCTTAAAGCTTCAGCCGGACTGTATTGCGGCCAGCCCATCGGCTGAAAAGGAATAAATAATTGCGGTGGAACCAGATACGTACGAATACCTAGAGGTTTACACGGATCAAATGGACCCACAAAAGGAACATAAGCCCGAACCTGAGGATCTTTCAGAGGATCTTTCAATCGAAACGCCTCCTTTATCATGCAATCACAACTATTCTGCATTCTGGGCATTACTTCACAAGGCATACAGTACATTCCCATCATTTCCTGTCCTTATAACCATATGTCGAGATGATCAAGATAATCCCTTTTTACAGAAACTATAAGAAGGATTTTGCCATTGCAGAGCAAGCTCACTTATTCCCGACATGCAAAAAAAGACCTTTGAAAGATGTCATAACACCAGCTCAAAGGTCTTACTTAAAAATCTTGTTTATCCGCTATTGTTCACATCGATTATCATCCGTAGACAATAGAAGATCACTGCTCATCTTCCGAGATTTCATCTTGTTCTTTTACTTGCTTGTACACTTTGACCCGGTTAATTCGTAGACGTGTAGACTCTTCGACTTCAAAAACATAGCCGTTCAGTTCACGTGTTCTCCCCTTAGCCGGACTGCCTTCCAATTCTTTGAAGAGCCAACCGCCAATGGTATCTACCTCTTCATCCTCAATGATTGCTCCGGTCCATTCATGAACTTCCTCAATCAACGAACGTCCGTCAATCGAGAAAGCCTCACCGATTCGTTCCATGTGTGGCCGCTCATCCTCGAACTCATCATACAGATCTCCAACGATCTCTTCCAAAATTTCTTCAGCTGTCAGCAAGCCTGCAGTCCCTCCATATTCATCGACAACGAGCGTCATCTGGGAATGCTTTTTCTGCATTAAACGTAACACATGGCTAATCTCCATCGACTCGGGAACGTTCAGAATCGGACGCACCATTGAAGCCAGATCCTGTTGTTGCTCCGGTTCTGCCAGAAGCAAGTCCGTAATATGAATAAATCCGATAATCTCGTCCTTATCTTCTACGGCAACCGGATAGCGGGAGTGCTTCGTTGCATTGATGATCTTTAGATTTTCCTCTAGTGGCAGGTGGGTATACAAACAATCCATATCTGTGCGAGGCAGCATGACCTCCCTCGCCAACATATCGGAGAAATCAAAGATATTATCCATCAGCTTGATCTCATCCTTGTCGATGACCCCGCTTTTGGCACTCTGTTTCATCAGGATACGAAGCTCATCTTCGGAATGGGCCTCACTTTCACTCGCGGGTTCAATACCAGCCAAACGTAATAATGCATTCGCTGATGCGTTAAGAACCCAGATGAACGGAAAGAAAATTTTATAAAATAATAGTAACGGTGCCGATAAAAGCAACGCCACTCCATCTGTTTTTTGAATCGCCAGCGATTTTGGGGCCAGCTCACCAAGTACAATGTGCAGAAACGTAATGATACAGAATCCGATAATAACAGATACCGTTGTAATCAGACCTGTATCGGAAACGCCAAGCTTAAACATCAGCGGTTCCACAAGCAGTTTGGAGATCGCAGGTTCCCCCAACCATCCCAGTCCGAGAGATGTCAGTGTAATCCCGAACTGCGTAGCCGACAGATAGGCATCCAGTTTACCGTTCACCTTCAGGGCGTAACCAGCCAGACGGTTTCCCTCACTCTGCAATTGTGTCAGGCGTGTCTGTCTTACTTTGACGAGAGAGAACTCTGCTGCGACAAATACACCATTCAAAAATACGAGCAAAAAGACACAGACCAGATTAAATACTAGCTGTCCAAGATGAAATTCGGTATGAATGCCCAAGATGTAACTCCCCTTCTCTGTCTATTTCAGGAATGCACCTGGAATATTAACGTAAAATAGCTTTTCTAGATTTGAAGTCCACGCCTTTATAATACATATCGGCCACAAGAAGATTTGGCCCGCAACACGATGCAGCATCACAATGGCAATTTACGGTCTGATTGAGCGGATGCTCAGCAGACCATTCATGGAATACATCATCCAGTTTCCGATCATGGATATTGCCGAATGCAGGGATATCGGCAAAATCAGTCACGTACACGTTGCCAGTAAACATGTTGACGTTAACACGGTTGCGTCCGTCCGGATCATTACGAACCGTTACATTCGGTTCGCTGTACAAGCGATTAATAAGTTCACGATCCTGCTCAGCTGCACTGCATGCAAAGAACGGTAGTGTTCCGAAAAGCATCCACATGTCTTTGTCACGGACATCAAGCAAGCGATGAATGGCATTCCTCATGTGATCCAGTGATAATACTGGTAGAGAGGATGCAAAGTTAGAGTTGTACATCGGATGTACTTCGTGCCGTACACAACCCATTTCCCGAACCAATTGGTGAATGCCGTCCAGCTTATCATGCGTACGATAATTAATCATCGATTCAGCAGAAATAAACATTCCGGCCTCACTTAGCTTGCGGGAGTTTTCCATCATCTTTTCATACATTTTCACGGCGACTTCACGTTTTACCGGTCTACCGCTGTTGGCAAATCCCACCTGATGGAAATCATCTGCATTCAAATAATTGAAGGAGATGTGCATCACATCCAGATACGGGAGAAGTTTTTCATAACGGCTGATATCCAGTGTCAGATTAGAATTGATCTGGGAGCGAATTCCGCGTTCCTTCGCATATTTAAGCAGAGGAATGATCATCTCATCCACCGTCTTTTGGCTAAAGCTGGGTTCACCACCTGTCAGACTGATCGTCTGCAGATGCTCCACCTCATCAAGTCGTTTCAACATTAGTGAGAGTGGCAGTGCTGGTGCCTCTTGCATCGTAAGCATATCCCCCACGGCACAATGCTCACATCGCATATTGCACAGATGTGTCACTGTCATTTCTACACTGGTCAGCACATGCCGGCCATATGCACGCAGAGAGCCAATCGGATCCCACGGATCATTCGTTGGCGATAATGGCATCGGTTGTACCGATCCTGAGTTTAGCATGGTCATTGTTCTTCACCTTATTCCTTTTATTAACCTAAAAAGTTTTATTTACATCATATCCGAGATTACTTTTTTGGGAGTTATCTTTTATCATAGCACAATTATGAATCTTCCTGCACAGCCAAACCCTGACCATTACATGACAAAAAACGCTCATGAATCATCGGAAATTAGCCTAGCTTCACGTTCCCGATATGACCACCTGAGCGCCTGCTCTATACTTCGTTAGCTTAACTATTCAGCTGTTCATGCTTCATAAGTGTAGCAGAATCTTCCGCACCCTCCACCCCTGTAATCATGACTGATAGCTTCGTAGCAAGATTTATTTCGTAGGGGGCAGTAAGGACCTGTCCTTCTGCATCCTTGATTACACGAATCAATGGCCGTTGTGGCACGCGGGGTTGAATGGCAGCGACAACGCCAACTTCTCCAGTGCTCAGTTTTACGGATATACCTACGGGATAGATCGCTACACAATCCCTAAACTTTTCAAGCATCCACTGTTCATAAAGCGTTCCAGAACCTGTATACAGTACCTCTACGGCTTGATGCGGCAATAAAGCTTGACGATAGACCCGATTGGTCGTCATGGCATCATACGAATCGGCAAGAGCAATCCACTTCGCATATTCATGGATTTCATTGCCTTTCAAACCAAAAGGGTAGCCACTGCCATCAATTCGCTCATGATGCTGAAGTGCACAGTGTGCTGCGAGCAGAGGGATGCCGGGTTCATCCTTGAGAATGCGGTGTCCATACGTGGTATGCTGTTGAATAATCTTGTATTCCTCATCACTCAGACGTGAAGGTTTATGTAAAATGTCGGAGGGAATCTGCGTTTTCCCAATATCATGGAGCAGAGCACCTAGACCAATCTCCATAAGTTGCTGACGTGTATAACCTGATGCCACACCGAGAACAAGAGTATACACACAAACATTCAGTGAATGAGTATACAGGTCAAAATCGCTGGAGTTCATGTCCATTAACATGATCATCGCTTCCTTTTGACCACCAATGTCCTCAAGAATGCTGTTCATTACACCACTAAGCGCTTTACCAAAATGTGTGATCTGGTTTTTACTTTTGAAGCCGGACATATGTTGAAATTGCTGTTTGATCTCCACAAGTGCTCTTCGCTTGGTCTCTTCCTGTAACATATCCGGCACGATAATGTCTTCTGTCGCAGCATCCTGAATATATACATATCCAATCCCAAGATCTTTCAACCGTCCGATTAAACGACTCGTCAGTTCTACATCCTCACTGAGTAAAACCAGACCTTCCTCACTAAAAATTCGTTTCCCCAGCTTCATGCCAGGCTGCAATAAGTTTATATGTACTAAACGCACAGCCTATCCTCTCCCGCTCCATAGATGTAATGAACACTAGCCGCCGCATCAGCAGAAGGCAGTCTCGTTCTAGCTTCTGGCTTTTAGCTTGATAACCAGCGGTTACGCAGGCTCTCCTCCAGCGCCCCTGGTCGTTTTAATTCTTCTTCCAGCAAATCCCGTATAAATTCCGGAAGGTGATATTGTATATTGCTTCCTTGAGCCAAAGAAGGATATCCCACATTAAACGTAAACATATCAAGCGTTCCAACCACATATTCACGCTTCCCATCCATAGGCATACCGTTCACATAAATGGATTGGATCTTATCATACGCTGGCGCACTAGGGTCGTAAAGAACCTCTATTCCATCTACACATAACGTCCCGAGAATACGTCCCCGAAAGCCAAATCCCACGATGGGTTTAGAGAAGAATTCCTCCAACAGTGACTGTTCAAGCGCTTCACGAATCTGATCACCATTCAAACATATTGTACAAGCATTTATTGGAGATGGACATAGGGAATGTAACATTCCTTTCGTAATGTCGCCTTGTGGCAGGTTTCCGAGTAACTGGCCCGCATTCACAAGCGATATTTCCGCTTTTGTAAAGTGCCGTACAGCTTGTGCAAGCAAGATAGCAAAAGGAGATTCCCGCTCGTAATAAACGGGCAAGGTTCGATCCGTGATCACGGCCGTCTGATCCAGCAATCGTTCAGCTTCCTTACGGTTCGTAGCAATTGCCAGAGACACCTGCTCTTCCAGCATGTTACTGTGTACTGGCACACAACCGCTGCTCACCAGTTGCACAGGCTCTGCTTGGCCTGCTCTTTCCAGCACAACTCTACCGAGCCATTGTCCGAATTTACCTGCCGCTCCCAGCACGGTATTGCCAATCAGCAAGGGTTCCTCCAGCACATGATGGGTGTGTCCGCCCAGGACAACATCAATGCCCTCAACCTGTTCCGCCAGTCTTTTGTCCGTTGAAAGACCCAGATGAGATAAAACAACGATCACGTCCACTTGCTCACGCAGTACCTCAACCTGATCTCTTAAAGTTTCTACAGGGTCCGTCACTTGCCAGCCTAACAGTTCATAGAAGGTGTTAAACGGGGCTGTTGCTCCTAGCAGACCAATGCGAAATGGTCCTTTTTCGACAATAATCCAAGGTTTCATCCAGGCTGGAGGACGCCCTGTATCCTGTTCTACCACATTGCCGCACACAATCGGACATAGGAGTCCCGTATAGGACTGAGCGAGTTGGTCTGGCGTAAAGGTTAGTCCCTCATTATTTCCAATCGTAATGGCATCATAACCTGTCAGATTGAGCACATCTACGTTGGCCATTCCGAGTGTGCCTTCCGTTTCAACAGCCATTCGATCCATATGGTCTCCAATATCGAGGACAAGCAGATGTCCACCTTGGGCACGTTCTTCATTGATCATAGCAGCGATCGCACTCATAGAGCCGAAATGACTGTGTATATCATTGGTGTGCAGAATGGTTAATGTTTGCTTCTCGCTGCTGCGCATTACACTGCCTCCCCTGCCGTTCATTAAACGTACATTCTTCTAATGGATAAGCATAACATTTTCTACGTCGTTATGATATATTTATAGGGTTTAGAGATCAAAAAGGAGAGATTCATTCCATGAAATTGACAATTCAACTATTTGCAGGTATTGCAGAACGTTTAAATACATCCCAACTTGAATTTGAGTATGATGGTGATACGCTTACAGCTGCTATGCTTAAGGAACAATTGAGCCAGGCTTATCCTGAGGCTGCGACACAGATTCGTTCATCATTTTTAGCAGTTAACCAGAGATACGCTCCTGCCGATACATTACTTAAGACGGATGATGAATTGGCTTTGATTCCTCCTGTATCTGGAGGTGACGGTTCGACGAACCAAGACGAGGATCACCCTTATACACAAGAGCATCGCACTGAAGACGGCCTGTTTCTGATTACCAATGCGCCCTTGTCCGTGGAGGCAACGACCGACATGGTCATTACGGCTAATCATGGCGCTGCGTTAACTTTTGTAGGCACGACACGGGAAATGACTGGTGAACAGCGTACGGTTCATCTGGAATACGAGGCATACGTCCCCATGGCGCTGTCCCATATGGCTGCGATCGGCAAGGAGATAGCAGAACGCTGGCCAGGTGTACTTTGTGCGATAAGTCATCGAATCGGCAAAGTTGACGTTGCCGAAATCAGTGTCGTTATCGCGGTATCCTCGCCTCATCGCAGCGATTGTTATGATGCAAGCCGTTACGCTATTGAAAGACTGAAGCAAACCGTACCAATCTGGAAAAAAGAAATTTGGGAAGACGGATCAGAATGGAAAGGCCATCAACTAGGACCCTGGAACCCCATGGACGAGAAAAAATGAGTCTATTCGCTGTTTACAGAGGCGCATAAACAGTAAATAAGTCGTTGTCAACCCATTTTTTTCTTGTTATTATAATGATATGTGTCGATATTAGTCGAGGAAAAGGTGGTTTATACGTGAGAGTGCATGTTACAGATCTTAAACCCGGCGACCTGCTAAAAAATGATATCTACAATACTTCAGGTCTCCACATGCTGATGAAAGGTTCCGTTCTCAGCGAAGATGATATATCTAAGCTGCTGCAGCATGGAATTGATTTCGCAGATGTAGAACAATCATCCGACCTTCACTCTAATGAACAAAACTTGCCTTCCGATCAGACCCGTCTGTTAACCAATCTGTTTAACGACACGATCAAAGGCACAGAATCTCTGTTCGAACAAGCCATAGAAAAAGGCTTTATTGATGAATCACAGGTTGACGAAATATTAGGCACCTTAACGGGACAGCTTGAAAAACAAAAGGATGTTGTCTCCCTGTTACTTATGCTGGATGGAGACATTGACTACACCTACAATCATTCCTTACAGGTTGGCATGCTCGCTTTTTATATCGCTGGGTGGATGGGTTATAGCCCGGATGAATGTATTACGGTAGCCAAGGCAGGATATCTTCATGATATTGGCAAGTCCAAAATTCCTTCTGAAATTTTACATAAACCAGGCAAACTAACGACAGAAGAATTCGCAGAAATGAAAAAACATACCTTTTATGGTTACGATATTATCAAAGCTTCAACAGAGGACGAAATCATCGCCATGGTTGCTCTTCAACATCATGAGCGTGAGGATGGCAGTGGTTATCCGCATGGTTTGCGAGGAGATGAGATTCATCCTTATGCTCGTATAACTGCTGTAGCCGACGTTTACAGCGCTATGACAACGAATCGGGTGTATCAGACCAAACAGGAGCTAATTTCTGTTCTATGCGAGCTATACAGCCTCAGTTTTGGTCAGTTGAATGGCGAAGCCACCCAAGAGCTGATCAAACATATGCTTCCGAATTTTATTGGTAAAAAAGTACTGCTCACAACAGGACAAACTGGTGTCATTGTAATGAACAATCCAGCTGACTACTTCCGCCCACTCGTTCAGACCTCTACGGCCTTTATCGATTTAGCGAAAGAAAGAGATATTGCCATTGTTGAGATTTACGTCCAATAAATACGCGTGAAGAGAAAAGAGGGATCAAAGGAAGCTCGAATGAGCTTCCTTTGATCCCTCTTGCTTATATTCGGTCGATGGAGTTACACACAGAATGCTTTTGTGATGATAACCAACAGGATGAACAGTACCAAGATCGCGCCAACCGAAGTACATGGATTGTATCCACCTACACCGCCTACACCACCAACGTTGCCTTTACAGCCGTAACCTACTTCGCTCATGTGATTGCCTCCTCTTTATCAGGTATACCCTAACATATGACGCTTCCCTGCCAGAGGAACTGGGCGAAACGGCATTCTTCGCAATTTGGTTCATAGCCCATAAGATATGAGTGGTATGCACTTATACTGGCCTTCGCTCCTATAATGGCCTTCGCTCTAATACCAACCTTGCTCTTCAAGTTTCAATCCTCTTTTGGCACCAGTGTTCCCGTTTCCTTCCGATACATGATCACAAGTATTCTCCAAAAGTCATAACTTCCTGTGTCATCCTGAATATAGGGACGATAATAAGCCAGTGCCTCCTGCGCCCAGTCAGGGCAACTCATGTTGGATAATCGCTTTTGTTCTTGAATCCAGCTTCCTTGAAGCTCTAATTGCTTCTGCATAAGCGTGAACAACTGCTTTTCCTGACTTGTCATTGGCGGACCCTCCTCCTGAGAGATCGTTCCGTATTCGTTTAACAAATACGCCGTTGGTTCCACAACACCATCTTCACTTGCAGTATACCCGTACGAGGGCGAGCTTGTTTTTCGAATCTCATAATGCACATGGGGCCCCGTGCTCTGTCCAGTACTGCCTTGGTAACCGATTAGTTGTCCTTTCCTCACTCGCTGACCAACCTTAACGGCAATTCGAGAGAGATGGCCGTAACAATGCAAGTATCCACGATGATCCTCCAGCGCCACAGTAAGCCCGTAACCGCCAAAACCGGAGCCTGTGCGTCCTTCCGTTGCAAAACGTACCGTTCCTTCAAGAAAAGCAGATACAGGCCCATTCCAAGGCTCGGTGACCAAGTCTACCCCTCGATGAAAGGTCTGGCCTCCATGTATAGGATGAATTCGATAGCCGAATGAACTAGTAATCCGATACCCTTCGAAAGGGTTTGCATTCATAGACTCACATCCTTTTTCTACCATTAAATGCTTAACTCTATGATTTGGCCTGTGCTATTAGTCTTATTTTTACATGTTCAATCAAAAAGATTACTCTCTTTATGGCATAAGAAAAAAGACGAACCATGACGGTTCGTCTTTTTTCAGTACATATGTCTTAACCGATGGAACCTTCCATCTCAAATTTGATGAGACGATTCATCTCAACCGCGTACTCCATTGGCAATTCTTTCGTGAACGGCTCAATGAAGCCCATGATGATCATCTGTGTAGCTTCAGCTTCAGTCAGACCACGGCTCATCAGGTAGAAGAGTTGATCTTCGGACACTTTGGAAACCGTTGCTTCATGCTCCAGCATGATGTTATCATTCATGATTTCGTTGTAAGGAATTGTATCCGATGTGGACTCATTATCGAGAATGAGGGTATCACATTTGATGTTGGATTTCGCGCCCTCAGCTTGGCGTCCAAAGGAAGCCAGACCACGGTACGTTACTTTACCACCATGTTTACTAATCGATTTGGATACAATCGTTGAAGTTGTATCCGGAGCCAAGTGAATCATTTTCGCGCCTGCATCCTGGTGCTGGTTTTTGCCTGCAACAGCGATGGACAGAACGGAACCTTTAGCTCCACGGCCTTTCAGTACAACTGCAGGATATTTCATCGTCAGTTTGGAACCGATGTTACCATCGACCCATTCCATCGTTGCGTTCTCTTCAGCAACCGCACGTTTGGTAACGAGGTTGTAGATGTTTGGTGCCCAGTTTTGGATCGTTGTGTAACGAACGCGGGCATTTTTCTTACAGATGATCTCAACTACCGCACTGTGCAGGGAATTTGTGCTGTAAATTGGAGCAGTACAACCCTCTACGTAGTGAACGAAGCTGTCTTCGTCTGCAATGATCAATGTACGCTCGAATTGGCCCATATTTTCGGAGTTAATCCGGAAATATGCTTGCAGAGGCACTTCACATTTTACGCCTTTTGGAACGTAGATGAAGCTTCCTCCGGACCATACCGCACTGTTCAGCGCAGCAAATTTGTTATCTGCTGGCGGAATAACAGTAGCAAAATATTCACGCAGAATTTCCGGGTGCTCTCTCAGAGCCGTATCGGTATCCATGAAGATTACGCCTTGGTCTTCCAGTTCCTTCTGCATATTGTGGTATACAACCTCGGACTCATACTGAGCCGATACTCCAGCAAGGAACTTTTGCTCCGCTTCTGGAATACCCAGTTTATCAAATGTTTCTTTGATTTCGGAAGGAACTTCTTCCCATGTTTTTCCTTGCTTTTCCGAAGGACGAACATAGTATTGAATATCATTGAAATCCAGTCCATCCAGATCGCCGCCCCATTTAGGCATAGCCATCTTCTCGAACTGTTTCAAGGATTTCAAACGGAATTCCAGCATCCACTCCGGTTCGTTTTTGATTTTAGAAATTTCCGTTACAACTTCCGCTGTCAGACCTTTGCCGGTTTGAAAGATGGATTTATGCTCATCGCGAAAACCATATTTATACTCTTCCATTTCTGGTGCTTTTTTAGCCATCTTGCTCGACCTCCCTATCGTTATTGTACATTGTCCTCTTCGTCAATTCCTTTGCGTAATGCATTCCAGGCCAGAGTGGCACATTTGATGCGTGCAGGGAACTTGTTCACACCGGATAGGGCTTCGAGATCTTCATAATCATCGAAATCGACTTCCTCCCCTTGCATCAATGAGGAGAAACGGTTAGCCAGATCGAGCGCCTGTTCAATCGTCTTGCCTTTGACAGCCTCGGTCATCATCGATGCCGAAGACATGCTGATTGAACAGCCTTCTCCCGTATACTTGGCTTCCTGAACGATTCCGTCATTCAGCATCAGCTGCAGTGAAATCCGGTCGCCGCACGTTGGATTGTTCAAATTCACCGTGACGACGTCATTGTCAAACGTTCCGCGGTTACGCGGGTTTTTGTAATGGTCCATTATAACACGTCGGTACAGATCATCAAGTTGCATCGCCAAAATACTCCTTTGTCTGGATTAAGGCGCTGACAAGCCGATCTACATCTTGTTCGTTATTGTATAGATAAAAGCTCGCACGAGCCGTTGAGCTTACTTCAAGCCAGCGCATCAGCGGTTGGCAGCAGTGGTGTCCTGCACGAATCGCTATACCGCTCGCATCCAGCACGGTAGCGACATCATGTGGATGTACATCTCCCAGATTAAAGGTTACTACGCCAACATGACGTTTAGCTGGTCCATAGATGCTGAGTCCATCAATCTCTGACAGGCGTTCCGTTGCGTAAGCGGCCAGTACACCTTCATGATGAGCAATTTCATCCATGCCGATCTGCTCAAGGAAATCAATGGCAGCACCCAATCCTACTGCTCCCGCAATAATCGGAGTTCCGCCTTCAAATTTCCACGGCAGTTCTTTCCAATTGGAATCGTACAATCCCACATCATTAATCATCTCACCGCCGAACTCAATTGGTTCCATGGACTCCAGCAGCGCCTTTTTGCCGTAGAGTGCACCGATACCGGTTGGTCCGCACATTTTGTGACCGGACAGCGCGTAGAAATCACAGTCCAGATCTTGCACATCCACCTTCATATGCGGTGTGCTTTGTGCGCCATCCACAACAATAACTGCACCATTGCGATGGGCGATTTCAGCGATCTGTTTAACGGGATGCACGAGTCCCATCACATTAGATACATAGGCAATCGCGACAACTTTAGTTTTGTTCGTGATTGTTTGCTCCACATCAGACAACTCAATATGGCCGTCTGGCTGTAGCGGAATGTATTTCAATGTGGCACCTGTCTCCTTGGCCACTTGCTGCCAAGGGATCAGGTTACTGTGATGCTCCATCTGTGTAAGGACAATTTCATCGCCTTCTTTACAGTTGGCACGGGCATAAGACGAAGCCACCAAATTCAGGGCTGTCGTTGTGCCGCGTGTGAAGATGATTTCCTGCGTACGACGAGCATTGATAAACTTGGCAACCTTCTCACGAGCGCCTTCATAAGCGTCCGTTGCCCGGCTTCCGAGTGTATGCACACCGCGATGCACATTGGAGTTTTCATATTCATAATAATGTTTAACCGCGTCAATCACAGCACGAGGCTTTTGCGAAGTCGCAGCACTGTCTAGATATACGAGCGGGTGTCCATTGATTTCCTGGTGGAGGATCGGGAACTGCTCGCGAATGGATGGGTTCATTGTCCCAGCTTCTTCTCAATCAGGGACTGCAATTGGGTACGCAGTGCTTCCAAAGGAATATCCGCCACCACCGGAGCAAGGAAGCCATAAATGATCAGGCGCTCCGCATCCGTACGGTTAATCCCGCGAGACATCAAGTAATGGATTTGCTCCGCATTCACTTGACCTACAGAAGCCGCGTGACCTGCTGTTACATCATCCTCATCAATCAGTAGGATCGGGTTGGCGTCTCCGCGTGCTTTAGGACTCAGCATCAATACTTTCTCGGTTTGCTGTCCGTCGGCTCTTGTAGCGCCTTTCTCGATTTTCGTGATACCGTTGATGATTGCCGAAGCCTCTTCACGCATAACCGCACGTGTGATCATTTGGCTTGGCGTATTTTTACCGAAGTGACGTGCTTCAGTTGTGTAGTTAATCTTCTGTGAACCGGAACCAACAGCAATCACTTTGGAATCCGAAGTGGACCCATTCCCCTTCAAAACACTCATCGTGTTGCTTGCCGTATCACCATTGTTCATTTCGCCAACGATCCATTCAATGGAGCTGTCATTTTCCAGAACAGCACGGCGGAAGGATACATCCGTTACGTTAACGTTCAGTTGGTGAACCGTTGCAAAGCGCACTTTTGCACCCGATTTTACGAATACTTCCACAACTCCGTTATGGAATACCGGTGCAGAGAGCTCACCAGACACGTAGTTATCTACGTAAGTAACCGAGCTGTTTGCTTCGGCAACAACGAGTACGTGAGGCGCAAATGTTGCGGAAGCATCGTCTGTAAGCAATACTGCTTGCAGTGGAACTTCAATGTTCACGTTTTTCGGAACGTACAGGAACACCCCGCCATTCCACAACGCTGCATGCAATGCGGCAATGGAATGTTCATCGGCTTTGACCGCTGTGTTCAGATAAGGCTTGACTAGATCAGCATGTTCACGAACAGCAGTAGCCAAATCCGTGAAGATGACACCTTGTGCTGCCAGATCAGCAGACAATTTGGAATATACTGCACCAGAGTTACGTTGGATTACCAGGCTTCCTTCAGCTTGATCCTGAACCAGCTCTTTGATGGATGAAGGTACTTCTTCCAGGGAAGAAATTGCTGCGTCTGCTTTATATGTGCCGTACTCGCTGATACTCCAGCGTTCAATTTTTTGTTTTTCCAGTTTGGGAAGCGCCAGCTCACTCGCAAGCTTCAAAGCTTCGAGCCGCTGCTCAGTCAACCAGCCGGGTTCATTGTTACTTTCCGACAAGGCGCGAAGCGCTTCAGATTCAACCGGAAGAATTGTTTGTGTAGTCATTTATTATCCTCCTCCGTTTTGTCCTTACGCTTCTTGACCTACAGTTTCGTCTGTAATTCCCAGTTCCGCTTTTACCCAATCATAACCTTCAGCCTCGAGACGTTGAGCCAGCTCAGGTCCACCGGATTTCACGATGCGACCTTGCATCATTACGTGTACGTAGTCTGGAGTGATGTAGTTAAGCAGGCGTTGATAGTGCGTGATGATCAAGAAGCCGCGATCTTCGCTCTTCATTGCATTTACACCTTCTGCAACAATCTTCAAAGCATCGATGTCCAGACCGGAGTCGATCTCGTCAAGTACGACGATTTTAGGATCAAGCAGCATCATTTGCAGAATTTCATTCCGTTTTTTCTCACCACCGGAGAAACCTTCATTCAGGTAACGATGTGCAAACTCAGGGTTCATATCGAGTTCTTTCATTTTACCTTCCATTTGACGGATGAACTTGATAAGGGAAATTTCGTTACCTTCACCGCGACGAGCGTTGATTGCACTGCGCAAGAAGTCGGAGTTAGTTACACCCGCGATTTCGCTCGGGTATTGCATAGCCAGGAACAGACCAGCACGTGCGCGCTCATCTACAGCCATATCCAGTACATCTTCACCATCGAGAGTGACTGTACCGTCTGTTACTTCATATTTAGGGTGTCCCATCAAGGCAGAAGCCAACGTGGATTTACCTGTTCCGTTCGGTCCCATGATCGCGTGGATTTCTCCACCTTTCATCTCCAAGTTGATGCCTTTCAGGATTTCTTTACCTTCAATGGTCGCTTTCAGACCTTCAATGACGAAATTCGTAGTCATGTGTATTGTTTCCCTCCATTGATTAAATTGATGTTTGCTGTCGAAAACGAAAAAGCGCCTATTATATCTGAACAGGGCTTCCCCTGACTTTCTCTGTTTCATCATACATCTGTAAAGCAATTTCTTCTTGCCACTCTCAGGCATACTTTCTTCACATGCTGTAGAGTAACAATCACTTTAGAATAATTCTAAACTGATTCTCAATGATTATCAAGTCATTTCCTATTAATTCTTGTCCTTCTCAGGAAACTTCATTCCTTATGATTCTATAATAAATGACTGTTTGAATCAAATTAGAAAACAACTTTTCATCTGCCGGACAGTGATATAAATCACAAATTTCACAGTTTGTTCAGCTTGCACACCAAAATGAAAAAGGACTTATCCATTTCCGGACAAGTCCTTTACACTTTATTTACACAAGTTTTTGCACATAAAAAAGATCACATTCTGAGTGTCTCGTTAATCTTCTGTACCTGGTCGGCAAAATCCGCAACGTTCAGCACCGGCGTCATTTCGCGCGGCACCAAACCATTCGGTATGGAAATCCATGAACGGCAACCGTTATATTCTGGCAATACGGGAATTTCCATCGGTTCCTGCAAACGGTACACACGTAAAATCAACACGTGGAGCGGATCTTTCTTTTTCCACTTCAAACGGGATTCAGCAAAATCCGCTGTCCACATATGATATTCCAGAAGTCGATCCAGCATCTCCTGATCTCGAATCTCCAAATCCTGCGTTACTTCAGCATACGATGTAATGCGGACGGTTGAAGCTTCAGGCGCCCATTCGGCCAGCGACTCTTCAACATAGGATTGATCCGAGGACTTGATCAGTTCTTTACGCTGATGCTCATAAGTCGGATACAGGTAAAACGCTGGACTTTTCAACTCAAAATGTTTCGTTTCCTCCACAATCCCGCCTTTTCGCATCACCATGATCTGGCGACCGTTTTCTAGAGCTTGAATTGCAGAAGCCCATTCTTTTAATGCCGGTATCGCTCCTGTGTCTAACATTATGTTCGTCCTCCCCTGTCACTCTTGACAGCAGTATAGACGCTTCACACTTATCTGACAACTTTTAGCAGGTAACACTGAACACTTTACGGATGAACTCATCAACCACGAATGGGTTACAGACAGACGGATCGGAGTCCGTCCTGAAACGGTTTAGCCCAGGTATGCACGAAGCATCCACATATGTTTCTCCAAATCCGCTTTGAAGCCTGTCAGCATATCAGCAGTTGGCTGATCCTCAGCCGCATCGGCCAGATCAATACCTTCCTGATACTCATTGGAAAGTGTAGCGAAGTCTTCAATCAGGTTCTGTACCATAGCGTTCGCATCTTCTTTACCGGAAGCTTCCTGGATCGAAGCCATCTCGAGATACTCTTTCATCGTTGCTGCCGGGCTGCCTTTCAGTGTAAGCAAACGCTCAGCAATTTCGTCCATTTGAACGGTAATTTCGTTATAGAACTCTTCAAATTTCACATGCAGTGTGAAAAAGTTCGGGCCTTTTACATACCAGTGATAGTTATGGATTTTGACATACAGTACGTTCAGGTTAGCCACCTGACGATTAAGTACTTGTTCAACGGATTTTGCTTGATCTGTTTTGTTTTTTGTAGCCATATTCAATCCCATCCTTTAATTTAAAATGTAGTCTGTCCACGTTATCTCAGGTTCCCCTGTACGCAAGACAGAGAGTTCAAGTTTAGCACCCGCTAATTTCGCGGAAGTGTTATGGGGCGCGGTTTTATTCAACCGTCCAGCCTATTCATTTTTACCCGTGAGCCTGATCTTCGAATCACCACAACCCAGACTTGTCTCAAAAAAAAGTTCAAAAAACGTGCTTTATCCGATATACTGTCATAAACCAAGCAAAGAAGTGGGTTTTCCTGTTTCTTCATATATATGGAGGTGGCACCTTTGACTCAATATCATCCTTTAACCCCACAAGAAGCGATCGAATTAGCCAAAACTTTACCGGGTCCATTTACGGCAGATGCGAATCTGGATTGTCGTGAGATCGGTGACGGCAACCTGAATCTCGTTTTCCATATCACGGATCAGAACTCCGATAAAAGTATCATTATCAAACAGGCGCTTCCTTATGCGAAAGTGGTTGGCGAATCCTGGCCGCTTTCCCTCGTACGTGCTCGAATTGAACGTGAAATTTTGCAGGAAGAATATCGTCTGTGCCCTGGAATGGTGCCTGAAGTGTATCATTATGACGATGATCTAGCATTAACAGTCATGGAGGACTTAAGTGACCATGTTATTATGCGCAAGGGTCTGATTGACGGAGCTTCCTACCCTCTTTTCGCCCAGCATATTGGGGAGTTTATGGCGAGAACCCTCTTCTTCACTTCAGACCTCGGTATGAACCAACAACAGAAGAAAGAACAGCAGGGACGATTCGTCAACCCTGACCAATGCAAAATAACAGAAGACCTGATCTTTGATGAACCGTATCGGATTGCACAAAATAACAACTATGAAACAGCGATTGAAGATGAAGCCGAAGCTCTTCGTACCGACGAAGCACTGCATTTGGAGATCGCCCTGCTCAGGGAAAAATTCCTGACCCATGGACAAGCCCTTCTTCACGGGGACTTGCATACAGGCAGTATTTTTGTAACTTCCGAGTCGACCAAAGTCATTGATCCGGAGTTTGCTTTCTATGGGCCGATGGGTTTTGACGTAGGCGCCGTGCTGGCGAACCTGCTTCTTCATTATGTTTCGTTGTCTGGCCGTTTTCAGGATCAGTCTACGCGGAATAAACGTGAAACAGAGTTACTGGACATGGTACGTGATGTCTGGACTGAATTCGATACTCGTTTCCGCGCACTGTGGACTACTGCTCTCGTTGACCCAATGGCTAAAACGCCAGGTTATCAAGACCTGTATGTACAGCAGCTATTTCGAGATACGATTGGTTTTGCCGGGGCTAAAATGGTACGTCGCATCGTAGGACTTGCCCATGTTGCTGATATCGACACCATTACGGATGCTGCTGAACGTGAACATGCACAGCGCAAGGCACTGGCCGTTGGTAAAGCCTTGATTAAGAACAATCGTCACGTAAATACAATCGGTGAGGTTCTAGATCTGGTATCTTCTGCCCTCGCAACGGTTAAAGCCTAATATTATTGAACGGAGGAACATCCATGACAACCCCTGAACATCAGCCTCTGTCTTCGCTCAATTGGAAAAAGGACAAGCTTGAAATGCTCGATCAGCGTCTGCTGCCCGAAACGATTCTGATGCTGAAACTGTACACTCCTGAAGAAGTATGGGAGTCCATCCATTCCATGAAAGTACGCGGCGCACCTGCCATTGGTATTGCAGCAGCCTTCGGCGTAGTGCTTGGAGCCAAAGCCTATGATGGCATCGCTATTCAAGGCTGGCTGGATCATGTCAAATCCGTCTGTGCACATTTGGCAACATCACGTCCAACAGCGGTTAATCTTTTTTGGGCATTAGATCGCATGATGCAAAAGGCAAACCAAGTCGTAGAAGCTGGTCTAAGTCTGGATGAAAGCACAGATGCGCTTGAAGCAGAAGCATTGTTGATTCAGAAGGAAGACGAAGAAGTATGCCGCATGATCGGTGAACACGCCCTGCCTTTATTTGAGGATGGAATGGGTGTACTCACACACTGTAACGCAGGAGGTCTGGCGACAGCAAAATACGGTACGGCAACCGCCCCGATGTATCTCGCTCAAGAGCGTGGCATTCATCTGAAGGTATTTGCTGACGAGACACGTCCCGTCCTGCAGGGCGCTCGTTTAACTGCTTTTGAGTTGCAGCAGGCCGGAATTGACGTAACGTTACTCTGTGACAACATGGCGGGTATGGTCATGTCTAAAGGATGGGTACAAGCTGTCATTGTGGGTACGGATCGGGTCGCAGCAAACGGGGATGTCGCCAACAAAATTGGTACATACAGCCTGGCTGTACTGGCCAAAGCGCATAATATTCCTTTTTATGTAGCAAGTCCACTATCAACCATTGACCTGTCCACAGCGTCCGGCGATCTGATTCCAATCGAAGAGCGTGCTGCTGAGGAAGTTACCGAAGGGTTTGGCAAGCGTACTGCACCGCAGGGCGTTAAGGTGTTTAATCCAGCCTTTGACGTTACCCCGAACGAATATGTTACCGCAATTATTACGGAAAAAGGTATTGTTCGTGCTCCTTTCCAAGAGAACCTCGCGGCTTTATTTGCGGAATAAAAAGATATATAAGACAACCGCATATGAATCATTGATGCGGGTCCATAAAGAAAAGGGACAAGACGGATGCCTCCGACTTCGTCCCTTTTTCTTCTGTTCTATTTCTATGGTGCCGAATGAAAACCGGCACGTGCTTCAGATCATTTTTAACAGTGCTTCTACACCTGTCATACCCACTGTGATCCCCATAGCCTCTGCCTCAGTCGTCACCGATTCCATTGGTGCATGAAGCAGTTGCTCCAGTGTTCGCACACCTACAGCCCGTGCAGCCACAATCTTGCGATCGCCCAGCTTCTCATTTAATAACCCCACATCCAGGGCGCCGCACATGATATACCCTTTGGATGTATTAATCGTTAACAGTGTCGTTTTGGGAAGTTTCACTTCTACCCCAACGAGCACATGCTCTCCCACCACAATCGGCTCCATCGTCACCATAATCTCACGATCCACCTCCTCTTCAACAGATCACGATAATTGTATGCCTCTTGGCGTATCGCCGTGTGGACACCTGCCGTGATGAACAAAAAGTAGGTAATCAAGATGTAGGTAACGCTCTCAGTCGGAACATGAGGAAATCCTGGTTTAACGCAAAAAAAAAGGCTAAAAGCCCTCTTTCATTAACACTCCACGCTGTGGTATGACGTCTAAATAAAAGGTCACAAAATATAGAAATACGCCTGATTGCGTGGCCCTTTAACGATCAATGTCGTTACTCGGTCACTTGCATCCCGTTTACGAATGCTTGCAACGGCGTTTAATTCCTCATCAGCAACAACTCTCGGTTTAATCCACGCATACACATCAGGTTTAGAAACGATCATCTCAGCAGGCAGATCAGTAATTTGTCTAACATCAACCACGGACTGCAGATCTTTCCATTCTCGAACCTCAATGAAACCCTCCAAGTATTCTCTTTCCTTGACACCAATACGGGCTTCCAGATCATTCGAATATTTAACTTCCAAGCTTGAAAGAATATCCGGTCTGGATACAAACAAGTGCGACATCATCTCTTCAACAAAAGGAATTTCTATGATACCGCGCTTTTCATCCTCATCCGGTACTCTGGTCCACAACACGCCGCCAAGATCCGGCCTACTCACCGCTAATTCCGACGCTATTTCAGCTTCAGCACTGCGTATAACGGTTAACTCCGAGTCTAATGTTTTGCTTGCTTTGATATAATTAGAAACTTCTATGACGGAATGTAATTCAGGTTTAGAAATGTGTAAAACGTTCCATAGATATGCATTATAAGCCCTGGATACAGTCAACTCACTTATCAAGGACATCTTCGAATCAATCGTTAGGGCAGCAGGCAAATCAGGATGAGATACAGCAAGATTTGCCGCTCTTTCATCATCGGTGCTTTGCCTAACTGATAATTCAAAATCTCTCTCCGTCTCTGTACTTATTGAGACTACGAGCTTGGCTGGGATTTCTGGCTTGGAGACACAAACGGACGTTTCTCTCTCACTCACCGTGCTTTCAATGACCGAAAGGATTGAATACAACTTTGCTTCTGTTCGATGAGCTACAGCCATAGATGCATTCAGATCTGGACGACTCGCAGATACAATGGCAGGTGCCTCATGATGCATATGATCTTCATAACGATGTACATATAAATTCGATTGCAGCCACGTAAAACCGATATCACTATGCACAAATAACGTCGTTTTGAGTTCCTTACGTCCGACTCCATAGACAAAAAGTTCGCTTTCTTTTTCTGTACGTCCGATAGAGTAAATCTGCGAAGTAATATACTTGATTTGTAACACAGGTGGTTTGGCAGACTCACGGGTGTTGAAATAGATTGGAGACAAATCACTAGATTGAATCATCATCCCAATATTTTGGAGTTCGCCGTTTCTCAGCATCTTTAAAATATCCATCATATCGAATTCAACATAACGCTCACTTGTATTTATGCTGTAGCTTGACGTTAATCGTTGAATGGAATGAGGCCTGTTGGCATGTGTGATTCCATATTCTCGCCACAAGGTATTAGGCTGATGCAGCTCAATGGATGCGCCTGGCGTGATCGTTCCTGTGTAATATAATTTTAGCTTGGCTTCTTCCAGGTACATCAGGTCAGGTATCCGCGTGTCTATATCTCCGAAATGAATAAAGGATTCGAATTGCTCCAATTCATCCCGGCCGATCATCATGCGCTGTGTATCACCGAAATTGATTGTCTGTAAGCGGAGCTGACTACGAGTGGTTGCATCTGCAACAGGTTGCAGGTTCACCGTGATGCGCGGGGCCTCCAGAAGCTCATATTTACCCTGTGCACGATTATGCTCTCTCACATAAACTGTACTTGTCAGATCATTTATCGGTGATGCTTGAATAAAGGAATTTAGGTCTGATTGCGTCGCATACACCACGGATAGTGAACTACTTATATCCTTGGAGTGCTCTACACGAGCAGAAACACGAGAAACCCTCACACTATTTTCCCTAATAGCAGATGTCAATGTTGAGGGCAAATCTACGTCTATCTGATTATATAAAACATACTTCGCTCTAAAGCGATTCTCCGGACTTTTAATATGTATATAGCTGTTTAGTGACGTCTCCCCGTTCTTAATTTCACTCACTTCCTGTCTCATTGTATTGAGAGCTACACTCGGTCAGCCTTGACCTTCATCTCAAAAATTCCATTCGGGTCTGGCTTGGCATGAATGTCCGTTGCAATCCGAACATAAAAATCAACACTCTCTTCCGGTTCCATTAATCCGTATGTCAGGTAATCAATCGGCAGAAATGGATCGGCCTGTCTGGATAATTGAACTTCTACTCCACTCGTCTGGAGTTTCTTATCCATCTCGAGATAAACGTGATCCACCGCGTATCCAAGTTGATTTATCAACTTTACTTTTTTCGTCAATGTTGTTTGTCCCGCAATAATCACTTCGTAATCAAGTTGCTTCAGGATGCCGCCAAACGTATCCGAAAGGAAATCGCCAGATTCATCCATAAACATAAGTCCAGAGTAAGTTCCAACAAAACTAAATTCCCGGGAATCTACGGAACCCCAATAATCCTGGAACTCTACTTTCAACGTATTTTCCTTGCCAAAGAGGAACTTCCGTTCATCGATGTTGATCTCAATCTTAAACGGCGAAGGCAGTAAACGTGTAAACTCTCCATCTGCTGGATAATACGACTGGCCATTCAAAAGCACACGATATTTGACTTTACCCTTGTCAGCATCATTCAATATCCCTTGAAGTTTATTACCTGAAAAAGTAAGATCTATGGTTGCTGTTGTATTCAAAAGTTGGAGCGCCATCTGCTGAACTTCTACTGTCTGACGCGGAGCATCTACAACCATCTTCACCTGATCCAAAGCATAGCTGTTTTCATAATGCTCACTGTTATCGAAGTAATACGCGATCCGAGTTAGCCCTGTCAGATCTTGTTCAGGAATCGTGTTTAACGTTTCAACACCCATGCCTTTTCTTTTGAACAATGTCGTGTTCTGGATGTCCAGAGTTACCCACTTATCGAAGCGATACGTTTTCCACGTCAGCCCAGAGTCAAACGAAGCAGCCAGTTTTAAAGTTCCTGCGGTGCGACTGTCAACGATTTTAGAAGCAACCAGCTTTTTTAAATCTCCATATAATTCAATATCAGTTGGCTGTACAATAATCTGCTCAAACGGCAGCGCATCATAAGTTAATGACATATCTCGGGTACCAGCAATAACCTCTTCATCATTAGTCCATGTCACCACGTCAAAATCTCCCTCAAGTTCATCCAATGGGGAGTAGTTTGCTGTGATATTTAGTTCCGCTGACGTTTTGGAGGGATCGTCTGTGTAATAGAGAACATCCACAGTATCACCTAACTCGTCGTAGAGTGTGAACGGTTCGGTTTCGATTGTGATTGTGGATTCCATTTGGTTTGGATCATCGGTGTATTCAATGATTTTGATCTCTTTGTCTTCCCACTCTTCCGCGAGTGTGAAAGGTTTGGTTTCTATGTTGAAGGATACCTCTGTTGTATCTGGATCGTCTGTGTAATAACATAATTCAACCTCTCCTTCAAGTTGTGACCATGCGGATTCAGGGATAGTGGAGATGTCCTGCATTCCAAAAATCTTATAATCAGATTCGGTGACTGTCGAATCCAGAATTCTCCAACCTTCTGAATAATATTTGTATTCCCCCTCACTAAAAACAAGTGTTGTGTTAGGAGCGACTGAAATAACATCGTTATACATCTCAATTTCATCCAGAATACCATTAAAATTAAATCCAGTTTGTGTAACTAGTTTTCCTATTTCAAAATTAGTGACATAAGGTTTTGTCTCTATTCTTAATGGTGCACCTTGAACTTTAGGAGTTATCATATCGTCTACATATAATTTAAAACTGTTCTCATTTATTGTCCCATCCCAAGTGAACAAAACATCGTGCCATTGATTATCACAAACATTAACTGTTGCAATCAAGGACAGATTAACCCCTGTTGTATCAGTTGAATAATAATACAAATATCCCGTGTTAAGTCTTACTCCCACCCTCCAACCAGGATCTTTTATGTCTTTTTGATTGCCCATTATTACAGGATGGACACTGCCATTTGGAATAAAAGATGATTTAACTTTGAATCGAACACTTTTTTTTCCGTATTGTGATACTGGATTAGAAATTTGAATGTAACTGCTTGTTCCATTAAAACTTCTTGCATTGCCTCTAAAACCACTTACTACTGTTGATCCGTTGTTAATACCAACAAATGATCCCTTGCTATCAACTAGGTTTCCCGATGTTTCATCCATTTTGAACCAAGCAACGCCACATCTATTCATATTATCTGTTGTATTTGCCATTGACTTATCTCCTTTCTAAAAATCTATATCCACAGTATTTATTTCAAGTAATTGAAGCTTTCTTGATTGGTATTTTAGTTGTATTAATCTTTTGCTTGAAGACTTTTCCTGATCCAAGATTCTCACTGTTTGTTTTCACAAATTTTACTGTTGATATTTCACTATCCATATATAAAACTTGATCTTTGTTCATTCCATGCTTAATGAAGTCTGCACCATCACTTAAAACCTTCATAATTGGTGGTTGGTAGATCATCATTTTTATCTCACTATAAAAATAGGTTCCACCAACAGTAGGTCTAATGCGATAAAAACGATATTTTTTTGAATTATTTGTTTCATATTCTTTTGTCGAGCTAGGCGACCAAGTGATAGATGCTTTTGTATCTAAATTTACCCAAACAGTATTATCATTACTGGCTTCGAAAACCCATGCAGTAGAAGGAAGATTACCGCTGGAAGCAGAAGATGAGATACTATATTTTTGAATATTTGTAGGTGTATGAAAATCGATTCCAATATACAAAGGATTATTTGTTGGACAAGCAGATGTTCCAACATTACCGTCAAAAGCTTGATATGCATATCCCTGTCCTGTAGCGGGTCCATTTATAAATTCACCCGAATATATTGGAGCAATTGGATTCGCAGATGTATTACTTGTCATTTTGGGAATCGCATTTATATATCCAACCTCTTCAATGCTCTGATATTGATCTTCTGTTGAAATCAATAATTTATAAGAATATTTCAAGTTGTAAGCTTTAAATCCAGAAGGGACACTATATACAAATGGAGTTGCACCAAAGTTTATGCTCACTGTTTTACTACTACCACTGAATGATCCTAGAGTTGGAAAAACTTCACCAAGCAATTTAATGTTGGTATGACTGACTTCCATACTGACACTATTTTTATAAAATTCTAGAGTCCCATTATCTAAGTCAAGCGCAACACCAATCACATTTCCAACATCCCAAACCGTACTATAGGTCGTATTCTCTGGATATTTATTACCAGTGTTCCCGTAATAAGTTCTCCAGTTAGTACTATCAGGAACAAAGTTTCCACTTAATGAAAACTGTTTATTGGATATTCCAATGTGTACATTTCGAACTCCAGCATCATATCTAACTTCCCAATACCACTTGCCATATGACTTTCCATGAGTAGCACGAATCGCTCGATAGTCGGTTGCAGAGACGAACGTCAAATTACCATTGCTCAATGTAAATCCAGAACCCGTATCATTAGGATTCAATGTTACTGGAATAGATTCCATTCTTACTCACATCTCCTTTCAAAACACAAATAGAACACACCGTATATGGTGTGTTCTACATTAACTTAATGTAATTTTATCTATTCTTCGCTTTGACATATCAATTGTGTGTTCAAAGGTTTCACCTGAATCTCGACTATTGGATACTCTTCTTTTATCTACTATTTCATTGATCCTGTAATTAATTTCAATAGCATCGGCTCCATAGGACGATATTGCAGTCTCTTCCAAAGAGTCTATTATAACCATTTTTTTTGCTGGTATCTCTTGTAGTAATAAATCTGAAATATAAGTGAAAGCACCAGTATTATTGTCGGTAATATTTATCCTATAGAACCTAAACTTTTCTCTATTCTTTATTGTGAAATTCATGGTGATTTTTTCAAATAAGAAATTTGTCTTTGAATCTAAAATTACTTGTTCTCCAGTAAACATTCCAGTATTACTGCCTTCAAATGTCCAATCTTTTGGGCTAAGAGTGGGAATTGAAATTGCATAAGCTAGAGAAATCACATAATTATTAACCGCAATTTCTCGACCTATACCAAAATCATATTTCAACCATCCAAATCTAAAATTCTTTGATCTCCAACCTACACCAGTAGGGAGTCTCCTGAAGGCTGAGAATGCAGTTGTCGAACTGTCATAATCACTACTTGAGCTGGCAACACCATAAGGCAGACTATTAGATGTCATAATTGGATTTTCTAATACAGGCAGGCTTAACGTTGAATAGTATTTATCGCCAGATGAAAGTAGCATTTTAGATTTATACGGAATAAAAAATGTTTGCACAGTATTTAATTGAGTGATAGGACTAACGTTGTACCTATATGAAACACTCCCACTCTCATTTATCAACTCAATATCAAAGGGCTTGTCCACCCCTCTGTTAGCGCCTATTGTTGAAGTATCAGGGCGAGGTACGAATTCCATCTTGTAAAGATTCTCTAACGGAACTTTAAACTCAACAGTTATTGTATATGTAGCGCTAGCACTATCTGTAAGCCAATAGCAAAGATCCGTATAAACCCCTGTTTGTTTTTTATTGTTGTCAACAAGGTATGGAAGATAATAATTACTACTTGTAGAATATCCAGCATCAGAGGAGACTAAAAAATTTTGTGTTTCACCGCTAGTTGCACTCGCGGTAATTTGAGTTCCGGAATTTATCATTTCTGTTTCACTCTTATAAAACCTGACTCCACCCAAGGCTGTATATTGAAGAGTTGATTTTTGCAATAAGAATCTGATTCTTTTTATCGCCAATACAGTCATCTCCTTTCTTTTGAAATTATTTTACAGACAAACTTGTAATCTCTATATATTTCTTCAAATTAACTGTTGATTTAAAAACTTCGCCTGATCCTAAATTTCCATTCAGCGTCATTGTTTGATTAAAATTTGTTGACTTTCTATCCAAAACAGATAAATCACTAATTCCTTCACCAATAAAAGTGTTTTCTGATGGTAAAGTTGGTGAAACTACACTCCATCCAGCATTCCATTTTTTATAACTTCCATCATGACTGATGAACGATCTGTACATAGGAAGAACTACAACTTCCATTACTGGTCTAAATCCTGTGGCAGTTGCTGCCGCTATATAAGCTGATGGATTGTATCCGCTTGCTCCTGCATTGCCATTAGCACCCCTACCAGTTCTGTTAGCTGATCCAGCGGCATTGGTCGTTGAAGTCCAAGAAGCACCACCATTATAATTCCACACATTGTTATCTCCAGCTGTAACTTTTCCATTTAGAGTAGAGTTCACAATGTATCTATCCCACTCATTATCTTTATCTGAAGCATTGATACCACCTGTAAGTAAGCGAATCGAAGTAGACATTTCTTTTAGTTCCGTTAAAGAGACAAGCACACCACTAACCATACCACTTATATTAATAGTATCCCAACTAACACCATTTTGAATGTTTCGATCTGCTACCAGTAATTTGCGACCATTTCGATTCTCAACCATAATGAAATAGAAATCTCCATTCGGTGTTGTAGAGCTTGTAACAGGTATGAAATCTGAAGTTTGCTCTCCTAATCCACTAAAAACACCCACTGTATTTGCTGTGGAAGATTGATAATTACATCTAATCCGTTTTCCTACTTCCAGATCTGCAACATTGCTTACTTCATCTGGATGAAACAGGCGGCCATCTGAGTCAATGTCTACAGCATCCACATCTAATCTCCAATCTCCATTAGTTCCGCTGGCAAGCCTAACCTCATGTACACCTAAAGATAAATTTTTTCTTTCGTAAGTGAGCCGCTGTCTTTGATCCGTTGCAGAAGGTATCTTGGTACTAAATTTTTCTGTTACACCATCAATTTCCACTGACATGTCATCTGCAAAATTAGTCCCTGTACTTGATATAAGCCTAAACTTGGTTCCATAAAATTTAAACCTAACCTCATTGTCGCCTTTTCCTTGAGCAGAATAGTGATGAGTTGAATTATATAGAGTTGATGTCCCTGTTTGAGTCTGAAATATCCAGTTTGTTCCAATGTAAACAATAGCACTATGGCTATCATCATACCGTCTCCATCCCGGTTCTGGAGAAACTAGCTGTTGCCCTATTTGTGCTACTAAATACCCATAATCATCTATGTCAATAGCATCTAGACCATAAACACCATTACCTTTAATGGTGACGGTGTAAGTTCCCAATGGGAGTCCTGACTTTTCATAGTCCATCGACTTATATAATAGAGTTCCGTTTTGAGAAAAAGAGGTACCTTTAACATCATTAATAAAGACTTCTATATTGGTTGAACGATTTGTATTTTTTGCTCCAATCAATCTAAACTTAGTTCCATAGAACTTAAAATTAATCTGTCCTGTAGCATCTTGAATAAATATCGCAGATGTATTATGAAAATTACTATCCGTAGTATTCCGCGCTATATTTCCACTTACCGCTACTTGTGGACTCGAATCATCGATTCTCTTCCATCCTGCTTCTGGCGCTGTTAACGTATATCCATATAAATATCCTGTTTCGTCGATATCAATTGCATCTAATGTGAAATTAATACGATTATGTCCTGTTGCAATAGATACCGTATGAAAGCCAAGATTCAGTCCAAGTTTCTCATAAACTATAGCTTGCTGAAGACTAGATGTACCTACCGCACGAAAGGCAGAATATGTCTCTGTTACCCCATCTATCGTAATCGCGTTATCAGAATGCCTATCTGAATAGAAGTCAGAGATAATTCTAAGTTTTGTTCCCAAGAAAGAAAATGTAACATAGTTGTTATCAACCGCTCGGCTGGTTACTCTTATACTTCCACCATAGTAACCTGCATTTGTTGGAGATGGAGTAGTCCAAGTCCCTGTATACTTTAAACCAGGATGTGTGTCATCATATCGTCTCCATCCTGCTTCTGGTTCTTTGATTTGATCTCCTACTGTCGCCATCATTACACCTCTTTATATTCAAATACTGGACGAAAACCTACTGCCGTATTAGAGTAACTGGAAATTGTGCTCCATAACCTATCTTTGCTGTTTGTTGTATTTTCAGAACGAACAGTTCTACCGCCCGTGGTCCAACCTCCGGGGATAGTTCCTGATAGCGGTATTGTGGTTTCTTTGCACCAAGTCATGCATCTTAAATTCCAAACATCATTTAATGATTTACCAGTAAAAATTATATTTATTGGGAAATTAACCACATACTTATCCCACTCGTTAATCGGGGGCCAAGCCCCATATTCTGTATTAGTTGAAGTCAAGATTTTATTTCCGTTTACATCTGCATATGCAACTCCACCACTCAAACATCGAATGACACCTGATATCCCACTTATTGTACGTGGTGATCCTTCAACAAATTTACTGGAGTTCAACCAATCCCATGTCACCGTATGGCTTACAACTCGATCTGCTATCAATAGTCCTTTATCTACCTTGATCGCATACCAAAAGTACTTGGATGGCATGCTAGCCAACGGATGTCCGGTAACGGCGATCTCGGTATAACCACTTGTACTTCCTCCAAAAATATATCCAGTGACTGTACTATCGTATTTCCAGACAATATAATCACCGATCTTCATATCCTCCACCCGTTCTCTCAATAGCCCGGTCGTTGCAGGAACTGCCATCGAATCACCCCTTCTCTACTCTGATCTGATCTATCTTTTTGAATTTTGCACGCTCAACCTTTTGCTCAAAGACCATTCCTGTTGAAGTGACCGCTTTCTGATCCATCTTTAATGAGTACTTGGTCTTTAAACTAAGCACACCAGAATCACTCTCTATGTAAGGATTACTATACTTGCCCTTCTCCATAAAGTTGTCTATGTAAAAGGTGGATTCCTGTTGCCCAGCAGTAATCTCAATTTTCACCTTGGCGTATTTCGCCTGCGCTTTGGGGACAGCAGGTTGTTCCTGCACTTGCTCATATGCTGTCCATTGAAATCCATCATCCGAAGTACTCCAGTAGATTTGATATTCCGAACCAGCCGAGCTGTTCATCTTTGAAGCTACGCCTTTAAAAGAAGCAAATTTATCCCGAATCAGAATAGGATTAGATTCCCACGAACCGGAGGAAGCATAAATCACATTGCCTTCCACATCGAGTCCCTGTTCCGTGAGTCTTAACTTCTGATCCCGATAAACCGTATTGATAAAAGTACCCATAGACAAATCGATGTCCAACCCAATCTCCTGAATAGCCATCTCCACACACCTCCTGTCTTGTCGAAATTACGTTAGCGAAGATCCCAGTTGATCATTCCTGCGTGGTTAGCTTTCAACGGAGCAACAACTCGATCTATGATCAATCCATTTTTACGAATCACCAACTGACCTGGCAGGTCCATATTCGAAGAGATTTTAATTTGAAAGAATGCACCTTCATTTATGGGTAAAGAGCACACACATTGAAAGCTAATGTTCGCATCGTGCAGATCCATTGTTTTTTTATAGCCAAAATTAAAACACTCAATCGCATTTCTGAAAGCTCCCGATGATTGCCCGCCTGCCAGTCCTCTCATACTTGCTTCAGAAGATCCATTTTTATATTGGATAATATCGTTGTAAACAAAGGTTCTTCCCGTTAAGGGATACTCTTGCCCGTGCGACTCATAAGCAATCGAATAACGATCCATATTAATATGGAAAACTCCATTGGCAACGTTGTAATATGCCTGCGAGCCTTGACCGATAACGCCGAAATATACCAGCTTCTCTTTTTGGATATCGTAAAAGTTCGCTGGGCGCTGTGTCTGGAAATCATATTCGCTTAAATACGTTCCATCGTAATAATCAGCAATCCAAACGTAAGCTTGTGGCACCGGGGAACGAGCATACTGTTTCTGACCTAAGATCACAGATTTACCTCCTTGAATACGTTATAAAAACAGAAAGAGACAGGCCGAATAGCCCGTCCCTTTCATTTTTCTAATCTCCTAACCTTACACGTAACGATATGAAATACGTTTCTTGAATTCCTGTCTACCACTACGAGCATTTAATGGAACCTCACATTGAATGGAAAGCGTCACATAGTTGCCTGCCGCATCTTGAGGTTTACCATTATTGTTAACACCCAAAATCTCTTTCGCTCCCGGTACGAGTGGCGTGGCATACGGTGTACCCGAATGATCTAATGTTGTTTTCCCTGTCGTTCCAATCGGTTTGGAAAAGTCCTTACCTACGCGAGAGCTCTCTTCGTCCAGATCATTTTCCCCAAGGGAGTCCACCTGCACATGGAACCAGTTATTTTTTACAGCTTCAATATCGAATTCTTCCGTATTCCCGTTACCTCCTTTCATGTCTCGTGTGGTAAATGTGCAATCCTCCATTTTGGATACATCTGTGGCTCCACCTTTATTGTTCCAAACATTAAAAATACGAATTTCACTTTTGCTATCGGCATCAATAACTCCGTAATCAAACGGTTCTATAATCTCATTGCTATGTGTTGCATCCATCCAAGTAACAATCGGTTGTGTCATAATCATCATTCTCCTTTAAAGTTATGTTCTAATGGTTAATTGAATTGTAAGGTGCTGCAAACCAAGCCCGGCTTTATTAATCTGCACTCTAAATAGATCTCCTGCTGCAACCTGTTTGGTTGTAAATGAAGCCTTTTTGTCATCGGCGTGCGATAACGCATTAAAATGAATTGGCGTGTCCATAATATCCACCCAGTGAATCAGATCCCTGGATTTCTCTATGACGATTTCCGTCTCCGTTTCTCCATAAACACCACAAAAAGCCCTCACATCCAGAATCTCACCCTGGAATGGGAAAGGCGCCACTACACCGATGATCTCCTGAAAGACATAGGATTCCTTACAAAAGACCACAACGCGGTCCTGGACTTCCAATGGAATCTCATTTAACTTCAGATGTTCGGCTACACTCATCAAACCATCTCGATATGGATTTACAACTTGCAAATTCTGGCCGAACACATCGATCTCAATCCAGTTGTTTCCATCATATCGGTATCGCATGCCATCCTTATACGTCTGAACGGTCCACCCCACTTCCGGGAACGGATACGTATCTCTTAATTCGCGATAATCAGCCACCGGGCTCTTATAAACTAATCGTGTTGTTTGGTAAGCATTCGTAGCTCGGCCAGCTGCTTCCAGCGCCTGATCCGCGGCCTCATTAGCTTCGTCTGTAGCCCGTTTGGCCAAGACTGTTTGTTGAACAGAGTGGCGCACAACTTCCTCTAATCGTTCCATCGCAATCTGTGTCTCATCTAGCTTGCGCTGAGACTCTTCTATGAAGTCTTGTAATGTTTTGACTACATCCGGATTTCGCTTGATCATCGCATAGATTCGGGAAGCAGGGTACATGATGAGTCCCCTGCCTTTATAACGACATAGGTGGACTCTTCCTTCCTGGGAAGCATGGAACTGGATTGTGCCCATTCCGTAGTGAACCAGAAATTCATTCTCGTTCAGCTTTTGTTTCTTTTCAAAAACTTGTTGATCAACTTCAACTAAATTACTAATCGTCACTTTATCCGTTAAAGAAGGGATCTCAAGTAACGTAATCAGACCATTGATAACAGGCAACGAGTCTGTTCGATCCACAAACGGGTCTTCTACGCTTCCTTTACGAGCAATTATCGTAAGCGGATCATGATATTGCATATATGTATGCAGATTCGACAATACCTCACCTCCTTTCGATTACATTCAGTTGGTAAATACGTTACTGCTGCCAGTTGTAATTCTCGCCGATGTTCCCAAAGATGAAAGAGCTGCTGAATTTATGCTTCCGAGAGCTCTACCACCCGCAAATACGGTTGAACTGCCTGATGTCACTCTGCCCTGTCCACTGCCTGATCTTGAAGGACTTATGTTAACATATCGAGTGGAACCATTGCTTGTTGGTACAGCAGGGTTAGCCTCCCACGTATCGGGAACCAGGTCATTTAGACATGCAATCGCTCGCCCGTTCACATAAACGTTTGAAGCAGATACCACTCCTGACGGTGATACAACGGCATTAGTACTCCCACTGCCTGCTGATACCCATACTCCACCGCCCCAGCTCAAGCACGCGCCTGTTTCTTCGTCCCTGTTACTGCAAAAACGTTCAACCCAACGTTCAATGTCATATGTGACATGACCACTCTTAGTTGTCTGGCTTACACTCGAACCGTTATACGCTACTCCTGTCATATCTAACACCTACTGTAATAACTTGAATTGGTATCTGAACTGAATTCCGGCATCTCCACGAATACGCAAAATATTTTTCCCCACAGACAACTGGAGGAATTGATCGTTAAAATCCTTATATCTATATGTGACCGGAAGTGATGTCTCGATGTGCTGTCGATCGTTATCCACATACACTTCTTCATCATGTACCAGATTTTTGAAATGGAACTCTTCACCGTGTCGTGTCTGATTTATGATACGGATTTCACCATTTCCTTGTTTGTGAATCCAAATCTCCGGCTTACAGATCTGGTCACCTTTATTGTATAAAATGAGAACCGGCTCAAATGTAAATGTGATTTCTTGCAATTTGGGCGGTTTGTTCAAATCCGCAGCAGTCAATAATACACGGTACATCAGATAAGGATGATCTACAGCCGTATCTTCATTCATTCCAGGGACAGGCCCATCATTATGGCATGTTTCCCAACTGCTCCATTCCATTTTATCCATCGAATAACGGGTCTGAATGACGATCTGGGAGTTTGCCGTGACATCCTCCTTTACCCAATGTACATGACTTAACACGCCTCCTGATTCAATAGGAATCTGTATAGGCGCAGAAACATATTGACCTTTTTGATGAGTTATTGCTAGCCAATTTGCCATATGAATGCACCTACTCTATCTTTCCAAACGGACGGAACCAGGCCGCAGCACCGATCTCTTTCCATTTTGCAATACGGTGACTTGCCCAAACGGCATTTTTATCATATGTTGTGGTCCCATCCGTTACAGCCCACACAGGTTCCTGATCCCCGGATTCTCCAGCCTGGATGCACAAATAATACCTCCCGTTATCAACAGAGGGCAGAACCATATCATTTTTCTGATAATACGTGCTTGCAGCCCACCCGTTGGTTGCACGAAGATCTTCAAATTCAATGCCTTCGGAGATAGGAAAAACAGGTTCACGGTAACCCGAATATCCGGATTGCACACAGCGATATACATGGCCGTTGTCCACTGTTGGCACAATGTAATCCCCATTCTGATACGAATGTACACTTGTCCATTGCGGTGCAGCCTTGCCTGTTCGAGTGTTTACCCAGCCATAGTAGCTGCCATATACACAATTCGCATTACGAATCATTATATTTTGCGCGTAATCACCCTGGGTTGGAATATCGGTTGCGAAGTCATCTGCGTTTCGATCCAATTTCTCAAAATTTTCACCCAGATCACGAATCGTATTCTCAACCTCATCCGTGAATGCAGGCAGCTTTAATCGAAGCTTGCTTGTATATGTTGACATGTTATCTCTCCTTTCTGAGTTCATCTCAAATCAACCCATTTGGTATGTTCAGGGTAGTCACTCCACTTGGGTTTAACCGTGCTCAGCGTCAAATGACCTTCCGAATTCACAAGGATAGGTTTTGACCCCGTTCCAGCATCAAAATTAGGTTTATGTACAAAATCCTGCCCTTTCCATTCATATCTGCGGGTTGTCATTGCAGGAGAGTAAGCATAAGGCGAATCACACCTGAAGGTTAACGAGATGTATCCTTGTCTTAACCCGTTGTGTATAAGTGTGGCCTCATCAACAGCAAGAGCATAGAATATCTTTTCAGGATTAAGCCCTTCTTCGGTCGTAAACGATAATTCCTGATAATAATCATGCTGCGTCAGCCATCTTGCCACTTCTCTGATTTTGTCTTCATCCCAGCTTTCTTCAAATGCAAACGAAACTGAGAACTGCAAGGGCTCAACCTCTGTTCTTATAAAATAGGGCCGGTCCCTTCCTTTGATTTTTTCCTCCACAATACTCCGGGAAGGGGCAAAACTTTCTTCAAGCATACCGCTGTTCAGATTGACGTTTACAATGCCAAAATCCACAGATTTCCGCCCCGCATAGGAAAAGTAAAGTGCATCCCGAATCGTGATAGTAATCACCTCCTTTCCATAGATATTTTCAATTCAAATCTAATTCAGATCTATGCGTTGACCGTTCAATTTTACGTTACGATTTGCTTTGATCTCTATATCTCCGTCACTCTTCATATGGATCGTTGAACCCGCTTCTGTTTTGAAAATAATCTCTTTGCCGCTTAGCTCAATAGGCGCGGATTCAGACTCTACAATGACTTTGTCATCTGTAAATTTAAGGTTTCTGCCTCGTCCTGTAGACTGCGCTGAATATAACAGTTCAAGCGATCCATTCGGTTTGGTTATGAACGCTTTGCCGTATGCTCTTGCGTCACCCTCCCCCATACTAATTATAGGGTAAGCGGCCTGTCCATCTCCCTCGAAATAAAGCTTCATCTTGGTCTTGTCTGTCATGCTGTACACCATCACTGGCCAACTCGTTGTATCGGTCGTCATCTCACCGGACTGACTCGCATTCCGCCAATACAACTTCCGTCCATCCGATAATGCTTTATGAGTTCCTGTTCCGCTTTGAGCCATACTTGTGAGAAAGGATAGTTCTTTCCCTTCAATCTTGATGTAATTAGACCATCCTTGCACAGCCGAACGTGTTAACGTGGAAACTTTGCCCGAAACGATGGAACTTATAAAACCATCTTCTGCCGTAACCATCTTGGCCGCTATTAATTCTGCATCAATCGCACCTGCCCCCACAATATCCCATTGATTCATGAAAATTTTACGTTGTTCTGAATCAATCAATAATGTGTTCTGGTTATCTGTAATTTTAAGTTTTTTGAATTTGGCCGTACCATCCATGCCGATGGATGCAACAGCATCCTCAAACTCTTCTGCGCCAGCCCAGAATCCTTTTAGCGGGAACATTTTCATTACACCCGTTCCATCTCGCAAGGTAAGTGAAGAACCCTCGATCTCACCATCCTTGAACATGGAGTTTTTAATCTCGGCAGCATCAGCAAACAATTTATTCATCCAGACATTACCATAATAATCCGCGTGAAAAGGAGCCCTCTCCCATACACTTGAGCCAAGAGCTAATCCCTTTTTATCGATGGTAAAGACCTGGTCATCCACACCCGCTTTAACAAATAAATCACCATCTAGCGAAGTACCAAACGTTTTATCAGCTACTCCGTTACGAAAACGTTCAATAACAAATCCTTCATCAGCGGTCATGGAAACCCGGTTAACCTTGGTTGTATCATTACAGTTGGAAGAGGCATACCGATTCAGATAAAATCCAAAGCGATCTGGCTGATCTGAAAGTAACCCAAGCTTAACGACTTCCCTTCCACACCGATCATCAATCATGAGTCTGGACCCTTCAATCGTAAATACACCCGTTGTATCACCAATGACTACTCGTTGCCCCAAAATAATTTTGCCCAGAACCATCTCTGCAATAAGTCCATCTGCTGTGATCGCCGTTTCATATCTCAATCCTCCTGAGCGTGTTAGCCCAAGTGCACCATTAGTCAGACGTAGAAACCGTAGCGGATCATCAGGGTCTGTAATGGTGATTCCCTTGTTGTTAATATCCACCGTGTTATTGACGGACATATTAATTTCATTCGTCACCTTATTCCAGAAGCGATCGAATAGCTTACTCATATCGGATGAATCTACTACAGCCTTGCCCCATTTGGTTTTATTCGTATCCACGACGATTGACGTGTTTTTGGTTTCGTTCAAAAATTTCTCTATTCGGGTAGACTCATCATTTACATTTTTGATGTTGGATAACGTCAGTTTGATCGATGAAGATTCATAGTCATATTGAATTTCACTGATACGTGCAGTCACACTCATACCTATGGAATCATATTTCACATTAACAAAATCGCCGAGATTGAGCTTATCCCAGTTGAACTGTTCCTCTACAATCTCCAGAAAGTTAACGACGTCTATATCTACGGATAGTTGTGGAATTTGTAATTCCTTGAATTTTTCCAAAGCAGCGTCGTACAAATCCTTCTCATCGATATATGTATCCTCGTTAAATTCACGTTCAATGACAAAGTAATCGAGCTCCTGCAACTGCTCTGAGGTAAAATTGTTTTCTGCCGCCAATTGAACCTGGAGCTGTGTAATCTGTTTTTTGACATCACCAATTTTTCCATTAAGGCTGGTGATTTCAAGCTCTTTCAATGAAATTTGGTTCTTCTTCTGATCCAGACTGTAACGCTCCACAATAGCTGCTTCATTCGAAGATGTCTGGTACTCATCCAGATTGATTGAATTGACTTGAATAAAACAATTCGCTGTTCCTCCGTTTAAACTTACATGGATGGAACTTGTTCCTCGATACTTGCCCAGCACAGTCCACTTCCCGGATACCGCGCTAACTCCTGCTCCATTCACGGAAAGATTTACTCCAGTAGCGGGTTCAAGTTTGATCATAACTGCATACGCAAAATCAGCATTTACCTGGAAGGTTCGAGATGTGGTACCCGAGTGAGTGTACTTTTCAAAAAACATTTTATCTGCGAACTGTTGGGACAGCGTTACTTCCTCCAGCACAGCCTCATCATTCTGCAGCTTGTTCAGATCAACCTGTAATGGAATTAACTCTTTCTCGTAAGTCTCCAGTCGGTTCAGATATTGATTAAACTTCTCTCTGTTTGCATCTACCAATGCATTGTAATCCAGTAGCGCGTGACATAACGAATCGGACATCCATAGACTGGAGGAAGTCACCTTACGGGAAGCATCCCGTTCAAATGGGTATAACCAATATCCATAATTCTCAATGTAGTTCTGTCCTGTAGGATTCACCTTTTGAATGCCTAATCCATCTCTACCTGTTGCATACAATCTCGTGACCATTTCTTCGGCACTCGTCTCTCGGTTCATACTTTTTAACAACTTCCCATACCCTACGGTCAATCCCCGATTAATTCCGGTTAGTTCAGGTTTGGTCATGCTGATCAGTCTTTGGTCGGTATCCAAATGAACGATAGCATTATATGTCTCTGCTACTGAAAATACGGCCTCAAGCACGCTATTAGACGAGAAATCAAATGTCCTGTAGCTTAATTTAAAGTCAGCATCCAGAACATCTAGATTCCAAAGAGTATTCGCCAGCAACTCTGTTAATACTTGCTCTGCATGATAAGACTCTGCCAAATAACGATTGATACGCTTGTCCGCCAGTTCTCTAGCCAGAGAGTAACATCGCACATTTAACATGTCAGAATCACCAAGATCATCTTCAAGACTGTTGATGGTGAACCATTCAATATGCGCTCCTTGCACCATTTTAATCAAGTAACGCTCTTTGATTAATTCTACGTTTTTGTTTTTATGCAACACATGGGCTATATCCACGTGATAAGGCAATGAGAAGGACAATTCACTAATATCATTCAAGCGAATACTGAGCGAATCATGGCAGATCTCACTTAGTTTACTAATGATCTCCCGATTCGGTTTGGCCAAGAAATACTGGGGCTGCATAGGCCTTTTCATATAATCTATAATACCTGGCAATGTCTCCACTCCTTTCTCCATATGAAAAAGGAAGAGCTCATGCTCTTCCTCTAAATGGTTCTCAACTTGAGTTTGTTGTTTAATGCTTCTTCAAATTTCCCCAGCAAGCTCATACCCGACTCCTGATCCTTAGCCACAATCTCCACTTTATCAATCTGGATGCGATTATCCGTTGTTCCAGCAACATCGTTTTGTGAAAATTTCAACGCACCGAAATCAAATCCGGTTTTGATTCGTTCTGTTATTCCGCGGACAACATCTACAATCTTTAATAGATTCGATGTATCCGATTGGTTTAGAATAAGCTCTTTCTCATGAGCAAGCAGGAATTTCGCGCCAGAAAATGCTGGGGTCAAGCCGCCCGTATCTGCAGAGAAAATTTTAAGCTTAAGCAGCTCCGCATAGCTGTTATCGGGAAATTGATACTTATCCCTGTACTTTTGGTTCTCCTCTTGCAGCTTTTTAAACTCCTTCTCCAGTTGCTGATACTTATAGGAGTCCTTATTATATAAGCCCATCTCTTTTCTGATGTTCTCGGCTTTACTTTTATTATCTAAATAATAAGTCCAGTCCCTTCGCGCCTCCGTCGTGCCCTTGATTTTAAAATCTTCCAATGAACCGCTGCTTGCACTGCCTGAAGATGTCTGTGACCCTGAATCGGAAGACGAATAGTCGCCCGCTTTAAATTTAGCGAGTGCCTTCTCAGGCTCTGAAAATTTATAGATCAAATTTTCCATTTCCACAGAAGTTTCAAAAACATGTTGTCGAATGCCATCAAATAACGTTTTATACGCTTCTCCGATTGTATTCAAACTGGCATTGACCACCGCAACATCATTACTCATCAAATTTTGTTTTAATTGATAGAAGCTCTTCTCATTTTCCAGAATATCTTTGTAGTGACGTTCCGTTTTCTTTTTCTTATCATCTAATTTATCTATTTCATCTTTATTGAGCTTATCTTCTTCTTCTTTTAATTGATCATTGTAGTTTTTGCGATCTTCGAGCTGATCCTGTAATCCCTGCTTGACCATTTCTCGCGAACGATCCCGTTCATATTTGGCAATCTCTTCATCAACCGCTGTGAGTTGTTCCGTTAGGTCTTTGCGTTTCGCTTTGGCCTCCATGGAGTTGTCCAATGACAGCACGTTGAGTTTGTCCACAATTTTCTGACGTTCATTCTTTTTCTTGGTCAGCTCTTCTGCGTAATCCGTAGAGGAATTTTCACGATCGAGAGCCTTCAAGCGAGCGTTGATGTATGTTTCGAATTTCTTCTGCTCTTCGTCCAGGTTTTTGTTTCGTTCTTCATGACGCTTGTCTTCTGCTTTCCGTTGTTCATCAATCGCATCCAAGGCAAGATCACGCTGCTGCTCAATGACCTTTTTATAGTCTTCAATGATTTTGTCAGCTGATGCTTCCTTTTTCGCTAACAATTGATCATTTATTGATTTGAGTGACTCATCTGTTCCATATAATTCGAGTTTTAATTTGTTAAATTCTTGTGTTAATTCAGCTATTTTCGCAGGAGAAAGATCGGTTCTAGACAACTGTTTTTCCAAATATGAAAGTTCATCTTGCTGCAGACTTTTTTTATGTTGAAGAATAGGAATCTGATCTTGAAGTGCTTGATTGTATTCAATAGTTCCTTCAGTTAAACTCTTTAATTTGGCATTGCTTAAATCTAACTGGTAGTCCGTTTCCTTAATCTTGTTATCATATGACTCCATCTGAGAACGGACCACGTTAACACGCTTGGTCTGAATCTCTTCTTCTAAAGCCCAAATTTTAGAATCGTTTTCAGAAATTTTCTGATTATATTCTTCTGAGTTTATTTTTTTATCTTTAAGAAGTTTAGAAAGAGTCATATTTTGCTGTTCGATCTCTCTTTTTTCTTTCTGTAGAAGAGAACTTTGTTTTCCTTCCTCTTTCCGCCATTCAACACTATCACTTGTAAACTGTTTCTGTTGATTCGAAGATAACTCTCTATCATTTTGATATCGAGTAATTTTATTGTTAGATTCCAATATAACATCATCAATAACACTACGCTGATTAACTATTATCTGATAATCTGTTTCTTCTTTTTCTTGACTTGCCTTCGATTGAGCTTCAACCGTTTCACTAGATACTGCTCCTGTACTTTTACCATTTTCTTTACTTCCTTTTTCTGTATTTGAAGCAATCAATTTATTGGGATTTTTAATCCCTTCGGCAAGAAGTTTTGATTTTTCAGAGAGTAGTGCATTTTCTTGCATAAGCGATTTACGATAAGCCGCGGAACCTGGTTCAATTAAACGTCTCTTGTTTCGAAGATTCTCTAGTGATTTATCCACTTTCTCAATTTTCAGTTGTAACTTAGTTAATAGATCGATGGATTCTTTTAAAGAATTATTTGACTTGTCGTTTAACGAAGTTGAGTCTTTTGTTGCTTTGTTACCATTGTTAACAGTACCGGTTAGTTCATCCTTCGTAATATTAAGTAAATTTAATTTAGCTAATTGTTCATTAATAATTGCCTTCTCAGCTGCATATTCTCCAAGTTTTGCATTGTTAACAAGTAGCTTACCTTGTGAGTCGTATAGGGCATTATTTCTTCGATATGCGCCATACAATTTTTCAGCTTCTTGTTCAGAAATTTCTCCATTATTAATTTGGTTAGAGAGCTCTGAAATTTTCGCAGAGTTTGCTGCTTTGCTTCTTTGTTCAAAAGCTTCTATCTCAAGCTGTGTTATTTTAATTCGATTACGCGCTTGTCGAATAGCTTCCTTGGTCATTTCAATTTCAGAATTAATATATTCAATCTTTTTTCTTTTTTCAGCCTGAATAAATTTAAGTGTTGCTTCTTTACTTAAACCGGTAACCTTAATAAAATCCCCGTATTTTTCATTCATTTTTTGTATTGTAGCTGTTGAGAGATTATTATTGTTAGCTAGCTCAGACTGTGCTTGGTTTAATAACTCGAATTCCTGTTTAGTATCTGAAGCAAACTCGCCCCACTCCGATATCATTTGGGCATTATCTTTAACTTTCTCTGTTGCTGCAATTGTTCCACTAAAATCCATCTGCATAAAAGAATTGTTTACTTCCTTGAATGCATCTGCTGTGAGTTTCCCTAGCCCTGGAAGTGTGTTCAAGAATTTCATTGCTTGTTCTGGGTTTCTAATATCTGAATTTTGAATCTGTTCAAACGCCTTACCTAGATTTGAATTTATCTGATCTTTAGATAATCCACTCTGTGTAGCGGCATAAGCATAAATCTCCATGAATTCAAGAGTATTTTTTTTAATCTCAACATTTTTTTGCGCTTCTGCATCTATGTATGCTTTTGCAGCATCTTTTACAATCGTCACTTTCTGAGTTGTTAGAGCCTTGAGACTTTCATTAGACTCTTGTTGCAGAGCAAGTGCTTCTTCATAATCTTGTGCACTCATTTCAAACATGTTTTTTTCATAAGAACCAAAGGTGCTCATATTTTTCAGACCCCAAAGATAACCTTCTTTAGTCTCATCTACTCTTGCATCTCTTTGGAGGACTTCTTTCCGTTTATCAGCAATTTCTGATTCAATCTTAGTTGCGTTTGCATTATAAGCTAGTTCTGCTTTTTCACGTTCTAATCTTATCTCATCTTCAAGTAGTTGTTTCTTTTCTTTAATTGCTTCCATGTTGGCATCTAATGATTTTGTTTGACCCTGAACGTTTTCTGTGTGAATACCATATTTGGAAGCCAACTCACTTTCTATTTGAGCAAGCCTTGTTTTCTCCTCATAGTTAAGTGAAATTTGTCTTGTCAATGTTTCGTACTCAGCCGACAAAGCTTTTAACCCATTTAGATCATACACCTTCTGGTTCAGCGCTTCAGTTTTATCCGAAAAATCCTCGGTTGCTTGGGTAGTACTAGAAAACATCCCCATAATCCACTCAAGCGCAGTCCCAAGTACGGCAAATAAAGCTCCTACCCCCAAACTCATTGCTAAGGCTTTAAAGGAGTTCTTTAATATATTGATACTCATACTTAAAGCTTTTGTCCCCACGCTTGCAGCAACCGTTGAAACCTCAATTCCTTTCAATGCGAACACGGTCTTTATAATTTCAAAGGTTAAAATACGTAAAGAAGCACTCAACAAACCTACAGCTATGCCTGCTACTCCAAAGCCTACAAAACCATTACCCAATTTAGACATCCAGTTTAATAGTCCCGTCACAAGTGAGGTGATCGTGATGAGGGTGTCAGACACCAAGGCATTGCCTAAAGCAAGGGTGAGCCCCTCCCATGCGGTCTGCATATTTTGGATTCGTGCCCCAAGTGAACCCATATAGATCTCGTTGTCCTTCATAGCTGCACCTTGCGAATGCAGAGCCGATTCGGATGCATTCAGGGAAGTTCCCCAATTTTGCATCAACGCGGTAAATGTCGCTGTCTGATCTTGTCCGGCTAAACCCAGGGCTGTATTTTGCTGTTGCGCCTTGGTCAGCTGATTCCATTTTCCAGCCAATTCATCCAGCAATGTTGTTACATCTTTATCTGCTTTGGAGATCCCAACGGATTCTAATATCCCTTTAGATTGTTCGTCTGAACCCAGCTTGGTGTATATCGACTTCAATCCTCGCCCAACAACGTCACCACTTTCGCGAGTGATGCTGCTGATTGCTGCCGTATTGCCAAGCAGTTCCTCTATGGAAACCCCGAATGATTTCGCGGCTGCACCAGCTGATGTTAAAGATAAGGCCAGATCTTTGCTGGATACACCGTAAATTCCGCTAACTTCTTTGAGCTTATCTGCAATGCTCATACTTTTATCTGCTTCGATATTAAAAGAAGCCATAGCCAAACTCAGTGTGTTCACCGATTCAGCCGGTGTAAGGCTGGATATATTTTGCAATACACTTGCTGCTTTTCCTAGACTTAATGTGTCCGCCTCATCAAATCCTTGATTGGCAAAGCCAATTAAATTGCCGTTCACTTCAGACATACTACGCCCTGTGGATTGAGCAATACGGTTACTGCCAGCCAGCATCCGCTCTTCGTCAAACGAACTTCCTATCGATCGTTCTAATTGATTCATCTGACCATCCATACTTATAATGGACTGAATTGCTTTTCGCAGAACATCCATGGGCTGGATTAATGAAGTGACATTACTCATCCATCCCCCAGCCATAGCCGAAGCTCCCTTCATAACCTCTCCTAAGGTCTTGATTTCTCCTCCTGCTCCGGCAGATGAACGGGTGGTCGCTTTAAGCTGGTCATTGAGTTGAGCCAAGCGTTCTGCAGTTGCTTTGTAACCCACAGTTGACATAGATGAATTTAGAAGTAACATTTCACTTCTTAACGTTTTTAAGCCATCGGATACCTTCCCGTTTAAGTTATACTTTTGGGAAGCTTGTATGATTTTTTCTTCTGTTATCGCAATCGATTTCCGCAGATCTTCATTCATTTTAGTGTTCTGTTGTAACGCTTGCCGATGGGCATCGTCTTTGGCAGCGTTTCTAAGGGCTGTTTGTTGTTCCAAAGCTCTTCGTGTAGATTGCTCTTCACTGAGAACAGCTTCACGTTGTTGATTCTCTAGATTCTTTTGATTCAGAGCACGCCGTTGTCCCGCGGCATATTCCATCACTTTATCGTAATTTTTCACTTGACCAGAAGTGTTCGTGTTTACCGTAAGGAGTTGTCCTAATTCATCTTTATACGTTTTGGTATATCCTGTAATTACGCCTGCATGATTTTTAATTGCTTTATCTTTTGTTAAGGTGTAGCCTGCCAACTCTTGTTCCAAGCGTTTAATGGATACCCGTTGTTTCTCATACGCCGCTGTCTCAGCTGCTGTCATATTGCGCAGGCGCTCCTGATTGATTTGCATACGCTTATACTCATCCAAGCTACTCTGCATAAGCATTTTATTCTCAATCATCGTATGGTTTAATCGGTTCATGCCATCCGCATAAGAAGTGAGCCCCTGTAAAAAGCTCGGATCAAAATCTACCTTCACTTTGAGTGAATTCATTTTACTGGCAATTTCCCGAAGAGCCTTGTTCAAATCAGTAATCATTTGATTGGTCGCTATGTTTAATTCCACATCACTAGACATTTATAAATCACTCCTTTGATCACAACAAGGAGCAATTACACAAATTGCCCCTATTCGGTGTACTGTTCAAATTGTTCACACAACTCATCGTAGACATCTGCCGTTTCTCCCTCCAACTGCAATGTACACTGTTGTAAGATTTGGTTGATGCCCTGTAACGTCGGCAAGCGTTCGCCAGTCGCTTCAATGAGCACCTTTTCTTCAAGAAGTTCCTGCAATTCATGTTGAAGTTTGTGTACATCCCGTGGAACCATCGCTCTATTTCGCATCACAAAACTGCCGTCTTCATTTTTCAACATGTGCTGCTCTTTTAATTCATGCATTTCTTCTTGAAATTGTTGATAATGCTCCACCAGTACTTTTTTGAATCGGCTACGTACCCGGCTATCTTTACTTTCCAGTTTAAGTTCATGCAAGAATAGAATGTATTTCTCCAAATTGGCCTTCATGAAAACTAACATGTACATGCTCCTTTTGACGATGGATTCAAATTATACTGACTCGTGTGCGGACTCGTGTGCAACCTGTTGTGAACGTGTAATCGCGAGTTCGGATACCATTGCAGCCATTCTTTCCTGCAGGGCTCTAAACTGTTCCTCCAGTTTCTTTAACTCCTGTTCCGGAAATTGGGTGAGCACTTCTTCCATAATGCCGTTATCCAGCAACATATTCGTAACTTTGATGAGTTTCTCTACATCCAGCTTTTTGGGGATTGGCAGATCTGTGAACTCTTTCAACAGCAGTGTATTATACAAACCCACCGTGTCTTTGATGAGCTGATCTGTAACATCGGTTTTCTGACGAAGCTGATCAATAATAGACAAGTAATTTGTGTTCACATTATCAATCAGTGATTTTCGAAAAAACGTATGTATTTGAACCTCATAATGTTGTTCCGTTACATAAATCTTTTTCCGCTTATTGTTTTTGGCATCAAGTGTATTCAAAGCGGTTGCTGTCAATTTTTTGGTTTTTGTTGTGGTGGACATATCCGTCACTCCTCTTTTTGGATTCATTCTGAAAAAAACTCCCTGATATTAAGGCTCTGATCTTGAGCAAATTATTAATGATATCAGGCGAAACATAACAAAAACTGTACTTCGTTTACAGAAATACAACATTTAAGCATATAACGAGGTGATATGATTCTGTAAAATGCTCAAGCAATACGAATGATTACAGAAAAAGGGCCGAACCCCATGAGAGGTCCAACCCTTCCTATCAATCCATTTTAATCTTCCAACACATCAATAGTAACCATGGCTTTGGAGCGAGTGTCCTTCAACACTTCACAAGTGAATGTGAACGGTTGTGGATCACCAGAAGAAGCCATTGCAATGGAGAAACCTGGCATTACCTTCAATTTAGGGATGGTATACACCGCTTCAACATCGAAGCCATCTTCATTTTTCCAGTTGGTTGTTCCTTCAAGCAGGTATGTTCCCGGGAATACATCCGAAGCAACGGTCATGCTTTGAGTCGTATCCGGTGCAGCATAGTAGTAATCTGCAATGACTTTATCCCCGTCGTTGAGCGCTGATCCTGTAAATGTCACAATGGTACCTGTAATAGGCGCTGCAGTAAGTTTTGCGTCCATAGAAGATCCGTTGGACGTTTTATAGAAATGTGTTAATTTGGTTGTCAATGGGGCATGGCTAAGTTTGATTTCACCATCTGCGTTGACTGCAACAATTTCTTTTTTGTGAACCGGTTTTGTTCCCTTTACAAATTTCGAACCTGTGAGTACCGCCAAAGATTCTTTTGAAATCAGCGCATCCTCCATTGTCATCGTTACATCTTTCTCGGAATCCCAACCAATAAGTTTTGGATGTCCCTTACCGCCACGGGCATAAACCGTTTGTCCCGCAAACTCGATAGAAGAAGTCGTCAAACTTTCCAAATAAACAACGGGTTCACCCGTCTTTACATCTTTCAATACTACATCCAAAATTTCACGTGATCCGTATCTGCTCATAAAATAAAACCTCCAGTTATTTTTATTATTTAGGTTGATTGGTCTATTTCCACATTTAATCTAATGGAGATATCCAGTGTTTTAACTTGATACTTTTGGAATCCGCACCATGTAATAAAGCCTGAATATTTACTTCATAATCATCCAGTACCTTCATACGATTGAACTGATCATTGAATTGAAAAAAATTCAGGTTGAACACATTTAGAATGTTAATCCCGTTTGCGTTTGAACTTAGAATGGAGATGAGATCAACAAAGGTCAGTGCCTCTTCTGCGCCTGAACCCTCTTTTAATTCCCGCACTTTACGTTTTCTAGCGAGCATCTTTTCCCTTAGAGCCTTTGCTCTGTCATTGAGTGGGTTAAAGTCATCGTCCTGTTTTGTGACGACACAATGTTGGATTCTAATAATTCCGGCGATCTGCTCCAGTTCGATATAAGATAACATGACATCCCCTGCATCGATGCAAGAGTGTATATCACTCAACTGAACAGGCACATCCAGAAAATATTGAAATGCATCTAAATATGCGGAAAGAAGGCTCTGATCTCCGATATACAACAATAATTCAATTAATGTACCTTCATAATCATTGATAGATAAAGAGGGGAACAAATCTTCTATGCGAAGACTGATTAAATTTAATCGTTCACTGAAAAAATCATATCCATCTTCAACGATGTCATTCAGGGATTTAGGTGGAATAACAACGCTTTGAAATAGGACAGGTTTGTTCGCCAACGTCTTTAATTTGATATCCTGTACATTCATTTGGCAAAATCAAGCATGCGATATGTAATGCTGTCACCATAGTAGTTAGGGTTGAGGATCTTAAGAACATCCAATTTTTCAAACTCCAATCGTTCTATCCCGAAATCCTGACTTCGATGAAACAGTTCATCAATTTTACGAATAATAAAATCTGTTCGAAGCAGTTCGCTCTCGGACTGACACAGACTAAGATGAGTGTATACATTGAAACAAATCATTCCTGATTTATACTCCCGCTGCACAGACTGAATATTCTCAAGCGAGACCGAAACAACGGTTTTTTGCTCATTCACATTTTTTCCAGGAAGATGACGAATCGGGAAAATCCGTTGATATAAGTATTGTTCCGGATCGACCACAGCTGGTTGTTCGAGGAAGTTTGTTGAATCATGTACGACGGCCTTCATTAACTCCTCTGACATCAACATACGTTCGATAAGCCTTGATCTAATATTGCTCAAACGAGCAAGCGAGGACTGAACCATGTGACACCTCCTTTTTGATGGATTGGGGCAGCTCTAACCTGGATCTGCTTCGAATAACTTTTAACGGAGCAGGTAGGATGGATCACCAAGCAATATCCTCCTTTGAATGAATAGTCAGCGCACACAAGGGGAGCAATAGTGGTAAGTCTCTCCTTGTGTATCACTAAACAAAATTTTCAACAATCGCTGAAAGCTTTGGTACGACTGAGCTGAGAAGCGTTTTCTAATGATGAAAAAACTCATTTTCTAACAAAAAAAACCATGATCCGGTGATCACGGTTTTTCATTCATTATTTATTGGGAATCATGACTCTGCACGTCTAGTTCCTCTTATCCTTCTTGCATTTTTTGCAATACTTCATACGATTAGATTTGGCATGTATGTTCCGTCCACAAACTATACAATTCTTGATGTTGGCGCCTTTCCAACGTAGGTATTCAAGTACAAAATCATCAAACCTCTTTACATAAAAAGCAATCGTATCCTCTTCAGAAGCAAATAAAACTTGGACATTCGTTGAATCCACTCGTTTGCTTTCTTTAAGATACCCCTCTTGAATCAATTTATAGATTAATAAGCCCTGATCCTTTTTACTAACAGCCATTTCGCAATCACTGTATATCTCTTTGAGATCATTATTTATCCAATACGCTTTAGTTTCATGAATAAGATTGTTAATCTTACTGTATACCAACATAACAAATGCCAACTTCTCCAGGCGAATACTGCGGAGTTCTTTAATCTTTTGAAGTTCTGTTACCGTAACAGGAATGTTTTCAATCTCAATCATTGTACTTTTAAGTTCTTCTTTTCTCTTTTTGATCCAGTTTGCGGTTTGGTTAACAACCCGTGTTAAGTATGCATCCCATTGCACAGCATTATAATCCGCATAATTACGCGACATAAAACCATCTAACATCTGTTGTACTTCGGTAGGGGTATATCCTTGCTCAAATTCATATTTAGCTATACACACCAATGTTTTCGTCGGCTTTTTATCCATCTTTCCATATTCGAGTGCTTCTTCTGCGTGCTGTCGTTCGTTCAGAATCATCTTCATGAAGTAACCTCACTCACTTCAACAGACGTCATCCTAAAAGTCTTGCCCGCATATTCGAATTCCCCCGTCGCCTCCGCCACAACTGGATAATGGATGATCTGCCTGTTGCGATGCAACAGATTGCGAATGATCTGCTCACCGGATACGTCCCATACAAATTGTTTGGATTGATCTGCTCGGCGATAACACATATCCACAATCATGTTACAGAGATCTTCTTCGTTGTTACATATCTCCAATGCCTGCTCCTTGAAACGTGAAACAAAAACCTGCCACCTCGCGGATCGTTCTTCCTTGTTCACCTTGCTCTTGCGAGAGTGGGTCATGTAGTTTCGAAGTTCCTCATTGTGCCTCTGATACAACTTCTGTATCTCCTTGTACCGTGTTTGCGAGTATTTTTTGGAAGTTTTCAGAATATCATGATCAAAACCATTTTCGGCGTTTCGGAACTTGATTTCATCCAACTGCTTCTCTACGCGTCTGCATAAACGATTCATGACAGAAGGAGCCACAGATACGGGCATTCTCTGTTCGTATTGTTGCAAGAAGTGTACCATTTCAGCAGAGCCGCCTTGCTCTTGGGTGGCTGTTAACTCCTCCACCGTCATCCCAAACCGTTGCAAGCATTTCTGATTGGTTTTGTCGATATAGGTGTTATATTCCTTCTTTTGCTCTGGATCATTGTAGATGAAAAAATAAGGCTTTTTATCCGCCACCAGTTTCAACGCATTCTCATCCTGTACAGCAACGCGGATATCATACCAGTGTTTAGGCATAGGTTTACATTCAATCCCTTTGGCCTGATCAATGGCATTCTGCTGATAATGCTGGCCGCATTGTATCCTGTACATCATCTCCTTATATTCAGGGGTATCCTGCTCATAGCTAGCTAAAACATCAAACATCGATGTAATCTTGTTGGTCGTAAAACCGATCAGATCGCCAAAACTGTCTTTGTTCGCCTGAATGAGGTCACTCTCCGTCGGAATTTTTTTGGTTGATGTTTTTTGTACGCACACAATGGCCTCTAACTCTTGGATTGCACCAAGGATCGTCGCATTATCGGTAGTCAAGACCTGATCGCTATCCATATCTGCACCATTGAGAGAATGAGTTGTTGTATCCCATGAATTTAATATCGTCACTGTGTTCATATACCGGTACCAATGTTGCATCTCTTCGGTATGGCTGAAACGAAGTATTTTAATATTGTTATGACAGGTCATCGGAGCTCTGAAACAGGCGACTTGACGGACTTGTCTTTCATTCCAGTATTGGGAATAAAACTTATCCGACTGTAACAAGCCCGTCAAAGGCAGACCAAACATACTCTGACATAACGTATACGGATCTCCAGAAATAATGCTGAAATTTCCTTTAACACGTAAAACTCCAATCTTAGCTTCATTCATTCGTTTTCGAATGAGGTTATGGATTTTGTGTTTTACAAATGGATCGTCCATTAATCCGGATTCAACCATCAGACCTTTAATATAATCATCTGGACTATGCAGATAATCTCGCTCTTGAATATGGATACCTTTCAGAAATAAAAGTGCTTTGCGATAATCTTGTCCAAGTACGTCTTGGATGGTACTTATTGTCGGAGAGATCAGCTCATCAATTTCGTTGTCACTGAGCTGTAGCGACTGTATGAACTGATAGTTCAGATGTCGTTCATCCTCTAATTGTTCCGGTGTTACTTTGGTTACGCTGAAGGTGTATCCGTGATAACCACAACATAACAAATAGTCATTTATACCGCTGTATGCTTGCCAAAGCTTCAGCATAGACGTTGTTATAATCAGATCCACTTCGCGTATATCTACAGACTCGCCCCAGGCATCCACGACCATGTAATGACCCGCGACCCGATCGGCAAATTCATGATAATCAAATGTAAACACCATACCTTTGCAGAAACTGTTACGAATACAGAAACCACTCGGAATATAGGCATGACCAAGTTCTTCGGCCCATAACTTGCTAAGAGCGGGTGAGATCAAACCGAATCCATCACTCATATTCAATTGTATGGGGTGATCGTTTTTCTTTTCTACCTGAGGATATTCCGTCCTGGAGTCATCAATCTGAATAATGTCTGCACGAAATTCTGTGACACAGTCAGGTATAACCAGCACTTGCTCTGGATGAGAGACTGGAGTACTGGTGCTACAAGCCAGAGCTTTGTAAGCCTCCAATTTGGCTGGGACCAACTCCATATCCGGGTTTCTTCCATTATTCAATCTCCGTTCCAGTGGCAAGTGAATATCCTCGCTTACGTAGATGACGGTTGAACTTTTGGCCCCTCCAGTGGTAGCCATCAAACGTTTGTACTTTGTACCGTTGAGACTAAATCCTTTGGAAGAGTTTAAGCGATCATAGTCCTTATTCGTTTCAATGACGACGAGCAGATAATCAGGAACAAATTTGAGTTTATTCTGTGCCTCATGCAGTTTTTTGAGCGTTCGTTTATGCTGAACTGTCGTCTTCAAGGCTTTGACGCGTCGGAGTTCATGTTGAATCTCTATCCACTGCTCTTCCATTCTTTTCTGTGAACGTAACTGATCAATGAATCGAAACACCTGATGGTTTCCAATTGCTGCTAGTTCTCCGTTTATCGAGGCGTCATGGTACGTTAAATTCAGATGATAATTCGCTTTGCGGATTCGTGACGAAGTGACCTTATATACGTATCTCAATCGATTCTGATATGAAATGTTCATGCCCTATTCCCCCTGCTTCTTCCTGTCCTGATTACTAAATTATAGTTGTAGGTCAGGTTCATGAAGCCTGCAAAAGGTTTGATCACGGGATGAAAAAAGAAGAATATATGAGGAAAACAAAGGATCATTCTGAGTTCTAAAATTAACCTATTTCTAAGTCTTTGGTACTATGATTTCCATCATATTAGTGCTATAGTATATTAGAGTACATACGTGCTTACACATTATTTAACGGGGCTGGGATGAATGAAACAAACCTTATCCAATCAAGATGACGTCGGCTATTTATTTAATGTCGATATACTTATTAAGAGCCGTTCAAATGCATTGGCACTGCAGTCCCTGATCGAGTTCATAAACAAAGAAGAACAAATTGCGGACTTTCGGATTCACTCCGGAATTGTGCTTGGTCAAATCATTGAAGCTATGACTCAGGCTAAAACAGGTTCTACTGACTCTAATCAGAATTTCCTTGATTCACCACAATTTTCCAACGCACAGTTAAACTCCAACAAGTCAGACCAGATCGTTGATTCGGTTTCGTCCAAATCACAACCACAACAATCCGTTGCCAAGGAATCAAATTCAAAAGTTGACAAGAAAAAGTCTACTGCAGACACTTCCCATGTCGCTGATTCGAATTCGTTCGATGCCTGGATTGAATCCTTAATTAAAGAAAATCGCCTCACCCGAATTGTCGTAAACAACAAACATGGCAAACATCAGAGCATTCCTTGTCGAATACTTAATTTTGATCGGGATAACAATGTGGTTAGCATTTATCATGTGGATGAAAAACAAGTTTACACATTCAGAACAAACGAAATAGATGAGTTCTTACTGTAGCCTTAAAGATTCAAACAAAAAAAGCAACCTGATCTGGAATGCGGTAAACATTCGGGCACAGGTTGCTTTTGTTATACGATTATTCTTGTAACAAAGACTGCTACAGACTGGTCTTGCCCCGTTGCCAGACATCCATTGCAAACAGCAGCCAGCCAGCAATAAAAGCTACGCCACCGATCGGTGTGACCGCTCCTAAAATTTTGATACCCGAGATGCTAAGTACATAGAGGCTTCCTGAAAAAATGATGATACCCGCGAAAAGCAAACGCGCTGCCCATTTCAGCTTCGTTGATGCTCCGAGCTGCCCAGCAGTTAATCCTACAATTAGCAAAGCAAGCGCATGAATCATGTGGTATTGTACCCCTGTTTCGTATGTAGCAATTGCACTTGCACCAATTTTGTCCTTAAGCATATGTGCACCGAATGCACCAATAGCCACCGACAACATCGTTAATACGGCTCCAAGCATCATCCATCTCCGTTGCATATCCACTCTCTCCCTTGATTCGTTTCGAACGCCATTACTCCATATATTGTAGCGAATTCAAGCTCTAAAGTAAAAGAAATGCCTTATGAATATCTAATCTAGAATCGCTGGACACTATACAGGGTAATAAACATTCAGTATCCTATACAAATCATGATATCTTTTAAGGAGGTAGTGTACCCTTATGAATAATTACAATTCACCAAACTCAGATGACTATACACTCCCGCCAGAATCAGCAGAAATCAATGGAATACCTCTCAAACATTCAGGGCCGGGGATCGCAAGTTTTGTTATTGGACTGGTTGGTTTTCTAGGGCATCTCGTAACATTTGTGTTGATGTCTCTTGTACTGAATAACTCCATTGAACTCCTCGGATCGTCAATCAGCCGGGAAGAACTCGCTATTCATCCGGCATTCGTTCTAGGTTCTTTGGCTTTTCTTGTCTGCCTGGTTTTTAATCTCATCGGCCTCATTCTTGGGATTATTGGATTAGCGCTCCAAAATCGCAAGAAAGTCTTTGCCGTTATTGGCACGATTCTGAGTGGACTACTTATTTTGTTTTTCACAGTGCTTGTACTTGGCGGTATATACTTGACGTAATGCTTTCCTTGAGAGCCCCGGTTCTTTATAATTAAGCTAGGTGGCTTAACCTTTGCCCCGTTATACTTAACATATGAATGACCAAATATTTGAATTCAAAAGGAGATTGACATGCCACGAATTAAAATTTTTGCGGACAGCACCAGTGATCTGGCTCCGGAGTGGATCCAGCAGTACGAAATCGGCATCATTCCTTTGTATGTGGTGTTTGGTGGAGAATCCCTGAAGGACGGACAAGAGATCAAACCGGAGCAATTGTACGAACGTGTAAGTCGCCATGGTTCTCTGCCCAAAACAGCAGCACCTTCACCCGCTGATTTCATGACCGCATTTCAACCTTACATAGAACAAGGCGACGATATTTTTTACATCTCCTTATCTTCAGAGCTTTCTTCAACCTATCAGAACGCTCTGCTCGCCAGTTCTGAATTTCCAGAGGGGCGCATCTCTGTAGTGGATTCCAAAAATCTCTCCTCAGGCATTGGCTTGATGGTAATGAAAGCTGTGTATGCAGCAGAACAAGGAAAAACGCTGGCTGAGATTACGCAACAGATTGAAGCCATGAAACCAACGGTGCGTACAGAGTTTGTTATCGATACTCTGGAATACTTGTATAAAGGCGGACGTTGCTCCGGTATGCAAAATCTGATTGGTAGCCTACTTAAAATCCGTCCCGTCATTCGGGTAACCGATGGTAAGATGTCCCCCGCCTACAAAGTACGCGGTAAACGAGAAAAGGCGCTGGAACAAATGTTGCAAAATACGCTCAGCAATAAAGAACAGATTGATCGGGATTTAGTGATCGTTGTTCATACCATGGCTGAGGAAGATGCGTTAAACCTGAAAAAGACGCTGCAGGAGCAAACCGGAGCGCGCGTAGAATTAACTACGGCAGGTTGCGTCGTTTGCAGTCATTGCGGACCCAAAACGACCGGAATAATCTATAACACGATTCATTAGGACGAATGGTAACAACAAATAAAGGGCATGCTCAGCAGATTGCTAGGCATGTCCTTTATTTGGTTGGGGATGACAACTAAATAAGCTTATTTTCTTTGATACCCAGACCTCAACTAAAACTAACTTAATCCATGCTCGTCTTGCCCGCTTGATCTGATCGTTAATAGGTTCTGGTCTTCAGATCGTCCAGACTTTTGAATGCATAACCTTGCTTGCGTGCCTCATCAATGATTGCTCCAAGTGCCTCCGTATTGTCTTTCGAAACGGAATGTAGCAAGATGACAGCCCCCGGATGAAGCTGTTTCAGCACCTGTTGATGAGCATACTGTGCACCACGCTGTACATTCGTGTCCCAATCCTTATAGGCTACAGACCAAAACACATTGACATATCCCTGAGCATAACTCTCAGCAAGTGTACGATTGTTGAAAATACCGCGAGGTGGCCGCAAAAATGTAGCCTGTTGCCCCGTGAGACGGTGCACTTCAGATTTCACTTTTTCCAGTTCCTCTTTAATTTGTGTATTGGAAATTCGAGTCATGTCCGGATGACTCCAGGAATGGTTCCCGACAATGTGCCCTTCGGCAGCCATACGTTTGACAAGATCCGGCTGATCCTTCAAATAATGTCCTGTAACAAAGAAAGCTGCCGGCACCTTCTTCGCTCGCAACACATCCAGTATTGCAGGTGTGAACCCATTCTCATACCCATTATCAAAAGTCAGATACAGTTCCTTTTGTTTGGTATCCCCCAAGAAAATGGCATGATTATGCTCCAAAATAGACTTGAAACCTTCCTGATCAATGGAAGGCAGTTCGCCATTCTGACTTTTTTTAAAGCCAAAGTGGTATGCTCCATTAATGGGAGATGCTTCTGCCTGCGATGCCAGCATGCTAATGGTGAACAAGCCGAGCAGCAGATATAGCACCGTTCGCTTCATGTTATCCGCTCCTGTCCCTGAAATTTCAGTTTGTTTAATGGTCACAAACACCTTCAGGTAATATGCCGCAAGAGCGTCTATATTATGTAATCATTAGCGTTATATCCGTTTATTCTCGCGTGAGGACTGCGTTGGTTGATGGAAAAGCTCAAGTAAAGTCTGAGGTTTACCGCTGGTAGCCAGCCAATCTTTTACCGTCTGGATTGCACGAGTCTGACCGTCCCCTTGATCCCTCCAGGTTAGAAGCTCTATCACTTTGATGATGAGTGCTGACATGTTATGATTGTCCTTTTCAGAGCGTTCTGCACGTAATTTATGATATAGAGCCTCCTGCTCCCAATCCAGCAAAATTTCATCTCCGATCGTCGGTTTCATGAGTGTATAAGCCCGATTGCAGCCTTCGCAGCGAACTGTGTTCACTTGTTGCTGCACAAAATAGGTGTTCACTTCCTGCCCGCAATCAGGGCATATGAACCCTACCTGAATATTTTGAATGTTGTCACTCATGATCTTGTCCTCCTGCTCTCTGTGTATAACATCTATACCCGATATACAGACGGTTCACGCTTCTTTGGCGGATAATTTTCATGGTCTATAATCTAGCAAATATGTTAAAATATTATACATAGGATTAGTTGAAAAGAGGTGGGATAACATGTCGAAGGAAGATCGTCATATTACTTGGCAAGCATCGAGTCTAAATCGACAGGATCGGGAGAATAACAACGGTCATCGCAGTCGCACGATATGGTTTACAGGTTTATCCGGAGCGGGCAAATCCTCCATTGCCTTTGCACTGGAGAGAACCCTGCATGAACAAGGTGTTCGCTGTTATGTGCTTGATGGTGATAATGTACGGCATGGATTGAATCGGGATCTCGGTTTCACCGCTGCAGATCGCCAGGAAAACCTGCGTCGAATCGGAGAAGTAAGCAAGTTGATGGTAGATGCGGGACTACTTGTGCTTTCGGCATTCATTTCCCCCCACGCACAGGATCGGGAGATGGTCAGGCAGCTGTTTGAACCGGAGGATTTCATTGAGGTCTATGTTCGTTGTTCTATTGAAGAATGTGAACGGCGTGATCCCAAGGGACTCTACAAAAAAGCTCGCAAAGGTGAAATCCCTCATTTTACTGGTATATCTGCTCCCTACGATATTCCAACCTCCCCTTCATTCGTCATTGATACCGAACAATGCAACATTGAGGAAGCTGTTCAAGAAATTGTGCAACATCTGCAACGAATCGGTGCCTTACATCTTCCTGTACAGACCAACTCATCTCTGACTTATTAATTCAATTCAAGAAATAATAAAGATATGAAAGGCGTCCCTCTGCGGCACGCCTTTTTTCATTCTAGTAACACTCGCTTCTCTTTAATTCGTTAATAAGAATACAATTTATGGTTTACTGTCCAGCAGCACCAGCTTGCATATGAAGCAGTTTGCTGAAAGTGCCTGACGAATCCATAGATAATTGCTGATATCCGCCTTCTTGGATGACCCGCCCTTCTTCCAAAACGATGACACGGTCTGCTGTTCGGATCGTGGAGAGTCGATGTGCAATGACGATAATTGTGACGTGTCCCTTTAATCGTTCGATCGCTTCATGGATATGCTGTTCATTTTCACTGTCCAGTGCACTTGTGGCTTCATCCAGTACCAGTACAGAAGGGTTACGAAGCATGGTCCGAGCCAGTACAAGACGCTGACGCTCTCCACCGGACAGGCGTATGCCACGATCACCTATAATGGTATCCAGACCTTGCGGAAGCTTGCGAACGAATGAAGCGGAAGAAGAAAATTGGAGTGCCCGCCACATCTGTTCTTCACTTGCATCCGGATCAACCAGACGTAAGTTCTCACGAATGCTGGTATGGAACAAAAAAGGATCTTGTGAGACATACCCGATCGAACTTCTCCAGTTCAATAACTGTTCCTCAGTCAAGGGTTTTCCATCAATCAGGATACGACCACTCTCAGGCTTCACCAGACCCATGATCAGATCAACAAATGTGCTTTTACCAGCCCCCGACTTCCCAACAATAGCAGTCATACCTTGAGCAGGAATACATGCTTGCACATTCTTTAATGCATACGTGTCACTTCCCTCATAACGGTAATCCACATCCTCACACACGATGCTTTTTACCAGATCGATTGGAGCAATAGGCTGGGAAGCAGGTGTACCTATCTCTTTCCTTGATTCACGGATCTCACAGTTTTTCTCCGTTTGATCCTTCAACTCTCTCACGATCCGAAATGCCGGCAACATTGAACTAATGTACTCCAGATTAGACTGAATCGCAGTAAACCTTGGCCATAATCGCGAAAAAATCAAAATAATTAATAACAGGTTGGCTGGTGGCACCGACATCACCTGTAAAGAAAGGTAAATAAACGCCGCAATGATTATCGCCGCTGACACCCGATGAATGAGCTGTGTACCTGTATTTAATTGACTAAACTGCACCACATTACGTTCAATTTGGCTACATATGCGATCAAACCAGCGGATATGCGAACTTTCCAGCATATTGCTCTTAATATCCTTAATTCCGTTGAAATGCTCCGTGATCCCGTAGTAGTAGCTCTGCGAGAATTCGGAAGTCTGATCTCCAATCTGTTTGGCACGCCTAACAAACTTTCTTAGTAATACAAATAACAACAAACCACTGACAAGTACAAGCGTTGTGAGCTTTGCGGATAACCAGAAAGCCAGCCCAATCTGAATCGCTGTAAAAATCAGCGAGGCTGCCATCTGCAGGACTAGACTTGTTCCCTGACTTACCCTGGCAAGTTCTGTGGTTAATATATGGTTGAAATCGGATTTTCGTTTTTGGAGAAAAAAAGACCACCGTGCCCGAAGTAATGCACTGTAGGTTTCCAAGCGCAGCGTTCGTATGAATTGCTGCTGAATACGGGTATTGCGGATCGTCTGCAGTCGCTGCATCCATGCCTGTCCTGAGAGGATAAATACAAAAGCCAGTAAAACAAGTAGCAATTGACCATTTTCCGAGAATCGGTGGAGTAGCTCCGTTAACCAGGGGATATGTATACCAGAAGAGCCCATCTCAAAAACACCAATTAAACTTAACATAGGAACAAGCATGTATATGCCGATTCCTTCCATTAAACCAATCAAGATCATAGCTAGCAGATTCCAATATAAAATAGGCCCAGAAATATGATGCAGTTTTCGCATGAAATAATTTAACTCGGAGATCATACCTTTCCCCTCTCTGCCATCGTGCTTTTTTTGAAGCGCCGCCAGAACCAGAGAAATGGACGTAACGGAAAATACAGAAAAAACAGGGAACGTGGTAGCGGGAATTGATGCACGTCCCAAGTACTTGGATATAACCGCTCAATAAAGAAAAACCATTTTTGCCTCGTACTACGAAGAGAGAATAAATATGATGAATAGTTGTGTAGCTCTTCTGGACTGTCTAACATTTCGTTCATAAACAGCGCGCCTTCTCTCGCCAGTCGCTTTCCCATGCGCTCACGCGTAGCCATAATCGATAAATACGAATCGCCCAGCGGGGTATGCAACAGATCCGAAACGAGATGTAATGTCTGGGAACCGATGGCTAGACGCCCTTCTGCTTTCAAACGACGTTCTACCTTTTTCATATCGAGCGGCATCGAACGAATCATCTGATCGATATCCAGTAACCACCGCAGTCTGAACCAGCCGTGTCTTGCACCATGCGTCACTAAATAAACCCATAAATCCTCTCTTTCAAGCATACGTACAGGTGTCTGGGTGTACGAACTGAATCGGCTTCGTTTCCACAATAGTTCAAACTCCGTTTCCCGGCCAGAATCAGGGTTAAGCCGCCAATGGATCTCCACTTGAGTACGTTTGACCGGATGAACATAACAGATATGATGCTCCCGCCACTTCCAGCTACGAAAAGTAAGCGCCCTTTCTCCTTCTTTGCACTGGTAACCAAGGTTGACAAGAATACGCCCAGCTTCCTCCACATTCTGAACTGGAATTAAAATATCCAGGTCTTTCGAAGTCCGCATGGACACATCTCCGTACAAATCATGAGCCAGAGCAGGCCCTTTCAGTGTAATCGTGCGAATGCCACGCTCCCGAAATGCTCCACACACTTGCTCCATCTCGGCTGTTAAATGTAACATACGGAAGGTATTAATCGTATACTGCTGTTTCAAACTCCCTAAAACTGCTTCGGGAATAAACCGCAGATCCAGCATTTTTAATTTCACATAAATAATAGAATACAGACGATGATGGACCACAAGTTGTAAAAAAAGTGGCCAATCCATCTCGTGCAGTCGGCCCTTGATCTCCTCGGAAGTCAGATCTGCCAGATCATCTCTAAGCAGGCTCAAGATTAGCTTGAGCTCCTTCGGAAACCCTGTGGAATACAGTTCAGTTTCATGCGTCATAGACAATCTCTCCAGATCCCTTCTCAGGACATCGTTTGCCAAACACGCCGACGACCGTATATTGATCCATCGTATCTGCTCCAGTTACGATCAGTTTTCCACTTCGTAGCCAGGCGTGTGCCATCAGTTGTCCTTGCTTATTCCTTGCGGTACCCATATATAATGTACTCGCGATATTACGCCGTTCCAGCATTTTCATTGCAGCTATCGCCATAACAAGACATTGGCTTTCCCAAAACGTATATTTACTAGCAATCATAACGGCTTTCGATATGTTTCTTATTTCCGCCACTTGAGTCCGATTCAATCCAGTAACAGGTGTTTCGACCATAGGTGTACCAAGCCTCGGAGCAATTTTGGCAAACGGTCTTGCCTTTTGCACTCTAGCCCATCCTAGCAGGATATAAGCTTCCCATACCAAACGCCTTATCGTACCTGGAAGCGAGAAATAGGACTTCACTTTACGAAACATGTTCCTACACTCCGCGCGAAATGTTGATTAAACCTTCACGTGAGAGATGTTCCAAAAAAGCCACAACCTGATCACGGCATTGTTCTGCCTGAATGTCATATTCTGTAGCAAGCGTCTCAATCAATTCATTCAGCGTTCTCTCTTCTGCAATCAGTTCCCAGATTCGTCCGCCTGTACTTCCCAGATTGTAATATTTCCCGGAACTGATGCTCATCATCACCTTTTCGCCACCCATATCACTGACCAAGTTGCCATCCTTCTGGATTACGACGTCATTCGCATCGATAGGTGTAATTGCTGTCATATTTCTATCTGCACTCCTTTGCGTATATGATTAATGATCCGATCCACCATTTCAAATGCTGTAAAATGGTGCCCCGTTCTGCTAATTCTGTTAATCTCCACACTGGCTGAAAGTCTTGAAGCTGTTTCAAACAACCATTGAGCGAGTCCTTGGCGATTCACCAGTCCACCGCGAAAGGTATGAGAGCAGAGCAAGTGCAGACGTTCCAGACCACTTACCTCCTGCAAATGCACAGAACCAGATTCCTGGTCCGGCTCAGGTACAAGTTCGTAGATTCCCCCAAGTGGAACAGCCCTCTCGTGAAAGTAGTGCTGAACCGGTATGGCGTATTTCGTAATTTCAGCATGTACCGTTGCATAATCCTGCTGCTTCATTCCGAAGCCTTCCAGACTGGGTTGCCATAATTTCTGCTGGGGATATCCGGGGGATACGATCGCTCTGCCTCCAGCATCCCAGTTCAAGGCTACCACATCATCGGTGAGAAGAGGATATCCGCGTGAGGCTAGTGCCGCCGACAACGTAGACTTTCCCGCGCCAGAATGCCCAACGAACGCGTAGGCCCAACCATCAATCACAACTGCGCTTCCGTGCAGAGGAAGAATACCACGCTGCATCATAATCACGGACATGCATGTCCCGAGGATAAACAGCCTGACTTTTTTCGGATCGGCACCAGATACTTGAGAGACAACGATTCTTTTGCCATGCTCCATGAAAAAAAGACCCGTATCTTCTATTCTGAAAAAAAGACAACCGTCTCGCGCCACAAAGTTGTCGCTACCAACATCCCATTTCTCCCATAACCCTGCCAGATCAAAAGACTCGATCTGTACATCAGCGACATCCTGCTGCGTTTCAGCAGTCAGAGTTGCGCGCTGCAACTCAGGCATCGGAATCTGACTCAACCAGCGTAAACCATAAGCTTCATAGTACAAAGGCAACAATAAAGGCGCCTCCTTCATTTATAGATATGAAAAAAGCCCTGATATTCACAAGCTCAATATTAGGGCGGAGGCGAAAAAGCTGGATTGGTTGCATTTCCGCCCTTTAAGTATGAACTAGCTGGGGAAACTACAAAATTAGGACGTTGGATCGTACATGTCGGCATCGTGAACAGTGATCCAGTCGATTTGTCTGTATCCTACCCCTGCCATCGTTTCATTCACATCCAACACTTCAAGAACGGGTGCTTGCCATTCCTTTTTTTCGTTTTGCATCGTTTTCACCTCCTTTCAAGAGCGTATACGTTTGCCTTGGATCAAAACTTCTGAATAAAGCGGTATACAATTAAACTGTGCATCATCAAACGCAAATCCGGATGGGATGCCAGTTCGGGCCTGGGACTTGGAAAATTAGCCAGAGCTGATTTAATCCGATCCGTGTTTAATATGCCGGCAACCTGACTGTCAGAACACAAGGTTTGCAGTTCCGAGGTAAACGTCTGCCATTCAGGCAAAATACGGTGTAGCCAGTCCGCAGGTTGTACGCCCCGTACACGCTGATTAAGCCTCACTTTGTCCGGCAATTCCGGTGATGTAGCTCGGCGAATGAGGGAACGATCCGTTCCCTGTCTTACATATTGCTCAATCGGTACGGAGAGACAAAATCGGATCACTCTTGGATCACTTGTGGGATCGCGTTCCCATGCGCGGTAACGAAGGGAACATTTGGTGGCGACGGCCCCATTTTTATTTGCAATCGCTAGATTGTTGAACTTGTCGGCTCGCACCTGTAGTGCATCGGCTCGGGCTCCGCCCTGGAGTACAAGGATAGATTTAAGTCGCTCCAGCACGCCTGTTCTCCGGGCCAAATCTGGATGAATCAGCTGTGCTCCTGCAGGCTGAGCTGTCCCCTTGTTATTTCCTTTGAACCAGTCTGGGAACGCTTTACGGCCTGTAATACGGGCGATGCGTGAGAATGCCATCCCTGTTCGTTCGCTGTACTGTTGCATCTCACGGAACCAGCGGAAATATCGGCCACTTTTCAGTAGACTAGCGTAATAATCAAGTGCAGGTCCCCATGAGATCGTAAAATTGCCACGTGCGCCTGTCAGCAAAATACCGGCATCCTGCTCACTCGCTTTTTCATAAAATCCACGGATCCAGAATGAATTTTCAAAGTATTTATAAGGCATCTCCATCATGTTCAGCCACGTATCCACTTCACTGAGCGGACTGCGTCCTTCAAAATCGAGATAGTTTTCCGAGATATTGCCTACGTGATTAATGGTGGAACGAATAAATGGTCGCTCGTCTGCTAGCAACGTTTTCGACGTGTAATCCGTAAAATCCGCAACAGGCACGTAGCTGTAAGCTTGTAGCTGCTTCCCCTGACTCCGGAGCGTTCCGGAAGCAAAACCCGCAACAGCTCCTGAATCCAGTCCACCACTTAATGCCGCTGCAACCTGTCTATGCGTTCGTAAGCGCGAACCTACGGCTTGGCTAAACACCTCACGAAAAGCTTCTACATAGTCTTCATCCGATTTGAGTCGAAGCGGTTCGACATCATCCCAGCGATGATATTGCCTGAGTTCGATCCTCCCGTTTCGAAACGTCAGCGTATGCGCAGAGGGCAACTGGTTCACTCCGCGATACACCGTGGAATGAATATCCGCCGAATCGTGCATATCAGGGATGGCCAGAAATTCGGATAGCCAGTTTTCGTCAAGTGCCTTCTGCACCCCTCCAAGCTCAAGCAATGGCTTCATTAACGTACAGAAGGCAAATCGCGAACCGTCATGTCGGTAATAAAATGCCCGCATGCCCGTAATATCCCTCGCAGCAAACAACATGCGGCGGCGTTCATCCCAGATCGCAAATACAAAGTCCCCTAGTAGATGACCAGCTACATCTTCTCCAAAGCGATGGTATGCACGGAGAATCAGTTCGCTGTCCGCCAGTCCAGCCAGCTCTGCTCGTGAAATCTGCAACTGATCGGCCAATTGCTCACGGTTATCCAAAATGGCATCTGAAGTAATGGTCAATTGACTTTCTTCATCATAGAGAGGCAATTTCTCGTTTACGGACTCCAGCGTAATCCACTGAGCATGGCAACTAAGAAACGCTTCATCCCCTTTCCATACCCCCGTTGTATCTGCCGGGATATGTCCAAGACTTGCGTAGAGCCGCCAGCTGTCCTCCCATAGTGCTTGCTGACCTTCTGTATGTACGATTCCGGCTATGGCGCTCATGACTTTCCTCCCCGAACGATCTTGCGCTGGGATGCCCATGCGCTAATTCGATGACCAAATGGTATCCATGATTTGATTCGTTGCAATTTGCTATGGGCAGCATGTAGCTGTTTCTTCAAACGTTCCCGCTCCGTATACCCACGTTCCAGCCGCTGATCCGCTGCGCGAAGAGCTGCCTGCAATTGTCTGATCGTGGCCATAGCGGCTAGTGACGGGTCCATCTTGGCGCTTTCCTTCTCCTCACTGCCGCTGTGGATCGGAGACCGATCCTTGGCTCCATTCATCGGCGCATCCATGCGGTAATTTGGCTGCCAACGACACTCCGTTGCGAGTACTAGCTGTTGCTTGAGCCGCTCCAATACCTCTGTATCCGGCTCTGCCTGAAACTGGACTCCCGTCCAATCTTCAGCTTCTTGTAGCTGTTCACTGTACCCCATCCGGTGGAACAGGTTCGCACCGAGTACACGGCAATACAGTTCAACTTCTTGCCGCTCGAGTATGTTTTTCCAGTTGTTAACAGAATCTTGATGTGCCTCCTGATGTGAAGAGAGGAAGGGGTCCCCGACGCCCATACTATAGAACATGTCAGATTTCGTACTATCCACAAACTGACCATATCGCTCCATGCCTTGTTCATAAGTAATGCCTAGAAAAGCACATAACTTCTCCAGTTCTTCCTGAGGTTTCATAACGAGCTGTTCATATTTTAATTCGTAGGCCAAAGGATGAGCCTCTGCAAAATAATCATTTAATCGAGTTAGACCAAGTGTCAGGTCTACGGCTTTCATATTGAGTTTCGAATGATTCAGACTCTGAATCAGATCAAAACCTTCGCCGGTATGGCGATTTACTTTTTTAAAGGATGCCGCTACAGAAAGGGGGTTACGCTGAAGATGAATGCGTCTGGACTGCGGAAACAATCGATCCAGCCATTCAAGCATATAATAATAACGCGGAGATTTATCAACGATGAAGTCTGCTCCGCTCCCTTCCAGAAATCCATTATATATTTCAAGAGCAAAGCTTCTGCACGCCTTTTCGAAAATATCTTCGGACACCATCGCTTGATAAAATTGACGGATGATGGAACTGCCACCGTAAGCGCGAGAGTCGGCTTTGGACAAATCGACGAGATTCATCAGAAACCACATCTCCTGCGTGGCAAATATGCGACTATGATTTTGCAGCATAACGGTAGATAACGAACTGCCACTGCGGGGAATGCATAATAAAAAGACAAGTCCGTTTCCTTGCGTATCTATCAATGGCAGCCTCTCCTCTGTAAATTTATAAAATTATGCCGTGGGATCGGATCGACCGGATGATCATTACCTTGGAAATGACAGGGAATTTCGACACTCTAAGATACAATATGTATTTATACCTTTACTCTATGATACAAAATGTATCATGTCAATCTTTTATTTTCACCTTTTCATAATTTATTCACTTGCCAATGATCTAAGTACGCAACAATGCAAAAAAGCCTCCAGTTCCTGTTATGAGATAAACAGAATCCGGAGACCGAGATAATCAATAACCGATACGACACAATGACCATATCCATCTTATCTAAACCAAGCTGACCTAATCTAACCTAACCAATTGAAACCAGACTAAACTTATCCGGTAAAGGTAACATCCTTCCCTTTTCCAGCCATACCTAGGCCTTGCATACGTTCCAACTCTTCCTGGTCGGCTGACTGAGCATCCTGCATTCCTTTCTGTACCTTCACGGTTAATAATACCGCAATGCCTGCTACAAAAAAGAAGATCAGTGACAGAATGCCCCAGCGGGTAGAACCTGTAATCTGTCCCACGTAACCAAATACAAATGGCCCAAAGATCGAAGCGAACTTCCCTGTAATGTTAACAAATCCAAAATACTCCCCCGTTCGTGCAGCCGGCATCAGATTGCTAAACAAGGAACGTGCCGTCGATTGACTAATCCCTTGCACAACGCCAACCAACCCTGCGAGCACATAAAAGTGCAGAGCTTGGGTCATAAAGTAGCCAAGTATAACGATACAAATATAAATACTTAAACTTACCAATAACACCTGCTTTGCTCCCCACCGCTGCGCCCAAGCACCTAGAAGCAGTGTACACGGGAAACCGATGAATTGCGTAATTAGTAGCGCCAACATCAAATCCGATGTACCAATGCCAATGCTTGTTCCATAGATTGTGGCCATCAGAATAATGGTATTAATCCCGTCATTGAAAAACCAGAATGCGACCAACATCCGAAGCAACTGTGGAAAACGCCGGATCTGACCGAAGGTTTGCCGTAATCTGCGTACGCCAACCTTTGCATAACCTGTTACGGATGCAGGCAACTCAGGCGAGACTGGCCTTCTAGGTGCATAGCGGAAGATGGGAAGGGAGAACAGTAGCCACCATATCGAAACTGAAATGAATGCAAGTCGCGTACCTGCAAGTGTACTCGGCATGCCGAACCAGTCCGGTTGCTGAATCATTAACAGATTGATTGCAAGCAGTAACCCCCCGCCGATATAACCATAGGCATAACCTTTGGAGGACACCATGTCTCTTCGTTCTACAGGAACTAAATCCGGTAACATGGCATCATAGAATGTATTCCCCCCGGCAAAACCAATCGTAGACAACACGAGCAGGGTAGACGCAAGCAACCAGTCTCCTTCTCCGATCACGCTGAATCCCAGCGTTGACACAATTCCTGTTATCGCGAAAACTCGCAGGAAGTCCCCTTTTCGTCCCGATAGATCAGCCAGTGTTCCTAGCAGCGGAGTTAACAGCGCCACACACAACATTCCAATAGAGTGTGTATAAGCAAGGTAAGAAGCTGCCGTATCCTTATCCAATGTTGCCGCAGCAACAGAAGCATAGAATACAGGTAGCACCGCCGCAAGCACGGTTGTAGCATAAGCCGAATTGGCCCAGTCATACGTAATCCAGGCTTTTACTGCACGTTTATCCACACTTAATCCTTCCTTTACATGCATCAGGGCTCGATGCTCAGAATCAGACCTTTTTCTCTATTGTAAAGGAAAGATATCACATATGATCATGATTTTTGTAAAATTTAAACATGTACCTCGCTCCAGCCTATCCTAAGGCAATTGCAGCGTATTTCATTCATTTTAGTTGAGATCGCATCACATATCGTCCCCGCCCGTGAATATACTTAATTACCGACAGGCCAAACTGTGCCGCGTAATCAATGGGGGGTGCCTACATGTCAAATTCACACCAGCCTTACTCGTTCGTCGTATCCCGGGAAGATTGGTCGCTTCACCGCAAAGGGTACCAGGACCAGCAGCGCCATCAGCAAAAGGTTAAAGATGTCATTAAGCAAAATCTGCCTGATTTGATCACCGAAGAAAATATTATCATGTCCGATGGACAACAAATCATCAAGGTACCCATTCGCAGTCTGGATGAGTACCGTTTCGTGTATAACTACCAGAAACAAAAACATGTCGGTCAGGGGGACGGTGACAGTCAGGTTGGCGATGTCATTGGCCGTGATCCTGCGTCCCAGAAGCCGGGCAAGGGTGAAAAAGCTGGCGATCAACCAGGTCATGACATAGTGGAAGCTGAGGTCAGCATTGAGGAATTGGAAGATATTCTTTTTGCCGAACTGGAATTGCCGGATCTGAAACAAAAGGATAAAGATTTGATCGAGACACATACCGTGGTCTTCAACGATATTCGCAAAAAAGGCATGCAGTCTAACATCGATAAGAAACGAACCATACTGGAGAACCTGCGCCGCAATGCAACCACGGGCAATCCGGGCATTCATCACATCAGTCCGGATGATCTCCGCTACAAGACGTGGGAAGACAAAATCATCCCTCAGTCCAATGCCGTCATCATCGCCATGATGGATACATCCGGGTCGATGGGATCATTTGAAAAATATTGCGCCCGCAGTTTTTTCTTCTGGATGACGCGTTTTCTTCGTCGTCAGTATGAGAAAGTCGAAATTGTGTTTCTGGCTCACCACACGGAAGCCAAAGAAGTGACGGAAGAGGAATTTTTCACTCGTGGCGAGAGCGGCGGTACGATCTGCTCCTCTGTATATATGAAGGCACTGGATATTATCGATAAACGTTACCCGCCTAACAGTTACAACATATACCCCTTCCATTTCTCGGATGGCGATAACCTGACCTCGGATAATGAGCGTTGTGTGAAGCTGATCGGGGAATTAATGAAGCGCAGCAACATGTTTGGTTACGGTGAAGTGAACCAATACAACCGCAGCAGTACACTCATGTCCGCCTATCGCCACATTAAGATGGATCAGTTTATGTATTACGTCATCAAGGAAAAAGGCGAGGTGTACAAAGCGCTCCGCAGCTTTTTTCAAAAAAGAGAAGGAGGCAGCCTGGGATGACCGATGAAATCCGCGAACTGGAATACGCTATTGCTGAAATTATGGAGATTGCCGATGGATTCGGCCTCGACTATTACCCGATGCGCTACGAGATCTGCCCGTCGGATATCATCTACACCTTTGGTGCTTACGGCATGCCAACAAGGTTCAGCCACTGGAGCTTTGGCAAAACGTTTCACAAGATGAAAATGCAATACGATTTTGGCCTGAGCAAAATTTATGAACTCGTTATTAACTCCAACCCTTGCTACGCCTTCCTGCTGGATGGCAACTCTTTGATTCAGAATAAATTAATCGTCGCCCACGTACTCGCACACTGCGACTTTTTCAAAAACAATGCCCGCTTCTCCAAATCCAACCGCAATATGGTCGAGAGTATGGCAGCTACGGCAGATCGGATCAGCAATTATGAGATGGAATATGGCACAGAAGCCGTTGAATCCTTCATCGATGCGGTAATTGCCATTCAAGAACATGTGGACCCACAGCTCATTAAACCGCGGCACCTAGACAAACAACGTTACATGGAGATGAAGATCCGCGAACAGCGTGGTGATAAAGCCCCTAAACCGGAAGGTCAATATGACGACCTGTGGTCGCTCGACAATCTGCAAACTGAGGAAAAGTCCACGGACAGTTTGCAGGTGCACCATTTCCCACCCGAACCGGAGAAGGATATTATGTGGTTTATTCAAGAGTTCTCCGAGGTGCTCACCGATTGGCAACGGGATATTATGAGTATGATGCGTGAGGAAATGCTCTATTTCTGGCCTCAGATGGAAACGAAAATCATGAACGAAGGCTGGGCTTCGTACTGGCATCAACGTATTATACGCGAACTCGATCTAAGTAGTGAGGATACCATCGAATTTGCCAAGCTGAATTCTTCCGTTGTGCAGCCGTCCAAGCAGAGTTTGAATCCATATTACCTGGGACTGAAAATCTTTGAAGATATCGAGCGGCGCTGGGATCATCCGACACGCGAGGAACAGGAACGTTGGGGACGTCAGCCTGGGCAAGGCCGGGCCAAAATGTTCGAAGTGCGCGAGTTCGACTCGGATACCTCGTTCATCCGTAACTACATGACCAAAAAGTTAACCGAGGACCTCGACCTCTACGTGTTTGAGAAAAAAGGTCCCGACTGGAAAATTACCGACAAGTCTTGGGAAAACATCCGTGACCAGCTTGTATTTTCCCGCATTAACGGCGGCTCTCCTTATTTGGTCGTACAGGATGCAGACTATCTGCGTACAGGCGAACTCGTATTGAAACATCAGTATGAGGGCATCGAGTTGGATCTGAAATACATGGAGCGCACGCTTCCGTATCTGTACCGTCTCTGGGGACGCACAGTGCATGTAGAGACCCGTGTGGAAGATAAACCGATCTGGTTCACCTATGACGGCAAAAAACACCATCGCAAGTTTTTATAGGCGGGAGTGACAAAGTTCGGATATATCATGAAAAACCAGAAAAAGAGGCAAGTTCCCAATACAATCAGGAACTTGCCTCTTGACCGTTTATACGGAATGAAACACCGTGTTACGTTCCCCCAGCAAACGCAGGGGTACAAAGAAATTATTTTCCACTTCATTGGCGGGTAGTGGCCTGCTGAAGTAGTAACCCTGGATCTCCCTACAGTCATTTTGCATCAAAATATCGAGCTGGCCTTTGGTCTCGATCCCTTCTGCAATCACTTCCATCTTAAGATTCTGGGCCATCGAGATAATTGTGGCTACGATCGCCTGATCGCTATGGCTTTCGGTGATATCCGTGACAAACGAACGGTCGATCTTGAGTTTGTGGATCGGGAAATGCTTCAGATAACTCAGTGAGCTGTATCCCGTGCCAAAGTCGTCCAGACTGATCTTCACACCCAGAGCAGATAGCTCGTTTAGAATCGCCGTGGATACCGCTGCATCCATCATCATGCTCTCTGTGATTTCCAGTTCCAGATATTTGGCTTCCAGACCTGTCTCAGTTAAAGCATTCTGCACCTGCTCCACCAGGTTGGACTGGTGAAACTGCTGGCTGGACAAGTTCACAGACACCGGGATGAGTGGCCCGCCGCTAGCGTGCCACAGCTTCATCTGTCTACAGGCTTCACGAATCGTCCAGTTACCAATATCGTAGATCATGCCGGTCTCCTCGGCCAGAGGGATAAATACATCGGGTGCAAGCAGCCCTTTAAGCGGGTGTTGCCAGCGAATCAGAGCCTCTACCCCGATCATTCGGCTGTCCAGCGTACGAATCTGCGGCTGATAGTACAGCACCATCTCATTACGCTCCAGTGCTTTCCTTAGATAACCTTCGAGCTCAATCCGTTCATAAAGTTCAGAGTCGAGCTGAGCCGTATAGAACTGGTAACCGTTCTTGCCATTTTTCTTCACCTCATACATGGCGGAGTCGGCATGTTTAATCAAAGCATCCGTTCCAACCCCATGTTCAGGGTACATGGCAATACCGATACTGGCTGTAACGTAAAAATCATTTTCCTTCAAACGATAAGGTTGCTTAATCGCTTCCACAATTTTCTCTGCAAGTCGAACCACCTGTTTTTCATCCGCTTGTTCTCCTGTGACTACCATGGTAAACTCATCCCCGCCCATTCGGGCTAGCGTAACATTAGAGGTTGCCTGAGGATGAGAAGCTTCAATTACGGTTATAATCCGGTTGCTCACTTCTTTCAGAAACACATCCCCGATGGAGTGCCCCAGAGAGTCATTAATCATCTTAAACCGGTCTATGTCCATGACCATTACAGCAAACTTATGCTGTTTTTGTTGTTCACAGACATTTATCGTAGTAGCCAGCACTTCATCCAACTTGCGTCGGTTAGGCAACCCTGTAAGTGGATCATGCAGAGCCTGATGCCGAATATTTTGCTGTGCCTGGGTCTCTTCTGTAATATCTTTAATCAAGATATGGCTCCCAACATGGGTGTCATCAATGATGACTGGAATGACCGCAATACTCAGATCAAGGAGTTCATTTTGTGTATTTCTCATTTTGGCCATGTAATGCCGCTGTTGCAATTCCTGGTTGTCCCACGTGTGAGCGTTATCCTTACTCGAACACTGTACACTGATCTGCTCAATAATCTGGTTAATCGGGCGGTCAATCACCCTCTTCTCAGGATATCCAGTAATTGTAGTGACTACAGCGTTAATGCCTTTAATGATACCTTCGCGATCTACGGAAACGATGGCATCCGAATGATTATGGTACAGGGCATGATACCACTGTTCATTTTCATGAATACGTTGATCTTTCTGAATCATCCGTTGATTGATAAAATTACCGAATAACGTGAGACCAATGGCCACAATCGTTCCCGCCGCAATAAGGTAAGCAAGAACCTCCGACTCCACCTGTCTGCTTAGACTCTCAGGGATGACTTGCACTTGATGAAATTGAGCTGCTGCCATTCCGGTGTAGTGCATGCCTGTAATGGCCAAACCCATAATGAGTCCACTGCCTATTTTATAGACCCAATGATGTTTAGATTCCGGACGATTGAAAAAAAACATCAGCCACAGCGCTGCATAGGAAGCCAGTGCCGCGATCAGAACGGATAACACCACAAGGCCCGGCTTGTACGTAATCGGAATGGACATCGCTGCCATGCCCACATAATGCATAGAGGTGATGCCTGCAGTCAGCAACAATCCGGCAAACACAAGTTTGCTAATCCGGTTGGACGGGCGACCTGCAAATTCCAATGCTACCCCCGACGCGATAATAGCTAACAAAACGGACAAGATCACCTTGTCCATGGAATAGGAAACGTGCATAGGGAGCACAAAAGCGATCATGCCAACAAAGTGCATCGACCAGATACCCAGTCCCATAGAGATTGCCCCGCAAGCAACCCACCAGTGACGCGCCTTTCCACTCGTCAAAGATACACGGCCTGCAAGATCAAGTGCTGCATAAGAGGCTAACGACGCAATGAAATAGGATAAAATAACAAGTTGTAGATTGTACGTGCCATGTATGTGCTCCACTCACTCTGTCCTTTCAGCCGGGTAATGCTCATATGTATGTTAAATGTAAAAAAAGAAGCGAGTGCGCTGCCTGGGCGACAGGCACTCCCTCCGTAGCATTTGACTTTGCGACTAGCGACTTAGTCATAAACCGATTGGCATACAATGAAACCCGCTAATGATGAATGTTTATAGTCTAAACGTCCCAGCCCTGAAAATCAACACTTATTTCCAGAAGCACAGCGCATTTCACCCTAGTCACTCATTTGTTACACTTCATTAAACATCCTCATCCAAAGCATGGTCAGTAATTCTACTTCTTTACCAATAACAGACTACCGAATCCGGAAGTATCGCGGTACGAGTTGCCTGAAGGATCACTCCACATGAAGACACTGCTACGTTTTCCATCTCCAGCACCGTCATCATTCACCTGCAGATCGAACCCGATCCATTTGCTTTGCTTGGCGTTAACATTCTCCAGCGGAATAGCTGCCTCTACCACATATCCATCCTTCGTCAGACGTGTACTTGATTTGAACAGCTCTTTACGGGCATTACCACCAAACGAAGTTTCATTATCGAAATTAACTCGATACTGGGCATCATCGTCCTCATAACTGCTCGTTTGATTTTTATTCAGATCAATGAATAGCTCGATGGAATCTTGTTCATGTGCGTTAGCACTTTTTTTACTGAGCAAAGGGTCTTTGACATCAGCAAGTACGTAAAGATACTTTTCATCCCACAGCAACTTCGCCTTGGCCTTAGCACCGGCATTTCCGGCAACCTTAACATCCGTTGTGATGGTCACTGCTTTTTTCCACAACTTATCTTCCTTACCATCAACAACAGGAGTTCCATATGAAACTTTGACTTGTTTTAATGCAGGGCCTAACTTAAGCTTGCCCCGACTTTCCTTTTTCTGCGGTTGCTGATTATTGGTATCATTCCAGACAATAATGGAAGTTTTATTGTTAGGCTGTTTATCCGTAATGCGGAAATCCAGAGATAACACCTTGCTTTCCGCTAGATCAGCTGCGGAGAACGGCAAGGATGCATAGACAATATATCCCGATTTATCCTCCTTCACTTGGTACAGCTTCTGATCTTTGCCTTTGCCGCCATCCCGATGAAAGACGTATTGTCCATCTTTCGGTGTCGTGTTTTTCTTGCTGGTTGCCATATCATCCGGGCTGACAAACACCTCTACCTGGTCGCCTTTCTGACGTGTGGCGTCTTTGACTTCAATGCGCAGGTTCAGTTTTTTCCCATCCCATAATGTCTTCACTTGACCTGTAGTACCTGCTGTGCCTTCGATGACATGTGAAACCGGTTTGGCCTGAACAGCTCCCCAGAGAATATCCTCCTGCCCTTTACGGTCTGGCAAGGATACTTTGGCTTGTGCGGCTGTCCATTCATTTCGATATACAGGTAAGGATGCCGGGTCAACCAATGCCCAATAAGCAGGTTTAGCTTTCAACTTACGGTCAAACAGCAGCGGCGCATCCTTTCTGCCTTTGACAGGGAAATCATCCAGCCATGTGCCGTCATCAGCAAGTCCCCATAACGTCACACTGTCCATAACACCACGATCATCAAACTCCTTGAACAGATCAAAGAGCGCACGGTAACGATAAGCCTGCTCCAGCATCATCTCATCGGTCACAGGTTTCTCCTGCTCCGAGTTCCCCGAATAGATCGACATATCCAGTTCCGTTACTTGAATGTGAACCCCCAAAGCAACCGCCCGGTTGAACGCTTCACGAATTTGTTTTACATCCGGTCCGTACATCGACACATGCATTTGAAAGCCGATAGCATCAATCGGTGTACCTTTAGCCAGCAGTTTCTCCACCAGTTTGACCATGTCGTTCATTTTGCTAACACTGCCTTCGATACCGTAATCATTGATCACCAGTACCGCGTTAGGATCAGCCTCGCGTGCATAACGGAAAGCCAGTTCAATGTAGTCACTGTCATCTCCGTCACCGTCTACATCGCCAATGATATCCCGCCATTTCGAATTGCTCGCCTGATCACGCAGACCGCCGCCGTCCGAGATGACTTCATTAACAACATCCCACGTATGCACTTTACCTTTGTAACGGCTCACAATCGTTTGGATATGTGTTTTCATACGCTTCAGAAGTTGCTCACGTGTAGCTGGTTTCGATGGATCATTAGGATCGGTAAAGAACCAGTCCGGTACTTGACTGTGCCATAGTAGCGTATGGCCTCTGACCTCCATATTGTTCGCTGCAGCAAAGTTAACCAACCGATCTGCTTCAGACCAGACAAAATTACCCTCCGTCGGCTGCATGGCATCCATTTTCATGAAGTTGCCTGCAGTAATACTTTTAAAATGTTTCTTAAGCAGATCCGAGTGCGGATCTTGTGGATCTAGAGCCGTTTGGTCAATCGCTGCGCCAAGAGCATAAGATGTCCCCAGCGTTTTGGCCAAATCCGGGATATCCTTCTCAATTGCGATCGCTTCCGTCGCTGTAATCTGAACATCATCAATGTAGAACGGAATCGTGTCTGTCTCCGTCACTTCAGAAGACTGCTTCCACGGTGTCTCGGCATACATCCGCAATCCGCTTACACCCGTGCTTTCTGCCGGAACGATGACATCTGCTTCGATCTTCTTCCATTGGCCTTTATTCAGTGTAGTGGAAGCGAAGGTTGCATATTCCAGCTTAGCTGCATCACCATTAAATTCCTTCTCCAATGAGCCGTTGATTACCTGGGTTGCAGGCCCTTCATCATACATCGCCCAGAAGGAGACATGAACTGTACTTCCCTTTTGCAAGTAAGGCAACACCTCTACCAACGGTCCATGATAAGTTTCCGTTCGGGAGGAGGTTTTCAAACTGCGGTTACTATTGTGTCCGATGCCGCTGACTACCTCCAGCTTTTCAGTACCACGAGGCTTCCATTTTCCGATATTCCCATCTTCAAAATTAGCGTTAAACAAAGCTTTGCCCGGTTCTCCAGGTTCTCCCGGCTCACCCGGATTCTCTGAAGCAGGTTTAACAAGACGAATCTGGAATTCGTCTAACAAATAAGCCGCTGTTGCATCCGTGCTCTCCAGATACAGTTGCAGGCCACTGCCTTGTTCATAACTATATTGCCCTTGCAGCTTCACCCATTTCTGATCGGTTACTTGCTCGGCTGCGTTAACCTGATCATATTGCGCATCCCCGTTGCCATCACGGCGTTCCACGGTGAATTTCAGATTAGCCGGTGCTGAACCTGCAACCAGTTTCACGTAACCAGATATTTCAACGACAGCATTCTTGTCTACCACATCCGACAATGACAATGAAGGTCCATTCCAGGCCTCTGTGCGACCTGTTGTTTTCAGAGAACGTGTACCTTGGTAAGCTTGATCTCCAGTCAGGCCAACCGTTACTCCACCCCGGGCTGTCCAGCCTTGGGTCGTGCCATCCTCGAACGAATGAGACAACAAAATGTCACCTGCATTTGCTGCGCTTGCCTTCTGTTCTCCTGCTCCGATCCCTGGCAGTAAACTAAAGATCAGAGTTGCTGCCAAGCATAACCTCAACCATTTTCCCCGCACTTCAATTCCTCCTTGTGAATTTCGTCATCCATCCTGTAACGCGGTCAAACATCGGGCATTTCACAACACACTTCTGCATGCATCGATTTCCTCTGCTGGTCTGTTAACTGGCAACATATTACGTCGCACGGATGGAATCAGGAACTTCAATGCACGGTTCTTAACCTCCTCAAGTGAGCCTGATTACGCCCTTGGGACCTGCTTAACTTTTTAAGTAAGCGGTTACATTATCAAATTTATGTCATTATGCCTTTTACTGTAAATATGGAAATTTAGTGTCCATCCCCCTCTTTTTATACTTATGATCGCCGCTCATACCATTCACACTTCATTATTAACGTATCATTCGGTAACAAAAACGCACAGCCTATGGCTGTGCGGGTAGTTCCGGATACACTTCATTGACTGGCGCTGTCGTCTGACGAACAATTAAATTCGATGGTTCCGTCACGACAGGAGGTGTATAGGTTGGATTTTCAATCATCGCAATCAGATATTCAATCGCTCGAATACCTATGGTGTAGATATTCTGATTCACCGTTGTTAATCCTGGCTTAAACACCTCAGCATAATACGTATTGTCGAATCCGACCACTGAAATATCCTCCGGCACACTGAAACCATGTTTTTCAATCTCATGAATCGCGCCAAAAGCAGACATATCCGAGGCACAGATAATGCCTGTAGGTTGTTCCCTAAGAGCCAGCAAACGCCGAACTGCCTTGGCACCGCCATCAAATGAATAGTCACAGACTTCCAGATAGATCGTCGCATAAGGAATACCGCATAAACGAAGCCCTTCCTTGTACCCGTCTAAACGAAGGTTAGCAACAGCAGGTCCCAGTGTACCTGAGATGTAGGCAATCTTGCGATGCCCAAGTTCATACAGATGCTTCACTGCCATAGCAACACCATTAACATTATCTGTCGTAATGTAACCTGCACGTTTGCCAAACAGATCGGTATCTATGAACATGGTTGGAATCTCTGCCGTGACCAGTTCTTGAATGCTTTTGTTTTCCCGTCCTTCCCCGAAAACAACAACGCCATCCACATTTCGGCTACGGCAGTGCTTGATGAAAGAATATGTAGGGTCATCAAATCGAGTTGATAATCGAACAAGATCATAACCGCTATTTTCCAAGGCTGTTTTGATCCCTTCAAGTAACTCGGATACAAACGGATTCGTAAACGGAACGGTAAGCAGTACCCCCACTGTCCATGAACGACGTTTAACCAGTCCACGAGCGACTACATTGGGTTGATATTTTAATAGTTCGATAGCTATATTCACTTTTTTACGTGTTTTTTCACTAACGTCCGGATAGTCGTTCAATACTTTGGAAACGGTTGCAACAGATACTCCCGCTTCTTTGGCCACATCATGGATAGAAGCCATCTAATCACCTCGACCTCTTTTTAAATCGCCTGTCTCCGGCTATATTTCTATAACAACAGCAGGTTTGTCTACCCATTATAGCTTATTACAACCGGAAACGGTATGGAAGGTTCCTGGTGCACCAAGGTTCACGTTACTCCTACAGTTTCCTCAAATCCGTTGCAAGCTTCTCCATCGCTGTGGCAAAAACGGCAAGCTCCGATGAACGTAAGGCCTGACTTTGCGCCCCACTCGACGTACGATCAGACTCATGTTGCACTCTCTCCAAGATCTCCATAATCTGATCCAGATTGGATTGGATTTTGCTTTGCGCGTCTCTAGAGCTTGTTGCCAGCTTACGTACTTCACTTGCCACCACTTCGAATCCGCGTCCGAACTCTCCGGCGTGTGCCGCTTCAATTGCAGCGTTCAAGCCGACAAGGTGACTTTGATCGGAAATCTCCCGGATAAGTTCACCCATTTTTTCGATCTGTTGCATCTCGCCGGTTAATTCCTTCAACAGAACATTGGCCTGATCTTGAGACACAACGGTTTCCTTCGCTACAGCGGAGATGGATAACGCATTTTCATTTAATTCCGTAATCATACCAGTAAGTTCCTGCGTAATTTGTGTGATCGCTTGCAGTGTACCATCCTGATCCGAAGCGAGCTGGTGAAGCTGCTCTTTTTCTTTTTTTTCATAGGCTTCCAGAACAAGCTGTGAATCCAGATTGAACATTTTGCTTAGTGCATGTATGACGTAGTGCCACGAATCGGGGATAAGCTGTTTAAATATGGTGGTAGCGATATCCAGATAGGCCATGTAAGCACCGAGATAATAGTTCGTTGTCAGTCCGATACGCGAATGAACTAATCCAATGGTGATCCGCTGTTCAATATAAGCATCGTCCACAATGCCGTCTGTCATGGATAACCAATACATCCGTTGTGTTTCCTTCAATCGTTCAATATTGGAAAATCGGGCGATCAGCTCCGTTAATTCTGGGTACTTCCCCACATGTTTATAGAAGTGATCCACCACATCTTCAACAACTTTTTCGAAGACAGGCCGATGATCAGCAAGTAGTCTTAAATCTTGTGCAGTTAACCCCACATAATCCAGTTGTTTTTGCCTTTCTGCCGAAATGCTACTCATATCCGATCGGATCAACTCCTTATCCACTTTTCAATCAAAAATTAAAACAATTTTAATTGATTATAGACTAAACTACCTAAACACACATACACCCTAAGAACTATTTAATGTGGGATTGATTATATTAAATTGTAAATTATTGATGAATAATGATTTAATTCAATATAAAAAGGCCCTGAATCTGTTGCGAAGGAGCCTCACAACAAATCTTCAGGACCTAATTCGGAATGGTGCTACAGGTTAACGGTTAAGCAAACTTCCTACGTATCTTAGCAATTCATTTGCACTTGCAGCTGTGTATCCGTGCTCTTCGATGAGACGTTTGATGACCTCATTCATGCGCTTCAATTGTGTGGCATCCGGTGTTTTCGTAGAAGTCGTAATCTTGACGATATCCTTGAGATCAGCGAACAGCTTTTTCTCAATCGCTTCCCGCAGACGATCATGACTACTGTATTCAAATTTGCGTTCCTTACGGGAGTATGCCGAGATCCGGATCAGAATCTCTTCCCTGAACGCTTTCTTCGCATTCTCGGAGATCCCAATCTGCTCCTCAATGGAACGCATCAGCCGCTCATCCGGGTCCATCTCCTCATCTGTCAGCGGATCACGTATTTTAGACCAGTTGCAGAACGCTTCAATGTTATCCAGATAATTTTCAAACAACGTTTTGGCTGACTCTTCGAACGAATACACAAATGCTTTCTGCACTTCTTTCTTCGCAAGTTCATCATACTCTTTACGTGCCAGAGCAATAAAGTTCAAATACCGCTCACGTTCTTCCTTGGTGATCGAAGCATGTTGATCCAGTCCATCCTTAATGGCACGCAGGATATCCAGCGCGTTAATGCACTGAAGGTTTTGCTTAATCAAAGCACTGGATATCCGGTTAATCACGTACCGCGGATCGATACCGGACATGCCCTCGTCCAAATATTCGTTTTGCATTTCTCGCAGATCGGCTTCTTTATACCCTTCAACCTCTTCGCCATCGTACATCCGCATTTTTTTCACCAGATCCATGCCTTGTTTCTTCGTTTCCTTCAATCGTGTAAGTATGGAAAAGATCGCCGCTGTACGCAGCGCATGCGGTGCAATGTGCACATGTTTCATATCACTTTGCTGAATCAGCTTGGCGTAAATTTTCTCTTCTTCCGACACCTTCAGGTTATACGGGATCGGCATCACAATCATCCGTGACTGCAAAGCCTCGTTTTTCTTGTTTGAAATAAAAGACTTATACTCCGATTCGTTCGTATGTGCCACAATCATCTCATCTGCACTGATTAGGGCGAACCGGCCTGCTTTAAAATTCCCTTCCTGCGTCAGGGATAACAGGTTCCACAGAAATTTTTCGTCACATTTCAGCATCTCCTGGAACTCCATCAAACCACGGTTAGCCTTATTCAGTTCCCCGTCAAAACGATACGCCCGCGGATCGGATTCCGATCCAAATTCGGTAATCGTGGAGAAGTCGATGCTGCCTGTAAGGTCAGCAATATCCTGAGATTTCGGGTCTGATGGACTGAATGTACCAATGCCCACCCGGTTATCTTCAGAGATGATGACCCGTTCCACCGGAACCTTGCTGATGTCCCCACCAAATTCGGTGCGAAGTCTCATCTGGCAGGAAGGGCACAGATTGCCCTCGATGCGCACACCGATCTCTTTCTCTACATCGGGCCGAAGCTCCAGCGGAATAAGATGTAGCGGCTCCTCATGCATCGGGCATCCCTCAATGGCGTAAACAGCCCCTTTTTCCGTACGCGAAAATTGCTCCAATCCCCTTTTTAGCAGGGTCACCAACGTAGATTTCCCCCCACTGACCGGTCCCATCAGAAGCAAAATCCGTTTACGTACATCCAAGCGGCGTGCAGCCGAATGAAAATACTCTTCCACCAGTTTTTCAATCGAACGATCCAGCCCGAAGATTTCCTGCTCGAAAAATTTGTAACGCTTGTGTCCCCCGACCTCTTCTACCCCAAACGATTCAATCATCTGATACACTCGTGCGTGAGCCGTCATTGCCGGAGTCGGGTCCTCTCTCAGCAATGCAATATAATCTTCAAATGTTCCGTTCCAAGACAAACGGTCACTCTCTGCCCGATATTCCGCAACGCGTTCAAAAATATTCATGCTTGGTACCTCCCATGGCTCCTTTAGTGTGATTGTCAACCATTCCGAATGGTATGAAGAAATCAATAGAATTGCAGCTCCTGCTTGAATACCCTTCTGCGGTCCGGCTTAGTCCCGCTTCCTTTGTTACAATGGTCTTGTATGGATGTGAAAAGTGTATTACATACCTATGCGGCAACTTGGATAAGTTGACCTCTTTTTTTCAAACCTTGACCCTGAATTTTACGTATGTGCTGTTCTATCAGACATCTTGTGGCCTCAGAAAAAAAAGCATGAATATGCTATAATGAAGGTTCTAATGATGGAAACCGGACAATGCGGCGAAGGCAGGCAGAGCACTTCGGGAGAGGAGTAAAGAGCATGGCTATACAATATGAAACGGAGCTGTATTCCCCTGTCAAAACTTTTTTTGAACAGCGCGGCTTTGATATCAAAGCAGAGGTTAAGCACTGTGACCTGGTCGGCATGAAGGCAGATCAGACGGACCCCCTTATTGTGGAGATGAAAAAAACGTTTAACCTGTCTTTGCTATTGCAAGGTTTGCAACGCCTGAAAATCAGCCCACTCGTATATCTGGCTGTGGAGCGTAACCGAAGTAAACGCGGAGCGGTCAATCAGCGCTGGAGTGAGCTAACAGCACTGTGCAGGCAGCTCGGCCTGGGGCTGTTAACCGTCACTTTTTACAAAACCAAAGCACCTCTAATTGATGTATTATGCGAACCCACGGTGATATCAGGTACTGTGCGATCCCTCCCGGTAGCTCGCAAGAGCGGGATACGTCGCCAGCGCCTGCTGAAGGAATTCGATGAACGAAGCGGAGACTATAATACAGGGGGAAGTACAGGCCGCCAGCTGATGACGGCTTATCGGGAAAAGGCTATACGTGTCGCCGCCGCGCTAAGGTCCAGTGGTGAATCTTCACCTGCGGCACTTGCCCGTCAGACAGGTGTAGGCTCAGCGGCAGCCATTTTGCAGAAAAACTATTACAGCTGGTTTGAACGTATTTCCCGTGGAAAATATATGCTCACCGTTAAAGGTGTGGAGGCATTAACGGAACATGCACTTATGATGCAAGACCAGGGACTGACGGCCGGGGAAATAGACGCATGGACTAAGCATGATCAATTGAACACATTCAATGTAAACTCGACTTCATCCGAAGATTGGGCACAGGAAGATCCTGTTCAGGTTGCCGAAGTCACCGAACGATATCTCCTGAACCCAACCAAGAACTGAACTGAACGATACAATGAACGATAAGCTCGCCAAAAACATACAAAAAAACGCCCGTTATCTCCTTCCGGAGACGACGGGCGTTTTCCATATGGAATTGGATTAGAAGCTTGCTGCTACTTCTTTAGCCAATTTCAAGCCAGCTTCCACGATCTCTTGGGAACGATCAGGAGAAGCATTGTGACCTTCTACAACAACAACCTCAGGGTTTTGGATGCCCCAGAAGCCAAGTACGTTCGTTACATAACGAACAGACATTTCAGCAGATGCCATAGGCTCTACGGAATATACGCTACCACGTGCGTTAAGCAATGCTACTTTTTTGTCGCCTACAAGACCTACTGGGCCTTCAGCAGTGTATTTGAACATTTTGCCTGCTTGGCTCAGGTAAGAGATGTAGTTAACCAGTGGTGCTGGAACAGTGAAGTTCCACAGTGGGAATGCAAATACCACTTTATCAGCTGCAAGGAATTGATCTTGCAATTGCGCAGCCAGTGTTGCTGCTTTTTGCTCTTCTGGAGTTGCTTCGATACCGTTAGCTGCTTTGTAACCACCAGTGATTACAGTGTTGCCGTAGTAAGGAAGATCTGTATTGTAGAGGTCCAGCTCAGTGATGGTATCACCTGGATGGGACTCTTTGTATGCGCTCAGGAATGCATCGTACAATTGAACACTAACTGCTTGATCCGCAGGACGGTCATTAGCTTTAATAAAAAGAACGTTAGACATGTTAAAATTTCCCCCAATGATTAAAATGTATGAGTGTGTCCCCCGAACTCGCAACGGTTGTTGCATCGTATTAAAGAAGCCGATCACTCATTAATTCATATTATATATAAAAATGTTAGTGGATGCAATAAGGTAATCTAGATGATTTGTAAACTAATCTGAAATTCTTTGGATGAAATCGCTCTACCTTTAGCTACGAGCGGTAAATTCTGAGATAGCTTCGTTAATCAAATTCATGCCAAGCAACAACTCATCCCGGCCGGGACGGCTGAAGTTTAACCGAATATATTGTTGATCAAGTGTTCCTGTGGAGCATAACGTTCCAGGTAGAAAAGATACACCCTTCAATAAAGCTGCCTTAAGCAGTGCTTCACTGTTCAGTCCTTCCGGCAATCGCACCCATAGATACATTCCACCCTGAGGAATGTTATAGCTGCATCCTTTCCAGCCAGGTCTCTTCAACAACTCAAGCATTAATTTAAGTCTTGTTTTATATTCCCTGTTCAGCATGGATAAGTGATCGCTCCATCGAAAAGGTGACTGGGCGAGCAATTGGTACAGTAGTCGCTGATTCATTGGACTGGATTGTCCATCCGCAATTCGTTTGACGGAGGCCATTGCCTGAATCAGTGATGGATGTCCCGCAGCCCACCCTGTGCGGAGTGCAGGTGCAACTGTTTTGCTGAAGGACCCGATGTAGAGGACATGTCCACCTTGATCTGCAGTGTCCAATGCGAAGAGTGAAGGATACTTGCGATAGAAGGTAGCTGGCTCCAAGCCGTCAAAATGCAACTCACCATAGGAATCATCCTCAACAAGCAACACACCGTAACGCGCACACAGATCAAGAACAGCTTCTCGTCGTTCCAGGCTCCACAAAATCCCCGTGGGATTGGAAAAGCTGGGTGCAGCAAAAAGCAGCTTCGGTCTCACCTGCTGCATGTGCTGTTCCAATAAATCTGGTAAAATTCCATCCTGATCTCCCATAACAGGTACAATTGTGGCTCCTTGCATTTCGAGTACTTCAAGACAACCGGGAGAAGTCGGATGTTCAACAAGTACAGAGTCTCCCGGCTCCAGTAACAGACGCATCACGAGATCGATTGCCTGTTGGGTGCCTGTAGTCAGCAAAATCTGATTGGAGACAGTCCGGATACCCTTGCGCTTATTCCAATCATTATTCAACCATTCTCTTAATGGAGCATATCCACCTGGCTCACCATACTGCAATGCAGAAGGTCCTGAACTAAATACGGACAACGCCGCTTCCTCCAAAAGTTTAAAAGGAAACAGTTCCTCCGCGGGCAATTCTTCAGCGAGAGAAATGAAATACTCCTTGCCAGACATCTCACGTATATCCCTCAGTGGTGAAGACAAAAGCCTGTTGGTACGGGAAGCAAAGAAATATTTCATGGATAGATCCCCCTTCATCCCTATTCCGAAACTGTTCTCGCAGCCGCCCTACAACCTATTCCGAACGGGCACCAAATATAACTGAACGAATACCTGAATTATCTCATGAAGTGAGGCAATCTGACTTTGACCTCTAGGAGCAATTTTATTATGACCAGCTAGGACCAGCGAAGACAATAATTAAGACACCGTCTTGGATTGTCTTGCATGCAAGGCATAACGTTCGATGGCCTGTGCTCTGCTGCTCACTTCCAGCTTCACATAGATTTTACGCAAGTAATTGTCTATCGAGCGCCTGCTCACATTGATCTCACTCGCTATTTTATCATAGGTTACCCCTTGAACAATTCTTTCCATAATAAAAGTTTCTGTCTCGGTTAGTTCAATTATACCTTCTTCAGACTGTGAATCGGCAGGTTGCCCCCAATCCTCACTGTTTAACCAAGACATGGGTATTGAAACGTAGCCTTCTCTTAGTCCGGAGATTAGATGAATCAATTGGCTCGGCGAAGCCTGTTTGGATAACATACCGCTTGCACCCAGGCTCATCAGGTAACGAAACAACTTTACGTTATCTTCATCTGTCAGAATAATAATATGTGTCTCATTCGATAGCCCTTTGATTTGAGCGATGTACTGATCTGCCTGCCCTTCTGGCAAACGATAATCCATGAGAATCAAATCAGGCTTGTGCGCACTCACCAGTTCAAGACCCTCCGTTCCGGTCGAAGTCATACCACGTACCGTCAGATCCTGTTGCTCTTCCAAGATTAATTTTGTTCCCAGCATGCTGGTGGGGTGGATATCTACGATGACCACCTGCCATACTTTTTTCATTGTGGTTCCCCCTGTTATGTATTGGACAATTGACTTCTGTTTTCCATCTATATCCTTTATGCGACAGTCCGAGTATAGATGAAGCTAAGGTCGGATTATGTCGAATAAAAGGAAAATACAGGACTCAGCGCTCAAAAACTCTGTTTTCTGACTGTATTCTACTGTAGAAAAGGCAAGATGGGCCCCATTCCATGCATGAAATGATCAAAACCTAGTATAAAATTCCTGCATTTCTATCTAAAAAAGTCGAAAAACCTGCCCAAAGTTCCTACTTATTGCATCTATAAGAAATTGTATCCTAGGACTTCCTTCCGATGCAATCTCTTTTTGATCTATTATTTAAAGAATTTCATTTTTGCGTAATCAATAGCACCATGATAGAATGAGGATTGAAATTTTTTAATCTAATATATAGAACCAGGAGTGATGTTATGAAACCATCCGACCCGTCTTCTGACATCCATCACACCCGGAGCGCCAAAGGCAAGATCAGATCATCCGTTAAATGGTTTCTGGTCATGTGGATCGTTCTCATTGCACTAGGAGTCACTGGAACCTACTATTATAGTAATCACCTCCAGCAACAGATGATCAACCAGCTTCAGGTCCATACTGAGCATCAGATTGACGCATTGAAAAACGATTACGAAAAGCAACTAACAACGATCTCTTCAGAAGTTGCAGCATTGCAAGGACAGGTTCAGTCCTTCAATGAACTGCTTACGTTCACCAAGGACAATGCAAGCAACAAAACAGACAACAGCAACAAATTGTATACGCAATTGAGCGAAGTGAAGAAACAACTGGAAGCTCTCCAGAAAAAGATGGACTTGCTCAAATGATTACACCCGTGAAACAGGTTAATCGTGTTTTTATGCTTGCACTCGCTCCTTTTATAGGATTGATCATATGTTTGTTGCTATTTCGTCCTGAATTAGAAGTAGGATCTATCATGCCTACAAGCTTGCCAGAAGATCAGGTAACCTCTCAGACCCAAACAATCAGTAAGGAACTTGCGGGAGCAAAAGAGGCTGCTGTTCAAACTTCTTCTTCTATTAAAAGAACGACCCTGCTTTACAATAAAACGACCAGTACGATGTCTACCATTGTACAAAAGGCTAAAGTTCAAGCCGCTCGCCCGGAAACAATCTACAATAAGCGCATTACGTCCAAACTTGGCGTTCCTTTTGATCGTGTAGACAGTGATCGGATCACCATTGAACTGTATCGGGTAAACCCAGGCAGCTACAAGGGATATGCCATGAAGATCAAGCTGAAAGATCACAATGCGATGAAGATGGCCTTAAATAGTGAGCTAGGGCGATCAGAAACGACAATGCAGGCCGTGAAACGGAGCGGAGCGATTGCCGGGATTAATGCTGGCGGATTTGCTGACAGCGGCGGCAAGCGTTACCCCCTCAGCACTACCGTCATGGATGGGAAGTATATCAACGGTTTTCAGGCTAGCTTCAAAGACCTGTTCTTTGTCGGGCTAAACGATGATGGTAAACTGGTAGGAGGGAAGTTTTTCGATAAAAGCTCCCTGGATCGCCTACACCCGCAATTTGGAGCGACATTTGTACCTATCCTGATGAAAAATGGACAGAAAACGATTATTCCGGACAAATGGAAGGTGTCACCGAAGCGTGCTCCACGAACCGTCATTGGTAACTACAAAGATGATCAATTACTGATTATGGTTGTCGATGGTTATAACGAGAGCGGAAGCTCAGGTGCTACCCTCGAAGAGATGCAAGGTCGGCTTCTTAAACTTGGCGTGGTGGACGCTTATAATCTCGATGGCGGTGGCTCCTCATCGCTAATTCTGAATAATCGAGTCATCAATAACCCTTCGGATGGCAATCTGAGACCTGTTCCTACCCACTTTTTATTTTACAAATGATGGGACAGGGCATTCCTTTTCTAACGAATATGGTTATAATAGAAGTAAATGAGCTTGTGCAGGAGGTGCGAAGTGTATGTCGTTTTCACTGACATTCTGGATTATCGCAGTTGTATTAACGCTATTTATTACAGGCATCCTCACTTCATCCTACAACCAAGACAAAACAAAAGGCCTGTAACTGTAGGGCCAAGCCTCTCTTCGGAGAGGCTTTTTTCATGTTTCTGCATACAGCAAAAGACAAGTTTTAAAAGGATGTTCTCTCCCTCCAAAGCTTGTCTCTTGCTATAACAATTGAATTCACCTAACAAACTCTCGGCGGTGACACGAAAAACTTGTTTAATAGCTGACTGCACGTTCGTTTGCATTGGGCATGGGCAACCTGACTTCTACCGAATTAGGCCCGGTTACGGATTCCCCTTCCACTAAGGTGACATATATGCGCTCGTGATCCACAGGTTCTCCAGCTATAATTTTAATTAATTGTTCAGCTGCAAGTGCCCCCCACTTTCGTTTGGAATAATCGATACTTGCCAGTTTGGGTTGCACGTAGTTGCTAAGTTCAATATGATCGAAGCCAATGACATCAATCTGTTTGCCAATCTCCAGTTCACTATCTGCAAGACGATCACATAAACCGATAGCCATCTCATCATTAAGACAAAAGACAGCAGCCGGTCCGTTATATGTCTGTATAATGTGATCTGCGGCTCGTTCCCCACCGCTTTTCTCGAAATCTCCCACGATTTCAATCCATTCCACATCCGCCTGACGCTCCGTAACCTGTCTTACAGCCTTCAACCTTTGTACAGAGTCAAACGAACCTTCTGGACCTGTAACCACGTAGATCTTTTTGTGCCCGTGTTCAATCAAATATTCCATCGCCAGTGTGGCCCCAGCCTTGTTATCGAGCAGTACCTGATTAATATTAGGATGTTTCAACTCACGGTCAAGCACTACAATTTTATGTCCTCGATCCGCATACTGCATAAGTTCCTCACTTGAAAACGTATGATCGAGAATAATCGCCCCGTCAATCATTCGCTCCGGCAACATCCGATGAGACTGTTTACCGCTACATACAATAAGATCATACCCCTGGGCATTACATATCGCCTTCATACCCGTTAACAAGTCTCCGTATACATCACCGCTGAAATCCGTGAGAAAAACACCTAGAATCCGTGACTCTCTCTTTTTCAAGGTTCTGGCAGCCGCGTTGGGAACATAGTTCAGCTCTTTGGCGATAACCAAAATTTTAGAACGGGTCTCATCGGTGACTTTATTGCTTCCATTCAGCGCGTACGATACGGTCGAGATGGAAACTCCCGCCTTTTTGGCGATATCCTTGATACTGACCATATTCTTCGCTCCTCTGTTATGTTGATCAGGCCTTTCCTAATGAAAGACCTGAACTTAAAATAAGAAGTAACAGACGTCTCGTTACAGCATAAAACGATTCAGACAAGTCTGAATGTATGGCTCTGTGTTTCTCTGCTATTTGGTCCAACCATCACACGAAACTCTCCACGATCACTGCGATAGCTGAGATCAGCATGATGATAACGCAATTGTTCTTCATTTAATGTAAACTTAGCCGTACCCGTTTCTCCCGGTGCAAGGGATAGCTTCACATAATCTTTCAACTCACGCATCGGACGCACCACTTCTCCGCTTACATCCCGAACGTATAGTTGCACAGTCTCTACACCAGCATGATCCCCTGTATTGGTTACACGCACCTGAACCGTCAGAGAATCATTTGCAGTCATCTCCTGTCCCGACACTTCAACCTCTCCATAAGCAAATGTCGTATAGGAAAGACCGTATCCAAACGGGAACAACGGTTCATTCGGACTGTCAATATATTGGGAAACATAACGATTCTCGGTATTATCCGGGTTGATTGGGCGCCCTGTATTGAAATGGTTGTAATATACCGGGACTTGTCCAACCGATTGCGGGAAGGACATCGTAAGTCGTGCAGACGGATTCACTGCTCCTGTGAGAATATCCGCAATCGCTGTCCCCCCTTCGCTTCCCGGGAACCAGGCTTCAAGTACAGCATCTGATTCGCCGACAACTCCATTCAGATCAAGTGGACGTCCATTGAAAATGACACTGACGATCGGTTTGTCTGATGCTTTGAGTGCCTGTACCAATTGTAACTGTGCTGCTGGCAAACGAATATCTGTCCGCGAGCCGCCTTCTCCACTCATCTCGGAATCTTCACCCAGTGCAAGCACGATGATATCAGACTGACTTGCTGCTTCCAGTGCTACGGCAATCTGCTCATCCGTGATGGTATGCACATCACTGCCCTGAGCCAAGAGAACCTTACCTTGTGGGAGACGCTCTTGCAACGCTGTTCCCAGCTTCACCGCATCCGATTTGACACCTTCACAAGACCACCAGCCGAGGATGTCTTCGCTTTGAGCGAAAGGTCCAATTAATGCAACTCTCGCATCAGGTTGTAGCGGAAGGGTCTGTCCGTCATTTTTGAGCAGCACCGCAGACTTCGCAGCAAGTTCTCGTGATACCTCACGATGTTCCTTGGAGAAAACGATCTCGCGCTCACGCTCCGGATCAGCAGCTCGGAACGGGTTATCGAACAAACCCAGCTTTTCTTTGAGCTGCAAAATGCGCAAAACCGCTTCATCAACAAGGCGCTCTTGCACTTCACCCTTTTGAACCAGTTCAGGCAAATGGTTGACGTAACATGGCGTCATCATCTCCATATCGACACCCGCACGAATCGCACGATATGCCGCCTCTCGGTCATCCTCGGCCGCACCATGGGCAATCATCTCACGAATGGAAGCCCAGTCCGAGATCAGCACGCCATCAAAGCCCCATTCTTCGCGCAAAATATTACGCATTAACTTCTCATTCCCGCTGGCTGGAATACCATCAACGGTATTGAATGAAGTCATGACCATCTCCACACCAGCATCCAGTGCCGCCTTATATGCTGGCAGATAATATTCACGGAGCTGACGCTCTGACATATCTACCGTATTGTAATCACGCCCACCCTCCGCTGCACCATACGCAGCAAAGTGTTTTACACAGGCTGCAAGACGATCCAGCTCATCCGTCAGGTTATCACCCTGATAACCACGTACAAAAGCAGCAGCAAATAAACTATTTAGGTACGGGTCTTCACCCGTTGTTTCCATCACACGCCCCCAGCGCGGATCACGAACCAGATCGACCATCGGTGCAAAAGTGACATGCAAACCGGATACTGCGGATTCACGCGCCGCAATCTCGGCACTCTTCTCCGCAAGTTCCAGATCCCATGAACAGCCAATAGCCAGCGGGATCGGGAAGATCGTTTTATAACCATGCACCACGTCTGCCATGAATAATAACGGGATGCCGAGACGGCTTTTTTCCATATAAGCCTTTTGTACATCCATAATCGCTTGTGCACCGGATAAGCCAAGAATGGAGCCGCTCGCTCTCACGGATTGCTCTGTAATGCCCATCTCTTCCATCGGCCCTGTAATCTGGCCCTGCGTATCTGTTCCTTCATAGAAGTTGGCAGTCAGCTGTAACAGCTGTGCCACTTTCTCATCCAGCGTCATCTGATTCACTAAATCCATCAACTGCTGATTATTCACGTAACCATCCTCCACTACCTTTTAATTGAAAGAAAGAACCCGGCTGCGTTCGGGGAGAGACCGCGCACCGGGTTCAATCGGACGGAGAGACAGAACGCTCCTGTCATCCCCTTGATGTTCTTCATTTCATTACGTTTATTTGAACTTTTCGTTCAATTCGTCCAGATAAGGCTGAACCAGAGACATTTTGCTGTTAACCCACTCTTTCCAGTTAGCTTCCAAGTCTCCGCCTTTGAGGATCAAGTTCGCATATTCGTTTTGATAATCGAAAGATGCTTGGCTTTTCGCTTTGGAATCATACAGGTTAACATCCCAATCGTATGGTGCAAGTGATTTACTTTCAGTACCAAGTTTTGCTTTCTCCTGGAACAATTCTACTGCTCTATCACGATAATCTTTTTTGATTGCAGGGTTTACTACACTGAAGTCATCGCCAAGAAGATAAAGTCCTTCAAAACGTGCAGGGTACTTGTCTTCGAGTACCGTTCCCTCTGGTAGCAAGTTCACCAACTCTTTGTTGTCATCGTATTTCCAGTCCTTGCCTTCGAAGCCCATGTTGATCAGCAATTGTCCTTCTTTGGTTGCAGAGTAATCGATCAAGTCCATGATGCGTTCGAATTTCTCATCACTGATGTTCGGGTTGAAAATCAGAGCAGACCAGAAGTTCGCTTGCTCCATATTGCGGTATTTACCGTCATCACCAAGAACGATCGCTGTGTGAACGAGATCATCACTGTTAACGCCAAGGTTCTTTCTCATATCAGAATCCAGACCTTGTCTATAAGAAGCAAGTCCACCAAGACTGGTTACAGCCGCAGTACCTGTTACTTTGAAGTTGTTTTGTCCTTCATTGTTTTTCCAAGTGTAGAACTCTGGGTTAAGCAACCCATCCTTGTACGCTTTTTGCATCAATTTCAAACCTGTCAGTGTTTCCTGATCTGCAGGGCCCCAATGGAACTTACCATCTTCACCTTTGTAGAAAGGAACGTCTGTCATCGCATGAACACTATTCGGCATGATCATGTTTGTCATTGCATCGGCAGCATTGTAAGACAATGGCACCAGTTTATTACCCACCTTACCTGGGTCCTTTTCTTTCACCAGTTCAGCGAACTGATTCAATTCGGAAGTTGTGTACGCATCTTTCAGTTCAAACCCAACGGCTTTTGCCCAGTCTTTACGAAGAGCGATAACACCAATTTGGTTGGTCAGCGGATCAGCGGGTTTGTTTTCGAAATAAATAGGTCTAGGAAGTACATACGTACCGCCTGTCAATTCTTCCAACTTGTCGCCAAGTCCTGTCAGCTTGTAAGCCGCGGCAACGTTAGGCCATCTTTCTTTCCAATCATCCGGGAACTTGTAGAACAAGCCTTGATCAATGTTGTTGATGGCATCACCGTGTACATAATTCCATACGGCTACATCCGGCAGGTCACCAGAGTTAATCCACAGGCGAAGCTTCTCACCCCATGAATCCCAGTCAATATAGTTGTAATCCCATTTGATGTTAAACTTGTCTTCCCAGAACTTATGGAACTCATTGTCCATATTTCCGGTTTTCACTTCGGTCAGATTCGCTACGGAAATGGTCAGGTTATCTTTGTAATTCCCTTCCGCATCCTTTTCGTTGCCACCATCTGAGCCTTTGCTGCTGTTGGAACAAGCCGACACTACCAACATCATGAGACAGAGTGTGATCGCAAATAACGATTTGACTGACAACTTTTTACCCGTTTTCATGCTTTTACCCCCATGTTTTTAGTCGAATTTCTTGTGCATTGAAATCCTATGTGTATATCAGGTCTTGATAGCCCCTGTTAATACCCCTTTGGCAAAGTGCTTTTGCAACATTGGGAAGAAACACATAATTGGTACCATCGTGATAAATACTGCAGCCATCTTCATACCCATAGAGAAGCTGCTCAGTTTTACTGCGTCCACACTGGATGCATTGGAGGCATTCGTTGTGGCAGTTACAATGATGTTCCTTAGCACGTTTTGCAGCGGTAACTGGTCCGCTTTTCGCAGGAAGATCATCGCGTCATACCAACTGTTCCAGTAGGCTACCCCGTAGAAGAGTGTAATGGTTGCCATAATTGGCGTTGCCAGCGGAAGAACGACGGAGAATAAAATTCTCCACTCTCCTGCACCATCGAGTCGTGCAGATTCCATAAGGGATTCAGGCAGTGTGTAGAAATAGTTCATCATCAGAATCATGTTAAAGGCACTGAAGCTTCCTGCCAGAATAACAGACCATAATGTACCTGTTAGTTGTAGTGATTTCATAATCAGATACAGAGGAACGATCCCCCCGTTAAAGATCATGGTGAACAGTACCAGGAAAAAGAGAAACTTTTTAAATGGGAAATTGCCGCGGCTCAGGCCGTAAGCCATGCTTGTTGTCAGGAACAAGCTCAGCGGTAAACCAATCACCAGCAAGATCAATGTATTTTTGTAACCCGACAGGATTCTACCGTCAGCGAACAGTGCTTTATATGAATCAAGCGTGAACTCTTTCGGGAACATCAGGAACGGATTTTCAGCATACTCTTTTTGGGTTGCAAACGAGATCATAATGACATTCCAGAACGGAATCAGAATCATCAGTGCAAGTACCAATAAAACGGCGAATATCATGTAATCCAGAAAGGTCATTCGTTCGGTGCCAATCTTAGGTTTTCTTCCAGCTTTGCTCATCTCACTTCTCCTCCTCTCTTATCGGAATAAACCGTCTCCACCAAGCCACTTGGCAAATCTGTCGGCCAGAAGCAACAGCGCCATATTCACCAGGGAACGGAACAAGCTGACCGCTGTCGAGAATGAAAAGTCGGTTGATGACTGGAACGTAATCCGATAGATATATACATCGAGTACTTCAGATACATTTTTCGTTGCCGCATTTGCCAAGTTGAAAATCTGGTCGAAACCGGAGGACATCAATCCGCCCACCGACAAAATAAACATAACCGTGATCGTTGGCATAATGTTTGGCAGCGTAATACGGAACATCTGCTGCATCCGGGATGCTCCATCGATCTGTGCAGATTCATATTGATCCTGATCGATACCGGAGATCGCTGCCAGGAAGATAATTGCGCCCCAGCCGCTCGATTTCCAGATGTCAGTCAGCAACAACATCGGAACAAAGTTGGATTCCGAACCCAAGAAATTAATCGTCGGTAAACCAAGTAATCCAAGTGCACTGTTTACAAGTCCGTCATAGGCAAGCACGTTAATGACTACACCGGATACGATGATCCAGGACAGGAAGTGCGGAAATGTCAGGACGGTCTGGAACCACTTCTTCCCTCTGCGCATCCGCAACTCATTCAACAGCAGTGCCAGAATAATCGGAAACGGGAACTGAATAATCAGCTTCAAAATGTTAATGTAAAGCGTCCGCCATACGGCATCAATAAAGGTCGGATCGCGGAAGACATATTTGAAGTTTTCAAATCCGCTCCACGGACTTCCCCAGATTCCAAGGTTAGCCTTGTAGTCTTTGAATGCCAGTGACAGGCCGCCCATCGGCATATAGGCAAACAGGATCAACCAGACCATCCCTGGAATAAGCAGGGTATACGTCATTCGGTGTTTCCAGATTTCAGTCCAAAGCGACTTACCTCTCATGTTTGCCTTCAGCTTTTTGTTAGGTCCTTCGGCTGCAGGTTTCAATTTGCATCTCCTCACTCTACTATGGTGTTGTCGTTGTAAAGAAAATCAAACATCGTTTTCAGATGCTGTTCCCAAAATCGCCACTCATGCGTGCCAGGTGTTTCTACATACCGAAAATCAAATGCAGTTCCCTGCATATACTCGGCGTAGTCCCGATTCATGTCCACGAAAGGATCATGGTCCCCGCAACAACTCAATATCTTCGGCAAGGCTCCTCCCTGCTCCAGCAGTCTGGCTGACAATGCGTAAATATCCTGATCAACCTTTACCTGTAACCGTTCCCCAAAAACCGCTTTCATTTCCTTGATCATACCTTCCGGCATATGGGGATCACAAAGCCGCGCCTGAATATTCGTTACACCGGATAAAGACACCACTTTGCTGTACTGCTCAGGATAGGTCAACCCACATTTCAACGCTCCATATCCACCCATGGACAAACCGGCAACATATGTTTTGGCTGGGTCGGAATTTAGCTTCAGTAGCCTTTCACATACTTCAGGCAGTTCCTTCGTGATGTAGTGGAAGTAATTCAGGCCGTATTCCATATCCGTGTAATAACTGCGATTGGCTTCAGGCATGATGACGGTGCAACCATACTGGGCTGCATACATCTCAATGGTGGTCAGACGTTGCCAGGTACTCGCATTGTCTCCTGCCCCGTGAAGCAGATATAGTGTACCGCCTGAAGTCTCTCCGGAGTCACTGGATACCACGTGTATGCTTGTATTCATGCATAATGTGGGCGATCCGGTTTCGATCGTAATATGCGCCATTGATCGTAACCCCTTTCATCTTTGTTGCTTTTAACTGCGGTTTTGCTTTTTCTCTTTCTTTGCTTGCTGTTACTTCCCCCAACATGCTCACTTTTACCGGCTTTGGTTATCGAAACGATTCTCTCGAATCGTTTCAAAAAAAATCAACGCTGATTTACCTGGAGTTTAAATATCAACATTTTACTTGGAAGCGATTTCTTCGAATCGTTTCGAATAAATCATAATCCCGTTGACTAAACTCTGTCAATAACCTTTTTACAATTTTCGCGTTTTTTTATCAAAAAAGTGACCTGATTGTTCCAATTTTGATTCAAAAGGCACTTTTATAACGAGTATTTTCGGATTTAATCATTCATTATTACACAAGAATTGACATCAAACCGAGAATATACTAACATGAGTTCTAATTTTGCAATCAGATTACGGAAACGTTTCACCAGACTGAATTCATTCAGGTAAACGCTTGGAACTGGAGGGTTATCATGGCAGAACAACTCAAAGGATTTATTGACACAATCACAGAAGAGAAGCTTGTTGTGCACTCTGTGCGTGTACTACAAAATGGGCGACTTCTGGATGAATGGCATTCGGACGGAGATCGCAGGCGTGTGCAACATTCTGTAAGTAAATCCTTTACCTGCATGGCGGTTGGACTTGCCGTTGAAGAAGGACTTATTCAGTTGGATGACACTTTGAGCGATTACTTCCCTTATGACCAAGCACAGCGCCCCCCTTCACAGCTGCCCTCTCCACGAGAGCTCACATTGAGGGATCTGCTTCGCATGTCATCAGGTCACGATGACCCACCCCTCTGGGCTGACGAACGAGCTTCTTTAGAGGAAAAGGACTGGGTCAAACACTACATGTCTCTATCATTGGATCGAATGCCAGGAGAACATTTTACTTACAGTAGTGGTGATACCTTTATGATCTCGGCCATGTTGCAAGAGGCCATTGGTCTGACAGTAAAGGATTACCTCATTCCACGTCTTTTTGAACCACTAGGCATGGTTGATATCCAATGGGAGACTTCTCCACTCGGAGTTACCTTGGGATGTGCGGGTCTTTGGCTGAGTAATGAAGAACTAAGCCGATTTGGACAGTTTCTACTTCAGGAAGGTCGCTGGAACGGTAAACAACTGGTTCCAGCAGATTGGATCAGAGCCGTTACACGTAAGCAGATCGAAACGAATGGCGATGGAGATTGGGGAAAAGGCTATGGCTATCAGTTCTGGATGTGTTCGCATGATGCTTACCGAGCAGATGGAGCTTATGGTCAATTCTGCATTGTCCTGCCTTCCAGAGAGGCTGTCATCAGTATCAACAGTGAAGAGGAGAATATGCAAGGCATCCTGAACGCTGTATGGAATCAGATTTTGCCAGTGCTAAATCAGTTGAACTAAGGATGATTTATTAGTTTACATAGACACTGGCTGGAAGAACGAGCTTCCAAGTTGCTGTGTCATCTTATACAACGTTAAACATTAAAAAAACAAAAACACCATGGAGTTTGTATGCTCCATAGTGTTTTTTGCTTGCTTTTATGAAAGCTGAGTCATTTCTTCTAAGCATTGTGCGCATATGTAACGCTCTTTAAAGTCATTGACATCTTCCATTGATCCGCAGAAAATACATTTCGGACGGTATCTTTCCAAGATAATGTGATCCCCTTGAACTAAAATTTCTACAGGATCTCCTTCATTCATTTGATACCTTTTGCGCAAAGATTTAGGCAATACGATCCTACCCAATTGGTCAACTTTGCGAACTACTCCAGCTGGCTTCATAGCTACGGCACACCTCTCCTATCTTACTCTGAATTTCTAGGTACATTAGTACTATATCTATAGATTCGCCAAAATTTTGTCGAATCCTGCTGGAAATAAACATTTTTTGTCCTTTTTTTTGAAAAATGTTTTTTTAGCGAATTCTAACCGTCTTTTCGGATACCATTCACTAATCCAGTCCTGGGAAATTTAGCTGACGCAGTGCTTCATATACAATAATTGCTGCTGAATTGGAAAGGTTTAATGAGCGAACATCACCACTCATCGGCATCTTCATGCAAGTTTCTGGATTAGCAGCAATTAATTCAGGTGGGAGCCCTTTCGTTTCTTTACCAAACACTAGAAAATCTCCATCCTGAAATTCGAAATCGGAATACCGGTTTTTCGCTTTCGTTGTTGCGTAGAAAAACCGTCCGTTCGGATACTTCTGCTGAACCTCGTCAAAAGAATCATGATATTCAATATGAACGGCATGCCAGTAGTCCAGCCCGGCACGTTTTAAAGTTGCATCATCTGTCCGAAATCCTAAAGGACGCACGAGATGTAAGTGGGTGCCAGTCGCCGCACAAGTCCGCGAGATATTGCCCGTGTTAGCCGGAATCTCTGGTTCAACCAGAACGATGTGTAAAGCCATATGTGTTTAATCTCCTTTTATTTCATGTTCATGTATACAACAATCCTCTAATTTTAAAGAAAAGCCCTCCACACGTCAATGTGGAAGGCTTTGCCACAACAGTAGGATAGTTCATCGAAGCTTCACTACTGCCATATTTGGTCATGCGTTCGTTTCTCAGGGATTATCCGTTCGCCTGTTGGAAGTGGTTCATAAAGTCGGTAAGGGCCTTAACACTCTCATATGAAGCCGCGTTATAGATCGAAGCACGAAGTCCTCCTACACTGCGATGCCCCTTCAGACCTACAAAACCTTCTTGCTCCGAAGCTTTAATGAATTTCTTCTCCAGTTCCTCAGATGCGAGTCTGAACGTCACATTCATCAACGAGCGGTCTTCTGCTGCAACGCAACCACGATAGAAATCCCCTGAGGAATCAATTGTATTGTAGAGCAGCTCCGCTTTCTTGATATTTTTTTGTTCCACACCAGCCAGACCGCCTTGTTCCTCGATCCATTTTAACACTTCGTTCACCATATATACCGAGAAGGATGGCGGCGTATTATACAGGGAATTGTTATCTACATGCGTGCTGTAACGGAACATGGTTGGAATGGTTTTCGGAGATTCACTCACCAGCTCCTCGCGTGCAATAACAACGGTAATTCCCGAAGGACCGAGGTTCTTCTGTGCACCTGCATAGATCATGCCAAACTGATTCAGATCAAACGGTTTGCAGAAAATATCACTGGACATATCTGCGATGAGCGGTACCGATCCGGTATCAGGGAAAGCCTTGAATTGTGTACCTTCAATTGTCTCATTTGAAGTTACATGCACATAAGCCGTACGTTCAGGCAAACTCAGATTCGAAACATCCGGTAATTTCATAAATTTATCGGATTCTGAAGAAGCTACGATCTGTGTCTCACCAATTAACTTCGCTTCAGACAGAGCCTTTTTGGCCCAGCTGCCTGTCATGATGTAACTAGCTGTCTGACCCGCCCCAAGCAGGTTCATAGGCAACATCGCGAATTGTGTGCTTGCACCGCCTTGCAAGAAAAGAACTTTATACCCTTTCGGATTGCCTAGCAACGACAGCAATCGCTCCTGAGCTTCATTATGTACAGACTCGTACACGGCCCCACGGTGAGACATCTCCATAATCGACATGCCTGTATTACGAAAATCTACAAATTCCGCCTGAGCACGCTCCAATACTTCTAGTGGCAACGCTGCTGGTCCTGCATTAAAGTTATACGCTCTCTTTGTCACAAAATCCCCCGCCCTTTCCATCCTTAACTGGCATATGAAGTAAATATTATCGCTATGATATCAGTATTCCCTGAACGCTTCAAGGGGAATATGCACTGAAAACTCGTTAAAAGCCATCAAATTCCTTTATCACCCTAAAAAGTTAAAGCGCTATACTGTTTGTTTCAAGGAAAAGCCTCCGAGAATGCATCCCGGAGGCTTTGATTTGGAACAATTTCGGTTCTGACTCCAACCGATTAGCAGTCGAAGTAGAGGCTGTACTCATGCGGATGAATGCGGATTGCAACAGCTTTAGCTTCATCGCGTTTGAGGTTGATGTAATTATCGATGAATTCTTTGGTGAACACGCCACCTTCAGTCAAGAACTCGTTATCAGCTGCCAGTGCATCCAGTGCTTCTTCGAGGGAAGCCGGTACACTGCGGATGTTTTCTTTATCTGCATCAGAAAGGTCGTAGATATTTTTATCGAGTGGACCATATCCGAGCTCAGTTGGGTTGATTTTGCGTTTGATTCCGTCCAGACCAGCCATCAGCATTGCGGAGAATGCCAAGTAAGGGTTAGCAGTGGAGTCAGGTGTACGGAACTCGATACGGCAACCTTTAGGTGTTACCGCTGCTACCGGGATACGTACAGCTGCAGAACGGTTACCTTTGGAGTATACCAAGTTAACTGGTGCTTCATAACCAGGAACCAAACGTTTGAACGAGTTCGTGCTTGGGTTCGTCAAAGCAATCAGTGCTGGAGCGTGGTACAAGATACCTCCGATGTAGTGCAGAGCCATTTCGCTCAGGTTAGCATAACCGCCTTTGTCATAGAACAATGGGGAATCGCCATCGAATATCGATTGGTGAACGTGCATTCCGCTTCCGTTATCACCAAACAATGGTTTTGGCATGAATGTTGCTACTTTACCATATTGACGTGCCGTATTGTGCACGATGTATTTGTATACAAGCAGGTTATCTGCTGTTTTCTTCAACGTATCAAAACGGAAGTTGATTTCAGCTTGGCCCGCAGTCGCTACTTCATGGTGATGACGCTCGATGGACAAACCAGCTTCTTCCAACAAACGACACATTTCGCTACGGATATCTTGTTGGGTATCCACTGGAGCTACTGGAACATATCCGCCTTTAGTGCGAACTTTAAAGCCCAGGTTGCCGCCTTCTTCTTTGCGGTTTGTGTTCCATGATGCTTCTTCGGAATCAACGAAGTAAGAAGAGCTGTTCGTGCCGCTCTCATAACGTACATCGTCAAAGATGAAGAACTCGGACTCTGGTGCGAAGAACGCCGCAGTGCCTACGCCGCTTTCTTTCAGGAAAGCTTCAGCTTTAACTGCGATACTGCGTGGGTCACGCTCATATCGCTCGCCATCCGGTGTGAAAATGTCACACATAACATTCAATGTAGGGTGTGCAGTGAACGGATCGACATAAGTCGCTTCAGGGTCAGGCATCATAACCATATCGGACTCTTCAATACCACGGAAACCTTGGATAGAAGAACCATCAAACGCTACTCCATTTACGAACGTGTCTGCATCAACAGCCGAAGCTGGCAAAGAGATATGATGCGCACGACCAGCCAAATCTACAAAACGAAAATCTACCCACTCGATGTTGTTCTCTTGAATTGATTTCAATACGTTTTCAACCGACATGTATTCGTCCTCCCAAATATTCCGAACATTAAACAACCCCACGAAGAAAATGTCTATATATTCGAATTTTTTTCTGTCGTCATTATAAATTCTGAAACATAACATCGTCAATACTTATGTAAGGTATTTTTTGCGAGCATGTTAGGTATACTTACATTTTATAATATCCAAAAATACATATAACAACGCAAATAGTTTATATTTGACCGATTTAATGCGGTGAAGCGACCCTAAAAATACCCTAAATCATGGAAAAACGTGACATCATAAATGTTTCTTATCACCTTTGATTAATAAATATGTTCATCTGTGCAAAATAGACGAAAAACCGGACATCTACCCAAATTGTTCACAAGGAACAAATCTGAACAGAAGTCCGGTTTTGACTCTTCAAATCTCTATAACCGTGTTAATTATACGCCTACACGTGCCGGGAAAAATGCAGCAGGCTGTTTAGCTGTGTTAAATGTTTTCCCAACAATCGGGGCTAGTTTCTCCAGATCTTGTAACAGGTTCGCAAACTGGTCAGGGAACAGAGACTGCACACCGTCTCCAGTCATGGAGTTGTCGGGATCTGTGTGCATCTCAATAATCAAGCCGTTAGCTCCAGCGGCTACTGAAGCTTTGGTCATCGGTTCTACCAGTTCACGGCGTCCCGTGCCATGGCTCGGGTCAGAGATGACTGGTAGATGGCTCAAAGACTGCAAGACAGGGATTGCCGACAGGTCCAGCGTATTACGAGTGTATTGTTCAAACGTACGGATACCTCGTTCACATAACATCACATTCGGATTGCCACCAGCGAGGATGTACTCCGCCGCATTAAGCAATTCATCGTATGTCGCACTGAATCCGCGCTTCAACAATACCGGTTTGCCGCACTCACCTAACTTGCGCAACAAGTCGAAGTTCTGCATGTTACGTGTACCCACCTGCAGAATATCCGCATACTCTGCGCAAATATCTACGTATTCAGGCGTCATGACTTCGGTAATCGTCAATAGATTATGCTTCTGGCCTGCTTCCGCCATCATGATCAGACCTTCTACACCTGTTCCTTGAAAGCTATACGGTCCTGTACGTGGTTTGAAGGCGCCACCACGAAGAACTTGACCACCTGCAGCTTTCACAAGTCCAGCAATTTCATCAATCTGTGCTGCAGATTCAACCGCACAAGGTCCGCCCATAACGACAAGTTCTTTCCCGCCGATATCTACACCTTTGATCGAAATTACGGTATCTTCTGGATGGAAGTCACGACTTGCCAATTTGTAAGATTTCGAAATCTTCACCACGTTCTCGACGCCCTTCATTTGGCGCAAGTGTTCTTGCATTTTAGGTTCAACTTTACCAATTAATCCAATGATGGTGCGATCCTCTCCACGGGATACATGTGCCTGCAACCCTTCCTTTTCAATCACACTAACGATATCTTGAATTTGGTCCTCCGAGGTAGCTTTGCCTGCGATTACGATCATAAATTGTCCCATCCTTCCTTGTATAAGAGCACTCGTTTATATCGTGCGTCTGATTATCTTGTGGTCCGTATCCCAAAAACTCTGTCACGCTTAAACGCTTGTTCGCTTTTAAGCTTTTAATCACTAAAGCAAATATAACACAGTTTCTTCCTATCGTCAAGGAGTGATCACTATATCCGGTATTTTTACAGGTAAAATATAAAATGTATAGACAAAAAAACATCCTGCTATGTCACGTCCCAATGAAACGAGGATCTGCACAGCAGGATGTTTCCTATTCACTTTTGAAATTATGTGGTACGTGTCTTCTCTCGAACCGGAGGCAATAGCTTGCTCATATTAACGGTACGTACAATTTCCCACGTTTCCGGCTGATCATGCTCATACTGCTCCAGATATTGAATAACTTCCTTGGTGATAGGTGTTGGAGTTGAAGCTCCTGATGTCACAGCCACTTTCTGCACACCTTTCAACCAGTCTTGTTGAATTTCAGATACGTCGGATATACGATATGCCGTCACGCCCGCAATCTCCTCGGACACTTGTGCCAAACGGTTGGAGTTATTGCTACGTGGATCACCTACAACAATAACAAGATCGGCCTGCCCAGCTTGCTCTGCTACCGCTTCTTGACGTACTTGCGTAGCGAGACATATTTCGTTATGAATTTCAGCTCCTGGGAATTTCTCCAGCAACCGGCTCATAATGTGTTTGATGTCCCATTGACTCATTGTCGTCTGATTGGTAATCAAAATTTTCCCGGCAGGCACGTTCAGACCTGCAATCTCTTCTTCCTTCTCAATCAGATGAACACGGTCTGGTGCAACACCAATCGCACCTTCCGGTTCCGGATGATTCTTCTTACCGATGTAGATAATATCATAACCTTCAGCCGTCTTCTCCCGGATCAGATCATGAGTCTTCGTCACATCTGGACAGGTTGCATCTACTGTGGTCAGCCCCTTCTCCCGAGCCAGCTTACGTACCTCCGGCGAGACACCGTGAGCCGTAAAAATAATCGTGCCACTCTCCACCTGATTCAGAATCTCCATACGATTAGGACCGTCCAGCGTAATAATGCCCTCATCTTCAAAAGAATCGGTCACATGTTTGTTATGCACAATCATACCTAATATATAAATAGGCCGTGGTAAATCCAGGTTGCGTGCCGCTTGACGCGCAAGCACCATGGCATCTACAACTCCGTAACAATATCCCCGCGGCGAAATTCGCAGTACTTCCACTTGGTTGCCACCCGCTTTCTTTTCGGCTGTATAGGCCGATGTAATTGCAGTCTTCATCCTATTATACCTTTATTCGATAGGCGGGGCAAAGACCACAGGCAACCAGATGATAAAAGTGGTTCCTTCTCCTCGTCTCGTTACCACTTCAACCGACCCGTTATGCTCCTCAATGATCCATTTGGCAATGGATAATCCAAGCCCGATGCCCGGCGTAGCCCCGCGAGATTCGTCTGCCCGGTAGAACCGGTCAAAAATAAACGGTACCTGATCCCGTTCCATACCGATTCCCGTATCACTGATCCGCAGTCCGACCTGCCCTTTATATAACAGAGCATCCAGCGTAACCGAACCCTCCGGGGTGTATTTAAAGGCATTTTCGATAAAAATAAACAGAACCTGTTGCAGATAATCTTTGCTTCCGTTTACGTAAATACCGTTCAGAATCGACAAATCCCCAGGAAGCCAGTCTGCCTGTCGATCCAGGAACTGAGCCCTACGCGCTACTTCCTGCACCAGAATCTGCAGCGGAATGGGATTAAGCTCGATTTTCTGACCTGTATCCGCTCTGGCAAGGGATAACATATCGCTGATCAGACGGCTCATACGTTTGCCCTCATCAGCCATATCCTCAATCGCCTCAAGAGACATCTGCCTGATCGTTTCTTCATCCAGATTCGGGCGGTCTCCACCCTCCTGATCCCACAACTTTTTCAGGAAATCCACATTTCCTCGAATGGTAGTCAACGGTGTTCGCAACTCGTGGGAAGCATCGGATACGAATCGGCGCTGTGCCGTATTCGTCTCTTCCAGCCCACGGAAAGACAGCTCGGTTCGCTCCAGCATGTTATTCACCGTTTCAATCAGACGACCGATCTCATCCTTCGGCCCCGAATACTGAATACGGACACTGAGATCGTCACCGGACTGTATCTGATTAGCCGCGTCAATAACAGTAACCAATGGACGCATAGACTTGCGGGCAAGAATCAAACCCGATGTAATCGCAAGCGCCATAGCTACAAGCCATCCAAATACCAGGATATTACGCAATGCCTCGAGCAAACGCTCCTGTGAACTGACATTAGCCCCTACTTGTAACAGTCCTCTGATCTCGTTCGTTCCCTGGAGAGATAACGCTTGCTGATTAACGAGAAAAGGAATGCCCTCCACGACCATTTTAGTAATCCCTATTTCCTCACGTATATTGTGAATCTTAGCAATCGGAAAAGAAATTCTGGATTTAACTAAATTGTCCGAACGCATATACGATCCACTCTGATAATCGACCAACTGAATATAGATTTGAGCTTCTTGAAGCTGACTCTCTGCAAAAAGCTCCAGGTCAAGCGTCTGTGATAACGGATTAACTCCGATCTGCTGGGTAATCTTCAAACTCTTTTCCCTTAACTGCTGTTCTACTTCGTTGTAGGTATTAAAATACACAAAAGCATAAATGACCACACCCCAAAAGATCAGCACGGCTGCCAGAATTCCCGAATACCATGCGGTTAGTCTTAACCGAATGGACATGCTACGAGTCACCTCTCAAAATATAGCCGGCTCCCCGGATCGTCTGAATGAGACGTTTGCCACCATGCTCTTCTGTTTTCTGTCTAAGCATCGCGATATAGACCTCTAGCACATTGGACTCGCCGCTATAGTCATATCCCCATATTTTATCCATAATAAGGTCACGAGACAGTACCCGTCTCGGATTTTGCATAAACAGATTAAGTAATTCAAACTCTTTCGCTGTCAGTTCGAGACGTTTGCCATCTCGGAGCACTTCGCGTGAATCATTATCTAGAATTATATCTTCATATACCAGGCGATTGTCTACAACGTTAGATATATCTGCTTTGCGACGCAGCAAAGCACGGACACGTGCGAGCAATTCTTCCAGTGCAAACGGCTTCACCAAATAATCATCAGCACCGGTATCCAGTCCAGTCACCCTGCTCTGAACCTCATCCTTGGCAGTAAGCATCAGTACAGGAACCTTACTACCTGCTTCTCTCAGTCTGCGGCATACCTCAAAGCCATCAATCTGCGGCATCATCACATCGAGCACTACGATATCCGGTTCCTTATCCATCAGCTTGCTTAGGCCTTCTGCTCCGTTAGAAGCTGTCTGTACCTCATATCCTTCAAATGCCAGGCCTCGGCGCAGCATAGACACAATTTTCTCGTCGTCATCTACAATTAAAATCGTTGATCGCATGGTCTTTCTCCTTTACCCTATCGTTGTATCCCCATTGTAACAGGCCAAAGCCCGATTCGCACCTTCTCCATAATCCATAATAGAGAAACTATGCAAAAACAGAACAGAAACATCGTGCAAAAAAACGGAAGGGTCTCAAACCCTTCCGTTCTTACCTTCATCTACTTCATCCTGGTTGAAATTATTGTTGCTGTGTTTGTGTTGTATCGTAATCATACTTGTTGCCAATTTTCACTTTCACATCCATCTTCTTGCCGTCACGTACAACATTCAACGTAATCTCTCCGCCGACTTTCTGAGTCTTGATAAAGTCGATCAGATCCTGGCTTGTTGCTTTTGGAGTACCATTTACGCCAGTAATGATATCATACGGTCTCAGATCAGACTGGTAAGCTGGAGATTGGTACACCGTGCTTGCAACAACTGAACCTTCCGTAATATTTGTTCCCATTTGTTTGGCCACTTCCGGGGTGAGATTCATCAGAGAAGCACCGATAAACGGTACAGGTTCTTTGGGAACATCTTTGTTCTCTTTCAGATATTTCACCGCTTCAGAGATGACACTGGACGGGATTGCAAAACCGATACCTTGAGCATCTGCACTTACAGCAACGTTCATACCGATAACTTCTCCATTCAGATTCAGCAGCGGACCACCCGAGTTACCCGGGTTAATCGAAGCATCTGTTTGCAACAAGTGGCTGTATTCACGTGTTTTACCTGTTTCTTGATCCGGAATGCTGATCGTACGTTCTTTGGCACTAAGAACACCTGCAGTTACTGTGTGTTCAAAACCTTCAGGGTTACCAATCGCTACAAGCCATTCACCAACTTGTGTGCTATTTGAATTGCCTAGCGGTGCTACAGGGAAATCTTTATCTCCGCTATTTTTCTCAATTTTCAACACGGCAAGGTCAAGATCAAAACTGCTTCCGAGCAATTTAGCTTCATATGGCTTGCTATTGTTCTCAAGTGTTACCTGAATGACATCTGCACCTTGAACAACGTGCTGGTTCGTCAGTATATAACCTTCTTTATCAAAAATAAATCCGGAGCCGATCCCCATGGGTACGAGTTGATTGCTCGCTTGAGGTTGAGGCTGTTGACCTTGTTCTTGTTGTTGTTGATTTCCGTTAGGTCCACCAAGTCCGCCACCAAAGAAGTATTGATACAACGGATCGTTTGTATTTGCTCCACCTTGTCCAGAACCACGTGTGGACTGTTTAGCCAGCGTTTCAATTTTCACGACAGCCGGGCTCGCCTGTTTCACCACAGAGGATACATCCTCTTTACCTGTCGGTAGCAAGGACGCCGTCACATTGTTACCTCCACCTGTATTACTCGGTGTTTCCTGAGCAGATTCCGTTCCGTTATTCGTCAGCGCGGCTTGTGGTGTGAACATGTTCGTTCTGTCAGCTGTGTACATCAACACAGTGATGACTAACATACCTGCGATAAAGGAGAACAGAAGTGATCTTACAGAAGACCTTGGTCTACGGTTGTTATAGTTCCAGTTACCATTGTTATTTCCATTTCCTTGACCTCCGCCATGACCCGAACCGCCGCCAGACATTCTGCCCGTTTGACCAGAGGAGTCATTATTATGGTAAGAAGGTACAGGTTTTATTGGATCTGGTCTTGTAATCTCCACATTTCCTTCTTGCCTTGGCCCATTGCCACTAGCTGTATCTTCCTGACTCACAGACTGGAATGGTCCGTAAGAATAATAATACGAGGAGTCATCATTTCCGGCAGGATTGCGATTTTCAGTTTGATTCGTTTCTTTTTCCTCATCTTGTCGATTTGATCTATAATTACGTTCGTCCATGCCTCTCTACCTCCCAATCTCTTATTTGCAAGAGATATTCTTTAACTGTTCTTATTTTGTACTTTGAACCTTAATCGTACCTTAAAAACAATTAAAAAGGAGATAAAAGCATGCAATATTTGCTGATTTTTCCCGTCATAGCAACATTTTCAGCCTTGCTTCTTCACCCATCCTTGCCGATGTGCGTAAATCGCCAGTTGTGTCCGATCATCCATCTCACATTTCATCAGCAAATTACTTACATGTGTTTTAACGGTTTTAATACTGATATGTAATTCTTCTCCGATATCTTTATTGGTTTTCCCTTCAGCAATAAGTAGAAGTACTTCCTTCTCCCGATCCGTAAGTCCAGATTCACTGTCCCTCGCCGTCCGCTGCCGGATGCCTCGCGTTAACGCCTGTGAGACATCTCCTGTCATCACGGGCATGCCTCGGTTAGCACCTTGAAGCGCATAGATCAGTTCTTCGGCGGATACCGTTTTGAGCACATAACTTACTGCTCCTGCCTCGATCGCTTGAACAACGAGATCATCTTCCAGAAAACTGGTCAGCATGACAATCTTCATATTCGGAAATTCAGACATAATGGCTTGCGTAGCCTCAGCTCCGTTCATCACCGGCATCATCAGATCCATCAGAATCAGGTCCGGCATTTCCGAATCCTTCATCTGACGTAGCTGATCGAGTGCATGTTGCCCGTTACCTGCTTCTGCCACCACATGGAACGTAGGCTCCAGCATGAGGTAAGTCTTCAAGCCCATTCGTACCATATCGTGGTCATCCACAATCATTACGTTTACTTTGCCATTCATTCTGATTCCTCCTCGGACACGTTATCGAATTTAGGGATGAGCACTCGTACCGTCGTACCCGCCCCAGGCTTGGATATAATCTGCACCTGACCGCCCAGCTTCTCGGCACGTTCTCGCATCGTGGACAACCCATATGAGCCTGGTCGCTCCGTCTGTTGCAAGAAACCTTGCCCATCATCACTGATGCTCATGCTGATCTGATGCTCCGATTCCCGGATAGCCAGACTAACGAGTCCAGCTTCAGCATGTTTAACAACATTGGCTACAGCCTCCTGAATAATGAGAAACAGCTGGTGCTCAATGGCATCCGAGACTCCGCCATCCAACTCCAGCTCTTTCACGCCTTTTAAACCATTTTGCCGACAATAATCAGGGAACCAGCTGTCGAGTGCTGCAGTTAGGTCGCGTCCCTCCAATTCAATCGGCCTGAGTTGCGCGATCAATCCACGCATCTGGCGCTGTGCAATATGAGACATCTGAATTAACTGGTCGAGCACATTGCGACCATGCTCCGGATTCATCTCTAGCAGACGTGGAAGGGATGAAGCAGACATATGCATGGCGAATAGTTGCTGACTCACTGTGTCATGCAGATCCCTTGCCATACGTTTACGTTCTTCGATAACGGCACGCTCAGAAGCCTGTTCCTTTTCAATTACCTCCTGCTCACCAAGCCGCTGGAGTAACCTCATTTTTTTCTCAATGGACTCCATCATCACATTAAATTCCTGATAGACCCGTCCAAAAGAAGCATCTTCCGCATCAGGCATGCGAACCGCAAGATTTCCTTTAGATACTTTCAACATATTGAGATCGAGCAAATCAATTTTGCGCTGAAGCCGCAATGCGGCGATATATCCGGTGACCACAGTTCCTACAACGACAACTCCGATATACGTCCATGCCCGATTGCGATTGTCCCCTGTAAGCACATCCCCATATAACAGATAGAATCCGCCCAGTGTGATCAATCCGGTTAACACGAAATACGTCATCAGTTCCCACTTGTTTGCTTTAAGAATCGTTCGAATCATAGGTTAATCCACCTTGTTTACTTTGACATCGCCAATAAACACACTAACAATAATGCGGAGCTTCTTACCGGCTTCTTGGTAGTGGGGAGTTTCCTCCTGCGCATTTCCCAAAAAACCTCCACGTTTTGTACCCAGAAGCTTCATGTCTCCCAGAAAAGAGCTGCTGGTCAGTGAAATGCCCAGATCCATGTCTTCTGGAACAAAAATCTTAACATCGCCAATAAAATGTGAAATGACAATTTTGGTCTCTCCATATGGAATCTGTGCCTTGGTCAAATCAATAACGGTATCCCCAATAAATGAGGAGATATTCATCGGTTTCAGCGTAAACACTTCTTTGCCCATATGAAAATCACCAATGAAAGTGGATTTATTGATTGTTTTGCCATAGCCTTCTTCATATCCATACTTATAGTTATGAGAATTAGCGTGGCCAAAGCCTCCAAATTTGGGATCATCCGAATGTGAATGGTACTTCTGATGAGACTGCCCGAACTTTTCACTGTCTTTTTTCAGGTTCGGCCCCTCTTCGGAATGAAAGGATTGATGCTTACTCGAGGGTTGCTCTTGCTTTGGTTTGCCAAAGGTCTTCTCGAACTCTTCATCAAATGATGAGGGCATCTCCAAATCTTGAGGGGACAATGGCTTATAAGGCTGCTCAGGCGGTGGAGGCGGTGTTTTGCTTCCATTTCCATGAGGTTTCCGATCCCGATGACCTGGTCCAATTAGTACATATAACCCTCCGCCGATCAGCAGAATTGGAACTAGATAACGAATGAATTCTCCTAGGGAATAACCAATCACGCCCAAGTTACGCGCAAGGAAGAATCCACCTATGGAAAGCACAACAACGGGCCCAATAGCAGCATATCCCCCGTTACGGCGAATTTCCGTCAAGCCTTTCACTCCCCACCAGATCAAAAACACCGGCCAGTATGTTCTAAATATATATCCTACATCAATGTCATATCCCAATTGTCTGAGCAAGATCATTGCACCTATAGCGATAAGAGGTATGCCAACCCACAAACGGTCTAGCGTAGATCGTTTCATCACTCATGTCTCCTTTGTCTTTATTCTATATCCAGTGTACCTTAGACATGCTAAGGTTAACAGCGCCGACAGGTGGAATTTGTCTCGGTCTCGAGACTGAGGCCTGAGGAGAATTATGTAAATTTTAATCATTTTAGAAAAGGAACATGAAATCGGAAACATGAAAATGAAAACACCCCGGAGCAACCGCTCCAGGGTGTACAATTCATCATCGATTCTTTATTCATCTTGCATAGTTTAATGCTTGAACCGTAGCAACTTACTTTTTCATTTTTCCTGCACGGCCGGTTTGACCTGTGTTTTCTACTCCAAACTCGGCATTATATTTTTCATCAGGTGTTTGGAAATTGTCTTGTACTTTGTTTTGAGCGGATTGCTTCACTTTAGACGCGGCGCTTCCATTCTCCTGTCCAAATTCAGCATCATACTTCTCGTTCGGCGTTTGGTACCCTTGGGATTTCTTTGCCACAACGAATCACCTCTCTCTTCATATTTACACTGCCTGTTGCAGTGCGGGGTTCGTCCCCAGTCAATATTATGTGAAGAGAGCCATTTTGTTATTCAGGCATAACATTCCATTCTCAGATAGCTTTGTCCAGCCAGGAATCCGGTACAGTTTTATAGACATCGATCGCTTTGGACAACTCCGCCAGCATCTGCTCCGTACATTTCCCTGCACCCTGCTTGATAACCTGTACTTCAACATCCTTTTTACCCCATTCTTTGTACACCTGCTTGGTCGTCGGAAAATACAGATCGATCTTGTTGCCTTTAATGGCCGAACCTGTATCCGCAACGATACCGTAACCATAACCAGGTATATACAATATGGAACCCATCGGAAATAACTTCGGATCTGCTGCAATGGTAGATACGGTTTCCTTGTCCCGTCGAACCTTTACCCCAGAATACGTTATACCGTATTGCGGATGTTTTGGCGTTTTACCAGTGGATTCGACTCCTGCTGTATATCCTGTTGCCGTCACCTTCTGGGTTTCCAAAATTTGTTCTGAACGCGGTGCCAGCACTGGCATGGCCGGGTCAGCAGGATCAATCACCCGTTTGGCTGGTAATTCAGGTTTTGGCAACACCATTGGCTGTGGAGACCACATAAAAGCCATGTACACGAGTGTGGTCAATTGAGCCTCGTCTGTGTATACAGGTTCGAGTTGATTTTGCTCTCCTGTCTGCTCGGCTTTTAAATTACGAGCTACATCTTGTTTGTTATTATTGTTCATTTCCTGGACATGCATGATCGTGCTTTCCTCTTCAAATATATAGGCCTTGGCCTCATTGAAACTCATCAAAATCCCGGCAAATATGAAGCAGCACATGATGATGAACTTGTGGTTTTCATTGAATTTTAAAAAATGCTTTTTCATGGTATAACCTCCCCCTCACTTGCAAAGGGTTACCAAAAAGCATCTATCCTATACCTTTTGTCAGAGTATAGGTACAAAAAGAAACACAAAAACCGTCTGAAAACGATGGGTTCAGCCATGTTCTCAGACGGTTTCGTTAGATTTATTTTACAACACAGGATTCTAAACTAGACTTGTCTTGAAGCAATTTCTTCTTTCAACTGAGCAACAATCTCATCCACCAGCTTCATGCCCAGATCGCCCTCTCCGCGTTTACGTACGGATACCGATGCAGCATTTTTCTCGTTCTCGCCCACAACGAACATGTAAGGCATTTTTTCCAGCTGAGCTTCACGGATTTTGTAACCCAGCTTCTCGTTGCGAAGATCTGCTTCTGCCGCGATTCCTGCACGTTTCAGCTTCGCTTCTACTTCACGCGCATACTCATCGTAATTTCCGGATACCGGAATGACTTTGGCTTGTACTGGAGACAACCAAAGCGGGAATGCACCTGCGAAGTTCTCCAGCAAAAATGCAGTGAAACGTTCCATTGTACTAATTACGCCCCGGTGGATAACGACCGGACGATGCTTCTGTCCATCATCACCAACGTATTCAAGCTCAAAGCGCTCAGGGAGCAAGAAGTCCAGTTGAACGGTAGAGAGCGTTTCTTCTTTGCCCAGTGCAGTCTTGATCTGTACATCCAGCTTCGGACCGTAGAACGCCGCTTCGCCTTCAGCTTCATAGAACGGAAGATCAAGTTCTTCCACAACTTCACGCAGCATACGCTGAGACATTTCCCACATCTCATCGTTTTGGAAGTATTTCTCGGTGTCTTGCGGATCACGGTAAGATAGACGGAAACGATATTCGTGAATGCCAAAGTCTTTGTATACCGTTTGGATCAATTCAATAACACGAGCAAACTCTTCTTTGATCTGATCCGGACGTGCAAAGATGTGAGAGTCATTCAGTGTCATCGCACGTACACGGTGCAGACCTGTCAACGCACCTGACATTTCATAGCGATGCATCATACCCAGTTCGGCAATACGGATCGGAAGATCACGGTAGCTGTGCATATTGGATTTGTACACCATCATGTGGTGAGGACAGTTCATCGGACGAAGAACCAGTTCTTCATTGTCCATGATCATTTTCGGGAACATGTCTTCCTGGTAGTGCTCCCAGTGACCGGAAGTTTTGTACAGCTCTACGTTCCCCAATACAGGAGTGTAAACGTGCTGATAACCAAGGCTTTCTTCCAGATCAACGATATAACGTTCCAGTGTACGGCGCAATTTCGCACCGTTAGGCAACCAGATCGGCAGACCTTGACCTACGAGTTGCGAGAACGTGAACATTTCAAGTTCTTTACCCAGTTTACGGTGGTCACGCTTGCGCGCTTCCTCCAGGAAATGCAAGTGCTCGTCCAGCTGTGCTTTTTTCACAAAAGCAGTACCGTACACCCGTTGCAACATTTTGTTCTTGCTGTCCCCGCGCCAGTATGCACCCGCTACGTTCATCAGTTTGAACACTTTAATCTTGCTTGTAGATGGAACGTGTGGTCCACGACACAAGTCGAAAAATTCGCCTTGCTCATAGATCGTAATTACGCTATCTTCCGGTAAAGCATTGATTAATTCAAGTTTGTATGGGTCGCCGACTTCATTGAAAATATTGATGGCTTCCGCACGGCTAACTTCTTTGCGCACGATAGGCAGATTTTCATTGACGATGCGTTCCATTTCCTTCTCGATCTTCTGTAAATCTTCCGGGTTAAGCGGATGTTCGAGATCCATGTCATAGTAGAAGCCATCTTCGATGACTGGTCCTACGCCCAGATGAACTTCTTTGTTACCGTACAGACGTTTTACCGCCTGAGCCAGCAAGTGAGCTGTACTGTGGCGCATCACTTCAAGACCTTCAGGGGAATCCAGCGTTACGATCTCCACCAAAGCCCCTTCATGAATTGGAGTAGACAGATCCACCACGATGCCATCCAGTTTTCCTGCTGCGGCATTTTTGCGAAGCCCACTGCTAATTGAAGCGGCTACATCCTCAATACTGCTCCCATCTGCGTACTCACGTACAGAACCATCCGGTAGTTTAATGTTTACTGCCATTTGTCTCATTCCTCCTGTAAAATATACATCATTCATTTTCATTGTCATGCAATGGACTGATCATCTATTGCGTATTTCCAGTTCGCCCTTAGATCAACGAAAAAGAACGCAAAAAACACCCGTCCCGGTCAAGGGACGAGTGTTATATCTCGTGGTTCCACCCTAATTCAGCTGATTGTTCCTCATATTTAGGAAAACAGCCCTCATTGGCATGTCGGTAACGGGCATGACCCGGCAAATCCTTACTCACAAAACCGCCATCCTTAAAATGGTTGGGTAACCGGTTTTATTTTCAAAATTGCAGCTCCAAAGGGGTAAACCATACGCGATATCCGGAGGAAATTTCAGCCCAGGTTCCTCTCTCTGCACCGATCTAACGTGTGGCTCTTGTCTTTGTCAACGCTTTTGTATCAACAGTTATTATAATTGCCCAGATCGCCTGCGTCAAGACTTGTCAGCAATCCAGAACGAAGCACTTCACATTCGGGACATTGGTGGCATATTTGCACCTTATCTTCGAATATCTGGCATATCGTCGAGATGATGGGCAACTCGGGAGTGCTGGTGTGCAGCATGACTTTTTCGGGTGATATGGAAATAAGCGTACTCACGATCATATCCTCGATATCCATCTCCAGTTCCAGCCCTGGCATCTCCACAACCACCTGCTCATCTTTCTGCACAGGCAGCAGATTAAGTCCTGCATCAAGCACCTGAAATTCATGTTTGCCCTTGTGGATCAGATGGATTAAAGGAACTTTAGCCTCCTGAAAAAATACAAAATACTTCAACAGCCCCATGAACTCTTCATATTGACGATCCATCCAGAACTCATCGAGTGCATATTCCACGAGCTCCTGCAATTCCTGCTTGTAGGCACGTATACGGAAATTCAGGATTCCTTCGAGATGGAAAAAATGGATGTCCTCCAAATCCTGCCTTAAACCTCTCGCTAATGTTGCACGGCGGCGCTCCCGCAGGCCCGGTTGATGCAAGTCACTATTCACGAGCAGCGGCATGCAGATGCGGTGAACCTTCTCAACTTCGTGTTCATCCATTACCGAGCATGATTTGGCAATCATATTCTCTACCATGCTTCGTTCCTGTGTTTCCATTATATAATCCGCAATACCCAGGGAAAGCAAATCACTGATTCGTGGCAACCACTGCTGGAAATCTTCGTGATTCTCATTTCCTCTGCACGTCCAGACTGCTCTGCCATCCTTATGTTTGAAGGTGAGCCGGAAGCCTCTTTTACTTATATGTAAACCTTTGGTTTTTTCCTTAATGCATTGTTGAAAAAGGGCTGCCTCCTCTTGCCCACACACATCGGTCCATACTGTAAACAGTTCCATAAGAATCACTCCTTTCCTTTCTCTTCAAAGTATATGGCAAGGCCCAAAGGGATATACGAAGCGGTTTGATGGAAAGGGTGTCATGATTTCTCAGCATAAAACGCGAGCAAAAGTTTTTTGGCAAAAAGAATAATAGAAGGTTTCGTGAACTATGAATGAATGGTTTGGAGATCACGCAAAAATGTGTTATTATTTTTATAACAGTATCTTCACGGAAGGGGGGAAGCCGAAAATGAGACAACATCCTAGACTGCTCCATCACATGATTATTATCATTTTGTGCGTTTTTCAGGCGCTGTGCTTCCCGATTCCAATGCAGACAGAGTCTGCCGTTGGTGTATCCGTCGATGCCACTTCGAATAAAGAAGGGCTTGAAGTACTGTCTCAAATACCCGAGTCTCAGCAGAAACCTGTCATTCGCAAAAATCCGCAAGTGATGTCCAAGCTGGCTGCAGTTAAGCAAACCAAGCCTGTATTTCTTGTCCTCGCATTATTAATCGTGCTGCGAATTCCTACAGCAGGTCTGTCTTTTAAACCGTGGTATTGTCTGTTCAAGCGCAGATTATTTCTGTTGCCAATTAAATACACCAGTATGTATTTATCCCTCTCCCCAATGGCACCGAGATACGCCTGAGCTCGTTAAGAGCCTGTTTGCCGTATTCGTCAGGTTGCCAGAGCATGGAGCCACCTCTTTGCTACAGACGGTGTTCTCATGCATAACTTATAACCCATTATGTAAACGTTACTTTTGAAACAACTGGTTTGAACTTTATTTGTCATCGTTTATTTGTTGAACTTTATTTCACAAAACTGATCTTGATTACACATCATATATTCGGCTGTGTCAGGAATTACTGGCTCTGTTTCCCCACACCATTTGATGTTCCGCCTGAGCAGCAGATCAATTGATTACGGGAAGAAAGGCCTTCCTTCTATGGCCAGCCTCAATTACTAAGGAGGCATACTATCCATGGATGTACGCGAAACAGACTTGCCGGGAATCGGCAAAAAATTTCAAATTGAAACGAGCAGCGGTGATAAAATCGTCATTATTATTCACGATGATGGACGCCGTGAAATGTATCATTTTGAATATGATGACCCGGATCAAAGCATCTCTATGATTACACTTGACGACAATGAGGCAAGACAGATTGCCGCGATCGTTGGCGGATTAACGTACAAACCGAAACAACTTGAAAATATTGAAGTCACCTTTGACGATCTGATTATCGAATGGTACAAAATCGAAGCTTCATTCGGATGCATTGGCAAATCCATTGGTGAATTGAATGTACGTCAAAACTCTGGCGCAACGGTCATTGCCGTTGTGGAGAAAAATCATAAAAAACACATCAGCCCAGGTCCGGAGGTTGTGATTAGCGCAGAATCTACGGTAGTCGCCGTTGGCGAACGCAACCAGCAGAAGCTTTTCAAGTCCCTCCTCCTGACGGGAAGGGGGTAACTCGATGGATCATTTGATTTTTGAAGTGGGGCTCGCGCTGGTGCTCATTGCAGCAGCCGGCCTTTTATCCGCAAAACTGAGATTTTCGGTTGTTCCGTTCTACATTTTGATCGGAATGGCTGTGGGGCCACATGCCATGCAAATCTGGCATTTGGACTTCCGATTTATTGAAAGTCAGCCGTTCATCGACTTTATGGGTCGGATCGGTATTCTGTTCCTTTTGTTCTATCTAGGACTGGAGTTTTCTGTAGGTCGTTTAGTCAAATCGGGTCGCTCTATCGTTGTTGGCGGCTCGATCTATATCGGGATTAACTTCACACTTGGATTAGTATTCGGTTTTGCCTCCGGTTTCCCGGCAGCTGAGGCACTGATCATTGCAGGTATAACAACGATCTCGTCTAGTGCCATTGTTGCCAAAGTTCTCGTTGATTTGAAACGAACAGCCAATCCGGAGACCGAGATGATTCTGGGTATCATTATGTTTGAGGACGTATTCCTCGCCGTATATATTTCCATCCTGTCCGGACTAGTACTCAGTGATTCCTCCTCCATCGGAGGCGTAATCATGTCCGCACTGATTGCTCTCGGCTTCATGCTTGTAGTTATCATTCTCGGACGTAAAGCTACACCGCTACTGAATAAATTGTTGAAAATTCGTTCAAACGAATTATTTTCACTTGTCGTTTTCGGGGCACTGTTCCTTGTTGCTGGTTTCTCCGAAACGATCCATGTTGCTGAAGCCATCGGTGCTTTACTCGTTGGTCTTGTACTTGCCGAAACGGAACATGCTAAACGGATCGAACATCTGATTCTGCCGTTCCGAGATTTCTTTGGGGCTATCTTTTTCTTCAGCTTCGGGCTATCTATTGATCCGTTGTCCCTTGGTGGTGAAGCCGTTTGGCTCGCTTTGATTGCTGTAGTGATTACACTGTTTGGTAACTTCCTCGCAGGTATGCTGGCTGGACGCAGTGCAGGGCTTTCACCAAAAGCATCTGCTAATATCGGATTAACCATTGTATCTCGTGGTGAGTTCTCCATTATTATGGCCAATATGGGTAAAGCCGGTGGACTGTTACCATTGCTTCAACCATTTGCCGCGCTTTATGTATTAATCCTTGCTATTCTGGGGCCGCTATTAACCAAAGAGTCCAAACACGTATTCCGTATTTTGGATAAAATATTCAAGTTCAAAGATCCTCGCAAGAAAAAAGAGGAACCTAAAGTTCTGCAGAAAGAAGGCTAAGTAACATGTCTGTGCAGAGCAGACCTATGTTTGTATTAAGCAACTGAGCGGCTACATGCTGACCTTTCTGTGAAGAACCCAGGGAGAATGGCTCGAAGCCGCACTGAAGGAGGATGGACATGTGAAAACACCTCTGATATCGGCTAATCCGGTGCCACGTACTACGAAGAGTAGCATAGCGCCCTCCCGCCGCTGGCTAAATCTGTTTCTGGTCATCATTGGCGGAATACTAGCCTCCGTGGGACTTGAGTTGTTTCTGCACCCCAATAAAATTATTATTGGTGGCATAACAGGGATCTCTTCCCTGTTCGCACACTGGACGGAGCTACGAATCGGCTTATTCCTGTTTCTATTCAATGTTCCGTTTATATTTTTATCCTACAGGATCGTGAAGAAAAAGTTTGTACTTGTAACTGTTCTGGGTTTGGTTGTCTTTTCGATCGGTGCCATTGTGCTACATCCCATGCCGCCGCTCGTCGAGCATCCTTTGGCTGCTGCCATGTTTGGCGGGTTATGCCTGGGGCTCGGAATTGGGCTTGTTGTTCGGTATGGTGGGACACTGGATACGCTGGAAATCGGTGATCCGTCTTCTCGGCCACCTGAACGTGTGTTTAGCGGGAAACGGATGCTTATCGAAAAAATAATCATGCTGCTTAACTTGATCATACTGACAGCTGCTGGTGTTGTTTTTGGCTGGGATCAGGCCATGTATTCTATTATCGCTTATCTGATTGCCTATGAAATGGTGTACCTTGCATTCCGGGGATTCTCCCCCAAACGCAAAATATGCATTCTGACCACGCAACGTGCTCAAGTTGAAAAAGCTGTACGAAACCGCCTGCGCAGGGAACCAGGGAAGTTTGATGCAACACTCGAGTCTTCCCCGATCGCTGGCGCGGAGGTCTGGATCAAACAGATTCCAGGAACACTTTATTACGAAGTACATTTCCTGGAAATGATCTGGTTAAAATCCATTGTTCGGCACATTGACCCTCACGCAGGTATTATCTCGAATCCAGAAAAATGAAATAGCTAGCGAAAATAACGATATAACAAAACGCTCTCTTCCCATGAACTAATGGATCGTTCTCCATTGCTCATTGACCGGGAAGAGAGCGTTTCTTCGTACACATCTTCAAATTGTGAAAATTATAATTCTACGATTGCTTTAACCACTTGAGATTCGGGTAACAGCCAAGTATCCATTGCGGTTGGCAGCTCTTCAAAAGGTGCTCGATGTGTGATATAACCATCCATCGTTAATTTTTTATCACGCAACGTCGATAACACCTGTTCAAAATCCTCACGTGTTGCATTCCGGCTGCCCAGCATACTCATCTCACGCTTGTGAAATTCCGGGTCATGGAACGTAATGTCGGCTTTCACCAGTCCAACAAAAATCAACTGTCCACCGTGAGCCACATAAGGTATCGCGCCATTCATGGAATGTACGTTACCTGTCGCATCAAATACAGCCGTGGCATAATCACCGCCAGTAATCTCGGATACCCGCTGCAGAGCCTGTTCATCCGCCTGCACGATCTCATCCACACCGGCCCAGGTTCGGCTCAATTCCAGCCTGTCCAGATTTCGATCCACAGCAATAACGTATGCACCTGCTTGTTTGGCAAAGGCCATGACTCCCAGCCCGATAGGTCCGGCTCCAATAACAACAACACGCTCTCCTGGTTGAAGTGCAGCTCTGCGCACAGCATGAGCCCCAATGCTAAGTGGTTCAACCATAGCTGTCTCATCTAATGTTAACCCCTCTGCCCTCAGCAGATGGGAAACAGGCACTGTAATCCGTTCTCTCATACCACCGTCCACATGTACACCCATCACTTGCATGGATGCACAACAATTGGTTTTGCCTGAACGACAAGCAATACAATGTCCACAATGCAGATAAGGAATAATGCTTACCTGGTCTCCCGGCTGTAAACCTGCCTCGTTCGGGCCAATCTCTTCGATGATACCTGCAAGCTCATGACCAAGTATACGAGGATACGTAAAAAACGGCTGATTGCCTTTGTACGCATGCAAATCTGTACCACAGATACCAATTCGCTGGATAGCGACCAGTGCTTCTCCCTCACCTCTTTCGGACTGCGGCAAATCCTTCAGCACCAAACGATCAATTTCTTCACATACGATAGCTCTCATCACTGTTCCCCCTCAGATCCATTCGACGATATATTTAACTATCCGTTATATTCAGCACGACCACTCGGCCAAGTTTCATTGTTTAATGGAGCCAGAATACGTAATACCTCTTCCAGAAGTTGCTTATCTACAGGTTCTTCAACCCAGGCCGCGTTGTTGACAATGTTTTGCTGGCTCGCGCTACTAACGAGAGTTGTTGGGATTTGTTCATTTGCTGTAGAAAATTGTACTGCCAGCTTGGCGATATTACTGCCTTGTTCCTCGCAGAAGCGGGCAGCTTTCAAACAAAGCTCTTTTACCCGTTCACCCGCTGGATGCCAAGCCGGTGTTCCGCGCGTGCTAAGCAATCCCATTGAAAGTGGGGAAGCGTTTACAAGTCCAACCCCTTTTTCCTCGAGTAACGGCAGTAGCGATAACAATGACGTATCATTTAGAGCATAATGACAATAGGAGATAATGGCATCCGCATCAAGCTGCGGCAACATTTTTTCGAATAAAGGCAACGGCAAACCGCAGATTCCGGCGTAACGAATCACGCCTTTCTCTTTCAGTTCTAACAATGTTGGAAAAGCTTCTTCAATGATGATCTCAGGAGCCACAAACTCGATATCATGTAAAAATAAAATATCAAGATAATCCGTATGCAACCTTGCCAGACTCTCTTGTACACTCTCCAAAATACGCTTGCGAGAAAAATCAAACTCGTTCTCACCATACCGTCCAGCTTTGGTTGATAACGTATAAGAGCTACGCGGCAAACTACGGATTGCTTCACCGAGTACCGTCTCCGCCTTGGTTAAACCGTAGTACGGCGACACGTCTATATAATTCATACCTGCATCGATCGCTGCATGAACGGTACGAATCCCTTCATCCCGGTCAATATCACGAAATACAGAGCCCAGTGATGATGCGCCAAAGCTCAAAACAGGTACGTCTAATGCTGTCTTTCCCAATTTTCTTGTTTTCATCGATTCGTTCCTCCCAGCAGGTTTGACTACACAACTGTCCCTCCATTGTATCAGTTAAAAATCTATATAACATATCGTCAAATGCGTAATATGTACTGTTTAATGATCTCGATTCCTGGATAAAAGGAGAACTGTACCTGAATCAGGTACGCACAACGAAAAGGGCCAAAGCAGGTTTGACTGCTTTGGCCCTTTTAAGCGGAACGAGTTGCTATTTACTTCACATGATGTGAAATAAATTAAAAACCATATTGCTTTTCTATAAATGTAGGGATTAGTTCTGCATTACGAAATCTTTAGGCACAATGCTTTCTTCATCAAACATACGCAGAATATCGTAACGGGTGTTGCGCTGTGCCGGAATATAACCAGACTCCCGAATCAGACGCAGAATGGATTCAATGTTCACTTTGTATGTTGCTCCTGCGGAGGATACAACATTCTCTTCAATCATCGTGCTGCCGAAGTCATTACAGCCGAATTCGAGTGATTTCTTACCGATTTCAGGTCCCATTGTGACCCAGGAAGATTGGATGTTTTTAATGTTATCTAACACCAGACGGCTAATCGCTACCGTTTTCAGGTACTCCTGTGGAGTTTGACGCTCCAGCTTAAGGTTCGTATTATCTGGCTGGAATGTCCACGGAATAAAAGCGAGGAAGCCTTCAGAATCATACTTATTGGCAATACACTCATCCTGCGCTTCACGTACACGCATCAGATGCAGCGCACGCTCTTCCATGGATTCACCCAGACCAATAACCATCGTAGCTGTAGTATTCATACCGATTCGGTGAGCAGTCTGCATCACATCCATCCAGTCGCGCCATGAACCTTTCAGACGGCTGATTTTGCGGCGTGTACGGTCATCAAGAATCTCGGCTCCGCCACCTGGCAAGGAGTCAAGTCCCGCCTCGTGAATGGCACGAACTACCTCTTCCAGCGTAAGACCATCGGATACTTCAACCATTTTCATAATCTCAGCTGGTGAGAACGAGTGCATCGTAATATTCGGGAAACGTTCCTTGATCGCTTTCAACAAGTCCGTATAATAGCTGAAAGGCAGATTTGGATTCGTTCCACCTTGCATCAGAATTTCTGTTCCGTTGACATCTTCAGTTTCCTTGATTTTCTGGAAAATCACTTCGTCCGGAAGCACATAACCTTCTTCTGAACCAGGTCTGCGGTAAAAAGCACAAAAACGGCAGTATACGTCGCACACATTCGTGTAATTGACGTTACGCCCAATAACAAATGTTCTGTATGGTTCAGGGTGCATACGTTTCATGATTACATTGGCAGCTGCCCCGATTTTGTCCACTTCGTCTGATTCAAATAACTGAATCGTGTCTTCCAAGTCTAAACGTTCGCCCCGAAGGGCTTTATCTAAGATACGGTCTACCGTACTCATCGTAAAAAAGCCTCCCTCGTAAAGAGAAAATAATACGACGATCACTCCCGGCTTGTTAGCAAAAAGCAAGTCGTGGCTGTAACATCGCATTTCTGTACTCCACATATCGTAACACAGGTTACATGTGAAAAAAAGCACCTTATGAAAAGGTGCTTATAAAATAAGTTAAAATTTTGACATATGAAAACCGTTTGAATGCTAGCTGCATCCGATTTTACCGTGCACCTATTTAGTCGTTCAATTTATAGCGTGGCTTGCAACGCTTGCTCGAGATCAGCAATCAGATCATCAATATCCTCAAGCCCTACAGAGAAACGCAGCAACCCATCGGTAATTCCACGCTCATGTCGAACTTCCGCAGGCATAGCTGCATGAGACATCATCGTCGGGTACGAAAGTATGCTCTCCACTGCTCCCAGACTTACAGCTACAATGGGCAGTTTCACCTGATTCAGGACAGCTTTTGCACGATCACCTGAACCGACGTCAAACGATACTACGGCACCGTAACCTGTCGACTGACGCTCATGTGCTTCACGGCCCGGATGATCCTCAAGTCCAGGGTAATACACAGCTGTTATATCCTGACGCCCTTTGAGCCAAGCGGCCAGTTTGGCAGTACTCTGTTCACTGTGAGCCATCCGCGCACCCAGGGTCTTCATCCCGCGCATCAGAAGCCAGGATTCCTGAGCTCCGAGAACGGTACCTAGTCCGTTTTGCAACTGTTTCAATTGTCTGCCCAGCTCGTCTGTACGCGCAACAGCCAGACCAGCCAGCACATCACTGTGACCACCGAGAAACTTCGTAGCACTATGTACAACGATATCTACGCCGAGCTCAATAGGACGCTGATAGTACGGTGTCATAAACGTATTATCCAGAATGGTAATCAGATCATGCTCCTTGGACCAGGACGTCACTGCGGCAATATCCGTAATCTTCAAGGTCGGATTGGAAGGTGTCTCCATGTATACGGCCTTCGTGTTAGGCTTGATTACTGCTTTGACTTGTTCAATGTCAGTCATGTCAACAAAAGTAGTCTCAATCTGCATCCGACTTAGTATCGTTGTGAGTAGACGATATGTCCCACCGTATACATCTTCCGTTACGATTATATGATCCCCTGCGGAGAACATCATGAACACACTGGAGATTGCAGACATCCCTGACGAGTATGCAAATCCACGTACCCCGCCCTCAAGCAACGCGATGTAATCTTCCAGAGCCTGACGAGTCGGATTACCTGAACGGCTATAATCATGTTGCGGCGGATTAAAGATATCAAAGTGATGGAACGTGGAAGCTTGATAAATCGGTACACTTGAGGCACCTGTTGTTTTATCAATTTCATCTCCAAAGTGAAGCAGCTTGGTGTCAAACTTCAGCTCCGACGTACTGGGCTTATGGTTACTTGATTCACTCATGAGGTTACGCCTCCTTCAACTTCCTTCTGTGCTGCCAGCAATGCTTCATTCAGATCCGCGATCAAATCTTCTGCATGTTCGATGCCTACCGAGAAGCGAAGCAGACGATCGTCCACACCTACAGCGTCACGAATTTCAAGCGGAATATCCGCATGGGTTTGCACCGCAGGATACGTCATGAGTGATTCTACACCACCGAGACTTTCTGCAAATGCAATCAATTGGATATGACGCAGCAATGGCTCAACATAGCGTGCATCCTTCACTTTAAACGAAAAAATGCCTGTATTGCCGGAAGACTGCTTACGCTGAACTTCATATCCAGGGTGATCGGACAAACCAGGATGGAATACTTCAGCTACAGCCGGATGTTCCAAGAGGAACTTCGCAATGGTAAGTGCGTTATATTCATGACGCTCCATGCGAAGAGCCAGTGTTTTCATACCTTTCATCAATTGATATGAATCACTCGGTGATAACACAGCCCCAATGGAGTTATGAAGGAACGCCATCTCGTCAGACAAGGCTTCACCTTTGGTGATGATCAATCCAGCGAGCACATCATTATGTCCGCCCAGATATTTAGTCGCACTATGGATAATAATATCGGCGCCAAGTTCAATCGGACGCTGGAAGAATGGAGTCAGTAGCGTATTATCTACAATGGTCAACAGGTTGTGTTTTTTCGCCCAGGAAGCTACGGCTTCTATATCCGTAATCATCATGAGCGGGTTAGTTGGTGTCTCGATGAATACTGCCTTGGTATTCGGCTTACGGATGTTCTCTAATGCTTCCAGATCGTTCGTATCTACATAACTTGCGTTTACACCGAACCGGGATAAAATCCGTTCCAACAGGCGATATGTACCGCCATACAGGTCAAGAGAAACGATCAGGTGATCCCCTTGGCCGAACATCGCAAAGATCGTTTGCAGTGCTGCCATGCCCGAGCTACAAGCAAAACCTGCATCACCGGACTCCAGAGCCGCTGCTGCTTCCTCTAACACTTTGCGCGTTGGGTTTGTTGTACGGATGTAATCAAACCCCGTGCTTTGTCCCAGCTTCGGGTGACGAAACGCAGTGGATTGATAGATCGGAAAGTTAACAGCACCTGTTACGGGTTCATTGATGGACCCAATTTGAGCTAGACGGCTTTCAATTTTCAACTTGTTATCTTCCATTACTGCATCCTCCTGTAATCTTGATTAGATTTGTGGGCCAATATCGTAAGGGGTTTCCTGATACACATAGTAATTGAGCCAGTTAGAGAATAATAAGTTAGCGTGTGCACGCCATGTAGCCGGAGGTATCCGAGAAGGATCGTCCTTTGGATAGTAGTACTTCGGCAGCGCGATGTCCAATCCCTTGGCAACATCACGGTCATATTCCCATTTCAATGAAAACGGATCATACTCGGCATGTCCTGTAGCGAAAATTTGCTTCCCGTCCTTGGTGGCAACCAGGAATACTCCTGCTTCTTCGGACTCTGCCAAAATTTCGAGTTTATCATTTTTCTCAATATCCTCACGTCTTACCTCCGTGTGACGGGAGTGTGGAACGTTGAACACTTCATCAAATCCACGCAGTATCGGAACATGAGGTTTGTTGATCGTATGCGGGAATACGCCAAAACACTTTTCATCCAGCGGAACTTTGGGTACATCAAAATGGTGGTATAGACCGGCTTGTGATGCCCAACAGATATGCATCGTCGAAGTTACATTGGTTTTGGTCCATTCGAAGATTTCCTGAATTTCTTCCCAATAGTTCACGTCTTCAAAATCCATTTGCTCCACCGGCGCGCCTGTAATGATCATCCCGTCAAAACGGCGATGCTGGATCTCATCAAAGGTTTTATAGAACAGGTCGAGGTATTCTTGAGATGTGTTCTTGGATGTGTGGGATTTGGGATGCACCAGCACAACATCCACTTGAATCGGTGTATTACCTACCAGACGAAGCAATTGCGTTTCCGTCGTTTCCTTCGTAGGCATCAGATTCAGTATGGCGATTCGGAGTGGACGAATATCCTGCTTGTATGCGGATGATTCGTCCATGACGAAAATATTCTCGCTCTCAAGCACTTCTTTGGCTGGTAATGTGTCTGGAATTTTAATTGGCATAGTGAGTTGACTCCTCCTTTTTCATGGGTCGCATCTGGTGCGAAAATCACGCTCTGAGAAGCTCTGCATATGACAAAGACCTCTCTCGGATTCCGAGAAAGGTCATATGTAAACAGATATGCGCCTCTCTCATCTCTCAGTTACAACAGCATCACAAGGATGCTTGGTCGCTGCAAGAATTAGCACCGTGCGTTATATCGCCGGTTGCCGGGTTTCATCGGGCTGGTCCCTCCACCTACTCTTGATAAGATTTCGCTGTATTCAATTTTAATTCAGATATATTAACTTTTACTTTAAAACATTACTGCCCTCACGTCAAGAACCAGTTGATTGGTTTTAAACCTAAACTCGGAACCGTTCATCATCCGTTGTCATACACTGCCTCAGAGCGTGAAATAGACACATTTTTGCGCTTGAAAGCACCCTAGACCAGCGGTATACTAGACAAGTGTTTATAAGCCCTTATGTGAGAGGTGACATATTAAATGGATGGCGACCCGAGGCCCAACTGGCAGTCGAATTCCGAACAACTGCATAGAGAATTGACATCAGCATGTCGGCAGCGGGACGTTTCTTCCGTTTGATTATAGATTGATGACGCAGTACAGTCCTGATAACAGGCTCCGCTGCCGACCGGCTGATCTGTTCTTTTGCGCCCATATTAACGATGAAATCCGCCAAGACGGCGGGTGCAGAAGGAGTAGATAACATGAAAATCCGGTTGGTTAACAACGGTGTATTTATCCCGGTGGATGACATTCAGCAAGCGCTGACTCCACCAGCAGAAGGATTCTACTGGATTGATGCGGACGTGGACGACTTGGCTGTACTTCAGCCGCTGTTCTCCATGCATGATCTGGCTGTTGAGGATTGCTTGAGTGATGAAGAACAGCGTCCTAAGATTGAGATTTATGAGAACCATTATTTTATCGTGATTAATAGCATTCGTTTCGATGATGAAGAGATCTTCCTGCGTGCAGTCAATCTCTTTCTCGGTAGACATTTTATCATTACGGTTACCAAACAAAAGATCAGCGAACTACGTACATTGAAGCCAATTCTCTGGGAACAGGAAATCAGCAGTCCAGATCGTCTCCTCTACTTGCTTGTTGACTTGATTGTGGACAATTACTTCACCGTTGGTGATCGAATTGAAGCGCGAATTGAGAAACTTGAGGAAGACATTCTGATGCATACCAAAAAGTCACATCTGAATGAGATTATCGGTCTGCGAAGCGAGATTTTGTGGCTGAAGAAAGTACTGGGACCTCAAAAGGAGGTCATCAATACACTCAACAAAAAAGATCTGCGTCTCATTGATGATCAGCTGCAAAAATATTTCAGCGACATTTACGAGAACGCCGTAAAAATATCGGAAACCTTTGAAACGTACCGCGATCTGATGGGTAACTTGCGAGAAGCCTACCAGTCCAGTATCGCTAACCGCGCGAATGAGATCATGCGTGTGTTTACTGCCATCACCACCGTGTTCATGCCTCTGACCGTTATCACCGGTATTTATGGAATGAACTTCGACAACATGCCCGAATTACACTGGAAATACGGGTATTATGCTGTTATCGGCCTGATGATTACACTCGGCCTGACGATGTTCTTTATTTTCCGTAAAAAAGACTGGATCTGAAACGACCGCTCTATCCGCTATATCATACCATTTAAAGAATAAGACGAAGCGCTCCTTCACAGGGACGACTTCGTCTTTTTTAATATCACCGCCTCACGGCGTATTTTAGCTAACCAACATTACGCTCTGTTTCAGTATGTCTCCGAAAACGGATGCGAATCATCCGTAACCGTTCATACACTTGCTCCAAGCTCCCTCCTTCAGGGCGCTCTCCTCCGTAAACTTTATGTAACACAGGCTTCAGAAATGTATCTCCTAACTCCTCATATGCATTCCATACCGCCTCTTGTTCAGTCTCAGGCATAACGGCCAGTTCTACATCCAGCAATGAATCCGTGTCATACCCTTCCAGATCCAATGTTTCGAGCAGTTCGATTAATTCACGCCGGGATAGACCAGATCGATTCACGATCTCTTCTAAGGTTTGTCCCTCTTTCATGCCTTCCAGCACGTGCTTACGCGTAATGAATTTATCCAGTTCCTGCTTGTACTTCTGCTCTTTCTGCTTATATAACCAACTTTCGTACTCTTCTTCTTGCAATACGATGTACACCCAGTCTAACGGAAAAGGTCTCGATTGTTCGATTCCACTCATCATTTCAAGCCATTCCAGCCCATATTCTGCTGCTTTGCTCTCACCAACACCCGGCAGTTGCATCAGCTCATCCATCGTATGTGGAACAAACGCACTGATCAGCCGCAACAAACGATTCGTCGCCACAAAATAAGGGGCCTTCCGATCCGAAGCCGCTTTTTGCCTGCGCCATGTGCATAAATCCTCATACAATTGTTCATTTCCGTATAATTCACTAAAACAATGCAGACGCTGGCCTGCATAACTACGTAGCTTCAGATCCTCATTTTCGTTGTACAACCCATGCATCAATGGACGATACCCTTCGCTCATCTGCATGGCAAGTTGATGACGATATATGTGCATCAGCTCTTCCCACGAATGCCCTTCATACCAGATCGTATCTTCCCGATCCCCTGCTTCATAACGACTCCATCCCAAGTGCCAAGTATTCTCCTCCTCGCCAATCCATAACTGGGCAATCTGCTCATGCTGATCAAACACTCTGGATAATTTGTTCATGAAAATGACTTCCATTGCTAGTTCCCTCCTTTGGACGATACAGCCTGTTCGATTAACGAAGTATTCTCTGTCTCTGTCTCCAGACAACACAAAAAAGCACCTCTCTCGCAGATCGCTGCAAGAGAGGTGCTTCCTCATTAACCGTACTATGCTGTTGAACACATCATACCATACTGGTAAATTTCGTCAATCCCTAAATGCGTTTATTTTGACAAGGCCAGTTTCGCCAGTGCCAGCGAACCACACAAGCCAGCATTATCTCCCAGACCTGGTGGAACAACATACGCATCAATTCCAGCATGAAGTGACGGATGTTGCACATAGCCTGCCAGCAATTCCTGTAGTTTGCTACGAACCATCGGGAATAGGTGCTCCTGTTTCATCACGCCTCCGCCCATCACTATTTTCTGAGGCGAAAGAATCAGCACATAATTCATTAGAGCATGTGCAAGATAATGCGCTTCAATCTCCCAGGCTTTGTGATCTGCTGGCAATTCATAAGCAGGTTGTTCCCAGCGCTTGTTCAGGGCCGGCCCCGCCGCAAGCCCTTCCAGACAGTCTCCATGGTATAGGCAAAATCCTGCATATGAATCCTCGGGATGTCTCCGCACGATAATATGGCCCATCTCGGGATGAGACAATCCGTGCACCATTTTTCCGCCAACGACAGCTCCTGCACCAATACCTGTACCAACCGTAATATACAGACAGCTATCCAGCCCCTGTGCAGCTCCCCAAGTGGCTTCACCCAAAGCTGCTCCATTCACATCGGTGTCAAACGTCATCGGTACATCAAAGTGTTCTTTGAGTTTGCCAATCATGTTGTACTGTCCCCAATGCGGCTTCGGTGTTGTCGTAATATAACCATAGGTTGGACTTCCTTCAATGGGATCAATTGGCCCGAAAGAACCTACCCCCATTGCTTCAATACCTTTGCCCTCAAAAAAAGAGATGACCTGAGCCATCGTTTCTTCCGGCGTGGTTGTAGGGAAACTAACTCGTTCCAGGACCTCTCCGTGTTCTGTACCAAGGCCACATACAAATTTGGTTCCGCCTGCTTCAATCGCACCTAAAACTGTCATGTTGATCTCACTCCTACGTTGGTTTGTAATAGGAACACTGCCGTATCCATATAGCGGTTCGGACTATTCAGCAGGGCTCAGTTACGCTCAAGCTTGTTCAACCGTTTAAGCAATGTCTGTTTCCAACTATCCGAGAGCACAGGAATAGAGAGTAGAGCCTGCATCCCTTCCACGTCCTGTTTCCCCTGAAGCATGATCCGGTTAGCTTCAAGAATCGTCATGTATGAAGTATCTGTGCGAACTCTTCTGAAACGTGATGCAGGGCCAACCTCTCCCTCTTGCAATACTCGAAAATAAAAACCGGTATGCCCGCTTTCCTGAAAATATACAGGCAACTCCTTGTAATCATATCTTATACCCAGCTTGAAACATGGTTGTCTCGGCTGACTGACTTGCACCTGCGCATCACCGAGTTCAAATACATCACCAATGCGAATCTCTTCCTCAGCGCATCCTGTAACGGTCAGATTCTCTCCGAATGCCCCCCACTCCAGCTTACGCTCCATCAGACGCTCAATCGCAGAATAGCGACTATGATCGTATACACAAACAGCTTTATCTGGACCACCGTGGTGCACCAGATCCGCTTGAGCATCCCCTGTCATTCCAGTGAATGACAGGAAAACCGGGGCGGAGACAGGATGTTTCACAATACCACTCAACACTTCATTTTTCTGGCCAGGCAATGGCTTAGGTTGCCCTATATTAATCGCCAGAACTGCCGTGCTTGCCTCTTCTGTTATCGAATCGGGTACAGGTGTCATGCCACATCATACCTCCATGATTACTTTTTATCGAACAGAACCACCAAATACTAATGTATTACTTAACAGCCGCCCTGGAGAAGTCAGCATTTTGCCACCTGCATACATCCCAGAGGATGCACCGCCATCCAAGTTCATCGCCTGTTTAGCTCCCAGCTTTTGCATCACAGCTGCCCATTCTTTTATTGTAGCACCAGAAACGGTAGCAAGCATCACCGAACCGTCGGCCATAATCGCAATTCCGCTTCTCGCTCCGGATGCATTCAGAATTTTGGGATCTTTGAACCCCTCACTTGCCGGATTTACCGATACCTTGCCATCCTTCACCAGACGCGGGCCAGCTCCCACAGCTGTGTCCACCTCCTGCCACGGAATTTCCTGACCGGCTGCGTTCGTATATCTGTAATTCATCTCTACGGTGGAGCCTACCGTAAATCGGTCAGCTGTGGACTTCTCTCGACCTGTGAAGACAAGAACAGAACCGTTTTTGGGAATCGCTACGTTTGTATTCGGTACTTTTTTGGTCACAACACCCTTTTCCATAATCACTGCCGTTCCGCCCTTGAAACCAACATTGGCTCCACGTTCTGGGGTGTACAGCATCGAGATGCTTGCATCTGCTGAAGGTGTCCGGTTAACAAATGTTGCATACCAGCCGCTTGATTTTCCTTTCGTATCTGTGACCGTGCCCGTTAAGCTCACTTGAAGCGAATCCATTATCGCCGACCCATCTGCCTTAAAACCGATGGATGTGCCATATCTTCCTATATGTATAACTTTACCATTTGCTATTAACATCCCGTAGGGATCTGGTGCTCCATGATATGCTTCAAAAAAAGCTCCGTTGATTGCTGCTTGTGCGCCGTACGCTTTTACAATAGACGGCAATGTAGCGGTTTGACCAACCTGTTTCTTAGCAAGTCCTACGGTTACTGGTGTTCCTTTTGGAATGGACACGGTCTGTACACTAAAACTACGTCCTGCTGCCTTCACTTTCTGTACTTTGACGCTAATCGCTGCTTTGGCATCCGCTGTCTGCGGTGCACTCACCGCCCCCGACAGCAACACCGGAAGTGCGAGGACGAGGGCCATTGCCCCAGTCCACCACTTTTTACTCGTTTTTTTCATCAACATGTTGCTCACCCTATCGCCACTCCCATCCAAGAGCCTAGGCTCTTCATCTCAAGTTGTTCAAACTTGTCCATCACCGTATCCGGGTCCAGACGCAATTCACAGCCTTCCAGCGTACAAGCCACCGGAACTGCACAGTGAATCTCTGCCAGCCTGCGAGACAGATGCAACATATCGAGATCGCTCTCGATTTTTTTACGTACTGAAGGGGTAAGTTGATCCAGATTGCTTAAAATCCCTTCGATCGATCCATACTCTTGCACAAGCTTCAAAGCCGTTTTCTCACCAATTCCACGCACTCCGGGATAATTGTCGCTGGCATCTCCCATCAAGCCCTTCATATCAACAACCTGACGTGGTGTCAATTGTTTCTCAGCCATCAATGTTTCGGGATTGTATACCATGTAGTTGCCGTGACCTTTTTTCATGATAATGATACTTGTGCGGTCATTAATCAGCTGTAACATATCATGGTCTCCGGTCAGTACCATCACATTCATATCGATTTCTTCCGTGTAATATTTGGCAAGTGTTCCGATACAATCGTCAGCCTCATACCCTTCTGCACCAATATTCGGAATGTTTAGACTATCCATCACTTCACGAATCAGAGTAAACTGTGGAATAAGGTCATCTGGTGCTTCAGCACGATTACCTTTGTATGCTGCGTACTCCTCACCGCGAAACGTCTTGCCTCCCATATCCCAACAGCAGATGACATGGCTTGGTCCAAACGTCTGAACCGCATCCCAAAAATAACGGATAAACCCATAGACTGCATTGGTCGGAAGCCCTGCCTTTGTACGTCTGATATATCCGCTTGCAGATGTTGCGTAGAATGCCCGGAACAACACTGCCATACCGTCTACCAGTAACAAAGTAGGTTCATTACGTTGATTCACTTGAATTTGTTCTCTCCTTGATCTATGAAAGCTGGAACAACAATTGATTCCAACTTCAATAGCATATTAAATATCGAAACTCATTCTATCATTATAACATAGTTACGCCAACCCTCATGGAGCATAATTATGCCACTACCTCGTTGAACCAAAAAAGCCCTGAATTGCGAACAATTCAAGGCTTAGCTCTGGTGAATGTCTTAGGCGTTGTTCCATTCCTGCTCATACGTATCTTCCTTGAAACCCACGGTGACTGTTTCTCCATCGGTTACAATCGGACGTTTGATCAGACGACCATTGGAAGCCAGTAACGCAATCTGCTCTTCCTCGGACATCCCTGGCAGTTTGTTTTTCAGCTGTTGCTCTTTGTAGACTTCTCCACTGGTGTTAAAAAACTTTTTCACTTCAAGTCCGCTTTTTTGAATAAGCTCTGTCAATTCGTCTTTCGATGGTGGTGTATCAAAAATAGGAATTAGCTCCAGTTCATGCCCTTTCGCTTCCAACCATTTCACAGCCTTACGGCACGTACCACATTTTGCATATTGGTATACTTTCAGTTTTGTCATGGATGTTCCTCCCACTCGGGTTTTGGTCTATCGCTTCCCTTGGTTTGCTCCGCAAATCCAAAAGTCGCTCCATCCCAATACCCTCGCTCAGCAATTTTTTAGTCGAATGCGGGCTTATCGCCCCTCATTACGACGTGATTTTTCAACATTTATTCCAACATTTCTAGAGCTAGAGATTTTACGAACTCAAGCTTAACTACCTTAAAGCCTGAAGATTCTTAAAAGCTCTAAAACCTCTCTAGCCTTCGGCATGCTGTTCAGCTGCGCTGCTCTCTGAACTCTAAGGCTCAAATACCTTAAAAGCTCAAAACCTCTCT
>NZ_FMVM01000009.1 GCF_900102085.1 Paenibacillus polysaccharolyticus | reverse complement strand
AAAGAACGATCCGAACCCGAAGCGGCCACCCAAGCCTTAGTACAAACACTGATGTTTAACCACAGTCTCATCTTATATCATCTCATACGAATGGAGCGATCACAGTGGCGCAGGAAGAAGAAGTGCAGTACAACCATTACGGAATGCCAACCTACGATACGCGCAATCTGATCATACGCGACGACATTATGGGAAAGGCCAAAGAACTGGCAGATATGCTCGGAACGAGCGAAGAAGTAAGGCAGTTTCAACAGGCAGAAGCCAAAATCCGAGATCATGAGCGCATTCAGCAATTGATTGCAACGATTAAGAAAAAACAAAAAGAAATCGTTGCTTTCGAAAGTTTCAACAACAGTGCCATGGTTAGCAAAATTGAACAGGAAATTGATGACTTGCAAAACGAACTGGACAGCATTCCGCTAGTAACCGAATTCCAGCAGAGTCAAAGTGACATCAATTATCTGCTTCAACTAGTCATCTCGGTGATTCGGGATACAGTATCCGAGAAAGTCAATGTCGAAGCTGGAACGGATTCACCTCCGACCAGCTGCGGTTAAATGAACGGAAGGGTGCGGACGCAGTCCGCGCCTTTTTTGACATCATAGAGAGCAATGAACTCCGAATGAAGCAACAAAAAAGACATCTAGAGTGAGTTAAACAACGTATGGAATAGAAGGAGAAATGAAACATGAGTATTTTGGACAAAATGGTGGAAGACGGCGATGGCCGATTCTGGGGATTTCTCGGGTGCCGGTACATCAAGGGCAACAAACAAGAAGTCCAAATTGCGCTGACCGCAGGAGAGAATCATACCAACTCGATGGGCATAATTCATGGTGGTGTGTTGACCTCATTGATGGATCAGGCGATGGGTATGGTCGCGACAGCTGCCATGGAGGTGGATAGTTGTGTCACGACTAACCTTAATGTACATTTTCTGGCGCCGATGAGTCAGGGTGAATTAATTGTAACGTCAACCGTGTTGCATCAAGCTGGGCGTAGCATCACGACCCAATCTGAGGTTCGCGATTCCTCAGGAACGCTGGGGTGTATGGCTACAGCGACGTTCCGTGTGGCGAAATCGAGAGCCTGATGACGGAAACTGGAATGCACAGTTGACAAAAATTATTATTATGTCATAATGAAATTATCAAAATGAATATAGTCGGTGGTGCCCATGAGCGAAAACAACAAACACGTTAACACTGAATCAGCAAACGATGAACTGGAAGCACGTAATTATAGTTCCAAAAAATATCGTACCCCCGACGGGGTTCCTGCAGATATCGTCATGTTCACCTTGACGAAGCGGGAGCGCAAAACGGTAACGAAAACCCTCCCGATTCGGGAGTTGAAGGTTATGTTAATTAAACGCAAGGGCTGGCCTTTTGCCGGAAGATGGGCATTGCCTGGTGGATTTTGCCAAGAAAATGAGTCCATTTACGGTGCGGCGAAGCGCGAACTGATGGAGGAGACCGGTGTAGACGGCGGACATCTCGAATATCTAAACGTTTATAGTCAGCCTGGACGTGATCCCAGAGGTTGGATTATCTCTCATGCCTTCTTTGCACTTGTAGAGGAATGGATGCTTGAACACAGGCAGGCAGCAGATGATGCGGAAGATGTAGGGTTGTTTACGATCCAGGAGGCACTGGAAGAACTGGAACTCGCCTTTGATCACAGAACGATCATCGAAGATGCATACAGACGAATTCAGCAACAGATGCTGGAGACAACGATTGCGAGACAGTTTCTGCCGCGTGATTTTACGTTAAGTGAATTATATCAGGTCATCCAGAGTGTTGTACCCGATTTCGAAGAGCCTAATTTTATTCGTAAAATAACATCTACACGCAGCCGTAAAGGGATTGTCGAGGAAGTGCGTGACGATGAGGGCAATCTGGTCAGCTCCAATCAGTACTCCCAGCGTCCGGCACAGCTGTATCGATTCACTGAACTAGTGCCGCGTTTATCGATCTATACGTAAAAAGCGTGTGATGCATTCAACCATATTCAAACCAAGGGAGTGTGGACGATGAAAGCATTGATTGTTATTGATTTTACACAAGATTTTGTTACGGGAGCATTGCCTGTGGGTCAGCCGGCCGTAGAGATTCAGGAAACGGTAGCGGCGATTACCAAGGCGTATCTCGATAATAAAGATGAAGTGATTATGGCAGTAGATTTACATGAAAAAAATGACCCTTATCATCCGGAAACCGTACTTTTCCCGCCTCATAACATCCGTGATACTGAGGGAAGACAGCTATATGGTCGTCTTGCCGAAGTAATGGAGAAGCATGCGAATGAAATTCGGTGGATGGATAAAACGAGATATAGCGCGTTCTGCGGAACAGACCTGGAACTGAAGCTGCGCGAACGAGGCATAACAGATATTGCGTTAATCGGGGTATGTACAGATATATGTGTATTACATACCGCTGTGGATGCCTATAACAAAGGATTCCATATTACGATCTATGAGGACGCTGTAGCCAGTTTTAACCCTGCAGGGCATGAATGGGCACTTGGGCACTTTCGTTCCAGCATGGGGGCACAGGTGGTTAAGGCAAGTGAAACGATTTTGGACTGATTCGCCACCGAACATTGCGGTGTAATCAGCTTTAAGCTCGTATTTTCAGGAATGATCTGAGAAACGAGCGGAAGTCAGAGAGGATGAGACAAATGCAGACAACAAGCCTGGCTTTACATACGGATAAATATCAGATCAACATGATGTATGCGCACTGGGTGAATGGTACACACAAACGGAAGGCGGTATTTGAAGCCTACTTCCGTAAGCTTCCTTTTGGCAACGGTTATGCCGTATTTGCCGGTTTGGAGCGCATTGTGAATTATATTAGCCAGCTACGTTTTACCATGGAAGATATCAAGTTTTTATCCAAACAACCAGAGAATTATGATCCGGTCTTTCTGGAGGAATTGCTTCAGTTCTCTTTCCAGGGAACGATTCATTCCATGAAGGAGGGTGCAATTGTTTTTCCTGACGAACCGCTCATTCGGGTTGAAGGCTGTATTCTGGAAACGCAGTTGGTGGAAACGGCCATACTTAACTTCATGAATTATCAGACACTGATTGCAACGAAAGCATCTCGTATTAAGCAGGTGGCACAGCAAGATACATTGCTTGAGTTCGGAACACGCCGTGCACAAGAAGCAGATGCCGCAATTTGGGGGGCTCGTGCTTCATATGTAGCCGGTTTCCATGCGACATCAAATATGCTGGCTGGTGAACAGTTTGGCATTCCGACAGCAGGCACACACGCACATTCCTGGGTGCAGAGCTTTATGACGGAACAGGAGGCATTTGATGCGTATGCAAGAGTGCTACCGGATCAGGTGACGCTTCTCGTGGATACGTTTGATACGCTGAATAGCGGCGTGCCTCATGCGATCAAAACAGCCAAGTGGCTGGAGAGTCAAGGCAAAAAGATGAATGCTATTCGTCTGGATAGCGGCGACCTTGCCTATCTTTCGATTCAGGCCCGTCAGATGTTGGATGAAGCCGGACTGGACTATGTGAAAATCGTAGCTTCGAATGATCTCGATGAAAATACGATCTTTAACTTGAAAGCTCAAGGTGCACGGATCGACACATGGGGTGTCGGCACACAGTTGATTACAGCATCAGATCAGCCTTCTTTGGGTGGAGTCTACAAGCTGGTAGAGCGTGAGGTTAACGGCGAAATGTTGCCAACGCTTAAAATATCGGCCAATCCCGAGAAGGTGTCTACACCGGGTAAAAAAGAAGTCTTCCGCATCATTGATCCGAAGCATGGCAAAGCTATTGCGGATTATATCTGCTATCCGGATGAGGAGCAGCCGCTTCAGGGAGGGCCGCTCAAGCTGTTCAACCCGCTACATCCCTATTTGAAAAAGACGGTGACCCGTTATGAAGCAGTTAACATGCTGGAGCCGATTTTTGTGAATGGACGTAAAGTGTATGACCTGCCTACGCTCGATGAAATACGCGCGTATCATAAGGAGCAGTTGAACCTTTTCTGGCCGGAGTACCAACGGAAGCTGAACCCGGAGATTTACCGCGTGAACATCAGCCCGGCCGCATGGAATATGAAGCAAAAGTTGATTGCTGAGCATGTGAAATCAACGGAAGAGTAATATATCATAAGATGGACTTGAAAATCAGGAAGGCATAACCGGTAGGGATTACTGGCTTATGCCTTTTTGATGTGATGATACGATGATGATTTTCAATGAATATGTGTGCAGCTTCATAGAAGTATGTTGGAGGAAGAGGTACACTTTTAATAAGCATATATGTGAAGCGACTTTTGCATAGCATCCTATTGTCATCTATTGCATCACCTATTCCAAGGTTTATCCCAAGTAAGAACATATCATTATTTCTCGGGAAAGCGCAGGAAACGCCAAATGCCGCCACATTTCGAAAGTTACTTCGTCATAAGGGGGGCCTTAGAAGAACAGTTGACCAGGAATGAAAATCAACACTGTTTCAAACCGATGTCAGCAGGGGATGAAAGGTAAAGGAGGGCTGGCTGATGAGATATATGTTTGGACTACTATGGGTTGCATTTATAGCATATGCGCTGTTTATGGCACCGGGGAACTCCCCCGTGAATGATCCGATATTCAAAGAACTACTCACATTGCAGAGCAGGGAGCCGTGGCTATTGACGGTGTTCTCATGGTTGGGCATTTTTCCGGCTGTGTATGCATGTATTCTACTTCGAAAATCAGTGACAGCATCGAAGGGGCAGCGGATACCGGCATGGCCGTTTGTCCTGTTTTCTTTCGGGCTTGGAGCATTTGCGTTATTGCCCTATTTCGCGCTGGTTGCACCATCCCGAATAGGCATACATGAACCAGTACCAACTGTTAAACAGTCGAAACGAGGTGTCTCGCGAGTGGCCTCGCATAAACTGACCCATCTGCTCCTGTTGTTGCTTACACTAGGGTCGGCACTTTATGCGTTGATCGAAGGCAATTCCGAACGCTTCGTGGACGCATTTTATCAATCCTCGTTTGTACATATCATGACGATTGATTTCATAGTACTGACGTTACTGTCTACGTATGCTATCTATCGCGATGCCAGAGTGAACGGAAGAACAACAAACTGGGCGTGGGCAGGATTACTGCCGCTTGCAGGACCATTATTATATCTGCTTTTGGAACGAAAATAAGGAGATGAGACCGATGAAAGAACAATTTCAGGCTTATGTGATACGTAAGGATGATCAGAAAGGGGTTACAGCCAAACTTGAGCAGTTGAAAAAAGAAGACCTTCCTAACGGGGACGTGACCGTACAGGTACACTATTCCAGTGTGAATTATAAGGACGGATTAGCATCTCTTGAAAAAGGAGGTGTCATACGGAATTATCCCATGGTACCTGGAATCGATATGGCCGGGACGGTAGATGAATCTGTGAGTGGACGTTTTGCACCTGGGGATCGGGTCATTAGTACGGGATTTGAACCCGGGGTCTCCCATTACGGGGGATATAGTGAATATGCTCGTCTTCGTAGTGAGTGGTTAGTGCCTCTCCCGCAAGGGCTGAGTGAAAAAGAAGCGATGGCTATTGGAACGGCAGGGTTCACTGCTGGACTCTCGATAGACGCCTTGTTACAAGCGGGGGTAACGCCTGAAATGGGGAAAGTGCTAGTTACCGGCGCCACGGGGGGCGTTGGCAGTATGGCGATAGCTATCCTTGCGAAGCTTGGTTTTGAAGTGACGGCAAGTACAGGTAAAAAGCAGCAAGAAGAGGAACTGCTTCGCAATTTGGGGGCTTCCGAAGTCATTTCACGTGAAGAAGCGGATGCCCCAATCAAGGGGGCCATGGGAAAACAGCAATGGGCAGGTGTCGTTGATCCAACCGCAGGGCCAGCACTGGCGGAGCGATTGAAACAGGTACAGTATGGTGGAGCTGTTGCTGTATCCGGGTTAACGGGGGGCAACGGATTTGAATCAACTGTTTTTCCATTTATTTTGCGTGGCATCCAGTTGATTGGTATTGATTCAGTGTATTGTCCCATGGAACGTCGAGAGCGCATCTGGAACAAGCTGGGCAGTGAATGGAAGCCAGACCGTGCACTTGCGCTGGGGGTTCAGGAGATTACGCTAGATCAATTGCCGCATACATTAGAGAACATACTACAGGGCGGTGCAGTTGGGCGTACGGTTGTACGTGTCTCCTCTGAATAATGTGCTTACTTGGAATAAAATGTGTATCTCCTAGACATGCTAATCCTACCTGAGAGAGTCACAGGTACCGTGACTCATGGAAAGGAAGGATAGACATGCTGTTAAAGGAGAAAAATCCGAACCTGATGGGGCGGAATGTAAAACGAATTTTGCTGTTAAGTGGCTTGGTAATCCTGAGCCTAGTATCTCTCGCAGCTTGCACATCTTCATCTATTGAGCAGGAACGGAAGCTCTATACACGTGAAGCAACAACGGAAGGGAATTTCAGAGCCAAGCAACAAGGTCACGGCTTAAACGGTACGTTAGCAAGAGAAATGACAACCGCTTTTGCTGCCAAACATATTAAGCTGATGAACAATATGTTCGAGGATGATGCTGATGGTGGCATGTCATATATGTATTTATTGAATGGTAGTGCAAGACATATCGTGAAAGTACACATTTATCGTGATGCGAAAATCCGTGCAGCAAGAATGGAAGAAATGTATGGGGAACCTAAAGAAAATGCCGTTCTCGAGAATGTAATGGGCAGAACGACGATTCGTAGCAAAGGGCATGTATCGTTGGTTTATACGGCTTCCGGCGGAGAGAAGGATGTGTATGCACAGGACGTCCTGCAAGTATTTGAAGATGTGCTTCAACAAATAAAAGAGTAGTGACTTACAAACTGTCCAAGTGGAAAAAACAAACCCGTCTGATGATTCAGACGGGTTTATATATTTCGCGCATGACATGGCGCAGTTCAGGCAAAATAATGCGTTCCATGGCAAGTTTAACGGCCCCGCGAGAGCCTGGCATTGAAAATACAGCTGTACGTCCGATAGTTCCGGCAACTGCCCGACTGAGAATAGCTGCTGAACCAATATCTTCGGTATAACTTAAGTAACGGAAGATTTCACCAAAACCGGGCAGTTCTTTGTCCAGAAGGGAAGATACAGCCTCGTATGTAGTATCCCTTGGAGCAATACCGGTACCTCCGCTTAACAGTACGGCTTCGATATCATCCCGTACAACAGCGTCTTGCAGAATCGTCTGAATCCGTTCTGTCTCGTCAGGTGTAATGATATACTCCACAACCTGATAGCCAGCTTGGTGCAACAACTCATGCATAAGTTGACCGCTCGTATCGGTTTCTTTGGTACGTGTGTCCGAAACGGTAACAACCATACAGGCCACCGTTTGTGGTGCTTCCTGACGGTGCTGTTCAACTGAATTGGTCATTGAAATCCTCCTCAAATAAACATGTCCTCATAGCATAGACTATTCATGTTAATCAGGCAATGAAGTTTTCTTCAACAGAACAGGCGTATTGCACAACAATTGGAGGATAGTGTACACTCGCTTAATAGAGTCAGACTAAGGATAGAGATGGGCAGAGAGGTGTGTAATGATGAGTATCATCAATGAGAAAAAACCAAGTATTCCTGTATATATTTTGTCCGGTTTTTTGGGCAGTGGTAAAACGACATTGCTTGTAAAGCTCATAGAACACTGGAAACAGCAACAACTGCGCCCAGCCGTGGTGATGAATGAACTGGGTGAAGTGAATCTGGATGGTCAGATCGTAGATGAGGAAGTGCCCATGACGGAAATGTTGGGCGGATGCATCTGCTGTACTGTACGAGGAGATCTTGGACTGCAGCTGGCGGACCTCGTTCAAGAAGAGTCACCCGATGTTATCGTAATCGAGGCAACGGGTGCAGCGAATCCGATGGAAATTTTGGATGCGGTGACGGAAACATCTCTTTATATGCGTTTGGAGCTGAAAAGTTTGATCACCATAGTGGATGCGGCTCACCTGTCAGGCCTGTATCAGGAGCAAAAAGGAAAAACCTTCAAATTGATGCAAGAACAGATTCGTTGTGCTTCGGTGTTGCTTTTGAATAAAACCGACCGGGTTCAAGAGCAGCAACTGCAGGACTTGGAAGGACTTCTGCATAAATGGAATGGCTTTGCCCCCGTGATTCCAACGGTCAAATGTGAAGTGTCTATGGAGAAATTGCTTCATAGTGGTGCCGACGTTCACATTCATCAATCCAATATAGCAGGCGATGCATGGAAAAATGCAGGAGAGACTCATGTGCATACAGATGCTTGCCGTACTCAGGGATGCAATCATGGACATGATCACACGGATCAACGTGACAGCAACCATTCAAGCGACCATGGCGAGCATTCTGTCAAGCCACATACATCACATGAACATGTTATGGTATACACACATTATTTCAGTCAACCTGTGAATAGCGAAGCATTCGAACAGTTTGTGGCTAGCTTGCCGCGTGACGTATATCGGGCAAAAGGAATCCTTTCGTTTAGCGATACCGCAAGCCGATTCTGGTTTCAGTATGCCTATCGTGAATCGGATTATATGAAGATCACACCTCAAGGAGATGTGCCGGATGTAGCTGTGTTTATCGGTGAGCATTTTGATCAAACTGCCATCCGTGAACAATTACTGGAATTGGAAGCGGTAAAACAAGACTAGGATAATGGTTCAAAGTTCCTCCCTGGTGGGTATTAAGAAGCATAGCAAACTTTGCCTGGGAGGTAACTTTAAATGACACAACAACAATACCAACAATGTATCGATGCTTGCCTGGAGTGTATGAATGCTTGCAACGTATGTTACATATCGAGTCTGAAAGAATATGATTTGGCGATGCTTCGTGACTGTATCCGTATGAACCGGGAATGTGCTGATATCTGTGCATTTGCAGCGCAAGCCATGACACGTGGAAGTGATTTCATCGGTGAAATCTGTGAATTGTGTGTCAAAGCATGTGAAGCCTGTGCAGCGGAATGTGGTAGACATGCACATGATCATTGTCAGGCCTGCGCTGAAGCTTGCCGTAGATGTGCTGAAGCTTGCCGTTTAATGTCTGCGGTTGCTTAAACTATCTATGTAATCATTTTAAAATAACAGGGTTGCTAATCCATACCAGGATATGTATAATGATCTGAAATGATCGAAACAGCAATATCCGTGATCGGGAGAGTAGCTCAGTTTCAACCATGACAGCGAGCCGGGACAGGTGTAAGCCGGTATGTGATGAACTGTGTGAAGCGCACCCGTGAGATGGTTATCCGAAGCCATGTATAAGCTCCATTTGGGGTTCGTTGTATATGGATTTGAGGGTAATCCGGCATGCAACCGTTATTTGCACCGAGCGGATCGGTTACACCTTCTTGCAGCATGCTGCAATACAGGTTACCGTTCACTTAGAGTGGTACCGCGGGAACTGTAAACACAGCTCTCGTCTCTTATTTGAAGAGACGAGAGCTTTTTTGCGTTTAGTTTAAGGCATATATCATGCAGAGAAGGAGTGTTAAATGTGTTATTGAAGCAGGCTGCAACTCAGATTTCCCCGTTAACCGGGCTCGCACCAGAAGAAGTATTGAGATTATTGGAAGTCCCGCCGCAGGAGGAGATGGGGGATGCTGCATTTCCCTGTTTTACGTTAGCCAAGTCGCTAAGAAAGGCACCGGTCGTTATTGCTGGAGAAATTGCCGTTGCATTACAGACCGAGGGTATGGATGCTACAGCAGCAGGTCCTTATGTGAACATTCGTTTTGACCGGAATGTCTTGGCGCCCCAATTGCTCGAAGAAGTGGGTAGCGAGACATTTGGTAAACTGCAGCTCGGGCAAGGAGCGCGTGTTGTCATTGATATGTCCTCACCTAACATCGCGAAACCTTTTGGCATTGGGCATTTGCGTTCGACGGTTATTGGTGCAGCGTTGTATCGTTTATATAACGAAGCGGGTTATACCTCGATAAGTGTGAATCACCTAGGGGACTGGGGGACGCAGTTTGGTAAGCAAATCACGGCATATAAGCGGTGGGGAAACGAAGAGATGTTACAAGCAGATCCAATTCGTAATTCTCTTGAACTATATGTTCGTTTTCATGATGAAGCAGAGAAAGATCCATCTCTGGAGACCGAAGCACGAGAATGGTTTCGTAAGCTGGAGCAGGGGGATGAAGAAGCGAAGCGTCTATGGACTTTCTTCGTAAACGTGAGTATGCAGGAGTTTAACCGGATGTATGAACGCTTGAATGTGGATTTTGACCATACGCTCGGTGAGAGCTTTTATAATGACAAGATGGGTGCAGTTGTGGAGGAACTTCGAGGCAAAGGACTGCTGGAGGAAAGTGACGGTGCGCTCGTTGTTCGGCTGGATGAAGAGAATATGCCACCATGTCTGATCATTAAAAAAGATGGAACGACAATCTACCCAACCCGGGATTTGGCAACAGCAATCTATCGTCATGATGTGATGCACGCAGATAAGTTGTTGTACGTTGTTGGTGGGGAGCAGAGCCTTCACTTCCATCAAGTATTTACGGTATTGTCCAAGATGGAGTATGACTGGGCAGATCATTGTGAGCATATTCCGTTTGGTCTGATGCGTTTCGAGGGGCGGAAGATGTCCACACGCCGGGGGAAGGTTGTTTTTTTACAGGAAGTACTGGATGAAGCTGTCGCTCGTGCCTTGCAAATTATTCAGGAAAAAAATCCGAATCTGGAGCAGGCTGAGCAGGTAGCCGAAGCCGTTGGTGTAGGGGCGATTATCTTTGGTGATCTGCGCAACAATCGCATGAATAACATTGATTTTTCGCTGGAGGATGCGGTAAGTTTTGAAGGAGAGACCGGCCCTTATGTGCAATATACTCATGCACGAATTCAAAGTGTGCTTGCCAAAGCCGCTAATGTGTCACGTGATGAACAGGAAATGGATTCGGACACGGATCAGATGAATAACCCTCCTGTAGTAATTGTCGGCGATACCTCTTGGGCGTTGTTGAAATTGCTGAGTGACTATCCGGCTTATCTGGAAAAAGCTGTGCTTCGCAACGAACCATCCGTGATTGCTAAATACACGATAGACGTTGCTCAAGCCTTTAATCGGTTTTATCATGCTGAACGGATTGCGGATGCACCGTCAGGTGTCAAGGCTTTTCGGGTGAAACTGGCCGAGCACACCGCGAAACGTCTGGCGTACAACTTGTCTTTATTGGGCGTACGCGCTCCCGAGCAGATGTGATCTAAGTTCAGATTACGAAAACAGGAGGGAATCCGAAGTTATGCGCTGGCTTTTCCGGCAACTTGAATGTTGTTTGCAGTTTCGTTACGATAGAGACATAATAAACAGCCAAGGTGCACGGATAGAAAGGAGCGCTCGCATATGCATAACACGGATTTCCAGAATGATTTCATGCTGGACAGCGAACACTCCAAGGAATTGTTTGCCTATTACGGCTTGGCCGTATATTATGGACAGGCGCTGGAACAGCAACTGGTTAATCTTATTTTGTTAACTAAAATGTCACAAGGCAAGGTGGTAACTGAGGAGGAACTAGAGGAGCTGTACGAGCGGAAGATGAGTAGTTCACTGGGGCAACTTATTCATGAAGCACGGCATCATTTTACGTTTTCCGAAGAAGAAATAAGCAGTCTGAATGAATTATGGCAGCAACGAAATCGGATTGTGCATCATTATTTCAAAGAGCGCATTCATGAAACCTTCAGTCCGGAAGGTCGGACACGTATGATTAAGGAATTGCAAGATTTTAAAGAACGTGCACAGGAACTGGAGCTCGTACTCCAGCAATATATAGGTGTCTGGATGGCAGCATTGGGACTAAAGGATGAGTCTGCGGCAGCATGGGTTGCTCTGGAACGAATGCATGCGGCGAGATTTCAGGAACGTGGGCCAGATGAGGAATCATGAGATTAGAGCTGGAGTACGCAAATCCCGTTCCTTGTCCGAGAAATAATGATGTATATGGGATATACAGTTAGAGGTTGGACTTAGAAGGCGAACTTAAAAGTGAAGAGACGGTCATATATTCTAAGGTGAAGATATTGCCGTAGAGCAATAATAAAACCCGTTCTGTCAGTAACCTGAAGGCTACTGTATAGAACGGGTTTTATGTGTTGTTTTAATGCTGGCCGAATGTCCTTGTTCACGAAATATGTTCTGCTAAATGATAGCGAAAGAGAAGAAAGTTACACATTTCCTCCGGCGAGTGATGGCGAAGATGTACTAAAAGCATCAGCTGAACGAGTCGAGCCATCGGCGATGGCTTCGCCTTGAGCCCCTTGTTGCAATTGATACATCTGATAGTACCGGCCTTTCAGCTCCATCAACTCATCATGCGCCCCTTGCTCTACAATTTTTCCGCGATGCAGCACGAGAATCTGATCTGCAGAGCGAATGGTTGACAGACGATGGGCGATGATGAAAGTAGTACGTCCTTTTTTGAGGACTTCCAGCGCGTTCTGGATCAAAGCTTCCGTCTCTGTATCAATGTTGGCGGTGGCTTCGTCCAGAATCAGGATCGCGGGATCGAAGGCGAGTGCGCGTGCAAAAGAAATCAACTGCCGCTGTCCGGCAGACAGTGTGCTCCCTTTCTCAACTACCGGCTCGTCAAAGCCTTGCGGCAGATGCGCCAGAATACGTTCTGCACCTACATCACGCAGTGCCTGTTCAATGCGTGCCCGGGAGATCTTTTCATCACCCAGACTGACATTGGAAGCAATCGTGCCTGTGAAGAGATAAGGGTCTTGCAGTACGATCCCCATATGTTCCCGAATCCACTGCTTCGGCAATTCCTTAACGTTCTGTCCGTCGATCGTGATTTTGCCTTTTTGCGGATCATAGAACCGGAACAGCAAGTTAATGATCGAACTTTTGCCGGAACCGGTGTGACCCACGAGTGCCACGGTCTGACCTTGCGAAGCTTTGAACGAGATATTGTTCAGCACATAATCTTTTTTATAAGCAAACGATACATCCTTAAAAACGACATTTCCTTTGTACCTCGGCATCGAGCCGTCTGTTACGGGTTCTCCTTTTTCATCCATCAGCTCAAATACACGGCCGGCAGAGACAAGAGAGGAGTCAAGGTTCGCGAGCTGGTTCACCATACCGATGATCGGCTGGAACAACCGACCGAGAACATCAACAAAGGCATACAGTACACCCAGTGAAATAATACTTGTGCCTGTGATCGCACCTGCTCCAAAGTACCACAGAACTACGGCAAAGGCGATATTCCGCAACACATTCACCAGGTTATGAGAGGTAAAGGCATTCAGATTGAGCATTTTGTTCTGATGTTTCATATAGTCTTCATTCAGCTCTTCGAATTCCTGGCGAGTTTGCTTCTGGCGACGGAACACACGAATGATGGACATGCCCTGAATGGACTCGTTAATGATTGCATTAATCTCACTCAGTCGCGAGCGAATGATTGTATTGTATCGGGTGGCGAATTTGCGATAGAGCACAATCCATGCAATGAGCATCGGTACAACGAATAGTGAAATCAGACCCAGACGTACATCGAGCAGGAAGAGAGCGATATAAACTCCTGTTATCGTAATAATGCCTGAGAAAAAGTTGGACAAAACCGCCACAAACAGATCTTTGACGGCCTCGGTATCATTAGTGACCCGAGAAACGACCTTACCTGCGGGCAGGTTATCAAAAAAGTTCACGGGCAACCGCTGAATGTGCGCATACACATCGTTACGCAGCCGCTGAATGACCTTGTTGGCTGAGGATTGTAGCCAGAAGGTTTTACCAAACTCCATAATAACCGAAATGACAAGGAAGATCAGATAATAGACAATTAATTGATAGATGCTTGGCATCTCGGGTTTGTAAAAGGCAAACAGTTCACCGGCAGACAGCGGCACAGCCGCGTATTGCCCAGTAACTTCACCTGCGCGAGTTACGGTTAAGGTTCCGTTCGCATAGGAACGATCGCCGTCAGGAGCATTGACCGGCTCGCCGACGAAATAAAAGCTTTTGCCGGCTTGCAGTACGCGTACCTCGGCTCCTTTGGTTTCGTCTGGTGCAAACAAACCTTCGCGTTTATAATTTTTCCCTTGATAAACGGCGGCTTCTTCCGAAGCTGCCGTCTCATAAAATGGTTGCTCAATGGCGAGCAGATGATTATCAATCATGGATTTGGCGATAAAGGGTCCGGCGAGCTCAGCCGCAACCCCAATCGTCAGCATGATCAAGGCAGCGATGAATGTACCTTTGGCTTTCAAGGCGTAATCCAGCAACCTTTTACCTGTATTGGACTTCAAATGAGTTACCTCCTACGTGGACAGATTGGACTCGACCTGTTGCCGTTCATATTGTTCACGGTACCAGCCATTCTTGGCGAGTAGTTCCTGATGAGTGCCTTCTTCCGTAATTTTACCGTGCTCCAGCACGATGATCCGATCTGCGTGTTCGATAGCGGACAAGCGATGTGTCGAGATCAGTGTTGTTTTGCCAGCGCGTTTGTTGCGAATATTTTCAATGATTTTAGCTTCTGTGCGAGCGTCAACAGCAGACAGGGCATCGTCAAGAATAAGGATATCCGGATCAGCGATAAAAGCCCGAGCCAGAGATACCCGCTGTTTCTGTCCACCAGACAAAGCGATACCTTTTTCACCTACAAGTGTATCGAGACCGTCAGACAACGTTCCGAGATCGCCGTCAAAAGCAGCGGTACGAATCGCTTCCATAATGACATCATCAGACGCGTTTGGCTTACCAAATTGAATGTTCTGACGAACGGATTTGGAGAACAATACTTGTTCCTGTGGTACGTACCCGATCCAGCTGTGCAGATCATCCTTCGCAATATCCTCGATGGAATGTCCTGAAATGCTGAGCGTACCTGATCCAGCAGGGTATTCGTGCAGCAATTGTTTGAGCAGGGTGGATTTACCACTTCCCGTGCGTCCTACCACGCCAAGTGTCTGTCCGCGTTGAATGGTAACATTGATATGACTCAGGTTATCCACGGTAGAGGTCGGATAACGGAATGTCACATCATTCATGACGATTTCATCCGGTTGCGTAATATGAACAGGATGTTCTTTGTCCTGAACAGCAGGCTCTACGGATAATGTTTCGTTCACCCGATCCAGAGAAGCACTGCCCCGTTGCATGAGGTTAATTAATTCACCGATGGCAAACATCGGCCAGATCATCATCCCCAGATACATGTTGAACGATACGAGGTCTCCCAGGGTGATTTCATTGTGGAATACAAGATAAATGCCGTAGGCCAGTGCAATGACGTAACTCAGACCTACGAATAGTCGAATGGTTGGTTCAAATAAGGCATCCATCCGGGCAACCGCTAAGTTTTTGCGATATACATCTTCCGTGACATCAGCAAATCGTTTCTCGTCCAGACGTTCCTGAACGTACGCGCGTACAACACGGATGCCTGCAATGGACTCTAAAACCTGATCGTTCATATCACCAAAGGCATCCTGTGCCAACGTATAACGTTGATGCACTGCTTTACCATAGATCATCATAGCGATGGCGATAAAAGGCAGGGGCAGAATTGCAGCCAAGGTCAGCTTCCAGCTGACGAGGAAACCCATGGCGAACAGTACAGTTAAGAGAAATGCTGTGGAGTCTGTTAACGTGAGCATACCGAAACCTGCGGTTGTAGCAATAGAACGAAGGTCATTGGTGGCGCGAGCCATGAGATCTCCGGTTCTGTTTTTTTCGAAAAAGGGTGGTGTCATTCGCAGCAAGTGATCCATGAAGCGGGAGCGTAGCAACCGTTCTACGAGATTGGCTCCGCCGAATAATTTGTGCATCCATATGTACGTAATCAGATAGATAATAATGACCGTCCCAAGAATAAGTGCGATGTAAAACGTTAATGAGGTGCTTGTGATAGAGCCGCGTACGATCTCGTCGATGGCGTTCCCCAGAAGGCGCGGAGGCAGCAATTCAGCAATCCCCACAAGAATGAGCAAAATGACACCAACCAGGTATCTTTTGCGTTCCAGCCTGAAGAACCAGGCCAGGTTTTTAAGTACAGAGAACAAGTGTTATCCCTTCCTTTCGATGTGCAAGAAGTGCAAAGTTTCGTTCAAAATGACAGCTAAAGCTTGGTAAGGCTCATTCAAGCGCAGTTCAATCCAATAAAAAGCCCACAAAAAAAGACACACCGCACGCAGGCGGTATGTCTTATATCTTCATACGGCAGCATGACTCCAAGAGCAGAGCCGCCGCCGTACATAAGGTATTGTGAGCGAGCTTGACAGGGGTCTGATAAACAAGAGACACCTGAAGCGCTGTCTTATGAACGGAAAAGTGATTTCGGGGATACTCCGGTATTTAATTGTGTGTGAATGTGAACCAACTTATGTGTGTTAAACACCGTAATCACCCTTTCTTGTTAATGGAAATAAATACAATGTAGACCTCGTATGTTTGCATCTTACCACCCGTTTTTACAATCTGTCAAACATTTTTCACAAGATCGTATGCCTGTGTATGATTTGCAGGGTTTGTGTTCAGGGCGCTCTAGCGATATGATGTAACATATATATACAAAAGGAGCTGACATCATATGAGTACCATACATGTATCCGACCAAGCTGCCCGCTGGTACAAAGAAGAATTGAACTTGAATGAAGGAGACAGCATTCGCTTTTTTGCTCGTTACAGCTCTGGCGGTGGTCTTCATCCGGGATTTTCTTTGGGAATTGCCGTTGAAAAACCGAGACATCCTGCGGATCAAACGGAAGTTTCCGGCATTCAATTTTTTATGGAAGATCGCGATTACTGGTATCTGAAAGGGCATCAGTTGCATGTAGATGTTGTAGAGGATGGTCAGGATATTGAATATCGTTATACCGAAGTGTAATAAAACATTAGTCCATAAATGGAACGCGAGCACCGTCTTTTTTTAAAAAGGAGGGATGAGGAGTGGATCTGCCGACACGAGATATTGGGCAATATATTGCGAAACGTGCAAATATTGTAGTCAAAGCAGCCATAATGGCTGCGAATGATCAAGGTGAGCTACTGCTCATCCAGCATGCCGAACAAGGGCATTGGCGAATACCTGTTGGAGAGATGCGCCCTGGAGAGACGATTGAAGGAGCAGCACTTCGTGAACTTTGGGAAGAAACCGGTTGGACAACGGAGTCGATGAGCTTTGAATCATTATACTCTGGACCGGAATTGCGGCAAGTGCATGCGAACGGGGATGAGGAGTATTACGTTATCGCCTTGTTTAAGGCTCGAATTATTCTTGATCATCTTGTGGAAGCGCGAGTAAACAGCGATGCGGGATTAAAGTTTTTTGATCCGAATGCACTGCCGCCGATGAACAGTATCAGTCAAACGCTACTGGAACAGTCTGGCTTAAAGTAATACGTGCCACTAAAAGTACATGAACTCGAAAAAGACCTCGACTGCCACTATACAGTGAAAGTTGAGGTCTTTTGCATTTTTTTCGTATATGTGTTCTCGGGATTATACCTGATCCAGCGGCTCATCATCCATTGCAAAATCAAAATCATCAATATCGAACACCTGCACAGGTGATTCAGACTCAATGATACGGGCGATTAACTCCACTTGATCGGTCAGGATTGGAATGCCCAGACGCTGAGAAGTGAGAATCAGTTCCGTCTCTATCGGATCAAAATATTCTCCATATTGGGCGGTATCCATGGCGTTAACAATCGTAATGGAGGCTTGATCACCAAATAGAATGGCGGGGCTTTTTGCCCATGGTACCGCCAGGGCGCGCTCAATCTTTTTCTTATTTAACGGCTCCTCAAAGTAGGAGATTAATTCATTGATCTTGGTTTTAACATGCTGATCATCTGTAGCATTATCCATCATGGGGTCAGCACTGCTCTGAAATTCATATAGTTCAAGGATGGTGGTGTAAGGAACGATATATTCCACAGGCGCCGGCGGCGCAAGCAATTGACCGTAAATAGCCACCATCACGGCTTCGGTAACAAAGGGACGTGACATGGTTCCTGAATCCTCCTGAGGACGATAAACGTCGTGAAGTGCTGAATGAGTTCATCTGACAAGGTGAGAAAGATGCCCATTCCCTGTTGCAAAATTCATGTATCGGTTTGCATGAATAGAAGTATAGCACAGAGCGGTGGGAAATACAGCCAGTTTGCAAAAGCATACACGATTACCGTACCGTACGGTTCAGGATTTACCTAAAAGCAGGGACAGGATGCCCGCTGCAATCAAAGGCCCGACAGGTACACCTTTGAACAAGGCAACGCCAAGAACTGTACCGATCAAGAGGCCTGCCACAACTGTTGGCTGTGTGCTCATCAGCGATGCGCCGCGACCGCCCAGATAAGCCACAAGTAAACCAACGCCAATGGCGAGAAGTGACTTCCAGTGCAGAAACGATTCACCTATGGTCTGCAAGCTCATTTTACCGCTGGCGAGAGGAGCCATGACACCGATTGTCAGAATAATAATACCCAGTGTGAGCCCGTATTTTTCAAGCCAGGGAAAGGCTTGATTGACATTAAGTACACGAAGCAGTAACAGGAATACCATCGCTACAGTTACAGGTGTGTTACTGCTGATGATGCCAAGCGCTGCGAACACGAGCAACAGGAGAGAGGTCATATCCATGGATTTCATTGCTCCTCAGACTGAGCATGATTTTTGCTGCCACGATGTTCTGAATTGTCAATGGTATGTTCTGTTTTGCTAATGATATGTTCAGCAATGTACCGTCCATGCCAGCGGCCTGACTCAATGAATACTTCATTGGCATTGCGCCCAGAAGCGATAACACCGCCCACATAAACGCCTGGTACACTACTTTCCATCGTTTGTGGATCGTACAGTGGCTTATCCATATCCTCAGACATCTCTGCTCCAATGGAAGCAAGCAATTGGCGGTCAGGTCGAAAGCCGGTCATGGCGAGCACGAAGTCATTCTCAAGCTCGCTTTCCGAACCATCTGTATGCACAATTCGAATGGAATCATCCAGGATTTCATTGACACGGGAACCAAGATGAAGCGTAATGCGGTTTTTCTGTACCATACTTTCAAATAACGGGCGAACCCAAGGTTTAATATGCTCGGACAGACCTGTACCGCGGTATACCATATCAATATGAGCGCCAACCCGGACAAGCTCCATGGCGGCGTCAACCGCTGAGTTACTTCCACCAATGATAGCCACGCGTGTATTGGTATATGGGTGTGCCTCGCGGAAGTAATGCGTGACTTTATCCTTGTCTTCACCTGGAATGCCGAGGTAATTCGGGTGATCGAAATAGCCGGTAGCCACAACGACATGCCGCCCTTGATGTACGATGGTTTCTCCACGCCGATTAATCGTATGTACTTCGAAGGTGCCGTCTTCCTTACGCTGGATCTCACGGGCTTCCTCATAATTATGAATACGCAGGCCGAAATGTTCGGCTACTTTGCGATAATAGGCAAGTGCTTCATAACGAAACGGCTTGTCATTGGCCGAACTGAACGGCACGTTCCCGATCTCCAGCAACTCCGCCGTACTGAAAAATTGCATGTGAGTTGGGTAGAGATAGATGGATTGTACGATATTGTGTTTCTCAATAATGACAGCGGACAATCCTACCCGCTCGCATTCAATGGCAGCGGACAGACCGCATGGGCCTCCGCCAATAATAATGACATCTTCCATGTTCTTAATCCTCCTTCATTACAAGCAATATAATCCTACCGTAAATAACACTTCAATGCCAGTTCTGCGAGGCAACACAATGTGATGAAAAATCAAAAAATAAATTGAATTGACTTCCAGATGAATAAAGACTAGTATCAAATTAGATATTCATCTAATTAAATGTGAGGTGTATGTTGATGCAGCTTGAGAAAATTGTGGCCTATCACAAAGCCTTGGCTGATCCTACTCGCCTTCGGATGCTTTTGCTGCTTTCCGAAGGAGAACTGCATGGTCAAGCGCTGGCGGAGCGCCTTAACTTGTCTCAGCCGACGGTGACTCATCATGCTGCCAAACTGAGAGAAGCTGCGCTTATTCAAGAGCGACGGGAGAAAAATACGGTTTATTTTACCCTGAACCCTTCGTTCATTCGCGAACATGCCCAGGCTTCAGTTGATTTTATTTTCAAAAGAAAGGAGCAGTCTGATATGACAGATGTGAACGAAACACTGAAAGCGTCTATCATGAGAAACTTTTTTTCCAAGGATGGCCGGCTTCGCCAAATTCCTGCGCAGTACAAGAAAAAGCTGGTTGTGCTTGAATATCTGGTTGAACAATTAGAGTCTGGACGCAAGTACAGCGAGAAAGAAATCAACACGTTTATTCAGGAATATCATGAGGATTTTGCAACCCTTCGCCGGGAGTTTATCATGCATCAGTTCATGTACCGCGAAGACGGAGTGTATGAACTAAACCCTCGAGAAATGTGGACGAGATGGGATCAAGTGAAATAAAGAGAGAATAGCTACAAAAAACAATGGGCTTGACAAATGCACAACAGACTGTGTAACATGATGGCATATTCTACAAGGGAGGCGATGTTCATGACAAATCTAACGGCAGTATACGTGGAGTTGAATAGGAACAGCGTCTCCGGAACGGATCAAGGTACATCGATTTTGCTATAGCTGGATAGAAGTATCCAACTTTGGCGAGCGATGATAAGACCTTCATACAAAGTCACGGGTGACGTACCCGTGGCTTTTTTGTGTGCTGATATGGGGAGTTCCAGGGCTGGGATAACGGACGGAGTACAGGATGACCGTTATTCAACATGCTGTGGAGGCAACCTCATATTCGTATAACTATGGATTGCCGCGGGTGTGAACAACCTCGTGGTTTTTTTGTTTGGATCTGTAATCGGAGATGCAGGATGGTGTCGTGAAAAAAATGAATTTAAACACACTTCAACTGAATCATAAACAATCTGGGAGGAATTTTTATTTTAAATCAACGTATGGAAAATAAGGGCATCGAGAATTATGGCTGGTCTGCGGCATGGGAGAAACGATGGTCTGAGGAACAGTTGGGCTTGGAATCCAGACGGCCTGCCCGAATTATTGCAGATCATGGACATATGCAGCGTCTGATCACAGCGGATGGAGAATGTTGGGGCAAAGTGTCAGGAAAACTCCGTCATGACAACTTGGAGACAGGACTTGCACCTGCTGTTGGCGATTGGGTAGCTGTGGCAGGAGAACAGGGCGAGGAAGTGATTATTCATCATGTATTGCCACGTCAGAGTCGTGTATCCAGGCAAGCCGCTGGCCCGGTAACGAAAGAACAATTGATTGCAGCGAACGTAGACACCCTTCTGATCGTTGCGGCGCTTAATCATGATTTTAACCTCAGAAGACTTGAAAGATATGTGTTAATGGCTTGGAACGGGGGAGTAAGACCGGTTATCGTCCTGAGTAAAAGTGATCTGTGTGATGATGTGCAGGGACGAATCCGTGAAGTGGAGGGTATTGCACCAGGCGTGGAGGTACTGGCAATTTCGGCAATCGAAGGACAAGGGAAGGAAATGCTGGAAACCTATCTGAAACCAGGTGCAACTGTAGCGCTCACAGGTTCCTCCGGAAGTGGTAAGTCCACACTGGTCAACTGGATGATGGGCAAGGATGTTCAGATTACGCAATCCGTGCGTGAAGGGGACAGCCGTGGCAGACATACAACGACACATCGGGAGATGTTTGTATTACCACAGGGAGCTGTCTTGATCGATACGCCGGGCATGCGTGAACTTCATCTTTGGGACGAAGGAGAAGAAGGTCTTTCACAGGCATTTGGAGAGATTGAAGAGCTGTCTGGCGCGTGCAGATTTATGGATTGCAGTCATACGAAGGAAGAGGGCTGTGCAGTTAAAGAGGCCATTGCAAACGGTGAGCTGGATGAGAAGAGGCTGAATAACTTCCTCAAGATGCAGAAAGAAATGCAGTATCAGCGGCGCAAGGAGGAGGTGGCTTCGCGCAAAAGGACAGCTTCAAGCAAACCGGTAAAAACACGCAAAGCCAAGCATGCCCATCGGGCCAAAGATTGGGAACAGGACTGATATGAGGCGGGGCATCCGTATTTGTCTTGCATAGGATAAGGCAGGAGGGATGTCGTGATGCCGAATTACAGAATCATCGTGGACTTGTCCGACCATATGTTATATCTGCTAGATGGAGATCAAGTTGTGAAAGGTTATCCGGTAGCCACAGGTAAAATGCTGACCAGCACTCCAAGCGGAGAGTTCACCATTGTCAACAAACAAGAGAATCCTGGAGGGCCTTTCGGTGTGCTCTGGATGGGCCTGTCCAAACCCCATTATGGTATTCATGGAACCAACGAACCATCGTCGATTGGCAAGTCCGTATCACATGGCTGCATTCGGATGTACAATTCAGACGTGCTGGATTTGTCCTCAAAGGTATCCGTGGGAACCCGAGTTACGATCCGGCCATAGGCCGGATATTCTTTTTTGAAAAGGGGGCGAAGCTATGCATATCAGGTTAGCACGTGAAGGGGATGCGAGGGGGATCGCATACGTACATACAGAGAGCTGGAAAACGACATACCGCGGAATTGTGCCAGATCACGTTTTGCATCTTTTGACTACAGAATCACGATTAGCTCAGTGGGAGCAGCAGTTACGCGCTAGCGAAAATGATCAGATTTTGATCGTCGCCGAGGATGAAGAGGGGGAAATTGTCGGTTTTGCCTGTGGAGGTAAGGAACGCGAAGGTCAACTACCCTATGATGGCGAGTTGTACGCCATTTATCTGCTCCAGTCTCATCAAAATTCTGGAATAGGCAGACAACTTGTGAAGCAGGTGGTTCAGCACCTCCAGACATGCAAGATTGATAATATGATGATTTGGGCTTTGGAGCAAAACCCGGCGTGTCGTTTTTATGAAAAAATGGGTGGTATACCTGTTCATACACAGTCGATTCGTATCGGGGATGAAGATCTGGAGGAAGTCGCGTATGGTTGGCCTGATCTAACTCCGTTTGCCTAACTTCGAACAAGGTTAATGAATGAGACATCGTTTTTTTAATGTACATTCTAATCTGAAGATCGGAGGCTTGTGTAATGACTTTAGTAGATAACCAACATAAATCGGCGACATGGACTAAACAGTTCATTTCAGGTAAATGGGTGGAAGGCTCAGGCGAGAAAACGATTGAAAACATGAATCCGTATACGGGTGAAGTGATCGCGACCTGGCGTTCTTCCAGTCCAGAGGATATAGATCAGGCTTATAAGTCTGCGCAAAAGAGTTCGGTGGAATGGAAAGCAACGTTGCCTTCCGTTAAGGAAGGGGTGCTTCGTAAGGTCTCATCTTTAATGGAAGAACGAAAAGATGAGATTATACAGCTACTCATTACGGAATCCGGTAGCACACGCATCAAAGCTGAAGCAGAATTTGCCGCAGCGAAACGTATTGTGGATGAATCGGCTTCATTTCCTTTTCGAATGAAAGGCGAACTGCTTCCGTCCAATACGCCGGGCAAAGAAAATCGGGTAGTCCGTGAGCCCAAAGGGGTTATCGGCGTTATTGGACCATGGAATTTTCCGCTACATCTATGTTTGCGTTCCGTCGCACCCGCAATCGCACTCGGCAACGGTGTGGTGATTAAACCCGCTTCAGATACACCGATTACAGCAGGATGGCTGATTGCGGATCTGTTTGAACAAGCGGGTCTGCCAGAGGGGGTATTAAATGTAGTCGCCGGAAGTGGCAGCGAGATTGGGGATTATTTTGTCACACATCCCATTCCTAAAGTCATTTCATTTACGGGTTCTACAGAAGTGGGTAGGGGCATTGGTAAACTCGCCGGTGAGCATCTCAAAGAAACTGCACTGGAACTCGGCGGCAACAATGCGATGATCGTTCTGGATGATGCGGATGTTGAGCATGCGGCTCAGGCTGCTGTATTCGGAAAGTTCCTGCATCAGGGTCAGATTTGCATGGCGCTAAACCGTATTATCGTACACGAAGATATTTACGATCGGTTTGTTCAATCCTTTGTTAACAAAACGAAAAACATACATGCCGGTGATCCGGCTGACGAGAAAACACTGGTAGGTCCCCTAATCCGAAAGAAAGAAGTGGAACGGCTTCTAGAGCTCGTACAGCAGGCTAAAGAGGAAGGCGCGCAATTAGTGCTTGGCGGAACACATCAGGAAAGTGTGCTTATGCCAACCGTGCTTGCGGATGTCCAACGCGAGCAGGAGATTGTACAGCAGGAGCTGTTCGGACCAGTAGCTATCATTATGAAAGCTACAGATGAGCAGGATGCTATTGGGCTGGCTAATGATACTCCTTATGGTCTGAGTGGCTCTGTATTTACGGCCAATCTGGAGCGGGGGTACCGGGTGGCAGGGCAGATTGAATCGGGTATGGTACATGTCAACGATCAATCGGTGAATGATGAAGCACATGTCATGTTTGGCGGAGAGAAATCGTCAGGCATAGGTCGTTTTGGCGGAGACTGGGCGATTGATAAATTCACACGTACACGCTGGATCAGTCTACAACATCAATTTCGGGAGTATCCGGGCGTGAACTAAGTCGAATATGCATGAATAGAGAGATGTAGTCCGTGGTTTATCCGAGTCGGTTCGCGATGAAGCGACAGGAGGTGCATGAAGCCCGTCTGAGCGATATTGGGACGGGCTTTTGCATCATTTTACAACGGATGCAAATAACACTCTCAATCGAATGAAAAAGCTGTTTGGGCAACTTCTGATCTGGTTATTTATGGATACACGGGACGAAGTACTCCGTAAAAATCATGGCAAAGGGGCTTGGAACTTATGTCCATTGACCGCTTTATTTTAAGGAAAATAAATACCTGTCAGGAAGAACATACACGAGAAAATTTGGTTAGATTGTTTGTCATTCGAATACGAAAAGCTGAGTTTGCAGAAGAACATGATGCGGCTTACGTGTTGGAAAAGCTGAAATAAGAGGGTGCGGATATGCCCAAAACCACGTCAAAAAGGAAGCTTGTCCTTTATAGGGAAGCTTCCTTTTTCATGGTAACGCATAAACGAAGGTTACTGGACTCTTCTTCAATATAACGATAGAGCAAGAGAGTCATTTTCGCTGCGGCTATGAAGAATAGCTTCGCCGCCAACAATTTCAATACTAATCAAAGAGTGCAGACATTTTTGCAAAGCGCGTTTACCATTACTGATCTTATGCTCAAGAGCACTGCTAAGCAATCTTAATGTTTTTTGCACAGGTTGTTTGTTTTCTTGATTAAAATATACAGGGATTGATTTGTCTTGAAAAGTTATTAGAGTTCTCACTTGAAATCACCTCACGAGAGTTATTTCATACAGGTAATATTAAATACCAATGCTTAAAATTACCTTAAAATCAGCTTATGAAAACATAAAGGTGGATAAAGTTTGAAAAGTGTTCACAATTCAATTGTGGACGAAGGAATAAAAGTCCCGAATCTCTTCTTTCTTTTTCTATTAAATGGAAATCACAGCGATAGTTTCGCATCATTGCAATTTTTTTACCAAACAATGACACAAAAGTTCTGAGTCAAATGGACGATATTTTAATATAAACGTGGGTCATATGTAACAAAATTACAGCGAATACGTTGCAAACAAGGGTTTTATATAAGAAAATAGGATGGAATACCGTTTCACTCGCATTTTTTTGATTTAATCTGACATTAGGACAATTTACATATGAGACCTTGGGAGGGCTTCACATGATTCTAACCGTGTATTCCGGCCGGGAGGAAGGCGAATGGTTCGACATTGAGGTTCCGGATGAATGCACCATTGAACACCTGAAGACGTTGCTCGGTGTACGAATATTCGGACAGGCGCCGGGGGATGGCATTCAGTATATTTTGGAAGCTAAATTTCCTGAGGGACTATGGTTTACCCCCCAGAACGCCCAGCAGCTAATGGAGACGGGGCTACGTCAGGGAAGCTGTGTGCGTGTACAGCGGGCTTTTTCAACGACTTCTGAAGAGGCACCCATCTACGGGAGACGCTCATTATTTCAGCAGGAGAGCAACGAATGACGCTCTGTGGCGTATCATTCATTAATTGAACGACTAAAAGGAGGTCTTTTCTTCGTGAATGTGTTATATCAGCGTTCTCCGAGAATGACACCGGTTTTGAAGGAAGAGAGCCTCGAAATTCTCAGGCCGCCTGCAGAACCGAACAAACCTACATTTTCCATGATTTCAATCGTGGTTCCCGTGATGATGACGATGGTCAGCATCGGTTTCTACGTGTACATTAATATGACTGGCAAAATGAATAACAGCAATTATATGATGTTCCAGATGATGACGGTTATGATGATGCTTACATCGTACACCATTCCGTTCTTTGTATATCTCAGCAATAAAAAATCATATCGCAAAAAGATCGAGGAACGTAAAGCGATGTATCTTGCACAGCTGGATAAACATCGTGAAGAATTGAAGGAAGCACAGGCGGAGCAAGTGAAGAGCCTGCATGAAATCCATGGCGATCCATCCGTTTGCCTGCAAATTGTCAAGAACCGAAACAGCTCGCTTTGGGAGCGTTCCCCGGAAGATGACGATTTTTTACAGGTACGTATCGGTACAGGAGAGATTCCGTTTCGCATCAAACTTCAGGTACCGCGTATTGATGGATATGAAAAGGATGAGTTGATTGAGGCCGCACATGGGCTCGCTGCGGAATTTCAGACCGTGCCCGACGCCACGATAACCCTGCCTCTATTCGAATCCAAGGTCATGGGTCTGGTCGGGGATCGGGAAGAAGTGATGGCTTCGCTACGTGTTATCGTCTCACAGCTTACGGTGAGGCACTCACCGGATGAACTGAAACTTGCTGCATTTTATGAAGAAAAGGATACCAAGGAGTGGGAATGGCTCCGCTGGTTGCCTCATATTTGGGATGAGGATCAAGGACAGCGATATATGGCCGACAGGCACAGCAGTGCGCATCAATTGGCGGACAGCTTGTTTTCCGTGTTGAACCGCCGTCGTAATAACAAGGAAGATCGCTACAAAAAAGCGGTGCAAACTCCTTGTTATGTTATTATTCTGTCGGATACGCAACTGATCGAAGAAGAACCTCTACTTCCACTACTGCTGGAGGCTGCGCAAGAGATTGATGTATGCACGATTGTGCTGGCGAACCGCAAACAATCCCTTCCTATGCACTGCCAGTTAATTATGGAGGCTTCCAAAGGCAAAGGAGTGTACATCAAAAAGACGGAAGATGCGGATGTCGTCTCGCAGACCTATAAACCGGATGTGATCTCCAAGGAGATGGCAGAGGCGTTATCCCGTTATATGTCACCGATTCGTCTGAAGCGTTCCTCCGCTTCGGAGATCCCGCAAGTGTTGCCACTATTCGATATGCTCAGCACTTCACGTGTGGAGGATCTGGATGTTGTCTCCCGCTGGGGGCAAACCAGATATCCGGACACACTGCCTGTACCTATGGGGGTAAGAGCTGGTGGTAAAAAAATAGCTATTAATCTGCACGATAAAATCGAGCGGCAAGGGCATGGTCCCCATGGTTTGATTGCGGGTACAACAGGCTCAGGTAAGAGTGAGGTTATTCAGTCTATTGTTGCTTCACTGGCAGCCGAGTTCCATCCACATGATCTTGCTTTCATGCTGATCGACTATAAGGGCGGAGGTATGTCTAATACCTTTGTCGATCTACCGCATGTTGTAGGTACCATTACGAATCTGGATGGTAATCTTATTGAACGTGCCAATGTTTCTCTTCGCGCTGAACTGGTGAGAAGACAGAAGATTTTAAATGATGCGGGCAACCTGCAACATATTGATGAGTACTACAAAATTTTGCGTTCAAGACACGAACAACCACTGCCGCATCTTGTAATTATCATAGATGAGTTTGCTCAACTGAAACGTGACCAGCCGGAATTTATGGATGAGTTGATCAGTATTGCGGCGATCGGCCGGACACTGGGTGTTCATTTAATTCTCGCAACCCAAAAACCTGCGGGAGTCGTGGATGATAAAATTTGGAGTAACTCTCGTTTCCGTATCTGTCTTCGTGTTCAGAGCGAGGGAGACAGCAGAGATATGATAAAAATTCCGAATGCTGCATGGATTACGAAGCCTGGCCGAGGTTATTTTCAGGTCGGCAGTGACGAAGTCTTTGAAGAAATGCAATTTGCCTGGAGCGGCGCACCTTATAATCAGCAGGAGGATTCAACAACGGTACTGCCTGTAATGGAAGTACGTCTGAACGGCAAACGTGAACCACTGCTGACAGGAGAGCGAAGAGCTGTTCTCAAGGGAGAGGATGTGCCGAAACAGTTGCAAGTGTTCATTGATTATGTGGCAAAGGCTGCTACAGAAGCCGGCATAGAACGTTTGCCTGGACCTTGGTTGCCTCCGCTGCCAGAGATACTCGAACTGGACGGTCTTCACGACTGGAAGCAGAAGGAGAAAAGAGAATCTCTGCTTGATGATGGGGCGAGTGGTCTCAAACCTTTGGTGGGTATGCTGGATGATCTTCCGAATCAGCGTCAGTTGCCGCTGGCATTGCCTGTGGATCAAGGGCACCTTGTCGTATACGGAATGCCTGGACTTGGCAAAACGACTTTTGTTCAAACGTTATTGATGTCTCTTGCCCGTACGGAGCGCACAGAGCCGTGGAACGGATACATTATTGATATGGGACGTATGATGAAAGACTTCGCTGGGCTTCCGCAGATCGGTGGCGTGATGATGGCCGAGGAGGAAGACCGGATCAAGCGTTTGTTCCGTTACATTCTGAAAATCTCGGCGCAGCGCAAAGATATGATCTCGGAGGCCGGGGTTAAAACGATTTCGGCTTATCGTCGTACGGCTCATGCTACAGTTCCACAGATTATTGTGGTTATTGACGGATATATGTCTTTCCGTAATGCTTACCCGGATGAGAATGAATCGCTCGAGACCATTTTGCGAGAAGGCGGAAGTTTAGGTATTACCTTTGTGCTGACCGCGAATCGGGTCACTGATATTTTCGAAAAATTCAGAAGTAATATTCAAAATGCTGTTTCATTTGAGCTCTCTGATCCAAGTGATTATTATTATGCTGTAGGGCGGCCTTCCAAGGCGCCAAGCCAGCTGCCTCCTGGCCGAGGTCTAGTGAAGGGACAAGTCCCTCCGCTGATGTTTCAGGCTGCTCTGCCATCTTCAGGAGCGGACGAGGGTGAACGATCTGCCGCTTTACGGAGGGCAATTACAGAGATTCGTCAAGGCTGGACGGGTGAGGAAACGCCACAGATTGCGCCATTACCGGAAGAAATCAAGCTTAAAGATTTGCTTGTTCGTACAGGTACCTTCGGCAACGTAGGGGGAACTTCAACGGTAAATGTACCTGTAGGTCTTCTAACGGATGATTTGGAGCCGTTTGAACTTAACCTGCGTGAAGGGCCGCACTTTATGGTGACCAGTCCGATGGAAGGCGGTAAAACGACTTTCTTGCAAACCTGGATGTTATCACTGGCCTACCATGCTTCACCTGAGGATGTGCAAATATACACGGTAGATATGAGGTATGGGTCAGGTGGATTAGGTGAAATCAGCAGTTTGCCCCATGTCCGTGGACACGTATCGAGGGAAGAATTGCTTGCGCCTGTCATTCAGGAGTTGTACGATGAAGTTCTAAAACGTGGTGAGATTACCGGAGGACCCGAAATCGTACTTGTCGTGGATGATGCGGACACCTTGTCCAAACAGCTCACCGATTTTAATATCAAAGATCAACTCGGTGTTATTGTTCGTCAGGGCAGAGACAGAGGCATTCATGTGATTCTCTCAGGCGTTCCGGCGGATTTTCCGACGTTCGGTTCGGATTGGGTAAGTGATGTAAAAGCATCCCAAAGCGGATTGTTGTTCGGGACTTTGGACCCTAATGATCTCTCGTTCTTCCGTATACCTTATTCGGAATCCGGGGGTACCGCAGGTGGGCTGAAGGTACTGCCACCGGGTCAAGGTTATTATATAAAACGCAAATATTCCAGGGTTAAAGGTGCAGTTCCATGCGATAGCAGCTGGAAAATGAATAATTGGATTTCAGAAATTCGTGACCGATGGCATGTTGTAGTTTGAGGGGAGGTGGCTCATAATGTTGACGGTTCATGATTCTAAGCAAAAGGTAGTCACGTTACAGATTAAGGAACTATTTTTCCTGGCTGGTATTCTCGGTTCAGATCGATTGCTCGGCGTGGAAGACCCTTTCCGAGGTTATATGGCAGAAGATATTGCCATGGAATGGGAGCGTGTCAAAACCTCTTTGCTAGACAAAGGCTACTTGATTCAGGATCAAGATACCAATGAGCTGATCATGACACCAACCGTTTTTTCCAGAGTAGCCATTGCCGGATTATCCGACAGAGCGTGCTGGCTCCGTTATACGATTGACGGGAAGTCGCAGGAAAGTTATATACACTGCACGGATGAACGGGTCGTTGAAGTAGCCCGCGCTACGGATGTCCCCGATTCGTTCCGTCTAAGTGACTTGGGTAATGTTCGTGAAGCCATTGATGTTCTGATTGAGCGGATGAGGTGGAGCGGCCATTCTCCAGTGGATAAACCGGCACTGATGTGTTCCAAGAAAAAGTTTTATGATGTCATGAACGGATTGAAGGGGTATGAAGTACAAACCGTGGCTGATGAGCTCTCACAGGAAACGAATGATCCTGAAGGTTCACTGGCATTAGCACGTTGTCTGGTAGGCAAGCAATCTGACGGAGAGCTCAGATTGCTTGTATGGGGACAGGAGGGCTGGCAGTCACAATCGGCGGCATTTACCGCGAGTGCAGCCTCCAACTGGTTATTCCGAATGAGCACGGCGGCTTCGGATGACTGGCTCGTTGCAGCGCTCACAACAAAAGAACAGTTTCACGAAATGCTGCTGGACTGGCTTAAACAGCCTGCAGGGGAAGAGGAAAGGTGATGGTAAATGCGCATTCGTGTGGAACCGGATGTGCTTCGGGCACTGAGCAGGCAGATTCAGTATGCAGCGGAGCAAATACAGCAAAAAATGACAGTGTTGGATCAGGCGATACATTCGCTGGATTGGGATATCGAGTCCCGTGCAGCGGTGATGAGCGAATGGAATCGTAGTAAACGGCTGGGTGAGGAAGCCCTTCGTCGTTTGATGGACTTAAGTGTACAGCTCGGGCGCAAGGCATTGTTATTCCAACAAGCAGACATGGAATATCGTTCCGTGCTGAGTCATGTCAATGTGGCCTATGGCAATGCGGTCAATATGCTGAATGTTCTTCAGAGTAGCCGCGATGGCGATATCCTGCCTGCGCATGCTGCTGATGTAGCTGTTGTATCCGACCCGCTTTCCGCTATGGCGGCTGTGTATCGGATACAGGATAGTGCTCCACCTGATGGTTCTCCGGCAACCCTTGTTCAGGCTACACAGCCTGAGCCTGTTTCATGGAGATTCAGAGACCCTTCTTTTCGAGAAAGAAGAGGAACTGAACCTGTAGTTTCATAGCGGCCTACCAAATGTAGTACAACTGCACGTTAAATAAATTGTAAATAGTCTGTTAGTTGAAGTTTCATATGCTAAAAATGGGGTAAATAGGATTAGGTCCTTCGGCTTTTGTCCGAATGATCCTTGTATAGTACAATTTGAACAAACAAATTTAATTGCACACATCAAGGAGGAATTTAACAATGGCAGGACGTATTTTAGTTACCCCAGAACAACTGGATCAGGTTTCAAACCAATTCAAACAAAGTGGAGAACAAAGTCAACAAATCGTATCTTCATTGACTCAATCCATCACAAGCATGGAAGGACAATGGGAAGGTATGACGAAGCAACGTTTCTTCCAAGAGTTCCAGGAAGCTAGCAAACAAATGCAATCCTTCGTTCAAACGTTGAATAGCATTAGTGTAGAACTTTCAGCAATCGCGACTAAATTCCGCACAGCAGACCAATCTCGTTAATCTGCTCTTACATAGGTCCAGACGATTTGATAATTTTCATCGTCCTGGCCATATGCGGGCATCAAGTTAAAGATTGCAAGATTACGGCAAAAACCGGGTGGATTACACCCGGTTTTTGCCGCAACTATGACACAAAAAACAGAGAGAGGGATGAGCATGTCTTTTCAACCGAATCCCGGCGATGAAGTGGTGATTAATGATATTGCCTATACGATTGGTCAGCATCCGGCTGCGCCGGGGCTTGCTTATGCCCAAGCGGGAAGGCAAGGTATAGTTTATCAATTGATTCCCCGGACGGGTACCATTCATGGGGCCAAAGCACTAAAAGTATTTTTTCCAAAATTCCGTATCCCGGCAATGGTCTATCAGTCTGAGCATATGGAGCCATATAGTGAACTGCCAGGCTTGCGGGTGTGCAAGCGTGAAGTGCTCACTCCGGAAAGAAACGGAGCGCTTATTGGAGAACATCCCGATCTGTTATATGCAGTACTGATGCCATGGGTACAGGGTCTGACCTGGTTCGATGTGATCAGTGATCAAAAGCAGCTGACAGCGGAGGAAAGTCTGCAGCTGGCTAGAGCACTTGCAGGTACAGGTTCTGCAATGGAGCAACGTGGACTCGCACATTGTGATATGTCTGCTCCGAATGTAATGATTCCGTTTTTTTCCGAAGTGCAGAACTCGGCCCTGACTTCTGCAGTTGAACTGGTTGATGTGGAGCAGATGTACGGCTCCAAGATGGATCGACCAGATGCATTACTTGCTGGTTCACCTGGTTACGCAGCCCATCGAACGGTACACAGCGGCTTGTGGAGTTCTTATGCAGATCGATTTGCCGGAGCTGTTATTATCGCCGAGATGTTATGCTGGTCCGACCCCGCCATCGTAGAGAAAGCTTGGGGAGAAAGTTATTTTGATCAACATGAGATGCAGACTTCGAGCGAGCGTTATTTCACGATGCGCGGTTCCCTTGAGAATCGCTGGGGCTCCAAATTATCAGATCTGTTTATCCGGGCATGGGAAAGTCATGATCTGAGCAGTTGTCCAACGTTTGGGGAATGGTACATTGCCCTTGCGTCTGTGGACACCCAGCAGGCTGAAGCCTTTCTGGCTGCTCTGGAAGCGCCGCAAGAGGATGTAACAGAATCTTCAGAAACTGATGTGGTTGCCACGCCAAAAGACTCTGAAACATCAACGAGTGTGAAACAAGATGCTAAAGCTGGAAATACATCGAATTCAAAACAATCTCCGGACCAGGAGGCCGTTGTAAACCGGCTGTTTTTACAAGCGAGAGCGCTGGAGGATGAAGACAAACCAGCAGCGGCCCTTGAGGTTTATCGGTCACTGTATCACTTCATTCCGGATAACAGTGCGATGCAGCTGGAAGTAGAGGCCGCAATCAAGGAACTGGATGCCAAAATCAACTCAAACACGGAGACTACTGAGCCGGCAGTGATTCCATTCTACCGTTCCAGAAAATTCATGATCTCCTCGGCAGTGCTCATTGTACTGCTTGCCGGGGGTGTACCCACAGTTAAAATCCTTGCCGATCAGGCCGAGGTTAAACAGCAGGAGGCTGCTCGTATAGCCGCAGCAAAAGCGGCAAAAGATGCGGAAGCCGCCAAGCTCAAACAGGCAGAAGCCGAAAAGCAAAAGGCTGCAGAAGCGGCAAAGCAGGAAGCTGATGCAAAGAAAAAGCTTGCTGAGGCTAAACAAAAGGAAGCAGAAACGAAGAAACAAGAGGAAGAACGTAAAGCCTTGCAGGCTAAATACGAGAAGCAGGCTAAATATGAAGCTTATCTGGCGAAGCAGGAGCAACAGAAAAAAGAAGCAGCACGTAAAGCACTGCAAGCAAAATACGACCAGCAAGCGAAGTATGAAGCTTATATAGCGTGGAAAAAAGAAAATGACGCCAGAATTGCAAAGGAGAAGGCTGCTGCCGAAGCCAAACGTAAGCAAGAGTTGGCTCAGAAAGAAGCTCTTAAGAAAAGACGGGCTCAAAATGTCGTGACACTGATTGCAAGCTATAACAAGGCGTACAATGCACAAATAGGAAGAAAAACGGACAGCGCTCTTTCGTATGCTCGCGATTTCAAAAACCTATATAATACGGACGCTTCGTATTTTAAAGGTGTAGGTAAAGTGGCGGCACGAATGAGTGCGATCAACAAATTTTTGAGTAATTCCAAGTACTCACTGCCAGACTTATAAATTTATATTAAATAATAGAGGTGACACACTCTAGATGAACTACACAATTCAAGCATCGCAACGTACACCTGCACTTATTATTTATTTAATTGATATTAGCGCCTCCATGAATATGGTTCTGGACAATCGTCGCCGGATTGACATCGTTTATGATGCTTTATCTTTGGCGATCCGGCAGATGGTATTTCGTTCAACCAAAGGAAATCGGCTGACGCCGCGTTACCGAATTGCTATTTTGGCCTACAGTGACGATGTATATGATGTATTAAACGGGATTAAAGGAATCGATGAGGTTGCGGCTGTAGGTTCGTTGCCTGATTTGACACCTCGACGTTTCTCAGACTCCGCAAAAGCATTTTTGCAGGCAGAGAAAATTTTGCAAGCAGAAATACCTAACATGCAGGACTGCCCTGCGCCACTCGTATGTCATATGACCGATGGTGTTGCGACTGGAGAAGACCCGGAGCCGATCGCCAAGCGCATTATGGGCATGAGTGTGCCGGATGGCAATGTTTTGGTTGAAAATATATTTATAAGTGATCATCTGCTGGAAGCTCCGATTGCAGAGCCTAGACGCTGGAAGGGGATCTCACCAGAGACAAACCTGCAAGACGAGCATGGGGAGAAGTTGCGTAATATGTCATCCGTGCTGCCTGAAAGCTATCGCGAAATGTTGGTGGAGGCAGATTATTTGCTAGCACCAGGCGCACTCATGATGTTGCCTGGTACTTGTGCAGAACTGGTATCCATTGGATTCCAGATGTCTGCTGCAACACCTGTAAGATAGGAGGGGAATCATGCGAGCAATGCGTATGGCAACATTGTCTGCCAGTGATCGAGGGGGACATGCGAAGCAGCAACAGGATAATTTTCGCTATGTAAGCATTCAGACTGGGGAACAGCCGTTAACTCGTTACCAAGGCAAGCTGAAATGCAGATACGGATATGGACGTGCAGCCGAAACCGTGAACCAGGGTGACGCAGGGCAAGACTTTGTTGCGATTCGCATGCAAGGTAATGTCTGTCATTTTGTATTGTGTGATGGAGTTGGCATGAGTTATCTGGGTGATTTTGCTGCGCGTTTTCTCGGTAGTGCGCTACTGGAATGGCTGGAAACGACGTCATCATTAACCGCTGAAGGGGTCGAACAGTTTCTGCAAAGTCTGACGGGTTCCGCATCTGAACAGTTAGAACAACTACAGCCCTTGGATACCTCGCCTCTTCTGCTACGGGAGGTATTGATGGAAAAGCGAAGCCAAGGAAGTCAGGCCATGTATGTATGCGGACGCATTGAACTCACATCTGGAAGACGGAAGAGCCGAGTATGGTTGGCATGGCAAGGAGATTCCAGAATCCGGCTCTGGCGTAATGGACAGGAGCAGTCGGAACAATTCCAAACACATTGCAAGACCAATGAGCGTTGGTCTACACGAGAAGGCTCCATAGGGGGGAGACCCCATGTTTTCGAAATGAAAGGTTCAGGAAGTGAATCATTTCGCCTTCAACTGTATACAGACGGACTGAATGATCTCGATGCCATTGGTACATACATCCCGGATGAACATATTCAAGTGTTGCTGGATGCCGCCCATACCGGCGGACTTGAGGATGATGCCGCTTTCATCGAACTGGAGTGGTGAACACGCCCTGTAACGAGGATCGTTTTCTGAGATAGATCTGCGTGTGGCTGGTGCAGATCGTCAGTGTATGTAACTGCCTGAAAATGAAAAAAGTTACGAGTGTTGATTTAAAAGCTGCTGGTTTTGGGTAATCTTGTGAAGAATTGATTGAAAATAAAATCAGATTAAATCTTTACATAATTTCCAAGACGAAGGAGTGGTTGGGCTATGACACAACACAGCAGCAGATCACCATTTCAAGGTAAGGTGGCTATCATTACAGGAGCTGGCTCGGGAATCGGCAAGGCCACGGCACTCAAGCTGGCGAATGAAGGGGCGCATGTAGCGTTGTTCGATCTGGTGAATGATCGGATTTCAAAGACAGAAGCGGAGATTAATGCGAACCATGAAGGGGCTGCACGAGCATTCGATGTGGACATTTCCGATCCGGCACGGGTTGAAAAGGCTGTACTGGAAACGGTGGAATTGTTTGGAGGACTGGATATCGTTTTTGCTAATGCGGGCATTAACGGGGTGTCTGCTCCAATCGAGGAAATTCAGGTACAGGACTGGCAACAGATTATTACGACGAACTTGAACGGTACATTTTTTACTGTAAAATATGCTCTCCCACATCTGAAAAAACGCGGCGGCGGTAGCATTATTATTACGAGCTCGATCAATGGGAATCAGCGTTTCTCCAGCTTCGGTATGTCGGCGTACAGTACGTCAAAGGCAGGACAGGTTGCTTTTGCCAAGATGGCGGCTTTGGAGCTGGCGAAATTCAAGATCAGAGTCAACGTAATCTGTCCAGGTGCGATTGCTACCAATATTGATCAAAGTACGATCAAAACAGATGACCTTCAGGACATTATCATCCCGATGGAATTCCCGGAAGGACAGCAGCCACTCGCGGATGGACCAGGGCAGCCAGAGCACGTTGCGGATCTGGTTAGCTTCCTCGCTTCGGGCGCATCCAAACATATTACTGGAGCCGAGATTGTGATCGATGGTGCGGAGTCTCTGCTGAGCTGATCGGGTAAACGATGGGGACGTAACCGGATAAGACAGTAACCGTTATTCGTAGATGATTAGCCCACAAGCTGAATGTTAGATAATTGAATGAGTTTGGGTAATATCCATAAGTTATGGATGTCATATAGTCGTTCCTTCGGGACGGCTTTTTTTGTTATAATGCTAACATTCGAATAGTGAGCTTATAGAATGATATCGAAACGGTAAGATATGCATTAGGAGCGATGATATGTACACTGATTTACCAATACAAGCGATTATTCCGCAGGTACAGCAGCTGTTCCGTGACCAGGATACAGGTGTTTTGATTGCTGAACCGGGCGCCGGAAAAACAACGGTTGTGCCGCTGGCGATGCTTGAACAGCCTTGGCTGGATGGCAAAAAAATCATTATGCTGGAGCCGCGGAGACTCGCTGCTCGTTCAGCCGCGTCGAGAATGGCAGCAACGCTGGGTGAAAAGGCAGGACAAACGGTCGGATACCGCGTACGAATGGATACCCGGGTAAGCCCGGCTACACGAATCGAAGTGGTCACTGAGGGTGTATTAACACGTATGCTACAGCAGGATCAGGGACTTGAAGATACGGCAATGATCATTTTTGACGAGTTTCATGAAAGGCACCTGCACGGGGATCTGGGACTGGCTTTGGCGCTGGAATCGCGGGCCATGTTGCGGCCGGATCTGAAGCTGCTGGTCATGTCGGCAACGCTTGACCCAGAACCGGTCTGTCGTATGCTGGGCGAAGATACACAAGTTGTGCATTGTAAAGGCCGTACGTTTCCGGTGGAAACGAAATATGCCGGGAAACCTGCCGCAGTTGAAATCGAGAGCTGGACGGCTCGTACCATTATTCGGGCATTGAGTGAAGAACAAGGGGACGTTTTGGTTTTTCTTCCCGGAGCGAGAGAGATTCATCGTACGGAAAGGGAACTGTTGCAAGCATCTCTTCCTCCGCAGGTCCTTGTACATACGCTGTATGGCAGTATGTCTGCCGAGAAGCAGGATGAAGCAATCCGGCCTGCGGCGGGTGGCTGGCGCAAGGTTGTGCTATCCACTTCCATTGCGGAGTCGAGTCTGACTCTTCCGGGTGTAAAAGTGGTCGTGGATGCAGGACTCAGCCGGGCGTCGGCTTTCTCGCCAAGGACGGGTATGAGCCGGCTTGTCACACAGCCGGTCTCCAAGGCGTCCGCCGACCAGCGACGAGGACGTGCGGGGCGTATTGCCCCGGGGGTGTGTTACCGGCTATGGAGCGAGGAGGCTCATGGCGCGTTGCCTGAAGCAACACGCCCGGAGATCACCTCCGCGGATCTTGCGCCGCTGGCGCTGGAGCTTGCCGCGTGGGGTGTCCAGTCCCCAGCTGAGCTTAGCTGGCTGGACACCCCGCCTGATGCGGCTTACGCTCAGGCACAGGCGCTGCTGCGCCAGCTGGGCGGCCTGGACGACGCAGGCCGCCTCACGCCCTTTGGGCGGCGGATGAACACGCTTGGCGTTCATCCGCGGCTGGCCAGCATGTTGCTCCGCGCGGCGGAGCTTGGGCTGGCCAGCTACGCCAGCACGCTGGCGGCGCTGCTGCAGGAGCCGGCAGGCCTCCGCAGCAGCAGCGCAAGTGCTGGCGGCGCGGGCACGGACTTGCGCCCGCGCGTAGAAGCGCTGCTGGCCGCAGGCAGCAGCGGGGGGCCGCCAGCGGCGGCGGCTGGCGCAGACGGTGCTGCCGTGCGGCGCATGTTGCAGGAGAGCCGCCAGCTATGCTCGGCGCTCGGCAACGCGGCGGCCGATCCGGTGCGGCCGGATGAGGACAGCTGCGGGTTGCTGCTGTCCTTTGCGTATCCGGACCGGATCGGGCAACGCCGCGAGGATGGCCGCTATCTGCTGAGCAGCGGCCGAGGGGTACGGCTCGCGGGGGCAGAGTCGCTGAGCCGTTCCGCCTATCTGGTCGCAGCCGAGGCCGACGACCAGGGCGCAGATGCGCGTATCCTGCTGGCTGCGCCAGTGCAGGAGCAGGCGATGCTGCGTGCCGCGCAGCATCTATTGCACGAGGAGGTGCTGGTGGCTTGGGATCGCACGACTAGAAGTGTGCGGGCACATAAGCGGCAGCGCATCGGAGCAATAATGATCAAGGAAAGCATGATTGCACAGCCACCGGAAGATCAGGTGCTGGAAGCACTATTGTCAGGGATACGACTGGAAGGGTTGGACATCCTGCCGTGGAGTAAAACATCGCGCCAACTTGCGGAGCGCATGCGTTTTCTGCATCTGCACATGCCAGACTGGCCTGATCTGATCGAGAATCATCTGACGGATGAGTTGCAGGAACAGCTTGCACCTTATCTGGCAGGAATGCGCTCGGCCGCTGATCTGAAGAAACTGTCCATGCATGATGTACTTTTAGGCGGACTTAGCTGGGCGCAGCGGCAACAGCTAGATGAAGAGGCGCCTACCCACATTCAGGTTCCGAGTGGTTCTCGGATTCCTGTGGATTACAGCAATCCGGAAGATCCAATCCTGGCTGTTCGATTACAAGAGATGTTTGGACAGCAAGAGACCCCTCACATCGGGGGCGGTCGCGTTCCGGTCACGCTACATCTATTATCTCCGGCGCAACGTCCTGTGCAGGTTACAAGAGATTTGGCTAATTTCTGGCGTGAGACCTATTTTGAAGTGAAGAAAGATTTAAAAGGGCGATATCCGAAACATTACTGGCCGGATAATCCGCTTGAAGCGATCGCAACGAATCGTGCGAAACCGCGAACAACCTGATAATCAGGTTGTTCATAATCTACAGAAGTCAAACTGAACATGTCTATACCTACAGTCTGATGACAGAATAACCCTAAGGAACGCTGTATTTTCGCTTTGTCTTGTATGCTTCTCTCGTCGCGAAGCATATGCACCAGACGCAAATTTCATTTTGAGCGGAAACATCCACGCAGTATCGCTGTTTCAGTTTTTTTCTATGGATGATCTCGTCATTTTTTGTCTCCAAAGGTATTCGGTCTTTTGGCTCAAATTAGTATTTATGCATATGATCATTAGCCCAGAGACGTTTGAAAGAGAGAATGACGGGTAATAACATAGCGAACCACTCAAATCCATGAGGAGGTATTCACTATGAAGAAGAAAATCGTAGGTGTGTTTAATACAGAGCGTGAGGCATCCGATGCTATTGAAAGTTTGAAAGCCGAAGGATTTACATCGGATGAGATATCTGTCGTAACGCAGGACAGAGATGAGCTGAAGGCTATTCGGGAAGAGACAGGCACAAAAGCGCCAGAGGGTGTAGCAGCAGGTGCAGCCACAGGTGGTGTGCTTGGAGGTGTAGCAGGTTTGCTTGCTGGCATTGGTGCACTGGCTATTCCGGGGATCGGCCCGATTCTGGCTGCAGGACCTATTGCCGCAGCATTTACAGGTGCAGCTGTAGGTGCAGGAGCCGGAGGATTGGTTGGCGGACTTGTAGGACTGGGTATTCCAGAAGAGGATGCGAGACAATATGAGGAGTATGTGCAGCATGGTAAAATTTTGTTGCTCGTAGACTCATCGGATCGGGATAGCGCGGTATACGATGTGTTTAACCTTAACCGTCAGACTCATTCCAACATCGATCCTGTGCATGGTGAAGATGTGAATACTGCTGATGCCCGTCCAGATCTTGATATGGAAGAACGCCGGATGGAAGCGCAGACCAAAGCTGCTCGTTTCGGCAACAACACCTTTTTGTAAAGACTGAACGCCACAGAACACATGCGGGCTCATTCGGGTTAGAGACTTGAAATAGCAATGATGCATGTGAACGATAAAACAGACTGAAGCCGGTCTCCGCTGAGGAGAGCGGTTTTTGTCCTCATAGGGGATTCGGCTATGTCAGGCAGGGAATAACAATACATACAGCAACACCGCAAGCGCGAGGCCAATCACAAGCAACAGGAGACTGAGAAAGGTGATAAGTCCGGTAGTGGCTTGGAAGGTCTGCTCATTAATCTGTGTGCGTTTACGGTGGTAAGCAATGGCTGAACAACCAATGACGGCAATGCCGCCAAAGAGAGAAGTGATTCCCGTGATGATGGCAGCAAGATGGGCAATGCGGTCATAGGTGGTTGAATGAAAACCGAAACCGGCGGCAAGGAAGCCGATCCCGGCCATTGCAATGCCTGTGCGCACCCAGGCGAGAAATGTACGTTCGTTAGCCAAGTGTTGTTGAACCGTTTTGGATTCAGGGATTCTGGATGATTTGTCAGACATTCGTTTTACATACCTCCAATGGATGGTTATCGTTTTTTATTTGATATTGCAAGAATTAAGAAAGGTAGGTTGAGTGATTTGCCTCGCAAAGAACGAATTACTGAAATCGAAACATTACGAGGCCTGGCCTTTGCAGCGGTTGTACTACAGCATTCAATTGCTCATTATTCGTTGGTTCCGCAGGCTGGACTTCAGGACGGCGTCGTGCTGGCCTTGCTACTGATGTTAGCGAAGTTTGCTGTGCCACTTTTTATATTTATAACCGGGATGGTGCTGTTCTACAACACAGGTGATAAGCTCCATTACGGCCAGTTTATGCGAAAAAGAGTCATGGATGTCATCTTGCCTTATGTGGTCTGGTCTCTTATTTATTTTATACTTGCCCCGCGTAACTGGGCAACATTCGGCTGGCAGGACATTCCGGACCTCGCTCTGAAGCTCGTGACGGGTAAGACGGCTTCACATTTCTGGTACATCATTATGCTCATTCAGTTTTACGTGTTTTTCCCGTTATTTTTGCGTGGTATTCGGTACGTGGTTCATCGTTACCAAGCCAAGGGGCGAATGCTCGCACTGCTGGGTTCAGGCGTCTTATTTCTGGTTCTATCCGATCAATTAAGGAATATTGCCGGATGGATGGAGCGAATGCAAATCCCCGTGCTGACAGATGCTTTTACAACCTATGCAGACCGTAATTTCATCTATTTCTTTTTTTATTTTGTACTTGGTGCTGCGGCAGGACTTTCGGTACAGCGCTGGAAAGAATGGATTAATCGGTTGCGCTGGGTCTACTGGTTGGTGTTTATAATCTTGGGTCTACGGTTTATGTATCTATTAATGCTGGAGTTTCAGAAACCCGAAGGAATTCAAATCCGTTTTTATACCGTCAGCCTGATCAGGCCGGATATGATTTTGTTCCTGATTGCTTCCATCATGGTCATGTACCAATTAGCCAGTAAGCTTCATCACCATCGTTTTCTTTACTGGCTAGGATGGATTGGCGGTATGTCGTATGGAGGATATTTGATGCACATGCTGGTACTGCGTTACAGTTACATTCCAGACGAATGGTTGTACGTGGCGTGGGGCTGGAATCCTGCGATACGCACGATTGTCACTTGGATTGTAGCACTGACCGCATCTTGTGTGCTGACTTGGGTGATCTCGCGTTTTAGATGGGGAAAATGGATCGTAGGCGTTGTACCGAAACACACCCAAGCCAATAAAACACCTGTTCCGGTCCAAAAATGATTATTTCATCATATGAAAAATTCACAATAATAAAAGCTGTGCTTTCTTACATCAGCCCTCCAATATCCAATCTCTTGATCCTGCTTACTCACCATAACAACACGTTACAAGAGTGGAATCAGGATCAAGATGGCAGGATCAGAACATATGTTTTATAATGAGAGATAGACAAGTTCTGACAGGAGGGAAAGCGCATGGCTTTTATGATTGCACAACGGGCATTTATCAAAGTTTATCTGATCACGATGGTGGAGCAACATAGAGGTTATGGTTACGAGATGCTGGAAGCGATGAAGCAGGAATTCAAAGATTACGGATATGTACCACCCCAAAGTGAAGTATATCGGGCATTACATGAGCTGGTGCAACAGGGCATCTTTTATCGAACCAAAAAATTAAAGGGAAACGACCCCAAAGTTGATTTCCAGGAAATTGTTCTTTATCACTTCACTGATGATGGGGCGGCCAAAGCAGAGTTGTACAAGAAACAGGTGAAAGCCGATCTGGATCGTTGTCTTGGCATTTTGCACAAGGCAGAAGCGGATAATTACGGTACGAAAGGAAGATGAGCATGAACAGACCTCTGCAGTGGGGTGTACTGGGTACTTCAACGATTGCCAAAAATGCTATTATTCCTGCAATTCAGCAGTCCGAACGGGGAGAAGTACTGGCGATTGCCAGCCGTTCCAAGGAAAAGGCTGAAGCTCTGGCTGAAGAGATGGACATTGTCAGATCCTATGGCAGTTATGAGGAACTTATTGCTGATCCGGATATCCAGGCCGTCTATATCCCGTTGCCAAACCATTTGCATCGAGAGTGGACGATTAAAGCTGCCGAGGCAGGAAAACATGTGCTTTGTGAAAAACCTGCCGCGCTGAATGCAAAGGAATCGATAGAGATGATTGAGGCATGTGAACGTCACGGGGTATTGTTCTCAGAAGCTATTATGTATCGATATCATCCGAAGCACAGACGAGTGCAGGAGATTATCGAGAGTGGCGAGATCGGCACGGTCAGAGCGATTCATGGTAATTTTACATGTAATACCGCAGATGACAAAGACAATGTGAGATTCAAAAAACACATGGGTGGGGGTTCTATTTTTGACCTCGGTGTATATCCCATTTCTGCTGCTCGGATGTATCTGAGACAAGAGCCGGAAGCCGTTACGGTTCATGCCTTATTCTCAGAGGAACATGATGGTGTGGATATGATGGCTTCAGGGCTGATTGAGTTTCCGAACGCAGTGGCTCTGACCTTTGATTGCGGCATGTGGGCGTCAGGACGGGCTGAGATGGAGATTCTCGGAACGGAAGGACGTATTGAGCTGCCTAAAGTGTTCGGCTGGGAGAATAGTGATATTCCGCCTCAGATCATCATTCATACGGATTCCGTCAGCCGGGAGGAACGAGTTTCGGTATCCAACTCCTATGTGCTTCAGGTCGAAACATTTGCAATGGCAGCTCTTGAGGGAGAGGCGTTGCCATTCGGTCCGGACAACACCATTTTGAACATGCGTGTGATTGATGCCTGTTTGGAATCTGCGCGCAAGCGTCAGCGGGTGCTGGTGGATCGTAGTCCGATTTAAACAACTGCTACAGCTGTAGTGCAATGACCTCCGGACTTTAACCTTTAGGCTGGAAATTTTAAAATCAGGCATGATACAGGACTCCATCGATGACGATGAGAGTCTTTTTTTGTGTGGTTATGCAAGGGCCATTCGGGATGGAGAGTTAAGCTTAATATTTGTTTAGATATTCAACGTTAAAAACATCCTTAAGGAATGACGTTAAAAATATTTTCACGTTTGTATTGATTTTTGCATAAACTTCGTTAAAATAATATTAACATGAAAAATATTTTAACGTTAAGGAGTGGAACAGTGATGAACGAGGGTGCTGTGGCGGGGAAACAAGGTTTGGGAGAATTAATTCGAATCAGGCCATATATGCAATTTATGTTGAGTAAGATGGTGTCCCGCTTTGGGGATTCCATCGATTCGATTGCGTATAGCTGGATGGTGTATATTTTAACCGGCTCCAAGGTACTGATGGGCACACTTCTAGCCGTTAACTTTTTACCGAATATTGTGTTTGGGCTATTCGCTGGGGCATTGGTGGATCGATTATCTCCGAAAAAAGTCATCGTCATGACGAATACCGGACGCGGAGTGATGGTTGGACTCACAGCACTTTTATTCGCCCTGGGGCAACTTGAGGTGTGGCATTTATTTGTATTCACGGTTCTAAACTCCTTGCTGGAATGTTTCACGTCACCTGCCGAGGTGTCCAGCGTTCCCAGGTTATTGCCTCAGTCCATGTTGCTTTCTGGTAACGCGATGACCTCTTCAGCGACTCGATTGGCTGAACTGGCGGGGCTAGCCGCGGCAGGCGCTTTAATTGCAACCGTGGGTATCGCGTGGACTATCTGGATTGACGCCGCGTTGTTTGCACTAAGCGCAATCTTGATGAGCCGGGTGGACTATCCAGAATGGATGTCACCGCGAGCAGTGTCATCTGGCGCCAAGAGTCTGATCTCCGAGATGGCGGAAGCTTTTCATTTTCTACGTAAACATGCCTTGTTATTTGTCTCTTCCGTGTTATTCGCTTGGGTTAACTTCTGCCTGATGCCATTTAATGTGCTACGTACACCTTACGTGATGGAAACACTGCAAGCAGGTGCTTGGGGATTAAGTCTGCTTAGTGGGCTTTTAGTTGGAGGGATCGTGCTTGGGGGTCTGTGGATGTCACAACAAGGGACGCGTTACCGTAAAAGCGTGCTGGTTATCACCGGCATTGTTATGCTTGGTTGCGGATACGCCATGACTGCACTTCCGGCTTATATGACGTCATTCCAGCTTCCAACGGCAGGTGTGTTCTGTCTGCTTATGGGTTTAGGTATACCGCTTGCTACAACGCCGCTCGTTTCATATCTGATGGAAGTAACCCCAGGTCATATGCTCGGAAGAGTGTCTGCGCTGCAAAGTATGCTGGTCCTAAGTGTTTCACCACTCGGTAGCCTTCTGTCCGGTGTTCTGGCCGATTGGTTTTCAATGCCGATCCTGTTCATTGTATTTGGCGTATTACTGGGGTTGTCTGCGATATTACTTCTTACCAGCAAAAGTTTTCGGCGGGAGATGTAAGTGTACGTCCTTTTGACCGAAGTCCTGTCTGAACGGTATAATATAGGGAACGAAGGGCAGGCAGGTACCCCGGAAATGAGGACTCGGATATGCAGCAACATAAAGTGCTCTCAACAATTGAAGAGATCAAAATATATTCTGATCCATACCGGATACAGATTATGAATATGTTTAACCGCCAGGGCAGACCTTCCACCGTGAAGGAAATTGCAGATCTGATGGGAGAAGTGCCTGCGAAGGTGCATTATCATGTGAAAAAACTGGAGAAAATCGGTCTTCTAACCATGGTATCCACTCGGGAAATCAACGGCATTATCGCAAAATATTACGAGCCCTTCTCGGGTGAAATCCACCTTCGTCACAAGGATGAAGAGGATGAAAATTCGCCGCTGAAGCAGGTTTTTCGCTCCGAAACGCTAAAGTTGCTGAACGAAATGTTCGAACAGAGCAGACAGCGCTTTATGAATCATGCAGAGCATGATCGACAGGAGAAACGTTTTATCTCGGATATGACGCTCTACGCTACGGCGGATGAAGTAGAGGAGCTATATCAGCAGATTGTAGAGCTGTGCAAACCGTATTTAACCAAGGATGAACAGAAATCAGACCATCAGGTTTTTCAGCTGTTCACGGCGCTGTCCAAAGAGGCACAGGTTGCGTCGCATTCTGATTCTGGAATTAAGAAGAAAAAGGCAGTTTCGGCTGAGCAGAAAAAAGAAAAAGAAATAGAGTCTGCTTCCAATGCATCTACAAAGGCACCCTCAAAGGCATCGAAAACATCCGAAACATCAAGTACGGCGAAGAAATCGAAACCTGCTGCCAAACGGAAAGTCTCAGAACCTAAGGCCTTTGATTCTACAGATGAATAGCTGATCAAGATCGAAATGAAACATGATAGTTCTTTGTAGTGTAAGGCGCAGGACGGACCAAATGTAGACGTATGATAGTCGATTCATTCATTTTAGGAAGAGAGAACAATCGGGTAGCATGGAGTTACAGCAAAAAAGCCGCCAATGGCGGCTTTTTATTATCATAATGCGATAGGGCTGATTCCATCCGAGTCGAAGTTACTTTACATGTTCTCGTCGTAATCCTTCACATCTCGTTTGGCGGCCATTGCGGGGGAATTGGATGTACCATAGTCCTCAACAGCTTCCCATGCTTCGGCATGGTCAAACTTGCCTGCGTTACGCTGTCTCACTTCCCCGGCACCACTCGGTGGCATCGTCATGACCTCTTCCTCAACAGGGCGATCATTACTTACGTCTCTGCTCGGAGTATCATCGATGCAATAGGCGGTATAAGGTATAGCTTGCAGCCGTTCAAAAGGGATTTCTTTGCCACATGTTACACAGGTTCCATATCTACCCTCATCCATACGTTCGAGGGCTTCATTGACCTGATTAAACTCTTCGGTTAGTGTATCGTCGATTGCGAGGTCACGGCTACGTTCAAACGTTTCTGTTCCCGCATCTGCCGGGTGATTATCGTAAGAGGAGAGTTCGCCAGTAGAATCTTTTAAAGACTCTGCTGGTGCACCATCCTCCATGCTGGATTCAAAATGACGTTGCAGATCCTCACGCTGTTCCAGCAGGGCTTGCTGTAATTCTTTACGTTGTTCTTGGGTTAATGTACTCATAAGGACATGCTCCTTTCCCGTTTGAGGGGTTGTAGTGACTTCTTACCCGAAAAGCAAGTGAAGCAATCATTTTGCGCATGAGAGGGCGGTTTCGTTTTATATCTGATGCATTATGTGTTATAAAAAATAGAGAGAGAAATTGCCGTGTGTTCTTTTCGGATGAATGGAACCGCTGCTCGGCTATAATGGAGGGTTGTCAAGATGGATGAACATATGAAACGAAGATTGGACAAACAGAGACAATTGTTCAAACAACTGGGTGTACAGCTGGATGCTTTATCAATTCATGAGAAACAGTTCAATTATAAACTTCGTGGTTATGACCCGGACGAGGTAGACGCATACCTGGATCTGGTGATTAAGGATTACGAGCGCTTTTATGCGAATATTGCGGATTTAATGGATAAATGGCAGGAGCAACAGTTGACCATTCGTGACCTCAAAAATTCGGTCAAACCTGTCGAAGACCCGAATAAGATTGATCGCAAACAACTGGATGACATCGTGAAGCAATTGGAGTATACTGTGCGACAACTTAAAGTCAGAGCACGTCCTGAAAAGGATCTGTTTACGGAATAAGGCTGGAACATCCGGGATTATATTAAAAAAGGTGGTTAATCATGAGTACTCATTTTTCGGTCAGTGTGCATTGTTTGTTGTTACTGTCTCTCAGCGCTCCTGAACGAATCACGTCTGCTGAAATTGCGGGCAGCGTAAATACCAATCCTGTCGTTGTCAGACGTATACTGGGAGGGCTGAAAAAGGCAGGATTAGTCAATTCTTCACCAGGCACTCGAGGGTTTTATTTGGCAAAGCCAGCGAGTGAAATTACACTTGCCATGGTTTATGAGGCAGCCAAGGATGAAGGGCCATTGTTCCCGATCCATGGAAGTTGCAATCCCAATTGCGAGGTGGGCATGCAGATGGATGGACTGCTGACCAATCTGTATCAGATTGCTGAATCTAAAGTGGAGCAGTTCTTTGCAACGATTACGCTTGAAGATATGGAGCGTACCAGTACCGAGCGGATCCAGGCTCCACAATTAGAGGCGAATCAGAAGTCGAACTAAGGGAAGGCGGTAATCACATGAAAATCATTGTTATCTCCGACACGCATCTACCCAAAAAAGCAAAAACGTTACCAGCACCATTGGTTGACGCATTGACTAGCGCAGATCTCATTCTCCATGCAGGGGACTGGTCAGATTGGAGTGTGTATGAGTTGCTAAGCCATTACGCTCCGGTCGAAGGTGTAGCTGGTAACACGGACCCATCCGAGATTGGGGAGAAGCTGGGTTTCTCCCGAATTGTTGAAGCGGAAGGATTACGGCTTGGACTTGTGCATGGTCATCGTGGATCAAACGGAACAGAGCAGAACGCCATTCAGACCTTTGCTGGAGAGCAATTGGATGCGGTAGTCTATGGACATTCCCATATTCCGGTGATGCATACCGTAGATGGTTTACTTGTATTTAATCCGGGTTCACCCACGGACCGCCGATTCCAGAAGCGATTTTCGTTTGGAATCATGACGGCTGAAGATGGGAAATTGCAGGCCGAACATGTTTTTTTTGATCGTGAATAGATCGTGTTTTTATGGACAAGTTGGCTTGGACAACGATAGAACAACATTCCATATAAAAGGTGTCTCTGAACAGAAGTCATTTCTGATTTAGAGACACCTTTTTGTTTTTGGAGAATGATTTTGACTTGAAACGTTATCTCTGAATGGGGAATATGTGCGGTTTGTTATCTGTCATTCATCTGTTTGCGTTATGCTCTATGGCAGTGATCGAGAGAGTGATACAATGCGTTTACGACATGAAATGAATGCGTTTACATAAAGGGGAGGTTCAAGAACATGAAACTGTCCATATTCACCGTTGCTGTCCCTGACCTAGATGCTAACGAGCTGGCTTCTGCAGCGGCGGCAGCGGGTATCGCTGGAATCGAGTGGAGATATCGCGGAATACCGGAGGATGCGTTGTCTGAACAACCTTCGTTCTGGCGAAATAATCGGTGCTCCATCGATCCGGATAGGTGGCAGGAACAAGTTCCTGTTTTTCGGGAAGCAGCTGAGGTTCATGATAGAAAATCTATTGCACTTGTGCCATATCTCAATTGTGGAGACATGGTTGCAACCGAGCAAGCATTCCAGGCCGCATCTACACTTGGCGCTTCTATGATGCGTGTGGGTGTTCCGGGTTATGACCGGAGTACAGCTTATCCCGAGTTATACGGGAAGGCCGTTCTTTATCTAAACGAAGTTCAGGATATAGCGAAACAGTATAACGTTAAGGCTGTCATTGAAACGCATCATCAAACGATTGCGCCAACGGCTTCTCTAGCCTATCGTCTTGTACAATCTCTTGACCCGGAGCATGTCGGGGTACTCTATGATCCGGGCAACATGGTGCACGAAGGGTATGAAAATCATCGGATGGGACTTGAACTGCTTGGTCCGTATCTCGCCCATGTGCATGTGAAAAATGCAGGGTGGTACAAGAAGAATTCCGGGGACACATCAGATGCGAGATCGTTGGTTGGAAGCGGCAGCTCTGAACAATCGCTAACCACGTTGTGGGAATGCCACTGGGCTCCGCTGACGGAAGGTATGGTGGACTGGGTGCAGATGGTACGTGATCTGAGAGCGGTTGGCTATGACGGTTATTATGGCATCGAAGATTTTAGCGGAACTTTGGATTCCAGAGCGATGTTACAGCATTTTGCAGACGTTTTTGCTGAAATTGAGCGTCGCGTAAACGAGGAGGAGCAAGCATGAGTATCGTTCGAGTAGCGGTCATTGGAATTGGAAATATGGGGGCATCACATGCCAGAACATTGGTGGCTGGAGAAGTACCGGGTGCAGAATTAGTAGCTGTATGTGATGTGAGAAAAGAGATGGAGAGCTGGGTAACGAGTAACCTTCCGTCTACCGTAACGTATTGGCAGGATGCTGAGCAGATGATGTCTTCGGGAACAATTGATGCCGTCATTGTTGCCACGCCACACTACGATCATCCCGAACAAGCGATCCAGGCATTCCGGCATGGCCTGCATGTGATGATCGAAAAACCAGCAGGTGTGTATACAAAACAGGTACGGGAGATGAACGAAGCTGCTGCGGCAAGCGGTAAAGTGTTCTCCATCATGTACAATCAACGGACGAATCCGCTGTACATTAAGCTGCGTGACCTGATTGCCTCAGGTGAGCTTGGTGAGGTGCGGCGTACCAACTGGATTATTACGAACTGGTATCGTTCTCAGAGTTACTATGATTCCGGCGGCTGGCGTGCAACATGGGCAGGCGAAGGAGGCGGTGTGTTGATTAACCAAGACCCGCATCAGCTGGACTTGTGGCAATGGACGATTGGCATGATGCCGGTGCGTATGCGTGCCTTCTGCGCCTTCGGCAAATACCGGAACATAGAAGTGGAAGATGACGTGACTGCTTATGTCGAATATGAAAATGGAGCGACCGGTGTGTTTGTAACCACCACGGGTGAAGCACCAGGAACCAACCGCTTTGAGGTTAGCGGCGACCGCGGTAAGATCGTCATCGAAGACGGACAACTCACCTTCTGGCGCTTGCGTGAATCGGAGCCAGAGTTCAATCAACGTTTTACCGGCGGATTCGGACAGCCGGAATGCTGGAAATGCGATGTGCCAATTACAGGCATTGAGACAGGTCATCCAGGGTTAATCCGCAACTGGGCTGATGCGATTCGAACAGGGGCACCATTGATTGCTCCCGGTCAGGATGGTATTCACGGCTTAACGTTATCCAATGCGATGTTACTCTCCACTTGGACGGATAACTGGGTCGATCTGCCGATCAATGAAGACTTGTTCTATGAGCACTTGCAGGAGCGTATCGCCAATTCAACTACGAAGAAAGACAAAGCATATGCGGGCGGTCAACCTGCCGATCTGAGTCAGACCTTTAAATGATGATGTAGATAAGTTCAACTGGGGATTTACACGGAACACTCCGATGACCTCTGAACTTCAAACTTGATCTATATGCGTTTATGAATATAACTTTTAAAAGGATGGGATAACATGGCGAAAGACGGAATGTTCTATGCACCCAAAAGTGTGACAAAAGAAGTTGTGTGTCAACCGGGAGAGTTCACTATCGCAGCTGTAGCGTTAGATCACGGACATATCTATGGTATGGTTGGCGGTTTGCTGGATGCTGGAGCTACGCTCAAATGGGTATATGACCCGGACCCGGCGAAGGTGGAGGCATTCCGTAAACAGTTCCCCCAGGCGCAGGTCGCCGCATCGGAAGCGGAAGTACTTGCGGATGAAGAGGTATTGCTGGTAGCAAGCGCAGCTATAACATCAGATCGTGCGCCACTCGGCATGAGAGTGATGGCGGCAGGCAAAGATTATTTTACAGACAAAGCCCCGTTCACCACGATGGAGCAATTAGACTTGGCACGTGAAGAAGTGAAGCGTACGGGCAAAAAATACATGGTGTATTACAGTGAACGCTTGCATGTGGAAAGTGCCATCTATGCGGGACAGCTCATTGAACAAGGAGCTATCGGCAAAGTAGTTCAAGTTATGGGTACAGGCCCACACCGCTTGAACGCGGGCGGACGACCAGATTGGTTCTTCAACCATCAGCAATACGGCGGCATTCTCTGTGACATTGGTAGCCACCAAATTGAGCAGTTCTTGACCTTTGCGTCGTGCAGTGATGCACAGGTAGCTTTCAGTCGGGTCAACAACTTTAATCATCCACAGTTCCCTGAACTGGAGGATTTCGGTGAAGCTTCCCTGATCGGTGATAACGGAGCTTCCGGCTACTTCCGCGTAGACTGGTTCACACCGGACGGTCTTGGTACTTGGGGCGATGGACGTACCGTGATTCTTGGAACAGACGGTTACATCGAGCTACGCAAGTACATCGACATTGCACGCGAGCCGGAAGGGGATCAGGTATACCTGGTTAACCATGAGGGTGAGTTCAGATACAATGTCAAAGGCAAAGTCGGTTATCCATTCTTCGGTCAGCTCATCCGCGACTGTCTGGATCGTACCGAGACTGCAATGACACAGGAGCATGCGTTCAAAGCAGCAGAGCTGTGCTTGATCGCCCAGCATAAAGCCATGAGCGAACGCGTAGTGTGGAGTGTCGGTGGCAAGTAAGGTTTAGGAGTTGGGAGTAAGATTTTAGGTATGAGGCAGTAAGGCTTTATAATAAGTCAGAGCAGTCCCGTTGTAACTGTAGGTTCGCTTGTTAGTAAGTACTAACAAGCGAAGCAGTTGAGGGACTGCTTTTCTCAGTTGACGACTTCGCAGATGGAACAAATTGGGTTATATTAGATGTAGTTCGCATATGAGTTTGAAATGAGAGGGATATACGAAGTTCGTAGATATAATGTTATTGGAACAGACTTGCAATGGATTAAAAACCTTGAATTGATCGGATGAAAGAATTGAAAGGTCAAAAATCGATTAACAAAAAGGATTAAAGAAGAGATCAAATGACATTGAAGGACAAAAGCGATTTTAAAAATCGGATTTAAAAAAGGTCAAGTAACATTCAAAAGATCAAAAGAGGTTGAGGATCAAGGACATATTGAGAACGAAGACCAATGAAAATGAAATGACATAAAAAATGAGAACCATGAAAGATCAAAAAACACATACATGAAGAAACATTGAAGAGAAATGTGCAGTAGATTCGAAGAAGGCAAGACCGTCCAATAACATTATATTCAAGCAGCGGCTCCGATGGAGCCTGGGTCTGCGAGAAGGATTTCGAAGAGGCATTTCAGCAGACAACCCCGTTGGGGTTCATGAATACGGGGACGTTATCAGAAACCATATGTGGAGACTTATCAAACCCATTGGTATGTGATACTATAAAATTCAATTACTAAAATATTACAACCAAATAAAAACATTCTTTCATAGGAGATGAATTGATGAGTTTCATTGTTAAGGTGTGGTCCACAATTACAAGCGATTTTATAGTTTTTTTACAATTAAGGAATAAGGGGATATCAGATGAAACTCGGAAACACTATTTAAGTGATCTGAGATATTACATTACTAACTACTTTGAGAATTCCACGATGTTTGATAGTTATAATGATTTATTTGATAGGTTAAAGATCTCAGATTACTTAAGTAAACGCACAGGGGCAACAGCAAAAGCAGCTTTATCTAATTTGCTTGAATATTATTTGCATACTAACCGGATTCCTCCTCATGACTATTTACAGATTAAAAGAGAAATAAAGAGTTACGTTAGTTCAGTAAATGATGAGTTAGATTTTATGTCATTAGAAGATGTTGATTTTATTTTTAGTAAAAAAGTTGAATACAGATTTTATGATCGAGATTCTGAGGCACGTATAATAGCTCCATTAGTCTGGTCATTAGCATATCATGCATTATTTGAACAAAAACACATTCAATCTTTAACATGGAATGATGTTAATCTTGAAGGGGGAATTATTAGAAATATTAGGGGCAGAGATGATTACTTAGCTGAAGACGTGATAAAAATGGATGAAATAACTATTAATGCTTTTCGGAATTATATAGATTACTTCGGAACAAAAATTAAAAGAAACGAATTTTTGATACATATAAATGGTAAAAAGGCCAATAACGCAGGTATTAATAAAATGTTGGCTATCTTAAACGGTCGAGTTGAAAATAGTAGTAAGTTATCTACTAATGTAAATATTCAAAAGCTGAATAGATCAAAAATTTTACACGACTTACTATCCTCAAATGGGGAGCGCCTTATTAATTACTATAAAATCTTAGGGAATAGAAGGAATAAGCAATTAGAGAATGCACTTAATGAATATTTGTTACAAGTAAGATCGAGGAGGACATATGGCATCTGATAACAGTATATCCACGCATCGGAACCTGGCTGCTCCTCGGTCCGCCCGGAGGGGATTAGCAGAGGGGATGAATCAGGCGGACACATCCGCACCGACTAAGCGCATCGCGCTCGGCTGCTGGCGCAGCCTTAAGTCGGTGGGACGTCGTGGATACAGAAACGTTATGGGAAATTAACTTAGAGAACGGAGGAGATATAAATGGGGAATGTTACAAATCCAAGATGGTGGGAATTTTATCTCGTTAGATATTTTGTTGGTACGATAGTAGGGACAATTGTTGTAATTGCTATAGCCAGTAATAAGTCAAGTCTGCTTCATCCTTTTTTCTCTAGTATGATTAACTTCGGAACTAAAGAGTTTAATGTCTCACACTTATGGCTTTTTGCTTTAATAGGACTTGCATTTTGTTACTTAGCAAGTTCTCCAATACTGGTTTTACATGCATTTAGAACTAGCATATTTAGTCGTCAATTGAGTGAAGTCGCAGTTTCTACAACTTTTATTAAAAAATGGTGGAAAGTGATCTTATATTGGTCTGTTTTGATTGTTATAGGTATTTTTGTGTTTTTATTTTTTGAAGTTGACTATAATGTTTTTTTGAAATTGAAATTTTGGATTTTATTTTTGATGTTTTTTTTACAAGCGTACATTATATCTTTTCAGCTTAGACATAAAAGTATATTTCTCATGTACAAAAAATTGAGTTATGCAAGAGCGAGTAACGCTAATGCAAAGAAGGAATACATAGAATCGTATAAGCACCTAAGGGAACATGGAAATGCTTTTATGATATTAATTATGGAATTAATTCTAGGATTTATTTTATACAATGTTACATCTGCTACAATGATTTTGTTAATTCTTTTATTTTGGATTCTTCCATCAGCAAGTGTTTGGTTTGTAGGAACATATTTAGAATCAAGGATTCGTGAAGTATAAAAAATTAAGAGCATTAACATCCCATAACATAATATTCACGCTGCGGACATTCGTCCTTGATCCGGCGGTCGCCGGATACTCGACATGCGTCGAGTCGTGAATACAGGAACGTTATCGGAAATTCATGTGAAGTAATTAAATATTATTTGGAGGGCTCAAAATGAAAGAAACAGTTATACCTGAACATAAATTAGGTTTGTTTTACGTGTCGGGGTCTATTGAAGAAAGCGATCTTTTATTGATAAGCTCTGATTTGAAAGAGAATGGAATTCAATTTATAGCGTTAGATAAAAGTGGGCAAATTAATGCTTCGATTGATGAATTTTCTAATGTTTTTTCATTTTTAGTTAGTTCTCCATTAGCTATGGGATTGGTTTCAGGTATTATTGCTAGTGCAACATGGGACAGCATAAAAATCGTAATATTACGGACTTTTAAAAGAGTGAAAAACAAAAAATATAACAAGATAACGAAAAATGGCGTGGAGGAGAAGCAAATAACATTTGGGTTTGAAGTGAAAATTAATGATGATCATTACAACTTTAAATTTAATGGAATATCATCGGATGAAGCAATGCGCGAAGCTCTAGATAATATTATGTCTTTGCTACGGAGCAAACAATCGCTATCCAGTGAAACAAACCAGTTGTCAGGGTCTGGTTTACCTAATTATATTGCAACTTATGACGAGGTATCGAAAATATGGATCGTCAGAGATACCAATAAAATCATATTAGAAAAAATAGAGAACTCCAAGTAATTAAGCTAATTCGAAGAGGACAGGAACATCCGATAACATAGTATTCAAGCGGCGACTCCTTACGGAGTCTTGGTCTGCTGGATAGAATTAAAGGAAGTAATTTCAGCAGACACATCCGCCATTTGTCGGACGTCGTGAATACAGGAACGTTATAAGAAATTGGCGCTAATTATTTTAAATGATAAATGGGGGTATTTCAATGTATAAATCGATCCTGAAAAATTACATGAATAATATTAAAACTTTAAGATCATTTGTATCAGGAGTGGAGTCTAGTCTATTACAAAAAGAAGAAGAAGTAATAAAAAAGAACTCTATGGGTTTACTACCAATGATATTTGCATTTAGTCAACTAAATCCTGATAAATATAAATTAAGTGATAAACAAATTAAAGAATGCATTAATATTTTTAAAGACCAAGTGAATGTAGTAAAAAAAGATGAAGATGACCTTACCAAAGGTGTTAGTGTTACTATCAAAGGAAAGGCAGGTGTTGGGCTCAATAATGCAATGAAAGAGATAAATTTGCAAAAGGGACAAATCAATATGCTCTATCAAAATTCATTAATAAATTTGATAGTATTTTTCGAATTATTAATTTCAAGAGTATTGCACACGCATATAACAAAGTTTCCTGAAATAATGAGTATAAAGGATAAAACATTAAGTCTTGAAGATATAAGGAAATTAGGTTCATTCGAAGATGCAGAAAAATATCTTATCGATCAAGAGGTTGAAGGTATTATGTATGGAAGTCTCGATAAGTGGTATAAATATTTAACCGATAAAGTTAAAATAACAATTTCATATTTTCAAAAAAATAAAGAATTAATATCAGAAATTTTCCAAAGAAGAAATATTGTTGTACATAATGATGGAATTGTGAATTCTATCTATTTTAAAAATGTAAATGTTGACTTGAGGAAAGATATTTCTTTGGGAGATAAAATTAATGTAGACAGAGAATATATAAATAAATCAATTTCAATTATTGAGAATGTAGGTATATTAATTTTACTAGAAATGTGGAGAAAAGCTGAGAAGAAATCACAAGAACGTGTAGATGAGATAATGGGTGAAGGCTATACATTAATGTTAGATGAAGATTGGAGTTTAGCTGCAAATCTTTATAATTTTTGTTCCAATGAGATTAGTATATCTGCAGAAGATAAATTAATGTCCAAGGTGAATTATTGGCTATGTATGAAAAGGAGCGGACAATATGAAATTTTGAAAAAAGAGATTGAAGAAGCAGACTTTAGTCCTTATAATAAAAAATTTCAACTTTCTTTATTAGCTTTAAAAAACGAAAAAGAAGAATTTTTTGATTTATTGAAAATATCTATGCCCAATGATCTTTCTGTTGATAACTTAAAGGAATGGCCTATATTTACTGAAATTAGAGAATCGGAAGAATATAACAAGTTTATTCAAGAAGTTGAGGAGCCTATAGTAAAAGTAGAGTTTACAAATAATGATTTTCTGCAAATGAATTCTTTTGAACAGGTAGAAGAAGATATAATTCAAAGTGCTAAAAATAGAAGGTATGTTAGAAAAAGAGGCAGAAAGAGAGGCAGAGTAAGGAAAGCAATTAGTGGAAGAAGGAACAGAACAAACAGATAAATAATAATTACAATAACTAACTTAAAGATTCCTCAATGAAGGCGCCAACATCGGATAACATAATATTCAAGCAGCGGCTCCTTCGGAGTCTTGGTCTGCGTGAAGGATTTCGAAGAGGAATTTCAGCAGACAACCCCTTTGGGGTTCATGAATACAGGAACGTTAAACGAAATTAATCTAAACATATGATGTTGGAGGCTTAGAATATGACAAGGAAAAATTCAGAAGAAACGACGGTACAAATAAAACAATTTACTATTAAAGAGATAGATCGTGGAATCACTAAATTAGAACGTAGAGTTCAAGATGTAGAAGAGTTAAGAGAAGAGACTGTTTACTCAGACCCGAAAATTAAAAATGTTGAGGAAAGTATCAAAGAAACAATAAGAGAAGTTTATGGTCAATTTTCGCCTGAGTTTATTAAATATCAACACTATACCATTTGGGAAGGAACATACGTAATTGGTGATTCATTTTTAGGAAAACAAACAAAATTTCAATTAGGGATTGAACATGCAATTAGTATGTTAAACGGTTTGATAGAAAGATTGGCAGAGAAAAAATTTGATTTGGAACAAGATCCTGATACTATCAAAATTCAAACGTTCAATGGATTAAATTTGCATCCACGTATTTCTAATGTTTGTTTGAATTTATATAAAGATGGTCACTTTTCGAGTGCTGTATTCGAAGCTTCTAAATCATTGATTAATTATGTTAAAGAAAAATCAAAAAGACATGACTTAGATGGAACAAACTTAGTTAGAACAGTTTTTTCGAGAAATAAACCGATTTTAGGATTTAATAACTTGATAGATCAGACTGATTTAGATGAACAAGAAGGAATCATGCACTTATTTGAGGGAGTTGTAATGGGAATTCGAAATCCAAGAGGACATGGGAATATTACCGATGATCCTGATAGAGCTATGGATTATATCATTTTAATTAGCCTATTAGCATACAGAGTTGACAATTCAAGTAGCATTTTGAGAGAAGATTAACTTCATTTAACAATGCGGACATTCGTCCTTGGTCCAGCATTCGCTGGTCGTGAATATAGGAACGTTATAGGAAATCGTCGGAAATTCAATAATAGCAGGTGAATCAATGAAGTATAAAAAAATTGAACACAAGTTCAAACTTGAAAACTTTATTAATACTAATTCAGAATATGATCTATGGATTACATCCTTTGCAATTGCTCTTCAAGATTTAATAAAAACGCACAAACTTATTTTCCACTTAAGTGACTCTAAGGAAATGCCTAACTATACATTTTTCTTGTTTAAGATCAGTCTTGGATTTTTAAAAGAATCTGTAGATTTAGTTGAAAGCAGTTTGAAAAGTAACATTGCTGAGAGGCTCGTATCAATTAAAAACTTCAAAAAGAAATATGATGAATTTATTGAACTAATAACAAATGATCCAGATTACAAATACCTGAAGGATTTTATTAATGAATCACGAAACAAGGTATTTCATTATAATAACTTCCAAAAAAGGAACGATGCAAAGTCAGTAAAGAAGATATTAAATGAATTATATGTTGAAGATTTTAGAACAGAATTCACTTTGACAAGCGATCATTATTTGTTTAGTGACTATACCTTTGCAGAAGACATTCAATTGAATCAGTTAATCAGTATAATCGAGAAACAAGAGAAAACTAAAGCACTTGGAGATAGACTTCACAATCTATTAATAATAATGGCCAAGATAATGACATTACTACAAGATGTGATATTTGATTTTATTATCGATCAACAATCGAATCCTAAAATACTTAGGATAAAATTTAAATGATTCTTGTGAGTATATCTTAGAAGCCAACGACATCCTAGAACATCTTATTCACGCTTCGTCGCTATCGCTCCTTGGTCCGGCCAAAGTAGGGAGAAGCTTCATCAGTAGAGATTTCAGTAGCAGAGTAGCATATTCAGCCTGACACCCCTGCATTGCCAAACCGCGTCGCGGCCGTTCCCTCCTGTCACTTAAGGCAGTGAGGGTTCGTGAATATAGAAACGTTATACAAAACCTGTGCAAGTGATAATATATAAACAAAACCTTAAGATACAAGAAATTTTGGCTAGCGGGAGATTAGAAATGAATAAAATGGTTGAGTATGGTTTTTTATGTGGCAGTAAGGATGAAAAGGTGCTTATGAGTGCTCTTTACAGTTTTTTAGAACCATTAAATAGAACTTTCTCAAAAACGAGGAACAAAAGCTTGTTAGATTCGAGGCTTCCATATGTTTATAAATATTATTATTGGAATTTGAACAAAGAAAAACAAGTATATATAGAAGTTTATCCCAACAAAGATTTAGAAGGGAAATATAAGTTTTCGAACGAGGACGTTGGCTGGATACTCTTTGCTAATATTATAGATCAAACACCACCTTATCATGTAACAATCGAAGAGCAAGAAAGGTATCTCCATGATATTTTAGCCTCATCGAATTTTGAGTATTTAAAGTTATATGAGTACAAAAATGGTGAGGAGAGATTGTAAAGGAATGAATATTTAATGAAGTTTTTGAAGGATATGAAGGTGCCTATATCACTAAAGAACATATTCAAAAATTGTCTTCAAAATAGCAGAAGATTTTGTGAATTGGAAATATAGAATTGACATGGAATTATCTATTGATTTAGAAAAATGAGTTTTTAAATCAACTGAAAGTAATAGGAAGGCGAATAAACAATAACGAACCCCAAGCCGCTTATTCAAAGAATAATGAATCTTCGTATAACATAATATTTACGCTGCGGGCATACACCCTTGAATTGGCATTGGCCGGACACCCAGCGTTCGCTGGGTCGTTAATGCACAAACGTTATCTGAAATCTGCAATTAGGAATAATACAAACATAGAAATGAGGAAGATCTATGAAGTCAAGATTGATACTGATAGATGGAATGCCGGGTTCCGGTAAGTCGACGATTGGAAAAGTAATAGGTGCAAAGTTGAATGAAATGAATATTCAAAATAGGTTTTATCATGAATTGGAAGAGAACCATCCATTGCGAATATACGATAAGACGTTTACTTCCTTTACTATTCAAGATGAAGCGGAGTGGTTTACTACAAAAGTTGAACAGCTATTCACTGATTTTGTCAATGAAAGAGTAGGGCGAGACGAAGTTACAATTATGGAAAGTTACGTCTTTCAGAATACACTTGGTTTTGCCTTTAATATGCAAATGGACGAACAAAGAATATTAGATTTGACCAAGAAAGTACAACTTATTTTAAGTCGTCTCGATCCGATCCTGATTTATTTTTATCAAACTCATGTAGAACAACATTGGAAATGGATATGTAGTGTTCGTGGACCTGAGTTCACACAGGATCGTTGTGGACTATACACGGATAATGATTTTATTGAAGCGGGCCATTTTTGGACGAAAAACCAAGATTTCATTTTCAATATCGTTCAAGAATGGGAGATACCAAAATTGATCATAAAAAACGAAAAGTACAATTGGGAAGACTATGAGAATAAAGTGAATCATTTTTTGGAGAAATTTGAAGAAGATATTGACATCCCATAATTTAAGCAAACAATCCCGGAGTACATGAATACAGGAACGTTAACTAAAATTGATAGAAAGAGGAATGAAAATGGAAAACCTAATAAGAATAAGGCACCTTTCAAAACATGAAGAAGTATCTTTATTAAATTTTGAATTTTCAAAAAGATATCCATGGTACACCTCGAATGACTATTTCTATAAGTGCTTGGAAGAAAATATAGAAGGCAAGAGAGTGACTTTAATGGCCTACTATGGAGATACATTGGCTGGGTGTTGCCACTTAATGTTTACTTCGGATTATCCGTATTTTAAAACAGGTAATATCCCAGAAATAAATGACTTGAATGTTTTTCCAGAGTTCAGGAGGAAGGGGATCGCAAGTACAATGTTCGATGAACTCGAAAGAATAGCATCCAAGAGATCCAGATTCATTGGCTTAGGAGTAGGGCTCTATAAAGATTATGGTAATGCTCAAATGATGTACAACAAACGCGGGTATTACATGGATGGTCATGGAATCGTCTATAACAATATTGAAGCAAAACCCGGAGAGAAAGTGATGGTAGATGATGATCTGCTGATGTATCTAATTAAACCATTGGATAATGAGCTGTGAATGTAAATTAATGATGTAGCGAGATGAGTTAACATTATATTTAAGCTCCAGGCGTCTAGAAGAGGGATTTCGAGGAAGTATAGAAGCAACTGGAAACTCAGCATACGCTGAGGCCGTGAATACAGGAACGTTAAGAAAAATTACCAACGAGGAGTGAGCTTTTGATCCTGGAGTACTTAAAGAAGTATGCTCAAAAAGCATATGGAGAAGTTCATTCGATAACGACTTCCCCCGTTTTTTTATTTGCTAATGATCCCAAGTTAAGAGAGAAGGAACTCTATCATAACTACTTCTACATCCATGGATTCAACCGATTGATTAAGCATAATCGAATATCATCAGAGAAATTAATCGAAACCTTTTCTTATCTAGAGGAAGAGATTGAGCAGTATCTTAAAACGTATTATAAGAGTAAAGACTTTATTTTGTATTTGAAAGCGGATTCCTTAATACCTGCATTTACAGTGACATTGCTTTCTTATTATGAAGACGAGGGTTTGAAGGGAAGTTGCTCCTTGCCTGAACTAATTGATTGGTTTAAAGAAAATGCTTGTTTTGATGGATTGAAAATCATAGAGAATGAAACAAGTGAAGACCATCTAGAAGTACAGTCTGAAGATATCTTTCCTGTTGTCGCAAAGACATATATAAAGATCATAAGGACCTAGTCGGGTCGTGAATACGGGAACGTTATCAGAAATAGACTCAGAATTTATATGATATGGGAGTTTAAAATGAAAATTGTTTTTAGAAATTTCGATGATTCTTGTTATGAACAAGTTTGTGACTTTTTAATTGAATTATCAAAAGACGACCGAAAACATATTAATTGGAACTGGGCAAGGTGGGAATGGATGTTTTTTCATCCTGAATTTAATCGTGACTTAAAAAATAAAATTGGATTATGGTATCTTGCTGATGAGTTAGTAGCTATAGCAACGTATGACCATTATTTCGGAGAAGCATTTTTTGCTACTAAACAGGGATTTGAAGAGTTAGAAAAAGATATATTAGAATATGCTATTGCTACTTTCAGTAATGAAGGTGGCCTTGGGATTGCGGTGAATGATAAAGATATCCATACTGTAGATTTACTGCGTAGTTATCATTTTGTTACGCATGATCAGACGGAAAACATACTTGAGCTTGCACTAGAGAATGTTAGCCTTGAAGGTACAATTTCTGAAGGCATAACCCTAAAAAACATTGATATAAAGAATGACCTATATAAACTTCATCATATGTTATGGCAAGCATTTGATAACGAAGGGCCTGTACCCGTTGATGAAGTTACGATGAATAAGCAAAAAGAAATGTTATCCGCAACCCATTTGAACCCTTTTCTACATGTTGTGGCTGAAAATAAAGATGGGGAATATGTTGCATACTGTGGCTTATGGTATAGTCCGAAAACAGATTATGTTTATGTTGAACCTGTATGTACGGTTCCTGAGTATCGTTATAAGGGTCTGGGCCAAGCAGTGGTTATGGAAGTTTTAAAAAGAAGTCGTTCCTTAGGTGCTGAGAAAGCATATGTTATTTCTGATAGTCATTTTTATAAGTCATTAGGATTTCAGCAACATTCACATTATACTTTTTATTGGCATAATAGCTGATATTTCGATCATCGTTAAGTGAGAGTTGCATATTTCAAGTTGAGTCCTTGTCTATCTTTGATCCAAGTTGAAGCATAGATGAGGTTTCAAAGAAGCTGATTCAGTAGCAGGGAGGCATATTCGGTCGGACAACCTTGCACTGTTTAATCGCGTCACAACCGATCTCTCTATTCACTTAAGGCAGTGAAAATTCGTGAATACAGGAACAAAATAAAGAAATATAACTGGTGAATAGGAGGTAATAAAATGGGATTTCCAACACATATCGTATCAGCGGGTGGAATAGTAGAGGATGGAAACGGAAATATACTTTTGGTAAAAGCTCATGATGATGGATGGGTATATCCTGGTGGGATTACTGAAGTTGGGGAAAATCTAATTGATGGTGTGATCCGTGAAATCAAGGAGGAAAGTGGAATTGATGTTACAGTAAGCCATTTAGTTAACATTGTATCAAGCACGGGAATACATAAGTGGTATGACGGAGTAACTGATGTTCCAACGAAGGTTATGTTTGATTTTGTATGTAAAGTTGAGGGAGGAGAGTTAAGTACTTCTGAAGAAACAAGTGATTGCCGCTGGGTTGCAAAGGACAAGGTTCTGGATTTTATTACTCTCCCAGCCATTCGAACTCGTTACGAAGCTTATTTAAATTTTAGTGACTCGGTGAATTATATTGAGTATATTACTCCGACCACGACAGAATGTAATGTAAAAGTTCAAAGGTATTTATAATTTTTATTAAGGAGGATAAATGAATACAGAACTTAGAAACACAATGCAGAATACAATTGACCGTTTCGTATTGCCTAATGCAGAAATATTGAGTATTAAAGATCAGGATCTTGCTTACGGCACCTCAGCTGTAGAACTTAAAAGACATGAAATATTACTTAGAAATGATACTCGTGATTGGAGTATTAATCTTATTTCAAAGAGAGCGTCACTCAGTGAAAGGCGTACATTAAATTATCTATATGATCAATCAGCAAATGTTCCATTTAGTTTTACATTAAATATGGCAAGTAACAGCCGAGAATATCTTTGCATGCAGGATGTAGATTATGAAAGGGATTACAATAATTTAGATATCGAACTGCTTCAAAAAAATGAACAAGCTGCTCTGGCAGATATACATGCGTTCAACTATAAAAAATATTATAAATTGCAATGGCTTCCATTGCTTGATTCAAGATATATTAAATCAGTACTGAACGAGAAATGGGGACCGACTTGGAATAATGCAAAATCAGATCCGAATTTTATAAGTCATTTTGGTGATCTTATTCCAGAGATTGATAAGGTTGCAGAGCATATAGTTAAGGACATGGATAAAGTTCTCAGAGATGAAAGCTCCCATACCCTTGTACATAACGATCTACACCCCGGCAATACATTAGTTCACAAAAACCGAAATGTATATTTCATTGATTGGGAAGAAGCACATTATGGTTCCTTATACATTGATGTAGCGCTTAGGTATAGAGAGCTTTCTCAAGCCGAGAACTATAGAATGTTGATGAATTCGAGAGGATTAAATCTATCGCAGGATAAATATAAACTGAATTATACAATTACGTCCAGATACTTGGGATTACGATATATGTCATGGTTTTTATCCACGTGGAAAGATGATAAGCGATGGCTGGACGAATTAAACAAGTATATAAATATGACTATATCCTAAATAAGATTGAAACTACTTTAGTTAAGGGATATAACGTAATATTTATGTTGCGGATATTCATGCTTGGCCCTGCATTCGCCGGAAAATCAGTATCCTTGAGCCGTGAATATCGTAGATCTTTTAGAAATATTTTCAAACTCAAGGAGGATGGCGATGGAGAATCAACAACCAGTAGTTATTGAAGAATACAATGAAGAATGGCCAAAAGCATTTATTATAATAAAATCAATTTTATCAGATAAACTTCATGGTCTAGCGTTGCTAATCGAGCATGTAGGAAGTACAGCGGTACCGAAACTTGCTGCCAAGCCAATCATTGATATTGATGTAGTTATTTATTCTATGGAGTACCTGCCAGGGGTAATCCAAAAGCTAGAGGAATTAGGATACATTCACGAAGGTGATTTAGGCATTAAGAACAGGGAGGCATTTGCGAGAAAGGACATTTATGTACCTTACAGCCGTGAAAGCGATATCAAGTACGAACATCATCTGTACGTATGTAATATAGAAAGTGAGGAACTACAAAGACATATCATGTTTCGAGACATATTAAGGAAGCATCCCCTATTGGTATCTGAGTACTCAAATTTGAAGATCCAACTGTCATCTGAATTCAGAAACAATCGCAAAGCCTATACTGAAGGGAAAACAGAATTTGTTACGAGGATAATGGAAGAGTACAAAGGTGTTTTGTAGCGTATTTCAGGTTATGAAGATCAGATAAATCCTTATTAAGGGCGGGGATTCCAATGAGTAGCGTGTTACTGACCTCTTGTGGGTTTAATACGGAAGATATTAAAAATCAATTTCTGGATTTTATTGATAGAGATATTTCTCAATTAAAGGTCGCTATTATTACGACAGCATCTCCTATGAAAGAAAATAATAGATATGCACTAAGGGCAATGCAAGATTTCAAAGACATGGGGTTTCACCATATTGAGTTTGTAGATATCGAATTTGATGACCCGCAAGTTCTCGTACATAGAGATGTTATATATATCAATGGTGGAAATCCATATACATTATTGTATTACGCTAAGAAAAGTGGTGCTGATGCAATTATTAAAACATTGGCTTCGCAGAATGTAATTATAGTTGGAGTAAGTGCTGGAGCGTTAATACTGGGGCCGAATATTAACATTGTCGGTTACTTTACTCCAGAGATGAATACGATGGATGTAACGGATTTTAGGGCATTAGGTGTAACCGACAAGCTTATCTTTCCTCACTATGATCGAGAGGACATATTTAGAGATAGTACGAATAGAACAATTGAAGAGAGAATCTTAGAATTTGAATCCAATGAGAATTGTAAAGTGACAAGGCTTAGAGATGATGAATATATTTCGATTTTAAACACAGTAGAAATTGTAAATGCTGAAGCCCTTAAGCCATAGAAGGCTAAGTAAATACGTAGATGTTAGACGAGATCGTGATATAGAAAGGAAGAGATTTGATGGAAAAGCGTCTTAAAGAACTATTTACTAAGGAAGTACTTCATGAAGCAGCTCAAAGGTTTAATATTATTCAATCCAGTCTTAAAGACTTGCAAGGGTTTCAGAACTTTGTTTATTTTGGGAAGTCAAATGATGAAAGTATTGTCCTCCGGATAACACATAAATCCCATCGAACCGAAAAAGAGATTGTATCTGAAATCGATTTTATAAATCACCTGTCTTCTCATCATGTATCTGTTTCCAAAGCTAAAACATCTATTCACGGGAAGTTTGTGGAGGCAATCAGTGATGGGGAATTTTATGCAACATCTTTTGAGTTTTCTAGTGGAAGAAAGGCTAAAATTGCTGAAGAGAGCGATCTGTTCTATCAAAGAATCGGTGGTCATGCAGGAAGAGTACATAGTTTTTCAAAGACGTCAAATCTGATACATCATTTAAACAGGAGACAATGGCATGAAAAAGAGTTTTTGATCCATATGAAAGAGTATTTACCTGCGGAACTTTCTTATGTAATGGATAAGTACGAAATCTTGAAGAGAAAGCTTAGTCAGCTTCCAAAGAATACGGATTCGTATGGAATGATTCATGGGGATTTAAATCATGGGAATTACTTAAATGTAGAAGACGATGTTGTATTTATTGATTTTGATGAAGCCGAATACAGTTGGTTTGTGAGTGATATTGCTATCCCGCTATTCTATGAAATTCCAATCCCTTGGGTAGTCGATGGAAAGCAAAGGTTAGAGATAACCAAGAGGTATTACTACAATTTCATGGATGGTTATGTTAAAGAAAATACAATAGATAACGCATGGTTAAAATTAATCCCTGATTTTATTAATCTTAGACAGTCTGGTGTAGTTTCCGCGATTTATAGAAGTTATAATTTTGATAACTATAACAACTGGAGTGATTGGGACAAAGAAGCGTTGAAATTCTATCTGAATAATATCGAGCATGATATTCCATATATTGATATGGATTTTAGCAGGTAGTTTAATGTGGTATGGGCTAAGCTTGTATTATAAATGCAGGACGTTTACTGAAGAATTAACACCTGAAAAATCAAGAGAAGAGGAGCAACTGATGACCTATAAATCCATTTTAACAGATCAAATATCTGCATGTTATAACGATAAGAGCTGGTTTATTCCGCTGGAGGACATATTGGAAGATGTAACAATGGAAGAAGCATTGACTGAGGATGATAATAAACAAACCATTTGGTCCATTGTGAATCACCTTATTTATTGGAATGAGAAATGGCTTGAGCGTTATAAGGCTGGAGAATTTGTATTAAATCATGGAATCAATAATGATGAAACTTTTGTTTTGAATGAAGATCAATTGAATGATGCTGGCTGGAAGGAAACATTAAATAGACTTGAGCATGTTTTTATCAGTTGGAGAGTAGTTTTAGAAGAAACAGATGAATCTAAACTTACGAAGCAACTTCCAGAATATTTTAATGCCCCTTGGTGGGGAGTTGTTTCTAATCTAAGTATTCATAGCGCATATCATATTGGACAAATTATGTTATTAAAGAAACAAACTCGGGCTAGATAATATCGGATTAGACTACTATCCATTCATGGGAGTGAATACAATGTTGATTTTTGAGAATCTGGCTATTTACAATTTCAACTTAACAACTGAAGAAGAAGCAACAATTTTAAGTCAGTTTATAGATGCAGACCATGACTTGTTATTTCCTTATTTTGAATGTAATTTTTGGGCATTTCCTGAGGATCGGACATATATTGAAGAGCGAACAATAATAAGGAGCAAAGAGAAAGTGTTTGAAATGAATTATTCATTTGTCGATAATGAATTAGTTTATTGGTATAAGCCTCATGATCGAGACGATTTAATACATATTATTAATCGAGACAGGATTACTTATCGAAGCATAGTAGTACCAAAGAATGGGGGGCTGAATGACTGTAGATTCAAACTTTTTACATATGAGCATGCTATCTACGATGAAGAAGAAACCAGGGTGCTTTGGATAGAAGAAACCATTGAAAATGACTATATTGAGAATATTTATCCTAAAATAATAAGTCAAAAAAATGATTAACCAAAAAAGGATAGGTGAGATGACATCAAATTACTGTTTATTTGCAGCCGGAATAAATGGCGTAGCTTAACTGCTGAGAAAATTTTTGAAGGGTACAACGGATATGAAGTAAGGTCGGCAGGAACCGAAACGGGAGCAAGAATTAAGGTTACAGGAGGGCACATTGGATGGTCAGAATTAATTTTTGTTATGGAGAAAAAACATGTGAGAAGATTGAAGGAAAAATTTCCAACAAGTCTAAAAGATAAACGTTTAATCTGTCTGGATATTCCAGATGATTATCAATTCATGGATGAAGAATTAATAGAAATTTTGAAAGCAAGAGTATCCGAATATATTGAAGTGCCCATCTAAATAAGGAGTTGATTATTTTGGACATCGAATCAGCTATATCTGTCGCGTTACAAGCTCATAAAGGGCAGCTTGATAAAGGTGGACAACCGTATATTTTACATCCGTTAGCTGTTATGAACAGAGTGGAAAGCATGGAAGAGAAGATCGTGGCTGTTCTCCATGATGTCATTGAAGATTCAGAAGTCACAATTGAAGAGTTAAGAGGTTTGGGATTTTCGGAAGAAATTTTAACAGCCATTCAGTTGTTGACGAGATCTACAGAGGATAGTTACGAAGAATTTATTGATAAGACGATAATGAATCGAACTGCAAGAAATGTAAAAATCGCTGATATTAAAGAGAATATGAATATATCAAGAATAAAGAATCCGACGGAGGAAGACTATAATCGACTTGAGAAATATAGAAAGGCGTTGGAAAGATTAGAGCGTGAATAACATGTGAAAGAAACTAAAAAGAGGTACGTTATGTCCCAGACAATTACAATTCCTAGAATACAGTTAAAATTTCAAAGTGCTGTGTGGACAGCAGTAGTCTTAAGACAGAAGGATATAAATATCAAAGTAAAAGAAGAGCTGGGTCATCTACTGTTAGTAGATGCTAGGGACTGTCCTGAAATGTTTTTATTAGCCAGTTTATTTCAGCACGCCATGTATACTCACGACATTATTTATTTGGCGAGAGAAGATGATTCAAGTTGTGATCTCTTGGTATTTAACGGTGCGATAACTCCAATAAATCAAAGAGATTTAAAAAATCTAAAAACAGTGATAAAGCATATACAGCCAGGAACTTATACAATTCCGTTGATAGATTCTCACGGTGAATCAATGTGGAAGACTTGGCAACATTGGAAATACGATGAACAATTGAGAGTTATGGCGAACAAAGATTTAGCCATCATTAATGCATCTCAGCTGGGATACGAACTATTGATTCATCATTGTGCATACTTAGCAAGCTCGTATTCAGGGCATTCACATTTTGATCAGTATTCAACCAAGAAATCTATAGAACTGATTATACGTAATATGAAGCGAAATAATTAAATGAGGTATGTTATATGAGTGAACCAGTGCAGTTTTTTTATAATGATGATCTTATAGGAGTGTGGTCATCTGAAGCGTTTTTTTATGATGCATTTGAAGATACACAGTTAGAATTTCATGCGGATGGCACGGGATGTCATGCCTATTTAAGACCTGATGGTCAAGAGATTACCTTATTCCGATGGACGTTAATTAAGGATCGAATTGAATTTGAGGAATATTTCACGGTATCCATTGAAGTGAGTGAGGTTACGGGAGAAGAAATTTGCTCTACAGATCGATTTGAAAATAAATATTCAGCAAGGTTTTTCAAAGCGAAGGGATTAAATGTGGCTAATGAAGAGATTAATGTGATCGTATTCTATTCCCCTTTGATTGAAGGAATCAATTCACAATCATTTGGAAAGATTTCAAAAACATTGGATAGATCACTTATTGATGCAGCCATGAGACATGAGCAGGACATCTAATAGATCATGGAAGCTGGGCTGCTCAGAGTAATCTGTACAAATAATCAATGATTGGAGTCCAGGATGAGTAAATTAATTCCTATATTGATAGGTGTCCTTCTACTTATAACAGGTTGCAGTACTACACATAAGATCCATACCGATTCAACCAAAGAATTAACAAAAGAGCTGAAGGAAATTTTTCCGTCGATTGAAAAAGTTCATTTTACGTTTACCCGTCCGAATCTCTCTTGCAGAATAGACATGAGCGAAGAACCGAGTAAAGAAGAACTGGAAGCAATTCTTACAGTAATTAAGAGATTTACTACAGTGGATAACATGAATGAGATTGCTCGTAGCGTTAAATGGGGACTGGAAATATCCAAAATTTATCTTGATATGAATACGGATGAGGATACGAAAACCATTGAACATGCTTATTATGCGAGATATTTCAAAACATCCAACGCTAGCGACTATTCCGAAACAAACATTGAGGGTTATAGAATTTGGTATGAAATAAATGAGAAATAGTGGCGACTGTACCTATTAAATTCTCAGAATAGCAATTAAACGCTACCCTTAACCATTGAGAGTCTTATAAAGAATAGGAGTACAATGAGTTGATTACTTTTAAAGAGATTTTAGAGCGTGTTACTTTCGATGCCGTTTGGGATAACTTGATTAAATACTATCCTGATATGGCTCAAATAAAAGAAAAATATGTAACAGTATATGAATCCATTCTTTTACAAAACTCTGCAACTAATGTAGTTGAAATGATTGTTCATATAGACTCGATTGATTCTGATGATGATAAGGATAAAAAAGACATCGAATATAGAGTACACGGAAAGAATAATTCACCTGAGTGGGAAGGATATTGGGATCTTTCCGCAAGTAAGTGGGGAGAATGGTTAGGTTTTTATGTAGATCAACAGGTACTTGAGCAATTCTCAACTGAACAAATCGTCGCACTTTGTTTGGTTGAAATGACTTGGTTTGGTTTTTCTGAAGAACGAATCAAGGATCGGATTGATCATCTTGAAGATGATTAACAATCGGAGTGAACACAGGGACTTTAGGCCAAATTGGCGCAGATATGATGTTGGGGTGATCAGGATGAAGCACAAAATAAATACCATTACCAAGCTTGTATACAATGTTGCTAATTACTTGGTTGAGGAAAAGGACTACACAAGTACATATAATAAAATTAGGTTGTTAACCAAAGAAGTATGGAATATTCATCACAACGAGCTATTGAACGAACTAAGTAAGTTAGATAATTCTACTGCTGATTATCAATTATTCTGGCTGGAATGCCTAAGTTGGCCAAGAAAGTCTCCAAACTTGAAAGGGTTAGATGGAATGCCATTGTTTTTTCCTTATAGCTCATTACCTTCAGATTTTAATGGTTTCGGTTTCCATGATTCAACCATAGATTCAATTTCTGTGAATGATCCAAGGGAAGTCGTTCTTCATATCAAACTTGATTCTTGGGATTATCAAAAAGCAGAACTGACTTTTTACAACGTAGGTAGTTGTTTTTATCAGACAGAAGAAGGGACAATTATTGAGAACCTAGGTCGTATTCAGGATTTTTGCATTTTGTCAGATGGGGAAGTACCGAACATCAGCTTTGCTTTGAAGCATTTAAAGATTAGCCAGGTAGGCACTATAACGGATAAAAGACTGTTTTATTTCTCGGGATCAGAGTCTTCAAACACTTATGAATCAATCTATATTTTTGCAGAAAATTGGAATATAGAAACCATATAATAGCTTTAAGTGAATAACAACATTCCTATTATATCCTTGAAAGGGGAATTCGCCTTGGTTTAGCATGGCTAGGGGGTAACGTAGTAAGATAAAAAAGTAGAAATAATGATGTGACCGGAGGGCAACGATGGAAGCAATGTTTAATGACTCGATAATTCAACTAGTTCGATGAGATATAAGCAAAATAGAAGTGGATGCTATAGTCAATGCTGCTAATACTAGTTTAATGGGAGGGGGCGGAGTAGATGGTGCTATTCATAAAGCTGGAGGAAAAGCATTATTAGATGATTGTATAAAGATCTGGAATCAACGAGGTGGTTGTGCAGTCGGAGAAGCAGTAGTAACGACTGGGGGTAACCTGAAATGCCGATATGTGATTCATACTGTAGGCCCTGTTTGGAATGGTGGAAAAAACAATGAAGAAGAAAAACTCAGAAACTGTTATAAAAATTCGTTAATGCAAGCTGATCTTCATAGCGTCTCCAGCTTGGCTTTTGCTAATATAAGTACAGGCATATATAAGTATCCCAAAGAATCAGCCTGTAATGTGGCCTTGGATGAGGTATCACAATATCTATTGAAAAATCAAACAAAAATTCAGAAAGTAATATTTGTTTGTTTTGATGACGAGAGTTTAGAAATATACACGAATGAATTAAAGAGATTGGGATAACGAAAATGAAGCATCATTTGTAAACTGAGGAGCGAATGAATGGCATTTTGTATTGATTTTAAATTAATTTGTGTCAATGACGGTACTGCAACGTATGCTTACGGAGACTGCTCTGAGAATCTTGAAGGCCGGTTTGAATTAAATATAGAACGCCTGCTCACAGGCGAAATGAGCATGGATACAGATATGAGAGAAGTTGTTAAGGTAACCAAGCCGTGTTTAAGTGATGGAGAACATCAACATAAAGCAAACCGGGCATTCAGTAAGATCTATAAACATTATAAAGTTACGGGTTCGTATCTAAAAGAAGGAGGGTACTATGCCTGATTTTACTATATAAGATGGAGTCATTGAAGCTAGCCGTTAGGATCATGGCTGCTTCTTTTTTTATTTTTCCACTTCGCAAATGGAACATTGTGGGTTATATTGGATATGATTTGATCCTGTAGTAAACGATTGGAGCAGTGTTAAATATGGACTTAGATGAAAAGATACGTTTTCCGATTGGACACTTTGAGCCCCGATTTGAATTTACTGATGAGGATCGAAAACACATATTGGATCAAATTCCCGAGATTGCGAAAAACTTAAGATTGGTTACACAAGATTTTAATGATGAGCAACTTCGTACTCCTTATCGTACAGGCGGCTGGACGATCATCCAGATTGTACACCATCTTGCAGACAACGATATGAACGCGTACATAAGGTTCAAAAGAGCTTTAACTGAAGAGGAACCACTCGCAAGCTCGTATCGCGAGGATTTGTGGGCATCGTTACAGGAGTATAAAGATTTGCCAATGGAAGATTCAATCATGTTGCTTGAAATACTGCACAAACGATTTCTCACGCTGCTACGTGGTATACAACCCGAACAATTTAGGCGGAAACTGCGAACAGAGGTATTGGGTAGCATTACGCTGGATGTCGCCATTCAACGATTGGTCTGGCATGGACAGCATCATATTGCTCAGATTAAATCTTTGAAAAGTGTCACAAAAATAGGAGTGCTTAACCAAGAAGAAATTTACCCTCATTGTCCCATGGAAATAAGAGTCGTCGAAGTTGGGGGAGTAAGCAAACCGCAGCTTAAAGATAAATTACAGCAGTGTTCAATTCGAATGAATGAATACGGAATTAAGCTGTTTGATGATGAGAAATTTGTCATTTCTCCCACCAAGAGGCGGCTAGAGACGGTCGAGTTAGCTGTTAGAAATCTAGGATTTTTGGATGGAGCTACGACCCTACAACTCTTTCAAATGGCAGATACTCTTGGTTTGCAGTTATGTCCTATTGATTTGAGTCCCTATCTTAGAATTCAATATTTGGATCAACCTGAGACATGTACATCAAGCACTGAAAAAGGAAACCAAGCACCATCAGGTTCACTCACAATAGCCTCTGAACCTCTTACTGAGGATGATCATTTTCCAAAAGGTTTTTATCTCAGAAATATAGAAGGCGAGTTGTGGTTACGAGGTTACATTGCGGATGATCTGCATGTGTGGAACCCTCATGACCGTTTTATCTTTTGCAGAACTTGACTGTAGCGCAAGATTGAGAGGGCTTTGGTTGGATCATCCAATCGGAGATGGAAAGATACGGCATCATTTTACGAAGAATTAGGATTCGATATGTGGTATATCCAGATGTATAAATAGAAGGTGAGGACAACATGAGTCAAACCATATACGTGATCTCGGGGCCGGCTGGGGTAGGAAAATCGACAACGTCACAACAGCTTGTTCAGGCATTGAGCAAAAGTGCGTATATTTCGGGAGATGCAATCAGTCATATTCCAGTGAATGGACGAGGTAAACCATGGTTATTTAAAGAGACGTTTGATCTGACATGGAAAAATATACTGAGCTTAACCCGGAATCTGTTAGAACAGGATTATGATGTTGTCATCGACTACGTTACTTTCCCTTCAGAAATAGAATGGTTTGTGCAGCAGTTAACAGATTTTCAATACAGGATCGTCTATGTTGTCTTGTTGGTAGATCGAAGTACCCTGATTGCCAGGGACCAATCGAGATCAGCAGAAGTACAGATGGGTGAGCGCAGTTTGGTTTTACTGGAGGAATTTGAAGCGTGCTCAGAATTAAAAGAACAACATAAACTCTATACGCAGCAGTACAGGCGAGAACAAGTATCTGAAATTATTGAAGAAATTCAAAACAACTTTAGGTTTATATTGAAGGGAGGTCACCCGAGTTGAAGGCACTACCCAAAATTTTTTCGTTCATTCTCATTATTGTAGGAATCAGTATAGTGACACTTACCAAAACGATTGAAGAGGTAATCCCCAAACTGGGATATACCGCATTTCAGTCCGCAGCAGCAGGAAGTTACAGCCCGATTAACTATGAGATGGATTTGGGTCTGAACTACTGGGTTGGAGGTATCTGTATTCTGATTGGAACGATTTACTTCATTCGCCACATTGCTTTCTTTCAACATTCGATTACCGAAATGAAAAAGAGAGACAAAGAGTTTGAGGAGCAACATAGATAATACCAGGCGTACGCTGGAGTTTATGATTATAAATTCTCAGGTGGTGACCCGAATGGATGATCAAAATCTCTTGAATTTTTATTTACATATGAGGGAGAAGGAAGCCTATCAATGGAATTTATCACCTGCAAGCTTGTATTTGGAATTGGAGACCAGAGATTTTTAGCAAAACACTTTGAAATGTTCAGTGGCATGAATGCGCTTAATGTTGGCATTGGAGTAGGAGAATGGGACGATTATATCGGTTACTTGTTGAATGGTGTGGGTTGTTTAACAAGTATTGATATTAACAAGGATATATGTGACATATTTAAATACCGACAACAAAAGGAGGGCCATCCCAATGCCTCTACTGTTATATGTGAGGACTTTTTAGCATGTGAATTGCCTCAAACTTATGATCTGGTCACCATGATTGGCTCTGCTCTGCAAGAGACAGGCGCATACCGGAAAGGTTTGCAGAAAATATCAGAGGTGTTAAAACCGAACGCTCAATTCATGTATATGGATTTTGATAGATACCACAAAAAAGAAGATTTATTCGAACTGTTGACTGAATTGAACTTTGAGCTGATGCATATCGAAGAATACAACCGATTTTCAAATGTCAGTTTTTATTGCATGAAGATCCAAAAGGCGGGGGTTCTATGAATCGTACTCTCATGATGTTAGGCATTGATAGTGGATGCCCTTTGGAATGCGTGTTAGTTCATGCTGTAAAATATTTATAAATTCTTATTTTAGCAAAGGGAGATATCATAATGAATAAAGGCAAAATTATTTTTTTGAATGGTGTAACGAGTTCGGGGAAAACGTCAATTGTAGAGGCAATGCAGTCATACGACGATCCGTTCTTTTATGTTGTGGCGAACGATTTATTTGAGAATACAATCGGGGATAAACATCTACAGACCGATTACTGGAAATACCTAAGCGAAGCCATCATCATGATGTATCACACAGCGAAGGTATTCTCAGACCATGGCAAGCATGTGCTGATCGATGGGATTTTGGTGGAGAGACCGGAGCTTGCACCGCATTATGAACAAGTGAAAAAGATATTTGAAGGATATCCACTAGAGATTGTGGAGCTACATTGCCCTCTCGATATCTGTCGTCAGCGTAACCTTGAACGGGGAGACCGCAGAGAAGACCAGTCTGAAGAGCAACATCGTATGATGGCGTCCGACATTCAGTATACGTACTCGGTTGATACGAGTCAGCATACACCTGAAGAATGCGCCGAGATGATTATCAACACGTTATTCAAAAGTGAATAAGGTTTCTTCTGTGGCATGAAACGAGGAGAATAAAAATGAAGCTGGGACGTCTAAAGCAAGATGGTCCAGCTTCTTGACTATTTCAGCACAATAGCAGGAAGAAGGAGCAAACAGATATGCAGTTTGGGAAACATAAAGAGCGCTCGAATCGAGAAAGAATACTTCTTCAATTCATAACCTTGCGCTGGGAGAAGGAAGTGAGAGGGGCCCCTTTTTCCACTGCCCGAAATGATATGGAGAAAGCCTTCCGTTTACCGGATATGCTGTTCAGTTACGATACGTCCTATGGTCTGCCTTACCACCGAATGCTCATTTTGCAGAACAAGAACGGTTTTGAGAAGATTCAAGATAAAAGTGTCATTCTGAAACCTACTGTGAATAATTTCAAATTGGGATGTGTTTTGATTGATAATAAGGAGCCCGAATCCGAAAATTCCGAATATGATGTAACCTTCACCTACTCCCCGGAATGTGGGAAACCTATCCGATATGATAAGCGATATCAGCCTTTGACAGAGCGGGCATTTGGATTGACTTCAAACGAATATGGAAGAGTGGTGTACAACGGAAGGCATATCTATCAGGATACCGGAGAATGGTACTACGAGTTAAATATATTGAATATGTTACTTACCGAGCAGAAAGATCCAAATGTGTTGATTGATCAGGAGCCGCTGAACGTATATAACCAGATCGAGATTTTATATTAATGTAATTTAGAAACGAATGATTGATATAAAATGTGCGCTAGGAGTGGGACACATAATGATAGATCCTCAAGAGATCTTACCAGTAGTCAAACGATTAGAAGCGAATCATATTGCATATTCACTGGGTGGAAGTGCGATGTTGTGTTTTCTTGGCTTAGTTGATTCCGTGAACGATTGGGATCTGATGGTCGATTGTCCAAAATTCAAATTTATAGAAGTGATTGCTGGATATGAGTGGATCGAGAAGGAGAGCGGCGACAAACCATTTGCAAGTGAATATAGAATGGAGGTTGAGTCGTTAAATGTGGATGTCATTGGCGGATTTGCTTTTGATGTAGATGGAAGACGACTGGAGTTACCTATATCGCCTATTCGAAATGTAAAATGGCACGGAATGCATGTTTCAAGTCCTGAAGTGTGGTACGTTGCTTATCAGATGATGGGTAGACATGAGAAAGCGGATTTGATTTTAGATTATTTGCAAACAAGCAATGAGTATGTGAATCAGGATCTGATTAAGAGCTTGTTAGCGAACGACATTTTAACGTATGGGATTAGAAAAGGATTGAACACACTGCTTGAGACTTAACTTCACGAACAGAGGTGTATCAAATGCTATATCATTTCAGTGAAGAATCTGATATTCATATCTTTATACCAAGAGCGAAGCAGAATCGGCCTGAGTTTCCGGCGGTTGTCTGGGCGATTGATGAGCAACATGAATTCAGTTATTACTTTCCGAGAGATTGTCCTCGCATTGTTATTCGAAGAACGAACGACATTAGTGATGAGCATCATGAGTTGTTTTTTAAACACTCAAATGCAGACCTCATTGTAACGGTTGAGAACGAGTGGTACTCCAGGATCATGCAACAAACGTTGTATCGGTATCATCTGGATGCAGCGTCGTTTAAACTTTTTGATGAAACCGCAGGGTACTATATTTCTGATCAGGTGGTTACACCAAGTTACATAGAGAAAATCGATCATCTGGTAGATAGGCTTTTGGCCAGAGGGGTTGAGTTGCGATTCACTACAAATCTATATCCTCTGAGAAATGCCGTGTTACACTCAGACTTCCAACAATTCGGAATACATCGTTTCAATCATGCTAAACCAGTGTAGAGGGCGGGAATAGCCAGTTAGGGGGATGACCATGCTTTCTGCCTATTGGAGGTATTTCTTATATGTAACTGAACATAAGTTGAACGTTTTCATTGAGTGCTGGCATGAAGGGTTATATTTACAAGGGATACTTCATGATTTAACGAAATTTTGTCCTCACGAATTTTTCCCTTATGCAATCAAGTTCTATTCGGACCGTAAAGATGAAGTCACAGAACTAAGGTGGAAGAAGGCATGGCTTCATCATCAGAATCATAATAAACATCATTGGGAGTATTGGATCGTGAACAGAAATACAAAAGAAGCTCTGCCTATGCCGCAAAAATATACTATAGAGATGGTATGTGACTGGAGATCTTTTACGAGAAAATGGGGTCGTAGAGTCAAAGATTCAATCTGGCAGAAGGCATGATGAACTCGGAAGATATTATTTTGCATCCAAAGACGAGAGAATCGCTTGAACAGTTGCTTACTAGAAAGGGCGAATCGTGATGGTTCATCTTCTACAAAGAGAAGGGGGAAGTTTGGTGTGAATAAAGAAATGGAACAACTGCTTTTAGCTTTTGAAGAATGGACGCTGTTTGCCAAAACGTTGAGTCGTCTCGAAGAAAAGACCTGGAATTCCAGTCTAGAAAAAGGAAAGTGGACGATCAAATCCATCGTAAGCCATATGATGTTATGGGATCGATATTTTTACAAGGAAGCGATTGAGAAGATTGCCCTGAATCAGCAGATTACGTTGAAGCATCTGGATTTTGATGAGTTTAATCGCAAAGCTGTGGAGTACGGGAACCGCACAGAGCCGTTCGAAATTGTCGACAAGGCGATCACTTACCGTCACAAAATTATGAATGATATTCGAGGGTTATCAGAGGAACAGCTTTATCAACGATATGTGGATCCAGAGAACAAGGATAATGTATTTTACATTCCCCAATACCTTAAAGATTTTATATGGCATGACCAGCATCATATGGAGCCGTTAAAACAATATCTGGCCGGGGAGGGATTGTTGTGAGTATTCATACGATTACATTAGCTCAGGAAAATCTGATTGGTTCATTTACGGATGAGGTAACGCCGATTTTAAAGATCAAGTCAGGTGATTCCATACGTTTTCAAACGCTGGACGCAGGTTGGGGCACGGGAGTAAGTTATGCGAAACGAATCAAACCTTTTCCACGACAAGGTGAAAAAGATGGAGGGCACGCCTTAATCGGCCCAATCTATATTGAAGAAGCGAAGCAGGGAAAGACACTCGAGATCATTTTCAATGAGATTATACCAGGCAGTTACGGGTTTACTTCCGCGGGTGGATATCCCAACTGGCAGAATCAGAAATTGCATCTAACAGAGGTCGAAGAACTGTCTCTAAATTGGACACTTGATCGACAAGCGATGAGTGGCTCTTGTGAGGTACGGGGCAAGTCATACAGCGTATCCTTAAATCCATTCATGGGTGTCGTCGGCATGCCGCCAGAATCAGGAGGGATTCATACGACCTGGCCACCGCGATATTGTGGAGGGAACATCGACTGCAAGGAACTAGTACAGGGAAGTAAGTTATATCTGCCTGTTCCTGTAGATGGGGGTTATCTGGCGATTGGTGATGGTCATGCACGGCAAGGCGATGGGGAAGTCAGCTGTCAGGCGATTGAATGTGCCACGGAGCTTGTAGATATTACAGTGAATGTCATAGATGATATAAAGCTGACCAATCCACGTGCGCATACGCCTTCTGGATGGATTACCTTTGGTTTTGATGAGGACTTGAATGAAGCAACGGTTCAAGCGTTGGATGGCATGTTAGGCCTGATGGGCGAGTTATATGGCCTGGAGCGGGTAGAAGCGATTGCGCTGGGAAGCGCAGTGATTGATTTGCGTATCACGCAAATTGTGAATGGTGTGAAAGGTGTGCATGCCTTTTTGCCCCACGATGCTTTTAAGTGATTTGAAACGGTTATGCTGCTTATACAAATTGAATAGATGATTTACATAATCACGGAGTGGACACATCTTTAATTCAGTATTATCAATGAACCGGAGGTTGATGTGATGAGAGACAAGCCACAGCTTGTTTTAGATATTGCAGGTGTGTTGTTAAGTAATATGTCGTTAATGTGCTGGAAAGAAATGATTCAGGAAACGAACCTGTCAGCAGATCAATTAAAAATCCATTTTGGGAGCATTAAGAAACAGCTTTGGACTGGGAAAATAAAGGAAGAAGAGTTTTGGATTTCCTTAGGCGAAATGTTTCCTGAATTACCGATCGGCCGAGCAAGAGACATCCTATTTGATTCAATCGTTCCGTTACCTGCTGCTGGGTACCTTGAGCGCTGGAGTAAGTCCGCCGATATTCATCTACTTAGCAATCATTGCAGCGAATGGATACAACCGAATCTGGATAGCTTAAGCCATTATGCAAAAAGTGTAACGATCTCGAATCAAGTAGGTTTATGCAAACCGGAGATTGAAATATATCAACTGGTTGAAACGCATCTGGCAGGTGGAGTAGACGTACTGTTTATTGATGACCAAGAGAAAAATTTGCATTCGGCTAAACACCTCGGATGGAAGACATTGTTGGCGGATGAAGAGGGGAAATGGACTCAAGAAGTAGAATCATTCATAAATTTTCAAATTTAAATTCGTATTTCATATATTACTGAAGCCCTCTACGATGTCATTTAGTCTGATGTTAGAGGGTTTTGAAGATTTATCCCCTTTAAGTGTTATGTTTTCCTTAAATTGTGCGGAATGAATTAGAAGGGATCAAAATATTCTAAATAATAACAGAATATGTATTGACCCAAGGCTTTTCATGATACTATAATGAAATGGGTTTCATGAAATCCGTTTCATTAACTCCTAACAATTTCGTAAGCGCTTTCTGATGAAGGGGGTTGGCAGGTTTTCAAGTTCCCATCCGTGACAGCCTTGTGATGAATTAAGTCACTCGAGGAAGTCATCCAAGTATGATGCAAGCTTGATTCATCTTTATCTAACTTTGAGGGGGAGCGTGTGAAAGATGAAGTTTGTGAGAAAGAAGAGGTTCAGCCTGTTGGTGATTTTCACCTTACTGGTAACCATTATTGCTGGTTGCAGTGGTGGAAGTACACCATCTGATACAGCGACCCAGCCACCGGCGGATAAAAACAAAGAAGCGGCAGTCGAACCTGTACAGGAAAAACAGGAGCCTAAGGTGGATTTGAACGGCAGAGCTGTTCGCATATCGAACTGGTGGGATGCATCTCCCAAAGGAGATTCGGAGGCGGATGAGCGCGCTCGTGAACGAATCAAAAATGTAGAAGAGAAATACAACGTTAAAATTTCTTACTTGAATACAGATTACGGAGCAACATCCGAGAAAATTTCTTCATCCGTGATGGCGAATGAACCATTTGCAGAGATTGTGCGTGTGCCTGACGGTAATATTTGGGGTCTTATGCAGGGCGGATTCCTTACACCACTGGACGAATATCTGAAGGATACGCAGATCAAGCCGGATGTCATCGATTCGATGCGATTTGGCAGTGATAAAGTATATGGACTGACGGGTTGGTATACCCCGAATGACAGCGGAATGTTTTACAATAAACGAATATTCAAGGAAGCTGGTTTGAAAGATCCGCAGCAATTGATGGAAGAGGATAACTGGAACTGGGATACGATGCTGGATGCTGCCAAGAAGCTAACCGTAGATAAAAACGGTGACGGCAAGATGGATCAGTATGGTCTGTCGGGTGCGTACTATGTACTTCACGAAATGCTGATTGGAAGCAACGGCGGCAAGATGTATGACGAGGCAACGCAAAAGGCAGCGTTTGATTCACCTGAATCCTTGGAAGCGCTTAACTTTTTGTATAGTCTGTACAACGACCACAAAGTTGTGAAGGCCAATGCCGGTAATGATTGGGAAGACCCATCCAAATTTTTCTCAGAAGGCAACATTGCGATGTACCCTGGCGGATTATGGGAAGTCGAAGGCCGTATTCTGGATAAGTTAAAGGACGACTGGGGTTATGTCTACATGCCTAAAGGTCCAAAAGCAAAAACGTATCTGGATACAGTCAACAGTACAGAAAGTTTTGTTATTCCTAAGGGCGTTAAGGATGCCGATATCATCGTGAAAATTTGGGAAGAGCTTCAGGACTTTGACAACTGGCAGGATAATCACCGTCTGTGGTTAGAAAACATTTTGCCTGACGAAGCTTCGATCGCTAATGCCATGAATGACAACGGACAGGTTGAACGTGTATACGGTGCTCGTGCTGGAGGATTAGGTGTTAAGGAAGCTCTCGGCAGTGTAACCGAAAAGTTCGTGAAAGGTGAAGTGACTCCATCTACAGGTGTTGCTCAGGTCATCGGACCTGCACAGGCAGGAATTCAGAAAGTACTGAAGGGCGAAAAAAGCAAGTAAAGTAAAATCATTTACTTAAGGGAGGCAACCCATGTTGAAAAAATTGATTTCTAACCAAATCATGTTCATCGTTTTGTTTGCCGCTTTGATTATGCTTTTGTCTGCATGTAGTGGTTCTAATGATAAACCAGCCGAGCCTGTTGCGACTAAACCAGCTGAGACGGAGACTAACACCACACCTGCCAAGGAAGAAGAGAAGGAAGAGGCTGTGCCAGCTCCTGATTTGAACGGACGGGTCATTCGCATATCTCACTGGTGGGATGCCACTCCCAAAGGAGATTCAGAGTCAGATGAACTGGCGCGTGAGCGAATCAAAATGGTGGAAGAAAAATATAACGTGAAAATCAAGTATCTGAACACCGAATACTGGTCTACATCTGAAAAACTGTCTTCCTCCGTGCTCGCGAACGAGCCTTTTGCGGAAATTGTCCGCATTCCCGATGGTTTCATCTGGGGACTTATGCATGGTGGATTCCTGACCCCGCTGGATGATTATCTCAAAGACACTCGGGTCGAGAAGGATGTTGTGGACTCGATGCGCTTTGGCGGTGACAAGGTGTATGGTCTCGAAAGCTGGTATTCACCAAATGACAGCGGTCTGTTCTATAACAAACGAATTTTTAAGGAAGCGGGCTTAAAAGACCCACAGCAGTTAATGGATGAGGATAACTGGAACTGGAATACGATGCTGGATGCAGCCAAAAAGCTAACCGTTGACCGCAATGGTGACGGTAAGATGGATCAATACGGTCTTGCTGGAGCGCATTACGTACTTTCGGAGATGCTGATCGCGAGCAACGGTGGCAAACTGTACGATGAGCAGACAGGCAAAGTGACGTTTAATTCTCCCGAAGCGATGGAAGCGCTTAACTTCCTGCATAGCCTGTACACCGAGCATAAAGTGATCAAAGCCAACGGAGGCAACGACTGGGAAGATCCAGCCAAATATTTCGGAGAAGGCACGATTGCAATGTATCCCGGTGGACTCTGGGAGGTTGAAGGCCGGATCGTAGATAAGCTGAAGGATGAGTGGGGATATGTTTATATGCCTAAGGGTCCTAAAGCGAACTCTTACTTTGAACCTTTCGGTCAGACGGCAGCTTATGTTATTCCGAAAGGTGTTAAGGATGCAGATGTGATCGTGAAGATCTGGGAAGATCTGCAAGACTTTGATAACTGGCAGGATAACCGCAGACTGTCTCTTGAAAATATTTTACCGGATGAAACTTCAATCGCGAATGCGATGAATGATGATGGCAAGGTACAACGTTTGTTTGGCGGACGCTTCGGCGGTCTGGGCATCAAAGAGCAATTGGACAGCGTAACCGAGAAATTTGTGAAAGGTGAAATTACACCTTCTACAGGTATTGCACAAGTCATTGCACCTGCTCAGGCTGCGGCGAAAAAAGTACTAAGCGGAGAGCAAGACAAGAAAAAATAATGGATATAAGTTGACGGCCTCATATCTGTTCTCGGTTAGCCGGGAAACAAATTTGCAGGCCGTCCATCTGATTACGTTTAAGAGAGTCAGTTAAAGGAGGGGCATTGGGTGAAATTCACATTATCCCGAGTGACGATTGTCGTCGTCATGGTCATGCTCGTCGTGGTGTACGCGATATTTAGTTCCGGTGCGAGCGGTAATTCCAAATCCGGAAATCGAACATCAGATCCGAGCCGTGTGATGCCGATATCGGAGTCTGCTGCGGAGGGTAGCTATGATTATTATCTGCAGCAATACCAGAACGAGAAGCGGCCTTCCAGAGAAATTGTCATTCAGGGAGCAGATTACACAGCTGCTGAAGGAATGAAACCAGAGATGATCACAGAGCTCGGCGGCGAAACGGGCAAGTTTATACGAACAGAGGAGAGCGGTTCCATGCAATGGGACGTGGATGTTCCGGAATCCGGCATGTATCACATGACGTTGCGTTATTACCCGATTCAAGGAAAGAGCTCTGCGATCGAACGCGAGTTATGGATTGATGGGGAGATCCCTTTCAACAGTGCACGCAACATGAGCTTTCATCGGGTTTGGGTCAATGAAAAATCCGAAATTGAGCAAGACAATAGAGGCAATGACTTGCGTCCGCGTCAGATTGAAGCACCCATGTGGCAGGAGTCCATCCTGAGAGATAAAGAAGGCTATTATGAAGAGCCGTACCAGTTTTATTTTTCAGCAGGGAAACACTCCATAAAGCTTGTATCGACACGGGAGCCGATGGTCATTGATTCGATCAAACTACATCATTACGAAGAGCCGCCATCCTATGCGGAACTGAAGCAGGAGTACGAATCGAAAGGATACGCGGAAACAAGCGGACACTTGATCAAAGTTCAAGGGGAACAGGCCGCAACCAAGTCATCACCGACCTTGTATCCGATTACAGATCGATCCAGCACCTCAACAGAACCTTATGATGTTTCCAAAATCAGAATGAACACCATTGGTGGGAACAACTGGCGTGTGCCGGGGCAATGGATTGCATGGGAAATGGATGTTCCGGAGGATGGCTTATATAAAATTGCAATCAAAGGCAGACAGGAATTGCTGAGAGGCATATATTCCACACGCTCGTTGCAGATCGATAACCAAACGCCATTCAAAGAGATGATGCAGATTCCATTCTTCTATGATTCGGATTGGCAGATGCATGTGCTTGGGAGCGAGGAAGAGCCGTATTTATTTTATTTAACCAAAGGAAAACATGATTTGCGGCTTGAGGTCAGTCTTGGGGCCATTGCGCCTTTGATCCGTCAGGTTGAAGCCAGCGTGCTTGAGATCAATGCGATGTATCGAAAAATTCTGATGATCACAGGCAATGTGCCTGACCCATATCGCGATTATCAATTAGAGAAGCAGATTCCAGATATGGTGGAAGTATTTCATAAGCAAAGCGATATCTTGAATGCGGTTTCTGAAGAATTAATTCGTCTAACAGGTGAAAAGAGTGATAAAACCGCGATTTTGAATAAAACCGCTTATCAACTGGCTGATCTGGCTGACAAACCGGAAACGGTTCAGAAACGGTTATCTCAATTCAAAATCAACGTCGGAAGTGTCGGTTCTTGGCTTCTGGAAGTTCGGGAGCAACCGCTGGAAATTGACTATCTGCTCTTAGCTTCCCCTGATGAGAAGTTGCCAAACGCAAATGATTCGGCCTTCCGCAAAGCAGGGCATGAGGTTTCGTCTTTCTTCCATTCTTTCTTTGAAGATTACGACACCATCGGTAGCACAGCGGATGAAGATAAATCCGTTACCGTCTGGATTGGTACAGGCCGCGACCAGGCGCAGGTATTAAAAGCGATGATTGATGACACGTTTACACCGCTGACAGGCATTAGTGTCAATCTCAAGCTGGTCAATGCCGACGTGTTGCTCCGCGCCTCCCTTGCAGGAGAAGGACCGGATGTGGCGATGCAAGTAGGCAATGATGTGCCGGTTAACTTCGGGATGCGGCATGCGGCAGAGGATCTGTCTACGTATCCGGGGTACCACGAATTGATCAAACAGTTCAGGGACAGTGCCATGGTTCCTTATCAATTTGAGGATCAAGTATTTGCCCTACCGGAACAGCAAATATTCAATATGTTATTTTACCGGAAAGATATTCTGGAACAGCTTGACCTTGAGCCACCTCAGACGTGGGAAGATGTGTATGCCATGATTCCGGTGCTGCAGAAGCATAACATGGAAATGGCACTGCCGCTTGCTCAAACCACAGGTGTACCGGTACTCGAAGTAAACCGGGCGTATGCAATGCTGCTCTATCAAATGGGTGGTTCATTCTATTTAGACCAAGGTGCCAGAAGTGGTATGGATACGGAAACGGGGCTGGAAGCGTTCAAAGAATGGACGAATTTTTATACCAGTTATAAACTTCCGCTCACCTTTGATTTCCCGATGCGCTTTAGAACAGGTGAAATGCCAGTGGGCATTATGGATTACACCTTCTACAACTATTTGTCTGTATCTGCGCCAGAGATCAAAGGATTATGGGAGTTTATCCCGGTTCCAGGAATCAAGCAGAAGGACGGAAGCATCAAACGGGATGTGGCTAGTGGTGGCACGGCGACGGTCATGCTGAAACAATCCAAACATAAGGATGCGGCATGGGAATTCATGAAATGGTGGGTTAGTAAGGATGCACAAGTTCGATTCGGACGGGAAATGGAAGGTCTGATGGGAGCTGCGGCGCGCTATCCGACAGCCAACATTGAAGCATTACAGGAATTGCCTTGGCCAATCCGCGATTATCGCAGTTTGGAAGAACAATGGGAGTGGGTGCAGGGCGTGCCTGAAGTGCCTGGAGGTTACTTTACAGGTCGCCATCTGGACAATGCCTTGCGTGAGGTCGTGAATAACGGTACCAATTCCACGGATGCCATCTATGATTATGTGCAGGAAATTAACTACGAAATTCAGCAGAAACGAAAAGAGTTTAAATTGGACGGAATGCGCTAGGGAGGGACTCTTTTGCAAAAGACAGAAATGGTGAACAAAACCGGTTCTCGGCCCAAGCGCACGCCTGCCGGCATGCCGGGGAAATGGGAACTCTTTGTCAGAGATATGAAGCGGGATAAACATCTGTATGTTCTACTATCTCCGTATATGTTGTTGTTTTTACTATTTACCGTGTTTCCCGTCATCATCTCCATTTTCTTCAGCTTTACTAACTTCAATATGCTGGAGTTTCCGCAATGGGTCGGCTGGGAGAACTATTCCAAGCTGCTCTGGAATGATGATGTGTTCTTGATTGGTCTCAAAAATACAATTATTTTCTCGGTGGTCACCGGCCCAATCAGCTACATCGCTTGTTTTGTATTCGCGTGGCTGATTAATGAGCTGAATCCCAAGGTGAGAGCCTTTATGACCCTGATCTTTTTTGCACCTTCAATTTCAGGCAATGTGTTTTTTATTTGGCAAATTATATTCTCCGGGGATTCATACGGCATTATGAACGGTTTCTTGATGAAAACAGGCATTCTTTACGAACCGATCCTGTGGCTTCAAGATCCGAAATATATGCTGGCGATCATCATGCTAGTGCAGCTGTGGCTCAGCTTGGGAACCAGTTTCCTGGCGTTCATCGCCGGTTTGCAGACCGTGGATCGTACGCTGTATGAAGCAGGAGCAATCGATGGGGTACAAAATCGCTGGCAGGAGTTATGGTACATTACGCTGCCTTCGATGCGGCCTCAGTTGATGTTTGGTGCGGTCATTCAGATTACTGCGTCCTTGGCGGTTGCCGAAGTTGCTACGGCGCTAGCAGGGTTCCCAAGTGTGCAGTACGGTGCGCATACGATCGTCACTCACTTGATGGATTACGGAACGATCCGCTTCGAAATGGGTTATGCGTCTGCCATTGCAACGGTGTTGTTCGGTCTGATGCTGGGTTCCAACCTGCTTGTACAAAAGCTTCTGAAGAGAGTGGGGGAATAGCAGATGAAGATAGCCCTGCGTATGAAACGAAAAATCAACCGATCCTGGCAGGTCGACATCCTGCTGTTCCTGCTACTTGGCGGATTTGGCGCATTTATGGCGGTTCCGCTCATCTATGTCATTAATAATGCGTTTAAACCGCTGGATGAGCTGTTCATTTTCCCGCCAACCCTGTTTGTTCGCAATCCGACGTTCGAGAATTTCTCGGATTTGTTTCAGGTGATGAAAAATTCATGGGTTCCTTTTTCGAGATACATTTTTAATACCGTGTTTATTACTGCGGCGGGTACGTTCGGTCATATCATTCTGGCCTCGGCGGCTGCATACCCACTAGCGAAACATAAATTTCGCGGACACAAGGTGCTGTTTACAGTCATCGTATTGTCGCTTATGTTCTCGCCACATGTCACGGCAATCCCGAATTACATGATCATGTCGACCCTTGGGTGGCTCGACTCGTATCAAGCGATTATTATCCCTGCCTTTGCTTATCCGCTGGGTTTGTATCTGATGAAGCAGTTTATGGAGCAGATCCCGGATGCATTGCTGGAAGCGGCGAAAATGGATGGTGCGAGCGAATACCGGATTTTCATACAGGTTGTTATGCCGCTCGTTAAACCGGCTTGGTTAACCCTGCTAATCCTGATGATGCAGATGCTGTGGGGAACGGATGGCGGCAGTTTTATCTACAGTGAGCAGCTCAAAACGATGCATTACGCCATGGGACAGATTGTTCAAGGGGGAATTGCTCGTGCAGGGGTAGGCGCTGCAGTAGCGGTCATCATGATGACGGTGCCGATCGTTACGTTTGTATTGTCGCAGAGCAATGTCATTCAAACGATGGCTTCATCCGGCATGAAGGATTAAGGGAGAGGGTGTTACAGATGAGAGTGAAATCATGGCTAATCGTTCTGGCAGCTTCCCTGCTGATTGCCGGATTCGGACATAACCAGGCTCATGCGGCACCGTATGAGGGATATACCTACAACTATTGGGGAGATGCGGTGAAGTCACCGATTGCGTTTCTTCCCTCCAGAGTAATCACAGGGGATGAGGCCGGAACAGGAGCATGGCAGTCTCCGCTGGATTTATATGCTGCGAAAGATGGCTTGCTCTATATTCTGGATTCAGGCAATGGACGGATCGTTGTCTTGAACGAGAAATGGGAAACGGTTCGGGTCATTCAAGAGTTTAACCATGACGGTAAAAAGGACAGCTTTAACAATCCTGAGGGACTTTTTGTGACGGAAGCAGGTCAAATCTACGTTGCGGATACCGAAAACAGACGAATCGTAGAGTTGAATCAAGATGGTACTTTTGTGCGGGCCATCGGTGCACCAGAGTCGGATGTGCTTAGTGATACGTTTGAATACTTTCCTCGCAAGGTTATCGTGGACAAAGCTGGACGGATCTACGTGGTTGGTCGCGGGGTCTTTGAAGGACTGATCGAGTTTGATAGTGACGGACGTTTCACCGGATTTATGGGTACCAATCGAGTGCAGTTTGATCCGGTCGACCTGTTCTGGAAAACCGTATCCACCAAGGAACAACGGGAGAAAATGATTCGTTTTATCCCGCTGGAGTTCAACAACGCGGACATCGATGATGGCGGTTTTATCTACACCACAACAGCGGACAAAAACTCGCTTTCTGCGGTCAAAAGATTGAATCCCTCCGGTATTGACGTACTTCGGGTTAACGGTGAATTTGCACCGGTCGGAGACTTGACCTTCAATCGCTCTTCCTTCGTGGATATCCAGGTGTCCAGTAACGGTGTCTATCGTGCGCTGGATTCAACAAGAGGTCGGGTGTTCACGTATAACGAGGATGGTAATCTGCTCTATGTCATAGGTCAGCTTGGCAACCAGATCGGTACATTCAAAAATCCGGTTGCCATCGAAAGCTATGGGGACGCTATCTACGTACTGGATCGAGATCTCGGGCGAATTACGGAGTTCAAGGCAACAACGTTTGGAAGCCTAGTTAATGAGGCCAATCGGTTGTACAGCTCTGGCAAACATACGGAAGCCGCGAAGTTATGGCAAGAGGTGTTGCGCCTTGACGCGAACTATGAGATGGCCTATATCGGTATCGGCAAATCGATGCTGCGAGAAGGGAAGTACAAGGACGCAATGACCTATCTGAAGTTAGGGAATGACCGCGAATACTATTCCAAAGCTTTGGCGAAATATCGGAGAGAATACATGCGTGAATATTTCGGAATGTACATGACTGTAGCAATTGCCTTGCTAATCAGCGTCATCGTCTGGCGCCGGATCGCCAGAACAAGGAATGAGAGGGGGGTCAGAGATGTCGCTAATTAAGGAACTCAAATACTCTCTGCATGTCGCGGTACGTCCTTTTGACGGATACTGGGATTTGAAATATGAAAATAAAGGCAGATTGCGCGTTGCATTGCTAGTGCTTCTGGCTGTCACGATAACGATGATCTTGAAGCGACAGTTTGCCGGGTATGTTGTCAATGATAACTATCCGCTCTCGCTTAATAGTATTAACGAGTTCAAATATATCGTTCTCCCTTTTCTACTCTGGTGTATTTCCAATTGGTCCTTGACTACGCTGATGGACGGGGAAGGTAAGTTCAAAGACATCTTGATTGCAACAGGATATGCGATGCTTCCGCTTATTCTGGTCAACATTCCTAATATTTTGCTGAGTAATGTGATTACGCTGCGCGAATCTTCTTTTTATTACTTGCTGGATTCGTTCGGTGTCATCTGGTTTGTGTGGCTGCTGTTTATTGGAACCAAGACAGTACATCAATACTCGGTCATGAAAACGATTACCACCATGCTGCTTACGCTAGTTGTCATGGGTGTTGTGATCTTCCTGGGCCTGCTTTTCTTCAGCCTGATCCAGCAGATCATCAGTTTCGGTTATACCCTCTTTCAAGAGATTACACTGCGCGAATAGGAGAAGAAGGGAGGTGCCTGATATGAGAAAAAAGCGTACCGCGTTTGCAGCGGTCATCCTTATTGCAAGCTTGTTTATGGCTCAAAATATCAACTATGCGGAATCCGTATCGGAACGTGTGGTAACCACATCTGGCGATTCACAGGAGGCAGATCAGAGTACGGCTACTGAGTCTTCTAAAACACAGGAAACTTTAACAAAACAAGAGTCTACAACGACGGATCCTGAACGTGAGGGGGAAAAGCAATCCGATGCGACCAGCTCTGAACCGCAGACGGCATCTGCGAATCAACAGAAGAACGAAGCCGTAACTGTTCCTGAGGGGATGGAAGTTGTTGCGGAAAAGGATGGCCTGATCCTGTATCTAAAGCCGGAAACGACAGAGATTGCGGTCAAGGATCAGAAGAATGGTGCGATGTGGTTTTCTAACCCGCAGGATCGTGAACAGGATACCATTGCGACCGGTTATAACAAGTCCCAGCTGAATGTGCAATTTGAATTGACGTATTACGATAATACGGGCAATGCGCTCAAATACGATAATTTTACGCACAGTGTAGAGAGTGGTCAGTTTGAAGTTGAAAAAGTAGAGGACGGCTTCAACGTTGTATACACGCTGGGTGAAGTCAAAAGTGATATTGAAGCTATCCCTAAATATATTAGCGAAGAACGTTTTAACACATTAATTCTCGGGAAACTGGAAGAACAAGACCAGAAAGAGATTGAGAAGCGCTTTAAGTATGATGAGCAGAACAAACGCTACGAAAGACGGGATTCATCTCTGAAAGGCGTAGGTTTGTCCAAAGTAACCCGAATTTTCGAGTCTGTCGGCTATGATGAGGCACAGATTGCCATAGACAAAGCGGCCTACGGTGAAGAGGAAAGCGGGAGCGCAAGTGTCATTGTGCCTGTCCAGTATCGGCTGGAGCAAGGACATCTGCGTGTTTCCATTCCGGAAAATGGAATCCAGTATCCAGATACGATGAAAATTCAATCCTTGTCCCTGCTGCCGTTTTTTGGAGCAAGCGGTCCAAAAGATAAAGGATACAGTCTGGTGCCAGACGGATCGGGATCTCTGATTTATTTTAATAATAAAAAAACGTCAGTATCCCCATATAGTACGGCTCTGTATGGAAGTGATCATGCTGTAAATCAGCTCTCCCAGATCCAGAAGGAACAGAAGGCAAGAATGCCGGTGTTTGGTATGAGTTACGGAGACAAAGGATATCTTGCTGTCATTGATAAAGGTGATGCGGTTGCGTCTGTTGAAGCGGATGTCAGCGGAAGATTGAACCAGTACAATACGGTGCATTCCAGTTTTTCACTCAGCAGTATGGAAGAGGTTACCCTGACGAACGGCTGGCGTTCCAGCACAGTCAAACGGTTTCAGGCACAGCCTTTTCATAATGAAATGTCCGTTATCTATGAATTTTTGAGCGCAGATGATGCGAGCTATTCCGGTATGGCCTCGACTTATCGGGATTATCTGACGGAGCAAAAGAATCTCACCCGTTTAGGTGATGATACGGAACTCCCTTTTTACGTGGAATTGATCGGCGGTATCCCGAAGAAAAAGTTTTTCCTCGGCATCCCGTATAATGCTTACGAGTCGCTTACCACGTTCGAAGAGGCACAGGATATTTTAAAAGAAATGCAAAGCCTTGGTGTGGAGGATATCCAGCTTCGGTACTCGGGGTGGTTTAACGGCGGTATGCATCATGATATGCCGAAGTCCATCGATATTGATAAAAAGCTTGGTGGCGCTAAAGGTTTGCAAAGCCTACAGGCCTATACACAAGAGAATGGTTTTGGATTATATCCGGACGTATCCTTCCTGGAGGCGTTCCCAGAAGCGAAGGGATTCAAAAAATCGTATGCTTCTCGCCAAATTACAGGTAAACTTGCGCAGTTGTTCCCGTACTATATCGCCTCCTTTACACAGGAGAGTGAAGCCTCTCCGGGTTATGTCCTGAGTCCGGAAGCGGTGCCGGGCATTGTGAGCGGATTTCTACAAGATTATAAGGAAACAGGACTTACAGGTCTGTCGCTTCGAGATTTAGGCGACCAGCTTAATTCCGATTTTAACCGCGCTAATGTGATCAATCGCGAACAAGCCAAAGAGGTTGTGATGAATCAGCTTGAGCAGGTACGCAGCTCGGATGCATCGCTTCTTGTAGAGGGCGGCAATAGTTATGCAAGCCCCTATGCCAGACATATCGTAGATGCACCTGTTAGCAACAGCGGGTTTAACATCACCGATGAAGCGGTGCCCTTTTTCCAACTGGTCTATCACGGCTTCGTGCAATATGCAGGGCAGGCCTGGAATATGGCGGATGATCAGGATTCCCATGTACAGATGCTCCGGGCGATCGAAACCGGATCGGCACCGTATTACACGTGGTTCTATGCAGATCCATCTGCGATCAAACTGACGAGTTTTGACGCGTTATATTCAGCCGATTATCGGCGCTGGATCGAGGAATCAGCAGAGCGATATAAGGAACTTAGGAATGTGCTGCAAGATGTACAGAATCAAACGATTGTTAAACATGAGAAGCTGAGTAAGGGTGTTTATCAAACGACTTACGAAAAAGGTAAAACGGTCATTGTGAATTACAACGATGCTGCTGTGGAGTGGAATGGCACACGTGTGGCAGCGAAGAGCTACTGGGTAGGAGGTGACATGCCGGAATGAAACTTAAGAAATTATCCCTAGAGCAAAAAAACAGATATTACGGTTTGTATTTCATCCTGCCTTGGTTCATCGGTTTCTTGTTACTTTTCATGGTGCCGCTGATCTCTTCGTTCCGATACAGTCTGAGCAATCTGCAGGTGTCCAATGAAGGGTTTACGCTGGAGTTTATCGGTTTGGCGAATTTCCGTGAGGCGTTATTCTCTCATGAATCCTATGTGAGGATGTTGACGGAATCTGTAATCAATATTGTCGTGAATACACCGTTAATCATTATTTTCAGCCTGTTTTTTGCGGTGATTCTGAATCAGAAGTTTCATGGAAGGGTGCTGGCGAGAGCGATTTTTTTCCTTCCGGTTATTTTGGCTTCGGGTATTATTGCGAGTATCGAAAACGGGGATTTGATGCAATCCGTTGTACGTAGTGCCAACGATATGACGGGCGGTGGACTGTCCGTGATGAAAAATCTGGATCTGACCATTATGTTGCTTGAATCCGGCATGAGTCCGATTTTGGTCGAATATCTGACAGGTGCGGTTAGCCGGATATACGAGATTGTCAGTCAATCAGGCGTCCAGATTCTAATTTTCCTTGCCGGTTTGCAGTCGATTTCTCCATCACTGTATGAAGCAGCCAAAATCGAAGGATCTACAGGCTATGAAGCCTTTTGGAAAATTACGTTCCCGATGCTAAGCCCGTTGATTCTGACGAATCTGGTGTATACCATCGTGGATAGCTTCATCAGTGATCAGACGAGCCGACTTGTGGTGGATACGGCCTTCAAAAGCTTTAACTTCGGGCTCAGTGCGGCGATGTCCTGGATGTATTTTGCTGTGATTGCACTGATTCTCTGGGTAACGACCGCCTTGGTATCCCGCAAGGTCTTTTATCAAAACTAGTATTCTGAAGGAGGCCTGACATGAAGACAGAAACCGCAGCAGGGCAACCGCCAGCGAAAAAGGAATGGCTGCATCGCCTAGGTTCCACGGCCTACTGGTTTGAAGCGATCAAGAAGTGGGCGTGGATTCTGGTTCGGTTTGTCTTGATCTTTGGCATTTCATTTGTCATTCTATATCCGATTTTATTGAAAATATCGATATCCTTTAAAAGCATGTCCGATCTGTATGACCCAACGGTGATCTGGATTCCGCGTACGTTTACGCTCGAAAACTTTAAACTGGTCTTCACGGCAATGAACTATCCCGGCGTGTTAATGAACACCTTATGGTTATCCTCTGCGGTTATGCTCCTGCAAACGATAACCTGTGTGCTAGCCGGCTATGGGTTTGCAAGAATCAAGTTCAGAGGCAGTGGTTTGTTGTTTGCTGCCGTAATATTTACCATTCTGGTGCCTACACAGACGATCATGATTCCGCTCTATCTGAATTTTAAGAACTTTGATGTGATGGGTTTAATCGAGCTGTTTCGTGGCAGTCCTGCTAATCTGATCAACACATACTGGCCGTTTCTGATCTCCGCAGCACTCGGTATGGGTGTGAAAACAGGTCTGTACGTCTACATTTTCCGCCAGTTCTTCAGAGGTATTCCGCGTGAGATTGAAGAAGCTGCCTACGTGGATGGTGCAGGATATTTCAAAACGTTTGGACGTATTATTTTGCCTAACGCGATCCCTTCAATGGTTACGGTTATGCTGTTCTCATTCGTTTGGCAATGGAATGATTCCTTCTTCACCAATATGTATTTGAATGAACCTAAAGTCATGTCGTCGATGATGTCGTCCTCGGGCTTTACCATTGCGACGTATCTAACGGGCGGAGGCCAGGCTGCGGCATCTTATACACAAGACCCGTTTTTCATGTCTATGATGATGAATACGAGTGTGTTGATGGCGATTCTGCCGCTGATTATCATTTATCTGTTCGTTCAGCGTCATTTTGTGGAGAGTGTGGAACGTTCTGGTCTTGTAGGATAACAGGAATCGGGGCAGGGAATAAAGGGGGGATATTCCTTTATAACCTGAGAAGACACTGAATTCCAAAAAATATAAGAGGCTGCCTACATAACTGGCAGTCTCTAACCATTAGCCAATGAACGGTTTGGAGTGCAAAGATCTGCAAAGATAGATCAGGAAGAGGAGGATGAGGGATGCAAAGAGATACCCCAAAAGCAAACGATAGGCTGGATGCACAAGTCACGATTGATGGAAATATATGTTATCAGAGTATAGACAATTTTGGCGCGTCGGATGCGTGGTCGATGGAACCGCTAGGGAAGCATTGGAGCGAGGAAAACAAGGCGCAAATCGCCGATCTGTTATTTTCCAGGGAGCGAGGCATCGGGTTGTCCGCATGGCGTTTTAACATAGGCGCAGGTTCAACAGAAACCGATCAGGATCGAATTCCCGACCCTTGGAGAAGAGCCGAAGCTTTCAAAATATCAGAGGAGCACGAGTATGACTGGAGTAAACAGTCGGGCCAACAGTGGTTCCTTCAAGCTGCGCGTGATCGGGGAGTTGAGACACTTATCGCTTTTGTAAATAGTCCGCCGGTATGGATGACCAAAAATGGGCATGCCCAGCCTGATCTTGAAGTGGGTTCGACGAATCTGAAACCGGAGTATAATGGAAAGTTCGCGTCGTATCTAATTGATGTTTTATCGTATTTCAAGGGAAAAGGACTTGCTTTTGACTATATTAGCCCGATCAACGAGCCGACTTGGGACTGGAATCAGTCTTGGCAGGAGGGAAATCGTTATAATAATGATGATCTGAAGCAAGTGATTCTGGAATTATATCGCCAGTTACAGCAGACCGATTTGCAGACACGGATCAGTGCACCGGACGGTGTGGAAATTACGGCGCTCTTGGACGACGAATACTATCGTCAGTTTGCGGGAAGTGGAACGTATTCCAGCGGCGCTAACAAGCTGGGAACAGGGAAGTATCGGGAATACATAAAGGATATGATCGGTGATCCTGAGTTGAAAGAAGCGATAGGCAATAAAATGGCTTCCCATTCATACTGGTCTGACTACAGTAATCCGGGGGATGATCGGTTAGTCAGATTGAGGCAATTGCTGCACACGAACATGAAGCATTACGATGAAGAGAGCAAATACTGGGTGACGGAATATTGCATTCTGGGGGATTATGGTCCTGGACGTGATTTAGGGATTGAGCCAGCCCTTCATGTGGCAAGAACGATTCATTTTGATCTGGTGGAAGCGAATGCGGCAGCATGGCAATGGTGGACAGCGGTTTCCAAAGTAGACTACAAAGATGGATTAATCTATACGGATTTTAATGAAACAGGCGATGAGCAAAATATTCTGACATCTAAAATGCTCTGGGTGCTCGGTAACTATAGCCGATTTATTCGGCCTGGTGCGAAGCGAATCGACTTGACCGGACTTGGTGAGGAAGCTGATAGCGGTTTGTTAGGTTCTGCTTATGTCCATGAAGGAGAGCAGACCGTGACTGCTGTTTTTGTGAATCATGGTGAACAGGACAAAAGCTTGCAATTAGACCTCCATGAGCTGGGATTAAATGAACGAATTGCAACAATGCAGTCTTACGTAACCAATGCGGAACTGGATCTGATTTGTCAGGAGAGAGTTACCGCAGCGGAAGAGGAGCAATCTTTTATCGTGAACATTCCAGGAAAATCGGTTGTGACCGTCACTGGCTGTGTTCAGAAAGTGGAAAGTAAAGAGTAAGAGCTTCACTTCATATTGCCCATGACATCATGAAGCTTAAACCATGCAGAGATGTGTGATTAAGCCATAATGTTGTCATGGGCTTTTTCCGGATTATGCGATCTGCCAAGATTAGATTAAACTCCAAATTGTTTGAGATGATGGTCCAGATGTCTATAGATTCCTTTTCCCCATTGCTCATCTGTCAGCTTCCCGAAAAAGAATGGGGATATTTTCATCGGAACACCTCGATCCATTTTAGTAACTGATGAACTAGAGACGGTATCATTCCATTATTGAGAGGTTTATTCTGATATGTTCAACAATAATAAAATATGGTAAGTTTAGTCAATGAAAACAAGGAAAATAATGTTAGCAAAATGGAGGCGGATACCATGGAAAACAAGGAAACATTTAATCTCGTAGTGAGTGAATATGAGCGTTACAGACCTGTCTATCCGAGCGAAATGTTTGATGATATTTTTACATATGCGAAGCTTGATAAGCAAGATTCCATTCTTGAAGTTGGTTGCGGAACAGGGCAGGCCACTGGTGGTTTGGTGAGTAAGGACTACACCAACATTACGTGTATTGAATTAGGTAGCAATTTGGCACAGTTTACCGCAGATAAATTCAGATCGTATCCATCCATTCAAGTGATCAACACTTCGTTTGAGGAATGGAATGAAGAAGGAAAGCTTTTCAAGTTGATGGTGTCAGGGACAGCCTTTCATTTTATTGATCCAGAGATCGGCTACCGCAGGGCCTGGGAAGTGCTTGAGGATGAGGGATGCATAGGTTTTTTTTTGACAGTTCATGTTCCTGGCTACGACCAGCTGCATCGAGAAATCCGTGCGCATTACATTGCGCTAGCCCCTCATTTGGATGATTCTCAATATCCTTCGCCTGATGAAGTCATTCAGGAGCGCAAAGAAATAACGGAGCGTTCGGGCTTGTTCACAGACATTAAGGTCAAGGAATATAACTGGATACAGTCCTGTTCGAGCGATGAATATGTCGCACTTTTAAATACAAATTCCAAGCATCAGCAGCTTTCTGAGGATGTTCGGAGTACGCTTTTGGAGAGAATCAAACGTTCAATAGATCATGCAGGCGGAACGATAGACAAACATCACAAGGTCGCTCTTTTTTTAGGTAGAAAAAAAGTGTAAAAATACAGGTTCTATCATTTTAATCAAGAGGAGGAAAAGGAATATGACTGACCCGCGTTCAACTTACAATATCCAAACCGCAGTATTAAGTTTCGAAGCTGAATTAGAGAGGTTAAAGATGCAAGCCGGCATGGGATGGTCCAAAGAATTTCGTAATCTGGCGTGGTATGGGCTCAAAAATGGAATGCGTGTATTAGAGGTCGGAAGCGGACCCGGCTACATCACGGAACAATTATTGAACAGTCTACCGGGCAGCGAGATTACCTCGCTTGAGATAGATCATACGTTACAAGCGCAAGCCAAAGAACGGCTAAAAGACGTTTCTTTCGAGCGACTGCAATTTGTGGAATCTTCCATTTATCAGATGGATCTGCCGGATAACTCCTTTGATTTTGTGGTGGCTAGGCTGATCTTTCTTCACCTGAACAATCCGATCGAAGCTGCGCAAGAAATTTATCGTGTGCTCAAGCCTGGTGGCCGGCTGGCCATTATTGATGTTGACGATGGTGTTTTTGGCGCAGTTAATCCAGATATACCGGCGCTACATACCGTATTAATGAAAATCGCGGACTTTGTAGCCCAACATGGCGGTAATCGATTAATTGGCAGAGGTTTGCCGCGGCTCCTCTCTGAGAGTGGATACATTGATGTTGACATCGATGCGGTTGTTCAACACAGCGACATCATCGGTATAGAGGGTTTCAAGCAACAATTTAATCTCCAGCGTTTTGTACATTTTGTTGAAAAGGGTATCATTAGCCGGGAGGAGTTTGTCCAGTTACAGCGAGCTTTCGAAGCTATAAATCATTCACCAGAAGCCTATGCCATGATGAATTTTATTACTGCTTGCGGCACGAAGCCATTGTAAGGGCTATGAGGGACGGAGGATGAAGATGAGGAAGAGTATCGTTCATGCTTTTCAGGAAACAGTCGCTCGAGGCGATCATCAGGGGATGATCAACTTATTGAAAGAATATGAACAATCCGGCGAACTAGCTGTGAATGAACGAGGCTGGGTATACTGGAATATTTCAGATGGTTATGCCCTTTTAAGAGATCCGGAGCCACTTTATGCCAATCATTTGGCATTTTTCGAATGGGGAAAGCAGATTCTCCCCCCTGAACAGTACCATTGGGTCGTTTCTGATTCTACACAGGCTTTGTCGTTGTCTCTGGGGAATTACTTAAATCATTGGATAGACTGGTATCGATATGCTTGTGATCATGCGCCAAGATTGGATTCCAATCGCGTCGTTCGTTTTGAGAGCCACCGGGCCTTAAGCGGTACGTTCTGGGCATTAGAGAGATACAGCGAGATGCCGGAAGTCTTAGAACATATGAAACGGCTTATTGAAGAAGATCAGCAGTGGGACAATCTTCTTTTTGCCCGAATTACATACAACAAACAGCGTCTAGCTTATTTGTATCACTCCAGGAATGAAAAAGAAGTAGATTTACTTATGCATGAAACGATGCATTTAATAGATCACATCGATTGGGCTTCCTTAGAGCCAATGAAAAAAGAAGAAGTTGTCGGCAGTTGGGAAGATGTGAATTCGAGCAGAATATCACAGAGAGATATTCACATTGCGCTAAACAATCTGGCTTGTATTCTAGCGGATATTGAACAGTCTGAAGAGAGTGCGAAGTTGTTCAGACAGCTACAAGATAGCGGGTACGTCTTGAATGGATATGCCTTTTCCAAATATATTTACTCGATCTGGAAGTCGGAAGGTTTAGGAGCTGTTCGGGAAGCAATGGTGGCTAACAAATCTTTTGAGTTCCCTGAACTGACTAAACATAGTCCTACTCTTGTCGAGATCGGAGATCAGATTTAAGCAACAACCTTAAAACACGGAGATACCTTTAACCTATGTGAAAGGAGTGATGCAGTATGAGTAAACAGTTGAATATGTGCATTATAAAACGAAGAAAACCATTAGGAGGATTTTTAAATGACTATTCAGGTGAGACCGGTTTCGATGGATGATTGGTTTGCTTGTACTCAATTGCAGGTAAGTGAAGAACAGAAATCAACGTTCCCTGCACCAGTTGTATACTGGTTGGCTGAGTCCAGGTTTGTCAAAGATCCTATGGCAATTTACAACGATTCAGATTTGGTCGGTTTTGCGGTGTATTCTGATCAAGAGCATGACGAGGGTGATTATTGGCTGCCTGCTTTGATGATTGATAGTAAATATCAGGGCAGAGGATATGGAAAAGAAGCGCTTCGTGCTTTGATTCAAAGGATGCAAAAGACACTAAACTGCAAACGCATTCTAATTGGACATAGGCCTGATAATCACGTTGCCGGCGTCTTATACGAATCTCTCGGTTTCCAGCGGATCAGCGAGGAACTTATTGATGGTGAGGTTGTTCGAGCTCTGAAATTCGGCATATAAAGGGTTTGAATAACATCTTTATGATGGGTTGAGCCCATGAGCCTCAACTTGTTTAGAGAGGAGGGACAGACGAAGATGAACATATTCAAAAGGCTGACCTTTTGGTTAGTCCTTTTCTCATTACTGGTGTGTTTCAATAACCTAACGGGCAATGACGATAAAAACATTTTGATATATTTAACGAATCCATTCAATCCACTATTAAACCGCTGGCTAACAGACATCAATATGAACCCGGAGACAACGTACTTGTTTAAGCCTCTCATATGTGGATTACATCTGCTTTTTTGGACAGCGTTGGGTCTGATTATTGATAAATTAATAAAGAAGAGTAAAAACAAGGAGTAAATCGGGAGGTACTATTCAATAATGGTTGATCCATCACGTCATAGACTGAGAGCTATGGCGTGTTTTTTGATTTCCAGCATTTAGATGGTTGAGATCCTTTGGAATCATTTGCAACAATTGTGATCAACAATACAGCAATATAGTTCATATTAGTTCGAAATATCTGTGATACAATTCATTGTAAAGCGCTATCATTACAAATGGTTAAACTATATTGCTATTTATATTCAGAGAAGGGAGATCTTTATTGATGTTAACTATACACACCCCGACGAATATGGCATTGCAGGAAAATGAAGTTTATGTGCGCTCGGAAGCTGACAATTTTCAGGATGAATGGCCCATTCATACACATAACGGGTATGAGATTCATTATTTTATCCAAGGGGATGCAACCTTCTTGATCGGTGATCGAATCTATAAGCCGAAGCCCGGGGATATGTTTATTTTCAGAGGTGGAGTTCCTCATCGGATTAATCCTTCGAGAGAGATTGTGTACAAGCGAAGTTTTGTTAATTTTACGGAAATATTGCTATTAGACATGCTTGAACTTAGTCAATTAGAGAATCTGATGTCTATTTTCCGTCACCCCGACGGTTTATTGGTACATTGGTCCCCGGAGGAGCGTGAATACATCTCAAATACATTTAAAGGGATTAAAGAGGAGATGGATGCCCGAAGTGCGGGATGTAAAACGATGGTTAAATTGATTCTTACTCAGTTGCTGCTGCGGATTTATCGAAAAATGACTACGGCGCAATCGGTCGATCCGATTCTGATTTCCTCACAGAAGCAGTCCAGTGTGAGCCGGGTTCTTCATTATTTGAACCAAAATTATGCAGAGAACGTTTCGCTGGATGAACTGTCCAAAACGCTACATTTGAATAAATATTATATTTGTCATTCTTTTAAAGAAACAACGGGATATACGATCAGCAATTATGTCATACGCAAAAGGGTGGCAGAGGCCAAAAAGCTGTTGCTATCTACCGATGCACCGATTTTGTCTATATCCGAGACATTAGGCTTCAATACGCCTGTGTATTTCAGCAGAGCATTCAAACAATACGTCGGTGTTTCTCCACAGTTGTTCCGTAAAAACGAATTGCTTCATGTATCCCAAAATCATTAATTCTTCTTAAGGAGAGGTTAAAATGACAAGAAAAACATGGTTTAAGATGAGCATCAGCGTGTTACTAACAGCGGTGCTCATCCTGCTGAGTGCTTGTGGAGATGCAGGTAACAACGCTAATGGCAAACAAAAATCTCTTGATTTTGTATGGTTCTCTGATGGGAAAGAAGGAGAAGTCATCAAGGAGGTCATTAAGGAATACGAGCAAAGTAATACTAACGTAAAAATCAATCTGATTGAAGTCGGCTTCAAGGATATTCAAACCAAGTTGAAAACGATGTTATCCGGAGGTAAACCACCAGCCTTGAGCCGGGTGACGGATACGGGGTCTTTTGCCAATCAGGCTGTTGATCTTACCCCTTATGTACAGAATGCGGAACAATTCCAAGATCAATTTATCGACTCGCTTAAACCTTACTATGTTATGGATAACAAACTGGTAGCCGCACCGATGGATGTTACAGCAAATGGATTGATTTATAACAAAACCTTGTTTGATAAATCCGGTGTCAAGGTGCCAACTTCTCCAGATGAAGTATGGACTTGGGATGAATATATCGCTGCATTAAAGCAGGTGATGGACAAAGGTGGAGCGCGGTATGGCATGGTTTGGGATGTCACTCCCCATCGGTGGTCTACGCTGTTGTACCAGAATGGCGGAAGCATCTTGACAGAGGATGGCGCTGCTGCGGCGATTAACAGTGAAGCTGGAATTCGCTCCATGGAGATGTTCAAACAACTTCATCAAGAGGGTATCATGCCTGAATCGGTATGGCTGGGTGGAGAAAATCCGAACAACTTGTTCCGTTCCGGAACGGTAGCGGCACACTGGGCTGGCAACTGGATGATTAGCAATTATAAGGATATTACCGACTTCGAATGGGGTGTCACCTACATGCCAAAAGGAACGCAGCGTTCTTCCGTACCAGGAGGGAAGTTCCTTATGGCCTTTAAGGGCAGCGGGCAGGAAGAGGAAGCTGCAAAGTTTATTGAATATTTGACGTCCAAGGAAGTGAATTCCAAATATAATCAGGAGTCTTTGTTTATGAGTCCAAGGAAGGACAGTTCCACACTGAATTATGAATTTGGCAAGGAGATGTTTGAAGTTTTCTCGGATGAACTGAAAAACAGTTCGCCGCTTGCAGCGAATGATTGGTCCAGACAAACGCTTATATCCAAGATTTCTACGGATTTGAAAAATCATATTATGGACGTGTTATCCGATAAAGCAACCCCGCAGGATGCATTGGATCAGATGGCTAAGCAGATCAATGAAGCCATTGGCAGTCAATAAGGGCTAACCAAACACAAAGTTAAACGTAAAGCCAAATGTTCATCACAACCGGGGGCTTAGCGATTCCAGTTAGGCCTCCCTTTCGTTTAATTTATAGGGAAGGGGCACGCAGATGAGTGAAGCACAGCGAACAAATCATAAAACATTGACCAAACAGAACAGGAAACTCGTTATCGCTCCGTATCTGTTCATACTTCCAAATCTCCTGATCTTTAGTACATTTATCGTTTTTCCCTCTTTATTGGGGCTGTACTATTCATTCCATGTCTATGATGGGTTGAATCCGATGAAATTTAATGGGTTGGACAATTATTTGAAGATTCTGACGGATCAGGAATTTTGGTCAACCTTAGGGCGAACAGGCGTTTATGCTGTCATTGTTGTTCCGTTAATTTATGCAGCGGCTTTAGGCATTGCGTTGTTGCTGGCGCGTGAGATTCGTATGCGCGGTTTCTTCAGAGCTATCTTTTACTGGCCGACCATGATTTCCTTTATCATTGTAGGTTTAACCTGGAAGTGGATTTTCGGAGATTCTTTCGGCATTCTGAATCATCTGTTAACGATGGCAGGTGCAGAACCTGTAGGCTTTCTAACCTCATCTTTCTGGGCCAATACGGCCGTAATTGTGGCGACGGTATGGTCACGAGCGGGATTTTTCATGGTCATTTTTATCGCGGGATTACAAGCTATACCCACAGATTATTATGAGGCCGCTCGCTTGGATGGAGCAACGGGCACCAAAGTTTTTCGTTATATTACCCTGCCGCTATTGAAGCCGACAAGTTTACTCGTGGTTATGCTTTGTCTGATTGACGCGTTTAAAGCCTTCCCACTTATGTTTGCGCTTACAGGCGGTGGGCCAGGTAAAGAAACGACCTTTATTGTTCAATACATTTATGAGATTGGATTTAATAGGCAGGAATTAGGTCTTGCCAGTGCCATGTCGGTCATTCTGTTTATTCTCATCGGCGGATTTTCGGCACTTCAATTCCGCCTATCGAAAGGAGGGGCTGTCTGATGGTCATGAAACCTATAGTCAAAATTGCAATCTACAGCATGTTGAGTGTGGCCGCAGTGTTGTGGCTCCTGCCAGTGCTATGGGTTGTCATCTCTGCTTTGAAGACGAATAGCGATCTGTATAGCTTTCCTCCTAAATTGTGGCCAGACCCTGTGACCTTTGAACATTTCAAAGCGGCATTCAAAAAAGGTGATTTTGGCTTGTATTTTATGAATAGTACGATCGTCACGATATCTTCAACGTTATTGCTGTTATTGATCAATTCCATGGCAGGGTTTGCACTCGCAAAATATCGTTTCCGTGGAAGCTCCATTATACTTATTGCTTTTATCTCAACACTTATGATCCCGATTGAGGTCATTATGATCCCAATCTTCAAAGTGCTAAGTGCACTTGGTTTATATAACAGCCTGCTTGCCATCATCATTCCGCCAGCAGCAACGCCGACAGGTGTGTTCCTTATGCGGCAATATTTGCTGACCGTACCGGATGAGTTGTTAGAAGCGGCTCGTATGGATGGAGCCGGGGAATGGAAAATTTACTGGAGCATTATTCTTCCGATAGCCAAACCCATTTTGGCTGTACTTGCGATCTTTTCGTTTATGTGGAGATGGGATGATTTTGTATGGCCTTTGATTGCAATCAGTGATCCATCCAAATACACCATTCAGCTGGCGCTCTCTAATTTTATTGGGGAATACAACGTCGATTGGGGAAGCCTGCTTGCGATGTCCGTTATTACGATGCTTCCGGTCTTAATTGTATTTATGGTTTTCCAGCGTTATTTTGTCAGCGGTATGATTACTTCAGGGATGAAAGGATGAGTTAAATGATAGAATCCACCCAGGGCGGGACGGATACGTTGAATTACAAGCCGATGAAACTAGGCAGAGATCAAGTGATCAATCATTGGTTGATCAATGGTATATATACGGAGCCTGTTGCGTTTGTTCCAACAACGATGGAGGGAGATATTAATGATTGGCTTATCGATGGATTTGCCATTCACGAAAACCCGTGCAGGCAGGAGTTTGTTGAACATAGAAGATCACAGCCTGTATCCCGATTTTTCGATCAATGGAGTGAGTTCCCGAGTCCGGGAGATCGATTTCGTGGAGAACAGGGTGAAAAGCCATGGGAGATTTATTCTCCCTGGGGTAATCCGCGAGTAGAGAAATCAGGTTTCTGGTTTGTACCCACTCATCTACGTAGCTATGCCGCGACACGTCTGGTCTCTCCAACCGCTCATAAGGCGTCATTCCGAATCAAAACGTATGGAAGCCTGACACTGTGGATCAATGGAGAACAGGTCACGGATTTTGCGCCACTTATTCGTAACAAGGAGCAGGAAATCGTGATTCAAGCCGATCTTGTAGCCGGAATCAATGAGATTTATGCCTGCTGGGAGGATTTGGCTGAACGAGATACGATGTATGCTTTTGCCTTAGAATACCTTGGAAAAGAAGAATTGCAAGTTTCGTTGCCTATTGCTTCCCATTTGGTAGAGCCTGTGCGATCCGCCGAGCGTGCTCTGGAACAAGCTTACTTTCCTTCGGATATTTTTAAAGGCGAACAGATTAAACTGAAGCTTCCGCTTTCCTTGCCGGATATCGTCAGAGAGATGCGTGTTGAGTATGGCAATTTCTTTGATGGCACCGAAAATAAGACGATACAGATCGCCGAGAAGGAAGCGGATCTGGTTCTGGGACATACCAATGAAATTGGACATCATTACGTCTATTTCACGCTGACCCTTTCGGTTTCAAACGTAGTGCTCACCAAGAAGTTTGGCTGCCAATCCTACGATACCCGATATGATGAGGCTGCTCAACAAGCCAAAGATATTGAAGCCCGCAAATCGCTGGCTCTGAAGTGTATTGCCGAGAAGGGTAGCTCTAACATTCACACAGCGATCGCTATGCTAAAAACAAATGGCAATGTGCAAGCCGCGGAGAACATGCTGTTAGAAGGTGTGGAGGGCATTGAAGAGCGGAAGGATTGTAGTGATTTTTATCTCGTAGGGCTGTTCCGGCTATGGAGAGATGAACGAGATAGTGGGTTGTTCAGTGAAGCATTCTGGGAGCGGGTAAAAGCAAGTATCGTGAATTATCGGTATTGGATCGATGAACCTGGCGATGATGTGATGTGGTTTTTCAGTGAGAATCATGCGTTGTTGTTCCATACGAATGAACTGTTAGCGGGGCAATTGTTTGGGGAAGAAATGTTCACGAATAGTGGTGAAACCGGTGAAGTACATCGTCAGAAGGCAGAGCAGCGGCTTGCTTTATGGTTTGAACGCTTTATGGAAGAAGGATTGGCTGAATGGAATTCTAGTGCGTACATTCCCATTGATGCCGTTGGACTCTTGCATATTTATGAGTTTGCTCAGAATGAACAACTTAGAGAGCAAGCGAAAAAAGCAATGGATTTGTTATTTTATTATATTACGATTCAGATGCATCAAGGGGTGATGTCAACCACGTTTGGCCGTAGCTACGAGAAAGAATTGCTGGGGAGTTATGCCGCGGGAACAACGTCTATGTGCTGGATCGGTTATGGTGTCGGTCATGTGAACAATTATTCGATTAGTAACGTGGCTCTGAGTTTATCCAATTATATCCCTCCTGCGGCTTATCAGGAACATCTGTTGCTTGAGGAAAATGAACAGTTAACGTTTACCAATCAGCAGGGCAAGGGAGGGTATGCCAGACTCTATCATTATCGAACAGCGGAGTACGCTTTGTCCTCCATTATAAACTTTAGACCAGGAAAGCCAGGTTATCAGGAGCATGTTAACCATCTGTCCCTGTCGCCAGAGGCGCAGGTATGGGTGAATCATCCCGCAGAGATATACAAACATGGGGATGGTAGGCCTTGTTTCTGGGCTGGAAATGGTATTTTGCCTGACGTTGTTCAGCATGAAGCGATCGCTTTGATGATGTTTGACATTCCAGCAACGCATACTTCGGATTGGACACATGCTTATTTTCCTACATCATTTTTCACAACATGGGAGAAACATGAGCATTGGTATTTTGGCTGTCTGAATAAAGGGTATGTGGCTCTATATGCAGCGAATGGAACGAGAATGGAGAAGAACGGAGTGACAAGAGAGCGTGAGCTTGTTTCTCCTGGATTACGTAACGCATGGATTATCAGAGCAGGAAATGAATCGCAATTCGGATCATTCAGCCAATTTATAGATCAAGTTCGTTCTTCCAGCCCGCGATTTGACAGTACTTCTCTGACGCTTAGCCTGACCGATCCGATATACGGTTCCGTTCAATGGGGAATGAACAAACCTTTATTTGTCCAAGGAGAGGAAATCGTACATGAAGGTTACGGCGTAAGAGGAAAGTTGCAATTACAGGACATTAAACGTTGAATCGTATGCAATAAATCTAGGGAGTGACAGCCAAAATGCCGAATCAAGAGGTACTTCTGGAGAAAATAAGCAAGGTATCGGGTGCGATGAAATCGATGAAAAACACAAGCATCAACGAGCAGTTTCCGATTGGACTGATCGACATTCATCTATGGGAATGGCCGCAAGGGGTCGGACTTTACGGTCTCCTTCAGCTCTATGAAGCAACCAACGATGCTGAAGTGCTTCGTTTTCTTGAATCCTGGTATGATGCCAGGCTGATGGAGGGACTACCCGAGAAAAATGTGAATACCTGTGCACCGTTGCTTACTTTAATGACACTAAGCCAGCTGACCGGAAACAATGAGTACGAACGTGTCTGTGAAGAATGGAGCAGCTGGATTATGGATGAACTGCTACGGACCGGAGATGGTGCGTTTCAGCATATGATCACGGGAGATGCAAATGACGGACAGATTCTGATTGATACCCTTTTTATGACGGTGTTGTTTTTGGCCAAAGCCGGAGTGCACTTTAAGAAACAATCCTATGTGGAAGAAGCCAAGCGGCAATTCCTTGTGCATATTAAATATCTGTACAATAAACAAACCGGATTGTTCTATCACGGCTGGGATTTCAATGAAAACCACAACTATGGTGCTGTTCATTGGGGAAGAGGAAATGCATGGTATACGGCCGGAGTTATGGATTTTCTAAATATCATCCCCATTGAAGATGGGCTCAAGGCTTATCTGCTGGATACAGCGACTGCGCAAGTGAGAGCACTTAGCAAGCTGCAGCATGAGGATGGCATGTGGCATACGGTACTGGATGATCCAGACTCCTATAAAGAAACGTCCGCAACGGCGGCGTTTGGATACGGAATTCTCAAGGGAATCCGGTACGGCTACCTGGATGAATCCTATCTTGATACGGGGATGAGGGCGCTTGAAGCCGTGTTACAACATATTGATGAAACCGGAGTTGTACAGCAAGTATCTTATGGAACACCTGTAGGGCATGATGCCCAGTTTTATAAAGAAATACCGATTAGTCCGATGGGCTATGGACAAGCCTTGACGTTATTTATCCTCATTGAGGGCTTGCGGTCTTCAGTCGTTGCAGAAGTGTCTTAAAAAAGATAATACTCTCTACATGATTCGATAAAAAATTTCACCCTATAGCGAAGCCCTCTGAAAGGCTATTTCTATAGGGTGATTTCAATTCGTTACTATTCAGATGGAAGTATAGTTTGGTTGATTTCCTTTATCCCGGTATTAATAAAATTCTCAACAGGAAGTCCCTCGCTTGCACGTAGCAGCGTCTCAATCATTTTTGTTCCCCATACCTGCTCATTTTGCGAAATCACGGTTGATATCTGCCCATTTGACAGTCCTTTTTCACTAATGGAATTGCCACCGAAAGCGATTAGATGCCGGTTCAAGCCTTTGGCTTTCCAAACAAGGGTAGAGGCTGAAACGGATACAAAATCCAGCCCCACCACTGCATTAAAATGGGGGTGCGCATCAATCATGGATTCAATATCGTTGACCGCTCGATCTTCATTGCCTTGATTGTATCTGACTTCCAAAATTTCGATGTCAGTGTCATTACGAATATAATCAATGAATCCGTCCAGACGTTGCTGTAGACCAACCATCTCTTCCATACCACTTTCGACTAGAATCATGCCTTCATTATTCAGGAGCCTGGCTGTGGTCTGAGCAAACTGTCGGCCCGTTTGATAATTATCCGCTCCAACATACGCCATTCTATCGCTGGAAGGTGCATCCGATTCAAATGTGATCACCGGAATACCTGCTGCCGTAGCTTTATGAATGACCGGTGTAAGCGCGGCAATATCAATAGGAGCGATGGCAATTCCGTCAACATGTTGTTTGATCATATTTTCCAGAATGCGTATTTGCTGTTCGGTACTTGCTTCGTCCGGCGCGTTGACGGTAAGCGTCACATGATGTTTTTCAGCAGATTGTGTAGCATCCATTGTAATCATCTCATATGTCGGATAGGTCATCGGATAGATGATTCCGAAGGTTTTGTTTTTGGACGCCGATGCTTCCTCAGCTGTAGCAACATATTGGCTTACTTCCTGATTTTTGGGATGTGAATCACCTGAATCCGAATGGATCGTTGAACTCGAAGGGGCTCTCGTGCAAGAGGTTATCGATGATGCAAGCAAGATTAACAACAAGAACCAGCCAGCACTTTGGAGCTTACTCATACATGGGCTCTTTTCTCATGTCCACAGATGATTCATCGGGTACCACGGCCCCCCGTGTGCGATATTCCTTGGGCGTAAATCCGGTTGTCTTTTTGAATATATTTGAAAAATAGTGTGGATCGTTATATCCAACCTTGAATGCAATCTCAAATGTCTTGTTGCTCGTTGTTTTCAGCAGTTCTTTGGCTTTGCCGATTCTCACTTGGGTTAAGTATTCCGTTATGGTCTGACCTGTTTCCTGGCTGAAAATTTTACTGAGATGACTTGGGCTAATACGCACATGTGCTGAGATACTCTTCAAGGAAACCTGCTCGTTATTGTATTGCCCAGACACATACGCTTTGACCTGATCAATGACATCACTGTATTTGCCAGAAGATGCTGCTCTTCGCTGCCATAATTGATCGAGCAGTTCACACAAGTATCGGGTACAGGCTTCCCAGCTTGTAATTCCCCGGATCATCTGCTGCAAGCTCCGAATGTTCTCGTCCGGGTCAGCGCCCATACGAAAGATTTGATTCGCAAGACGGAAGGATTCAAGGGTAAGATCGTTTAACAAATAAACGCCATACGATGAAGAATTCCAGTCTATCGACTGTAATGGAGCTGCGAATTCCTGTACAAAGCTGTCACGCAGATGGGGGTCACCAATCTTGAGAAATTCAAGAAACCGGCTGCGATCTAACAAAATATTCATTTTCTCATCCAGGTGAATCTCTCGTAACGAGGCTTTGTTTTGCTGGGTCAAACGCGTGATATATTTGTCTTCATCTGCTTCCAGATAGGAAACATGAATGCCTTGCAGGCGTTCCTGATGACTTCCAATGCCAATAACGACACTGCAGTTGAATTGTTGCTCCAGATCCAGACGTATCTGTCCTCGAAGCTGTTCCAGATAAGCCATAATACGGTTTTCGGAGCTGGATTTAAGCAACAGCACCCGTTCCGTCCGGCTACGAATGTAAGAGAGAAATTCCACATCAACGCTACCGCATTCCTCCAGAATCCGAAGTGTTTTATTTAATAATAACTCCGAATTTTGAGAATCATCATGGGGTCTGATATCCATAATGACAATGGTGTAGAATTTGGCAGAAAGAGATAGTGAGAGCTTTTTGGCAGAATCGATGGCATCCGATGTACCGATGAGCCCACCGCACAGATCGGCGAGCAATTTTTCTTTGGTCATCGTAAGACTGGTCAGTCGTTGTTCTTCTTCATCCATCTTCTGACTGACTTCATGCAATATCTGAAGAAGTTCTGTTGCACTGACGGGTTTAAGACAATATTCAGTAACGCCAAGCCGGATTGCCTCCTGAGCATAACTGAACTCATCATGTCCGCTCATAATAATGATTTTGATATGAGGTTTTTGCGCACGGATGATAGAGGCCAGCTCTAAACCGTTCATAAACGGCATTTTAATGTCGGTAATGAGAATATCAGGTGCCCATTCTTCGATTAAGGGTAAAGCCAGCTCCCCATCCGGTGCATCTCCGCAGTAGTGAAAACCTTCCTTTTCCCATTGTACGCTGTTGCGTATATTCTCCCGAATCCCGATCTCATCATCGACAATCATTACCTTTTTCAATGCTGAACCTCCTTGCTTTTGGGGATGCGAATCTGAAATGTACTTCCTTCCATATACGTGCTCTCCATCTCAACACCATAGGATGGGCCAAAATAGAGACGAATGCGATCATGCACATTCAGCAGACCAAACCCGCCGTCTTGCTCATTTTCTTGAGGAGAACGGGAACCAGCAGGTTGATCTAATTTTTCTCTCAACTGTGTCAGTTGTTCGGTGTTCATACCAATGCCGTTGTCACGCACCGTGAGCACAATGCTTGTATCGTCCGAGTATCCCTGAATCGAGATGAGTCCTTGACCCCGTTTGTTTTTGATTCCATGATAGATGGCATTTTCGATCAGAGGTTGTAGTGTCATTTTCAGAATGGGATACTCTTGAAGCTCATGTTCGACCTTGATTTCGTATGTCAAAATATCGTGATACCTCATCTGCTGAATTACCAGATAATTGCGCGCATGTTCAAGCTCTGTCTGGATCGATACCCAATCAAAGCCTTTGTTCAGACCCAACCGAAAGAACCTGGAGAGCGCCTGAACCAGCTTGATCACACTTTCCTTTTTTTCGGCTTCAGCCATCCAGATGATGGACTCCAGCGTATTGTATAGAAAATGCGGGTTAATCTGCGCTTGCAACGTTCGTAATTCGGCTATTTTGACTTGTTCATTTTCTTTGATGCTTTGGTCAATCAGCGTTTTAATTTTCTCCAGCATGATGTTGAAGCTTTGCCCTAAATCCGCGATTTCGTCCGAACCGGTAGGGGTGACTTTGACCTCCAGATATCCGCTAGCCGCTTTACGCATCTTGTTCATGAGAATTTGTATGGGATGAATGAGTCTGTTATTCAGGAAAAAATATAAAGAAATCGCAAAAAATGCGCTTAATAAAACACTGATGATAATTAGCTGGCGAATGCCATTGGCCTCCGTAATAATTTCCTGAAAAGGCGCAGCTCCGATGATTTTCCATCCCGTCTGCCTGGATGTACTATATACGACAAACTGCGGTTTCGAGCCTGCGGACAAGTTGAAGCTGTCTTGCTCTGCGTGTAGAGGCACGGAATTGATCTGGTTGATGATGGCGAGAGACGCCTCGCCCGCAGGCGGTGTGAAAAGTGTTTTCCCATATTGATCGTTAATATAGAAGAAGCCGGAATCTTTAATTTTCGTCGTTGTCAAAAAATCATCAATGAATGAATCATTCATATCAATCACAATAAAGCCGATGACTTCATGTGTAATGCGTTCCTTGACGGTTGTCATAATTGAAAGCGCATTCTCTTTTGGGTACGCGAATCCATCCAAACGGTTATATTCAGCATAAGGTGCAGCATGAGGAATTCGCAAAATAGCGTTTGGGTACTGTACCAGATACTGAAAATAGGGATTGCGAAGCGGGTTGCGTTCCAGCTTGAATACTCCTTTTCGTTCGCTGATGCCTTTGCCATAGAAGTTAACAAATGAGATGTTGAGTACCTTATCGTATTTGTAGGTTTCACGGTAAAGATTGTAGGTCTGTAAAATAGCCTTGGCTTCGCCATACGACTCGGATTGTGCGTACAAATACTGTAGAACTTGTGGATTCTTGCCCAGTTCTAGTAGCCGCTCCGTATCTTCAAACATGATGTCAATATTTCTGGCAAGCTGGTCCGCAGCCAGTTGGGTGGAGGCTTTGTTGTGATTCGATACAACGGTATATGACTTGTGGTACGAAATTAATCCAACGATAATCAGCGGTACAGAACTGAGGATGATAAACATGCTGAGTAATTTAAGTCTGAGGCTTGAAGCTATCCACCTAACAAGTTTCAACGTATTCCACTCCATCTGAAGGAATCAGGATCTAAAGGTGATATTATTATAACATGATTTTGAACAATGAAAGCGTATCGCAAAATAGTACACCATTCACTAAAAAAATTACACGTTTATATGACATGTCCTCCACAATTACTAAATTATTACATAAAATTCACATCACATTCCATGTTAGTAAACGATGTAAGCGTTTTATAATGTGATCACACCACACAAGGTGAACTGAAAAAGGGAGGATCACATGATGCGAAGCAAAAAAAAGTGGGGACTCGCCATCACACTGGCGATGGTTATGCTTGTAAGTACAGCGTGTAACAGCGGTAATGGGACATCTGGTACAAATCAAGCGAGTTCTGGAGGAGATAGCGGAAGTGCACCTGCGACTTCCAAGACGATTACACTTGGTTTTTCTCAAGTAGGAGCGGAGAGCGGCTGGCGTTCAGCCAACACCAAATCCATTCAGGACTCAGCCAAAGAAGCCGGGTATGATCTGAAATTCTCGGACGCGCAGCAGAAACAGGAAAATCAGATCAAAGCCTTGCGCTCCTTTATTCAACAGAAGGTGACTGTGATTGCTTTTTCTCCGGTGGTGGAGTCCGGTTGGGATACGGTCTTAAAAGAAGCAAAGGATGCAGGCATCCCGGTCATTCTGACGGATCGCGCCGTAGATTCGCCGGATAAATCCTTGTACAAGACGTTTATCGGTTCCGACTTTGTAGAAGAAGGACGTAAAGCAGGCCAGTGGCTGAGCGATAAGTATAAAGATGCACAAGAGGAGATCAATATTGTTGAACTGCAAGGTACAACAGGTTCTGCTCCAGCGAATGATCGCCAGGAAGGTTTTATGGAGATTATTGGTTCCAATGCCAAGCTGAAAGTGATCGCGTCCCAATCCGGCGACTTTACACGTGCCAAAGGGAAAGAAGTTATGCAAGCATTCCTCAAAGCTCATAAAAAAATCGACGTTCTCTATGCACACAATGACGACATGGCACTTGGGGCCATTCAGGCCATTGAAGCTGCGGGATTAAAACCAGGTGTAGATATCACCATTATCTCGGTTGATGCCGTGAAAGACGGTATGCAGGCAGCTGCCGATGGCAAAATCAATTTTATCGTCGAATGTAACCCGCTGCTCGGACCTCAGTTGATGGAGGCGGTTCAGGCTGTGGTGGACGGCAAAGAGATCGAGCCGCGTATCGTCACGGAAGAAACGACCTTTACATCGGAGCAAGCCAAAGAAGCACTGCCATCACGGCAATATTAAAAGCAGCTGCGGTTAACACCGAAAAGTCATTTTTCGACCTCACTGTCGCTAAATGACTTTTTTCTATCCCAATCGGATGGCCGTTCGAATGCGAACGGCTTCTACAATAAAGGAGAGATGGATATGGAGGATCATCACGCACCGATCCTGCAGATGACGGGGATCACCAAACGTTTTCCAGGCGTTAAAGCACTCTCTGACGTCAGTTTTCGCCTGTTTCCAGGTGAGATTCATGCATTGATGGGTGAGAATGGCGCGGGAAAATCAACGTTGATCAAAGTATTGACAGGGGTTTACTCGATTGACGAAGGCACGGTGACGATGGACAATCGAACGCTTGCCATATCAGGGCCGCTAGAGGCGCAAAAAGCGGGGATTAGTACGGTATATCAGGAAGTGAATCTTTGTCCGAATCTGACGGTAGCAGAGAACATCTATATCGGGCGGGAGCCGATGAAGTATGGCCGAATCAATTGGAAACAGATGAACCAGGATGCGGAGAAGCTGTTACGTGAACGATTAAATCTGGTCATCGACGTGAAAGCGCCTCTGCAGTCTTATTCGGTAGCGGTACAGCAACTCATCGCCATCGCAAGAGCACTTAGCATCTCGGCTAAAGTACTTATTTTAGATGAACCCACTTCCAGTTTGGATAAAAATGAAGTGCAGCAACTTTTCCAGATTATGCGCAAGCTGAAAAGCGAAGGACTGGCGATTCTGTTCGTCACGCATTTTCTTGACCAAGTGTACGAAATGTCGGATCGTCTGACCGTGCTCCGCAACGGGGAACTCGAAGGGGAATACATTGCTGCATCGCTTCCACGTATGGAACTCGTACTCAAGATGATTGGTAAAGAACTCGAAATACTAGAGGATCTTCCTAAGCAAACAGGTGAAGGAAAGTCAGAGACAGAAGTGGAGGCAGACGCAAGGGAAATCATGATTACCGCGACAGGGCTCGGACGAAAAGGAGCCATCGACCCATTCGATTTAACGATTCGTAAGGGCGAAGTTGTGGGTTTGGCTGGATTGCTTGGATCAGGTCGTACGGAGATTGCTCGTCTGATCTTTGGCGCAGATCGTGCGGATGAAGGCAAGCTGACGGTTGCAGACACAGGTAACTCAGTAAAGTCACCGCGGCATGCGATTGACCAACATATTGCCTTCTGCTCGGAGAATCGCAAAACCGAAGGCATCATCGATGATCTGACGATCAGGGAGAATATCGTTCTTGCCTATCAGGCGACACGGGGCTGGTCGAAGCCTATTTCGCGCAAAAAGCAGGATGAGCTTGCAGAGAGATATATCAATCTGTTGCATATTCATCCTAAAAATCCGGAGCAGCTGATCAAAAACCTGAGTGGTGGCAATCAGCAGAAAGTATTGCTTGCACGCTGGTTATTGATGAATCCCGATCTGCTGATCCTTGATGAGCCTACACGCGGCATTGATATCGGGGCGAAGGCGGAAATACAGAAGCTGGTGCTCTCATTGTCGAAGCAAGGCATGGGTGTTCTGTTTATTTCGTCGGAGCTGGAAGAAGTGATTCGGGTTAGCGACCGGGTAGCGGTGTTGCGAGACCGGAAGAAAGTGAAAGAGCTCAGTGGAGAAGAGATCAATCAGCAGCAAATTATGAAAGCGATGGCAGGAGGTTGACGTCATGATGAGCAGGATGCGAAAACATCATTTGTTTTGGCCGTTATGTATGCTCGGTTTACTTTTATTATTTAACTTGATTTATTCACCCGATTTTTTCTCGCTGGTGATACGTGAAGGCAATCTATATGGCAGTTTGATCGATATTCTTAATTTCGGCGCACCGCTGATTCTGGTCTCCATAGGTATGACACTGGTCATCGCAACCGGCGGTATTGATCTGTCCGTAGGTTCGATTGTAGCGATCTCTGGCGCGATGGCTTGTATGACGATCAGTAAAGGAACAGATCAAAGTTCACTTTGGCTTGTTCTGAGTGCACTTGCGTTATCCATCGGTCTTTCCCTGGTCCTCGGTATGTGGAACGGGGCGCTGGTATCCGTAGCTCGAATCCAACCTATTATTGCAACGCTCATTCTTATGGTGGCTGGCCGAGGTGTTGCGCAATTAATCACCGACGGACAGATTATAACGGTGTCCAATGCACAATATCAGTACATTGGCGCGGGTTCACTTGCGGCGTTACCTTTCTCAATTTTCATCGTACTGACGGTACTGCTTATTGCTGTACTTCTCACCAGAAAAACAGCACTCGGACTGTTTATTGAGTCGGTGGGGAATAACGCACGGGCGAGCCAACTTGCTGGCATTCGTTCCAAAACCGTTATCCTTGCCGTGTACGTGTTCTGTGGTCTCTGTGCCGGAATTGCGGGACTGATTCTAAGCTCCAACGTATCCAGTGCGGATGGCAATAACGCCGGCCTGTGGTATGAGCTCGACGCTATTCTAGCCGTCGTCATCGGCGGAACTTCGCTGAACGGTGGACGTTTCTATCTGATGGGCACGGTGGTCGGTGCGCTCATTATCCAGACCTTAACGACAACCATCTACATGATTGGTGTACCGCCTGAGGTTACACTCGTTGTCAAAGCCTTTGTTGTGCTCGCCGTATGTCTAATCCAATCCGATGCTTTCCGCAAGTCCATGGCAGAACGCCTGAAAAAGCGGAAGTTTCCAGCTGAACAAGGGGTGAATCGCCATGTATCTTAATCGAAAGCTGCTCCCGGTTCTGGTCACCTTTGGCTTACTGGCTGTTATGATTGCCATTGGCTCGTTCCGTTACACGGGTTTCTTTTCCACACAAGTACTGTTTAATCTGTTGATTGACAATGCTTTTCTCATTGTGACGGCAATTGGCATGACCTTTGTCATCGTATCCGGCGGCATTGATCTGTCCGTCGGTTCGGTCATTGCACTGACCACGATTATTAGTGCGAGTTTGGTTGAAAAACAAGGCTGGTCGCCTACCGTAGTCATTCCCATGGTGCTCATAATGGGTGCGGTATTTGGTACATTGATGGGAGCCATTATTCATTATTTTAAAATTCAGCCCTTCATCGTGACACTCGCCGGTATGTTTCTGGCAAGGGGACTCTGTTATGTCATCAGTACCGACACCATTACGATTACCAACTCGTTCTATACGGACGTTGCACAAGCCAAGATTCCGTTACCTGAAGGCAGCTTCGTTTCCGTTAATGTAATCATAGCTCTGATCGTCTTATTGCTTGCCATCTTCCTTGCCCACTACACCCGCTTTGGACGTAATGTGTATGCCATTGGCGGAAGTGAGCAATCGGCCATGCTGATGGGTCTACCTGTAGCACGCACCAAAATTTTGGTGTATACCTTCAGCGGTTTTTGCTCTGCACTGGCAGGAGTTGTATTTACGTTCTATATGTTGTCGGGTTATGGATTACACGCCATGGGTCTGGAACTGGATACGATTGCTGCGGTAGTTATCGGGGGGACATTGCTGACGGGCGGCGTTGGTTACGTAGCAGGTACGTTCCTTGGTGTATTGATCCAGGGGGTTATCCAAACTATAATTAGTTTCGAAGGCACGCTCAGCTCCTGGTGGACGAAAATTGTGATCGGTTTGATGCTGTTTGTCTTTATTTTATTCCAACGACTTCTCAGTGAACGGCGAGTATCCGCCAAATCATTGCATTAACCTACTTTATAACCATTGATGAGTTTAATTTCTCAACACACATTTAAGAAAAGCACGTCAGATCAGAATGTAGTGAGAGGCTGGCAGACTTGGTTGGTATAAATGATGTAAGAGGGGGAGGGAATTGGTGAAAACAAATGCGATTGGGTTGTGTGTACTGCTACTGATACTGTTATGTCTTTCAGGCTGCACCCTGGTTGAGTCCGAGTCCAAACCCAAACCTCTTCCGGTCCCTTCAAACGTTGAATCCCTGCCCTCGTTAGAGGAATGGATGCAATCACAGGAATATAACATGCCATCCAAAGAACCAATCATATTGGGTTTTTCGCAGCTGGGTACGGAAAGTGCTTGGCGAATCGCCAATTCCACCTCCATTCAGGATGCCGCCAAGGAATCCGGGATTACCCTTATTATAAAAAATGCAGAGCAGTCTCAGACGAAACAATTTGAGGCTGTTCGTTCGTTTATCAAGCAAAAAGTAGATGTGATCGCGATTGCACCGGTGGTGGAATCGGGCTGGGATGATATTCTGCAGGAGGCGAAGCAAGCCGGAATTCCTGTCATCATCGTAGACCGCTCCGTTGACGCTCAAGATACCTCTCTGTTTGTAACGACGATCGGCTCGGACTTCTATGAAGAGGGTGTGAAAGCCGGAAAGTATATTCAGGATCGGCTACGGAATATGCCAGGAACGATTCGCATTGCTGAATTGCAGGGCACAAGTGGATCAACGCCGTCTATCCAGCGGGGAGAGGGCTTTCGAAGCATTTTAGGAGATAAAGCCCAGATCTTGTTCTCGCAAAGTGCCCCTGCTGATTTCACAGAAAACAAGGGCAGGCAAGTGATGGAAGGTTTTCTTCAGGTTCGGGAAGAGGAGCGACCACAAGTCCTTTTTGCGCATAATGACGAGATGGCTTTTGGTGCTATTCAGGCGATTCAGGATGCTGGCTTGAAACCTGGTGAAGACATCATTATTGTGTCGGTAGACGGCTCACGGAAAGCACTGCAGAGTTTGGCGGACGGGCAGATTAATGCCGTGGTGGAATGTAACCCGTTACTTGGACCTCAGCTGATGCAAGCTACCAAAGAAATTATGGCAGGGCGAACACTTCCCAAACGCATGGTACCCCGAGAGGATATTTTCACACAAGAAAGTGCGAAGCGTGAGATGCTTAATCGAAAATTTTGAGCGGCTAGAGCTTATAAAAATCCTGTTGGACAATCCCGACGGGATTTTGCATTTTTATTGAAGATGGCATATAGTATTTACCCGATATGATTTGATGTGAAGGAGTGAGTGTATGATCATCATGATTAATGGTGCGTTTGGTTCCGGTAAGACCTCAGCAGCGAAGGCGCTACAGCCAAGAATTGAAAATAGCATGATCTATGATCCCGAAGAGATTGGTTATATGATCCGAAAGCTTCTGCCTGAGGAACATCGGGAAGAACAGGAGCGCACCGATGATTTTCAGGATATTGAACTCTGGAAAGTGTTGACGGTGAACGCTGCGAGAGAGGTGAAGCAAAAATACAATAAACATCTGATTGTTCCCATGACGCTCTATAAAAAAGATAACTTTGATTACATTTATAGTGGGTTAAAGGAGATCGACCCGGACCTACATCATTTTTGTCTAACGGCTGAACTAGAGACGATATATAAGCGTCTTGCCAAGCGTGGAGATGAATTCGGCGGATGGCAATATCAACAGGCTCCGAAGTGTGTTGAAGCGTTCAAGGCAGATGTATTCGAAACCCGAATTGCGACAGATCATCTGGCAACAGATGAAGTGATCGATATCATTTTGCAGAAAGTGAAAGGGTAAAACTAAGAGGAGGCAGTATGACAAGAGGCATACAATTTCAAATTCCAAATGAATATGGGAGCTTTTTGGGAGAAATCCTGAAACCGATCAAGATCGCGGATTATGACTGGTTTGTTGGCGGGGAAGAGTCCTATTTAGTGGTTAAGAATAGCTTGGGAGAGAGTCTTTTTCCAGACCGGGTTATGGGCATGGCAGGAGAAGAGTTGCAGACAATGATTGATGATAACAAGTATTATTTGATCTTTGCCAATCTGAAAGCCTATACGAGAGGTACAGCAATTATAGATATAGAGACATATGAAGACTATGCAGAGAGTGATTGTCAGCTTGCATTGCTTGTCATAGATAGCAGTTACGTTGCGGTATACATTAAAGATGCTAAAATACGGGAAGAAATGTTTGAGCATATCAAGAGAATGGGATACGAAGCGCTGGATTATATTACGGATGATAATGACGTAAGAACAAAACTGTCCGTCTGGTGATAATTGCTGGAAGTACGGGATCAGATCATCCTGAAGTTGGATAGACTATGACATATTTTAGGAGTAGAATGAGATGTATTGAATTGTAAATGAAGTTAGATGAAGTCCTTTGGAAATGTGAATGCGTTTACAATTAAGGGGTGTAACTATTGTCGGATTATTATTGGGATAACCAAATAGAGTATCTGAGAAATACACGCTGGCTTTATTATAACGATGATTATCTCGAATTTTTGGTTGAACGCGTTTGGAAGATTAAGCAAGCTGTACATATGATTGATTATGGATGTGGTTTTGGTTACATGGGACTGAAGTTACTCCCGCTCCTGCCTGTTGGCTCACGGTACACGGGAGTAGATCAAGGATCAGAACTGATTAAACATGCGAAAGAACTCTACGCACACACAACTTATCAGGCTGAATTCATAGAAGGTGACATTGAAACGGTGCAGTTCGAACGAGCTTATGACATCGCGATAAGTCATGCTTTTTTGTTACATATGACAGAACCACGTGTGATATTAGAAAAGATGATTGGCAGTGTGGTGGATGGAGGCCGAGTGATTTGTTTCGAGCCACACTGGATTGCCAACATGGCGAGTTATGCAATAGACGGTATGGAGCAGTCCAGCATTGTGCACCTGGGCGTACTTCAGAAGTTGTATGAGCAGGTTGCCGGAGAGAGTGGCAAAGACGGGAATATAGGAATGAAGATTCCGACACTGCTCAGTCAGCTTGGTGTTAGAGGCGTGGAATGCCGAGTAAGCGATCGTGTGAACTTTTTAGATCAACAGATGGATGAACCGGATAAACATACGTTGTATAACGCGTTAAAAGAAGAAGGGTTAGGGGCTCTCCCGGGTAACCGAGAAGAAGCCATTGCCCACCTTATTGGACGAGGATTAACTTCCGAGGAAGCCATCCATCAGTATGAGGCAGAAGAGAGATTTGCCAGGGAATTCAATGAACACACGTATATGACGTATGCTCCGAACATGAAAATTACTAGCGGGATTGTAATCGGATAAATTGAATGTATACCGAAGAAAGGCAGTAAATTATATGGTGCCTACAGCAATACTTTCACAAGCTTCTCAATCCTTTGGCATTGCTCCGGACTCACTGGTTTTAGTAAGTCAATCCACGAATGTGGTTTACAAATACCATCAGCAAAATAAAACATATTTTCTTCGGTTATCGGAGAAACCGGCAGCTTATGAAACATCTATTCAGGCAGAAGTTCACTGGGTTCGCTATCTGGTATCCAAGGGGGTTCGTGCATCATTACCCATTCTTACAGTAGAAGGCAAGCTGACTGCTGTATGCCGTGATCAAGAGAAATGTTATGTTGCCACGGTATTTGAAGGGGCGACCGGATATTTTTTTGATTATGACTGGAGTGTGTGGGATACGGATTTATTTACTCGATGGGGGAGCGTGATGGGCAGGTTACACCATTTAACACAAAGCTATCAACCCGAAGATCCGAGGTTAGTCAGAGCGGACTGGGCGCCACTGGAACTGGAGAATCCACATCTGCATACAGGTGACTATGCCTTGCTCCTAGGGAAGCTTCGAGCATTGGAGCAACAACTGACGGATTTGCCCAGAGAGGCCGAGGGTTATGGCCTAATTCATTATGATTTTCATCCTTATAATTTTTTGATTGATCAGGGTGAGCTTAATGTCTTTGACTTTGATGATGCGATACGCGGCTGGTATGCTCTGGATATTGGTATCGCGGCTGCACATGCGGTATGGTGGGGGGCGCATGATCCGAAGTGGGGAACGAAGGATGAGTTCGCGAAGACGTTTCTGACCGCTTTTCTGGAAGGGTATGTGCAACAACAGCCAATAAGTCAGGAATGGATCGCTCGGATTCCTTTATTCATGGAGTACCGAAATATAAGTTCATTCTTCTGGTGGTTGAAAGATTGGAACGGAGACAAAGGTAGCTTGTCCGATCATCAAAAAAACGCTATCTCAGCAGCTATTGATCTGATCCAAAATGATCTAACGTTTGAAGGTTGCCGTTTTAAACTTTAGAAGACCAAATGGGGATGTTAAAGCGAGGAGTGGTGTATAGGATGGAGACAGAAAGGCTTATATTTCGTGAATATACTAAGAATGATTTTGAACATTTATATATGATGACAAGTGAACCAAATGTGATGAAATACATTCGCCACGGAAATCCATGGACGAAAGAAGAAACGATGCAGACACTAGAGAAGTTTATTCAATGGAACAAGGGAGGCAAAGGACTTTTGCTTGCCTTTAACAAAGAAGATCAGCAGCTTGTTGGAACGTCTGGATTGATACCGCAAGTGATTGATGGAACCGATGAGCTGGAAGTCGGTTATTGGGTGCGAGAGCCCTATTGGAGACAAGGCTACGGGTATGAGCAAGCTAAAGCTTGGAAGGAGTACGGTTTGCAACAAGGAGAGAAACGTTTGATTTCCTTGATCCAACACGGAAATGCAGGCTCGATGCGGGTCGCGGAAAAGAATGGCATGACCCATGAGAAGGACGTCGACATCAGAGGGAAACAAGTTGCCGTATTTTCAATCGAGGTGTAGTAATTATAATTGGGAACAGGCTATAGAAATTTCGCTACATGAAAACCAAAAACATCTGGTTCCAAGTATTACGGAAGGACTTGCTTATGCCTATATTAAACCATGGGATGAAGCATTCGATCCTTACGTTTTGCAGATAGAAGATCAAGTAATCGGATTCTTTTATTTGAGTTATACACCTGAGAGTTTAGATAATTATTGGATTGGCGGCTTTCAGATCGACAAGAAGTTCCAAGGGCAAGGGATGGGAAAACGAGCTTTAAGAGCCATCATCGATTTTCTCACCGATAAACATCCGTTATGTCACGTCCTTTCTCTGACCGTTGAACGAGATAACCATATTGCCCAGCACTTATATACAAGCATGTCATTTGTAAGCGAGAATCTGACCAATTCGGATGATGAAATTATTTACAGATTGAAAATAAGATGAATCACAAAGTCAACATACATCGTTTAGAGGGAGGTATTTTTATGAGAACAATTGATTACAGCCAGTATTACTGGCAAGATGACAAAGTAAGGCTGAGAGCTTTTGAAGAAGAGAACTGGGAGAACTGTTATACAGGAGGCTTTGACACTCCTGCGCGCATTTTGCTTGAATGTGCTGTTGAACTTCCGCCAACGATCACTGGAGCTAAACGATTTATAGATCAGAACGTAGCATTCTCATCAACCAATGGTCATATTATGTTTACCACCCTAAAATCTTGAGGGGTACACCATACTGGGCCAATAAAAAGGAGACAAAAGAATGATTACATACCAAATCTTGAACCTGGATCATGTAAAACAGTTACATGAAGTTGACCGTTCTGAGTATATCGACCTCATTTATGAGGTAACTGATCAGGGCTTAGTTGAGCACAAACAAGATCATGAGTGTGCGAATTGGGATCAGGGGCAACTGGAAGAGATGCAGGATCGCTATATTTATGAATTGCAGCAAGGGGGGATGGCTTATGGGGCTTTTGATGGTACGAGATTAGTAGGCTTTGGTGTACTTGCCCATCAATTTAGGGGGAAAGAGCAGAATCAGTTGCAGCTCGATCTCATGTATGTCTCCAGAGCGTACAGACGGCAGGGAATTGGGACACGCATTCTTGCTTTTTTAAGTGAAGAGGCAAGAAGGCGTGGAGCGCGGTCCTTGTACATCTCGTCAACCGAAACGAGATCAGCGGTTTCTTTTTATCAAAGCCAGGGCAGTGAGATGACAGGAGAGGTGGACGAAGAACTGTACACCAAAGAGCCCAAAGATATTCATATGGTAAAGGAGCTTAACGGATGACGACGGTTGGTTTGTTAGGAACCATTCATAACGCGGAACTTAGAGAGCGGTACAACTGTTCGCTGTCTCTATACAAGCGGATCATTCACGAATTCAAACCTGACGTGATTTGTGGTGAGGTGCACCCACAGAGCTGGCAGAAGTATATAAATGATCCACAAGACAAGGGATACTGGGGAGAACCAGCCAGTGAATATTGGGAACTGATTTTTCCATTGTGTGAAGAACATCGCATTACTTTTGTTCCTATTGATTGGTTTGAACTCGATGTGTGGCATGACTTTGATCCGTTTATCGGGTATGGAGTCGAAGAACGTAAGAAACTAGAGCAGCAGGATGATGCCTGGTTTATAAAGCAAATGGAAACTAGCTCGTATGGGAACATTCCGTTTAATTCGAATGAATTCGATCAAATTACTAGAATGAAATATGAATGGTTAAGTAAGGTTAGCCCCAAGTCGCAAAATATGCGCTGGCAGGTTCGTAACCAAATTATGATCCAGCGAGTGAAAAATGCGATGAAGGAGTACGCAGGTAAGCGAATTCTCTGCATTGTCGGTGCGGATCACAATTACATATTTCAGGATGAGTTACAGAATGAGGCTTTTCATTGGATGTATCCGTTAAAATTAAAGGAGAACGAATGAGAAAAAAGATAGCAAAAGTCTGTAAATATACCTTCTTTACCGTCGTAGGAATGTTCGTAGTTTTTCTCATTTTTCCTACATGGACACCGAGTATCGAAGGGGAGAACAGTATAAGCCGTATAGAGCAGATTGACATCAACGGTGAAGGGCACGAAGTGATGATCAGGGGAGCGGATCGAGCCAATCCGGTATTGTTATTTGTTCATGGTGGACCTGGGTACTCAGAGATTCCTTATGTAAGAGAATATCAGCGTGAGCTCGAGCGGTATTTTACAATTGTTCATTATGATCAACGCGGTAGCGGAAAGTCGTTCCATTTTACAGCGGATTATTCAAAGCTGACAACCGATGTACTTGCAGATGATTTAATCGCTCTGACAAAGTATGTTACTGAGGAACTTCATCAAGAGCAGGTGATCCTGGTCGGGCATTCTTTTGGGACGTATATCGGCATCAAGGCGGTTGCGAAGGCTCCAGAACAGTTTGAAGCTTATATTGGAATCGGACAGGTGGCCGACACCATTCAGAGTGAAATGGAGACGCTGGATTATACGATAAAGCAGGCAACCGCGGCAGGAAACAAAGCGGATGTGAAACAATTAGAGTTATTGCGTGATTCTGTGCAGCAAGGGAAAGGACTGACTCCTCGAACGTTTGTGCAAAAATATGGCGGTTCAGCCAGACTCATTAACGAGAATGCTGATTATGTTAAAGGATTTCTAATAAATCCCGAGCACAACGGATGGGATGTCATTCGATTTTATACAGGGGTTCTCCAGTTGCAAGATCGGCTTGTGCAAGAAGCATTGGATCACCCATTGCCTGAGATTGTAGACGAGATCCAAGTTCCGACTTATTTCCTAATGGGGCAATATGATTATATGACGACCCTTAATGCTGCCAAGGATTACTTGCAAAAGTTGAAAGCACCCGAGAAAGAACTGGTTATATTTCATGAGTCCGCGCATTATCCTCAGTTTGAAGAGAAGGAACAATTCCTGGCTTGGCTGATTGAACATTTCAAATAGGATTGAAAAGTGTAAAAACCTGTCAAAAAGGACAAGAGAATGAACTTTATTTACCATAATTGTGGTATTATGTTGGTGCGAACCGTTTTTTCGCTCACCACTCTATTCATAGAGAAGGGAGGAATATATTTTCGTATTTCTTCAATCAATCCATTTTTTAACCATCTAGATGAATTACTAGAATAACTGCACTGCTTGTTCTAAAATAAAATAAGCGGAGGTACCGTTATGACGAAAACGTTTAAAAAAATTGGCATAGCCAGTTTGGCACTGCTTTTTATGGCCACAGCGGCGTTTGCGGGATGGGGCTCCAAAGCATCGGCCGCTGATATGAGATCGTTAACCGCTGCGCAGATTACGGCGGAGATGGGGGCAGGCTGGAATCTGGGTAATCAGCTGGAAGCTACCGTAAACGGGACCCCGAATGAAACATCATGGGGCAATCCAACGATCACACCTGAGCTGATCAAAAAGGTAAAAGCGGCAGGTTTCAAAACGATTCGTATTCCGGTTTCTTATCTGAATTATATTGGAAGCGCTCCCAATTATACAGTGAATGCATCTTGGCTTAATCGTATACAGCAAGTGGTGGACTATGCGTATAACGAAGGTTTATACGTAGTCATCAATATGCATGGAGACGGGTTCCACTCGATTCCGGGCTCGTGGTTACATGTGAACAGTGGCAATCAGAACGTTATTCGTGAGAAGTATCAAAAGGTGTGGCAACAAGTTGCCAACAAGTTCAGTAATTATAACGAACGTCTGATTTTTGAATCTATGAATGAGGTGTTTGACGGAAATTACAACAATCCGAATACGTCTTATTATGGTAACTTGAATGCGTACAATCAGATCTTTGTGGATACCGTTCGCAAAACAGGTGGCAACAACAATGCAAGATGGTTGCTTGTTCCAGGCTGGAACACAAACATAGACTACACTGTGGGCAATTATGGTTTTGTCGTTCCAAGTGATAATTTCAGATCTTCCGCCATTCCAAGCTCTCAGAAGCGAATCATGATCTCGGCACACTATTACTCGCCATGGGATTTTGCTGGTGAAGAAAATGGAAACATTACGCAATGGGGAGCTACCGCGACGAATCCTTCCAAAAGATCGACATGGGGGCAAGAGGATTACTTGGAATCTCAGTTCAAATCTATGTACGATAAATTTGTGACTCAAGGTTATCCAGTCGTTATGGGTGAGTTCGGTTCCATTGACAAATCTTCTTACGATTCCAGCAACAGTACCTATCGAGCGGTTTATGCCAAAGCCGTGACTGCCAAGGCGAAAAAATATAAAATGGTTCCGGTTTATTGGGACAACGGGTTCAACGGCCAGCATGGATTCGCGCTGTTCAACCGGTTTAACAATACGGTAACACAGCAAAATATCATTAATGCGATCATGCAAGGCATGCAATAATTGATATTGTCAGAAGGAAGAATGGGGCGGCATGTTTCTTATAACCAGGGACATGCCGCTTTAGTATGTTTTCTCAAAAAAGGTGATGCGAGTTCACTCGTAATTTCTCATGAATTTTTACACAAGCCGCAAGTAGAATTCATTAAATGCCACACAATCATGGTTATACTTAATTTTGCTTTGATCTAGCGAACTTGAAGGATTGGGTGGTAGACAGAATGTTGAAGAAGCGTGAGATGCATGAATGTCAATCTCTGTACAGCTTGATGATGGATCCCGCAGTTTCCCCTTATGTTCGTTATGCATGTCAGTCGCAAGAGGAATTTATGTTTTTAACGAGGCAGTTGATCGCAGAAGAAGAACAGGGAAGTGTTATAACGCGTACGATTTTGAATGAAACAGGCACCGCAATTGGCACTATTGATCTGTATCACATTGTCAACCAGACTGGATTTCTGGCAACTTGGATTGGTGCTCCTTATTTCGGACAAGGATACAGTCAAAGAGCCAAGTCCGCGTTTTTGACAGAATTGTTTCTTGAACAAGATATACAGACGGTTTTTATGAAAATACGCAAACAAAATGTTCGTTCCCGCAAAGCGGTGGAGAAACTACCTTACGTTAACCTCTCCAATGACCTGTATCCAGAGGTCACGCAGTCCATTAATGCGAAGCAGTCCATATATGATTTGTACCATGTCGAACGTGCTACTTTTCTCGAAAGTCATATGGAATTGCATCACATTTTAGCTACGTAAGACAATTTGGGAGTAGTAAATGAGTATACCAGGCGCCGTCAGAGATGACGGTGCTATTTGATATACAAGGAAACGACCTTATGAAACTAAGTATAGCTTCATTCGTAGAAGCATTGGTGAAAACTCCGGAATAAAAACTACTGCATACCTCGTTTAAAGAGTTATAGAAATTCCTTAATGGAAGAACATGGATTATAATTAAGGTGAAGTGTATTGAAGGAGGTTGTTGTTTTGACAACAGAAGTATGGATTCCAATGGAGGAGATTCAGGATCAGGAGCCGATCTGGGCAGGTACCAAAATTCGAATATATCAAGAACCGCCACTGGAATACTTACTCTCATACATATATGGGAATTCGAATGAGCTTCAACTAACGTGCCTAACCCAAGGCGAGGCAGGTAATATTGGAGGCGTTATTGCTAAAGATCTGCCTAATCACTATGCACTGGCTCAAACGCTAAAGACCTTTTTGACTGGAGTGTACAGCGAGATTTGTTTTGAATAGAGGAGGAGGTTACATTTTGAATCAGATGAATAAGATTTTGGGTGTCGTATTGATGGTTGCGAGTGTGTTCATATCCACGCTTGAACGAATGTCCATCCGCTTATCAACAGCACTGATTGAGGCGGGAAGCGGATCGGAGCAAGGTTTGCGAGAAGTTACACAGACAGTAGATGTACCCACAGGACTACTCGTATATTTCATGTTTTTTGTTGGATTTGTATTGCTGGTTGCCGGTTTCCCAGGAACGTACAAAAACAAAAATAAACGTCAGCAGGAGCGGCCAGAGAATTACACATAGAGGGGGGACTTAAGTTGTCTCAACAACCGGAGGAGAAGTTAACAGGTGGTAACGTGAATGAAGTTGTGCGCGTTGGTGATACGGTTCGCCGGGGTAGTGACCCGAGTATTAACGCAAATCGTTATGTACACGAACTGCTCTCGCATCTGGAAAAAGAAGGCTTCCATCAGGCACCGAAGTATCTGGGCATGGATGAGAAGGGCAGGGAAATACTCTCTTACCTTGACGGAGACGTCCCGGGTAATGATTATCCGGAGATCGAAAGCTACATGTGGTCAGACGAATCACTGATTGCCGTTGCCCATTTATTAAGAGCCTACCACGATGCAACCGTAAATTTCACCACGGTGGAACAGCCTGATAACCTTTATCCAGGTATAGGTAGAGATGAACACTCACATGAATCAGTAGATACAAATTCAGAGGATTCCGAAGTGGTCTGCCATAACGACTTTGCTTTATACAACATCGTGTTCAGACAAGGTTTGCCGCAGGGCATTATTGATTTTGATCTGGCATACCCGGGGCCGCGTATGTGGGATATTGCCTATACTTTATATACGTGTGTACCTCTTGCGAATTTTTCGCCCAAGGTTGAAGAGCAAGAGAAATCAGTTACCTCATATGATAGAGAAATGCACGCAAACGTTCGGAAAAAACGCATTGAATTGTTTATGAAAGCTTACGGTTCACATGTTCCACCTGATCTGAAAGATTGGGTCGTGTCACGTATTCGCTTTATGTGCAAAACTTTAGAGGATCGTGCATTAGCAGGAGACTTAGCCTTTGTGAAAATGGTTGAAGAAGGTCATCTGGCTCACTACGAGAGAGAAGTGATTTTTCTGGAGCAACATTGGCAAGAGTGGACATAGTTTTTGTCGTATCTTTTTCGGGTAAATGCAACGTTAAAACGGTTTGTATTCTATTTTTTCATTGGGGGAGAAAAAGATGGAAACGAAGATCGTTACATTGGCTGCATTTCATGTTGCAGGGTATCGCATTGAAGCTACGGTGGAAGAGTTTGAGGCAGGATTACGACAGAATCTTTATGATAAGTTAATAGAGAAGAGGGATCAGATCAAGCATCGTAAAAACGACCAGGTTCTCTTAATGCAGCTGTATCCGTCCTATGAGGATTTTAATGCCAAAGTAGATCCATTCGCACATGTATTATGCTATGAAGTAAACGAGACGGAGGGCACGCCGCCTGGAATGATTATTCATCATGTGCCAGCTCGTTCATACGTTACATGTACGCACAGAGGACTAGAATCCGACATAGGTGATACATATGACTACATCTATGGACAGTGGTTAGAGGATGCTGGATACACACCTGAGTGTTATGATTTTGAAATTTGGGATGAACGCTACCAGCCGGATAGTGTCAATAACGAGATCGATGTTTATGTGGCTTTGCAATCTTAGTATTCGTCATGACTGACTTCGTATATAATGAAAGATGACTCTACAAAACAAGTAACTACATACTATTGCGAGGTGCACTTCGACTTATGCCAACGATCTATGATTTCACTGTGACGAGAACGAGTGGAGAGCGTTTTCCGCTCTTTCAATATGAAGGAAAGCCTGTACTGATTGTGAACACGGCAAGCAAATGTAAATATACACATCAATTCGATGATATCCAGAAGTTATATGATGAGTACAAGGATCAGGGATTGCAGGTCATTGGCTTCCCATGTAATCAGTTTGCCGAGCAGGAACCGGGTAGCAGTGCTGAGGCCGAGTCTTTCTGTCAGATCAACTACGGGGTGAAATTCCCGATGTTTGCGAAACTGGATGTGAATGGAGAGGAAGCGCATCCGTTGTACGACTTTTTGAAAAAGTCAGGTCCGTTTGCCGGCTTTGATGAAAGCGACATTCAGGCCAAACTGCTCAAGCTGATGGTGGCAGACAAAGCACCAGAGTGGCTGCACGGCGATGCGATCAAATGGAATTTCACCAAATTCCTGATTGATGCAGAAGGTCAAGTCGTTCGGCGCTTCGAGCCGGTGGATTCCATGGACGAGATCAAAGCAAGTATCCGAGAGTTGTTATAAAATTTAGATGAACATTAGCGGGGCAACCAAGCATAACGTTGTATCCCGCTTTCTTTTTTTGCACAGGAGGTGATGATGTGCCAAGCATGATGCAGTTTAATTCCCCACTGGCGTATACCTATAGAGCCACCAGTCAGTTTGACCCGGGTAATTCGGACGGATTTCATTCGCATCCACACTATGAGATTTATTATTTTCATGAAGGGGAATGCACTTATATTATTGGAGATCGGGTATATGCACTGGAGCCGGGGGACTTGGTGTTAATGCATGGACTGACTTTGCATCGGCCGCATCCCAAAGTTGGAAAACCTTACGTTCGCACAACGCTTCATTTCGACCCTTCTGCCATTCGTAAAAGCCTGCATCCCGAACGCATCCATGAAGTGCTGAAGCCGTTCGATGAGCTGGGCAATTGCCGGGTGAACCTGACCGGTGAGGTTCGCGCTGAATTTGAAGCACTGCTACATGATCTGCACCAGTTATCTTCTCACTCATCCAGATTTAGACAGGAGCGTATGCATATCCGGGTCTGTGATCTGTTATATTGTGTAGCAGAGATCTGTCAGGGACATGTGCAGGAACAGCGTTCTTCATCGGAAAAAGAAAGACATGTCCAGCATATCATCCGATACGTGGATACGAATTACATGCATGACATCGGTCTGGATGATCTCGCTCAGGAACTACATCTGTCCAAGCCCTATTTGGCAGGTATGTTCAAGGAGATGACGGGACTGACCATATTTAAGTACTTGTATGACCGGCGTATTAATCAGGCGAAACTGCTATTCCAGTTTCAGCCCGAGATGAGTGTGACGGAGGCCAGTCGATTGTCTGGTTTTAAAAGGCTGTCTCATTTTAGCCGAATTTTTAAACAAAGCGTGGGCTGTTCGCCTGATCTGTATCGAAGCCAGCTGCATCGGCAGCTGTAGGGTCGATAGGGATGTTGAAACGAAGTTTAGCGCTGTTAGCGTAAACGAGGAATAAATGGTTGCCATGTAGAAGCCGAACCGCAGATTCATCGTGGTCGGCTTCTTTAGCTTTATTTTATAACCATGATCAAATAGCGAGCAAGGGTCAGCACCCTTCACGTAACGCAGATGTTTAGAATGCCAAACGAACAGGTAAAGAAAGGTAACGAGAAAAAGACGATTACAGGAGGCGAAAAGTGAATGGAGAAGCAAACACCGGCGCAACAACGGGAAAATGGCAAACGAGATAAAATGCCGCCAGACCACCCGGAGCAACATAAGACTGAACATGAAAGCATGTTGGATCGATACGAGCAAGAACAAACGGTTGATCCGATTCCAATGCAAGATTTGAACATGGAAGCGCAGGAAGAGAAGAATAAGGATCAGACGAAAAGTAATTCGGCTACAGAAGAGAAATACCGGGCAGACTATCGTAAGAGGGATTAAATAATATAATGAAAATAAAATAGTTTATTGACTAATGTATGTTACTATATTATAGTTACCTTATCGGCAATGAACTACAAATGACTTAGGAGGCGTATATGAATGTCTACTTTTTTTGATGCGTTGAAGAACAGAAGATCTTATTATGGAATCAGTAAGGAATCCACAATCTCGGATGCTAAAATTCAGGAAATCGTCGAAGAAGCGGTAAAGTATACACCAACTGCATTTAACTCACAGACTTCCCGGGCAGTCGTATTGCTTGGTGAACAGCATGATAAACTATGGAATCACACGGAAGAAATTTTGCGTGAAGTTGTGGGCAACGAAGAGGCATTCCAATCCACAGCTGAGAAAATGGCAGGTTTCCGTAGTGGCTACGGTACGGTTCTGTTTTTCGAAGACAACAATGTGGTAGCTCAGCTTCAACAAAACTTTGCTGCTTACGCAGACAACTTCCCGATCTGGTCTAACCAATCCAATGGTATGTTGCAACTGGTCATTTGGACTGCATTGGAGCAAGAAGGACTGGGGGCATCCCTGCAACACTATAATCCACTGATTGATGAAAAAGTGAAGCAAGAATGGAATATTCCGGAGCACTGGAGACTGATCGCTCAGATGCCGTTTGGTAAACCAACCGCAACCCCAGGCGAGAAAGAGTTCCAACCAATCGAAGAGCGTGTCAAAGTACACAAGTAAGGAAGAGCGCGTCAAAGTACACAAGTAATTCTTGAACATTACCAATATTTAACCACATACGGCCTCGCTTCAATTTGATACGATAATGAAGATCGTAATCTATTGAAGTGAGGCTTTTTAATGTGAAAATAGTAAATGATAATAGAGCTTCTCGAACCTTTCATCCCGTATGGAAGATCGTATTAAGCGGCGTCATTTTATTCGGTTCAGTGATTGGAAATGGAAGTATCGTTAACGGGGCGGGGAGTGGGCAGCCGACCTTTCAGGATACAAGCAAAAGCTTCGCAAAAGAAGCCATTGCGCGACTGGTACAAAAAGGGATTGTAGCAGGAACAACGGAGCACACGTTTGAACCGAAAAAAGCGGTCACACGCGCTGAATTTGCATCATTTGCGGTTCGATTGCTCGGACTAGAGCCAGTTTCAAACAACATTAAACCTTTTGCAGATATTTCGGCGAAAGCTTGGTATTACGGTAACGTAGCTGCGATGACTAATCTATCGATTCTTGAGGGTAAAGGCCAGAACCAGTTTCAGCCTAACGCTTCCATTACACGGGAAGAGGCAGCTGCTTTGCTTGTTCGTATGCTGAAACAGCACCCTGTGGCAAGCGATAGTATATACAATACATATGTAGACGCAGCGGACATCTCAAGCTGGGCTCTTCCATATGTACAGAAGGTGCATCAACTTGGATTAATGCGCGGAAGTAGCGGCATGTTCCGGCCGGCTGACCAAGTCACACGGGAAGAGGCAGCAGTGATGCTGGATTCGATCTTGCAAAACAACACATGGGCCACGCAAATTCAGCGGAAGCAGGATCATGGGATTCAACTGGGATGGCAGTACAATTCATCGACAGCAGAATTTATAAGACAAGTCGACCAGTCGCCTGTGAACACGGTCGTTCCGCGTTGGTTTTTCCTGAATCAAGATATGAACGTTTCGGATCACGCCAATGCTACATTGATCTCTTGGGCATCTGCTTCGGGCAGAGCGTTGTGGCCGATGCTGGGTAATCGTTCCAACAAAGAGATGACACATCAGATGCTGTCGAGCTCAGCGAACCGGGAAGCAGTTGTCAATCAAGTGAGTGCTTATGTGAAAAAATATAAACTCGGCGGTATTAATGTGGATTTTGAAAATGTAGATCCTGTCGATCGCGAAGGTTTTACCGCGTTTGTGACTTCGTTAACGAAATCCTTGCACACACTTGGCGCTGTGGTATCGGTTGATGTATCTCCCAATCTCGGTTCAGATTGGACAGCAGCCTTTGACTATGTCAAGCTGGGGGCGATCTCGGATTATATGGTACTTATGAGTTATGAAGAGCATTGGAACGGTGACCCCAAGCCCGGTTCGGTCGCTTCGCTTCCATGGGTGGATCGAGCACTGACAAAGATGCTCTCCGAGGTACCACGTACCAAGACTATTTTGGCGCTTCCACTATATACGCGGGATTGGTCCACCGTGAATCCTGCAACAGCTTCCTGGGACATTACACTGGGAGAGCAAGGAGTTCGGGCATTGGCATCAGGTTCGCTAAGGAACTGGGATACACAGCTGAAACAGTATATCATTAACTACACGTCTAACTCGGTGGCACGAGCCATCTGGGCGGAAGAGAGTCGCTCCTTGTCTGCCAAAGTTCGGATGAGTGGTGAGCGAAACATTGCAGGACTGGCTTACTGGTATATGGGCGGCGAAACTGCGGATGTATGGAACGCCATCACCAATGCCATGCGATTCGAATCGTATCAGTTCTAACACTTGAAGACCGAAACCTTTCGTTTGAAACCGGAGGTTTGGGTCTTTTATTTTTGGTTTAAGCTATGGAATAAGTCAGGCCGTTTAAGCCTGTTTGTACGGTTTAATGTATAGAAGGACAAGAATCATCATGCAAAAATATACTTTTTAAAAAGAGAGAGTACTGGATATTCAGGAGGGAATAACATGCGAGAGATGGATTGTATTATTGTGGGCGGAGGGATTGCAGGGCTTCAGGCAGCCATTCAGCTGGGACGTTATTCAGCGCATCAAGTACTGGTAGTCGATGCTGGGGAAGGCCGATCAACGTTATGCCGAACCTATCATAACATTCTCGGTTATCCGGATGGGGTGTCGGGCAAAGAATTACGGGCCATTGGCAGGATGCAAGCTGAGCAGACAGGTGTTTTGTTTGAAAAGGATCGAATTGTAGAAGCCATGCGTGTGCATGAGGACAAGATCAGGCTTAAAGGGTCCTCTGGAACCCTGTATCAAGCCAAAACAGTGCTGCTGGCAACCGGGTTGTCGGATCGAATACCTGATATTCCGGGACTGAAGTCTACACTCGGCAGAACCGTGTATGTATGCCCTGACTGTGACGGTTATGAGATTCAAGGGAAGCAAACGATCCTGCTGGGGGCTGGCGAAGCTGGAGCGAATATGGCCATGACCTTAATTGAACGTACTAATGATCTTTTATATATCAACCACGAGCAGACAGCGATCTCGGCTGACCTTCATCGTCAAATGAAACAAGCAGGAGTCCGTTATCTTGAAGCAGCGGTACAGGAAGTACAACAGATGGAGGACGGCCATATTACAGGTGTTTTAACCGAAGATGGTCAGATTTTTGAATCAGAACGTGGATTTATCGCCTTTGGAGGGAACCGGGTTCACTATGAGCTCGCTGAGCAGCTTGGAGCCGTCATTGCAGACAATAAACATGTAGAAGCGAATCCTCGTAGTATGCAGGCGGCTCCTCATGTCTGGATTGCTGGAGATCTTGGTATACATGCCGAACAAGCGACTGTTGCTATGGGCGAAGGGGCGATTGCGGCCATCTGGATTCACAAAGCGTTACAGAAGATGGCTAAGGGTTAATAGCATATAATAAAAAAAACACAAAAAAACAAGTCCTCTATTTTCCAGTTGGTTTAGGAGGACTTGTTTTCGTGCGTTTCTTTTAAGGATTATTTACCCGGTTCATCTGTTACATTTTTATTGGAAGAATGATCATGTCCTTTATGGGTAAAGTCTTTGCGAATGTTGTCTACAATATCTCCGACGACACCTTCAATCATGTCCGTAGGTCCCGGATTTTTTTTGTCTGGTTCAATGATGGTATTTACACCGGGTTTGAGTTCATCGGTTGTTTTGTCATGTTTAGGTTTGTCATTCATGAGATCTCCTCCTTAAATTCGGTAGTAATCAATGTTTACTAACATAACCAAACATCTACATGTATATGTAAAACGTTTAACCGAACTACGATTTTTGAAACGGCTGATTAAACTTCAGCGAGACGTTTATATTATAAATGACCCAAGGTTGTGAAGCTTATTGCAAGCTCAACATAAGTCATAAAAATGAATATGCAATTAAACTGAAGGAGGTAATAAGCATGAATGAACAAAATCATGTGATCCACAAAGACGGGCAGGTTTCCACAGATCAGGTAGACAACGCAATCGAAAAGATTGCACCGGAGGAAAGAGGCCACATTTTACAAAATTTTGATGCTTTCAAGGAATACCTCGGTAAACGGATTGCCATGGGCGAATCCATCGGTTTAAGTGAAGAACAAATGGCTAAAATTGCACAAAAAGTAGCAGATCATCTGGCAGCTAACGAAGAACCTCGCAACCGGGAAGAGAAGCTATTACAGGAACTCTGGAACGTTGGTAAAGAAGAGGAACGCCATATGCTTGCTCATATGCTGGTTCGTTTGGCGCAAGACACCAGAACAAGTCATTAAAGAAGTTCAGGCATAAATGGACTGTACAAGCATAGATTAATATAGATGCAGCAGAAACCCCGAATGCAGCTGATTTGGGGTTTCTCCATGTAAAGCGGTGGACAAGCTCAGTAGTGATGACGCGAATTGTAACTATTTTTAATCTGGCTGATACTTTTCAGAAGGTGCTATGACGTATGATGAGTACAACATAAACGAATCGTTAATGTTTGGCGTGTCCGTTTGAGAAGAAAAGCTTTCGTTTAATTATTAAAGAGACGTATGAAATAAGGAGAGATGCTGGCATGAAGAACGCGGCGAAACAATGGAGATATCGGATGATCGGTGCAGCAGTGGCTTTACTTGGCATCATCGTGCTGACTACATATTTGCTTACCCCTGCAAACGCAGAGGAGCGTACCGATGTTCAGTCACCTTCTGCTAATAAGGCCCAGTTGGCCAATTCTGAAGTATATACAGCTTATATTGACGGGATGCGTGTGGAAGACGGTAAATTAATGCTGACTGTAGATAAAATCGGCTGGTATCAGGGTGAGGAAGCCAATACGATTTTCAAACAACGTAATCCGGATGCGGGCATGGATGAAGCACCTGACGGTTACTATATTGTTAATGATAACAAAGAACAAGAACAGGTTGAGGTCAAAGCTGACGCCAATGTTCTCATGCAACTGTATGACCGTGATGGTACGGTTCAAGGAGCGGAAATTCAGTGGAACGAACCCGTAAGCTTGACCAAGTTTGAGTCGTTGTATGGGGATAAACGCATTCTGGATATGTCTGTGTTCCCTTACCACCTGACGATTCAAGATGGAAAAGTAATTAAAATTGTACAACAGTATATCCCTTAAACAGATAACATACAAATAAACCTAAAAGGCATTCTTTCCGTTCAAGTAAACGGTGAAGAATGCTTTTTGTTATGACAAATGATTGAAAGCGATTGTAATTTATTGGTGGTACATGTATCATTATAGGAATGGCGTTTTTACATCATTCAGGAGGCTTCTGATGTTTAAGGACATGATTGCATTAACCAAGCCCGGACTGTTAAGATTGAATGTGTTTGCGGTTGCCGTCGGTTTCTGGGTTGCTTCACAATGGGATATCGCATGGATATCTCTGCTTATGGTCGTGATTGGTTCAACGCTCGTCATTGCTTCGGCATGTGTCATCAATAATTATTGGGACCGTGAGCTGGATCAAAAGATGGAACGAACGAAAAAAAGAATGGATTACATTAATCATCTGAAACCAGGATTTGTTCTTGGTTACGGCTTGGTGCTCGGAGTCGCTGGTTTAGCGATATTGTTTGTACTGGTGAATCCGTTATCCGGCTGGATGGCTTTGCTCGGTTGGTTTGCGTATATTGTGATCTATACGATGTGGCTAAAACGTACATCGACATGGAGCACATCGCTGGGCGGAATTGCAGGGGCGATGCCACCTGTCATTGGGTATACCGCCGTAACGAATGAAATCGATGCAGGAGCCTGGCTGTTGTTTGCAGTGTTATTTTTGTGGCAGCCTCCACATTTCTGGTCGCTGGGTATTCGCCGTGTGGAAGAGTATCGTGCTGCAGGCTTCCCACTCTTACCGGTGGTCAAAGGTGTGAAACGTACCAAGCTACAGATGATTCCTTATGTTTTTCTGCTGATTCCTGCTGTATTCCTGTTGTATTATTTTGATTACGTTGGACTGGTGTTTCTGATTGTATCTCTGATTAGCAGCTTGATCTGGTTTGTACATACACTTGGCGGATTGAAAACACAGGATGATGAGAAGTGGGCGAAGGTTAACTTTTTGATCTCGGTCAATTACCTAATGCTCCTGTTCATCTTAATGGTAGTGAATACAACTTGGTCTTAAACAGAAGAGAGCAGGGATTCCCTCAGAGAGCACATGTTGGAATAAAACGGACAACCTCGTTGTTGGTATTATTACAAGATGTGCTTGTTTATTATTAACAGCTATTGGATGTGACAATAACATGAGTGATTTGCAACAAGCGATCTGCCTGCGACAGGAAGGCAAAGTGAGGGAAGCGATTGAGCTTTTGAACCAAATTACAGAGTTTGAGCCGGAAAATGGGGAAGGCTGGTATCAACTCGCATGGGCACATGACTCGCTAGGATTGGAACGTGAGGCTGTGCCTTATTATGAAAAAGCACTGCAGCTGGAACTATCGGCAGAAGATCGGGCTGGTGCAATTCTCGGACTAGGGAGTACTTTTCGTACGCTTGGGCAATACGAGCAGGCCAAAACATGGCTGCTGGCAGGAATATCGGAATTTCCCGAGCACCGGGAATTTGAAGTATTTTATGCCATGGTGCTCTATAATCTCGGCGAACACGCAGAAGCGATGGGGCGGCTGCTTGTTCAGCTTGCAGATACTTCTGGAGATTCGCGAATAATGGACTACAGCCGGGCGATACGCTACTATGCAGATCAGCTAGATCGGGTCTGGGAATAAGATAGGATCGTCTTTAAGCCTGTTCACCTGAGTGTGAGTCACGTGAAACTAAACTTCTTGATTAGAGATGAGCCATTGTTGGACTTCTTCAATGAAACGACGTGCTGCTGGTGAAATATTCCGAAGGGAAGCGCAAGCTAAACCGATCATTCGGTAAGGGTCACCTGAAAGTGGCACCAGCGCGAGTGATTCCGTATGATTCTGCAGCACCATCTCGGGAAGAAGACTGATGCCAAGTCCGTTACGTACCATGGCCATAATAGCCTGATCCTCGGCTACCTCATATACCACATTTAATTTGGCAGCATGCTGACGAATCAAACGTTCAATTTCGTTGTCACCGCCCCATTTGGGAAGAATGAAAGGCTGCTCTAGCAAAACTTCAAAAGATATCGATTTCTCTGAAGCCAGCGCATGATCCAGAGGCAGGATGCACATCATCCTGTCTTTTTGTAATGTAATCGTTTCGAATGGCGACGAGTCGCCGAGAGACAAAAAACCAAGGTCTATGGCACCGCTGGCGAGCCAGTTCTCAATTTCGGCATAATCACCTTCCCACAGCTTGATCTCAATTCCCGGATGCCGGAGCCTGAACTGCTTGAGAATACCCGGAAGCCACTGTGTCGATACGCTAGCAAATGTCCCGATTCGTACCGTACCAATCTCGGCACCGCGAATCAGGGAGATTTCCTGGTTCATTAGTTCGGCCCAGCGGATGATTTCACGAGTATAACCAAGAATGCGCTCACCTTCCGCGGTGACCCGGACACCGGAACGACTGCGATGCAGCAAGGAGAAACCATATTCGCTTTCCAGGCTGGCGATGGCGTGGCTGACGGCGGATTGTGTAATATTCAGGGCCTCCGATGCTTTGGTCAGACTGCCATATTCGACAACCGTGTTTAGAATTTCGTATTTAATCAGTGACATGTTATAGTACTTCCCTTCCAGATTAATCTACATTTCTATACATGAGTTTATTTCATATTAACTATTATAAATATTCATTTTTATAATGCAAAGAGATCGTTTATACTTGCCAAGGCGAGTTAGTTTAGTACATATAACCAACGTAGCTCAGACTATTTTAGAAGAATGAAGGTAGAAGTTAGATGAATGGGGTACAGGTAAATCAGATTCAGGCATCACGAAGAGCAGACGTGCAGATGCTGCTTGCAACCGTTATTTGGGGTTCTTCTTATCTGTTTATGAAATCGGGACTAGCTTCAATGCAAGAACTAAATTTGATTGCTTTGCGATTTGGGATCGCCTTTGTAGCGGCAGGGCTACTCTTTCACCGTCGTTTGAGAAGTGTGGATCGTGGGACGTTGCTTGCTGGAGGCGTGCTGGGTACGGCATTGTTTGCTGCATTTGTATTCATCACCTATGGTGTACAGCGAACGACGGCATCTCAGGCGGGGTTTTTGATCAGTTTGGCCGTCATTTTTGTGCCAATCTTAACGACAGTCTTGCGCCGGCGATTGCCGGACAAACGACTTAGTGTCAGTATTGTGGTCGCAGTAGCAGGGCTTGGATTATTGACCCTTCAGCATGAAATGAGTTTGCACCTTGGAGATCTGTTGTGTATTATCGCGGCACTGGTTTACGCCATATATATTCTGCTGGCGGGTAAATATACACCTCGGCATGACCCACTTACACTCGGAATCGTTCAACTTGGTGTAGCGGCATTGTTGGGAACGGTAGCCACATTTTTGTTTGAAACACCGCAGTTACCAGATACGCCGGAATCATGGGCATCGATCTTGGGACTCGGAGTATTATGCAGTGGGCTTGGTTATATTTTGCAAACTTTTGCCCAGCGCCACGCTTCACCTACGAGAACGAGTCTGATCTTTTCGCTGGAGCCACTGTTTGCGGCAACGTTTGCTTTTATTTTTCAGGGAGAGTCTCTTACGTTGCAAGGATACTGCGGAGCAGCGTTGATGCTGGCTGGCGTATTGATTACGGAGATCAAACTGCCACTGCATCTGTTCAGACGCAGAAAGCGCCCGGCGTTATAGTGTTAACCGAATCTCTCTGTCCATCTAAATATATGTAGTGGAAGACAGTCGCCCATAAATAAACGATAGATAAACGAAGTTACAGGTTATTCCGTTTTACTTCGTTCTAACCTAACAAACCCCGAATGAACAAAACATGTTTTGTTCATTCGGGGTTTTATGCTACACTGGATGAAAAATCAGGGAAATCGGGTGAGCAAGATGGGCAAAAGAGTGACCATGCAACAGATCGCAGATGCTGCAGGAGTATCCAAGTTCGCAGTTTCCCGTGCACTGACGGGTAAGCCGGGGGTTAGTGAGCACACGCGTGAGATGATTGTCAGAACCGCGGGGCAACTGGGTTATTTTAAAATAGAGCCAAAATATAATGCAGTGGATTCTCATACATCATTCGGTGACACAATGGGGAAGAAAAACGAAGGTACCATATTGATTTTGTTTCCGAATATACGCTCTCAAAATCGTTCTTCCTTGTATTGGGGGCCTGTATTCGACGGGATTTCAGCGCGTTTGAATGAGCGGGGTATGGATATTTTGACACTGACGGAACCTTCTTCCGATCATATGTTTTCGGTTCTCAATCCCGACGCCATTCGGGGTGTTATTACGGTAGGCACGATCTCAACGCCAGTGCTGCTCGAAATATATCGCTTGCGCATTCCGCTCGTTATGGTGGATCACGAGGATTCGGCAATACATACCGATACTGTATTTACTGACAATGTGAAAGGCATGAAGGAGTTAGTCCTTATGCTTGCGGCGAAGGGATATAAACGGTTCCAGTTCGCTGGACAGCTACCTGATGCGGTTAGTTTCAGGGAACGGTGGCTCGGGTATCGGATGGGACTTGAAGTAATGCAACTACAGGCTGAACAGCATGCGGGGCTGCTTGTGCAGGAGTATAAGGAGATGCAACAAACCATCAGAGAGTTCAAGCTTGAAGATATTCCAGAGGTGATCGTCTGCGCGAATGACCACACGGCATTTATTATCATTGAGGCTTTGCGAAGTCGCGACGTTCAGGTGCCTGAACAGTGCGCGGTAACAGGGTTCGATAATACAAGGGCAGATGATCCTATTATGGCTACGGCACATATTCATAAGGAACATCTCGGAGCCCGTGCTGTAGATCAGTTGTTGTGGCGCATTAGCAATCCGAATGTTCCATATGAGCGTAAGCTTATTCATGCGGACATCATTATGCGGGACGAATATCATATGTTATGGGAGTAGTCAGGTAAAGTTTGTGGTTGTGGACCTTCCTAGCAGGATGGAAACAAAATAGAAGGGAAAAGACATGGAGAAGTAAATCTCTATGTCTTTTTTTGTGATTGCAGTGATAATAGAACAATTTAATTGACCAAATGCATTGACTGTTATACGGCTAACATGTTAATTTTGTTTTGTGAATTGTTTGCTAATATAATAACAAAACCTAACAAAATACGTTGGTTAATCTAACGACATGGGAGGCTGTCATGAGCACAAAGCTATCACAACGATTTGAAAACTGGACGTTCAAGGCTAGTGAGGATAAGGAATGGATGCCGGCTCAGGTGCCTGGATGCGTACATACCGATCTGCTGAGATTAGGCAAGATTCCTGACCCGTTTTACGGGACAAATGAGAAGGAAGTGCAGTGGATCGACAAGAAGGACTGGGAGTATCGTACAACGTTCGATATTGAATCTTTTTTATATAAGCAGGAGCATCTCGAACTAGTTTTTGACGGACTGGATACGTATGCGGATGTATATGTGAATGACACACATGTGTTGTCTGCGGATAACATGTTTCGAGTATGGAAGGCAGATGTAAAAGCATTAGTGAAGGAACAGGGGAACATGCTTCGCATTCATTTTCGTTCTCCCATTCAGGAGGATTTACCGAAGCTGGAGAAGCTGGGATATGCCTTGCCTGCATCCAATGACCAATCCGATGTGGGCGGTCTCGGGGATAAACGAGTCAGTATCTTTGCGCGCAAAGCACCATATCACTATGGCTGGGATTGGGGTCCGCGTTTTGTCACCAGTGGCATCTGGCGTGAAGTTAGGCTTGAAGGATGGACAGATGTGAAAATTAATGATTTATTTATCCGTCAAAATGAAGTAAATGCCACATCGGCACAAGTCACCGCCATGGTAGAATTGCAAACTTCACAGCCTATAGATACCGTTATTCGCATAGGTGCAGATGGTCAGCGCTGGGAGAAGGCCGTATCTTTGCAATCTGGTTCCCATACGGTAGAGGTCACGATCTCGATTCAGAATCCAAAGCTCTGGTGGAGCCGTGGATTGGGTGAAGCGTATCGATATACGTTTGCTGCCGAAGTACTTCAAGGGGAGCGTGCTGTCGCAACGCACGAGGTCAAAACAGGACTTCGTTCTATCCGTCTTGTACGTGATTCGGACGAAGCCGGGGCTTCCTTTTATTTTGAACTGAACGGAGTCGCGGTGTTCGCCAAAGGAGCCAACCACATTCCCAATGACAGTTTTATTACCGAAGTGATACGAGAACGGTACATGCATGAGATCATATCGGCAGCGGAGTCCAACATGAATATGCTACGTGTATGGGGCGGTGGCTTTTACGAAGAGGATGTATTCTACGACTTGTGTGATGAATACGGTATCATGGTGTGGCAGGATTTTATGTTCGCGTGCAGCATGTATCCGGGTGATGAAGCGTTCCTGAACAGTGTCCGTCATGAAGCGATCGACAATGTGAGACGTCTGCGCAATCATCCGAGTATTGTACTGTGGTGTGGCAACAATGAGATAGATTCGGCTTGGGCGCATTATATTGAAAATGGTGGCTGGGGCTGGAAAAAAGATTACAACGCCGAACAGCGCGAACGCATCTGGGCGGATTATGAAGCGATTTTCCATGACCTTTTGCCAGAAGTGGTCGAAGCGTATGCACCAGACATTGACTACTGGCCTTCCTCCCCCATTGTATCGCTGACAGGAGATGAAAAGCAGCATGCCCATCCGTCTACATCGGAAGGAGACATCCATTATTGGGGCGTGTGGCACAATGTGGAACCTTTTGAGAATTACAATATATATGTAGGCCGTTTTATGAGTGAGTATGGGTTCCAGTCGTTCCCGGAATACAAGTCGGTACGCACATACGCTGAGGAAGAAGACTTGGCCTTGGAGTCAGAGGTCATGCTTGCACATCAAAAGAACGGTGCGGGTAATCGACTGATCAAGCAGTATATGGATATGTATTTGCATGAACCGAAGGATTTCCCATCCTTCCTGTATATGAGTCAGGTCCTTCAAGCGGAAGCGATGAAAACCGCAATCGAAGCCCACCGCCGCCGCAAACCTTACTGTATGGGAACGCTCTACTGGCAAATGAATGATTGCTGGCCTGTCGCTTCGTGGGCAGGGATGGACTATCTTGGTCGCTGGAAGGCATTGCAATATTATGCGAAACGTAGTTTCAATGATGTATTGGTTTCCGTGGATGGTACCAAAGAAGATGTCACAGATATCTATGTGGTTTCTGATCTATTGAAGAAGGTGGAGGGAGAGCTTCAAGTTCAATTGATTGGATTCGATGGCATGGTGCACCGGGAAGAGACTTTTGCAGTAAACGTAGCACCCAATGCAGGTGAGAAGTTGTTGTCCTTACGTAATGCAGACTGGCTCGAAGGGCATGATGCTGCGACGACGCTACTGCGGCTCGCTCTCCGTCAAGAGGGAGTAACAGACATTGTCCAGGAGCATTACTTCGTGCCTGCCAAAGAGCTTGCGCTTCAGCCTGCGAGCATCAAAGTCAGCGGAGGAGCCGATGAGGATGGTGTACATCTAGTGCTGGAAAGTGACGTACTTGCCAAGCAGGTGTGGATGTCTTCGGAAGTTGAAGGGGTCTTCTCGGATAACTTCTTTGATCTGATTCCTGGATTTCCGGTAAAGGTGAAGTTCACCTCCAGAGAAGGTTTACAGCAAGCAGATGTCATTTCGAATCCAGGGGCGGTCGAGGTTCGCTCCATGGCTGATTTTATTCGAGTGAACTAAATGTGAGGCAAGGGAAAAATAAGACGTAGCAACGAATAAAACGGTTGAAGTCTCTTACGGAGAGGGACTTCAACCGTTTTTTGTGACAGGATGATACCACAAATTACATCGTAATGATTTCGTAACATTTTGCTTAGAGAATCGTAAGTTGTTTTCCTTATTGTAGTCCATGCAAGTAACTAAACCATGGAGAGTGATAACAATGATGAAAACAAGCAAAAGCAAGAAAATGATTGCAGCAGCAGTTTTGATGATGTCTTTAACTTTTTCAGGATTAGCAAGTGCAAGCGCTACAGAGATGAAAATGATTAAAAAGGATGGCATGGAACTTGTGCAATTGAGACAGGCGGCAAAAATGTATGGTTACAGCATTATGTGGGACAGCAAAGACCGCTCGGTAACGTTAATGTATATGGACAAAATGCACGACACGATGATGGAAGAAGATATGAAAACGAAAAATGACATGATGATGCACGATGATATGATGAAAGATGACACGAAGATGGCTGATAACATGATGATGGAAGACGACCAAATGAATAAAGATGACATGATGATGAAGGACGACATGATGATGGAAGGTGCTATGATGCCTGCAGCTAAAACCATTAAGGTGTGGGTTGGTTCTACAAAAATGATGGTAGATGGTATGCAGGTTACCTTGAAGTCAATGCCCATGATTCATGAGGGCAACACATATGTAACGGATATGGTCATTTCCAAATACATGATGCCGATGAAGGCTATGAAGTGAAGGTGACGAAGTAAACGTAAAAAAATAGAAAGTAAGGCAGATTAATAACACTGAAACATGATCCTTGCCCTGTGATATGATGATGCCAGATGTTTGTTTTGAATATGGGGTGAGTTCATTGAATGAGCGTATCATGGTTGCCGATGATGACAGTAATATTACAGACGTTTGTCGCAGGTACCTCGAAAGGGAAGGTTATTCCGTGGTGACGGCTAAGGATGGTATGGAGGCGATTGAGTTGTGGCGCACCCACACGCCAGATCTGATTGTGCTCGACCTGATGATGCCACACAAAAATGGATGGGAAATCTGTAACGAGATTCGGCAAAGCGAGGATGTACCTATTGTTATGCTGACTGCTCGCGGGGAAGAGCAGGATCGACTGATGGGTCTGACGATGGGAGCAGATGATTATCTGACCAAGCCGTTTAGTCCGAGAGAACTCGTGCTGCGTGTCAAAGCGATATTGCGCAGAATGCGAACGGTACAGGTGTCGCCTGCCACTCATTCATCACATACGATTCGATATGAAGGGCTGACCATTGATTTTGTGAAACGTGAGGTAGAGATTGACGGACGGCTGATTGACTTGACGGTTACTGAATTTGAGATGTTGTATTTGCTAGCCAGCCACCCGGGACAGGTGTTTTCGCGTAGTCAGATGTTAAGCAAAATCTGGGATTTTAGCTACGAGGGAGATACGACGACCGTAACCGTGCATATTCGAAGACTACGAGAGAAGATCGAGCAAAATGCTTCCGATCCAAAATATATTAAAACGGTTTGGGGTATAGGTTATAAGTTTGCAGGTGGCTCATCATGAAATTACGCACGTATCTGGTATTGTCCAGTCTTCTGGGCATCGGTGTATTGTTGATTTGTTTGTTCGTCAGTTATTCCAAAATGCTGCTCACCATTGATCAATTGTATTGGCTGTCGGGTATAACGGCCGGGGTAGGTTTACTTTCGTTTGTTCTCCAGTATGTATTAACGAAGCCATTGGAAAAATCAATAGCTCGTATTACCGAGCGTACAGTGAAGGTAGCCGAAGGGGATTTCCATACGGAAGTCCCTCTCATCGGGCCACAGGAATTCAAACTGCTGGCACAGCAATTTAATGAAATGAGTTCCAGACTGAAGGATAGCTTTGACGATCTTCATCAATCCGAATCGGCCAGGCGTGAGCTGATAGCAAATGTGTCTCATGACTTACGTACACCACTGGCCTCGATTCAGGCCTTTGTCGAAGCGCTGGAGGATGATGTGATTAAGGATGAAGCCACCTTCAGGCGTTATCTGAATACGATTCGCCTTGAAACGAAGAGGCTGGGAGGGCTGATCCAGGACTTGTTTGATCTATCGAGTCTGGAGGCCCAAGGGGAGCCATTTGATCCAGAGCCCAGCCATGTCGATGAGTTGTTGGTTAGCACACTCGAGAGTTTTTCGTTCCATCTTGCCGAGAAAGAGCTGAATGTGGAGATTGAGTTGCCTGATCAATTGCCAGCTGCCATGATGGTACCTGCGCAGATGAAACGGGTGGTTTCCAATTTATTGCAAAATGCCATCCAATACTCTTCTACAGGAGGCACAATCATGCTTACTGCCACAGAGCAGGGAGCGTTTTTGCAAATTGCGGTGTTGGATCAAGGTGAGGGGATTGAAGCGGAAGAAACGACACGTATTTTTGAACGGTTTTACCGGATTGATAAATCCCGTAGCAAAAGTAGTGGTGGAGCTGGACTTGGGCTCGCGATCGCTCAATCCATTGTGGAACGGCATGGAGGCGAAATTGGAGTTCAGAGTAAGAAGGGAGAAGGAAGTTGTTTCTGGTTTACCCTTCCGGTGTGTGTCAATCGCTAGCCATTGGCATTGAGAGATTTTGATCATAGCGATAACGTAAAAACGTGCCACCCGGTATTTGGGGTAGCACGTTTTATTATTCTTATGTAGAGCGGCATGTTGAGATGGACATCAAATAAGTAAGTAGGTAAAAGAGTAAATATACGTTACGGATTGGACTGTTCGTTTTTGATTTGTTGCAATTCGCTCAGGCTGAGCGTCAGATCATTCTCCGGGTTTGCACTGACAATCACCTCAGACTGGGATTGCTGGCTGGCCTGGTTTGACTTCGAAGCAGGTTTGACCACATAGAGACTTTGAACGCTGTTTAGCAGGCTTGCAGGGGTGTCCGCATATGTTTCAAGAAAAAGTACATAATCCTTGGTTTGCATAAGCTTAAGACTGTCATCGTTGACGATTTCGGTGTTACCCAGTTGTCCGCCAAGCTGTTTGACTTCAAGCCGATCCCCGGCTGTGTAACCCCCTTTGTAGGATTCAGTCACCTGAACCGTATAGATCGTATAGATTTTGTCAAAAGAAACCTGAGCATCTGCCGCACTTCCCGCTGCATTCATATGATTCTGATCTTGGGAATCAGCTTGTCCCCTGTCATCTAAAGCTTCAACCCTGGTTTGGATGACATTGCCCTTCACAATGGTGTCGGCCCGCTCTGACAAAGCGTCTACACTTCCATAACTGGGATAATCCTCGGATGCGATGATTTTGACGGGAGTATCGGGGGGAGAAGCGGCCGGAGTTGCTGAAGAGTAGCCGACGACAGACAGGATAAAGATGGACGAGACGAGCAAGGTAAGTACTCGATTCTTTTTCATGGATTGGAATCCTCCTTGGAAATAAAATATAAATGAAGTGGAATGATGACGTACGAAAGATTAGTATCTGGATCTGACATTATTGATGTCGAAGGTTTGCGGTTTGGTCATGGAATTCCGGTTACGTGTGTAAGACATAATGGAAGGACTGTTCGTTGTCGGGTTGTCCCCAAGCCAGACGGAGTGGCCCAGTTCATGGACGAACACACTTTGAATAAAGTTGGAAAGGTTGGATGCATCAGCAGTAATCGTGGAGGCGTTGAGTTCGATGCGGAAGTTGACAACCTGATTGCCGGAGACGGAAGCGTAGTTGACACCATAAGCGGTATTGTTGAAGTTACCAGCGGTGATCGTGTTCGGAGAATTATTCGTTTTGACGAATTGCACTTTGGCTCCCGCATTGTTCCAGTTGGTAAGAGAAGCATCCATTGGACCCTGCCATGCAGAAGCGTAGTTGTAGGTCCGAATCGGGATGGTGGAGCTTGGGTAGCCGTAATTCAAAAAGGTTGCTGCGTAGATCGTGCTACCAAACATCGCAAGCGCAGAGAACAACATCAGGCTCATCAAAAACTTCCTTTTCATGCTTAAAACCTCCAATAAATGTATATTTTCTCTATTATAGTAACAAGGAAATGTGCACCTGAAATGAGTCTCAAGTCGTTGTTTTTGTTATGAAAAAAAGGAAAAAAACCTGTGCCACAAAGGAATGTTGTCACAACAACTCACATTCTGTCTGGGGAACGTATGCATAAATTCCCTTAACTCACAAATAATACACTCAACCTGACTAGGAAAAAGGAGTGTATAGGGATGTGCGAACGTTTTTCACTCGCGGCTGATCTAGATGAAGTTCGGGATCATTTCAAGGTACAACGAGTCATGTATTACTATAAAAATCGCTATAATATCAGTCCAACGCAACATACGCCGATCATTCTGCATCAGGATGGAGAACGTGTGCTGGATGAGTTTCGTTGGGGATTCATTCCGTTCTGGGGTAGGGATGCGGTGAATGCCAACTTAATGACTGTGCATGAAAACCCCGCGTATTATAAGTTGGTGGAGACCAAACGCTGTGTTATTCCATGCAATGGGTTGTATTACTGGCGACAAGAAGGCAAGAAGCGTTATGCCGTTCGTGTTGTCATGCCGGATCGCGGACTTTTTGGCATTGCGGGATTGTATGAGATCTGGAAAGATACCCGCAAGCAACCGCTTCGCACCTGTACGATGCTCATGGCTGGCGCGAATCTGGCGACTCGTGAGTTTGGAAACAAAATGCCGGCTATTCTCATGGATGATGAAATCAACACCTGGCTTGATCCGGCCAATACCAGAGTTACACAGTTGTTGCCACTGCTTAAAACATACAATCGCACAGAGATGAATCTATACCCGGTCACGCCGATGGTGGCGAACGACGAACATGATTGTTATGAATGTGTGGAAGAGATGGAGCAGAAGCTGGCTTACGTGCGGAGTTACTGAGGAATGACTCAACTGAGGGATGCCTAAGGTATTACCGAGGTTTTCTGAAGATTTAGCTACGTTCATGTTTATGGTTTCTAAGTTTCTGAACTCTGGAAATGGTTGAAAAACGGGATGGGGCGTCTGAGGACACTCTGTCCTTTTTTAGTTGTGTCATTGTTTCTGCTGTAGGCTGACAAGGAATGGAAAAAGAAAAGTTGCAATTGAGTTGAAACGTAACTATAATAATTACAGTAGTTGAATGTATATATCCATATATCTATTTAAAGAGATATAATATCAGGAGGGAACCACGAATGAATCCAAAGTATTCGAAAATGTTTGAACAAGTTTCACTGCCAAGCAGCGGCATTACACTGAAAAACCGGATCGTGCTTGCTCCTATGACTCATATGTCCTCTAATTCAGATGGTACGGTATCTGATGCTGAGCTTGCATATTATGCACGTCGCACAGGTGGGGCTGGCATGTCGGTTACAGCGGTAACACATGTTACGCCTAACGGTATCGGCTTCCCTGCACAATTTGGTTCTTATGATGACAGCTTTGTGCCGGGACTGAAACGTCTGGCTGAAACGATTAAACAACAAGGTTCTGTTGCTGTACTGCAAATGTTCCATGCAGGTCGTCTGACTCCGGAACAAGCCGTTCCTGCGGGCCAAGTGGTTGCACCTAGTGCAGTCGCAAGTGAGCGCCCAGGTTCACCGGAACCAAGAGAAATGACGGATGAAGAGATTACTTCTGTCATTCGTGATTTCGGTGAAGCGACTCGCCGTGCTATTGAAGCTGGTTTTGATGGTATTGAGATTCATGGTGCGAATGGTTATCTGATTCAGCAGTTTTTCTCTCCACATTCCAACCGGCGCGAAGATCGCTGGGGCGGCAGTGTAGAGAAACGTTTGGCGTTCCCATTAGCCGTTGTAGATGAGGTACAGCGTGTCGTTGCTGAGCATACTAAACTTCCGTTTATTGTGGGTTACCGTTTCTCGCCGGAAGAGCCAGAAACGCCAGGACTAACAATGGAGGATACGTATGCACTGGTTGATGCTTTGAAAGATAAAAATCTCGACTATTTGCATGTTTCCTTGAATGAGTTCTGGTCGAAGCCAAGACGTGGTGAAGGGGACACACGTGCCAGAATTGAATTTATCCTGGATCGTGTTGGCGGTAAAGTACCTGTAATTGGTGTTGGATCGATTCATACCGCCGATGAAGCAGCAGAAGCGCTGGAAACCGGCGTACCGTTGCTTGCGATTGGACGTGAGCTGATCATCGAGCCAGACTGGGTCGAGAAGATTGAAAGCGGACGTGAAGAGGATATTGAGACCATTCTGACGAAATCCGATCAAGAGCGTTTGGTGATTCCTGATGGATTGTGGAATGCAATTATCCACACACCGGGTTGGTTCCCTATGGCAGAGGATAAATAATTTATCGGAATGACTGGATGGAGGAGGCGAAAGCCTCCTCTTTTTGCATATGCATGAATGTTTATGGACGTCAATTCTTGTAGATGTGTGAAATTCTCCTTCCAACCGCTCTATGGTATGATGGGGGAACAGGATTAATTGGTATATTAACGGTTTGGAGTGAATGAAGATGCTCGTTGCGGAACGTTATGAAAAAATTGTGGAATGGGTGGATGCGCATGGAAGCATGCGTGTCACTGAGCTTAGTGAGCGCTGTGGAGTGACCGAAGAAACGATTCGCCGTGATCTGGACAAGCTGGAGCAGGCGGGCAGGCTCAGACGCTCGCATGGTGGAGCGGTGAGTGTGAAATACAAGGATGAATCGCAAACCGAGATTCCATATCCCGAGCGTGCTGTTGCTTATGCCGATGAGAAGCGTCGCATTGCAAGCGAAGCAGTGAAGCTGGTGGAGCCTGGTGACCGGATTGCTTTGGATGCAAGCACTACCGCGTGGTATATGGCAGCTGGACTGCCCAATATTCCGCTGACGGTGTTAACCAATTCAATTAAGGTTGCCGCTGAGCTCAGTACGAAAGAACAGATTCGCGTCATTGCTACAGGTGGACAGCTTGCATCCAAATCCTTATCCTTTGTCGGACCGCTCGCAGAGCGCTCGCTGGATACGTATCATGTGGATAAAGTGTTTTTGTCTTGCAAAGGCGTACATCTGACCAAGGGCATCAGCGAGTCGAATGAACTACAGGCTTTGGTGAAGCAGAAAATGATTCATATTGCTGACGAGGTTATTTTGCTAGCTGATTCGAGCAAATTTAACATTCAAGCTTTTACAAGGGTAGCTGGCATGGAGAGTGTTGGGAAGGTCATCACCGATCAGGGTGTGCAGGATGAGCATGTCAACGCACTGAACGAACTTCAAATTCCGTGTATACGTGTGTGACGGAATAAACTTATATAAACGGTACAGAAAGGATCGATGACAATGAAACATCCGTTTCACTTAAAGGCGGTATGGAATGGCGGACGTAACAGTGAGGGCACGATTGATGCAGGAGGTTTGAAAACCGTCATTTCGATCCCGCAGGAGATGGGCGGTCCTGGTACAGGAACGAACCCGGACGAGATGTTACTGGGGGCAGCGGCAACCTGTTACCTGATTACCCTTGCGGCGATGCTGGAGCGTTCAGATATTACACCTGACGAGCTGACGCTGGAATCGGAGGCAACGGTGGATGTGACTAATAACATCTTTACGTATGAACGTATCGTGCACAAGCCGCGAATTGTGCTTCCACAAGATACATCCGAATCGGATCTGAGTAAGGCCGAGAAGCTGGCGCATAAGGCAGAAGCATCCTGTATGATCTCTCGGGCAGTATCTGGCAATGTGAGGATGGAAACCTGTCCGGTGATTGTAACCACTGGAGCTGACGCATTGTGATATAATTGGTGGGTAGACGACATGATTCGTCATTTGTGCAAATAAGGAGAAATTCAGGATGAAAAACCAGAAGCGCAAACCCAATCGAATGGCACGTTTGACTCGTGCAATGAAACTGAATTTTCTCAAACTTTTACGTGCTCCGGGTGGTGCTCATAAGGTATCTACCGGATTTGCTATAGGGTTCGGTCTCGAACTGATCGTAATCTCGACTGCATCCCTGATTTACCTTGTGTTTTATCCGATCGTTCGTTTGTCTGGCGGCTCCATGCCAGCGGCCATTGTAGGCAACGTTGTGGGCAAGCTGACATTTCTGCCGATTATTCTTATGCCGCTTGCGAAACAGATAGGTTCATGGATTTTGCCAGCGCACAGTATGGGACAGGGACCTATGCATGAGAGCGCTTGGAGGGAACTGTTTCATGGAAACTGGTCAGCGGTAAGTGAATTGCTGCTCGGTGGACTTGATATCCTGGCAGGTATGAGTGTGCTCGGGTTAATTTTGGGATTCATTTCGTATTTCGTCGTCAAATACTTCTATGTCAGAGCTCTTCATCGGCGGCATGAACGCCGGCTGGAGAAGCGCCGCCAAGCGGCAAACGCTTCAGGCCTTAGCACAGCGTCTGTACTGATCAGGAAGACATCACAATCATAATTGGCAGGAAGACCATGGAAACAGCGGTAGTCCACAGAATGCAGCGGGATACAAATTGCGGAGATGCACCGAACTGTTCAGCCAAAATAACAGCGTTCACTGCGGTTGGCATCGAGGCAAGGATAAGCAACACAGGGAGTAATGTTCCTTCGACTTGCAGTGCTTTCAGTATAAGCCAGGCTAAAATCGGTGCTGCAACCAGCCTGACAACAAGTCCGGCCCAAAAAGCCTTACGAACATTCGATTGCCAAGGTGCTGTATCTCCTTTGGGTCGTAACATCTGTGCGCCCAGAATCGCCAAGACAATGGGAGAATAACCGGTAGCCATCATCGAAACGCCCCCATCCAGAGCATCAGGAAGGGAGATACCCGAGCTCCGCATGATGACTGCGATCACAGCTGCGTAGATGGTAGGCATGCGGAATACGGACAGCATCGCGTTTTTTACCGTGAATTCGGATCTTGCGGCAAAGAAGATACCTACCGTATTGACGATGATCATCTGTCCAATGACGTAGACCGAAGCCTTGTCCAGTCCAAGTTGACCAAAGGCAAGCAACACAAGCGGGAGCCCGTAGTTCACACAGTTGGTAAATGTGGAAACGAGGGTCAGTCCTGCTTTTTCAGGTGCACCCAGACCAAAGATTCTGCTTATGATCTCAGCGAGAGCCCAGAGGGCGATCAAGTTAAGGATAGAAAACCAGAAAGTGCTTGTAACATCCGTCCAGGTAATCTCTGCGTGTAGCAGGGTATGGAAGATAAGCGCAGGACTTAAAATATAGAGTGAAAATGCCGAAAGCGGCCGTGTATCCCAGTCCTTGAAATGTTTTAACAATATTCCGCCAATGACGGGCAAGGATATGGGTAGGAACACATGATAGAGCGTAATGAAAAACGAGGTAAACAATCTGTTCAGTCCTTTCTAGATGAAAAACCTATCTTATCATAGCAGGAAATGCTCGACAGTTGAATGTATAAGGACACAATCCTTATACAGATACGCATTTCATTGCGTTAAACATGGCAGGCACCGGTGGAGTGAGCAGGGGTCCGATTGCTATTTTGATATGGCAGATTTATTATAGAAGAGGTGCAACAAGATTACATACACATAGAGGAGGAAACTGTAATGAGTGAATCAAAACGCTTGCTCGTACTAGTCGGCTCTTATGCCGAAGCGGAAAATGAGGGCATTTACGCATATGAATTAAATGAGGATACAGGCAGTCTGGCGAAGCTGGACGGCATTTCGGGCGTGAAAAACCCGACGTTTGTTAACGTGGATGCGCAAGCAAACAAGCTATATGCGATTGGTGAAACGGCGTCTGCCGAGGGCAATAAAATGTCTGAAGCGGTAGCACTGAGCGTAGATCCTTCGACAGGTAAATTGACTTTGCTCAATCGCAAAGACTCCATCTCTGCTCCGCCATGCCACATTCAGCGTGACCCTTCCGGTAAATATTTGATCCTGTCCAGCTATCACGGTGGATTGGTAGGACTTCAAGCCCTTACAGATAATGGTGAAGTTGGAGCACTTCTGGACGAGAAGAAACATGAAGGACACGGGGCACATCCTGAGCGTCAGGACAAGCCACATGTGCACTCGGCATTCTTCAGCCCGGATGGTAAATATATGATGGTACAGGATTTGGGCGCAGATAAAATTGCGATCTACTCCATTAACGCAGACACCAATGAACTGGTGCTTCACAGTGAAACGAAAACTCATCCGGGCGCAGGACCACGCCACTTGGCGTTCCATCCGAATGCTCAATTTGCTTATGTGATCAACGAAGTGGATTCGTCTATCACATCTTACAAGTATGATGCAGCTGCGGGTACGCTGACCGAAATCTCCAATATTTCAACGCTTCCAGACGGCTATGACGGCGCTGAGAATACTACTGCTGAGATTACGGTTTCGAACGATGGCCGTTTTGTGTATGGTTCCAACCGTGGACATGACAGCATCGTCGTATTTGCAGTAGATGCAGACAAAGGTCATCTGAGCCTGGTAGAGCATGTCTCCGCAGAAGGACAGCACCCGCGTCATTTCGCATTGACACCGAATGGTAAACTGCTGATTGCGGCTAACCGTGATACAAACAACATGGTTACCTTTACAGTAGATCAGGAGAGCGGTCGCCTGAAATACACAGGTCACAGTACAGGTGTGTCCAAGCCGGTATGTGTGAAACCCGTATATCTGTAAGAGGTCGATGGATAAATAGATAGGAACATACAGCGCTTATGCTGCTATGAAAAATCAAGAAGAATCCTGCCTGAAAAGACAGGGTTCTTCTTTTTCTTTTTGATAAAAGACTTTATGAAAAGTGAATAACATCCATTGTAAGAAACCTACATCATTGATGTTGTACAAACAATACGCTGTTCGTAAATAGCACTGACTGTAGAATAGATGAAGATAGATGTATCTCAAGATAGGATTCGTATAACAACGTCAAATATCCATTAGTTTCGTCCAAGTAACTACCTCACTTGAAAGTGCGTACTTCCTGAATGGATAGTCAGGCTCTACAATGAACTAGCAACCACCATTACGAGATGCTGGCCTCAGCAACGGATCATTGGCGGTAAAAATAAACATTTGGATCTATATAAGTTGAACTATTTTTTACACGTTAACGGAGAGGACAGAAGAAACCTGGTAAAGCGAAGCGTTCGCCTTTATCACCGGATTTTTCCCTTTGGAAAAGGGAATCAAAAAAATCTGGGGATAACAGCGATTGGAAGGTTCTTCTGTCATCGGAGTGGACTGTGTAAATCTTTATTTCAACTTATACAGCATCATTAATCAACCTCAAATACAAAGGAGACATAAAACATGAAATTACAACTCGCACTTGATTTGGTTAACATCCCGGAAGGTATCGCATTGGTTAAAGAAGTTGAACAATATATTGATATCGTTGAGATCGGCACACCGATTATTATTAACGAAGGATTGCATGCTGTAAAAGCAATGAAGGAAGCTTATCCTAACCTGCAAGTTCTTGCAGACCTGAAAATTATGGACGCTGGCGGATATGAAATTATGAAAGCAGCTGAAGCGGGCGCAGACTTGATCACCGTGCTGGGTGCAAGTAACGATATGACGATCAAAGGTGCTGTAGAAGAAGCGAAAAAGCAAAACAAAGAAGTTCTCGTGGATATGATCAACGTGCCTAACCTGGAACAACGTGCACGTGAAGTTGACGCTCTGGGCGTAGACTATATCTGCGTTCACACCGGTTATGACCTGCAAGCGGTTGGACAAAGTCCTTTCGAAGACCTGCAAACGATCAAAGGTGCAGTGAAAAATGCAAAAACTGCGGTTGCTGGTGGTATCAAATTGGACACATTGCCAGAAGTTGTGAAAGCACAACCTGACTTGGTCATCGTTGGTGGCGGTATTACAGGGCAAGCAGACAAAGCAGCTGTAGCATCCGAAATGCAGCGCCTTGTCCAGCAAGGGTAAGCTGATGAGCAGCAAACAATACGCCGCAGATATCCTGAAGGAACTGGAACGCACGTTAAGCCAGCTTGATGATACCGAGATGCAGGCAATGGCCGAGCAGGTGTTAGCAGCGGAACGCATTTTTGTAGCTGGAGCGGGTCGTTCAGGTCTCATGGGAAAAGCATTCGCGATGCGATTGATGCAGATGGGACTTACCGTTTATGTCGTAGGAGAGACGGTGACGCCAGGGATTAGCTCAGCAGATTTCCTGCTGCTATGCTCTGGTTCTGGAGAGACAGGCGGGCTGGTTGCCATGGCAAGAAAGGCGAATCAAGCGAGTGCACCTGTAGGCTTAATCACAATTAAGCCGGATTCCACAATTGCACAGCTGGCACAAGTGGTCGTTCGGCTACCTGCCTCTGCAAAAGAGGATGCGGCGGGAGCCGGAGCGGATGTTACCATTCAGCCTATGGGTTCCTTGTTTGAACAATCCTTGTTGCTCAGCATGGATGCGTTGATCCTCACCATGATGGAGATGAAGGGCATGACTGGTGCAGATATGTTCAGCCGGCACGCGAATCTGGAGTAGTTCGATTGAAGTGCTCACGCGTTTAATATAGCTAAAAATGAAGTAGACCGGAATCCTGTGCTATTGCAAGGATTGCGGTCTTTTCTGTGAAAAAGATGAGCGAACTTTGCATTCGATCCGTACTGTAGTAAAATGAAGTATTAGAGTTTGATATCGTACGAGATAAAGGGGGCTTGGAGCCATGGCGTCCGAAGTCAAAGAACGCATTAATTTAAAAGAAATCAACTGTGAAAAGGAATTAACGCTGGCGGTGATTGGCGGTAAGTGGAAACTGATTATATTGTGGCATTTGGGTCTGGAGGGCACCAAACGTTTCAGTGAGTTGAAACGCCTGATCCCCCATATCACGCAAAAGATGCTGACCAACCAGCTACGGGAGCTGGAGGAGGACAAACTGGTGGAACGCAAAGTGTACGCCGAAGTTCCGCCCCGAGTCGAATATTCACTAACGGATCATGGGCAGAGTCTAATGCCGGTGTTACATGCGATGTATAACTGGGGTAAAAACTACGGTGAGAATGTCATCTGGAAACCGGATGAAATGAATATCTTATAGAACACCATTGAATATCTATAAGAATCAGAAATGAATGATCGATTAACGAAACGTTGAGTAAACTGGACACTTCCGGTGCTTGACGTTTTTTTACTTTTCCAGCCGGATTGATTTCTGCAGATTTAAACCAAAAGTCTCATAATCAGGAGATGTCATGTATCGATTGGCAGAGTATGGTACGATGAGAGATATTGGAAATGCAAGGAGGATGACAATCAAAATGAATAAGATACATATACGTTCCGAGGTTTTGGAAGAAACAACCTGGGATTTGTCTGATTTATTTGCAACCGATGCGCAGTGGGAACAGGAGCTTCTATCGCTACCGGATGCTGCTGCTGATATTGAAACATTCAAAGGTACACTGGGTCAAAGTGCGGGGCAATTGCTCGCTTGTCTTGATGCTCGTGAAGCTTTGCAGGAACGAATCGGTAAAACGGCAGCGTATGCGCGCTTAAAACAATCCGAGGACAGCACGAATCCGGTGAATATCGAGAACGCGGCTAAAGCTGGTGATATTCTGTCTAACTTGTCGTCCAGTCTGTCATTTGTCAACTCCGAGATTGTTTCGCTGCCAGAAGGCACGATAGAGAAGTATTTGAGTGAACTACCGGGTCTCGAACCGTACAAGCGTAGCCTGGAGAGACTTATTGAAGAAAAAGCTCATCGACTCTCGCCTGAAACCGAGAAAGTGCTTGCTTCACTTGGTGAAGTGCTGGATTCCCCCTATCGAATCTATCAACGCGGTAAGTTGGCGGATATGACCTTTGATGAGGTATTTGATGGTGAGGATCAAGCACGTCCATTATCGTGGTCTTTTTACGAAAATAATTACGAGATGTCACCGGATACCAAGTTGCGTCGTTCCGCTTATTCCTCTTTTTGTGAAACGTTGAATCAATACAAAAATACCTTTGCTGAAGGATATGCTGCTGAGGTCAAAAAACAAGTGGTGTTATCCCGTCTACGTGGATATGAAGACGTGACGGACATGTTATTAGCTCCACAGCAAGTGAGCAAGGAAATGTACAATAATGTTCTTGATATTATTCAAAAAGAGCTTGCTCCGCATATGCGCAGATTGGCTGCGCTAAAAAAACGTGAGCTCGGACTCGACAAGCTGATGTTCTGTGATCTCAAGGCTCCGCTGGATGCCGAATTCAGTCCGGCGATTACCTATGATGAAGCGTGCACGTTGATCCGTGAGGCGCTGGATGTACTGGGGCCGGAATATGGGGAGATTGTTGAACGAGCCTTTAATGATCGCTGGGTAGATTACGCGGACAATGCAGGTAAATCAACTGGGGCGTTCTGTTCCTCCATCTATGGCGCGCACTCCTACATCTTAATCTCTTGGGCGAATAACATGCGCGGAGCGTTTACACTGGCGCATGAAGTGGGGCATGCGGGCCATTTTATGCTAGCTGGCAAATATCAGAGGCTTACGAATACGCGGCCGTCTCTTTATTTTATAGAAGCACCTTCGACAATGAACGAAATGTTGCTGGCGGATCATCTGTTGAATCGTTCTGAAAATCCGAGAATGCGACGTTGGGTGATTTTGCAATTGCTGAATACGTACTATCATAACTTTGTTACACATCTGCTGGAAGGCGAACTACAGCGTAGGGTGTATGCACTCGCGTCGAACGATAAGCCAATTACTGCTAAGACGTTAAGTGAGCTGAAAGGTGCGATCCTTTCCGAATTCTGGGGGCCGGAGCTGGTAGTGGACGAAGGTGCCAAGCTGACGTGGATGAGACAGCCGCATTATTATATGGGCTTGTATCCGTACACGTATGCAGCAGGTTTAACGGCGTCAACAGCAGCTGCACAGAAGATTAGAGAGGAAGGGCAACCCGCCGTGGACCGCTGGCTTGAAGCGCTCAAATCCGGGGGCAGTCTCGCACCGCAGGAATTGATGAAGCTTGCAGGTGTTGATATGTCCGGTCCTGAACCAATCCGCACTGCAGTGGCTTATGTCGGCAGTCTTGTGGACGAACTTGAACGTCTGTATTCCTGATTCGGCTCATATAGTATAGGGACAAGGCAGAGCGGGTTATCTGCCGGAACAAGAAAAGGTGTTATTTTGCGTGGGGAAAGGATCGATGCGTTATGGCGGTTACGGGCATATTTTCGTCAGTAGGCCATTTAAGTGTAGATGGCTTTGGTGGATTCGATGATATGAGTGGCGTGCCGGGGTTTGAAGGCAATCAGAGTGGTTTTTTTTCTGGGTTCAGCGAGCTTGGAGCAATGGGCACGATCGTTCCTATTTTGATCGGCATCGTGTTTCTGGTTGTGGCAGGCGGCATCGTATATGCCATCTTCTCAGGTGTGCGAACCTGGTCTTCCAACAATGCTGCAGCTGTCCTTACCTTACATTCCAGAGTCGTTACAAAACGAACGGAGGTCAGTGGTGGAAGTGGGGACAGCAGTGCAACAACGAGTTATTATGCAACCTTTGAGTTCGACAATGGGGAACGACTTGAGTTAAATGTAGGTGGTCAAAATTACGGTATGCTGGTGGAGCAGGATCGAGGCATGTTAACCTATCAGGGGACACGTTTTAAACATTTTGAACGAGATATCCAGCCTCAATTCGGGTAATCCGTATCCGGGGTGGAGAGTGGACTGTCTTATGTGTAAAAAAATAAAGCTACGGCTCCTCCCTAAAGGGAGTGAGTCGTTTTTTGTTTGTAATGAGGAAAGCGAATTCATGGGTATTCAAACGTTTACAATGATGTTATACTCGTAAAATAAAACAAAACAGTATAAAACAAAGATAAACAAACAGTGTTTTGGCCGTTAAATAAAGATAATAGCGAATATGAAGACAATAATAACAGAAAGGCGGGAGAGCAGTGAGTGTGCTGGCTTATGATTTGGGTGCAGGAAGCGGCAGAGCGATACTTGGTCATCTGAATGATCGAGGGATCGAAACCCGTGAAATTCACCGGTTCAAAAACGAGCCCGTGAAGATTGGTGACCGGATGCACTGGGATATTTTGCGGCTACATCATGAAGTACTGCAGGGCTTGACGCTTATAAAACAGCAAGGTGAAGTGCCGGAGAGTTTGGGCATTGATTCTTGGGGCGTGGATTTTGGTTTGCTTGGTAGTAACGGCGAACTGCTTGGTAATCCCTATCATTATCGTGACACACAGTTCAACGGTGTGATGGATACGGTTTGTCAGGAGTTAACGGCTAAGCGAGTTTTCGAGCGCACGGGGATACAGTTTCTACCATTTAATACATTGTATCAACTCGCGGCACTTAAGCGGAGTGCTTCTCCATTGCTGCGCGAAGCGGAGCGTTTTCTAATGATCCCTGATTTACTAAGGTATTTTCTTACTGGAGAAGCGGTAAATGAGTTCACCAATGCTACAACAACACAGTTATACAATCCTGTACTCGGACAATGGGATCGTGAACTTCTAGCTCATATTGGTGTCTCTGACCAATGGTTCGGGGATGTAGTCCTACCGGGGAGTACTGTTGGACAATTACGCAGCAGTATATGTAATGATATCGGACTTGCGTCGATTCCCATCCTGGCTGTAGCAGAGCATGATACCGGTTCGGCTGTGGTAGCGGTTCCAGCCACGGAAACAAGCTTTGCTTATCTAAGCTGTGGAACGTGGTCCCTGATGGGTACAGAGCTGGATCAGCCCGTCATCAGTGCAGAGAGCATGGAACTGAACTTTACGAATGAAGGCGGTGCAGGTGGCACATATCGTCTGCTCAAAAACATTATGGGTCTTTGGATCCTACAGGAATGTATGCGGCAATGGGAACGGGAAGGGCGAGGAATTACCTATGGCTCATTACTCGCGAAGGCTGAGATAGCTCCGGCGTTTGCAAGCCTTTTTGACCCGGATGATGTGTTGTTTCTGCCTGCAGGCAATATGACGGAACGCATTCGTCAATATTGCCAGAAGACAGGACAGCGTGTGCCAGAGGATCAGGGCAGTATAGCCAGGTCCATTCTGGAGAGTCTTGCTTTGAAGTATAGAAGGGTGCTGGAATGGACAGAGCAACTCTCAGAGAAAACATTCGGCGGACTGCATATGGTGGGCGGCGGTATTCAGAATGAGTTATTATGCCAGTGGACAGCGAACTCTATCGGCAAGCCTGTATGGGCAGGGCCAGCGGAGGGAAGTGCAATCGGCAATATGGCTGTGCAATGGATCGCGAGCGGAACGTTTAAGGATATCTGGGAAGCGCGCCGGGCTATTCGCGATTCATTCCCGGTAAAGGAATATGAACCGCAAGACAGGTCGGCTTGGGCAGAAGCCTATGAACGATTTTTGCGAATAACGGCCTTGTCGCCGGGTACAGAAACCGGGAGTGAGGTGTAGGCATGCTCGCGGCAGAACGATATGACCGGATTGTAGAGTTAGTCAATATTAAGGGCAGCATGCGAGTATCTGAGCTTAGTGAACGTTGCCGGGTAACCGAGGAGACGATTCGCCGTGATCTGGATCGGTTAGAAGAGGCTGGTCGGCTGCGCCGATCACACGGCGGAGCGGTGAGTGTCAAGGAGGATCAGCCGGAGATTCCTTACCGAATACGGGAAACGACACATGCAATGGAGAAGAAACGGATTGCTGATGCGGCATTGGCGCTAATCGTGGCGGGAGATCGCATTTTGCTGGATGCCAGTACAACGGCAGGTTATATGGCGGCGAACATGCCGGATATGCCATTAACGGTGCTGACCAACTCGATTCAAGTTGCCACCGAACTGAGCAGTCGGGACAACATCGAGGTGATTTCTACTGGAGGGCAACTGGCTGCCCGCTCCTTATCCTTTGTTGGACCACTGGCGGAGCGTTCTCTCGAAACGTATCATGTGGACAAACTTTTTTTGTCCTGCAAGGGCGTGCATCTTGAAAGCGGCAGCATCAGTGAATCCAATGAGCTTCAAGCCAGATTAAAACAGAAGATGGTAGGTATTGCAGATCAGGTGATCCTGCTGGCTGATGCGAGCAAGTTTGGCCTGAGGGCTTTCGCTCGTGTGACCGGACTGGATGAGGTGCACACGATTATTACGGATCAACCCTTGACCGAAGAGCAGATTTCCTTGTGCAGTAACTACCAATTGCTGATTCGCACAGTGTAACGATAATCAGACGTTGACATGAAATAATTTGTTTATTGGAGTGTGTAATGATGAAAGTCTCCTTGTTTATAACCTGTCTCAGTGATGCCATATACCCCCGAGTGGGAGAGGCAATGGTTCGATTGCTGGCCGCACATGGCATTCGGCTGGAATTTCCGCAGGTTCAGACCTGTTGTGGTCAGCCCTCGTATAACAGTGGATATTGGGATGAGACCCGGGTAGCTGCCAAGACGATATTAGAAGCGTTTGATGACAGTGATTTTGTGGTCTGTCCGTCAGGTTCATGCACATATATGATTCATCATTATCCGGAGCTGTTTGCAGATGATCCAGAATGGCTGGATAAAGCGAAGCGCCTTGAGGCCAAGGCTTACGAGTTCACACAATTTCTAGTACAGGTGTTAGGAATAACAGATCTCGGTGCACATTTTCCGCATAAAGTAACCTACCACCCGTCTTGCCATGGCAGTCGTCTGCTTGGGGTGAAGGACGAACCGCTGGCCTTGCTGTCCAACGTGAAAGGGCTTGAACTCGTTCCATTACCTCATGCAGAGGATTGCTGCGGATTCGGAGGTACGTTTGCGATTAAAATGTCGGATATTTCCGGGGCGATGGTGACCGAAAAGGTGGATCATGTGAAAGAAACACAAGCCGAAGTTCTCGTTGGGCTTGACATGGCTTGTCTGATGAATATTGCGGGTAATCTGCGGCACCGAAATGAACCTGTGCGAGTGATGCATCTGGCTGAACTTTTATATGAGGGGGTGCAGACACGATGAGCCAACCTGGTGTTATGGATGAAACGGTCAAATCCCGTGCGGGTTTGGCACTGAATGATGATTTTCTCCGTAAAGCGGTCAAGTTCACAACGGAACGTTTGCGGAATGGCAAGAAAGCTGCGTCGGAAGAGCATGGCAACTGGGAAGAATGGCGGGAGCGTGGACGCCAGATTCGGTTGCATACAATCGCACATCTCGATTATTACTTGAATGAGTTCGTGAACAACGCCCGTGCGAACGGAGTGCATATTCATTTTGCAGATACTTCAGCGGAAGCGGCTTCCATTGCCCTTGATATTGCCGCCCACAAGCAAGCTACAAGTGTGGTGAAATCCAAATCCATGGTGTCCGAGGAAGTACATCTGAACCATGTGCTAGAATCTGCAGGCATAGAAGCCATTGAAACCGATCTTGGCGAATACATTATACAGCTGGCGGGTGAAGCGCCGTCCCACATCGTTATACCGGCTATTCACAAAAACAGATATCAAATTGCGGAGTTATTATCCAAGGAAGCTGGAGAGGTACTGGAACCAGATACGACGGTCCTTGCCGGATTCGTCCGCAAAAAGCTGCGCGAGAAATTTTTGGAGGCTGATATTGGTCTGACAGGTTGCAATTTTGCGATTGCGGAGACCGGTTCGATGGTTTTATTTGAAAATGAAGGCAATGCCCGTATGGTATCTACCGTGCCAAAAACACAGATTACACTTATGGGCATGGAGCGCATTATTCCGTCATGGGCAGATCTTGAAGTCATGGCAACCTTGCTGCCACGCTCTGCCACTGGACAAAAGCTCACGATGTACATGTCAGGCATTACAGGTCCTCGTCGCTCGGCAGATGCAGATGGTCCGGATGAGATGCATATCATTATCGTAGATAATGGACGATCTTTACAACTCGGAGATCCCGAGTTCCAGGAACTACTTAACTGTATTCGCTGCGGGGCATGCCTTAACGCTTGTCCGGTATATCGGCACATTGGCGGTCATGCTTACGGTGGAATCTACAGTGGACCGATTGGGGCGGTGCTGACTCCTGCATTAAACGGTAACATTGAGGAGTGGAACGATATTGCGAGCGCCTCAAGTCTGTGCGGTGCTTGTTATGAAGCTTGTCCCGTTAAGATTCCACTGCATGACATGCTTGTATATTTACGGAGACGTAAGGTGGAAGACGGACATGGAAATAAGCTGGAAACGATGGGCATGAAGGGCTTTGCGGCGGTTGCGGCAAACTCCAAACGTTTCGCTCTTGCTATTCGGCTCGGACAGATCGGACAAAAAGCAGTTGTGCGCAATAATGGTATTTCACTGAAGCTTGGCCCGCTTAAAGGCTGGAATACGTATAGAGTAGCCCCCAGTCTCGCGAAAAAGTCCTTCCGACAACAGTGGAACAGTCTGGATCAAGAGTTGAATCAGCAGCAACATACTGCTATGGATACATCTGTACGAGAGCGTATGCAACAGATTGTGCGTGATCGCGGGGAGGGAGGTTCGAAGCATGGGAAGTGAACATCAGCAATGGCTTGCATCCATGGAGGAAAAGTCAAGGCGTAGACAGGAGAAGTTCATGGACGATATCGCCACCAAGTTGAAAAGACCTAGACAGCTTCATACACCGATCCATGCTTTTCGAGGTTCCCCGGACTTCTGGAATGAACTGCAATGGGATGAGGAACAGCGAATACAGGCGTTTACGGATAACTTTGTTAGCGTCGGTGCTCATATTGCCCGAATGTCAAATATGGAAGAAGTAGCAGGGTTTATAGGCAATAAAGCACATGAATTAAGCGCTAAATATCTAATTCGCCAGAATGAGCAAGCTCTTACGGATCTGGGACTGGAGGAACAGCTTCCCAATGTAGAAGTATCCGTTTGGAACAGTGCTCCGGATGTAGACTGGCGAGCCCGAGCAGCCGAAGCCGATATCGGTGTAGTTATGGCGGATTATGCCACAGCATACACAGGCTCAGTCACTGTTCTTTCTTCCCCGGAGAAAGGACGTTCGGTCAGCCTTCTGCCAACCGTGCTGATCCTGATTATTCCGGTCGAACGGCTGCATACAAGGCTTGGAGAGACACTGAACCGTTTTGACGAAGCAGGAAGAGCGCAGCTACCAGCAGGCATTCATTTTATATCAGGTCCCAGCCGATCATCCGATATCGAAAATGATTTAACCATCGGGGTTCATGGCCCAGGGATTGTGTATGGTCTAATTGTCGGTTAGCCCGCTGATCTCTAGCCCGCCTGAAACGTAGAGCAATTGTAAACATAGAACTGTCCTTAAGGTAGAGTTTCTGCTGAGGACAGTTTTTGTTTTTTTTAGAAGTGAGGATGCCGAAAGAGAAACTGAGACTTTAGGGCAGTTGAAGATTGTAACTGGAAATGATATGGTAAAGATAGACATAGAGAAATGCCCATTTTTTTTACTCGGAATTGACCGAATTACGATTCTGGTCAGTTGGTTTTGGGTATGACATATTACACACTACACACACGTGAATAAAAGATGGATTCAACTGAAATCTGATTCAACGCACTATGCTTCAGGACTCATTATTTACATTTGGAGAGAAAGAAGGAGTGAGAGCTATGTCATCTATTTCAGTGCCTCAGCCCAAAACGTACGGTCCACTGGGCAATCTGCCGCAGTTGAATTTTGATGAGCCGACCCAGTCCTTGGTTAAGCTGGCAGGCGAGTATGGACCTATTTTTCGCATGGATTACCCTGGACGAAGTGAGCTTTATATTTCAAGTGAGAAATATGTAGCCGAAGTGACGGATGAGTCCAAATTTGATAAAAGAGTATGGGCCCCGCTTGCGAAGGTACGTGCTTTTGCCGGGGATGGACTCTTTACCAGCTGGACGGACGAGCCGAACTGGAAAAAGGCACATAATGTGTTGCTTCCAAGTTTTAGTCAACGTGCGATGCAGGGTTATCATAACAAAATGGTGGATCTTGCCGTGCAACTTGTGCAGAAGTGGTCCAGACTTAATCCCGATGAAACGGTGAATGTGCCGGATGATATGACTCGTTTGACGTTAGACACCATTGGTTTATGTGGGTTTAACTATCGCTTTAACAGCTTCTACCGCGAAGAGCCACATCCATTTATTACAAGCATGGTACGTGCATTGGATGAATCCATGAGTTCGTTGCAACGTCTGCGTTTGCAGGACAAATTGATGATCAGTAAAAAGAAACAATTCGAACAGGATATCCGTTCCATGTTCTCGCTAGTGGATCACATCATTGCAGAGCGCAAAGCGCAGCCTCAGGAAGGGGCAGATGATCTGCTCTCTCACATGCTTAGCGGCAAGGACCCGGAGACAGGCGAAACGCTGGATGATGAAAATATCCGGTATCAGATTATTACATTTCTAATTGCAGGGCATGAAACGACGAGTGGTTTATTATCGTTTGCCGTGTACTACCTGATGAAAAACCCGGATAAGCTCGCGAAAGCTCAGGCGGAAGCAGATGCGATTCTGAAAGACCCGGTGCCAACGTACAATCAAGTTCGTCAATTGAAATATATACGTATGGTGCTGAGTGAAGCACTACGTTTGTGGCCAACCGCGCCAGCATTTTCGTTATATGCAAAAGAAGATACAATGCTCGGCGGACAATACCCGCTTCAAAAAGGGGACAGTGTCAGTGTGCTCATTTCCAAGTTGCACCGTGACCGTGAGGCATGGGGAGATGATGTAGAGGAGTTTCGCCCTGAACGTTTCGAAGACCCAAGCAAAGTACCGCATAACGCGTATAAGCCGTTTGGCAACGGTCAACGCGCATGTATTGGTCAGCAGTTTGCGCTTCAGGAAGCGACGCTTGTGCTGGGCATGGTCCTGAAACATTTTGACTTCATCGATCATATGAATTATCAGTTAAAAGTCAAAGAGACATTGACACTTAAACCCGATCAATTCATCATTCGTGTACGTGCGCGCGGAGGTAAGCCTGTGATGGCTGTACCTGGTGTGGCTATACAAGAGCCTGCTAACACAGTGAAAAAGGATGAACAAGGTGCTGTAGAAGCACACGATACTCCCTTGCTTGTACTCTACGGTTCGAATCTCGGGACGGCTGAAGGGATCGCTCGCGAAATAGCGGATACCGCGAGACACCAAGGTTTCCGCAGTGAAGTGGCTGCGCTGGATGATCGCGTCGGCAGGCTGCCTAAAGAAGGAGCTGTCATCATTGTCAGCGCATCGTATAATGGTCAGCCGCCAAGTAATGCCAGAACGTTTGTAGAGTGGATTCAGCATGCAGATCAGAAGGAATTCGAGGGCGTAAAATATACGGTTCTTGGATGCGGTGATCACAACTGGGCTAGCACGTATCAGCGAATTCCACGTTTGATTGATGAACAGCTGGCCTTACGGGGAGCCAAGCGTTTATCCTCTCTGGGAGAGTCAGATGCCAGCGGGGATTTCGAGAAGCAGGTCGAGGATTGGACGGAACAGTTATGGCCTGATCTTGCACGAACGCTGGAACTGAATCTGAATACGGGATCAAAAAGTGAACACAGCTCCCTGTCGGTACAATTTGTTAGTGGCAGAGCGGTTACTCCGCTGGTTGAAACCTATGAAGCTCATGTTGCAACCGTGCTGGAGAATCGGGAGCTTCATGATGAAGGGAGCGAGCGAAGCACGAGACATTTGGAGATTAAGCTGCCGGAGGGCATCACTTATAAGGAAGGTGACCATCTTGGCGTTCTGCCACGAAATCCACCAGAGCTTGTGGAGCGTGTGCTGCGTCGTTACGGTTTCACCGGAACAGAGCATCTGGTACTGGATGCATCGGGGAGAAGCGCGGCGCATCTGCCATTGCAACGGCCAGTGAACTTGTACGATCTGCTCAGCCACAGTGTGGAATTGCAAGAGGCCGCAACACGTGCGCAATTAAGGGAACTTGCTGCATATACGGTCTGCCCTCCACACAAGAAGGAACTTGAAGCGCTCTTGGATGAGGCATCATATATGAAGGAAGTTCGTGGCAAACGGATATCCATGCTGGACTATCTGGAGAAATATGAAGCATGTGAATTGCCATTTGAACGTTTTCTTGCATTATTGCCTTCGTTGAAGGCTAGATACTATTCCATATCCAGCTCTCCACGGGTACAAGCAGCGCAAGCGAGCATTACGGTAAGTGTCGTAAAGGCATCTGCCTGGAGTGGAAAAGGGATATATAAAGGTATTGCTTCCAATTATCTAGCTGATCTGAAGCCTGGTGAAGAGGTTGTGATGTTTGTCCGTACACCGGAATCCGGCTTCCAATTGCCTGAAAGAGCAGACGTGCCGATCGTTATGGTGGGTCCGGGAACAGGGATAGCGCCGTTCCGTGGTTTCTTACAGGCGAGACATGTGATGAAGGAACAAGGCGAGGCAGTTGGTGAAGCGCATCTGTATTTTGGCTGCCGCAATCCGGCGCATGATTATTTGTACAAAAACGAGCTGGAAACTGCAGAGCAGGAGGGGCTTGTACAGCTTCATACAGCTTTCTCCAGGATTCAAGGGGAAGACAAATGTTATGTGCAACATCGGATGAAAGAGGATGCACATCTGTTAATTCCTTTGCTGGTAAACGGGGCGCATCTATACATCTGCGGAGATGGCAGTAAAATGGCTCCTGATGTGGAAACAACGCTAAAACAGGCTTATGCAGATACTCAAGGTAAGACGGTAGAAGAGGCAGAAGCCTGGCTTAATCAGCTTCAAGAGCAAGGTCGTTATGCCAAGGATGTCTGGACAGGCATTTGATTGGATGGAGCGAACGCGTTCTAAGATTTGAATAAATACAGCAAGCATGCGTAGCAATGTGCGCATCTAGCCTCGCGGTGAGAAGCGGAGACAACCGATTCTCACCGTTTTTTTCTCATGGGCTTGTTGATTAGTTATCTAACTTGAGCAGTTCTTTCAACTCGATCTGATCTATCTACGACGGATACAAGCACCTTTCCGCTTCAAGGTTCGCTTGCGAGGGCGATAGATGGACTCCACGCTGGAAAGCGGAAACAGAATACGTGAAGGAACTCTGCCTTTGCCTTGTACCTCAATATAATTGAGTCCAACGCCAACCAGTCTAATATTTCGGAATGCATTGCGGGAAGGAAATGTTGTACGAATGCCAACCCGAATCCCTCGCTGTGTGCGTGGAACGTTGAACACACGAATGGAATTCAGGCTAAGCGGAATAAATAATTGATGATTGATTTTGACAAAATTACGAGGGAATACCCGACGGATGCGTCCAGGCTCCAGACCGGAACGCGGGGCGTTAAGCTCAGCAAGATGTCCCTGGAATTGGGCCAAACGTTGCTGGAGTGTTTTGCCTGTACGAAGATGTTGCCAGCTCATAATTTATCCTCCGTTCATCATTTATACCTAGTATATGAACGGAGCAAGGAGGAAGGTGAATACTTGACAGCCCATGTTGATGCCGGGATGCAACGTACGTGAGAAGTACTATGTATGTGAAATAGAATGTGCATTGAAATGAAAATCAGAAAAGGCATCAGGTTAGAGATACAAGGTCTCTAATCCGATGCCTTTTTACGTGCACTTTATTAGAATTGCACCAGAGTATCCACTTTAACGGGAAGGCCTGTTGCAATCGCACGATTGGCTGCAATGCCTGTTAAAATCGAACGGGCGCCATCCACATGATTGGCTGCACGATGGAACGGATCTTCTGACGGTGCGCCGAACAGATCATTGAGCAGTACAGGGTCGCCTCCGCCATGGCCGCCTTCCTTTTCCTCGACTTCAACGTCATAAGGTGAGCCGAACATCGGAAGTACACGGAGTGTTTTGCCAATCAAAGCGCCTTCCTTGCTTTTGTCACCCAGGGAATTGACGTAGGATTGTTCGATAATGCTCATTTCGATACGGCCTTTAGTACCGTTAATCGCAATGCGGTAACCTTCCCACGGCTGATAAGCAACAAGGGAGTACGTCAAGATTGCCTTGTTCCGATATTGGACAAGAACACCCATCGTATCTTCGATGTTGATTCCTTCACCAAATACACTCTGATCACGCTGGTAGCCATCTTCAGTCTCGGCATCCAGATACATCGATTTCAGGTGATCATCAGAATCCAGATGCAGTGCAAATGGATCATCCTGTGCGAGCGGATTACCTGTAGCACGGTTGTAGAATTGGGTAACTCCGCGATCCTCGGCATTTTCTCTGCCATAGAACATCAAATCTCCAAACGCAAAGACAGTATCTGGCTGTGAGCCAATCCAGAAGTTGACGAGATCGAAGTGATGCGTCGATTTGTGAACCAGCAGACCTCCACTATTGCGCTTATCCCGGTGCCAGCGGCGGAAATAGTCCGCACCGTGACGGGTATTCAGTAGCCATTCAAAATGCACAGAAGTCACTTTGCCGATGGTATCGTTCAGAATAAGCTCGCGTATTTTCGTGTGATGCGGTGCATAACGATAGTTGAATGTCACGCGTACATTCTGTCCGGTACGTTTTACTGCATCCAGAATGTCCTGACATTTCTCTTCATTTATAGTCATCGGTTTCTCCGTAACAACGTCACAGCCGAGTTCCATTGCTCGAATGATGTATTTATGGTGAGTTCGATCCACGCTGGTCACGATAACGTAGTCGGGCTTCTCGTTCTCAATCATCTGGTCAAATTGATCTGCCAGGTATGTAGGCACCTCAGCATAGTTATATTTTTCTCGCAATAGCTTGTTCGCATAGTTCATACGTACTTGATTGATATCACAAAAGCCGACAAGTTCGGAAGTAGCGCTAAAATCCCGGGTCAAAGCACCATAGAAAAATTCAGCACGACCACCGGTTCCGACTAATACATAACGTTTTTTGTTCCCCACATATATCGCCTCCTTGAATGTAGGTTTAGACTATAACAAAGGAGCACTTCTTTCACCGCATTTTATGCGTAACCGCTTTCAAACGCCGCATATTTTGCTATAATTGTGAAAAAGGAGAGAGTGACATGACCGAAGCCATTCGTGCAGATTATCATGATGCAACGGATTTATTACATATGGAATACGATCGCCGGATCGGATATTACTCTATGCCTAATGATCATTTTCATGACCATTATGAGTTGTATTATTTACTTTCCGGGGAGCGCATTTATTTTATCAAAGATCGTTCGTATCTGGTCAAAGCAGGTGACTTGGTATTTGTAGACCGCAATACGGTGCACAAAACACTGGAAAGTGGAATGCCGGACCACGAACGAATTGTGCTGTATCTGCAACCTGAACTGTTTGCCGCTATGGCGGTCACGAGTGAGCTCACAGAAGGGTTAACGGAGCCCTTTCGCTGGGACATACCGATTGTGAGATTCCCCGCTCAGGTCGCCAAGGTGACAGAGGAGATTGTGGCAGAAATGGTCCGAGAAATGCGTAACCCCGACGAGGGAAGTGGAATGCTGCTACGTCACCGTGCGCTGGAGCTGTTGCTACACACGTACCGTCACCGTCATCTAGCACGTATACAGTCGGATGATCAGGCCCCTGTCCTTCACCCCAAGATTCAGGTCGTTGTCCGTTATCTGAATGAAAATTATCAGAATCCGGTTACGCTGCCGGAGGTGGCAGACAAGTTTAGGATTAGTCCACATTATCTAAGTAGGTTGTTTAAACAAACGACGGGTTTTACATTTAGCGATTATCTGAATTTACTGCGGGTGAAGGAGGCCCAGCGGTTACTGCGTGAGAGTGAAGAGTCGGTGACCGATATTGCTTTGCTGGCGGGATTCGGCAATTTTTCGCATTTTGGCAAGATGTTCAAACGCTCGGTTCAGATGTCGCCAAGAACTTACAGGCAGGAGTACAATGGACGGGATGGAATTATAAAAACACAAACAACAATAAACTGAGGAGTTAACTATAGTGAGGTAGGGAAAGAATTCAACGAATGCATGACTAAAATAGAGAAGGAGCCTGATGATATGAACATAATCGATGCCAGACTACAGGAACTAGGAATCACGCTACCGCAATCCAGTTCTCCTGCGGGGAAATATGCGAATGCTGTCATTGTAAATGGCATGATGTATGTATCAGGAAAAGGACCGGCTACGGATGAGCGCGGCAAGCTTGGCGTGGAATTTACGACAGAACAGGGATATGATTTTGCCCGGAATGCAGGACTTGAGGTGCTCGCGGTTGTTCGTGACGTGCTAGGTTCGCTTGATCGGGTTAAAAGGGTAGTTAAAGTGCAAGGATTCATCAACGCTTCTGCTTCCTACCAGGAGCATCATAAGGTGCTGAATGGGTTCTCGGATCTGATGATCGACGTTTTTGGAGAAGAACAGGGAATGCATGCCCGCTCTGTTCTCGGGGCCGTTTCTGTCAGAGATCAGCTACCGCTAATTATTGATTCGATCTTTCAGGTGGAGGAGTAGGGTGATGGCGCAGATGTTAATGAAGCCCTTCAGGAAAGTGTGGAAGAGCTACGGCCGTGGTTACCTTTTGCAGAGAACATTCCTACATTAGAGGAGTCAGAAGCTTCTGTACGTAAAGCCAGACTACAATTTTTGGAACGCAGTGACCTCATGTTACACTTACGCGATAAAGCTTCAGATGAGTTTGTGGGCAGTAGCGGTCTACACCGGATGGACTGGAATGCACGCTCTTTCGAGATTGGTTACTGGGTGCGGACCTCCCGGTCGGGCGAAGGTTTGGTTACAGAGGCTGTGCGGGGTATAGAGCAGTTTGCCATTGTACATTTGCAGGCCAATCGGCTTGAAATTCGTTGTGATACTCGAAATGTGCGCAGTGCCAGTGTAGCTAAACGGCTCGGTTACACACAAGAAGGAATATTGCGTAGGATAAAACGAGATCGCACAGATGCATGGGTAGATATGATCATTTTTTCCAAAGTCAGAGGCATTGAGTTTGATTAGCAAAAAATCTCACGTACTCAGGGGGATAAGCAGATGAAGCTGATTGGGCAAGGAAGAACGGCGGAAATTTACCATTATGCAGATGATCTTATTTTAAAATTATACCGGACAGGGTTCTCAAAGGAAGCGGTACAGAATGAATATCGCATGAGTCAGTGGGTATATGAAAAGGGGTTGCCCGTTCCTCGAGCTGTGAAACAAATGCATCATGCTACACGTACGGGTATTGTATTTGAGCGGTTTGAGGGAACAACATTGTTATCGCTGATGATTCAGCAACCGGAATTGCTGGAACATCTATCCTACATCATGGCGGCAACTCATTATAAAGTGCACATGGTACAGGATGAGGGTGACTTATTGCCTTCTCAAAAAAAAATTCTGGAGCACGCGATGCTGCGCGTATCGCTCTTCTCCGATCTTGAACACGAACGACTGATTCACTATTTGTCCGTATTGCCTGAACAACGGGCGATTTGCCATGGTGATTATCATCCTGATAATGTAATGCTAAGCAAGGACGGAGAACAACATTGTGTCATAGACTGGATGACTGGCATGGCAGGTGATCCTGCGGGTGATGTGGCCAGGACATGGGTAATATTAAAGAGCGGCAAGCTGCCAGACGATGCGGAACCTGCGATTCGAGAAGGATTCGAGCAAGCTCGAAATTTGATATTGGAGCAGTATATAGCACATTACGTCGCTCTTTCCGGGATCACGCGTGAGCAGATCGATGCCTGGATGTTACCTGTCGCAGCGGCACGTTTGGACGAAAGCTTGCCTTTCTCGGAAGAGGAGGTTCTCCTTCAGTTAGTGCGGGACAGACTGCGTTTGCTGGATGAAACGGTTCATACAACATCATGAAAATAAAGAGGGTGGAGAATCCATGCTGCACGCGCTGGAAGTGATTCAACGTTATAAATCAGGAAAGACCCAACAACAACATTTGCAAAAAGAACAACAAGAGCCACAATGGCTGCAATGGTTAGTAGCGGCGGAGAAGCCGCGAATTAATCTGGAGCGTATTCACTCCATTGCCGAACTTCAGAAGACGAATGCGGTATTGGATTACACCGAACGCACACTTCACATGCTGGATGGAATGCAACTTTCGTTCTGGATTCGGGAACTGCTGGAAGAGGTGCTGGCCTGGTCGGAAACCGCAAAAGGGGGTTCACTAGAACAGCGCAGAACGTGGCAACAGCAAGGAATTAACCTGTTTGTACATAATATTGGCTCGGCTCAGCTATATCATCGATATACTACAGAGCAAGAAAATGGACTGGAATCGGCAGCTTCGCCGAGACAGGAGATCATTCGTATTTTAATATCAACACATGGACTGATTGGGCAATACATACGGGGGGAAATTCCGTACGCTGAGAATGCACCGTTGCGTGCTTTGATTACCGAAGGCTGGGTTACCAGCGGTGAACTTCGTATTCTGTTAATGGCTCTGAACCAATGTATTATTGGAGCGGTTGATTCTGGTCTTTGGGAGCAGGTTCAGGGTGAAGTAACGCAGATTGTGGACTGGATCGTGTCAGGAACGGAACATACAGATTGGAGCGTGAAGGAGCGATTATCTCGCTTAAGAAGTAATTCAATCCAGCAAGGTGAAGCGATGGATGAAACGTATGCCAAGCTGAAACAACAGTTTCCTGTGGAGCAACAACTGTCTGCTCTTGCTTCGCGTACATTGTGGTATGTGGAGTCAGCCATGAGGGATTTTTCGCTGGAAGAGATGGTCAAGGTGTTTTTACTTGCACTTCATAGCGAAGAGTGGGAGAAGAAAATGGAGGGACATTCAAAGGATTCTTCATTGACTTCTATACGTCATATCAGCTTCGAACCGTTAATGAACACGATGTATTACGACTACAAAGGTGTCAAAAAGCTAAATATTTACAAGAAACGTATGATTGAAAAATATCTGGAGCAGTATTCATGGGAACAGATTACTGCTGGCGAGCAATTACCTTATCCGCATCTGGGACATCGGATTGAACGGTATCCCGATCTGCCGGATACGTTGTTTGTAACCTTTGAATTCTCGCCTGCGGCCGAGAAATTGATCGCTTTTTGCATCGAAGCAGAGAAATCTCCGTTGTACGAACAGGCGGTACTGCTTTTATTTGATCTGTTTGGCCTGCGACGGGATGCGTATGATCGGTTCCACAACGAAGAGACGTACCTTTCGGATATGAATAGTTCGGGAGACTACAAAAAAGTGCTACTCGACTATATGGTGGGCAAACGTGTGCTTGATATCGGTCCGGGTGGCGGTGTGTTGCTGGATTTGATTGAGCAGGAGAAGCCCGAGGTTGAAGCGATCGGCATCGATATTTCGGCTAACGTGATCGAAGCGCTGGAACGCAAGAAGCAACGGGAGTCCCATCGCTGGCATGTGATGAAAGGGGATGCGCTGCAACTGAATCAGTATGTGGAGCCGGGAACAGTAGATACGGTGATCTTTTCCTCTATCCTGCATGAGTTGTATTCATATATTGAGCGTGACGGACGCAGATTTAATACTGATACGGTGGCGGCTGCGTTGCAAAGTGCTTTTCAGGTGCTCTCGCCGGGCGGAAGAATCCTTATTCGGGATGGTATTATGAGTGAACCGGAGTCACAAAAACGACGAATTCGATTCATGGAGCCGGATGGTTTAAGCTGGCTGGAACGTTATGCAACTGACTTTAAAGGGCGCGGGATCAGTTACAAGCGTCTATCCGATGATGAGGTGATTATGCCAATTAATGATGCGATGGAGTTTTTGTACACGTATACTTGGGGGGAGGAAGCCTATGTGCATGAAGTTCAGGAGCAGTTTGGTATATTCACACCACAAGCCTATGAGAAATGCATACGCGACACGTTAGGGGAGCAAGCGGATATCATCATGCTACGTCATTTACTGCAAGAAGGGTATACCGAAGCTTTGGCAGATCGGATTATTTTTATGGATGAGAAGGGTAAACCTGTCTCCTTGCCTGACAGCACCTGTCTGATTGTGATCGAGAAGAAGGGCAGAGTAGATGCATGAGCGTAGAAGCTTATACAAGCTTGTATTTTGTGCGACATGCAGAATCCAGGTTCATCGAAGGTCAAGAGCGCGAACGTGGACTGACTGAGCAAGGGGATTTGGACGCGGACAAGGTCGCTCAGCTTTTGCATAAAGAGGACGTGGAGGTATTTTACTCCAGTCCTTATCTCAGGGCTGTACACACCATTCAGCGTCTGGCTGACTTGTGCGGAAAGTCTGTATTCATTGAGGAAGATTTACGTGAGCGTACGCTGTCTTGTTCCCACGTAAAACATGATGATTTTCATGAAGCCAAGCGGCAGCTGTATCGTGATGCCACTTTTGCTTTTCCAGGTGGAGAGTCTGGTATTCAGGCTCAGAAGAGGGCTATTAACACCATTGAACAAATGTTAGGCGAGCACAGGGGGAAAAAGGTCGTAATCGGTACGCATGGTGATATCATGACCCTTATTTTTCAGCATTATAATCCGAGTTATGGTTTCGATTTCTGGAAGGGCACGACGATGCCGGATATCTACAGGATGGATTTGGATCAAGCTGACAAGATGCTTCAGATTACACGAATGTGGGAGTGAAAGATGTGAAAATCACGTTTTTGCCGGGTACATATACGGTGGACGAGCTAAATGTGACACCGCTACAGGATAGAACATACTGCATATTTGATCTGGAAGGAACAGGTATTGATGTAGCCGTGGAGAGTGTCACTCAGTTTGGTGCAGTACGCTACAAAAGGAGCGAGGGAGCCAGTGGATCCAGTTTCTCTTCTCTGGTTCGGGCATCCAAACCAATTCCGGCATCGGTGGAGAAACTCACTGGTATTACGAATCAAGCGATGTCACAGGCTCCGCTTTTTAAAGAGGTTTACGAGCGATTCTGCAGCTTTATCGGAGATCAAGTGCTCGTGACTCATGCGGGATACGAATATGATCTGCCCATGCTGGAGCGTCATTGTCAAGAATTCGGGTTAACCATGTTTACCAACAAGGTGCTGGATACCAAGGCGATGTTTACATATATTCATCCAGAGGTAACGGACGTTGTTTCAACCGATTTTCTTATCGCATATTACGATCTGAACACAGAAGGCATTCACAGACATGATGCGCTGGCGGATTGTGGCATTATTGCTCGTATCTTCGAATGTGTACTTGAAGAATACGAGGAACGGGGATTAGATCATTTTATAGCAGATTCAAGTAAACACATGAAACGTTTTGTTATACCTGAGATGTATTTGAAGAAGGAAAATGAAGGAGTGACGAAATGAGCAGAAGCGATGTAGACACGTTGTTGCAAGATTTGAAGGAAGGACGCTTGCTTGACAAACGGAATTTTGAAGGACTTGATGTAGATGCGTATCTGGATGAAAGGGATGAACCCCCATTTGCAGATGCGTGGATGCAGGCCTACGAACGTTATGCAGGGGACTCGGTCGTAGCTGAAGATGAAGTGTTGCGACAGATCAGGGAGACAGCATTTAAACGAACACTGGCCTTAACAGGTGAACCGGAGTTAGCGGGATATGTCAGCGATGATTTTGGATTGATCGGTTGTTACTTGTTGCAAGGTGGCGAGCAGGATGCATTTGTGGAACGGTTGTATGAGGGATACGTTAAGACGTAGGGAGATTAGGGAAATAAGAGGTGCACTAATATGATCCAACCCGTACTAAAAGATATTGTCATTACAGGAAACCCCAATATTCATGGCAAATTACAGTTCACAGAAACAGAAGATATTGGAGATGACTTTTATCTGTCAGGTACCGCTTGCATCGGAACTGAAGATGACACAGGTGCGTATAATTTTGACTTTGGAATAATAACCCCAAAAGCGCTGGAAAGAGAACTTAAAGAGAGCTCAGATATTATAACGGGTGCGAAGTGTTTTATCGTTAGTCGGCTAGATTTTGAATTGATTACTAATAAAATAAATCAAATACTTCTACAGCACGAAGGAGACACATGGGAGGATATTGATATTGCCGTAAATCTCGCGCCTTATTTCGATTTCGAATATACCGGTTCAGTACGCTTAAATAGTGAGGAAGAGCTTCTTGAGATGATTAGAAGACATCAGGAAGAGAGTCTAAATTAAAACACGTGTAGATAAACAGCCCCTGCATTTGTTTGCAGGGGTTATTTTTTATCAAGAATGCTTCGTTTGTATAAAAAAGAGTCTTCAAATGTGTATTGTGACGACACAGCTACATCATGTACAATTCACCTACAGAGTTTTATGAGAATGATTATCATTATAGATTAAAGTATTCTGTTCTCATGATGACATCTACAGATTACACATAGGGGGAAATGCATGATGGTAAGGCTAAGCAAAGTAATTCAAGGGTGGTTGATGTTGTTATTGCTCACTGCAATGGTGATATCCGGTTGTAGCGCAAATACGGAAACGTCAGCACAACAGGGAGAAGCCAAGAATAGTACCTCTGTAGAAACGGAGGCTCCAAACAACGAGACACGTGTTGTGAAGGATGAGTTTGGAGAAGTAACGATCCCTGTCCATCCACAGCGGATTGCGGGTATCTATGTCGAGGACTATCTCAAGGCGCTGGATATTACACCGGTTGTACAGTGGTATCATCCCACTTGGGGAGTACAGGATTATTTGAAGTTAGATGCGCCAAAGTTTGATACAACAGGCAGCATCGAGGCACTTTTGCAATACAACCCGGATCTGATCATTGTGGACGGTGGGGTAGATGCAACACAATACGAACAATATAGCAAAGTAGCCCCAACCTACCGTTTGCCGGAGAGTGTTCTTCAGGACTCCAATCAGGTATTGACGACCATTGCCGATATTGTAGGGCAGCCAGAAAAAGGGGTAGCATTTGAAAAGCAATTCAAACAAAAAATTGCAGATGCAAAAGCAAAATTACAACAAACCATCGGAAATGAGACGGTTGCGGTTGTGAGGTTAAACGTAGCAGACAAAGGATTGGCGTTATTCGGGGTCAAAAATCGGTATACCGGATTTGTTTACTCTGATCTTGGACTTACTCCACATCCACTTGCACGAGATATGAAAGAGTACCAAGAGATTCTGTCCGAAGAGGCGATTCCGAGTCTGGATGCCGATCACATTATCGTGTTTCCTTCGAACGGAACCTGGGATTCCGCAGAAAATCAGGAAGCCATCCACATGTTGGACGGAAAACTGTGGCAGTCGCTTCCTGCAGTTAAAAATAAACATGTCTACATGATGGAAAGGTCTCAGTGGCAGTCCGGAGCAGTCATTGCAAATTCCATGAAGATTGATGATTTGTTGGAAAAGATGACGCCATAACTTGTGAATTGAATAGAGAAAGTTCTTCAGCGTGGGTTGAAGAGCTTTCTTTTTTCGTTTACACTAAATCTAATTGATAACAATTCTCATATAAGGAAGATGGATGCACAATGTACGCTTCAATACAGCACATCATGACCAAGCCATGGCTCTGCTCCTTACAACGCATACAATACGTAAATTATACATTGGAAACAAGCTCAACATATTCATTTCAGCAAACGGAAGCTCATTCTTTTATTATTGTGGTGCAAGGAAGGGGTATTCTAACGTATTCTGAGGGTCAAACAAAGCTGGAACCGGGTTCCATATGTTTGGTACGTGCAGATGTTTCTTTCTCTGTAACAGCTGATGTTGGAGAAGAAGAGGCCTTGACATTTTATAAAATGGATATGAATTCAATGTTCGAAGACAGCTGTTCGGGTAAGTTAATGCCGATCCAAAACAATCTGGAGAAGCAGGCTATTAACCGTGAAATAAGTTTGGTTACTGACAATATAGTATCCGTAATTGAGTTTACATATACCCCTTGGAGTGCTTGTGTGGAGTGTATAGAACAGTTATATCGCCAGCAACATGTTACAGTTGTGCATGACGTGTGGGATGTACAAATCCAGTTTCAACAGTGGTTCCGAGATGTCATTCGTCAAAATGATCCAGAGCTTCAACCGAATCATGATCGGCCCCCTCTCCAGCAGTCCGTTCAATACATTGAATCACATTATAATCAGATACTTACAGTGGACGAGCTAGCTTCCCGAGCCGGTCTATCCAGAACAAGTTATACGCGGCATTTCAAGAGATTGACAGGCCAGCTTCCTCTTGATTATGTGAACCGTGTTCGACTGGAGCGATCCAAACAGCTGTTACAGATAACGGATGATCGTCTGCATGATATTGCGAGTCATGTGGGATTTAACAATGAGTATTATTTTAGTCGCCGCTTCAAGCAATACTCGGGTGTCTCACCAGGTGTGTACCGTCGTCATCACCGCCAGGAGGTGCGAGTGTTTGCTCCTTACTTGGAGGATTTCCTGTTGGCGCTCGGAGTAAAGCCGATATTGCAAGGTTCGCACAGGGCATGGGGCAAACAACGTTATTTACAGCTGGATGATGTGCCCGAATTTGACGTCAGTCAGCGGGATGCCAAGTTTCAGGCGGAGCATATACCAGAGTTCATCATGCTGGACATGGGATATAAAACATGGAACCTGGATCGATTCGAGCAGGTGGCGCCCGTGTATTATGTACATCAAGAGGGTGAAGATTGGCGTGCCATTTTGAAATCGGCGGCAGACGTGCTTGGCAGAAACAATAGAGTCCAGGACGTTATTGAGTCATATGAAGATAAAGCCATGGAGGCCAAAAAACATCTGCAAGGACGTATGCGCAAAGAATCGGTTGCTTTTCTCCGTGTTTCGGCTTCGGGAATTACACTTTACGGTGATCAATCTGGTTATGTAGGCCCAGTCATCTATCGGGATCTCGGTCTCAACCCTCATGAATATGTGACACAGTGGACACAACATGAGCGGAGAGTCGACATTGGATTAGAACAATTAAGTCAGCTTCGAGCTGATCATCTATTGATTACCTTTGATACTCGTGACTCTTTAAGTTTCGGAGAGGAACGGCAACTGCTGGATAGAACGGAATGGAGGCAACTTCCTGCCGTGAAGAGTGGTAATGTTTATGAGGTAGATTTTTTGACGTGGATGAACTACGGTGTGATCTCTCATGGGAAGAAAATCGACGATATCTTGCGGTTTATAGGGTAGTATTGGTTATGCAAAAAAACAAACAAAGGCTCCTTCAGCTCATGCTGAGGGAGTTTTTGCTTTGCACGGAATCAAATTTAACAAAAAAAACAGAATAACGTTCACAAAATGTTGAACCTGTAGTCTTTGAAGACGCTCCTGCAACATAACATTAGAGTGAAGGCAGCGCTGTTTTAAGGCCTAACGACGCTGCTAACTAATCACAGCCATGGACGGCAGATGGGAGAGTTGCAATGACTAAACGGGTAATGCTGTTGGGAGAAAGAGGTGCAGACGTGGAAGGACTGACGCATGGTGTGGGGGTAGCCCTCGCAGAACTGATGCGAGCAGGATGGTCTGTTCCAGCGGGAATGGTCGTTACGACGGATGGCTGTCGCGCATATTGTACCCGTCTTGGTCAACTTTCCGATGAAATCATGGAAGAGCTGGTTAGAGCCATCCGACATCTGGAGCAACAGACGGGTACATCTTTTGGAGGACCGAACCATCCGCTTCTGTTTGATGTGCGATCAGATGAGGCTGGTTCTTCTTCGGTATCCGAAGAATACGCTATATCTTACGTAGGTCTGAATGATGAAACCGCCGAACATCTCGCTCACCAGACAGGCAATCGTTTTTATGCGCTTCAATGTTATCTCGCCTTACTTCAGCAGTACGGGCACATGGTTCATGGTATTCCTTATAAAATGACATTTGTGAAGATGGCAGATTCAGAGCCTTATTTTTCAGGAGAAGCGGAGCTTGAATCATTGATTAAAGAATGGAAGGATTTGATTCAGGGGGTCAGCGGAAGTCCTTTTCCACAGGATGTATTTTCTCAACTTCAAACAGCTGTTAGAGCGGTGTTCTCTTCTGCTAACAAGATGAATCATAGAGCTGGTCTCCTTGAGGATCAAACAAAGGAAGAAGCAATAAAAGGAACAGCAAACGGAGCAACAAGCGGGTCAGCTGTACTTATACAGGCCATGGTAGAGGGTAAAGATGTCGATTATATAGGTTCAGGGAAAGTCTTCACCCGTAATCCGGCAACGGGGGAACAAGGCATGATAGGAGATTATCTGCCGTCAAGAAGCGAGTCTGGAATGGTGCATGCGCTCTCTTACTTAAAAAGAAATAATTCAAAGCGCTATACAGATCTAGAGATAATCTGTACGGAGCTAGAGAGACGCACAGGAATAGTACTTGAACTCTCCTACGTGGTGAAGTCGGGCTCGGTATGCATACAACATGTGCAACCTGCGAAATTAAGTTCATTGGCTACGATCAGAAACGCAGTCCATTTCGTGCATGAGGGGCTGGTTTCAAAAGAGGAAGCTCTCCTCCGAATGAGATCAGAAGATGTAACAGCGTGTATGCAGCAGGAGCTGCCCGAACTGAAAGTTTTGCTGGAATGGGCTGATGACATAAAAGAGTTATCCATTCTCGCCAAGGTGGAATATGTATCAGAGGCTGGACATGCGCGAGCATGGGATGCAGAGGGAATCGGGTTATGTGTAACCGAGACCATGCTGTTGTCTCCGTCCAGAAAGCCTTATATGCAGAAGATGCTCTTGGCGGATACGGAAGCAGATCGCAGGTGTGGGTTGGAACGATTGCTGCCGATGCAGCAGTCAGATATGGAATGTCTTTTTGAAGTGATGGACGGACGACCGGTGAACATTCAATTATTTGATTTTTCGCTGCAAGAGTTGTTCCAGGATGTAAATGTGCTGGAGCAGGATAGTAATGCTTCGGCACTGATTTTATCCCGGATTCATGAAATGCAATTGGAGGCTATTTTCAAGGCAGCGGTCAAGAGTATCCGTAAAGGGCTATGGGTTCGTCCCGAAATCATGATTCCGCATGTGGAGCATGTACAAGAAATTCAAAAAATGAGAGCATTGGTGGATCATGTAGCGGATCAGGTGCTTGGTGAAGAGCGACGCCACTGTATTTATAAGGTAGGGGCTGCAGTTACCTCACAAAACTCTGCAAGGAAAGCAGCACAAATCGCGCGTTATGCAGACTTTATCTCGTTTGATGCAGATACTCTGACACAATCTATATACGGCAACACTCGTGAGGAAACAACTGGGCGAGAGCTGGTGGACGAGGAGACTTTCCAGAGGGAATGTAGTTCTTCTCATACCTTTGATATAGAAGGGGTAGGCAGTTTAGTGGAGATGACAGCTACGCAAGGGCGAATTCGCAAACCACATCTGAAAACATCCATAACCGGTGAACATATACTAGATGCAGCGTCCATTTCGTTTATCCATGATATCAAGTTAGTGGCTGTATGTTGCAGACCCGAGCAGATTCCATGGGCTCGAATTGCAGCAGCGCAGGCAGTCATTCGAGCATCGCGCAACCATCAAAGCATGAAGAACGAGGATATATCCACGATCGCCTGAGTCCCATCCTCGTCCTTCATTAAAACACATCTGAACCAGTGTGGACGTCTTTATAAGTTGAACGATTCATTTACACAAGAACGGAGAAGACAGAAAAATCTGGGGATAATAGCGATTGAAAGGTTATTCTGTCTTTGGAGTGCCCGTGTAAATCATTTTAGTTCTACTTATATAGCATAACCTCAATGGAACAGTGACACGAAAACTGTTATACTGAAATATGCGTTTTGTAAAATGAACGTAAAATTTCAGATAAGGGTTGAAAACGACCATGTTTACATCGACGAATAAAAGCAAGCAGTCAACATCACGGACCTTATTTGCCGTCTTGTTTATTTTAATGCTGCTGAAGTTATCGCTTCTGCGTTATTTTTTCTTCAATGGGTTATCGGGCATAGGCCTTTTCACCGATGCTCTCGCTGCGCTTACCATTGTATGCGTGCTGGATTTAATTGTACCGCTGAGCTGGAAGCGCACGGTATACGGGGCGTTTAATGTGTTGTTCTCCCTGATTTTGTTTGCAGCCACGCTATATAATGCACACTTCAGTTCGGTACCTACGTACACCGCGTTAAGTGAACTGGGGCAGGTCGCTCAGGTGAGAGGAAGTATCGGACCGCTGGTCCGGCCGCAACACTTTATGTTTTTTGCCGATATTATTCTGGCTATACCGCTCGGGTTGATCAGACGCAGACGTAGCAGAGGGGCGTATCGCAGCAGTTACCATGAGAGTAGCCTGACATTTGGCAAACATCGTAGCCGTTACTGGGGCAAACTGGGTGTTGCACTTACAGCGGCGTTCTGCATCGTTTTGTCTGGCAGCTTTATCGTCAAGGGGGAAACGATTGATAACGAGCTGGTACGGGCTGAAAATCTCGGTTTTCTGAACTATCAGGTGTCCTCGGCAATACTGACGAGCAAGGAAAATGAAGCCATTGCGAGTGGCAATATTAACGAAACGATTGCCAAGATTAATGCATTGGTGAGCAAATATCCATACCAGAACAACACGGATAACGGTGCACTGGTGAAGGCCAAATATTTTGGTCAAGCAAAAGGCAGTAACTTGATTGTGCTTCAATTGGAATCCTTTCAAAATTTTCCGATTAATGCTTCGCTAAATGGTCAAGAATTAACGCCAGTCTTAAATAATCTTGCGAAAGAAAGCTATTATTTCTCTCATTTCTTCCAACAGATCGGTCAAGGAAATACATCGGATGCGGAGTTTATGTCGAATACGTCCATTTATCCTACAGGAGTTGTACCGATGTCAGCCGGGTATAGTGACCGTGACCTTCCAAGCCTTCCCAAACTGCTGGCGAAAGAAGGATATGAGTCCGAGACATACCACGTCAATGACGTAACTTTTTGGAACCGCAACAAGATGTACCCTGCCCTGGGTTTCACAAGATACTTCGATAAACCGAGCTTTACGAATGATAAATTCAACGATTTTGGGCCATCGGACGAAGAATTGTATCGGGTGGGTGTGGAAAAAATGACTGCGCATCAGGCTGCCAAACAGCCGTTCTATGCTCAGTTCATCACAGCGTCAAGCCATTCGCCGTTTACTGTTCCAGCCGATCGCGCACGTATTGAAATCCCGGCGACGATTACAAACAAACTGTTACATGATTACCTGCAAGCGATCAATTATACAGACTACGCAGTAGGTCAACTGATTGACGAATTGAAGGCCAACGGTTTATGGGATAATACAACGCTTGTGCTCTATGGCGATCACTTTGGACTACCGGAGGAACCAGAGATTACACAGCAGATTCAGGAAAACTTGGATATCCCTTACGATGGAAAAGTAAGCCGATTCAATATTCCGCTGATGATTCATACGCCGAAACAAACGAAAGGGCAAGTGATTGAGCAGCCGGGTGGTCAACTGGATATTCTGCCTACCGTCATGAATCTGATGGGCGTATCGCTGAAGCAAGAGAAGTTCACAGCGTTTGGGCACGACTTGCTCAATATGGATCACAATGCATTCGGTATTCGTTATTACTTGCCAACAGGTTCATTTGTGAATAATGACATCATGTTCATTCCTGGTGCAGGCTTTGACGATGGAACGGCATACTCGCTCAAAACCTATGAGCCAGTCACGAATCTGGAACCATACCGTTCCGATTACGAACATGTGCTCAGCTTGATGAAGCTGTCTGATGAGTACGTGAAGTTATTACCTAAACGAGCACCTTAATTTAAATGAGTTAAATAGTGCATAATGTCCTATAACGCAGCCAGCTAAAAACTGGCTGTGTTTTTTTATTTTCTTTTCGATATGTCAGGGGAAAATGAAGAGTAAAGCAATGTAAAGTTTCAAACTGTAATTTTTAATGTTACAATGGACAAGTAAGCAAGAAGGAAAAGCACCTTTATTCTATCACTTCACTGACGAGAGGAATGAATATATATGAAATTGAGTGTACTGGAGCATGGACACATTAGTGAGGGTCGCCATGTACATGATGCCTTGCAGGAAGCTGTAACGTTAGCGCAACATGCTGAACAACTAGGTTATTCCCGATTTTGGATGTCCGAGCATCACGGCGGAGGTGCGCTGTCCTTTTCAAGCCCGGAAATCATGATTGGCCATGTGGCTGCCCATACGGAGCGTATCCGAGTAGGATCAGGAGGCGTTATGCTGCCGCATTACAGCGCGTATAAAGTGGCGGAAAACTTCCGTTTGCTTGAAGCTTTGCACCCCGGACGTATCGACCTTGGTATTGGGCGTGCACCAGGAGGTATGCCTATTGCCAGTAGGGCATTGAACGAGGGCAAATCATCGAATGTACAGTTTTTCCCGCAACAGATTGCGGATCTTGGTGGTTACTTCCACGAGCAGTTGCCTGAAGATCATCGTTTTGCTTCCCTTGTAGCCGGACCTTCCGTTCCAACGGTACCCGAAGTATGGCTCTTGGGGTCCAGCTCGGAAGGGGCAAGGATTGCCGCGGCGCAAGGGACTGCCTATGCCTTTGCCCAGTTCTTCGGAACACCAGGCGGCGAGGAAGCGATGAAACATTATCGTCGCCACTTCAAACCGTCCATTCTAGGCGACAAACCTCACTCCATGATTGCGGTCTCCGCTTTCTGTGCGGATACAGAAGAAGAAGCTGCTGAACTGGCTCGCAGCAATGAGTTATTTTTCCTGCGACTTGGACGCGGATTGGAACAGAAGTCCTTCCCTTCTCTGAAAACGGTGAATAACTACCCATATACAGCGATGGAGCTCGAACAGATTCGTCAGCGCCGCTCATTCTCCATCATTGGCACGCCGGATCAGGTGAAGGACAAAATTATTGCGATGGCTGAACGTCACGAAGCCGATGAAGTGATTATTGCGTCTGCCATCCATTCGTTCGAAGCACGTCTTCGTTCTTTCCGTCTGATTGCAGAAGCTTTCGGTCTGAATCAGAACTAAAGCAGGATTATACCTATAGGATCTGGAATATAAGTTTGGATAAGACGGGAACCTTGCTGACTTGGCTGCAGTTGTTGTTGCAGCAGGAAGACAAGGTTTCGGTTTGCATTTTGGGCTCAACCGGAAAGAGAGGAGATTCACTTGCGCAGATGTGTCATCAGTGACATTCACGGTTGTTATGATGAATTCAATGCACTGCTGGAGCAGGTTCATTATGACCCGTCGCAGGATGAGTTGATTTTGCTGGGGGATTATGTAGATCGAGGCCCTGATAGCAAACAGGTCATTGAGCAGATTATGAAGCTAAGACAAGAGAACCAAATCGTTATTCTCAAGGGGAATCATGATGCCATGATGGTGAAGGCTCTGACCCATGATGTCGAAGAGTACGATTTACACTGGATTCGCAATGGCGGATTACAGACGCTGGCGAGTTATCTCCCCGTTTCGTATGATGGTGATCAGATGGACTGGCAAGCGTATGCTCAGGATAAACAATGGATGCGCTCTCATTATGAGCATCATCTGCATTTTCTGGACGAGCTTCCGTTGTCGTATGAAATTCCGGGATACATTTTCGTACACGCGGGCATTAACCCGGATGTAGCCGACTGGAGAAACCAGTCCGAACGGGATTTTATCTGGATTCGCGAACCTTTTTACAGCAGACCTACAGCACTTAAGGAGATTGTTGTGTTTGGGCATACCCCTGTGCAATATTTGCAGGATGAGCCTGGAATCTGGATGGACCCGCGCGGAGACAAGATCGGTATAGACGGTGGATGTGCTTATGGCGCACAATTGAATTTGCTGGAGATTAACGAAGCAGGTCGTTTGCAGACATTCTTTGTGAAAAAAGGATTGAATACGTTCGATCCTGAGCTGTAGTTTATCGTTATCGTTGCACAAACCTGGATAGATGTGCTAATTTATAGAGTTGTAATGTTATACTGTGCAATCATAAAAAGATACATATCCTATTGATGTGAGAGGAATGAAGCGAGTTTGGCTATCTATGATCTGGATCAACTGCAACACCATATTTTACTCTGTAACGGCGGAACATGCATGCGTAATGAGGGGGAAGAAGTCACTCAGGCGGTGCGGGACGAAATTGCGAAACAACAGGCCGGAGGATTCATTCATACAACACGTACCAAATGTAATGGCCGCTGTGATGATGGATGTGTAACCATTGTGTATCCGCAAGGGGACTGGTACGGTAAAATGACCCCGGAATCAGGCCGGGAGCTCGTGCAAGCCCTGTGTAAAGGTGACAAGCTGGACGGACATCTGATTACAAATGTAGCGAACACCCCTGCAAATTAGAACAGACGTGGATACCTGTTGATGATAATAAGCCAATAGCTTCTTCTTTATTCCCGGCGTTCGCTACTTGCGAAACTGGCCTTCATGTAATCTCTGATTAATTCGCTGTAAAGGGATTGGAATTAAGACGTATAAGCGCTATAATCAGTAAGGTATGATTCAAATAAGGATAAGATTAACTTAAACTCGAATTGACGGAGGGCTATGAATATGGAAAAAGTACTAATTTTCGGCCACAAAAACCCGGATACAGACACGATCTGCTCAGCAATCGCGTATGCAGACCTGAAAAGCAAATTGGGACAGGAAGTTGAAGCCGTGCGCCTGGGCGAAGTGAATGGCGAAACGCAGTTCGCACTGGATCAATTCAAAGTTGAAGCACCGCGTATGATCAAAACAGCGGCTAACGAAGTGAATAAAGTCATTCTGGTGGATCACAATGAGCGTCAGCAAAGTGTAAGTGATATTGAAGATGTAACCGTTGTTGAAGTCATTGACCATCACCGTATTGCCAATTTTGAGACAAGTCAGCCTTTGTATTTCCGTGCGGAGCCTGTAGGCTGTACTGCAACGATTTTGAACAAAATGTACAAAGAGAACGGCATTGAAATCAGTGCGCCGATCGCAGGTCTGATGTTGTCCGCGATTATCTCGGATTCCTTGTTGTTCAAATCTCCAACTTGCACAGAGCAAGACGTAGCTGCAGCACGTGAGCTGGCTGCTATTGCCGGTGTAGATGCAGATAGCTATGGTCTGGACATGCTGAAAGCTGGCGCAGACTTGAGTCAGAAAACAATTGCTGAGCTGATCTCTCTGGATGCGAAAGAATTCGCTATGGGTACAGCGAAAGTGGAAATCGCCCAAGTGAATGCGGTTGACGTTAATGATGTGCTGGTAAAACAGCCAGAGCTTGAAGCGGCGATTGAAGCGATTATCTCCAGCAAAGGACTTGACCTGTTCTTGTTTGTTGTGACGGATATCTTGAACAATGACTCCGTTGGACTGGCTTATGGTGCATCTACTCAAGCGGTTGAAAAAGCATACAACGTAACGCTGACAGATAACAAAGCATTGCTCAAAGGTGTTGTATCTCGCAAATCGCAGATCGTACCTGTTCTGACAGAAGCATTTAACTCGTTGTAATTCGGGGGACACGCCACGATATTACGAGAAAAAGTCATCGTTATGACAGGTTGTTAATCTTAACGCAACGTATGCAATGTAGGTAACGTTTATAACAGCACACGAAATGTAGTCTAATATTTAAGCCTGCTCTGATCTTCAGTGATCAGGACAGGCTTTTCATGTCAAGGAGGAAGATGCATGGCTCAGATCATTAAAAATGAAAAGATCAAAGCTAACGAAGTGCAACTCACCGGTCTGAATGGAGAAGACCTGGGCGTCATGTCAACACGGGAAGCACTGGCGCTGGCCAAACAGCATAAGGTAGATTTGGTATGTTTGTCCCTGATGACTAGCCCACCTCCGTGTAAACTGATTGGTGAGGGCGCTGCCCGTGAAGAAGCACAGCAGGCGAAGAAAAAGGCAGGCAAATCTCCGGATAAACGCAAAGTAAAGGAAATTCGCCTGCATCTGCAAATGGAGGATCATGACCGGGATGTGAAGCAGTCACAAGCAGAGCGTATTCTGAAAAAAGGTGACTCCGTGAAATTGGTCATCCAAGTGCATGGAGCCAAAGAGGGAGAGTCAGGCAAAGCCTGGGCAGAAGAACTGTGCAAAGCGTTGAAAGAATACGGCACTAAAACAACAGGAGTTCAGGTTAGCGGCAAGCAAGTCGTGGTTCAGCTTGATCCACTGAACTGATAACATATTGCAAGGAGCCCAATATCAAGTCAGCGCCATGGCTGCTTGTGATTGGGCTTTTTGCAACGTGTGGGTTATTCTATTAATGACGCGTAACTGATCTCATGATCGGACATTCAAGTACGCAAATAGCGACTGCCGCCCACTCGAACATACATTTGTCCAGGTAATACGGGTGTGGTTATGTCCGGGTTGTTGCCGGTGGCATTTTTGGCATAGCGGGATAAATAAAGGAAGTCTGGATATATGACCATATCCATTAAATAGGCCGAGGTCATGCTGCCGGGAAAACGAAAATGATTTAAGGTTCGAATAATTTCCTGACCGTTTGCAATGCCAATACCATGTCCGTAGTACCAGTTTTCCCTCAACATAATGGTGTTTTCACCTTGCCATTCAGGGGTTTTGGGTGACACGTCTGGATTTTTGAAATAAAGCACATCTCCAGGTAGTGCGAGTTCCTTGCCATTCTTTTCTGTCAAACGCAGATCACTGTCGTAATGCCAGTCAAATAGCAACAGATTACGGAATAATGAATTAAAGGCATCCTCACGGATGCTTCCAAGTACGCCTCCATAGAGTACAATAACGGTAGCAGTTGCACACTCGAACGCATATAAGCGTCCGTTTCTCCATATATCTCGGATGCCTTCTGCAGGTGTTACATCTGGCCTTAGCTCGAATCCACCCCGTGCATTTCGATTCCAAAAGGCAGGGTTACACCTGGAGTCTTCGAATGAGGCAAAGCTGACACCGCTTCGGTTCAACCCTTCGGCTGCATCAACAAGGGATTCTCTTAAGCTCCATTCAAAATGGAGATGTTCCATGGATTGATACACATACCTTATGGGGCGGTTTTGTAGCTGCTGTAACCAGTACCATTCAAATGCAGACCATTCGGATGGCGACAGTTGAATCGGTTGATTCGCAACAATAATCATGGGGCAATAACCTCCGTTCTTTCATGACCTGGGTGTGCTGAAAAGCTGAAGATCTTAACGTGTCGATTGTTGCCATGTTTTTTTACTTTTGTTTCGTTTAACTATCGTGGTATTTGGGGTACTACTCTATAAGATATAGTTATGTTCAGGTCGATCTGTTCATACGAATAACATTTACATTCTCGGTAAGGGAGGATACGTAGTGTCGAACTCCATCACACAGAGCCGGTCTCTGTTCGAACAATTATACACACACGCGCCAATCGGCATTGCTGTCGCTTCTCATGTTAATGGACTATGGGTGCAGTTAAATCCAGCTTTTTGCGAGATGCTTGGATCAACGGAGGAAGAACTGTTGCATACTTCCGTTGTACATATGATTTATGAAGAGGACCTCAGGTACGAAGAGTTTCGCCGTAATTTCTGGGAAATGACCAACGGTGAACAGCCGATGTATGAAACAGAGGTGCGCCTGAAACGAAAAAACGGCACGTTGCTGTGGGCAACAATTAGAGCTTGCATTGTCCGGGACGAGGTAAGCGGAGAGCCTTTATATTTACTAGTACAAGCTGCAGACATTACGAAGCAAAAAGAGGCGGAAGAAACGCTTCTTAATCAGCGTCAACAACTGGAAGAAAGTAGTCGTATTTCGCGCATCCTGGCTGAATCATCCATGGATCTGATTGCAATTCACGAAGCGGATGCCGAGCGCACGTTCAAATATGTATCACATGCCAGCAGAAAAATGCTCGGTTACGAGCCTGAAGAAATGATCGGACGCTCAGGAATGTTCTGTATTCATCAGGACGATATCCCGGCTGTAAAGGCTTATATCCGCCGTCAGATGATCGGGCTCACTCCGGAGCGGATTAGTTATCGTCTAGTGCACAAAGATGGTTCCCTTGTATGGGCGGATACGCTGACTCATTATGTTTGTGACGAGTGGGGAAATTTGCAAGAGATGGTTGCAGTCACACGTGATATTACAGAAAGCAAACAGCAACAATTGAATTTGCAGGAGTACAAGTCGTTGTTTGATTGTAATCCGCTTGGTGTGGCATCTCTGGATCTGGACGGGAACTTGCTGAAAGCGAATGTTGGGCAGGAGCAATTAACAGGGCATAGCAAAGAAGAACTGTTAAGCCGACCTTTTGATCATCTGATTGATCCGGTCGACTTGGAGAAGACGCGTTATCATTTTGAAGAATCGGTCAAGGGTGTAGCGCAGCGTTATGAGATTGGTCTGATTCATAAGGATGGACAACGAATCGAGACAAGTGTGATCAACGTTCCTATTTTATTAGAAGATAAAGTGGTTGGTGTCTATGGCATTACGAGTGATGTTACAGCAGCCAAACGTTACGTCGAAGAGATTGAAAATTTAAGTTATGAAAGAGCACTGATCTTGAATGGAATGTCCGAAGGTGTGATTGGGCTGGATCTGGATGGAAACGTGAATTTTGCCAATCCTGCAGCGGCGGAGATGATGAATATCTGTCCGAGTGAGATGAACGGTAAACCTTTGGAAAAAATGATGATACAGATGCAGAGCGAGGGCATTCCATATCCGACGAACGGCACACCTATTTTGCGTGCTGTGCGTGAAGGTAGGGCCTTGCCTCGTACAGAATCCGTATTTTGGCGTCAGGACGGATCGAGTTTTCTTGCAGAGTTCCAACTGAAGCCGATTATGGATCAAGGGAAAACACGTGGTGCTGTGCTGGTCTTCCGTGATATGACTTCGGTAAAAGAAATCATTCGTGCCAAGGAAGCAGCAGAGCATGCGGATCGTGCAAAATCCGAGTTTCTTGCCATTATGAGCCACGAGCTTCGTACACCGCTAAACGGGATTATGGGAATGGCACATCTTTTGATGGAAACGGAGCTGAATGAGGAGCAACAGGGATTTGCCGAGATCATGATTGATAGCGGGGAGTCGCTACTCTATATTTTGAATGAAATACTGGATTTCAGTAAAATCGAAGCAGGCAAAATGGATCTGGAACAGGGGCCAGTAGATATTCGGGACATGTTAGGCAGTGTAATAGAGCTGTTCTCCATTAAAGCCTCTGAGAAGAATATTGAGCTGTACAGTGAAATATCGGATCACATTCCGGAACGTGTATGCGGAGATGAGACAAGAATTCGTCAAATTCTGATTAATTTGGTGGGTAATGCTGTTAAATTTACTGAAAAAGGAAGCGTCACGATCGTTGCGGAGATGGATTCTTCGCAAGCATATGGTCCAGATCAGCTGATGCTTTCGTTTAAAGTTAAAGATACAGGCATTGGTATTGCATTTGATAAACAGCATCAATTATTTCAATCCTTCTCCCAGTTGGACCCAGCGATTAATCGGAAATTTGGAGGAACGGGGCTGGGACTTGCCATTAGCAAGAAATTAGTGGAGCTAATGGGCGGAGCTATCGGAGTTCAAAGTGAGATTGGGCAGGGGGCGGAATTCCAGTTTACTATTATGCTGGACAAGTGGAGAGAGGAGGAAATGGTGTCAGAAGAAGGTGAGGTTGCTGTCACGGTAGAATTGCCAGAGCGTAACCGCCTTGCACGAGGCATTCGGATTTTGATTGCCGAGGATCAGGCTGTGAATAGCCATCTTCTGTAGGAAATGCTTCGCAAATTTGGCGGGGTGTGCGATATTGTGGAAAATGGAGAACAAGCTATACATTTGCTTGCAACTACCCCTTATGATCTGATTTTCATGGATATCCAAATGCCTGTGATGGATGGGATTGAAGCGACTTGTGAGATTAGGAAAATGCATCCGGAAATCCCTGTGATCGCTGCGATAACAGCCTTTGCAGGGGAGCGAGATCGGGAAGCTTGTTTGCAATGCGGAATGCAAGACTTCATAAGCAAACCTTTCCACTCTGCAGAAATTATCCGAGTGCTGAACACATGGGTACCTTATATTCAATCCCACCGGGGGAATTGGAATGATTAACTCAAAAAACCTGTAACTCCAATGGAGTACAGGTTTTTTTGGGTAAAATTTGCTGTTTTTTTGCGCTTAAGTGTGTTGAAGTTACTAAACTGCTAGGAAGCTCGTACTCAGGACCATCCTCCGATTAATCCTGAGAGTGTTACACATTCATCATCTTCCAATTCTGCAATCAGTGTGAGCTCTTCATTATCTTGCGGATTTACCGAAAATAACTCACGGCGTCCATCTTCGTGTTTGATGATAACTAACTGATTACCACCTTTTGTATGAAACTGGTACTTCACCCCGATACCAGGCAGGGCGCATTCCCGGATATTCATGAAACTTGTTCACCTCTTTAGTTTTTGCTTTAATCATCGTTAACCGTTCTCACAGTACGGATGTATTCTACTATCCATAACACCGTTTGGCAAGTCACAAATCTCATTGCCCGGAAGGGGTCATGAATTTTTTAGATCTGCAATCGAATTTCGCCGTCGTCTTGTCCGTCTGCGCCGTATGAAGAACCAGATGAGCAAGGCCAGGACCAACACAAGGCCTGCGATGGCAACTAACAGGATATTCCGAATATTCGGAATCTGTACTGTCAAATCCAGCTTATTCTTTTGCAAAGGAGAAACGTTCCAGATTAGCGTTTTACCACCATCTTCTACCTGGTCAGCATTGGAATTCTGGGCTTTAATCGGCAGAGAGAGTTTGAAGTCAAAATTCACATCTTTTAACAAAAGCCGTTTGAGAAAACCCGGAACGCTATTGATCCTATCTTTAATATCCCCATCGGGCATGGATTCCATAAGGTCAGCTTCGGCAAGGATATGCAATTGGGATGTGAAAAAGCCTGGTGTCTTGGATTGTTCGATATGAATTCCTGGCGGTAGCTTCGAGGAATCGAATCCGGTCATGTTGCTTTTTTCATAATGAGTCGTTGCTTTCAACACGTTCTGGTCCGCCTGTTTGGTCACTTCTGTCTTAAAATTATTCCGTTCCAACGCTTCAGCTAGCAAGGGCATTAGATTGTCTTGTCCAATTTTGCCAAGGGCCGAGTCCGACACACTTAGATTCAGATCCAGATCGGCCGTTCCATCTGTATTCACAGTTACATGGGCTTCTCCATCTGCACAGGCGGACAACATGATAAGCATGAGGGCAAACATAATAGAAAGCGATAATTGACGTATATAAATGCGAGTTGACATGTGAAGCCTGCCTTTCTGCGTAGGTCTAGTGTGGTAATGTCCATATCTATCCAATCCAGAAGTATAGTATACAACGGAACGACCGGAGATGCGAACAAGATGTATAAAACGGGGTAAATGGTGAGATTACTATGGCGCTGGATTAAAAAAGTAAAGTAAAAGTGATGTTTATCGTTGATTAAAATTAAAGATTTCGTATTTTTGTCAATGTTCGGTTAATTCAAACGGCCATTCCGCGTGTACACTAAGATAGAGATGAATATACGGGCAAGGGAGGTACATTCATGACTTATATTATTATTCTAGCTGCGATTATGGTTGTGGGTATGATTGGAATGGGCTGGTTCTATAAGATTGTTGACGAAGACAAACATTAATTGTGGAACCATCCATAGGAACAATTGAAAAAAAGACAAGCCTATAAGCTTGCTTCGCGGATGCGAGGCGGGCTTATTTGATATTTTTGTAAAAGCATTTGACCGATGGACAAATATTTTTCGTAAAGTTGGGATTTTTAGGCTTCACTTTTGTATAATAAGGGATAGCTTCTCGGGTTTTTCCCGAAATTTGCCAAACAGGAAAGGGTGTACATAAATGAAGTTTAGTGAATACACGTATACACGTCCCGATCTGGAACACATCAAGACCTCTTTCGGTGAACTGCTGAAGGGATTCGAAGCGGCATCTACAGTGGAAGAGCAGAGTGAATTCATGGACAAGATCAATGCTTTGCGTAACGATTTTGAAACGCAAGCACAGCTGGTCTATATCCGTCATTCTATTGATACCAATGATGAGTTTTATAAGGCAGAGAATGAATTCCTGGATGATAGTCAGCCTGTTGTCCAAGAATACATTACCGATTTTTACCGTGCGCTGGTGAACTCCAAGTTCCGTGCAGAACTAGAGAAAAAGTGGGGACCCCAGCTGTTTCAGCTCGCTGAGCAAGCTTTGAAAACATTCAGCCCGGAGATCATTGAGGATCTTCAAAAGGAAAATAAACTTTCTACAGAATACAATCAGCTGATTGCTTCTGCCAAAATTCCATTCGAAGGTGAAGAGCGCACGCTGCCTCAGCTTCATCCGTTTGAGCTGTCTACGGATCGCTCGATGCGTGAACGTGCTTCGGAAGCCCGGTATACATTTATGGCGGAGCACGAAGCTGAATTTGACCGCATTTACGATGAACTGGTGAAGGTACGTACACAGATTGCGAAAAAACTGGGGTATCCGAGCTATGTGGAGCTTGGTTATGACCGTATGAACCGTACAGATTATAATGCGGAGATGGTCGCTAATTTCCGCGCGCAAGTCCGCGACTACATCGTACCTGTTGCGACCAAGCTCAGAGAGCGTCAGCGTAGCCGGATTGATGTCGATACGCTTTATTTTTACGATCAAGGTTTTAGTTTCAAAACAGGCAATCCAACACCCAAAGGTGATCCGGACTGGATCGTAGAGAACGGGAAACGCATGTACGCAGAACTTTCACCAGAAACAGATGTGTTTTTCCAGATGATGACTGACAACGAATTGATGGATCTGGTAAGCAAAAAAGGCAAACAGGGCGGCGGATATTGCACGTTCCTGAATGATTACAAAGTGCCGTTCATTTTCTCCAACTTCAACGGTACGTCAGGTGACATTGATGTATTGACCCATGAAGCTGGACATGCTTTCCAGGTGTATGAGAGCCGTAACTTTGCTGTGCCGGAATATAACTGGCCTACATTTGAATCCGCAGAGATTCATTCGATGAGTATGGAGTTTTTCACTTGGCCGTGGATGGAATTGTTCTTCAAGGAAGATACAGACAAGTACAAGTTCGATCATTTGTCCTCAGCCCTGTTGTTTATTCCATATGGTGTATCTGTGGATGAATTTCAGCATTTTGTCTATGCGAACCCGGATGCGACACCAGCAGAACGCAAGCAGGCTTGGCGTAACATTGAGAAAACTTATCTGCCGCATATCAACTACAAGGATAACGCATATCTGGAGCAAGGCGGATTCTGGCATAAACAAGGTCATATTTTCTCTTCACCATTCTATTACATTGACTACACGCTGGCACAAATCTGTGCGTTCCAGTTCTGGAAACGCAGTAATGAAGATATGAAATCAGCATGGGCTGATTATCTGACATTGTGCAAAGCTGGTGGTAGCCTGTCCTTCACAGGTCTGGTGGAGCTTGCCGGTTTAAAATCACCATTTGAAGACGGCTGTGTATCATCCGTCATTGGTGAGATTGAAGCTTGGCTTGATGGTGTTAACGACAAGGCATTGTAATCGGAAAAGTAATCAAACGATATGGCGGCTTAGACCCTGAGGGTGTCCAAGTCGTCTTTTTTATGATCAAAGAAACTATAAAATCCGGTTATTTGCATGGGACAATGTAACATTTATCAGTTGATTGTGATTTATTTCACTATAGCTGGAAACGGATTCAGTTACAATAAAGGTAGTAAATCAGGGTTACAGGAGGCTGGTTCAGATGGCAACGCATGCATATTATGTCCCACCCGTGAATTTGATGGGTAGAGGGTGTTTGCAGGATGCAGCTCCAATGATTGGACAGATGGGTATACGTAAGGCTCTGGTCGTTACGGATCAAGAACTGGTTACGTCAGGTATTGCCGAACGTGTACTGTCTACGCTGCGGAAAGCAGGGTTAGACTATGTCGTATATGATGAGGTACAGCCCAATCCAACATGCGAGCAAGTGCATGAAGGGTTAATAGTATTCCAGAACCATGGCTGTGACGCCATTATATCGATAGGCGGAGGTTCACCGCAGGATGCTGCAAAAGCGATTGGAATCGTTGCTGCAAACGGTGGACACATCCGTCAATATGAAGGACTGCACCAATCCCGAACCAAATCGGTTCCGCTTGTAGCTGTGAATACAACAGCTGGTACATCAAGCGAGGTGACGATGAACTACGTCATTACAGATGAGGAGCGAAAAGTGAAAATGGTGATGGTAGACCGGAACTGTCTAGTTGATCTGTCGGTAAATGATCCTGAGCTTATGCTGAGTAAACCTGCGAGTCTGACTGCTGCAACGGGGATGGACGCGTTAACCCATGCGGTTGAAGCGATGGTTACACCAGGTGGGTTTACGGTTACAAGTGCAACGGCTGCTGCGGCGGTCAAATTGATCTTTGAATATTTGCCAAGAGCAGTGAAGGATGGGACTGATCTGGAAGCAAGGGAGTATATGACTTACGCCTGTTTCCTGGGAGGTATTGCTTTTAACAATGCGGGTCTCGGATATGTTCATGCCATGGCACATCAATTAGGCGGGGTATATGATCTACCGCATGGTGTGTGTAACGCGATGTTGCTTCCTTATGTTGAAGAGATGAATGCCAAACATGTGCCGGACAAATTCCGTCATATCGCCAAGGCGATCGGGATGGATGTAAAGGAGCGCACCGATGAGGAATGTGCAGCATACGTCATTACTGCGATTCGGAACCTGGCCAAAGAAGTGGGGATTCCTGAAAAGCTGTCCGAACTTGGGGTACAGAACCCGGATGTGGAGTTGCTTGCAAGTAATGCAATGAAAGATGCTTGTGCACCAGGTAATCCGTATCAACCGTCCAAGGATGAGGTTATGAACCTTTTCCGAAAGATAATCTAGAACAGATACAAATAAATGATAGAGAGAAACCTATATATCTGCTCCGATATAGACTACAGAGAAAAAAATAATGTTACAATGGAGTCGCTGAGATCGGCGGCTTTTTTGGCTTGAACAGATATGTATTGTAGGATACGCTTACATCTGTCGTTGAGAAAAGTTAACGATGTTGGCTTTACATATTATGATGGAGACTCCGGTTTATTTAAATCGTTGATGGAGGCCGTGATGAAACAGGATCAATTACATGTAAAAGCACCTGGCAACTGGATGAATGACCCGAACGGGTTTATCTATTACCGGGGAGAGTACCACTTATTCTATCAATACTTCCCGTATGGCCTGCAATGGGGCACGATGCATTGGGGGCATGCGACCAGTCCGGATTTGGTCACATGGACACATCATCCTATCGCTCTATATCCAAGCAAAGGGTATGACCAAAATGGGTGTTTCTCTGGAACGGCACTCGAAGTGCAGGGCAAAATGTTTATATTTTATACCGCTGTCAAATACGATGTGCTCAATGAGGAGAACGTTCATGTGATTGTGGATGATCAATTCGAGTCCAGTCAGGCTTTGATGATCTCGGAGGATGGTTATACGTTTGACAACCTCGCTTCCAAGCAACAGATCATCCCGCCGATCGTCGATTCTGTTTTGGGGCATCGCACGCATACACGTGATCCTAAAGTGTGGAAGTATCGGGATCGGTATTATATGATTTTGGGCACGAAGACGAGAGATCAGCAGGGCAAGCTTTTGTTTTATTCAAGCGAGGATCTACTCCAGTGGACGTATGTGAACAGCTATACCAAGCCAGGGCTCGGTTATATGTGGGAATGTCCGGATATTTTCAGGTTGTCAGATCGTTCGAGTGGAGCCGAGCAGACTGTACTACTGATGTCTCCTGAAGGGATTCAAAAGGAACCGTTGTATACAAGTCACGCGATGTGCAGTCTGGTTTCCTTCATAGAAGAAAGCTGTGATATCGTCATTCCGGATCAATTGAATATGGTTGATTATGGTGGGGACTTGTATGCGCCTCAGACGAATCTGGATGCCGCAGGGCGCAGGGTTATGGTAGCCTGGATGCGAATGCCGCTACCTGTGAAGAATCCGGGTGAGAAGTCGTGGATTGGCATGATGGCCCTGCCACGAGTCATCGAGGTCGAGGACGAACAGATATATTTCCGAGTGCATCCTGAGGTGGAGACACATTTTAAGACCCCTATCCCTGTCGAGCAGATTAATTATGCCAAGCCATTTCAATTGAAAGTTGCGTTGCAGGAACATCAGGTTCTGGATATTGGCGGTTATCGCATATGGCTGGAAAACGGAAGAGTGCATACCGATCGGGCAGAGGTGTTTAGAGGCCTGGATCAATATGATCTTCAATTTCAGACGCCGGAGCTTCAGGGGAACTGTGAACTCGACATCTTTGTAGAGCCTAACTTGATTGAAATTTTTGTGAATCAGGGGCAGTATGTATTAAGCAATGTGGTATATGATCTGAAAGCTTATGTAAGCTATACGGGTGAATTAGAGTGTAAAATAGGATAAGTGCAGTGTTAGAGCCGGAGAAATCCGGCTTCTTTGATGCATACGTATTCAATGTGTCTATAGACATCTTCACAAATAAAGTCTAATGCGTAATAATGTAGGTCGGACTATTGGCAGCATATGACATGCACTTCAGGAGGCATCATGAAACTCAGCACAACTGATCTAAACCATTATTTGCGACAGTATGAGATCTATTTGAGTGTAGAACGCAATCTTTCTCATAAATCCATTAGAGCATATTTATCTGATCTGAATAGACTTGTAATCTGGCTTGATTCGCATGTATTACACGAAGTGACTAGAGATAATCTGCGCAAATATCTTGAACAATTAACGAGTGAACAGACACTTAAAGACTCTACGATTAAGAGGAAATACATATGTTTTAAAGCATTTTTCAATTATCTCGTGCAGAACGGAAATCTGAAGGAATCACCCATTGATGGTTACGGGAAGAAATTCAAAACGGCAAGGCGCATTCCCAAGACACTTTCCGTCAATGAGATTGAGAAATTGTTAAATGCCCCCCAAGAGCATATGAAACAGTTACACACGATTTTTCGAAAGAGGATAAACCTGCGAAATGCCGCAATTATTGAGTTGTTATACGTCATCGGGATTCGTATTGGTGAATTGGTTAGTATAGATATTGAGCATATTGATCTTGAAGAGAGAACCGTGCTCATCTTTGGGAAAGGGCGTAAGGAGCGACTCTTATATATTTCAAGTGAAGAGGTTATTCAAAAGATTAAGAGCTGGCTCCAAGTTCGTGAGAACTTCGAACCTCAAAGTGACGCTCTTTTTCTTAATAAATACGGCCATAGGCTCTCCATATATTCTATAGAGGACATTTTTTCGAAATTTAGAGATATGTCAAAAGTAAGTAAAAATTCAACTCCGCATTATCTTCGCCATAGTTTTGCTACTCATTTGCTAAATAATGGTGCAGATCTGCGATCGGTACAGGAGATTCTTGGACATACCAATGTAAGCACGACACAAATCTATACCGAAGTCTCTGTGGAACGAAAGAAGGATGTACTGTCGAGGTTTAATCCAAGAAATAACTTAAAAGTGTAGAGAAAAACCTCCAAATAACTATAAATTATTTGGAGGTTTTGTAGTGATTGATCATAACATAGTTCTTATCACAGATGAAAAAAAAGAATATAACTTTGCAGACTTGTCTAGAAAAGACCTTGAAGGAAATAATGCTTCTTCAACGGAAAGCATAATCGACGCCCTCAATAAAATATGCAAGAAAGTTATTCATTACACTGATCTAGAACTATTTACAACGAATATTCCTCAACATAAGGATGATATTATATTCCCCATGAGATTCGGTGAGAACTCTCCCAACTCTAAAAGCCTTTTACCAGCCATTTGTGAAGCTAACAACTTAAAATACGTGGGAGGAGATTCTTTCACACATTCATTATGCAATGATAAACATTTATCAAAATTATATGCGAAAGAATTTGGGATTTCTGTCCCTAAAGGTTTTCTAGTTCGTAAACTTAATGATAGAATTCTTGAATATCTCCCTACTTTGAATCTTCCTCTTGTAATAAAACCAAATTATGGAGGTGGGTCGACTGGCATTTCAAATAATAATTTGGTCTATTCATATAACGAGGCTGAAGATTTAATAAATAAACTTTTTGTTTTTCATAATATTCCAATTATAGTTGAAGAATATATTGAAGGATATGAAGTCGAATACTCAATTTTCGGAAACAAAAACAAGATTATTCTTTCAGGAGAAGCACAGTTAAAAATTGATGAAACAACATTTTTTAAACGAGAAATTTGGGGATATGAAACTAAGAAAATTGATGATTCTTCTGTTGATTTTCTAACTAGTAATTTGATACCAACTAGTGTGAAAGAAAAAATGATCACATTGTTCAAGTCTTTCGATAAAATTGAGTTTATGCGTGTTGATGGCCGCATTAGTAATGATGAGTTTTATCTTATTGAATTATCTCCAGATTGTTTTCTGGGTAAAGACTGTGCTTTTTATCATGTTTTTGCACAAAATAACTTATTGTTTGAGGAGATGTTTGAGTCACTAATCATTAATGCTGCAAATCTCTGCTAACTTCAATATTCCAATACCCTAAAAAATCAAGACGATAGGGTGTATTTGGAGTAACATATGGGTTCAAATTTTCCGCTCTCACAGATTGCAATTCACTTATTTCTTTGGAGTAAATTAGTTGGTTGGGGTTATTTATCTCTTGATAATAAAAGGACAAGTTTGAATATACGATGTGTAAAAACTCTTCATATTTGTAGTTTTCAAACTCTGATTGTTCGATCTCTCTGCATAGTTCGTGAGCAATTGTGTAATCCTTTTTTACTGTGTAGAAAACCAGAAGGTTACATTTAACAATGATTTTTTCATAAGGATTTGAGGTTAAGAGTAAAGCGTCCTTCAAGTTCTTTAGAACTGGTTCCGTAAAATTTCCCGAGAGCATGTCTATTACTGCATAATTATTTAATATCATATTTTCTTTTACTTTTCCTTCGCTCAATTCTACTGCCATTTCGAGATCTTCTTTGGCAGCATCTAGTTCTCCTAAATATGAATGGCACATTGCTATAGATATATATATTTGCGCTTGGAGATCTTTTCGATTAAAGGAATCAAATATATCTAAACATTTATTATATAATTTTAAGCTTTCTGTGGATTCAACAAGTTCAGCATAGTTTCTCAAAAGAAATGCATATTCCATATATTTCTCGTAACTTTTTACTGAGAGCATTTTTAGAGCAAAAACTTTTGATTCATGTAAGCCTTTAGTCTCCATCATAGATGAAAGTAGCATTAATTCCATTGTTAAGCGACATTGGCTTCCCTGGACTTCATCTTGAATTAATTGCTGAACTTCATCTTGAGTCTCAGAATTGTTATTATTTAATACCTTTAGGCCTACATAGTAGGCTCTATGAAGAGGATTAGCTTTATTGTAAATTATATTTAGTGATTCTTCGGCAAACTGTCCTAATTCCATCTGATATGAAACTTCAAGTAAAGCGAGTGAGATTTCATCACTAATTCTAATATTTGGATTATTTTTGTCTAATAATTTATCACGTAAGTAGACTAATTTGGATAATATTCTTTGGGGATATTTTTGTTGTATTATCATTTCTTTAATTTCTTTCAAAATGCCAATGATAGATTCATCATGGAATTTAAGATACAGCATGAATAATTTCTCAGTTGCTACATTGTTGTCACGCATCTCATTTCTTGATTTGTTGTAATAGTTTGTCAAGAGACGATATGCAGCAGCTAATGTAGGATTATGGCTCTGTCTTTCCAATTCTAAAATAATTGAATCATGGGAAATTTCAATTTCATTTGATATTGTAGAAATTATGTATTTCTGCTCTAATTTTTTTAAAATTTCAGCAACTTTTTGTTGGGTGAAGAGTAAAAATTGATCTTGTTCATTTGTTAGAAGTTGCACAAGGAGAGTAGAATCAATTTTACCTTCATTGAGATAGACAGTATTAACGACGTATCTCTCGCTGGAATCTAATTTTTCAAGCGAATACTGTATAGGGCTATTTTCACTTGGTATATCTGATGTTAGAAGCTTCATTCTTTGTAAATTCCCATATCCGTTATCGTATATTTCCTTAACCTTTTCTAAGTCAGTAATTAAGGCTGTAGGAGGAATTAGCTTTTTCGCTTCGCTGAAATCCATTTTTTTGATTTCATAACATTCATATGAAGTATTTTTGTCTAAATCCAATTGTTCCATGAAGCGAACTACAGATGTCGAAACATCTTTATAGTCTTCAATTTCACTAGTATATTCGAAGATTAATTTTAAATTAGATACTTTCTTTAAGATATCTGAAAGTATTTCAATAGACTGAGTGTCTATGTTTTGTATATTCTCAATGGATATAAAGAAAGTTTGTGTACTTAACACATGAATTAGATAATCTTTTTTTCTGGTAATACCAATATCCTCAGAAGACTCATAAAGCTTGTTCTCATTTTCGATCCCCACCTTATTTCTCAAAAAATTATAAAAGAATAGGGCTATTCCCTTAAGATTCTTAAGAGCATGGCCTTCTGGGGTAGGAATTGATTGGGCTTCATTTTTAGCTAATTCGGATATCTCTTTATAAAGCCTATTTATATAACATAGATTCTCAATTGTATCTGGTGAACTTCGACTTACTTTTACTCTAAAGGATAAATAATCTTTAAATTCTTCATTAAATAACTTTTGAACAAGACCGCTTTTTCCAACACCGCTTGGACTATAAAGTAAAATAATCTTGTTCCAACTTTTCTTATCTTCCATAATCTTAACTATATCTCTAGTTTCCTGCACTCTGTTGTAAAATGTCATATATCCCACTCCAATCTTTTTATAGAGAGTTATCTCCAAATAATTTATAGTTATTAGTATGTAATTTCTCGATTCATTGCTGAATGTCTTGATCTTACTTTCATACCACCTTTGTTATTCGACACATTTCTATTATATTCCTCTAAAAATTTACAAAAAAATCGCCCATTTCTGATTCATAAGACCCTCTTTGTTAGTACCATAGGATAAAAGGTTCAGATCACCCGCTGTTTACCATATTATTACCAAGAGGATTTTAATTCGTGTCTATCGAATAGATTAAAATAACAGCGTCGTTACAGGAGCGCGTAAGGTTCAAACCAGCGATGCCCTGATTTTTTTTCAAATTTGCTGTTACCGCAAGATTCCCCGATCGAATTCCTGTTTAATGGGTAATAAGCTCATTTTTCATTACCCATCATTAGCACAGTCTACAATGCAAGCCAAGTCATTTTCTACACAATCAACATGCTCTGCAACACCAACACCATCTACATGATTTAAAACACACCATCATCGTCGCATTATTTGCATTTGAAGAGAAATTCGAACCAAACTGGATCATTAATTCGATCCGCATCAACATTCCAGTGATCATCTAACGAAAGACGTCCGGTTACATATGAATGATGTCTTTATTCCGTTACACATCTGTACAGCATGCTCCTAATCAAGACAGTCGTATTTTCACAACAGAATATCGATTATGGGCTCTGAAATGAATCAGAATGAATGCACGTGGAGGAGGCTGTAATGATGGCAAAAAAAGAGGTTGTAGCGATGCTGCTCGCCGGAGGGCAGGGGAAACGATTAAAGGGATTGACGAAATCACTGGCAAAACCCGCTGTTTATTTTGGGGGAACCTACCGCATTATTGATTTTCCGCTCAGCAATTGCTCGAATTCAGGTATTGATACCGTGGGTGTGTTGACCCAATATGAACCACTTGTCTTGCATTCCTACATCGGTATTGGCAGTGACTGGGACCTGGATCGTAAAAATGGCGGGGTTTATGTGCTTCCTCCTCATGAACGGGAAGATGGAAGTAACTGGTATCGTGGGACTGCTGACGCGATTTACCGTAACCTGAACTTTATCGAACAATTTGATCCCGAACATGTGCTGATTCTATCCGGTGATCATATCTATAAGATGGACTACGACAAGATGCTCCAGTATCACAAGGAAAAAGATGCCGATTGCACCATTTCCGTGATTGACGTGCCGCTGGAAGAAGCGAGCCGCTTTGGCATTTTGAATACGTATGAAGACTACAGCATTTATGAGTTCGAAGAAAAACCTTCTCAGCCCCGAAGCACACTTGCTTCCATGGGCATCTATCTCTTCAAATGGGATGTACTGAAACGTTTCCTGATTCAGGACGAACAGCAGGCATCCACCTCCTACGATTTTGGTAAAGACATCATTCCGTTGTTGCTTGAAAATGATAAATCTTTAGTTGCTTACCCGTTCCAAGGATACTGGAAAGACGTTGGAACCATTCGCAGTCTGTGGGAATCCAATATGGATCTGCTGGACGAGGAGACACCGCTGAATCTGAATGATCCCAACTGGCGCATTTTCACGCGCAACCCGAACCAGCCTGCTCAATATATATCGCCTGCCGCCAAGGTGCGCAATTGCATCATCAGTGAGGGCAGCATCGTGCACGGTGAGGTGAATCATTCCGTCCTGTTCTATGGAACTGAGGTGGGAGAGAACAGTGCAGTAATCGATTCCGTTGTTATGCCTCGGGTCAAAATTGGCCGTAATGTGTCCATTCACAACGCCATTATCGCCGAAGGCTTAGTCATTCCGGATGGAACCCAGATTGCCCCCGCGCCTGGAGACGAGAGTGACATCTTACTGGTAGATCAGGAAGAATTGGAAAGACAATTGCGTCAAGGCATAGCAAATTGATTGACCAAAATGTTGGCAAAGGACGGTGCGCGGCATGAAATCACTAATTGGAGTTATTAACCTTGACCATGAACTGGAAGAATTGAAGGAATTGACGTACTTTCGCTGCGGAGCCGCGGTACCTTATGCCGGGCGTTATCGTCTGATTGATTTTGTCCTATCTAACATGATGAATGCGGGTATTGAGAGCATTGGTGTCTTTGTTCGCCGCAAATACCGTTCGCTGATGGATCATCTGGGTGACGGTAAGCCTTGGGATTTGGACCGCAAACATGGGGGCATGTTTATTCTTCCTCCGGATTGGAACGATCCAACGGACACGTCGCAGGGAGATTTGCAACATTTTCACAACAATCTGGATTTCTTCCACAGAGGCGCCGGGCAATACGTTGTGCACGCAGGCAGCCGCCATGTGACCAAAGCCGATCTTCAGGATGTCTATCAGTATCATATCCGTAAAGGAGCAGACGTCACGCTTGTTTGCAAAAAAGTAGACCGTGTGTTGCCTGAGCATGAATCCTGCGTCAAGGTTGATCATGATGAAGATGGCAATGTGGTGGACATTCACCAATGTGCTGACCACACGAATATATATACGGAGATTTTCATCATGGAAAAAGAACTTTTCCTTAAACAGGTGCAGCGCTGCATTGAACATGGGGAGACTCATTTCTTCCGTGACGCCATCCTGAAAAATCCGAGTGGATTGAAGATTGCGGCTTATGCCTACGAAGGATATCATGCCGTAATTAACTCGATTGACAGCTATTACCGTAATAGCATGGATCTGCTGAATACAGGACAATATGAACAGTTGTTCAAAGAAGATCCCGTGCAAACCAAAATCAAATACGAAGCCCCCGCCAAATATCTGGAATCAGCGGATGTCAAACATTCCTTGCTTGCCAATGGCTGCATCGTAGGCGGTGAAGTGAAGGACAGCATCCTGTTCCGGGGTGTGCATGTGGCTAAGGGGGCGAAGATTAAGGGTTCGATCATTATGCAGAAATGTTACATTGGCGAGGGGACTGTGCTGGAGAATGTCATTCTGGATAAAGATGTGAAGCTGACCGGCGGGCAGACGTTAATCGGTGCCCCGTCGAACCCGTATATTTTAGCCAAAAGCACTATTATTTAAAACCGAAATCTATCCGATATCATCCATAACTATATATAAAAAAATAAAATCCTACGGGTAAGTTTTCAGGTTTGTGTGCACTAGAAGTAACTCAGGGTTCGCGTTCTCACTAACGTGCAGCGTAGTGCAGGGCACGAAATCAATTCTGGAGAAGCGAAGCGCTCGCCTTTGTCTCTCCATTTCTACCTTGTGAAAGGTGATCAGGAAATGGAAGAGACAACAGCGATCGAAAGAATGATTCGTGACCGAAACGGTCACTTAGCAGAGAGGCCTGATTACTTTAAATCACGAACCGTCCTCACCCGCAGGATTTCACCGGGAGGAACCTACTTTTGTTTGACAACAAAGAAACGTTCAAATCAATCTTTCAACGGAATCTCGTCAGCAAACTGGGCAAACCAATTGAAGAAGCTACCAAGGAAGATGTGTACCATGTGCTCGGCAGTATGATTCGGGAATATGTGGGTCAGGACTGGGCAGCCTCGAATCAGGGATTCAAGCAGCGTCAGGATAAACAGGTGTATTACTTCTCGCTGGAGTTTCTGATTGGACGTCTGCTTGGTAACAATCTGCTGAACGTAAATGAGCTGGAACTGGTTCGTGACAGTTTGGCGGAACTTGGCTTTTCACTGGAATGTATTGAGGAACAGGAAGCAGATGCAGGGCTAGGCAATGGAGGACTCGGAAGGCTTGCTGCCTGTTTCCTGGACTCCTTGGCCTCACTTGGCTATGCGGGACATGGATGTGGTATCCGCTATAAATACGGTCTGTTCGAGCAAAAAATTATTAATGGTAATCAGGTCGAATTGCCTGATAACTGGCTGGATAAGGGCAATGAATGGGAAGTTCGCCGTCCAGACAAAAAGGTGGAGGTTCAGTTCTGGGGCCGAGTTGAAGCCTATGAGCAGGATGGACATTACCATTTTGTGACAAAGGATGCTGAATCGGTTGTTGCCGTACCGTATGATGTGCCCGTTATCGGTTATGGCCAGTCCCATGTGAACACATTACGGTTATGGAGTGCAGAGCCGAAACGGGAGACGTCATTGGACACCCCGTCGAACTATTACGGATACCTGGATTACAGCCGTTCCGTGGAGTCGATCTCGGAATTCCTGTACCCGGATGATTCCCAATACGAAGGCAAGTTGCTACGTTTGAAACAGCAGTATTTTATGTGTTCCGCAGGAGTGCAGAGTGCGCTGCGTACATTTAGCAAGCTGGGACTGTCTTATGACCGCCTGCCGGACAAAGTGGCCTTTCATATCAATGACACCCATCCTACGCTGGTTATTCCCGAACTGATGCGAATTCTAATGGATGATAAAGGCTACGGCTGGGATGAAGCGTGGGATATTACTACCCGCACGGTATCTTATACCAATCACACGACACTAAGCGAAGCTCTGGAAAAATGGCCTGTATCCATGGTCAGCAAGCTACTGCCACGTATTTATATGATTATTGAAGAGATTAATAAACGTTTCTGCGGGTTGCTCTTGGATCGTTATCCGGGTGATGGCGAACGTATCGAGCACATGGCAATTATTGCGAATGATCAAGTTCGCATGGCACACCTTGCCATCGTAGGCAGTCATAGTGTCAATGGTGTGGCTGCACTGCACACCGAGATTTTGAAAGAGCGGGAGATGGCGCCGTTTTATGCCCTGTACCCTGAACGTTTTAACAATAAAACCAATGGTATTACACACCGTCGCTGGTTAATGCACGCCAACCCGAAGCTGTCGAATCTTATTACAGAGACGATCGGCAATGAATGGGTCACGGAACCAGGCAAACTGGAGCAACTGGCTGATTACGCCGATCAATCCGCGTTCCAGGAGCAATTTCGTGCAATCAAACGAGATAACAAAAACCGTCTGGCGTCCTACATCCTGGATCACACGGGTGTACCCGTTGACCCGGATTCCGTGTTTGACGTGCAGGTGAAAAGGCTGCATGGGTACAAAAGACAGCTCCTGAACATTCTGCATGTAATGCATCTGTATAACAAGTTGAAAAGCGATGCGTCGTTTGATATGGTGCCGCGTACGTTTATTTTTGGAGCAAAGGCCGCGCCAAGTTATTATTTTGCCAAGAAGATCATCAAACTGATCAATACGGTGTCAGATACCGTGAATCGCGATGCAGCGGTAAATGACCGGTTGAAGGTCTTTTTCCTGGAGAACTATTCTGTCTCGCTTGCCGAGAAAATTATCCCTGCGGCAGATGTCAGTGAACAGATCTCGACAGCGGGAAAAGAAGCCTCGGGTACAGGTAATATGAAATTTATGATGAATGGCGCACTGACGATTGGCACGATGGATGGGGCAAACGTGGAGATGGCAGAGCAGGTCGGTGAAGAGAATATGTTCATCTATGGCTTGCGTGCCGACGAAGTGCTGGAATATTATCGGAACGGTAACTACCGTCCGAACGAAATCGTGGATCAGGATGAACGTATTCGTGAAGTCGTGGAGCAATTGGTGCATCCGGGGGCATTCTGTTATCGGGATGGGGAGTTCTGGGATATTTATGACTCTTTGCTCGCACATGGGGATGAATATTTTGTATTACGGGATTTTGCAGCGTATGCTGACGCACATGTAGCGATTGATCAAGCATATCGTGATATTTCGGATTGGACTCGCAAGGCTGTGCTTAACACAGCTCATTCAGGTATTTTCTCCAGTGACCGGACAATCAGTGAGTATGCAACCGATATATGGGGTATTCATCCTGTGTCCGGGCACTGGAATGGTTAGTGTAAAGAAGAAGCATGTTTAAAAAAATAGAACTGATAAATTAGCTTTACAAACGGAAGTTCACGCTCTCTTGTTTGATGTCTGCGCCTGGCAGTGGGAAGTTCGCTGCAGGGCTGCGGACAGGAACAAGAGATTTTTGTTATGAATACCCTAAGTTCGCATTCAGCATCAAAAAATGCTGGGGCATTTCAGTCATACTTAGGGAAGCAACAAACCAGCACGGAAGACAACGTAGACTACATATCACGCAAATGAATAGGAGACGGGACATATGGATCACTATGCACGTATTCAGCTTGCCATCGAGCATCTGGAGAAGCATCTGCAGGAGCCTTTCAACATGAAGGATGTATCGGCGGCGGCCAGTTTTTCGGCATTTCATTTTCAACGTTTGTTTCAGGCAATTACAGGTTTTACTGTTCTGGAATACTTGCGCAGACGAAGACTAACGGAGGCTGCTTCGACTTTGAGAAACACGGCGCAGGGTGTACTTGAGATTGCGCTTAGCTATGGTTATCATTCGCAGGAAGCCTTTACCCGCGCTTTCGATACGCACTTTGGTATCACACCGGCGCGGTTTCGCAAGCTGGAGCAGAAGGCTTTAACAGAGGAATTCATGCAACAACGTATTGATTTTAATGAATATCGTTTACAGCTTGGCACCGCGTTCCATATGAATCCGCCACGTATGGTGACACTGGAGCCGATCCGGATCATTGGATATGAATATAAGACCAACCTGAATTCAGAGCAACATTATACAGAGATTCCCGGATTCTATCATGAATTTGGGCGTGAGCAGAAGTTTATGAACATTCCAGAGCGAATTCGCCTCGATATGGCGTATGGTGTTGCGGCTCATTTTCAGGAGGATGGGGCATTTTCTTTTATCGTTGGCGAAGAGAGCTCAGGAAGCGGTGATTCCTTAGAACCCGGATATACCTGTCTGGAGATTCCAGGCGGGCTGTATGCCGAGTTTACAACCGAAGGCTCAGAGCAGGATGTGCGCAAAATGATCTACGGAAGCTGGCTGCCAGCTTCCAAGTATGAGCGCCGGGAGGGGCCGGACTTTGAAGTGACCGATGTGTGGAAATCAACACCTGAGCGGTTAGACATGAAGATCTACATCCCGATAAAATAGACCTTACTGCTTATTTGGCGGGAAAAGAAGGTCAAGAAAGACTCGAAGCTGATCGCGTGCTGCGATTGCGGTTTCGGGTCTTTTGTCTTTTTGTATAAAACCTGAGTTCAGGTGTTTATAAGGGTTTCTTTTCGGATAAAACATATTAACGGGTGAATTGCTTCACAAGAGAAGAAAGCGAGGTGGGTGTTATCGTTTGGTGGAAGGAAAGTGTGGTATATCAGATTTATCCAAGTAGCTTCAAGGACAGCGACGGAGATGGATATGGCGATTTGCAGGGGATCTATGAAAAGCTTGATTATTTGCAAAAGCTCGGCGTAGACGTCATCTGGCTGTGTCCTATCTATGATTCCCCAGGTCATGATAACGGATATGATATCCGAGATTACTACGCGATTTTACGAAAATACGGCACGATGGAGGACTTTGACCGGCTACTTGCCGAAGCGCATAAGCGTGGACTCAAAGTCATGATGGATCTTGTGCTAAATCATACTTCGGATGAACATGCCTGGTTTGCGGAGTCCCGTTCTTCCAAAACCAATGCAAGACGCGACTATTACATCTGGCGTTCCGGTAAAAACGGGCAGGTGCCGAACAACTGGGAGTCTTATTTCGGGGGTTCGGTATGGAAGCATGATCCGGAAACGAACGAATATTACATGCATCTATACTCTGAGCATCAACCCGATCTGAACTGGAATAATCCGGAGATGGCTGAAGAAATGTACGAAATGGTGCATTGGTGGCTGGAAAAAGGGGTGGATGGCTTCCGCTTTGACGCAGTTGCCCATATTGCCAAAGCCGATGGCTTGCCAAATGCACATAATCCGAACAACCTGCCTGTGGTGCAGGCATATGAGCTGTTTTCCAATCTGGAGCAGGTACATTCCATCCTCCGCAAGTTGAATCAGATGATACTGAAGCCATACGGCCCGATGACGGTGGGTGAAACCTCTGGGCTTGGGCCTGAGCAGGCTCTAGCTTATGTAGGTACGGATCGGGATGAATTGAATATGGTGTTTCAGTTTGAGCACATGTTTGTGGATGCTGAGTCCTCTGGTATAGGGAAATGGAATTACAAACCGTGGAAGCTGACAGAGCTAAAAGAAATCATGAGCCGCTGGCAAACGGTGCTGCACGGCCGGGGCTGGAACGCCAACTATATGGGCAATCATGATCAGCCGCGCCCGGTTTCGCGTTTTGGAGATGACGGTAAATACAGAGTTCGTTCTGCACAGATGCTGGCAACCTGGATGTTAACGCTGGAAGGCACGCCGTATATCTATCAGGGAGAAGAGATTGGCATGACCAACGTAGCGTTCCCTGACATTGACCAATACCGGGACATCGAAACTAAAAATTATTACAATCACTATATAGGCCAAGGGAAATCCAAGCATGAGGTGATGGAGGCGATCTGGCTGAAAAGCCGGGATAATGCACGAACACCGATGCAATGGGATGAATCCGAGCATGCCGGTTTTACGGCAGGTAATCCTTGGATTGAAGTGAACAGCAATTATAAGGACATCAATGTGGCGGATGCGGAGACGGACCCACATTCCATTCTGCATTATTATCGTAAATTAATCACATTGCGTAAGCAAAATCATGTGTTAATCTATGGCGCGTATGAACTGCTTTTGCCAGATGACCCGGAGATTTATGCATATACACGTACACTGGATGATGAGCAGTGGTTAATTGTAATGAATTTCAGTGCGAATGAGCCAGAGATGACATGGCCGGAAGGCTGGAATGCAGAAGACTGCAAATTAATGATCGGCAACGTGAGCAGACGTTATTCTACGGATGAAGGAGCTATCTTGCTCCAGCCGTATGAAGCAAGGGTGTATTGCAAAAAGCGTACAAGCGGCGAGTAATATGCATAACTAGCTGTCGAACGTAACAAGGATGACAGTTTTGCGCTCGCAAAGCTTTCTGAATTATAATAATCTAAAAATATAAGTTGAGTTTTTGGTTCACACAGCAACGGAGAGGACAACTTATATTAAAGTCAGGAGGAATATGAATTGTTGAATATTACGTACCACGGACACTCCAGTGTACAACTGGGCACAGAAAATAAATCACTCATGATTGATCCGTTTTTGCGTGGCAATGAGTTAGCGGTAACCAAACCAGAGGACATCAAGACGGATGTTGTCCTGTTGACACATGCGCACATGGATCACATTCTGGATGCGGAACCGATTGCCAAAGCCAACAATGCCAAAGTGGTGGCGATTGTGGAATTGGCTACATATATGTCGTGGAAGGGGCTTGATACTCTTGGCATGAATATGGGCGGTACGGTGGATCTTGAATTTGCCAAAGCGAAAATGATTCAGGCATTCCATACTTCCGGTATTGTACTGGAAGAGGAACAGCGGATTATGTATGCAGGTTTGCCTGCCGGATATATCATAGATATCGGTGGTAAAACGGTTCTACATGCTGGCGACACAAGCTTGTTCGGCGATATGAAAATGATTGGGGATCGGCATCAAATCGATGTTGCATTCCTGCCTATTGGTGGACATTATACGATGGGGCCTGAAGATGCATTGCAGGCAGCGGAATGGTTTAACGCCAAATTGACGATTCCCGTTCATTACGATACCTTCCCTGCGATTCGTCAGGATGCGGAGCATTTTGTAGAGCAACTGGCTTCCAAAGGATTAGAGGGTCGTGTGCTGGCCCCTGGTGAGTCCATTTCACTGTAACGATGTTCACATATTCAAACAAAAAGACGAAGCGGAGTTGATCCGTATCGTCTTTTTTGCGTTCTCATTCTTGTCAATATTTTCTGAATAAAGACTGCTATCAGTGGATTTACGAAACGTGAGTTCGAAAATAGTTGTTACAGAGTAACTATTTATGGGGAAGTTGTAGAAGAGGTACATCAACCAAATTTCCGTTTCAACTTGTATATACATGTTTACTTATGTAATATAGATGAAGAAGCTAACAGGTGGGTTAGATCAGGGCAATACAACATATTGGAGGCGTTAACATGAGTGCAAATCATAAGGAGCCGTCCACGTGGTGGAAGAAATCAACGGTATATCAGGTATATCCGAAGAGTTTCAATGATACAACTGGATCGGGAACGGGCGACATTCGGGGGTTAACCGAGAAGCTGGATTATTTGCGGCACTTGGGGATCGACATTGTTTGGTTGCAACCCGTATACGTATCCCCGCAGCGGGATAACGGGTATGACGTAGCAGACTATTACCGCATTAACCCTGACTTTGGAACAATGGAGGATTTCGATGAATTGCTTGCCGAGTTGAAAGCGCGTGATATGAAGCTGATGATTGACATTGTAGTGAATCACTCCTCAACCGATCATGAATGGTTCAAACAGTCTCGCTCATCGAAGGACAATCCTTATCGGGATTATTACATTTGGAGAGACCCCGCGCCGGACGGCGGTGTACCCAACAACTGGCAATCCAAATTTGGCGGGCCAGCCTGGCAGTATGATGAGCAGACCGGACAATATTATCTAACGTTGTTTGATCGAACGCAGGCAGATTTGAACTGGGAGAACGAAGAAGTGCGCAAGGCTGTGCGCGATATGATCAAGTTCTGGGCTGAAAAAGGAGTCGATGGATTCCGGATGGACGTCATTAACCTCATCTCCAAAGACCAGCGTTTCCCGGACGACGATGGTAGCGTGTCACCGGGCGATGGACGCAAGTATTACACGGATGGGCCGCGTGTGCACGAATATATTACAGAAATGTACGATGAGGTATTTGGACCCTATAACATGGTGACGGTAGGGGAGATGTCCTCGACTACGCTTGAGCACTGTATTCGTTATTCCAATCCGGCTTCCAGAGAATTCTCGATGACCTTTAACTTCCATCACTTGAAAGTGGATTATCCGGATGGGCAGAAATGGGAGCTCATGCCATACGATTTTGAATCCTTAAAGCAACTGTTCAGTGAGTGGCAGACCGGAATGCAGGCTGGTGGCGGATGGAATGCACTGTTCCTGAACAACCATGATCAACCGCGTGCGTTATCCCGTTTTGCGGATGATGGGGATTATCGCGTGGAGAGTGCCAAAATGCTGGCGACGACTTTACATGGATTACAAGGAACGCCTTATGTCTATCAGGGCGAAGAGATTGGTATGCCTAACCCTGTTTGGAATGACATCAGCGAGTTCCGCGACATTGAGTCCACAAATATGTATCGTCTGTTGCAGGAAGAGCGGGGCAAAACAGCCGCAGAAGCTTTCCGGATTGTGAAGGAGCGTTCCCGGGATAATTCCCGAACACCGATGCAGTGGGACGGTTCGGCTAATGCTGGATTCACAACCGGAACACCTTGGCTCAAGGTGGATGAGAGATATCCGTCCATTCATGTGGAAGAGCAGATGGCTGATCCGGATTCCATCTATCATCATTACCGGAAGCTGATCGCTCTGCGTAAAGAGGTGAATGTACTGACTGACGGTTTGTATGAACGGTTGGATGATGCCCACCCTGAAGTATTTGCATATGCACGCACCAACGGCAATGAGACATTAATCGTAGTGTCCAACTTCCGCAAACAGGATACAGCATTTCAAGTTCCTGAAGCGGTCTGGAACAATCATATTGCAGGTAAATCACCTGAACTACTTGTCAGTAATACCGATGCAAAACCTGAGCTGAAGCAGCAAATCACGCTCAGTCCGTATGCTTCTTATATGTGGTTAATCCAGCAGTAACAGAATGAAGTCCATTTTATAAATAGGAAGTGACACTATGGCAATCGATAAAAAACAGGTCGAAGAGATCGTCCGGGCGGTCGGCGGCAAAGACAATATTGAAGCGGCGACACACTGTGTGACACGGCTACGGTTTGCTCTATATGATGAGGACAAAGTGGATACAGAGCTTCTCGATCAGAATGATCTGGTCAAAGGGCAGTTCTCCTCCCAAGGTCAATTCCAGGTCGTCATCGGTCCAGGTCTGGTGGATAAAGTATATGAAGAGATGATTCAGATTACCGGAGGCGAACGGTCTTCCAAAGATGATGTGAAGGCAGCCGCGGGCAAAAAGCAAAATCCGTTGCAACGTGCCATCAAAACGCTCTCGGACATTTTCATTCCGATCTTGCCAGCAATTATTACAGCAGGTCTACTACTCGGGATTAACAACATTTTGACAGGTCCTGGTATTTTCTTTGATGGAAAATCATTAGTGGATGTGTACCCGGCATGGAAAGACCTTGCCTCCATCATTAACACCATAGCAAGCACTGCGTTTACATTCCTTCCCGCTTTGATCGGTTGGTCAGCGGTGACCCGATTCGGCGGCAGTCCGTTGCTCGGGATTGTGCTGGGTCTGATTCTGGTACATCCCGATCTGCTGAGTGCATATGGTTACGCTGATGCGGTAAACAAAGGCACGGTTCCGACCTGGAATCTGTTTGGCTGGGAGATTGAGAAGATCGGTTATCAGGGTCAGGTATTACCCGTATTGGTATCGGCGTATCTACTTGCCAAGATGGAAATTTTCCTGAATAAAAGGGTGCATGATTCCATCAAATTGCTGGTCGTAGCTCCTGTGACATTGCTGGTTACCGGATTTCTGGCATTTACGATTATTGGACCGGTTACATTTGCAATTGCAAACGCCATCACATCCGGTTTGATTTACGTCTATGATTCGTATGCTGCGCTGGGTGGTCTGATCTACGGTGGTCTGTATGCGTTACTCGTTATTACAGGTATGCACCATACGTTCCTTGCCGTAGACGTACAGCTAATTGGTAGCCAAGGTGGCACCTTCTTGTGGCCGATGCTGGCTTTGTCCAATATTGCGCAGGGTTCGGCGGCACTTGCGATGATGCTTGTGTTACGTGAGAAGAAAATGAGAGGGCTTGCGGCGACCTCATCCGTATCTGCTTTCCTCGGAGTGACCGAGCCAGCCATCTTTGGTGTGAATATTCGTTATCGTTATCCTTTTATCTTCGGTATGGTCGGTTCCGCCATTGGTGGTGTACTGCTTACGATGAATAATGTTCAGGCCACGTCCATCGGTGTAGGCGGTGTGCCTGGATTCCTGTCCATTTTCCCGGATAAATGGGGTGTGTTCTTTATCGGTATGGCTATCGTTCTGGTGGTGCCGTTCCTGTTGACCGTTGTGTTTGGACGGGCGAAGTTGAGAAAAGAAGATCGACTCATGGCGAACGGAGAGTCCGCTTCAGGGATCACATCTGCCGAGACAGGAGCAGGAACAGAGATGGCTGAGCGTAATCGTAGTACAGCGAAGCCTGGAAATGCATCATCAAAAACACTCGAAGTCATGGCGCCATTGACGGGTAAAGCGGTACCGCTGGAGCAAGTTCCTGACCCGGCGTTTGCCGAGAAACAAATGGGTGAAGGCATCGCAATCGAACCTTCGGGGAATCAAGTGGTTGCCCCATTTGACGCAAAAGTGGCACATGTCATTAAAAGCAAACATGCGGTTATATTGGAACACGCGAGCGGACTTCAAGTGTTGATTCATGTCGGCATTAATACGGTATCCCTTAAAGGAGAAGGTTTCTCTATGTATGTAGACACGGGTGATCGCGTGAGAGCCGGAGAGAAGCTGCTTGAATTTGACCGTAACGTTATCGAAAATGCCGGTTATTCACTCATTACGCCTATTATTATCCCGGATGGTCAGGATATGGTTGAACGGGTTGAAACGGTGACAGGAGATGTCACTTCAAGTCAGAGCGGCGTTCTAAGGATTCATCTGAAAGGATAAATTCATATCTGGTAGTAGTCAAAAGGAGCTGTGAAACCTGCAGCTTCTTTTGGCGTTTACAGGTGTGATTTTCTATAGTCATCATGATAAAATAGTTATGCCATCAAGTAATTACAATTTTTGATAATGAGTCGAAGTGCACTCGTTTGGCGCTTCAGTTGAATGTCAGTCATACGGAGAAAAAGCAGTTCATACAGTGGGTGTACAAGGCGTGTTCCTAGTCAAATGATAAGGAGGAAAGCCATGACTCGGGTAGCGGTGATGGTCATTCATGGACTGGGTATGCAAAAAGAGGATTATGCTGACAAGCTGATCGCTTGCTTGAGCAAAGAAATGGAACGTGTCATGGTGCTGCCAGGCGCCGCGAAACAGATGCTGGATATTGAACCTGTCTTCTGGGCGGACGTGTTCGAGGAGCGGGAAGAGGCTTTGTTTCAACAGTTGGTTCGTTCACCAGGACTGCACTATCAGGCATTGCGCCGTTTTGTCATTCATTATCTCGCCGATGCGGTGGCTTATCAACCTGTAGAGAACCAAGGACATCATTATGATGCCGTGCACCGGACGCTGAATCAGGCCATGCACGTTCTCGCACAGCGCAATGGGCCGGAAGCGCCGCTTTGTGTCGTCGCTCATAGTCTCGGAGCTGTCATTGCAAGCAACTTTTTCTATGATCTGCAGTATCCGTCATCCAACCGAATACCGGAAATAGTGGATGTGAATTCGGCTTTGGAGCGGGGAGATACGCTGACCAATTTTTACTCTTTTGGCACAACATTGCCGCTATGGAGTCTGCGCTACGATAATTTCAGCCGTCCCATTCGGGTGCCTGCGCCGCAGGCCACGCATTACTTTCCACATCTGGAAGGGGAGTGGGTTAATTTTTATGAAAGCAACGATATATTAGGTTATCCATTACGTCCCATTGACCCGGCATATGCGGTCGCTGTGAAGGAGGATATTGAGGTGCGTGTCGGTGGACCAGCTACAAGCTGGAATCCACTGAGCCACGGAGGATATTTTACCAGTGAGCACATGAACCGCAGAATCGCCCAAGGGTTAGCGCGAACATGGACATGGGTAAATCGCTCAAGGTAACAGAATGCTATATGAAGCAGATGAAGGAGGAAACATCATGGAATGCAGGACGGGATGTGCCGCATGTTGTATTGCCATATCCATATCATCACCGATTCCCGGCATGCCTGAAGGCAAACCTGCGGGAATGCGATGCATCCAACTGACGGACGATAATCGCTGCGGTATATTCGGTCAGGCCAGCCGCCCGGCAGTATGTAGTGGATTGCAGGCTGAGGAAGCGATGTGCGGCAGCAACAATCAGGAAGCCTTTCATATTTTGACACAGTTGGAACGGCAGACAGCACCGGGCCTAAGATGAAAGACTTGTTTGATTATAGAAGGTTAATTATACTTAATATGGAATAATATTGATTGTGGAAGGAGGATTAATAATGGATTGGATCAAACGTCTAGTGAAAGTGGTTGGCCATATGATGAGCGATCTGTGGATGGGTTCATATCGCCGCAACTCCGATCATTATGATGAGCAAGCTCCAAGTCCAAAAAATAAACCGAGATATTACACTTTTGTAGTTCTAGCAACGGTAGTCACGGTGGGTATAGTCGTTCTTATGTATAATCCAAAATATTGGTAGGTAATCAAGGAGAAATAATCCAAAAAAAGAGAGTATCCCGTGAGTGCTACAGCATGAGGATACTCTTTTTTTAGTTGTTTATGGTTACGATCTGTCTGCAAGAACAGTAACAGAGGGCTTTGGCTCTCTAAACATGAAGAAGTACATCAGGGAAGAGATGACATAAAGACAGCCTGTAATGCTGAACGTAATCGCGTATCCCCAATAGGTTCCATAGGTAGTAACCAGATATGACTGCACGGGCCCCATCGTGGCCCAACCAATCATAAACGAAGTTTGCATCATGGAGTTGGCGATCCCGCGGCGTTTATCCGAGATCCGGTCCACTAATATGGCGGAATGAATTGGATTAGCCGCATTCATCAGCGCTTGCCTGAACAAAAAGCTGACAGATGCAATGAAAAGCAGGTTGGTGAAACCTGTAAATAACAGGAAGGGTAGCGATAATACTTGAAAAATAACTACAGCTCGTACACTGCCAACTTTGGCAGCTAACGTTGGGCCAATCAGCATGGACACAATGGTCATGATCTGACCGAGTGCAATCAGGATGCTCATGCCGCTTAATGATACGGCGAAGCGATTCGTAAAATACAAATTCAGATAAGGCACAACGAGTCCTGATCCTAATCCGATTAGCAACTGTGTCACAATGAACTGAGCAATCAGTTTGGTATCTCTTTTTTTAATACGTGTGTCATCATCAACGGGTAATGGTGTTATCACAGCACGAGTAAGCTCCGCTTCAGCCCCCTGAACAGATTGTTGGCCAGGCTGAAGTTGTTTCGTATTTAGATCTGTACTAGATTTCTGATTCTCGGTTACAAAAAGCAACGGAATGAATGCGGCTAGTGTCGCAGCTCCACCCATAAATAGGACCGTCTGCAATCCGGTGACTTTGGCCATGCCGGCAGAGTGAAGCACGTCTGCAAGCACGCCTCCGCCCAGACTGCCCAGAACCTGAGATGCGAGCACCAAAGAGGAATAATAGCTGAACATTTTGAGACGCTGACTTTTTTTGACGTTCTCTGCGAGATAAGGAATAGCGAGTACCTGAAAAACACCAGCAAACAGCCCAGAAAATACAGCAAACCAGATCAACCCGCTGGCGGCATAATCGAAGGATCGTCCGATCAGAAAAGCACCGCTGAATAGTGCCCCGATAATCAACAATTTTTTGCGGCTGAACTTGTCACCGCCAAATCCAATAGGAATGAACATGATTGCTGTAGCAAGAGATTGGATACTGACAATTTGACCATTCATGGTGTCATCGTAACCTAAGCCTTGAATGTACAGATTATAAAGAACCGAGAACATGCCGTTTCCGATCTGATACAGCAGACTTGCCAGAAAGAACAGTTGAATATTGCGAGACCACCCGCCAATTTCAACATGAATCTGTCGTAAAGCTCTCAAGTGACTCCCTCCAGTCTGCCTGTGCAGTGATACCAGTGTAACAGGAAAGGCAGATTTTCGGAAGAATTGACCACTGTTTATTTTGTTACAGGGGAATCTGTGACACGAGCAATCACAAATCCGTCGTATCCTTTACTACCTACGGTTTGCAGTGCCGTGGCTTCAAGATGAGGGTGATCTCCGATGCATTCGAGAAAAGTTCGAACCCCTTGAACTCTTGCGTCTTCACTGTCAGAGTGAATGACTTCCCCGTCCCTTATAATATTATCTCCGATGATCAAGCTTCCTGGTCGTGTCAGACGTAAAGCCCATCTCAGGTAATCCGGATTACTCGGTTTATCAGCATCGATGAAAATCAGATCAAAGGGTTCAGGGTACTCTTCCTTAATATCAGGAAGGGAGGTTAGTGCCGGGCCTACTCGAAGATCTACTTTGTGCATTAGTCCGGCCCGGGTCAGATTGGCTTGTGCGATTGCCGCATGTTTAGGTTCTGACTCCAGCGAGACAATTCGTCCATGATCTGGCAGGGCTCTGGCCATCCAGATGGTGCTGTAAGCACCTAGAGTTCCGATCTCCAGTACGCGCGAGGCCCCCTGTATTTTCAGCAATAGCTGAAGGAACTTTCCCTGATTCGGTGTGACATCATGTGACGGTAGCCCTGCTTCTGCATTGGCTTCAAGTGCAGCTTGCAAGTCTTTGTCGTTTGGAAGAAGAAGGCTGTTTATATAATGATCGACCTCATTCCAACGGGCGGACGGGTTAACTTTGCTATTGTTCAAATCATACTTACTCATTACACATCTTCCTTTCTGTTTAGCTGAATTCGTATTTCTTATAATTCAACTATAGAGGGGATTGGCATATAAATAAAATATATATTTTGTATGTTAATATATATTAAAGTTATATATTATGATGGATAAAAATGTTGGACCAGTACGTAAGTAAGCAAGGAAGAGGAGAAGATGTATGAATTTGCACGGATTACGATTGTTTCACGCCATTGTGAAGTACGGCGGAGTTACCCGGGCTGCGGAAGAATTGAATATCAGTCAACCTGCGGTATCTTCTCAGGTCAAACGGTTTGAGCGTGAACTAGGCATAGTGCTGTTTGGTTCCGAAGGACGAAAGCTTGTACTCACAGATGCAGGGAAACATTTAATGGAATATGCCGAGCGTGTGTTCATGCTGGAACAGGAGGTGGAGCAATTTGTAGAGGACATGAGGGAGGGGAAAAAAGGACTGATCCGTCTTACGGCGACTTACTTGCCAGCCAATTTTTTGCTGCCACGTTGGATTGCCACGTTCAAGCAGACACATGAGGATGTCGAGCTTGTCGTAAGCACAAGCAATACACAGATGGCTTTTGACCAGTTGTTTCGTTATGAAGCCGAGATTGCGATATACGGAGGAAGTGGAGTCAGTCATCCGGGTGTGCATTGGGATAAGTTATTCGAAGATGAAATGTGGTTTGTGGTGCATCCAGATCATCCGTATGCAGGTCAAAACATTACATTACACGAGATGATGGCTGAGCCATTCATCATGCGTGAGAAAGGCAGTGCAACACGAGAACGACTGGCTGCCTTGTGTACGACCAATAACCTGCCCTCCCCACGGATCACACTTCAGTTCAACGGATTGAACGAAACGATTAGCGCAGTAAAGGCAGGATATGGTGCTAATTTCATCTCATCCCTTGTTGTAAGAGAGGACGTTAATCAAGGCAAACTTGCCCGTGTATACGTGCAAAACGTACAGTTACAGAATACGATTGCCATCTGTACACGGGCAGGGGAACAGCTGACGCCGGCAGCAAGACAATTGGTTCAATGGATCAGGAAAGAAGCCCTTGCGATGCACTCTGCAATAAATCATTGAGCGTTGTGAAATTGTTTCAGTAGCACATATTCGCAAGATGTTCCTCACTCGGGATTACGATGTAGCTCTAATTCTTTGCCCCAAGACGCGAATTTTGCCTGAAGCGTTACGCCAGCAATGACCAGTACAGGAACCCAGACCGCTACTAATGGCACATGATGGAAAAGCAATGCTGCGATGATGACCCCGCCGAGATAGATCACAACTGCGCCTGCTCGCAGGTAGGCGTCAGTGGACAGCGCTTTGACCAAGGAGCGGATATTGGCATGTTTTAACCGATGAAGAATGCTTACAGCATCTTCAATCACCGCTGCCAGATTATTGGTGAGCACCGTTGTAGAGATTCCCGCAATACCAATCCTTCGGGCAGCCGTTGTTTGCATCCCCATGGCGATCGCAAGCAGTACAATTAACAGATAGGATAATTGCTCGGAAAAGGGAGTGATCATAAGGATTGCAAAGAGCAGAAGTAGTATGCTTTCAACGGTAAATACGGCAGTTACCCGCGGTGACCAACCATTTTTGGTTTTGACCTTTCCAAGCATATGTGCCGCAATTGCATTCCCCGCAATAAAACCGATGAGGGCGAGCAAAGCCCGCAGTACAACAAATTCCTGAGCGCGGGCAATCGCGGTACCCAGCAGCACGATGTTTCCAGTCATATTAGCTGTGAGTACATGCCCAAGTCCCAGATATCCGATGACATCGACCATACCGGCTGACATGCAGAGCAGTAACATGGCGTATTTCTGGAGGTGATTGTGATTCATATTTTCCCGTCCTTTCAAGCAAACATAACTTCTCCAGTATACAGCTATTTTACCGCCTTCATCAAAACGAAATCTCAACCAAAGCGGCACACGCACATTTCTAAAATTCGTTTATTCATGTCAGATGTTTTATAATGATATAGAAGACATGTCATAAGACCAGCATGCATACGAACGTATACAAGTTGGTTATCAAATCATAGAGGTGTCAAAAGAAAGGAAGAAACTGATGATGAATGCTCCGCATCCGATTGACCAGTTCAAGAAATTCAAATACGAAATTACACGATTTATGATGATCTATAAATTTGCGCTGGATCAGATGGAAACCAAAATTGAAGTGCTGAAGGAAGAGTTCCAGTCCCTTCATGACTACAGTCCGATTGAGCATACCAAGTCGAGATTGAAGTCTCCCGAGAGCATTATGAACAAAATGTTCCGTAAAAATCATGAGCTGACATTTGAAAGCATCAAGCAAAATATTAAGGATATTGCTGGTGTACGTATCACATGTTCGTTCATTTCTGATATTTATCGAATTAAGGATATGCTGTGCAACCAAAGTGACTTGCGTGTCCTCGAAGTGAAAGACTACATCCAAAATCCGAAACCGAACGGGTATCAAAGTTTGCATCTTCTTGTTGAAGTGCCGGTATACATGTCCAATGGCGAGGAACGTGCCTGTGTTGAAATTCAGATTCGTACGATCGCGATGGATTTCTGGGCGAGTCTGGAACATAAAATCTTTTATAAATATAACAAAGATGTTCCGGAACATTTAACAAGGGAATTGAAAAGTGCGGCGGATTCTGCCAATGCATTGGATCACCAAATGGAACGCTTGCACCGTGAGATCCAGGAGATCAAGGACGCCGAGAACGAGCGGGATGAGGAGGAGTTACGCCGGATTATTATCAATAACCAACAGTTCACCCTGCCGAACAACTTGCTCAGATTGCTTGGAGATGGAGAGAACTAAAAATGAACATGGCAACACGATTGGAACGAAAGGGACATCTTTGGGATGAAAAATAAAGCAGCAGCTTCATTACACACCACGGCTACGCCAAGAGTGAGAATGGCGCTAATTCTCGGGACGCTCTCCGCATTCGGACCGCTGTCTCTGGATATGTATCTGCCAGCCCTGCCAACGCTCGCGGATGAATTTGGCTCGTCCACTTCGTACGCCCAGCTCAGCCTGACAGCTTGTATGATCGGGCTTGCGCTGGGCCAGCTGCTTGCGGGGCCATTAAGCGATGTGAGAGGCCGTCGCATACCGCTGATTGCCGGACTTGTGCTGTATACGATTGCGTCTATATTATGCCTGGTTAGCCCAACGATGGGGTCATTCGTTGTGTTACGTTTTATTCAAGGTCTGGCCGGAGCGGCGGGGATTGTCATCGCACGTGCAGTGGTCAGGGACGTATACGAGGGTCCAGAACTGACTCGGTTCTTTTCTCTGTTAATGCTTATTAATGGAGTGGCACCTATCGCGGCACCGATTATAGGTGGACAAATTCTGACGTATACTTCATGGCGAGGCGTATTTATTTTGCTAAGTCTTATCGGGGTGCTCGCGCTTCTCGCAGTCATCTTTGGTTTGGGCGAGACACTTCCGGCGCATAAAAGATCGAGCGGGGGGCTTAAGCAGACGCTGCTGACGTTTGGCAGCATAGCGAGGAATCGCCGTTTTATGGGTTATGCTCTAACGCAAGGTTTCGCAGCGGCAGGCATGTTCGCTTACATATCGGGATCACCATTTGTGCTTCAGAAAATATACGGGGTGTCCCCTCAAATGTTCAGTATATGTTTTGCCATCAATGGATTTGGCATTATTCTTGCCAGCCAGATTGCCGGACGTCTAGCCGGTAAGGTATCGGAGACACGGCTGTTAATCGCCGGATTACTTATAGCGGCTGTCGGAGGAACTTCCTTACTTGTCGCGATTCTTGCTGGAGGCGGGCTGATTTCAGTTCTAATCCCCTTATTCCTGGTTGTGTCCAGCGTGGGGTTGATTAATACAGCGTCGTTCGCGCTGGCTATGGCTGATCAGGCGAAATCGGCTGGAAGTGCATCAGCGTTGATTGGTGTTATGACCTTTCTGTTTGGCGGACTCGTTGCTCCACTCGTGGGTCTTGGAGGAGAACATACAGCAGTGCCCATGGGAATTGTGATCGCATGTGCTGATCTGGGGGCATTGCTCTTGTATGTTGTCATGATCGGTAGGAGTAAACCGAAACAGACTGTTTCTACAACATCATAGTGCTTAAGTATAACCAGGAACGGCCCGCAGGGAAGCATAGTCTTCCAATGCGGGCCGTTTTAGTCTGTCTGCCACTAACAAAGGGCGAACAGAATTTGGGTGTTGAGCAGAATTCCTGGTGTCTGGTATGGATAGAAATAGCCGACAACAAAGCCAAACAGATTAATAGCAGGCCACATTAAATACACATCATTATACGTAAACACGAGCGACCAACGGTTATAACAGAAATTAGGGAGTACACGCTGCTCTTGATCACGTGGCGCGGCCGCACCTGTTTGGGCAAATTGAACGGCTTGTGTCAGGCTTTGCGGTTGCTGCTGCAGGAAGAGTGGCAGCAGACCAGGACTGCTTTTGATAAGGTTATACAAAAATAACATCTCGGCAGGCGGCTGACCAACCGGGCGAGGATAGGCACTTAGCAAGGAAGGAAGATTCCCCTGAGCTAGCTGTGCTGGCACACCTGGAGCTGGGCCTGGACCAGGAACAGGACCCGGCATGCCGCCAGGGAAATAGGGACCAGGAGGGGTTCCTGCACCAGGAATGAAAGGAGGATAGGAGCCCGGGCTTCCGGGAATGCCTGGCGGAGTTTGCCCTCCAGGGAGACTGCCTCCACCCGGGAAGAGTGGAGGGAATTGAATGGAACGATCTTCACCGTAACTTGTATAACGACCATCATAATAACCTTCATAAGGGGAATAAACATGGTTCATATTCAAAAACATCCTTCCTGTCATCTTATTCTGAAAACAGTCTATGACGGTATTCGCCTAGATGTGATTGTTAACAAGTGTATTTCTAAACATGAGCAATGAAAATGGGACACTCATGATGGCCATTAGGTCTATACAAGTATTTTTTTGTTTTTATGGACGGTATGCATATATAATAACGAAGGAGAAGTCGAAGGTTAAGAAGCTGAGGATCAGCCTCATGCATGCGATTAGGAAAGGGGACTTACATATGTATACACTAAATCCGGAAGAACTCACGGCTAAAGATAATTATAAATTAATGAGCGGTTCAATCGTACCGCGTCCGATTGCCTTTGTAACTACGCTCTCAGATCATGATGGAATCATTAATGCAGCGCCATTTAGCTTTTTCAATATCGTGAGCTCTGATCCACCACTGTTATCCATCTCGGTGGGACGTAAAAATGGTGTAATGAAGGATACGGCACGCAATGTGCTCGCCCATAATGAACTGGTTGTGCACATTTGTGACGAAGACATGATTGAAGACGTGAATGAAACTGCGGCTTTACTGGAGCCACATGAAAGTGAATTAGAACGGACTCATCTGACGACTGTACCCAGTTCCGTGGTCGCTGTACCCGGAATTCAGGAAGCGCTGATCCGGATGGAGTGCAAGCTGTATCAACATATTCCGATCTCGAATGATGCAGGCGTGCCTGTAAGTGACCTGCTTCTCGTGCGCATTGTACATTATCATTTTAGCGAAAAGGTCTATCTTGCGGATAAAGGTTATATCTTAATGGATCAATTAAAACCAGTCAGCCGTCTGGCAGGGAATGATTATGCCAAACTGGGTGATCGATTCACCGTCATTCGGCCAGAATAATTGGATGTAAATTAAAACAGTGAGGACGGACAGCCACATGTAGCATATACATGAGGCTATTTGTCTTTGTTTTATTAGGAACATAATCATGTTTGGTCATGAATAGACTTGTACTACACAAAGCATATCATATGGTGCTAACCATAATTAGAATCCAATTTATATGCAGAGGAGCTTGGGGATGGGATATCGAAGCTTGGCTGCTCTCATTAGTCGATATCCGTGGTTTATTATCATCTGCTGGGTGTTTATCATCGGGATGTCGGTCGCCTGGGCATGGAAGTTGCCTGACATGGTTCAGGATCACGGGTTGAAGCTGGCTGGGGGACAAGCCCAAGCCGTAGAACAGATATTGGACCAGGAATTTGGCTCCCCGCCCGATCCGGTCGTGTTACTTTTTAATAAACATCCCAATACTTCTGAGATATCCTTCAAGACGTGGATTCAAGAACAGCTTGCCGCAGTCCGTACCTTGCCAGCGATATCCTCAGTGATTTCCCCTTTTGATGTAAACACACAGGGTAGAATGTTGCGTGATAATCAGGCTTACGCTCTGGTGCACATGGACATCGCACCTCACCGAATGAAGCATCCACTAGCTCAATTACGCGAGCTTCTTGAAGAGGACAAGCAAGTCCATCTGCCTGGAACCGTACAACTTACAGGGAAAACAGTTGTGCAACAGGATGTAAATCGACTGAGCTTTCAGGATTTAGAACGAGCAGAGATCGTCGGGATACCGATTGCATTAATCGTTCTTTGCTTTGCATTCAGAGGACTGTATGCGGCATGTATTGCTGTCATGATGGGAATCAGTGCAGTGATTATGGCAATGGGCATAACGTCTCTACTGGGTCAATACCTGGAACTGTCCAATTTTATTATTAACGTTATTCCAATGGTGGGTATGGCGCTCAGTATTGATTTTGCACTTATTATTTTGAGCAGATACAGGGAGGAATTAAAGCAGCGTTACGCAAGCAGAGACAAGTTCAATAGTGAGCGCAACAGCATCAACCAACGCGAAATTTTGGAACGGACATTGTGCACAGCTGGTCGAGCGGTTCTGTTCTCAGCGGCATGTGTGTTCCTGGGTTTGCTGGGTCTTCTCTGGATCAGGCTACCTATGTTTCTCAGTGTATCGCTTGGGGCTACCATTGTTCTGGTGCTGTCCTTATTGTTAAATGTAACGTTGTTGCCAGCCATTCTTTCAATAAGTGCAAACAGAGTATTTGCTCAGATAAAACCCACAGCCAGCAATTCTGGAGAACGAATAAAAGATGAAACGCTTGAACGAAACTTCTGGCACCGCTGGTCAGCGATGGTCATGAAACGTCCTGTATGGATGGGGCTTGCAGGTACTACGCTGCTGCTATGTTGTGTGTTTCCCTTTACACGGATGGATTTGTCCGTTCCCGATGCTTCCTCCTTACCTGCCAGAATGGAGTCCCGTCAAGCATCGGAGCAGATCGAGCAAAATTTCGGTCAGAAGCATATTACTCTGGTCGATATGATCATCGGGAAAAAGGATGAGCCGTTAACAGACTCTCACTGGAAGGTGGCCAAACACAAAGTAACCAGGTTTCAACAGGATGAAAGAGTGGTGAGTATTCACTCTCAAGGGGATATTTCGGATTCTTTTATTCGCTTAACGGTCGGTGTATACGGCGAAGCGGGTTCAGATGAGATGAAAGAATGGTTGCGACAGACAAGAGCAGAGGATGTAACAGCTGGGCCGGAAGGCATTCCGATTCGTTATGGCGGCGAAGCAGTTTATGAGGATGAGATTATGCATGAAATTGCGCAACAGTTGCCCAAAGTACTTGTATTTGTCGTGGTAAGCAACTATCTGGTGTTGCTACTCGCATTCCGTTCACTACTAATACCACTAAAAGCGATTCTGATGAACCTGCTTAGTCTGGCCGCATCCTTTGGCATACTTGTATGGGTCTTTAACGAAGGTCATCTGGGTATGGAAGTATCTTCAATTGCGATCATGATTCCGGTATTCATTGCTGGCCTTGTGTTCGGCATATCGATGGACTATGGCGTCTTCATGTTAAGCCGTATTCAGGAAGTATACAGACAAACAGGAGATAGTGACACAGCGGTTCAACAAGGCTTGGCTTCAACAGGTCGTTTAATTACGTCTGCAGCAGGTATTTTACTGGCAGTAACGGTTCCTTTTGCTTTTGCCGAGATTGAAGGGGTAAGGCAGCTAGGGATTGGCATAACAGCAGCTGTATTCATCGACGTGACGCTGATCCGTCTTGTGCTTGTTCCGTCCTTGATGAAACTAATGGGGAGATGGAACTGGTGGTTACCTGGCTGACGTAGTGTAAACAAAGAAGGGGATATGGAAGCACCAGACTTCTGTTGTCTGTAGAAAGAAAAAGGGTATTTTGTATGTAACCTGAATTCGGGCTACGGAATACTCTTTTTTATTTAACTTATTAGAATGAAAGCGATTTGTGGTCTAAAGCCGTAAACTAAAGGTGGCGACGATGTTACTTCTAGTACTATAATAGATAAGGGTTACCAAATTTTTCAATTCACCACTAGCATCATTCCAGCACCTATAGGAGGTACACTGAAACATGTCCGAAATCGAAGCTTATCTGCAGCAACAAACCACACTTCGAGGTCGTTCTGCGTATGATGCAGATCAACCATTGGAGTTATGGCAACATCAATTGCGTACACGTGTCCAAGAAAGGCTGGGCGATTTTCCGATGATGCCCGCTGCTTTGAACCCTGTCGTACTGGAACGTGTTCCATGCGATGGCTACATCCGTGAGCGGATTGAGATCACAACGTATGAGGGATTACGGATGCCCATTTATCTTTTAACCCCCAATAATGTAAGCGCTACCGATATGAAGAGGCCTGCTATTGTTGCTTGTCATGGACACGGCTATGGGAGCCGGGAGATTTGCGGAATGGAGCCGGATGGTTCACCGCGGGCAGGGGAGCCTGGATTACACAAAGATTTTGCCGTTGCGCTCGTGAAGCGTGGGTACGTTGTGGCTGCTCCAGAACTGCTTGGGTTTGGAGACAGAAGACTGGATGAGGATCGAGAGGCGCCGCCAGGCGCAAGTTCCTGTACGAAGATCGCCGCACATCTGCTTATGGTGGGTAAAACGCTCGCAGGACATCGGGTCTATGAAACAACGCGTGTGTTGGATTATTTATCCACTCGACCTGGAGTTGATTCAGAGCGGATCGGAAGCATGGGTATCTCCGGTGGGGGGCTGGTTACAGCCTTTACAGCAGCATTGGACGAACGATGCAAAGTGGTCGTGGTCAGTGGTTACGCAAGTACGTTCCATGGCAGCATTCTGGATCGCAATCATTGCCTCGACAACTACATTCCGGGGATTCTGCAGGAAGCAGAGCTGCCGGATATCATCGGTCTGATTGCTCCGCGTCCTCTATTTCTGGAGATCGGAAGTGAAGATCTTGTATTTCCGCTTCATTCCGCACGGGAGGCTCACGTACGGTTGAAAATGATTTATGAACATGCAGGAGCAGAACAAGCGCTGGATGCCGATTATTTCGACGGTGGACATGAGATAAGCGGTGCAAAAGCTTATGATTGGCTTGAACAGGTATTGTAATCGTAGTATTAACCGTAATTTTTCATCATGATCTGGAATGTGATGGGTACAAAACCTTATCATTTGAATTCGAGAGGAGCACTGTATGATGAAATGGTCAACTTCTTTACGAATGATGTTATGTACTGTACTTGCTGCGAGTATGATCGCGGTTGGGTTTGGAAGTGACAGAGTAGATGTAGCTGAGGCGGCATCGGATCATTACAAATTCGATTTTGGCGCAGGAGCAGTCGCGAACGGATATACTGGAGTGTCTGCCTCAACGGCCTATACAGCTGCAAGGGGGTATGGTTTCAACACTCCGGGTAATATGAAAAATGTTTCCGCATCCGGTAGTGGTGTTGCAAGTGATGCCGTTCAATTTCTGAAATTTGGTACGAAAAGTGATAATACGTTCAATGTTGACCTGCCGAATGGTCTGTATGAGGTCAAAGTGACTCTGGGTAACACCGCCAGAGCTAGTGTGGCAGCCGAAGGGGTCTATCAGATTATGAATATGACGGGCAATGGTGCAACCGATCAATTCCAGATTCCAGTGACAGACGGACAGTTGAATCTGCTGGTAACGGAAGGGAAGGCGGGTACTGCTTTTACGTTAAGTGCCCTTGAAATTCGGAAACTGTCCAACCAGCCTGTGACGAATCGCACGATCTATATTGGTGGAGATTCAACGGTGTGCAACTATTATCCGCTTGGTAGCAGTGTACAGGGGGGCTGGGGGCAGTTGCTTCCCACCTATGTAAACAATACAACTTTCCAGGTTCGTAACATGGCGACAAGCGGGCAGATTGCCAGAGGGTTCCGTGATGATGGTCAGATGGAAGCGATTCTGAAGTATATCAAACCGGGTGACTATTTTATTCTACAGCTCGGAATTAATGATACAAACGCCAAGAACAATACAACTGAGGCCCAGTTCAAAGAAATCATGCGTGATATGGTTCGTCAGGCGAAAAACAAAGGCGCAACCGTTATTCTCTCGACACCTCAAGGGCGGGCAACAGACTTTAATTCGGCCAATGTGCATCAAGCCGAGAACCGTTGGTATAACGCATCTACGCGTGCACTGGCACAGGAAGAGGGAGTAACACTCGTGGATCTGAACAAGCTCAGCTCGGCATACTTCACTTCGATTGGGCCGGCAGCTACGCTTGCTCTGTACATGAATGGCGATAGCTTGCATCCGAATCGGCAAGGGGCATCACAGCTTGCTCGAATCGTGGCTGCGGATCTGAAACGCCAAGGCTTAAACGGTTTCTGATAAAATAGTGACTTTATAAATACACTCGCTCTGTACCGAAGTATGCACACCATATTAGATTGTATAAGAAATCCCCGAAGGAAAGCCGCTTAAGAGCGATGCATCCTTCGGGGATTTGTTTGTATTATATTTCGCCACTATATAAGTTGAATTATTTTTTACACTTTAACGGAGAGGACAGAAAAAACCTGAAGAAGCGAAGCGCTCGCCTTTATCCCCGGATTTTCCCCTTTGGAAAAGGGAATAAAAAAAATCCGGGGATAACAGCGATCGGAAGGTTATTCTGTCATCGGAGTGTCCAGTGTAAACCTCTTAATTTAGCCTCTATATAAGCTACTCCATCATATCCTTTGCTTCGTGGTTCATCTTTTTCCCTTTTAACAACGGTTCAAGTTCGTCTTGTACACTTTGCTCCCAGAGAGGTACATCGGTGCGGTAGGCCGCACGGCCGTTCAGGTGCCCCGCAACAGGCGCAGTGATGAAAACAAACAAAATACCGAGTAGCAAGCGAGCACTGATATAGTTGTCAAAATACCAAAAGAAGAAAAATGCACCGCTCAGCACACAAAACACGCCTAGTGTCATGCTTTTGGTGGCAGCGTGGGCTCTCAAATATACATCAGGCAGACGAAGGAGTCCGAAGGCACTAAGTGCACTGAGGAGGGCCCCTAGTAACACCAGTAGCCCAATTCCCGTTTCAGCGGTGCTACTAACGATCTCCTTCATTTTTAAACACCGCCCCTCGTTCAATATAACGTGCAAATGCGACTGTGCTTAGAAAAGCCAGAATGCCGATCAGCAAAATGATGTCCAGATAAGCCTGTGTCTTCAGCATCATGGAGAGTACAGCTACGATGGCAATGACATTGATACCGATCGTATCAAGAGCCGTAATCCGGTCAGCCATGGAGGGACCGCGAAGAACACGATACAAACAGGCCAGAATCGCTAGAGATAGAATGAGCAGTGAGATAAACAGTAGTGAGGATAACATTAACGTGTCACCTCCATGATTGCTTTTTCAAACGTATTCTGAATATCGTTTCGCAGTTTCTCTTCATCTTTGATATCCAGTGCATGGATGAAAAGCTTACGCTGATTCCCCGAAATTTCAAGCGGCAGTGAACCTGGCGTCAATGAGATCAGCAGACACAGCAGTGTCACTTCCCAATCGGAAGATAACTGTGTACGATAGGTGAAAATGCCTGGTCGAATGTCTAGCCGTGGTTTGATAATCTCTCGAATGACCTCAATGCTTGCTCGAACGAGTTCTTTGAACAGCAATCCGATCAATTTGAAGATAGCCCACACTCGAACGATGTAGAAGCGCTGCGGGAAGAAACGTCGCATGCCTCCGATGAGGAGCAATCCAAGCATATATCCAATGAGAAAACCAACGCCATTCCAGGCATTATTCAAAAACATCCATACAAAGGCAATGATAAGATTGAGTACAATTTGAAAGGCCATAGACATCTACTCCTTCAATACGGCATCAATATAAATGTTGGGATGTAGCAGAATATCACCTGCGCGAGACGTGAGCTGAAACATACCTTCAGCCCCCAGACCCATGACGATGATAAAAGCAAACAGAATTCCGGCAGGAATCAGCAGTCCGTTCACTGCATAGGGACGTCTTGCCATGCCTGCAGGAGGCTCACCCCAGAACGCCTGAATGAAAATGCGGAGTACCGAATACAGCATGAGTAGACTAGAGAGAACGGCAACACCAGTTAAACCGTATAATCCGGCTTCGAAGCCACCCTCAAACAGCATCAATTTTCCCGGGAATCCACTGAACGGAGGCAGACCCGCAAGCGCAAGCGCACTGATGAAAAACATCCATCCCAGCACGGGATAACGTTGGATTAGTCCGCCCATGTTATCGAGCCTGGAAGTTCCCGCAACAGCAATGAGAGCACCGCCGAGCAGGAAAAGCAGTGTTTTGATCAACATGTCATGCAACATATAGAACAGTAATCCTTCCAGAGCACTACGGCTGGCAGCAGCCATACCAAACGCGACGAAACCTACGCCAGCGACGACATTATAGATCAAAATTTTGTTCACATCACGGTAGGAGATCGCTCCAATCACACCCAAAACCATTGTGGCACCCGCCATCCAGCCGATCAGAGCATTAAAGAAGTCTGGATCATGATAGAAGATCAACGTAAATGTCCGCACAATGGCATACAGGCCAACCTTGGTGAGCAAACCGGCGAATAACGCGGTAACGACGGCAGGCGGAGCCGCATAAGAGCCGGACAACCAGAAGAACAGGAACAAGCCCGCCTTAATGCTGAATACGATCAAGAAAAGAACTGCAATCAGTGTGACGACTCCGCTCTGTCCCACTTCAGCAATGCGTACCGACAAGTCGGCCATATTCAGCGTACCTGTGATGGAATACAGGAAGCCGATGGAAGCGACAAATAAGGCAGAAGACACGATATTGATCAGTACATATTTAATCGTTTCACGCAGCTGTCTTTCCGTGCCTCCGAGTACAATGAGAGCGTAAGAAGAGATCAGCATCAATTCAAAGCTGACAAACAAATTGAACAGATCCCCGGTTAGAAACGATGCGTTCACGCCCGCAATCAAAAAATGAAAGAACGGATAGAAGTGATGTTGCTCCCGCTCCTTGTTGATGCTTCGAAAAGCATAGAGCAGGCAAGCCAGCGCAATGATGGAAGCAGCAACAACCAGCAAGGCTGCGACCATATCGGCAACAAGTACGATTCCATAAGGTGCTTTCCAGCCACCCATATTGAGTGTCAATACGCCAGATTGGGCAACACGTGTGATGAGTATGGTTGAGACCGTTGCAGTGGCTAACAGACCCATCACGCTAAAGAAACGTTGTATATTGATTTTACGGAAGAACAACAGAGTGATCACGCCCGTGACCAGTGGAAGCAGGATAGGCAGAACCACAAGATTATTCATATGGACGCCCCCTTACTTCTTCCATGTCATCCGTTCTCAGCTTCAGATAAGAACGGTAAGAAAGGACAAAAAAGAAGGCTGTCAGACCAAAATTGATGACAATGGACGTTAAAATCAACGCCTGAGGGAGCGGATCAACGTATTTCTCCGCCATTTCTCCCAGTAGTGGAGGAGCCCCCGTCTTGAGACGTGACATCGTAATTAACAACAGGTGCACTCCATGTGTCAGAATCGACATTCCTAGTACGATACGGAGCAGGCTCCGTGACAAGATTAGAAAGACGGCAACCGCAAACAAAATGCCTACGGCCACACACATCAAAATTTCCATATCAACGATCCTCCCCGATCTGTAAAATGATAGTCATGGTGACGCCGAGCACAGCGAGGTATACGCCTAGGTCAAACAGCATGGCTGTAGCAAGCTCTGTTTCGCCCAGCAGGGGCAGTTCGAAATATCCGAATGTCTGGCTGAGAAATGGGACACCGAACAGGAATGAACCTGCACCAGTAAGCAAAGCTATGGCTAAACCAATGGCTGTCAAACTTCGAAAATCGATGGGCAGCGCTTTGCGTATCGTATCCGTACTGAAGGCCAGAGCGATCAGTACGAGGGCTGCAGCTGTGACGAGTCCACCGATGAAACCACCGCCAGGATTATGATGCCCGGCAAAGAACAGATGCATGGAGAAGGTTAAAATGATAAACACAACCACTTTCGTTGTGGTTTGCAACAAAACATCATTACTTTGCAAAGGAACCGTGTCCCAGGACAATGTACTACGCTCGCGGTTTCCGTATTTTTTGGTGTTGTCCGCTTCATCGTCAAGTTCGGGTTCTTCGTCCTTTTTCTCCTCATTTTTACGGAATTTCAAACGGGCTCCAAGATCCTTCGCTTCGAGATTCAGGTTGATCATGGAGTAGATGGACAATGAGGCTACGCCAAGAACCATAATTTCAAGTAATGTATCATAACCGCGGAAATCCACCAGCAATACGTTTACGACATTTTTACCACCCGCGGAACTGTAAGCTTCCTGAAGAAAGAAAGCCGAGATGCTATCCAAGGATACTGTGCCGCTTGCAGCGAGTGCGACGAATGTCATCACAACGCCAACGGAAACAGCTACAATGGCATTCACCGTGAGATAGCGGGAGCTGGACTTGCCGCGTTGTAACTCGGGCAGATGGTAGAAGCAGAGCAGGAACAATGCGACGGAGACCGTCTCTACAATCATCTGCGTCAGCGCAAGATCGGGTGCCCGGAACAAGACAAACAGCAGTGTAACCAGGTAGCCGACAGCTCCGGTCATAATGACAGCAGATAATCGGTTTTTCGCAAAAGGAATGGAAATGGCGGCTGCAATCAGCGTGACCAGCAACACGACTTCATAGAATGAGTAGGGTGCATTATCCTGCACATGCCAGGTAATATTTTCACCAGACCGGAAGAAGGCGTAAACGAGTAGCGCAACGGTAAATGATAATATATAAACCAGATAATTGCGGACGGAGCCGTTCATATAAGCTTCTGTCCACTTCTGTGCATAGTGCTGTACATTGTCTAGAACAACATGATACATATTGTTAATCGTTAATCCCTGTGGATAATGCTCATAAATATTCCTCCATCGTGGCAGTAACTTGTATAACATGACCCCCAGCACAATAACGCCGATAGTCATGAACAATTCGGGAGTCCAGCCATGCCATAAGGAGAAATGTACATCAAAGCGTTCATCCCCATTCAGAAGGGAAGGGAGAACGGCAGCCATTGCCGGTTCGATCAATGACCCGGACAGTAGATCCGGAAAGAGTCCAAAACCGATGACCAGCGCGCCTAGAACGATCGGTGGGATGAGCAAGCCGATAGGCGCTTCATGTAATTTCTCGACAGGTAACTCACTTCGGCTACGACCGAGGAATGTTTTGAACACAAAAATCAGGGCATAGATCAATGTGAAAACGCTGGCAAGCCACGCGATGACAGGTAGGAGAATACTCCAGGAGCCCATTCCAAAGATACGAAGATCTGTAATCTGTACCATCGCTTGAAAGAACAATTCCTTACTAAGGAATCCGTTAAAGGGCGGAATACCTGCCATAGCTAGTGAACCGATCAGCGCCAGGCTGAATGTGACAGGCATGAATGCTGCCAGTCCGCCAAGCTTGCGAATATCTCGTGTACCTGTCTCATGATCGACAATGCCGGCGACCATAAACAAAGCAGCTTTGAAGGTACCGTGGTTGAATAAATGGAGCAGTGCAGCAGTGATCGCTACGGTGTACATGGCAGAGGACTCGCCATATCCGAAATAGAGAGCAGCAGATCCGATCCCGAAGAGGGACATGATCAGACCGAGTTGTGAAATGGTGGAATACGCAAGAATGGCCTTGAGATCGTTTTTCTTCACGGCTAAAAATGATCCGTAACCCAGTGTGAGCAGTCCGACGCCAGTTACAAGCCAGAACCAGAGTCCCTGTCCACCGAAGATGGGTGTGAAGCGGGCAACAACATACAGCCCGGCTTTGACCATGGTAGCGGAGTGCAGATACGCACTGACTGGAGTTGGAGCTTCCATGGCGTCAGGCAGCCAGATGTGGAACGGGAATTGTGCCGATTTGGTGAACGCCCCAATCAGAATAAGAACGAGAGCCGGCAAGAATAGTGGGCTGTCCTGAATATGCCCCCACTCGGTAATGGTTGCACGGATACTGAACGTACCTGTCATCAGGTACATCAACATGAATCCGGCAAGCATGGCGAATCCGCCAAAAACCGTAATCAGGAACGATTTTTGTGCACCCGATGTGGAAGCTTTACGCTTGTAATGAAAGGCAATTAACAAAAATGACGTAATGCTGGTGAGTTCCCAAAATCCATACAGCACGATCATATTATCAGATAATACGACACCAAGCATGGCGCCCATAAACATTAACAAGTAGAGATAGAACCGGTTTAAAGCCTCTGTTTTGCTCATATAAAAGATGGAATAAAAGACAACAAGCACGCCTATTCCGCTGATCAGCAACGTTAACAGTAGACTTAGTCCGTCCAAATATAGATTAAATCCGATGTCCAGGGACGGAATCCAGGGAATCTGTCCGGATACCGGGTGACGCTGGGACACGGCAGAAATCTGGCTTGCAAAATAGACAAATAACGATGCCGGTACGACGAGTACCAGCCATCCCAGATGAATTTTACTGAATATTCTGTGCATCAGTGCGAGTACGATGCCAGCTACAAAAGGCAAAATAACAGCAATGTGAAGCAGGCTCAAATAATTACACCCCCAATGTTTTTTTCTCGTCATTCTCTCTGTGACATACAGGCGCAATCCTTTAAGGATATGCTTGCTCTCTCTATTCATAACCCAAGTTTGTATATACAGAATCGTGACTATTCTTTGAATGGAAGAAACTCGGTCGTGATTTCGGGTGAATTTTGTATGGGTGCATATATTAAAAATGCAAACTAAAATACCGATATAATTCAAAATAAGTGAGAGCTATTTCTTATCATTTTGCAGCGCAGAGCTGTGGATGATTGAGATTGTAAGAGCGGTTCACCGTATGTGCAGGAGGAATTATGTCATTTAAACTTAGAACGGTGCTCACCGTCATTTTCGCTGTGTTATCTCTGTTTGTTATCTTAACCATTGGTTATGTTTTCAGCCAAAAATCATTTGATGCGGTGGAAACCGAAATCGGGCACTCTTTGGAAAGCACGGCTCTACAGACCGTGGACAAGCTGGATCGTTTCATGTACTCTCGTTCTGGTGAAATGAATCTTTTGGGCAACATGGCATCTATGAATGATGAATTTAATCACAAGGATATTCAAATGCTGTTGGATCAGCTGCAAAATAGTTTCCCCTCTTTTTCATGGGTTGGATTCATGGATCCAAAAGGAAAAGTGCTAGCCGCTACAGACGGAATACTTTTAGGCGAAGATTTATCGGAGCGGCCTGTGTACCAGGAAGGAATCAAGGGTAAATTTATTGGAGACGTACATAATGCGGTGCTGCTCGCCAAACTATTGCCTAATCCATCGGGAGAGCCATTGCAATTTGTAGATATCAGCTTCCCGCTTAAGGATAGTGATGGACAGATTCATGGTGTATTAGCAGCACATCTCAGTTGGGCGTGGGCCAAAGAAGTCGAGGCTTCCGTACTCGTTCCCTTACAACGTGAGGAGAAAGATATTGAATTCTTTATCGTTAGCAAAAAAGAGCACACTGTGCTTCTCGGCCCCAAAGAGTGGGTAGGTAAACCACTTGCACTAGAAGAGATTGAAAATCATCAGAACAGTAAAAGCAGCTGGTCCACTGAAAAGTGGCCGGATGGCAAGGAATATGTTACCGGTTTAGCCTATAGCCAGGGATATAAAGATTATCCGGGACTGGGTTGGACCATTATCATCCGTCAGGGTAAATCTGCAGCTTTTTCCTCCGTTGTTGATCTGATGTGGTTTAACATCGGTGCGGGCATCGTTGTGATGCTTTTGTTTGCGCCGATTGGGTGGCTTCTCTCCAGACTCATCTCGGCTCCACTGGTTCGATTAACCCGTGTTGCAGATCGTCTTGGTGCAGGAGAAAATATTGACATCCCCGAGACCAAAGGGCTGAAGGAAATTGAGGCATTGTCACGGTCACTACGAAACATGGTTTCTTCGATCATGAATAAAGACTCGGAACTGGTTGTGATGCAGAATCTTGCACATTATGATCAGCTGACCGGATTGAAGAACCGCACAGCCCTAGAGACGTATCTTGAGGAAACTCTGGAGATGGAGAGCGAGGATCATACGTTAACTTTTCTCTATCTGGATCTGGACGGTTTCAAAAGTGTGAACGATTCGCTGGGACATCAGACGGGGGATGTTTTACTGCAAAAAGTTGCTCAGCGACTTACAGCCCTAAGTCATGAGGATGGTATAACGGTTCGGCTTGGCGGTGATGAATTCCTGATTGTACTTCGCTCAGCCTTGGATGATCCGCGGCAGGAAGCGATGGAGTATGCGCAAGATATTATTCAAACTCTGAACAAACCATTCATTATTGAGTATGAGCGAGTTCATATTGGATGCAGTATTGGAGGAGCGGAGTATCCGACGAATAGTAACAATCCGAGTGAGATTATTCGAATGGCAGACGAGGCACTATATAGATCCAAACGTGCGGGCAAGAACAGAGTCACATTTTATTTCGAGTTGGAAAACGAGGATTAGCATATAATAGTACTATGAAGTGGGGAGTCACTTGAGCATTAAGGCAGGTGTGCATGGACAGTGAGGTAATTGAGAAGGGAGGTGGGGCGCTTGTCTGGAAAATATGCAAACGTACCCTTTGGCTATGAGCCTGTTCAGCCTAGTCGCAAGGGCACGTTGATCTTCTACGACTCGTTCGAGAACGTAACGAACGAACAGCTTGAGCGTGCAGCAACGATTATGAATGCGAGAGCTTTCAAGCAGCTAGTGCTTTACCCATTACATGAAAGCACGGTAAAACGAATGAGCCGAGACGCGGTACAATCCTTTTACAAGAGAGAGGATCGTCTTCACGAATGGCGGCGTGATCACGCATCTGCACCAATCCGGGTGGAAGGACTAGAGGGGAAGCGCAAAAAGTATACCCCGATTGATACAGCCTTAAGACATATTCAAGCGGAATACCCGTCACCTCTTTTTCTGTATATGACTTTAGAAATGGCTAATCAATGGGCATCCTTTGACTCCTTTACCGATTGGATCAAGGAACTTCGCCTCATTATTGACGGTCAGTCTGACGAGGTCCATCCAAGGCTGGAGCAATATCGCCATCGCTGGGAGTGGGCAACAGAATAAAGAAAGAACCACAGTTCAAAAAAACAGGCAGATTCGTATGAAAACAAAAAAAGTTGTGTGGTGATCCGTTTGACCGGGTGTACACCACACAACTTTTTTCAATTTACTTTCTCATTAATCATCATGCTGGAACTAGTGAGGTTACGGTTTTATTTTTACCAGTACGTTTGGCAGCATACAGGCAAGCATCCACATCTTCAAACAACTTATCTTTACTCAAATCAAGGTTGTATCCTTTGAGGCCGATACTTACGGTGATGGAAGCACCCCCAAGTTCCAGATGGCCCATTAATGAAATTTTTTGCCGGATAAGTTCAACCAGATCATAAGCTTGTTCAAAGGATTGTTCGAACATTAACAAAGCGAATTCTTCACCGCCATACCGCGCAGCAATGTCACTAGCCGTGATGCTCTCCTGAATGATCAAGGACACCTTTTCCAAAATGATGTCGCCCACACGATGACCATACGTATCATTGATCACTTTAAAATCATCAATATCGATCAGCGCCAAATGCAGACTCATCCCGAGATTGGCGTACTCAAATGCCTTCTCATAATAATCTTTGAACGAGCTCTGATTATAAAGATTCGTTAACCCGTCTGTTTTAGACTGTTTTGCAATGATGGCATTTCTGACGATAAGGTCTTCCTTGGCGTTCATGCTTGTCTGCAAATCGTCCAGTACTTCGATGCCGGTAGTCACAATGATTTGTGCCACATAGGTGGCCAGGATCAGAAATATCGGAATGGAAACCATGTCAAAGGAGCTAAGATATGCACGATACACCGGGTCAAGTAGTAGAAGACCATATCCTGCCACTTGTAATGAAAAAATGAACCAAACGCGTTTGCTGTCATAAAACAACACAGAGGCAAAGATCGGTAAAAGACATATGGCTGGCATAATTCGAATGTCGTAATTAACATGAATAATGGTCCAGGCAATTACTGTACTGGTTATGGACATTGTAGTGAACGAACAGGAAGGAAATTTTCGATCCATATAACTGGTGAGCAAAATACAAAAAACAGCTAAAACTGTGGGCCAAAATAAAACGTTTACGATGAAATCCAGGGGGGCGCGATCATATTTCAAAAAAAGATAACAACCAATCTGAACTAAAAAATGTACAATAACAACGACCCAATAAGCATGAAGCATTTTACGTAACCATTTGGAATGCTTGATCTCATACTCTCTTGGAATATGTCTGCTATGTTCTGCTGAACTGTTCATAAATCACCGCTGACTGCATCAAAATGATACGACAGATTGCTCTCGTATAAGTAGATTATAAGATAGAATCGGCAAAACGCAAGGGATAAAATTTTAAACATGATAATAAACCTTACATAATAATCCAATGAATATCCAAACTTTCGGAAGTGGACATACAAATTCCCTGACTTTGCATCATAGACTGATAACAGGCTCTGTTGCAGAATTCCCATTTTCCGCTGAAGGGGAGGTGAAATCCATTCCTCTTGTCGTTCGTTCAACTGTCAACGCTACAGGTGCAATTACGTTCACGGGCAATACACTTGGACTAAGCCGTTCTGACACGGCAGGAGTGCCAGGGACGCAAGACAGTATCGGAGGATTTACAACGATTAATACGGCTTCCACTTATGGAACGTACCCGGCAGGTACAACCAGTCTGTACCAAAGCAACAGTTCAGCAGCGATTCTGGTTCTGCCTGCGGGAAGTACTGTTCTTTATGCGGAGTTGATCTGGGGCGGAAGTTATATTAACGGGACGGTTAACCTCAGTTCGGCAATCAATAACCCGGTTACGTTTACTACCCCTGCGGGCACAACCAGTGTTACGCCTGATCCGGCCACATATAATCAGTTTGACCTTGGCAACAACGCAGCGGGGTATGTCCGATCGGCTAACGTTACCACCCTTGTACAAAATGGGGGAGCAGGTACATATGTCACCGGGGGAGTCGTAGGAACGATTGTGATTACCAATGATGCTACAGCGAATCATGCAGGCTGGACGCTGGGCGTTATTTATCAAAATGGAAATCTACCTTTTCGTAACATGTCTTTACGTGCGGGAGGAGTACTGGTTCAAGCGAGTTCGGCACCGGTTGTTACGACGCTTACAGGCTTTGCAACACCCATCTCAGGAGCTTTGGGGGGCAGAGCGCTGTTCAGTGCGCAGGAGGGGGATGCGAACCGCACAGGAGATCAGGCGTTATTTGGAGCGACATCCGCAACTTCAGTCGCCTTGTCCGGGCCCAACAATCTAGCGGCCAATTTTTTTGCGTCACAGATTAATGGAGATACAGGTGCCCTGAATACGACAGGTACCTTTGGAACTCGCAACCAGATCAATGGAGCACCCGGAACCAATATCGTCGGGGGACGTCAGGGCTGGGATATTACCAATGTGGATGTGTCAGCAAGGCTGATTAACAATCAGTCTTCAGCAGTATTGACACTTACCACATCTGGCGATGCGTACATCGTGAATGGTAACGCCATTCAGGTCGATATTAACGCACCACGGATTACGGTGGCGAAGTCATTTACAGCAACGGGCGCAGTTGCCGGAGATACAGTCACGTATACAGCGACCATTACGAATGGTGGCTCAGCTAGTGCAGCCAGTGTGGTTCTGTCGGATACGCTACCTGCCGGTTTAACATTTGTACCTGGAAGCATTACGGTAGGCGGGGTGTCCAGGCCAACACTGGATGTGACATCAGGTATACCTTTAGGCTCTTTGGCGCTCAATAGCAGTGTTGTCGTCACTTACCGAGCTCAGATTACAAACGATACAAGTATATTACAACTCGTCAATTCCGCGAATGCCGCATTTACTTTTCAAAGTGTTGCTGGTGGTCCGGTAATTAGTGGGGTTATTCCTTCTAATAATTCAACACTTCCTGTATATTCACCGAATCTCTCTATCGTAAAATCAGCGAATACCACGAATGCAACGGTAGGCGATCAGGTGACCTATACGCTTCAGGTGACGAATGGAGGAAATGTAGGAGCAAGTGTGACGATTGCTGATAATATCCCAGCTGGCAGTTCCTATGTAGCTGGTAGTTTCCGTGTCAATGGAACGGTGGTGGCAGGAGCCAATCCTGCTGCGGGTGTCAATTTGGGTACACTGGCAGCAGGGAGTGTGACAACCATTACGTTTCAAGTGCTGGTAACCAACCTGCCAACACCGCCCACATTGGTTGATCAGGCGACTGCTTCGTATTCGTTTAACTCACCAGACGGAAGAACCATCACGGGCTCAGCGGCATCAAACACACTAACCATCCCGGTAACTCTGCCGAATGTGACGGTTCTCAAAACAGCAACGGTTACGGATGTTGCTGTCGGAGAGACCTTCACGTATTCAGTGGTCACGACCAACGGGGGCATACAGCCAATCACGAATGCAATATTGTCAGATAGTCTTCCAACAGGGCTGAACTTTGTCCCTGGAAGTGTCACGGTTCGGGGTACAAGTGTGCCGTCAGCTAACCCCGCCAGCGGAATCGCTCTGGGAACATTAAATGCAGGGACCTCCGCAACGGTGACTTTTCAAGTAAGTGTGCAGTCTGTACCAACAGGAGGATCACTTCTTAACCGGGCCTCTGTGTCTTACAGTTCAGGAGCATTTACAGGCATATCCAATTCCAACTCAATAACCACACCTGTATATCAGCCTGTGATTAACATTGTGAAATCGGCAAGTCAGACCAATGCAACACAGGGAGATCAGCTTGCTTATACACTCGTTGTCAGCAATACAGGGAATATTGCGGCTCAAGTCAATGTGACAGATACGATTCCGGCGGGCCTTACATTTGTGCCGGATTCAGTAACGGTTAACGGCACAGCTAGACCAGGAACAAGTCCACTGACGGGGATTACACTGGGAAGTATTTTGCCTGGAGGAAGCGCAACTGTAATATTCCGAGCCACATTAACTACTATTCCTTCTCCACCTGTATTAGAAAATCAGGGGTTCTCCACTTACACCTATCAGCTTCCAAGTGGCCGAAATCTATCTGGCAGCTCCAGTTCCAATATCGTCCGTATCCCTGCTTCAGCACCTAATATTAGCTTGTCGAAAACAGTAAACACCACAGATGGCACAGTTGGAGATGCTCTCACATACAGGGTTGTTATCACAAACGCTGGTGGGGGTGCTGTACAAAATCTGGTGCTCTCCGACATACCTTCAGCCGGCTCCGAATTCATAGCGGGAACGGTTACAGTGAACGGGGTGGTGCAAAGTAATGCCAGTCCTGTCGCAGGTATCGCCTTGGGGACTTTGAGTAATTCCGCTAGTATCACAGTGACGTATCAGACTAGAATTACTGCTATTCCCTCATCAGGTGTCGTGAGTAACAGGGCAAGTGCCGCCTTTACTTCAGGCAGCTTTAATGGTGTGTCTTCATCAGTAACCGTGAACACCCCCGTCTATCAACCGGTCATTCAAGTGCTGAAGTCAGCAAGTACGTCAAGTCTGACGGTGGGAGACACATTCAACTACAATGTTCAAATTACCAATACCGGCAATATTCCTGCAGTCGTTACCCTGACCGATCCTGTTCCTGCTGGGGCCATATTTGTGACAAACAGTGTTTTGATTAATGGAAACCCGGCTCCAGGTGTGAGTCCGAATACAGGAATCAGTCTGGGAACACTGGCTGCCGGAGCGTCCGTGACGCTGTCTTTTCTGTCAACCGTCACAAGTCTGCCTGATCCAAGACAGTTAATTAACCAGGCAGTTGCCTCATATAACTATACACTGCCGAGCGGAAGAGTTATTGCAGGCTTTGTTCCATCCAATACGGTTACGATCCCGGTGTCCTTGCCGAACGTCAGCATTGTTAAAACGGATAATGCTGATTATGCGGTGTCTGGAGATGTGATCCGTTATACTTCTGTGATTCGAAATAATGGAACCACCGCTGTGAATAACGTCATTTTTATCGATCCGCTGCCTTCGAACACCCCATTTATATCCGGAAGTGTCCTGGTGAACGGCGCTGCTTCACCGCTCTCCAATCCGACCGCCGGCATCCCAATCGGTACTTTGGCCCCGGGAGCTGAAGTTACCGTAACTTTTGAGGTGAGGATAACTATGCCGATCCCTTCCCAGATTAACAATCAGTCGACGGTCAGCTTTACTTCCGGCTCTTTCTCGGGTTCATCATCTTCCAATACAACACAGACCCCTGTCATACAGCCGCAAATTGCACTAGTCAAAACGGCAAACACCATCAATGCTACCGTGGGAGATACTGTTGTTTATACGATAACGGTGAGCAATACCGGAAATCTGCAAGCCAATGTTACCGTAACGGATACGATCCCGGCAGCGACAACCCTTGTGCCTAATAGTGTTGTTGTCTCGGGTGTACCACAGCCGGGAGTTACGCCAGGCGCTGGCATTCCGGTAGGTATTGTAGCGGCAGGGGCAACAGCCATTGTAACGTTTGCGGTTGTTGTGGATTCTTTGCCATCTCCGCAACAACTTAGCAATTTTGCTTCATCGACGTTTACATTTACGCCGCCTGACGGGCGAACGTTGACAGGAACAGCAACGTCCAACACACTTACTTTTCCGGTTTCATCGCCTAATGTAAGTGTAGTTAAAAGCACGGTATCTACAGCTGCAACCGTAGGTGACACTATTGTTTATTCCGTATTGGTGACTAATAGCGGTATTGCGCCTGTGAACAGTGTGCAGTTCTCAGACCCGATTCCGTCAGGGGCTTCATTTGTTCCAGGCACTGTAACGATAAATGGTGTGGCACAACCCGCAGCAAGTCCGTCAGGAGGAATACCGCTAGGTACCCTTGCTCCAGGCGGAACGGCAACCGTTACATTTAGCGTCATTGTTAACGGAATTCCTACGAATAATCAGTTGAGTAATCGGTCAACGGTTACGTTCACTTCCGGAACATTCTCGGGTACAACGTTCTCGAATACCGTCTTAACTCCGGTATTCCAGCCCGTATTAGTCGCTCAGAAAACAGCCAGTACTCAGAATGCCACCGTAGGTGATACGGTCAGTTATACGATTAGTGTGAATAATCAGGGGAATTATGGAGCGCAGATTAACCTGACCGATAATTTGCCTGCAGGCACAGTGCTTGTGCCGAACAGTGTTATCGTCAATGGTCAGCCACTGCCAGCTGCCAGTCCGACAACGGGTATTTCTGCCGGGACGGTTGCAGCCGGAGCGACAACGACGATTACTTTTTCGGTTGTCATAGATACACTTCCAAGCCCGCAACAACTTGTGAATCAGGCTTCAGTTGCTTTATCGTTCACCTTGCCAGATGGGAGAACTATCAACAGATCCGTACTGTCTAATGTACTGACAATCCCGGTGTCGGCTCCTGACGTAAATGTTGTTAAATCTACCACGTCCACAGCCGCTTCTGTGGGTGATATCGTAACCTACAGCATTGCAGTGACCAACAATGGAATCGCCAATGTCAGCAATGTCATATTTACCGATGCTTTGCCTGCAAGTACAGTACTCGCGCCTAGCGGTGTCTTTGTGGATGGGGTGCTTCGTCCTAATGCAAATCCTTCCACAGGCATTACTTTGGGTTCCATTGCACCTGGAGCTACCGTAACCGTTGTATTTAGTGTAAGTGTGACGAGTCTGCCTTCACCAGCAGTATTGAACAATCAATCAACGGTAAGTTTTACCTCAGGAGCATTCTCTGCGACTACGTTCTCCAATACAGTATCGACCCCGGTATACCAGCCTATTTTGGCTGCAGTCAAAACAGGGGATCAAGCTATTGCCACGGTGGGGGATACAGTAATCTATAGCATTGCTGTCACAAATACCGGAAACTATGGTGCTTCTGTGACACTGACGGATACGATTCCTGCCGGTACAGAGTTTGTGCCGAACAGTGTCGTAATTAATGGGGCATCGGCGCCTGGCGCTGACCCTGCTTCTGGAATTTCACTTGGTGTGGTATCCACCACGACCATCGTTACTTTTTCAATCGTCATCACAACGCTACCCGTAAGCCAGTCCATTACAAATCAGGCGTCAGCAACCTTTACGTACACGCTACCGGATGGAAGAACACTTGGGGGAAGCATTACTTCGAACGCTCTGATCATTCAGGTCTCTGCACCGAATGTCACTGTTGTGAAAACAACAACTTCTACAGATGCCGTCGTAGGCGACACCATTGTTTATGAGATGGTTGTGACCAACAGTGGTATAGACCCAGTCAATAATATCGTCCTGACAGACCCGATTGATCCGGCGACCACTTTTGTTACGGGAAGTGTACTGGTTAACGGCATACCTCGGGCTTTGGCAAACCCGGCACTTGGCATTGCACTCGGTACGCTGGCTCCGGGAGAGTCGGTTGCGGTATCCTACGCGGTCCGTGTTAACTCACTTCCGACACCGCCGCAAGTCAGCAGCCAGTCTTCCGTAAGTTTTACATCAGGTGTGTTCTCCGGAGCAGCGTATTCCAATACGATTGTTACTCCGATCTATCAGCCCATTATTGCCGTTTCCAAAACAGCAAGCACATCCAACGCTACGGTTGGTGACGACATCGTGTATTCATTTACAATTAACAACAGCGGTAACCTTGTTGCCAATCTTACATTAACAGATAACATTCCAACCGGTGCGGTGCTTCTCCCGAACAGCGTTCTGATCGATGGTGTTCCGCAGCCGGGGGCTAATCCCGAAACGGGTATCGTCGTAGGCAATATTCCTCCTGGTGGCTCTGTAAATGTTACGGTCACCCTGGGCGTAACAGTCGATTCGTTGCCTCAAAATCAGCAACTCCGCAACCAAGCAGTCGCAAACTATACGTTTAGTCCGCCAGACGGTCGCGTACTATCGGGAACGGTATCATCCAATGTACTTATCATTCCTGTATCAGCTCCAAATGTAGTTGTTGCCAAGAGCACTAGTGCGATTGATGCTGTCGTTGGTGATGTAATCACCTATACGGTAGTTGTGACCAATAGTGGCATCGAAACGGTGAACAACGTGGTCATGGTCGACCCGGTACCTGTCGGTACTGTATTTGTGCCGGGGAGCGTTGTCGTGAACGGTGTGGCGAGACCGACGGGTAATCCGAATACGGGTATAACTTTAGGTTCCATTGCTGCTGGAGCTTCTACTACAGTTACATTCAATGTAGAGGTTGTGGTGATATGAGCGAAATTCCAGGTACGTTGTCCCACTGGTTAAAGAATCAGTCCCTGGTTCGATTCAGCTCGGGTACGACTGAACTGGAACAGGTGGCTTATTCCAACACCGTTGTGACACCATGGATCGGCCCCAGGATCAAGGTAAGCAAACAATGCAATGTAACGACAGCAGCCTTGGGCCAATCTCTGACTTATCAGATTGAGATTGTAAACACCGGAAACCGCACGGCAATTGTCCGTGTGGTAGACCCGATCTCTCAGGAAACCTCGCTTCTGCCGAACAGCGTGCTGAGGAATGGCATCCCGTTGCCGGGAGTCTCTCCCGCGCAGGGATTACCTCCCTCAGAAATAGCACCTGGTGCAGTGCTGACCTATCATTTTCAAGTCGTTATTGTGCGAGTGCCTGAGAATCTCACGCTATTGAACCAGGCGGAAGTGAAATATGAGTTTGTCACAACAGAGAGCAGAACGGTTAACGGGACGGAAAAGTCCAACGTTGTTGAAGTTCGTATCGAAACATCGCGGCTCGAAGTAAGTTTGCAAGTGGACCGAAGTAACACGTTTGCTGGAGATATCTTGATGTATACGGTGCTGGTGAGCAATCCGGGGTTTGCCGCGGCGACAGATGCCGTATTAACAGTGAGGTTACCCCAAGGTGCCATCTTTATCCCGGCAAGTGTGACGATTAACGATATGTTCGCACCACAAGTCACACCGGATGCTGGAATTGATCTTGGTGATATTGGGCCAGGAAGTGTGGTTCGGGTGCAGTATCGAGTACAGGTAACTGTAACCCAGGTGACAGGTTCGCAAGCGCCGGATCAATTATCAAGTGAAGCTGTCCTAAAATACATTACTGCGGGGAAACAAGAAGTTGTATATTCCAATGTGGTCACACTGATTATTGTTGAACCTCAAATTTCTGTTGTCAAAACGGTCTCACCTGTAATAACGACACCAGGAGATACGGCGAAATATCATATCACCGTGTCCAACCAAAGCAATTATGCGGTGGATGCCAAACTACAGGATGTTTTGCCTGCGGCGCTGGTCTTTGTTGAAGGTAGTCTCAGCTGGAACGGAGTCAAACGTCCAGGTTCGAACCCCAATACAGGGATAAACCTGGGCACATTAACTGCCCGCTCCGAGCTACATATTCAATTTGAGGCTCAGGTGGAAAACAAAGTGGCTGGGGCAGTGACTTCCACGCAACACAGTTATGTGAATCGCGCCGTATTACTATACACATTCCGCTTGCCGGATTCTCGTACAGTTCAACGCAGACTTATCTCAAATGAAGCTGTTCTGGAGGTCAGATTGCCTGTTATTCAGGTTCATGTGGAGGTATTTCCCCCTATTGTTGAGCAGGGAGGCACGGTCACTTTCAACGTAAGTGTCAGTAATACGGGTTCGTTGCCTGCACGCGTGCAGTTGGGCAATATTCTGCCTCAGGGAGCTAAATGGGTGGGACAGGAGAGTGGTCCGATGCAGTTAAATGTCCCCGAATATTCGACTCCAAGGTATCTTCACATTGGTGAGCTCGGCGCAGGATCGGTAAAAGAATTTGCTTATCTTGTTCAACTTGCTCCTGAGCAAACGGGTATTCTGCAAGGGACCTTGACGGCCCTCTACACGTATGAGTGGAATGCACAACGACGCTCAGGAGAGACTAGATCGAACGAATATACCATACTGGTTGAAGCTCAGGATGAGTAAGAGATGATGGGAAGTGAATACAAGTTGAATATATACGAAGGAACTTACCGAAAAAAAGGTGTCATGACATTACACAAACGTAAATGAATGGTATACTAATTGAATATGCACTCGGCAAGCAACCGTGGAATCGGGACGTCGTAGTAGAGGAGGTAGCTGTTTTGGCCAAAGCAAAAGTCGCAAAAAGACCCACACGGGATGAGTTCGAACTGGAGGAATTAGGGAATCAACTTGTGGAGGCTTTTCATGAGCGCTCAGAAGTGTTATTGACCGTCTGGGGTAAGGAGGAGCAGGTGCAGGGCATTATTGTAAAAATGGATTCGCGTACACGCCTTGTACATGTTGAGCATACGGAAGAGGAATTCACGGCGAAGGTGCCTTTTATGGATATCATGCAGGTGCAGTCGCCACGGTACTGATTCAAAATGAATTCAAACGAATTTTAACAATGGGGCATTCGCCCTGTCAAAGTTTTGTTCTCTGCATAAGATAACCCATACCTGTTGCAGAGGAGGTACAATCAATGAGCGAAGTTTTAGGTGGAGAAACAAGAGGTTACGGCTATGGTGGTTTCACTTCTGTAGGCGCGATTCTCGTTCTGTTCATCCTGTTGGTAATCATCTCCAAAGCGTTCTTGGTATAATCATTTTATAAAAATGATAAAAGAAAGCTCTGCCGTCATGGCAGAGCTTTTTTATTATTATGTTCCGTGAATTCGTCCTTTGACGAATAATGTAGAAAATCGGATGCAAGCTACTTTCGTGTTGTGTTAAAATGAAAACATTCCCACAGAAAGAGGTGTTTTTTCATGAGTCAAGAACTGACTGCGTCTTTAAACGAGCAGATGAACTTCGAGTTTTACTCTGCTCATGTATACATGGCGATGGCTGCGTATTGTTCCAGCAAAAGCCTGGATGGATTCGCCAATTTTTTCCTTGTACAAGCGGAAGAAGAACGTTTCCATGGCATGAAAATTTATAAATTTCTGAATGACCGCGGACATCGTGCTACACTGGCTGCGATGCCTGAACCGAAAAACGAATACAACTCCATGCTGGATGTGTTTGAACACGGTTATGCACACGAGCAGCAAAACACGAAGAAATTTTATGCGCTGGCGGATATCGCGCTGAATGAGCGTGAACACGCAACCATGTATTTCTTGAAATGGTTCATCGATGAACAGGTTGAAGAGGAAGCTTTGTTTGATAACATCATTCAGAAGCTGCGCCGCATTGAGAATGACAGCAACGCCTTCTACATGCTGGATGCAGAGTTCAGCAAACGTTCATTTACGGCTCCTGCGGAGTAAGCAGAGCTAAACGTCAAAGCGTATATTCGTAACATTACATACCGTATAGCCTACTACTGTATCCCTAGAAGGAGTGCCAAGTCATTTTATAAAATGGTCAGTGCTCCACTCAGATTGTGGTGTATACGGAAGAAAGCTTGCATTCGTGCAAGCTTTTTTGCTGTGTTCAATCCTCCTAAATTCATTATAAGTCTATCAGAATATAAAAATAGGGTAATAAATAATATGTCAACATTGATCTATGGATACAGATGCTAGGTTGGAGATCAAATCTATCAAAATCGTTTTAATTTTTAAGTTTATCTGACAAAAGTGTAACTCATCCGTAGCCTTTGAAGCGAGAAGAATAAAAGGTGTCTCTGATACTATTAAAATTAATCGCCAAGGGATACGAGTTAAGAGGATACACACACCCGGGTAAAAACACACACAAGGGAGACTATTATTATGCTACAACTTCGTAAATCATTCGTTGCTACACTTGCTATTTTACTTCTGTTTCCGTTGTTATTGTTGCCACAGTCTGCATCGGCCACAGCGTCATCCGCCGATAAATCAAACTCTAAGGCCAGTACGAAAATTTTATATCTGACTTTTGATGATGGCCCTACAGCACATACCGATCAACTTCTCGATATTTTGGATCAATATAAAGTTAAAGCTACCTTTTTCATGCTTGGGCCTCATATGGAGCAATATCAGAAAGCAACGAAGCGTATTGTCAAAGAAGGACATGGACTTGGATTGCATGGTGTAACCCATGTGCCAAGCAAATTTTATAAAAATGCTTACAGCGGATTGAAAGAAATGCAACAAGCCAATGAAAGCTTGAATAAGGTTGCCGGTGTTAAAACGAGTCTTGTCCGCACGCCCTATGGCAGTAAACCTTATTTGAAACCTGCTTACCGTAACGTGCTTCTTGCGCAGGGAGGATTTCATCTGTGGGATTGGAATGTTGACTCACTCGACTGGAAATACAAAAAGGATCATCAGAAAGTTTACAACAATGTCATGCAGCAAGTTCACAACGTCCACAAAAATGGTACCACGCCAGTAGTACTTATGCATGATCAGGAGGCTACGTTGAAAGTACTGCCTCAAGTATTGAAAACATTGAAGGCTGAAGGATATCAATTCGAAATTTTAACCAAAAATGTGCAACCGGTGAATTTCTGGAATGACAAGCGCTGAGAACAGGTTACTTGAAACGAAAAACTAGAAACTGGGCCGGTGCAATCATTAGGAGGTATACATCATGAAAAAACAATCGATATGGATGACCATTCCGGTGACGACAGCCGTTGTGCTCGCGCTGGCTGGATGCGGAGGGCCAGACTCCAATCAGCCATCAACAAGTGGGCAACCATCTACAACAACCGGTAGTGAGCAAACGCAGTCTGGCAGCGGGAACTCCGCTTCTTCCGATGATTCTTCTGCTTCAACGGGCAAAGACAGCACAGCCAATTCAAGCACGAATGAAAGTACAACTCATTCAGAGTTATCCGATGTTGACGAAGTAGTAAAGGCTGTTCGTAATGAGTTGAAGAATCAGGATGTGTCACTTCCGACAACCTTCCCATTAGCTAAGGGTCAGTATTTGGGCGCAGCCATTACAACAAATACGATAGATGCTTCACATGTAAATTTCTATACAGGAGACAAACCAACGACTTTAAATGATCCCTCATTTACGAAGTCAAACAGTAAAACGCCTTGGTTAGCCAGTTATGAAGTGAAAACCTATGAGAATCCCGATCAAACGGACTTATTCCCTCAAACGGATGTGCAAAACATACCGAAGGATATGAGTGTGGATCTGGGACACGGTATCAAAGGTATGGTCGAAGGTGCCGCAGGGAGTCAGTATCTGACATGGCAAGAGGGCCGGTGGACATTACAGATTCGATCTGTGTCTGAGGATCAGATGAACAACCCAGGGATTGCGAAGAAAATGGTTGAGTATCTGGAGTCACATACGCTTCCTGCCCCCAAAGACAAAGGATTTGTGGACGTGCAATATGCTAGTGGCGGAAAAAGCGTGCGTGTTGCAATTTCATGGCAAGACGGCAAACGAATTCATCAGTTGAAAACAGACCAAGTTCCACTGGATGCGCTTGGCATGGTTGTGTCGGTAAAATGATGGCTTATTGCATAACGTATCTTAATGATGATCGCGAACAGTCAAACCAAAGGCAAATAAGCAAAAAAAGCTTGGCACAAGAGGAACCTTCTTGAGCCGAGCCTTTTTGGTTATTGCGTTTCTGATGCAAGGTAATGGGGACCGTTTATCGTTTGCGTCCATTACCGGCTCCTTCACTTAAACCACCCTTTTTCTTTGGAACGGGTGATCGCTTCAATGCGGTTACTTGCATTCAATTTGTTAAGAATAATCGAGATGTAATTCCGAACAGTGCCCGTTGTAATGAACAAGTGTCCGGCAATTTCCTTTGTGTTTTTTCCGTCAGCCATGAGGCCAAGTACAGCGTGTTCACGTTCGGTTAATGGATTTTCCTCTACATAAGCTTCATCGACCAGATCAGGAGCGAAGATGCGTCTGCCATTCATCACTTGACGAATCGCTTCGGCGAGCTCTTCTATAGGGCTGTCCTTAAGCAAATAACCGCGAACACCGCCTTTAAGCGCACGTTCGAAATATCCGGTTCTGGCAAACGTGGTAAGAATAATGACTTTGCAGTTCATGCCTTTGAGTTCCTCGGCAGCTTCTAACCCACTCTTAACAGGCATTTCGATATCCATTAAACAGATATCAGGCGTATGTTGTTGTACGAGCGCAAGAGCATCCTGGCCATTGCTAGCTTGTCCAACAACCTCCATGTCTTCCTCCAGATTAAGTAGCGAAGATAATGCGCCTAGCATCATGCGCTGATCTTCAGCAATGACGATTCTGATCATTCTTCTGCCTCCTTTATCGGTTTGCGTACCAGCTTGGGCACATGGATGATCAGCGATGTACCTTCGATTCCTGTACCTGACCGAATGTCCATGCAGCCGTTCACAAATTCCAGTCGTTCTTTCATGCCGAGAATGCCCGTTCCGCGTCGATCTTGCTTGCGCGTGCGCTCCATGCCTATCCCATTATCGTCTACGGTTAAGACATTGTGGGAAGGGGTTTCTTCAATTCCAATAATACACCTTGTAGCCTGACTGTGTTTGACTACATTGGTCACCGCTTCCTTTAAACACATTCCGAGCACATTTTCATTTAATTGAGAGGTGTCCTGTAGCTTGGGGTTGCCTTGTAAAATAAATTCAATGGAAGCGGCTTTCAGAATCTGCTCCGCCCGGAACATCTCATCCACAAGTTGCGTTCCGCGCATCGTTGTAACCATCTCGCGAACTTCCTTCAAAGCTGTGCTTGCTGTCTGTCTAAGTTCATTCAGTTCAATGATGGCTTGATCCGGATTTTTGCGAAGCAAGCGCTTGGCCAGATCTGTTTTGAGACCGATCAGCGAGAGCTTTTGCCCCAGTGTATCGTGCAAGTCTCGTGCAATCCGTTGACGCTCTTCCATTTTCACCAGATCGTCCAGCCGTTTGTTCGCACTTTCCAGCTGGCCTTCTAGTTGCTCTCGCTTGTTTTTATTGTACGTGCTAATCGGTAGGAGAATAGAGGCCATCAGGCTGATAAAGACAAATGGAAACTGGCTGAGCAGCATTGAGTTTTGATTGATAAAACCATAATTGACCGTAAGGAAGCTTGCACCGAGATTTACCGAGTAAAGGGTGAAAAATCCAGCTTTATTTTTAATATTGCCAATAAAAAAAGCGAGAAATAATGAGAAATAGGCATAATCATATGCAATCGTCATCGTAATGGATATGGCAATCAGTAGTCCGATCCACATGTAGACCTGCCAGCCCTTGGTAATGAAGGCCAGTAGATAACACACGAAAAATACAAGAATAATGATAATACCAGTTACCAGTGTCCACAATTGCGAATATTGAGAGATGTAGTAGAAGGGCAGAATGAAAAAAACAAGCCATACATATGGATTCAACCCTGTATTTTTATAAAATAGTTGCGACCACTTCTGAATATCATTCTCCTCCTTGAAAAAGGTGTTACTGGACTTTAGCCTGACTGTAGCATGACTGCTGTCCGAATACAAGAAAACGAATCCGACAGAGCCTAAGGCTTCTCTGTCAGACCCGCTTGATTAGTTACCCGAATAGGATTCGGAATATACTTTTTGCGTGATGCTTGTTTCAGCTCTCTGAAACTGATGAATTGTTTGTGCTCTTCATCCCACAGACGGAAGCGGAGTGCAACCAGACTGGAACGTAGTGTGATCGTTGTGGCCTTCTGCAAAGGCGGTGTTGAGTTATGTGCTTCTTCCAGATAGTAGTTCGGCACACGTGGGCTCAAGTGATGCACATGGTGGAATCCAATATTTCCGCTGATCCATTGTAGCAACTTCGGCAGCTTGTAATAGGAGCTTCCTTCTACTGCAGCTTTGACATAACTCCATTCGTCTTCGTGTTCGAAATATGTTTCTTCAAACTGGTGCTGTACGTAGAACAGCCAGATGCCAAAGAAACCGGAGAAGAAAAATACGGGTGCTTGCACCATGACAAAAGCTTGCCATCCAATCAACCAGCACATAAAGCTATACAGAGCAATGATTAGAATCGTTGTTAAATGGGTATTAATTCTTTCCTTGCGTCTTGCCGCTTTGCGGTTAAAACGATAGGCAAACAGAAACACATAGATCGGTCCAATGCCAAACATGATCACTGGGTTACGATACACACGATAGAAGAGACGCATCCAAGGTGTAGCAGCCTTATATTCATCGACGGTCATAACCCAGATGTCGCCTACACCGCGTTTATCCAGATTGCCGCTTGTCGCATGGTGGATCGAGTGCTCTGCTTTCCATTGCTGGTAGGGGGTCAGGGTTAATACGCCCGTGATGGTGCCGAGAATATCGTTAGCCCGCTTGCTTTTGAAGAATGAGCCATGACAGCAGTCATGAAAAATAATAAACGTTCGAAGCACGAATCCCGATGCCACTAATGCAATAGGGAACGTAAGCCAGTACGAGATCGATAAGCTGTAATATGCAGCTGCCCATAATACAAAGAGCGGGACTAATGTATTGATTAATTGACGAATGCTAAGTTTGAGATCATTTTTTTCAAAAGGTGTAACTTCTTTTTTTAGCGCCATTTCTTTGCCTCTACTCATACATGTTCCTCCTTATGCGTACAAACCATAGCGGTCTGTACCCTGCCGATCCCCGATAATGCTCTTTTGGGAAGCGTTTTTATAATTGTAAAAGAATGCGCGCATGACGGTAAGTCACAAACGTCAGCCTGCTGTAATGACAAATATCAAGTATGGACCATGACATTTGTCATGGTCTGTTTCCGTTTTACATGATACAGAGCGCGAAAAGATGACGTTTCCAAATTTCCTTTGCACAAATGACGCAACAATTTGTATTATGTATACAAATTTTGCGAAGAGCATGGTAGAATCTATCCTGGAGTGTATATGACAGGTTATTAGGTATAGGGTTATTTTTAGATGTATTAGTTAAGGTAAGGCGATTAATTTAGAAGATTTAGATAAGCTATTATTTTTGGATGGATTGGATGGAGCGCCGAATGAAAAGAAGAATCACGGATATTTTATTTATTATGGCTGGTGCGTTTCTGTTTGCGCTGGCGGTAAACTTGTTTGTCATCCCCAATGATCTGGCAGAGGGGGGCGTAACAGGGATCACGATCATTTTGTACTATCTCTTTCACTGGTCTCCCGGACTGATGAACCTGATTCTCAACGGTATATTACTACTCGTAGGTTATAAGTTTTTGGATCGAACCACGACAGTGTATACGATTATTGCGGTTATCTTTAACTCGCTCTTCCTGCACCTGACAGAAAGCTGGAGCATTGCATCAGATGAGCTGTGGGTTAATACCATTTTTGCAGGTGTATTTGCAGGTCTCGGGATCGGTTTAATTGTTAAAGTAGGAGGAACAACGGCAGGCACGGTCATTCTGGCACGGCTTGCGAACAAATACCTGGATTGGAATATCAGCTACGGATTGCTTTTCTTTGATCTGATCGTAGCATTCTCTTCTTACTTTATCATTGGGCCACAGGGTTTGATGTGTACGATTGTATTGCTATTCGTTGGAACGAAAACGATGGAATTTATTATTGAAGGATTGAATCCGAAAAAAGCAGTTATGATTATCTCATCGAAGCAGGATCAGATCGCGAAGCAGGTCATTGAGAAGATGGATCGTGGGGTTACGGTTCTGTCCGGCCACGGTTATTATACGAAGAATCCGAAAGAGATTTTGTATATTGTGATCAGCAAGCAAGAAGTTCCAATGCTGAAGAAAATTGTACGTGCAGAGGATGAGATTGCGTTTATCACCATTCATGACGTGCGCGACGTATTCGGGGAAGGTTTTATCGAGCTTTCGAAGTCATAATATATGATATTGTACAGGTTCAAGCGTGGATAAGGACGAAGTGGGGAAACCATTCCCATTTGGTCCTTTTTGCGTTGTGGATTTACGGAAAATGTGCTGTACACACTTCAATGAGGATGATATATTGAATTTAATTCGTTAAGAAACTTAACTAACTATGAAACCAAGGTGATAAAATGGCTGGCACACCGCAATATATCCGTAATCTGAATGAAAACTTGATTATGGATGCCTTGATTACACAAGGCTCCATGTCGAGAGCGGATATCAGCCGTCAAACAGGACTTAGTAAACCGACAGTATCATCAGCGGTAGAGCACCTGATTGAGCGTAATCTGGTGAAGGAGACAGGTCGGGCAGACAATGCCCAAGGGCGTAAAGCCACTTTAATTCAATTTAATGAAACAGCTTATTATGTCTGTGGTATTGATATCGGGGCTACACGAATTCGAATTGCCCTGTCTGACCTGAATGGGCAAATCATTGCATATGATACCTATCCGCCAATTGATCCAGGTCAGTACGTGCAGTTCAACTCAGTAAACGTGCAGTCCTCTGGAGTGGCTGGAGTCGAGGATGGACAGGAGACATCTGTTCCCTCTGAGGTGCCTGTACTTCGCTTGTTACACAGCTATGTGGATCAGCTGCTTCAGAAGAATCGCCTTCAGTGGAGTGATCTTCGCTGCATTGGGTTTGGAATTCCAGGTGTTGTCTTGCCTGTCTCAGGCAAGATTAGCCGGATTGTTGACCCGCTTGCAGGCATGGAGCAGGACTTCTCCCGTGATGCCTTAGCTCGTGCTTTTCCATGTGATATTATGCTGGACAATGATGTGAATCTCGCTGCGCTCGGGGAATATAGAAAGGGAGCTGCGATGAATTCGCCTTTGTTCATATTTTTCTCCATTGGGGCGGGAACGGGTGCAGGGATTATGGTTCAGGGTCATTTATTACATGGCTTGGGGGGACTAACTGGTGAAGTAGCTGAGATGCGGATGCAGGATGGCTGCCGTCTGGAAGATGTGTTGTCGGCTGATGGGCTGATAAGACTGGCGAAGCGACATTACTTAAAAGGCCTTTTAAGTTCAGACATGCAACCTGAGGATATCTTTGCGGCGACTCGTAGCGGAGAGGGATGGGCTATAAGCATGATGAAGGAGTACAGTCAGATGATCGCTTCGGCGTTGCGTCAGATTAGCACGTTGCTTGCCCCTGAATTAATCGTGCTTGGAGGCGGCATTGGCGGGAATGGTGATGTATTGTTACCTCTGCTAAGGAAAGCTGTTGCCGAACAATTTCCGGTGCAACCACAGCTGATATGTTCGGATCTTGGAGAGCGAGCGGTCGTTACAGGGGCTGTGCAAGTAGCTTTGCAACATACATTGATGAAGCTTAAACAAGGGACGACTGAAGAGTAGAAATCAAAGAAAATAAGTTTTTGAACCGTTGTACTACGAATAATAAAGAACAGATCTGCCAAGGAGGAAGTGTAATGACAGAAGCACAGCTTGAAGGGTTCGAAGCGAAAGGCTCATGGGTCGCCGGTATTGACATCGGAGGAACCAAAATACTGATGTTGTTATCCAATCAGAAATGCGGTGGAGAAGTGCATGAGCGCAGATTGCCAACACAATCCGCGGAGCAACCGGAACTGTTTTTCCAGTGGTTATTCACGGAATTAAAAACGTTCTGTGCAGAGATTGGATGTGATTTGGATCGGCTCGCGGGTGTAGGGCTAGGTTTCCCGGGTGTTATTTTGCAAGATGAAGCTGTGCTTCGGAATGCTCCTGCATTCCAGTGGCCTGAAGAAGATATTCGGCCAATAATCGCTAAGTACTACAGCGGAAAGATCGTTCTGGATAACGATGTGAACATGGCGGCCATGGGAGAAGTGGATCAGGGGGCAGCCAAAGGACATCGTCATAGTGTAATGGTAACCGTAGGTACAGGCATTGGCGCTGCGCTCGTGCTCAATGGAGAATTGCACAGTGGGCAGCACGGTGCGGCCGGTGAGATAGGACATTTTATCACAGGTGATGAGGGACTGAGTTCCGAATATGTAGCAGATGGTGATGCCTTCGGTGTATTTGAACAAGTGACGTCGGGGACCGGCATTACGGAGCGGGCAAGGCATTATTTTAATTCGGGTAAGGGAAGTGAACTATCCCTGATCTGGAGTCTGGCCGGAGGCGAAGTGGAACAGATTGAAGCAAGACATGTGTTCAAGGCGGCGGAGTCAGGCGATGTAGCTGCACTTGAAATTCTGGAACTGCCTATGCGTTATATGGCAAGAGGACTCGCGAATATTACGGCGCTGCTGAACCCGTCGATTATCGTACTCGGCGGCGGAGTAGCTGCATCCAATCCAGCCTATTATCTGAATGAAGTTCAGGCCAGACTCAAACGTTATGTTGTGCTCCCGGTCCAAGTGGTTATTGCCGAGCTTGGCAATAAAGCAGGGGCAATCGGGGCGCTAGCTTCCATTAGACGTCACCTTGAACGTATGTAGCGGCTAAGTCATAGGAGTAAACCATACACAGAGACTACAGAAATCAAAGGATGGAGATCCGGATGAGCGATAGACATATGACGGCTACTACAAAAAAAACAAAAGCCGAATTCAATGAAGCAAAAGCTGTATTAATTAAATTGCAGGGTTTATATCTGTTTATGGGACTTGCTGGAGGCATATTTAACCCTTACATCAATCCGATATTGGTTGCTCAGGGTTTTTCGAGTAAGGATACCGGATTCATCATGGCATTCGGAACATTAATATCCATTATTCTCCAGCCAGTCTGGGGGATTTTGGTGGATAAATTCAAAAAGACACGCCTTGTATTGGTGGTCAGCCTGCTTGTTCCAGCAGCGTTAGCGTATTTTTATAATATTCAGGTGTACATTATATTAATTTTGATTTATACTTTGTGCACTATATTTCAAGTGACACAGATACCTGTAGCTGACTCCTACGCGGTAACGGCAGCAAGAGCGGCGAATACCTCTTACGGTATGATTCGGCTGTTCGGGAGCCTGGGGACAGGGGTTGGCGGATTCGCTGCAGGGATGTATCTCTCCCAGTTTTCCATTCATATGTTATGGTTGCCCTTTCTGTTTTTCAACATCTTGAGCGCAATACTGGCGGGCACACTCCCCAAGCAGACGAGCATCTCCTCGTCCTCGGTAACTTTCTCCGTAGGTTTGGCAAGATTACTTCGAAATCGCACGTTCCTTCTCTTTCTCACGGGTTGTTTTCTGGTGAATCAGACCCTTACAGCATTTAACTCCTTTTTTGTTATTTCATTTCAGATGGCTGGTGGCTCGGTTGCCTTGACGGGTACAGCTCTTTTGATCGCTTCCATCACCAATGTACCCTCTATGCTGGTAGCCGCTTATGTGTTACGCAGGTGGGGACATGAACGAACCATGTTGCTGGCAGCGGGAGCCTACATGTTACGCTGGGGAATTCAATGGTTGTGGCCAAGTCCTGAAGTGATGATTGGTGTTCAGGTGTTGCACGGATTGTCATTTGGATTTTTCTATATCGCGGCAGTGGAATATGTGGCGTCTGTTACTGGACGTGAGATGCAGGCGACAGGTCAAAGCTTGTTTAACATGGTGTTTGCAGGACTCGGAGGCATTGTGGGAAATATGCTTAACGGCTATTTGTTGGATACTGGCGGTCCGTCAATGATGTATCTGGCTTGTACCATCAGTGCGGCAATGGGGGCAATCATTCTGTATATCGTCAGCAGACAGGCCAAAGAGCAGAGAAGGGCCTACCCATTAGAGTAGAAATGGAGTTAGAAACTAAAGTAGAAACGGAAGGAACTGAGGCCTATGAAGGTAAATCTGAAGCGGACATGGCACACCAGGTTGATTTATTCATATTTCCCCCTATTTCTGCTCACGATTTCCATTCTGATCTTTCTCTCCTTCCTGGTTGTTAACGAACTGTCACGAAAAGAAACCAGAAAAGCGGATATGATCTCTACACATTACATCGTCAGCACATTGGAGCGTTCATTAGGCGATATTGAGATGAGACTGCTGGATGAAATTGTAACGAACACAATGTACAGTCGTTTTTTGGAAGCCGAAAAAGGACAATTGTCCAGTCAGTTTATTTATGATGCAGCCAGTGATCTGAACCGTATGGTGGATCAACAGGGTATGGTGCAGTCGATTTACCTCTACCGAATGTCGGATTCGAGCATTATTACACCTAGAGGAATGGTAAGTTTTGAGGAATTTGAGGATAAATCGTATATCGAACAGGCGTTGAAAAATAAATTGAATCTGGGTTGGAATCAGCCCAGATCCTACAAAGAACGTTCATTTGATGTCCCTTCACAGGTCATCAGCATGAATAAATGGCTACCACTGCCTTGGGGTGGTGAAGGTCTGCTTGTTATTACCATACGGATGTATGCCTTGGAGAGGCAAATTGACAATATGACGGATGCGAATCTCTCTTTTCTACAGGTGAAGGATAGTCATGGGGATCTCGTATATTCGGCTCATCAGATTGATGCGGCGGAGGGGAATGTCCTTAATCAGGTCAAGGCTGAGAAGCTAGGACTTACCTTTGAGAGTGGCATTCAGACAGGTCAGTTATATTCATGGGTATCGCTGGTGTCCTATGTGTGGATTGGAATTGGTATTCTCACCATTGCTGGTGCGGTCTCAGGTCTGATCTATATTACACGTAGAAACGTAAAACCCATGCAACTGATGATGAATCGCATTCAGGCGTTACAGCCCCGTGTGCATGAAGAGGATGCCGCACCTTCTGTCAAAAACGAGCTTGCACTGATCGACCGGGCGCTTGAACATCTCATTGCTCAAACCGTAGATTACGAGAAACAGCATCATGAGAATCTGCTGATTCATCGCAGGCAGTTGCTTGTGGACTTGATGGAGGGTGAACGTATAGATTCTTTCCGTCAGCGTCTTCGTCACTTGCAACCGCTTGAGGAAAGGTTTCTTGAACCGCAGTGCGCCGCTGTATTGGTAGCTGAGATGAATGGGGCAGACCTGCCCGCTCCTTCCAATACGCTGAAAATGGCACTGATGAATGTGTTCAAGGAACTGGTGCAAAAAGAGAGCAATTTTGGTGCGTGGGCAGAATGGTTTGGCAATCGGCGTTTAATCGTTGTGGTAGCCTGCAATGAAAAAGAAAGACTGAGTCGTGAACTGCTGATGGATTTGGCTAAACAGTTGCATATGTGGATCGCTGAGCATTTCCGGATTCGGTTTACGTTTGGAATCGGGCAGACGGTTAATGGCTGGGAAGAAATCACTCGATCCTATAGCAGTGCAGACACAGCTCTGCAGCACCGGCTCACCCTTGGTCAGAATGCGATTGTACTCAGTGAACAACTACCAGGCCACATGGAACTGCATTCGTATAAATATTTGCAAATGCTCGCAGACATCGTTCGGGAGTTCAGGCTTACGGGGGATGGCTGGCGAGCACAGCTTGACCAGATGTTTATTGCGTTCAATGAAGACCAAATGAACGATAAAGATATTCGTATGCTCTTGCAATCGTTGATCCAGATGATGGCGCGTGAGTTCGGGGAGTTATCTGAACGTTTGCAAAACCAATTTGATGAGCTGGTTTTGGCGCGGCTTCGCTCGCAAATTCAGGAGGACGATACGCTCGAAGGCATTCGGGGGATTTTGCTGGATTGGCTCAAAGAGGTCTATCGCAATTATGTTGCCGTTAACGAAACGAAAAGTCACCGTGCGATGATAAACGAGCTGCGCGTATACATTGAGGAGCATTTCGATGATCCGGATCTGTCGCTGAAACACCTGAGTGACCGTTTTCAAATCTCGGGTAAATATGCGAGTTATTTGTTCAAAGAAGAGTTCGGTATGAAGTTTGTTGATTTTCTTGTGAAATTGAGAGTAGAAAAGGCATGCCGAATGCTAACATCAACGGATACAGCTATTCAGGATATCGCCCAGCAAGTGGGATACGCTAATGCGATCTCGTTTGGTAGAGTGTTCAAACGTGTGATTGGCGTGACTCCTGGGGATTATCGCAAGCAATATGGCAAACAAGAAGAACAATGAAGAGAAGCATTATTATTGAAAACTCCTCTACTTTAGCAACGTACATGTTCACTGTTGCGTCGTAGGGGAGTTTTTTTGTGACGCTACTGGAAAAATGACGTAAGAACACAGTTAGAAAATAAACAATATGTTCTAAACTATATATACATATATCAAAAGGAGGGGACAAAATGCATCAGTATGGACAGCAAGTTTGGGGCTCCGTGGAACTGGGTAGCGAAGTTAACATTACAACGGATAACAGTACCTTCGGTTTTAGCGTAGATGGTTTGCAATATTCTTTCGACATTCCAGCGGGAAGCTACATGACCAGTAGGAACAGACATGAGTCAGAGCTTGTTCAGATCATGACTGAGACAGCTGAGCATCTGAGCTTACCTGTACAGTTCAGGCTGGGCGGGATTCATGATGATGAGAAGCTGAACGTATTAATTCTGGAACATCTCGACAAGAGTAAAGAGTATGTACTGGATGGATTCGGAGGAAGCGCAGTAGATACGATTTTTGGAGAAGTGCGTTTTAATCTTGCTCCAAGAAACTAGCCGGGTAGCATCATCATAGATTGTTTAGAAATGACCGCGGATAAGGCGGTCTTTTTTATTTGCGCGCAGATCAGGAAAATGGATTAGTATTTGTCGTTGATTGTCGAATTAGAGTGAATTACCACCTGAAAAAGAGTGAGAATAACTTATATTCGTGTTAGTTTATATAACATAATCAGTGTGAAAAAAGTTTATTGTCAGGAAAATTGTTTATAAAGGTAGGTTATTTAACGTGATAATAGCTTTATCCTGTTTTGAAAATAGTTTATTGTCGATTTTCAGAAAACAATGTAATAATTAATGACATTCACAGGTGCAACAAGTTGGACAACCATAACGGAGTGGCGATCATGTGAATCATTACAGAATGAGTGCGAAAGGGGAAAGGTCAAATGAAATTATTTCAAAGACGTAAGGCAGGAAAGGCAAGTTCGATTCTCGCAGCGGTAACAGCATTCACTCTATTATTATCCGCGTGTTCGTCAGGCAGTGAATCATCATCTTCATCATCCGGGGAAGCGGGGGCGGGGAACAGAACCACGTTGAAAGTAGAAATTTTTGACCGGGGAAATACACCGGCTGGTTACACCATCTCCGATAGTTATCTGACACGCTTCATTCAAAAGGAATTTGGTGACCCGAACAACATTGATGTTCAATTTGTTCCCGTTCCCCGCTCAGAAGAAGTGCAGAAGCTTAACGTGCTCATGGCAAGTGGTTCTGAAGTGCCTGATATTGTATTCACTTATGATTCCGGTACATTTAATCGTTATGCCTCACAAGGCGGTTTGACAGAGTTGACTGATCTGCTGAACAAAGAGGGAAGCAATCTGAAAACATTTTTGGGTGATGACACGCTGGCATACGGTCAGTATGACGGACAACAATTCGCAGTTCCGGGTAAACGTCTGGTGTTAGGAAAGTACGCTTCTTATGTTCGGCAGGACTGGCTGGATGCACTTGGACTGCCAACGCCTCAAACGGCTGAAGAATTGCACACCGCCCTGAAAGCATTCAAGGAGAAAGACCCGGGCAAGGTGGGCTCGGCACTCATTCCCATGGGGATGTCAATCGCTTCGGCGCAATATGAGCCATTGATCTGGTCTTTCATTCAACCTCTTACGGAAGAACAGAGATATACACTGACTCAACAGCTAGGCTCTAATGATTATCCAACGTTGCTCCCTGGCTTCAAAGATGCACTGAAATATATGAACACGTTGTATAACGAGGGATTAATGAGCGCAGACTTCGGGCTGGATAAAGACAAGAAAAAACTATGGGAAGATGTATCCAACGGGAAAGTAGGTTTCTACAGTGAAGATGCAGGAGAGATTTACATCTCAGGTACGTATAAAAATCTGCAAACGAATAAACCTGATGCGGTGATGACACCGATTGATGCATTCAAAAATTCGGAAGGCAAATTTGCCAAGCCGGCATATGCACCCAATGCGATGTATGTCATGATTCCCAAAACAAGTCAGAACGCAGAAGCGGCTATGAAATATCTGGATTGGATGGCTTCTGGCAACAATTTGTTTGATCTGCAATACGGCGTGAAAGACGAGAACTATGAACTGGTGGACGGAGTACCACAGATTAAAGAAGATGCTTCTCCTGAAATTGCTGGTCGGATCTACAACTCTGGTGACATTGCCATCATTGTAAACGGAAAATATGTCGGAGATGAAAAGAAAAACGAAGAGGCTTATGTCGTTCAGGTAGATCCCAAATATCGGGATGACATGCGTAAATCGGTAGCCATCTCCAATACGGATACGATTCAACCCGTGCGTTTCTCCAAACCTATTGAAGCGGAATCTCGTTATGGTAACGGCTTAAAAGACAAATTCTCTGAGTTTATTGTGAAAACAACCATCTCCAAACCGGCTGATTTTGAAGCTGTGTATAACAGTATGATGAGTGATTATATGGCAAGTGGAGGCCAAGCTGTTCTTGATGAGCGTACGGAGGCTTACAAAGCGATGAAGTAATTATTCATCATATAGCGCAGGTTAGACAGGTCTGGCCGTATTGAACAGGATTTTTCATGGGGGCGATGTAAGGATCGCCTTCCATGAGACATCCTTCATGACTTGGGGGGAACATTATGAAGACAGGCACTTATTTCCGCAGAAACTGGCAAATGTACGCATTACTTGTGTTGCCCATGTTATACTTCATCATTTTCAAATACGGTCCAATGTATGGGGTACAGATCGCATTCAAGGATTTTAACTTTTTCCAAGGAATCGGTGGCAGTGAGTGGATTGGATTCGATGGGTTTAAGGAAGTGTTTCAGAATCAGGGGTTCTACACCGCCTTGCGTAATACGATTGTGCTTAACTTGCTAGACTTGCTAGTATCTTTTCCGGCACCGCTGATTCTGGCCATCCTGCTGTTTGAATTACGAGTTGCCTGGTTCAAAAAGATGGCACAGACGCTGCTGTACATTCCGCACTTTATTTCCTGGGTTATCATTGGTGGTATCGTACTCCAGGTGTTTGGCACACAATCTGGATTCATTAACAACATGTTAATGAGCATGGGGCTTGATCCGCTTCCATTTCTATCGGATAAAAACTATTGGATCTTTACGTATCTCGCCGTGGGCGTGTGGCAGAGCGCAGGCTGGGGAACGATTTTGTATCTGGCATCCCTTACAGGCATTAACCGTGAACTCTATGAAGCAGCCGAGGTAGACGGAGCCAGCCGTTTGCGCAGAATTTGGCATATCTCCCTGCCAGGCATCAAAACGACGATTGTTACCTTGCTAATCATTAATGTTGGTAACATGATTTCTATCAGTTTTGACAGGCCGTTTATCATCGGAAATGTGGCAGTACGCGAATACTCGGATGTGCTTAGTACGTTTGTGTACCGTCTGGGTCTGCAATCCGGCCAGGTAACTCTGGCGACCGCAGTGGGACTGTTCCAGGCTGTCGTTGGACTGATTTTCATCCTCGGTGCAAACTACGCATCTAAAAAATTGACAGATGAGAGCATTATGTAACGGAATGAATGCTTCTGCGGCAACACGGTATCCATCTATGATCTGTAAGGAGTGAGTGAGATGTCGGAAAACACGGCGAATCGAATATTCAACACAGTAAATGTAATTCTGATTGTCATTGCGATGGTACTGTGCCTTGCACCATTTATCCATATCATTGCGATCTCGCTTAGCTCGAACCGGGCGATCGGTTCGGGAGAGGTTTCCTTTTTCCCAAAAGAGCTGTCCTGGGAGGCCTATGGCAAGGTATTCGGTGATGGTTCCATGATTCGTTCCCTGATCTATACGATCTGGCTAACGGTTCTGAGTACGGTGCTTAGTATGCTTATGACGATTATGGCAGCATATCCCCTTGCCAAAAGCAGTCTGAGAGGCCGCAAATGGTTCATGCTGGTCATTGTTGTGACGATGTTTTTTAGCGGGGGCATTATCCCGGAATATATTTTGATCAAAAATTTGCATCTGCTTGACAGCACATGGGGTTTAATTCTTCCCGGCCTGATCAGTCCGTTTTATATGATTATTCTAATCACCTTTTTCCGCGGCATTCCGGAGAGTCTGGAGGAAGCTGCTGATATTGATGGCAGTACCCAGATTGGAACGTTAATGCGCATTATACTGCCACTATCTCTGCCGGTAATGGCAACGCTCAGCCTGTTTTACGCTGTAGGACGCTGGAATGGATTCCAGGATGCGTTAATGTATATTACCAAACCGGAGTTGTATCCGTTACAATTGAAGTTATATCAGATGATTCAGCAAAACCAAATCACTGAACTGATGCAAAATGAAGGTATTGGTGCAGTTCATGTGTTACCGGAAAGCTTGAAAGCAGCTAGCGTAATATTTTCGACGTTGCCAATCCTGCTCGTCTATCCATGGTTGCAACGATTTTTCATCAGCGGTGTAATGGTAGGTGCTGTAAAAGGTTAACGTCCCAGGAGGTCATAGGCATGACACAACCGATGGTTAAGAAGATGTCCAAGGAGCAGCAACATCTAGTACACCAGTCCATGATTATGATGGATCGTTTTTATGACGATGAATTCGCATTGCTTCGCAGCTTTGAAGACGATGCATCAGAGCATGGTACACGAGGCAGTGCACATTATGCGCTGGGCTTGCTGATTCGTCAGGAGCCCGGCGATGTGGAGCGGGCTGTTCGTGTGTTTCACAAAGTGTTCGATTATCAATATGATGCGCCAGAAGAAATCTATCACGGCACCTTTGCTACCCAGACAAACGAAGAGCACCCACCCGCGGGTCATTATGCATGGAAATCATTTGCGCCAGGCACAGCCTATTTCCTGGAACGCACCTTTGAGAAGGTGTCTGCGCAGTTTATTCATAATCTGCAGCAAGAGAATGATTTGATGAAGGAAGGTGCAGACGCCAAACAATTGAAAGAACTGTTCTATGCGTCCGTGAACGCTGTTTTGCCCCCGGTCTGGATCAGTTATGATCCGAACTGGCGGGAATTTATCGCATGTGTGTGTGCTATAGCAACAGCCGAGTTTGCGGCACTTCTGCCGGATACGCTTATTCGGCGGATGGATGAAGCGATGGAACGTGCCGTTCAGGGCTCAGTTGATCGCAGAAGGTCAGATGTGATTCCAATGAACACCAACATTGAACTGATGCATATTTTTATTACCCATTATTATGGACATCGGTTCCAGCGGATGGATTGGATTCAGCATGCGGATGCACAGGCCGAAAGTCTGTTACAGGAGTTTGAGCAGTTCGGAGGCACGTTTGCCGAGTTCAATACCACGACCTATTACGGAGTGGACCTCGCCGTACTTGGCATGTTCCGAAAGTATGCTGTAACTGAGCGCATGACTGAAATTGCTCACTCGATTGAGCATGGATTATGGAACAATATCGCGCTGTATTACAATGCCAATCTGGAGAATCTCTCCGGGCCATTTGCACGGGCATATGATATGGAGATGCGGGAGCATAGCTCGATCGGTGTCTTTCTCTATCTTTTGCTGGGAGAAGGCTACGAGTATTTGACAGGCATGAACTGTGAATCGGGGCATGATCCGATGATCGCGTTGTTGGGTGTTGATGTCCCTGAAGAGGCTGTACCGTATTTCAAAGCCCATCAAGGAGACCGACTCGTGCAAAAACAGTTCATGGAGCTGTGTGAACGTAACGATCCAAAAGCGAATCGAAACTTGTGCACCGCTTCGGCCTGGATTGGGGAGAGACGAATGATGGGAGCGATGTCTGGCAGTCGCAATACCAACGGCCAGATGCATCCGGCAACGATTCATTGGCAGACCGAGACAGGAGAGCGGTATTATTTGCGTCTTGTTCGGCGCGAAACAGGTGGAGACTGGAACAGCCATCTGCGGGGTATCACTTTTGAAGCGGAGGTCACGCCGGAAACATTGCATATTGAAGTGCAGCTGGATACGGCGGAAGAGATCGAGGTTTATTTTGAAATCAAAGGACCTCACCTGCATCTTCAGCATTTACAACCGACACGCTGGACGCTTCCGGGGCTAACCTGTTCTGTAAAAGCAGAAGCGCCAGCGCCGGCAGTATTAATGTATACCGACTATGCTGAAATAATCTATCGTTATGTTCCGGGTGTGACGGAGAACCGGATGAAGTTTGAACTCGAGATCAGCGAATAGATCGATGAGACGAGACGGTATCATAAGGTTAGGCAGGAGACTAAAAGTGGACTTCTATAGAAGGCTATTAGAAGGACTGGGATAGGGCTAATGTGCGGAAGGAGGCAGGGCAGAGTAAATGTATACAGACAAAAAAGAATACTCGTTCTCGACATGTTGGAATATCAAGCGCCATACGACGGGTGAAGGTATGATCGACGAGATACTGTCGCTTGGTTTCAGACAGGTGGAGTTGAATTATAATGTGACGGATGAGCTATTAAAGACGATTGAACCGATGATTGAACGTGGGCAAGTGGGTGTATCGAGCGTGCATAACACGTTTCCGCATGTAGCCGATCCGGATTATGGAACGGATTCGGTGCTGCTTGGATTCGACGATGAGGCGCGGCGTAAAAAGGCGATTGAACTGCTGCTTCGTTCTGCCGAATATGCTCATCGCTACGGTGCGAAGGCGGTTGTTGTGCACCCGGGGGAAGTACCGTTTGAGTATAACATTGATGAAGCTCTGAAAAAGATCTATCACAAGCAAGGCAAGGATTCACCGGCTTATCAAGCGTTGTGGCATGAGATGCTGGAGAAGAGACAGGCTAGTGGTGAGCACTACTTGAGACGTATACAGGAAAGTCTGGAAGAGGTATGTAATCTGTCAGAGCAGCGTGGATATGGTGTGAATTTCGGAATTGAAACCCGTTCGCGCTGTTATCAGATGCCTACGTTGCAGGAAGCAGGAACGATCATTGGTCAGATGAAGGGTGCACCGCTTGGGTTATGGTATGATATCGGCCACGGCATGATGATGGATCGCATGGGATTGTATGACAATGTGCGCGAAGCGAATGCGCTGATCGATCATGTCGTGGGGGTTCACATACATGAAACGGTAGGATTGTCCGATCACTGGTGTCCGTATATTCATAGTCAGGACATGAGCTATTTTGATTCATTTCTAGATATCATCGATCGATCTCCTGTGAAAGTGTATGAACTGAAAGCGGCCTGCACACCCGAGGAGATTGACGAAAGTCATAAACTCATTACCGCTCGTATTGCTGAACGTCGGGAGGATAAGCAGCTGGCGAACGAATTGTGATGCAGTAGTGGAATTGGGGAAGTGCAAAGTACAACAAGCGTGAGTAAATAGAGCAAACACAGAAATTGCAGAAAACAGAGAAAGCACAGAAACACAGAAACACGAGGAGAGCATACACTCTCTCGTGTTTTTTGTTTAATGCATTGAAGCTGAGTGCGTCAAGCAAGTCAAGGGGAGGAACGGAATGGAGAGAGCGATTGAACGGAGCGGTGATCGGAACACGTTAACGTATCAGATAAGAATAGCAAAAATGAGTTCTAATCCTGACCCTTAAAGTTCTAACGATCTGCAGGAAGCTTATTTCCTCCATCTAGACTGATATAAAATTCTAACGATCACCAGAGAGCTTATTTCGTTGTTTCAGTAACTTTTTGGGTGTATTTAGGCCTTTTTTGGAAAATAGCGTCATCTGAGATCGTTAGAATTTTAAAACCGCCACAAAGGTCCAAATAAGCTCTCTCACGGTTCAACCCCTTAATATTGGACACTAGCTAGCTTTTTCTCAGATTGACGCATCATAACGCAATGGATTTGGATTCTATGGTTCCTTCGTTGACCAGGCGCAGGTAATCTGTCGGCGACCAGTCGTGTAGACTGCCGTGAATACGGTCTTTGTTGTAATAACGGATGTATCGATCTACCTCGGAAAAGGCTTCTTCGTAGCTTTCGAAACAATGTCGTTGGTAACACTCACGTTCCAGAACACTATGAAACGATTCAATAAAAGCATTTTTATTCGGTGTTCGAACGGGTGTCCGCTCATGCTCTAAACCTGCTTCTTCACAGAAGTTAT
>NZ_FMVM01000023.1 GCF_900102085.1 Paenibacillus polysaccharolyticus | reverse complement strand
TCCGTCTTTCCAGTTCTCTTCAGGCGAAGAAAACAAGTATTCGGTATTAGCTACCGTTTCCGGTAGTTGTCCCAAGCTTGAGGGCAGGTTGCCTACGTGTTACTCACCCGTCCGCCGCTAACTATCAGAGAAGCAAGCTTCTCTTCAAGTCCGCTCGACTTGCATGTATTAGGCATGCCGCCAGCGTTCGTCCTGAGCCAGGATCAAACTCTCCAATAAAGATGAATTTCGTCAGCGTCGTTAAACGCTGTGAAACTCATCGGGGTATTGAAAAGAGCGATAAGCTCATTTTGAATCTGACGAGATTGAAAATCTCATTTGTGTTCCAGTTTCCATACAGCCAGATGGCATGTGCCAAAAACTTTCACGTCATTCTGCAAGCAGAATGTTTACTCACTCGTTGTTCAGTTTTCAAAGATCAAACACGATTGTTTTACTTACTTTCTCGTCCTCACCAAGTTTCGGCGGCGACTTGAATAATGTAACACATTTCGTTTGTTTTCGTCAAGAACTTTTTTTGAATTTCTTTTCTAACACTTTATGTTCTTCACTTTTCCTCAACTGAATTTGTCATTTTATGATGATTCACTCATTTGGGGAACGAAATATAATGTACCATAATCTCCAGATCAGAGTCAACACCTAAACATATAAATTATTAAACAAACAAAAAAGGAAGGTTACCCCTCCTTTATAAACCATTTCACATTATCTCATTGATAGAATCAATCAACTCTCGATCCAATAGCGAATTTCCCGGCCTTCCCCTTCTAGTGAGGGCCATCCAGCTGATTCTTTAACTATAGAACGAAACACAAGTTTTCGAAGTACCAACGGCAGGTCCTTGCGAACAAATCTTAATTGAGGATGATGAACCAGTTCATTAATACTCCATGGCTCTTTTCGGCTTCTAATCACACGGAGCAGAAGTTCAGAGCATTCTCCCATTTTCGACATGACAGAAAACTCACAAGCGAGCAATACAAGCTCCACGCGCTGTTCCAAAGTCTCAGAACTTACCGTCAGTTCCTGATACAGCTTCCATAATGCACGATCTAATTGCTGCACATGAGTCCAGACGGCATGATCAGGGTAGATGCCCTGTTCAATAAGCACGATCCTTGCCCAGCTGCCCAGTGCCTCCAATGCATTGTAATAGGCATCCACAACATGCCCCTGCTGGATATGACGCTTCGCCTCAACGTACATCCTCAGAAAACTGGTAAACTCGTGAAACAGTTTTTGCTCACGCAACTCGTTCCCGAACGAAGATAACTCTTCTCTCAAATCGCTAATCTGGTTGCCCGTTTCCCAGATAATCTCACCATCAATAAGGCATTGCATGAGATTATCATGTTCTCCCGTAACCGCAGTAATCTGTAAATCAGACTGGCTGACATAGATCAACTGATAACGAAGATCTCCGTATCTGTAATGTTCGACCGTTGACATCGATTGATCTGTGTTATGCACGATCAGTACCATCAAGTCAAAATCCTGGATCAGGGAGCCGTGGAATCGCTCTCCCGGGTGGGAATAAGCGATAGCCCCAACTGCCCCTGTCTCTTCCGACTGCTCGGACAAAAAAGCAAGGTTCTTTAATTCCACGATTCCCTCCATACAATTTATACAATTCATGGCAGTTTAGCGCCAAGTCAGTTATAATGTAATTCGACATGATATACAATGTTTCCTTCTTTTTCAGGTCCGATACTACTCATACGATAGGAGCATTTTTTATGATTTTTAAATCAGCAAAAATTAATGCTTTTCGCACTTGGGGATTGCTGTTAACCATGCTAGGAATGGGCCTAATGATACTCGGCACAGCCGGAATTGTGTTCTGGGGACATGCCGGAAAGGTCATCGCAGCGGTCGGCCTTGTGATCGGGCTTGTTGCCATGCTGGGCAGTTTGATCATTTATTTCTGGGCAGGCATGCTCTCAACCAGTGCTGTGCAGGTCGATTGTCCAGAATGCGGCAAGTTAACGAAGATGCTGGGTAAAACAGATCGTTGCATGTTCTGTCATACGATTCTGACGATGGACCCGAACAAAGCCAATACGATGAGTCCGCCTGTGGAACCAACTACTCCACCAGCCGCGCCTTCCAAGTAACTCACAGGTGCCGAAATCCCATTAATGCATTTTGTCCATAAACCTTCACCGTACACTCTTAAACTCTGTACTCAACCTACAAGGTGGGTAAACGGTATCCAGCGCGGTTTGTAGTGCATAGAGTTGCAGGTGTATCTGTTGTTAACACGTTCTGAAACAGTAGTCGTCCCAACAAAAAGACCCGGTATCTTTACCGGGTCTTTTTTGATATGGAAAATGATGAGAATAATAAGTTCGATTTATTTTAATTTATTTAGAATAACCAGCCTCTTTGAGTGTTTCCCATGCCGATGCATTAGCAAAGCTTCTATTCCATGCAGCTACTCCGCCCAGTTTCAACGAAGAAATAAGATCTACCCTTGCTTGCAAGGATACTGCATCTTCGATCCAGATTTTTTTGACAGCGCCATCTTCCTTATACTCTACATAGTTTTGTCCGCTTGCTTGATCCAGAACAGGCTTGAGTTTCTTCTCTTTAATTAACTCCTGCACGGAATTCATACCTACCGCTTTGGAGGAAACTTTGATCTCTCCCTGCTCATTCGCTTTTTCAGTCCAAATCCGTGTATATAAAGGAACGGCCATAATCAGCTTGTCTGAAGGCACTTCATCTTCTTCCAGTATGCGGCGCATCGAGGATTCGGTCCATGGCAGTGAGGCAACAGAACCTGCTTTCGGACTGGCTGCCCAGTGCTCGTCATACGCCATCACGACAATATAATCGGCAAAAGCTCCTAATCCACGACGATCCAAAAACGCAGACCACATTTCACTATTTGATTTTGGCGTAACATCCACCGATAACATCAGGCCGTGAATACGAGCCATCGCCTTCATTTCACGTACAAATTGGGTAACATTCGCTCCATCGTTGGTATATACATTTTCAAAGTCGATATTAATACCATCCAGCCGGAACGTTTTAGCATAGTCCAGCATTTGTTCAATGATGTGTGTACGTTTGGCGTAGGTAGACAGTGCCTCCTTCGTGATGTCCGGATCGAAACTGTTATCCATCAATCCCCATACTTCCATCCCTGAACGCTTCGCCCAGTTCACATAGGCTTGGTCTCCTTTGCTTTTCACTGAGCCATTGCCATCCGTAATATGGAACCATGTCGGGCTCACTACGTTTACCCCAGGCATCTTGCCAATGGAGCTTACGTCAGGCTGACGATTGTAGACAGCCTCCCACACCAGATTCACCGGTTTGTTTTTCCACTTTTTCTCCGCGGCAGTAGGTGTAAACTTCGGCGTGTCCAGCGTTTTTTTCTCACCTAGAACAAGATGATCATTATCTACATAACCGGCATAACCGTTATCCATCTGCACAAAGCTCTGATCTGTTCCCGTCTTCCACACCCGCACTCTTACATTCTGCTTCATATCCGTGAGAATGGGGGACGACTCTTCTCCGCTCTTATACAGAGGAACGGTCTGATCTTCTTTGGATGACAACGTATCAATCGTAGCATACTGGATCGTATCTCCACCGCGCATCAAAATAACGGCTCCTGTTGTCGGATCTTCCTGAACGGCCAGCCCGTACACCTCCTTCAACGGTTGAAGGGGAATATACGCCTCATTAGACTTTACCTCCGGCTTTACTTTCAGCGGATAATTTTGATGATTCAGTTCAGCCTGGGTACTGCCCTCTTTCATATGCAACACTCTCTGCGGAGAAGCGATAATGATATCCCCCGAGTCAGGTTCGTATCGTATTCCAGGATCTACCGTTTCTTGCAACACTTTCACGGGCAGTTTAAGCTGACCACCTGTGCCGGAAGCATCCTCATCCATAAGCTGTCCATCTACAAAAATAGGCTGATTTCTCCCGAGCCAATCCGGGTCCTCATAGACCTTATTCAACCATACGCTGGTAATAAGCCAATAGGCACCACCTGCCACCAAACATGCACCAAGTAACCCTGGCCAAAATGAACGTCGTTTACGACGTGTATATTTGCTTTTTCTACCCAAACGACTACCTCCGTTAATTCCATAGATGATGGTAAACATCCCAAAAATCATGGATATATTCACATGGATGTTTTTCTCAGAACTCTGTATAAATAAAAAACGTGAAGAATCCATACTGAATTCCACACGTTAATATTGTAAATCATCTCTATTGATGCCTGCAACTTTTGCACACACCATATACTTCCAATCGGTGACCATGTACCTCAAATCCGGTGCTTGACTCAGCCTGAAGCTCCACACTCTTTAACGATGGATAACTGAAGTCTTCAATCTTGCCACACTGGTCGCATATCACATGATAATGATCCGTTACATTGGCATCAAAACGGCTTGAATTATCTCCGTAAGTCAGTTCCCGAACCATACCGGCTTCCAGAAACATTTTCAAATTGTTATATACGGTCGCCACGCTCATACTAGGGAATTGGGGTTCAAGTGCCTTGTAAATCTCATCGGCTGTCGGATGCCCCATCGATTCCATCAAATAGTTTAATATGGCATGACGCTGGGGTGTAATACGGACACCGGTCGTTTTGAGCTGCTCCAACGCATGTTGGACACGTGTTGCCATAAAGCCCACCGCCTTACCTTTCATTCTCTGTTTGAAAAAATGAATCTTCGCTGTCATACAGAGTATAATTTCCCGGCTGTACACAACGACAAACGCTCTTTGACGTCATGTAACCTTGCCAGTGTACATTTATTGTACGGCGATTGCAAGTTTATTGTCAACGCGGCGATGCAGGAACTTCGGTCGTATCCTCTTGGGAATTCTGACCTTCACCTGTCGTCTGCTGTCCTTCCCCATTTATTTCCACAGAATCTTGCAATATGGATTCTGGTGTAGAAACTGCCGGATTACGTTCTACCGTCAGATCACTATTTCCTTCAATTTTGATTCTGTATTCTCCCTCACCCAGTTGTCCTTCAATCGTTTTGTTTTTGACGTTGAACGGCATATCCGTCTTCAAATCACCGTAACTGCTGGAGCCCGACAGACTATAATCACCACGTTCAGGGATCACAACGTTAATGGCTCCCACTGCACTATATACATCCCAATCTCCACCGACTTTAGCGGAAACAATGTTAATACTGCCATTCAGGGACTGAGCTTTGACGCCCAGATTAGCACCATCCAGTGTAATATTGCCATTCCGGGTTTCAGCTGAAAACTCGCCAAAAGAGTCTGTAATGCTGACATTTCCCACTTGCGTGGTTAAATCTACATCTCCCGAAACACCGCGTGCTTTCATATCGCCACGGTTGCTATCCATGTCCACGTTGCCTATAGCGTTCGCTACGATTACGTCCCCGTTGAGCGTTTTCCCCGAGATATCGCCAACCGCATTCGTAATCCGAATTCGTCCATTGCCTGTCTCGGCAAGAATGGTCTTGATGGCTTCAGGACGGTTTAACAAAATGGCACCATTCGATGTGCGGATATCCAGATTGAAACGGCGGTCGTCTGGAATGGTGATCGTCATATTCATGCGTGGTTGCATTTTTTCATTTTCACCATACGCTTTACCTGTCGCTTTAATATGAATGACCTTATCCCCTTCCGCTTCTACAAAAGAAGCCGCGGCTACTGCCTTCGCCTGGACTTCAGATGCTTGGTCGACCCAGACAACGGTATTCACTTTAATCTCATCCGTATCTCCCCGCTGGATTGTTATATCTCCGTTCACACCTTCGACCACGATATCCGAAGTATCCATACGGACAGGAACTCCGATCGTGACCTTATCTTCCTTATAACCTGCAGCCTGACTGTAGTCCATTGAGGCAGCTCCCAGATTAAGACTGACGCGGTTCCACAGATGCATGTAGTGATCTTGTTCTGTCACAATAAATACAGAAGCGGTTAGAATCAAAGAGGCCAGAATGCCTTTGGCATCCGGTCTAAAACGTGCTTTTGGGCGCTCATCGGGCGTGGACAAACGATCTAAATCTCGTTTACTTCTCATGCGTGTCCACAGGAACAATACAATCCATTCCACACCCAGAGCCACAAGCAAAAATGGCCACCAATCCACGAATTCGTAGAGGTAGTCTGTGCCCCACTGTTTATCCATTATAAGCAGTACACCAACAGTAGCTATTAGAGAAGCAGCTGTAAAACGTCCTACCCTGATTTTGCGGTTCATTCTTTTCCCTCCTTCCGTCCACATCCGTACCCTATAATTTCTTCTTACGCAACATAACCCAAAATTCCCGGCCGAATAGCAATAAGCCGCCTGCGATCAACAGAATAGCAAAAGAATAGCCGCCATACATGGCAATCAGATCTTGAAACCAGCGTGGTTTACGGAAGAATAGCACCATCAGTGAACCTCCCACAATTAACAGAAGGCCAAACGAAATGCCACGTTCCCACACCATCATTCGATCCCGCTCAGATCGTTCGCCAACTAGCCGCTTGTCCATATTGCCTTGTGTTACAGCCCGTCGCCTGCGCAGCATAACCCAATCAGCTGATTGCAATACGTCATATACGTTGTAGAAATAAATCACCGGAATACAAAGAGCCAGCAAGATCAGTAGAGGTACATTGATCTGTATGCCGATGGACGAGAAGTATAACAGAGCGGATAAATCAAGCAAAACAAGCAAAATAAAAGTCAATCCGCGCATGTACAGACGTAAATAAATATGTCCCAAGCCCGGAACAATGGCACTTAAAAGCCCCGCAATAAACTTATGTGTTTTATTCCGCACCTTCTTGGGTTTCCTAGTCTTTACTCTTCTTGCGCGATCTGTATGGCCCTTCCCCTTCTTCATAACATGCTCCTTTCTCCAAAAAATGACCGTTACCTCTCATCATGCATTTGGTTAGATAGTACCCTAAAGCGCCTGAAGAGTAACTGGAATAAAAATGGATATTAAGAAAAACCCTCTGCCATGCCTGCGCTCAGAGGGTTAAGAATTCCTTTATTCAATCGACACTTTGGTCATGTGTTCCCACTGTCTTAACTTGGAGACAATCTGTATTGTCTTAAAGTCATGCGGCACTTGCACATGCAGTACAATTTCTATTTTCCGCTCAACGGATACAACTTCTGCAAAAGCCAAATCTGGTTCATTCACGGTAATCTTACGAACTCTGATCTTTTCCTGTTCCATAAAAGACGAGACCTTCTCTAATGTCCCTGGTTCGGACAAGGTATGAAGGGTAATGACATGCAGCTTATTGCCGCGTAAATACCTCAGCTCTAATTTGTTAAAAACCCAAAGATTTAAGAGTACCAGCACGGTGGAAACGATGGAGGCAAAAAAGAAGCCAGCCCCTGAGGCAAGACCTATCGCGGCAACCACCCATATCGACGCTGCGGTTGTGAGTCCCGTTATGGACTTACCTGTGAAAAGAATTGTACCTGCTCCTAAGAAACCGACACCGGTGATTACTGCTGTAGCCAGACGCGCAGGATCAATCCGCACGTTTAATTCATGTGCAAAATCTTTAAAACCATAAATAGACAGCATCATAATCAGCGCCGATCCAAGACAAACCAAAATATGAGTTCGTAGTCCAGCAGCATGATTGGAACGCTCACGTTCCAGCCCGACGAGTCCACCAAGTAGCATTGCCAGCAATAAACGAAGCAAAATATGCCATTCATCAATAAACCAAGGATTGCTCAACGTTCTAGTTCCTCCTCTAAGTTGTTCACATGCTTAAAGCTTATTCTTATGAAATGTCGTTAATTCCACTCCAGGTGCGATCTCTGCAGCATCGACAGGTTTAAATCCAAACTTCATATATAGATTCACCGCTGCTATATTCAGCGTTCCTGTGCATACGATATAACGCGACAGATCGGGATGTTGTTCGAAGACATGCTTCATTAATGAAGCGGCAATCCCTTTGCGAAAGTGGTTGGGATGTACCATCATACGTGTGATGGTTAGTGTGTCCCGTTCTTCCTCCATCACAGCCACTGCGCCAAGCAACTCTCCATCCTGCTTATCAACACATCCGTAAAATGTTTCTCCGCAGTTCTGTAATGTTTCCACCGTATCAAGCAAAGGTGGAATGTCTTGAAATCCGATAATCTTTGCTTCCAATCGGTAAGCCATATGTTGCAACCTCCACAATTGGGCCAACATATCTTCATCACGTAGTGACAATGTTTGAATGCTCATGGTTAAGCACAACTCCTCCGTATCAGACTTCATAAACCGTTAAAACCTAAATAACACGGTGCGTCAGAATTCTTTATACCAAAAAAGAGGCTGTCACAGGGACGAGCCTCTTTCTGTCCGACCTCACTGGAAGGATTAGCGGTTCAATACATCTGCGAGCAGTTGATTAACAAGGGCCGGATTCGCCTTGCCTTTACTTTCTTTCATGACCTGACCTACAAGGAAACCGATGGCCTTTTGTTTGCCAGCCTTGTAATCCTCGACAGATTGCGGATTGTTCGCAACGACCTGCTCAACAATGGCGAGGATCGCTCCTTCGTCACTGATTTGCACAAGTCCTTTTTCTTCAACGATCTGTTGTGGAAGCTTGCCGCTTTCCAGCATTTCCTTAAATACCGTTTTAGCGATTTTGCTGTTGATGGTGCCTTTCTCCAACAATCCGATCATCTCACCGAGTCCTTGCCCCGTCAGCGGAACTTGCGTTACTTCAAGGTTATTGGTGTTAAGATAACCAAGCAGGTCACCCATAATCCAGTTGGAAACGGATTTGGCATCCTGGGTATATTTCAGACTGTCTTCAAACAGGTCTGCAATCGCTTTGGAAGAGGTGATAACCTCGGCATCATAACTAGGCAGACTGTAATCCGCAGTGTACCGGGCTTTACGCTGATCCGGCAGTTCAGGAATGGAAGCTCTGATGCGTTCCTTCCATTCGGCATCAATATGCAGTTTTACCAGATCCGGGTCTGGGAAATAACGATAGTCATGCGCTTGCTCTTTGCCACGCATCGACAAGGTTTTGCCCTGAGCTTCATCCCAGCGGCGTGTCTCTTGAACAACTTCTCCGCCGTCATCGAGAATTTCGGCTTGACGATATTGTTCATATTCCAGACCGCGCTGTACACCACGGAAGGAGTTCATGTTTTTGAGCTCCGCCCTTGTGCCCAGCTTCTCCTGACCATGTGGACGCAAGCTGATGTTGGCATCACAACGAAGTGACCCCTCTTCCATCTTCACATCAGAAACATCACAGTACTGCATGATCGCACGAAGTTTTTCCAAATACGCACGCGCTTCTTCCGGAGAAGAAATCTCGGGTTCGGATACAATCTCGACCAACGGAGTTCCGACACGGTTAAAGTCCACAAGTGAGGCATAACCACCATCTACGTGTGTGAGCTTTCCTGCATCCTCTTCCAGATGCAAACGCGTGATACCGATCCGTTTTGTTTCTCCGTTGACTTCGATATCAATCCAGCCATTCTCGCCAATCGGCTGATCAAATTGTGAAATCTGATATGCTTTAGGTGAATCCGGGTAGAAGTAGTTTTTACGGTCAAACTTGCTGACATCGGCGATTGTGCAGTTGAGAGCCATTGCGGCTTTCATCGCATAGTCAACAGCCTGACGGTTCAGCACAGGCAATACGCCCGGGTGTCCGAGACAGACCGGACAGGTGTGTGTGTTAGGCGGAGCTCCAAAAGCGGTGGAGCAGCCACAGAAAATTTTGGAGTTGGTATGTAACTCCACGTGGACTTCGAGTCCAACGACCGTTTCATATTTAGATGCGGACATTTCTTATTACCTCCGTTCCGGGCAGTCTACAGCTGCGGACGCTGCTTGTGGAATGCTGTATTTTGTTCATACGCATGCGCTACGCGCAGTACGGTTGTTTCATCAAAAGCTTTACCGATAATCTGCAAACCAACAGGCAGTCCGTCTGCGAATCCGCAAGGAATGCTGACCGCTGGAACACCCGCCAAGCTGACTGGAATCGTCAGAATGTCGTTCAGGTACATCGTAAGCGGATTGTCTACCTGAGACCCCATCTTAAATGCCGTTGTAGGTGCAGTAGGCCCGATAATCACGTCATATTTGGCAAAAACATCATCGAAGTCCTGTTTGATCAATGTGCGTACTTTCTGAGCTTTCAAATAATACGCATCATAGTAACCGGAGCTAAGTGCATAGGTTCCGAGCATAATACGCCGTTTTACTTCCGGACCAAAGCCCTGACTTCTGGACTGGTGGTACAGATCCAGCAAATTCTCCGGATTGTCCGCACGTACACCGTAACGTACACCGTCAAAACGAGCCAAGTTGGAAGAAGCTTCAGAAGAAGCAAGCAGGTAATAGGTAGCTACTGCATATTCGGTATGCGGCAGAGACACTTCTTCCCATGTCGCTCCAAGACCTTCCAGCACATTGAGTGCGGCAAGAACTTTCTCTTTTACTTGCGGGTCAACGCCTTCACCGATGTACTCCTTCGGTACGGCAATACGCAATCCCTTGACATCACCTGTCAGTCCGCTCAAATAATCCGGGATATCCACCTTGGCAGATGTCGAATCTTTGGCATCATAACCGGCAATGGCTTGCAATACATAAGCAGAATCTTCTACATTTTTGGTCAAAGGTCCGATTTGGTCGAGGGATGACGCAAAGGCCACCAAGCCAAAACGGGAAACCAGTCCATAAGTAGGCTTCAAACCAACAATTCCGCAATAGGAAGCAGGCTGACGAATAGAACCGCCCGTGTCTGATCCAAGTGTGAAGTACGCTTCTCCCGCAGCAACCGCTGCAGCAGAACCACCTGAGGAACCACCCGGAACACGATCAAGTGCCCATGGATTATGCACAGGTGAGAAGCTGGAGTTCTCGTTGGAACCACCCATGGCAAATTCGTCCATATTCAGTTTACCCAAGGTTACGGTATCCGCTGCTTTGAGTTTCTCGACAACGGTTGCATCATACACCGGGTCGAAATTACGAAGGAACTGACTTCCGCAAGTCGTACGCAGTCCGTTCGTCACGATATTATCTTTGATACCTACGGGCAAGCCAAACAGCAAACCTTTCTCTTCACCACTGACAAGTCGGTCATCGAGCTGACGAGCGCGTGCGCGTGCGTTCTCCTCGTCCAGTGTCAAATAAGCCTTCACTTTGTCGTCATGCGCGCCGATAGTCTGATACGCCTGATCCACTAGATCACTGACCGATAGTTCTTTGGCGTGCAGCTTGTTATGTAACTCAGGCAACGATTGTTCAAATAAACTCACAGTGCTTGTCCTCCTTCCAATTATCCGTTATTCCATCACAGCAGGCACTTTAAACTGCCCATCTTCTTCATCTGGTGCGTTGTGCATCACCTGTTCTATGGACAGGCTTTCCTTGGTTTCATCCTCACGCATCACGTTGCTGACATGCAAAACGTGGGTTGTTGGCTCAATATTGTCCGTGTCCAGCTCGTTCAGCTTCTCTGCATATTTTAAGATCGCGTTCAGTTGACCTGTCAGCGTCTGTTCTTCTTCAGCAGTTAGATTGAGCCGAGCCAACTTGGCCACATGCTGAACGTCATTGTTCGAAATACTCATTACCGGATGCCTCCTTCAATCGTTCTTTGCCTGAGACAAACCTGCAAACGAAGCGTTCGTTTAACGGGCTAAAGTCCCAAGATAACTTTTCTCATTATAGGTGAGTTAGTTCGACAATTCAATGCAAATGCAAAAAAGGAGCCGGCATTAGCCGACTCCTGAAATACTAGTCCTTAAATCCATGCACGCAGATTAACCTGCTTTATAAAATCCGCCTGAGACATTACATCAATCGCGGTTTCTTCTTCCTCTTCCACAGCTTGAGGCTCCCCGTTCATCAGTTGATGAAACAGCTTCTCATTATGTGTCGCAAGGGCGTAATCTATCAACGCTTCTCGCTCGACCCGCTCAGCTTCCTGCTTCAGCAGAACCTCTTCCAGATCGATGTCGCCGGATGGAACAAAAAAGTTCCGATTAACCAACGGCACTCGAAGCACGTAATCGAACGCATTGTCCGGATTCCGGTCATAAGCGATGATGTATCCATATTCCCCCACAGGAAGATTCTGCTCAAACGCATCCGCGACGATGACAACTTTCTCTCCTAATCGTAGCATCGCCTAACCTCCTGGTAGTCTATCATTCATATTTATTTGTATAGTCTACTAGAAAAGAATAACGATGTCTAGGAATACTAGATTTAAACAACATATTTGTGCAAAATCTTTTGGGGTTTTCCTCATGACAACCCCGATCGTTCCCATATCATCTGTTATGTTCACTTCTTGCTGTGTCGTTTCATGTCTGTACGAATGACAACTAACCAGTAAATTAACAGTGGACCTGGAACACTAGTAATGCCCCACAATCCCCATAACCAAGGAAAACGACCTCGTTTACGTGCGTCCAGAAAAATCCAAGTTCCTTGAAACAACAACAAAAGCGCAAGGAATACAAGCAAAACCGGAGGAATCTCTGCTAACGAATAATGCAATCTATTCATGATGCATCGTCTCCTTCCGGTGCCGGACCAACCATAATGCAGCTGCTATAACTGCAATGACTGTGCCCAGAACTTGTATACCCAAATATACGGCAGGAGAAGAAACAAACAACAACGTCGCCAGTGTAATTACCATCAACGCGACAAGCCAGAAACAGATGATCTCAACCAGATTGGCTCTGCGCTTGATACGTCTTTGTTCCCTTACACGGGATTCGAGTGTTGCCAAGGATGGAATATCAGCAGGTTCACAGACATCATCCAGTGCTTTCATAGACTGTTGTAATCGCTGCACGATTTCCTGGTCCTGTGACTCATTCGATCTGCTCATGTTATTCCAACTCCTTTCTTAATTGACGGAGACCATAAGCTGTCCGAGACTTTGCCGTTCCGGCAGGTATGCCCAGCATATCGCCGATCTCATCGTAACTATAACCATAATAATGTTTCAGCAGCACAGTAACACGATGCTCAGGGGTTAGCCTCGTCATCGCGTCCATCACATCTGTCCATTCCTCGTTTCGACTTTCGAGTTGCCAGCGAAAACGACGGATTGCCTGATGGCGAATCAGGTCAAGCCAGCTCTGCTCCCTCTTTTTCCGCCTGATTCTGTCAATGTAGATACGAGTTCCGATGGTGATCATCCATGATGAAAACGCTGATGTACCATCATAACGCCGAATATTTTCCATACAGCGAATCATGGTGTCCTGCACAATCTCTTCAGCTAGATTAGGATCCATCGTAACTTTCACAAGATATTTATAAACAAACGAGTAATGTCGCTGTAGTAGTGCTGCAAGTGCACTGTCATCGCCCTCTGCCGCTCTGCGCACTTCCTCCAATTCAGCCGTTCTCATCATGATGATCACCCGCTTCCTGTTCAATCTAGAGGTAATACGATAGACTCCGTTCAAACGTTCAACGCTAAATGAAATATTTTTTTGGGAAGGACTTTATCGTTTCGATTTTGGAGTAATATGAATACGACAATTTCCCGGGCAATCAGACTCCATTTCGATAATCTTGCAGTTTGTCGAACCACCGCTGATCTCGGGCTCCGTTCTGCAACACATGACTGGTCCATATATTTTGCTGAAAGTTGAGATCTGGTTTAGTACAAACAATTTTAGAATGCCCCTGTTCAGAGCTGCCTTGCTTTGCTTTTCTTAAAATGGAATGATCTGAGTCAGTACAAGGATGACCTACACTCCAATGGGAATGTTTATTTCTATGAATTGGACTCAAACTGCTATTAGGTATGTATGCTTTCTGATGAACCGCTTCCTTAATAACGGAATTCATGACGGAATGTAATTGAAGTCGGCGATCATCAAGACATGTGTATTCTGGCTGTTGCGTCTGTAACATGTTTATTTTCTCCACATCGTTCTCCCTCACTCTCGCTTATGAATATTTATTCCTTATATTCTTCTAAATTCAGCTAAAAAAAGGCTGAAAACAAAAAAAGAACGCAAACCGGGTATAGACCACAGTCTGCGTGCTTCGCAAGTTAGGGTATTTCTATTCAACGCTTTAGTTAAGTGATGCCTTAACGCTTGTAATAACTAATTGCTATTCTAATGAAAAAGCTGACACTTGTCCAGACTTAATTCATATATTCTGTCGAATTATCTGGCAGGAACGTAAGGATTATTCTTTTTCTCATACCCTATCGTTGTTTTGGGACCATGTCCCGGATATACCTTAACCTCATCCGGGAAACGATACAACTTATTCTGAATGGAGTCCACCAGATCGCGTTCACGTCCACCTGTGAGGTCCGTTCTCCCTACGCCCATGCGGAACAACACATCTCCAGCAAACAGATCATTTTCGCAAAGGAGACTGACACTCCCTGGAGAATGTCCTGGCGTATGGTATACCTGAAACGTGTGACCAATCAATTGCAGCTTCTGACCTTCATCCAAGGCAAACTCTGCCGGATTCGCCGTGATTGGTGGTGTGACTTGCGGCCAATTCAACGACCCGTTCAACTTGGCCGTAGTCAGCCAGTCACTTTCCAGATCATGCAAGTAGACGGGACAGCCCTTCAGCTTACGAATCTCCTCCACACCGCCGATATGATCGAAATGAGCATGGGTCAGAAGAATCGCTTCAATCTCCAGATCCTGAATAGCCTTGAGTAGCGGGCCAGGATTCATGCCTGGGTCAACTATAACAGCTTTACCCGGGTCCTCGCCCTGTAACAGGTAGGCATTGGTTTGCAACGGCCCGAGCGTAAATGTACGAATACTAAGCATATGAATTAAAAACCCGAAATCAGTTCACGCAGCTCACGAATGACCACTGCATGGGACTCCGTTCCTTCCCCATAACGTTTCAAAATCTCTTTGCGCGCTTCGGCCATGTTGTCTTGGTAGTCTGCAGCTTCACGATCAGGATTCAGTCGTTTGAACTCGACCATAACCTCTTGTACGTGTTGTGGGCGCGGCCCCCATTGACCAAGCACATGTCCGCCTGTATCTGCTACGATCACAATCGGCACAGAACGGCCACCCATCGTCAGGAATTCATCCATCACATCCGGATGATTTTCCATAATCAGAACTTCAGTCGGAATGCCTGAAATCTCCAGCGCCTGAAATACGACCGGAATATTACGCACAACGTCACCGCACCAATCGGCTGCCAGAATCAGCACACGAAGGTCGTCACGATAGTTCAGACTTTCAAAAAATTCGCGATCCTCTTCGCTTGCCCAGACAAAGCTGTCATAGTTCGTCTGAAACTCACTTTGGTTTTTGGTCATACTTGCGATAAATTCCTTCGGTGGCAAGCCTTTACCGAATTTGTGAGACAAGTTAGGTTTGGACATTACTTCACACTTCCTCTCTTTTTACGTACATTCATCCATTTGATAACAACATAAATAATCATAAGAGCAAGCGCGACAAGCAGGATCGGCGTAATAAACGGGGCCGCTTTCTCATCTACATGCTTCCACTGATCTCCGAGAATCATCCCTAAATATATAAACAATGCAGTCCAAGGTATAACAGCGAGTGTGGTCAGCAGAATGAATTTGCCTGTGTGCATTTTCGTGATGCCAGCCGGAATCGAAATCGCATGTCTTACGACCGGTACAAATCGCGCGGTGAAAATAACACCTGTGCCGTATTTGCGGAACCACTCTTCAGAATGATCGATGTGTTTTTTCTGGATCAATATGTATTTACCGTAGCGCTCAAGTACAGGTCTGCCGCCATAACGACCGATCCAGTAAATAAACAGCTGAGCCAGCACTCCGCCCACTGTACCAAAAATCATCGCACCGAAGAAGTTAATGTTATGCTGAGAAACGAGAAAACCACCATATGCCAGCACAATTTCACTTGGGATAACCTCCAGCATTAACCCGAGCATGATGCCAAAGTATCCGAGACTTTGAATCCAGTCGAATAATTGGCTGACAATGCTATGAATAACGTCCATCTCAACCCTCTTTCTTTTTCCTGAATGGTGGTGCTCTGACGCACCATGGGTGTTCGTCCTTATTTTATCACAGCCCCCTGAACGTGGCTACTTGCGAGAACGGGACAGTGTCCCGCAGGTACTACTTCGCATATGGTATGGGGAGAGGAGTGTGGGAACATGTCATTTAAATCTGTACCCGGGTCTCCCCCGGTCAAGCATAAGCAATCCGGCCAAAATTTGCCCTCCGCCCGAGGCATTCGTCGTGCCTGCAGCAAGGAATTATACCGGACATCCAAGCGGTTGAAATTGTATATCTCTCCAGAACGTATGAAACAGGCCGAGGAAAAATACTACGCCAAAGTTATTGCGAATCTGCTCTGGATCGGAGAAAACCGCAATGATCGTAAAAAACTGTGCGAATGGTGGAATAACGAAGTCAGCGCAGATATTGCTGCGCTCTGGGACGTTGAGGTTGAACCGCTGAAAGAAGCTTTCAAACATGCCTTTGGTGGTTATCGTCTGTAGAAAAGTTTGAACAGGCCGGCGAAAGCATTCTCGTCCGCCTGTTCAAGACCTGCCGAGAAAAAGCAATATGCCCGGGCTTTCCTTTTACAATGAAGCTGCAAAATTCAAGAAAGAAAAGCCAGTGTGGATCTCCGCATCTACAGAATCGTCATTAAATGAATTAACGATTGCAACGGGTTGAAACCAGTACGAAGATTCAAGCTTGTTATGGTTCACCGCCCCAAGCAATTCTGTGTAAATTCTCTGCTGCCAACGAAGATGAAGGATGCAATTGAAAACGACGATCGTTACGCATTCGTTCTGTATTTACCTGTGATGCCAACTCTTTGTAACGTTCATATATTTCTATTCCTAGCGCCGCAGTCTTTTGGGCTTGTCGGACTTTTCCTTCTGAAATCTCACGCATCGTCGCCTGTTCTATCCAGTAGAGCACCGTTCTCTGGGTTATAGCATCATAACGATTCAGGGTAATGGCTGAAATGAAATATTCCCCCGCTTGCTCCCCTTCTCCGCATTTGGCTTCTAATCGGCCAAGCTCCACATAGAGGTCAGAATTACCAGGTGAACGGGACAAGCTGTTCAATAAGATGAATTCGGCTTCCGCTTGAGGCAGCGTACGCGCAAGGGAAATCGCCAAATCAGGCCGACTTGGATTCAAACGATGTGCTGATCGAAGATACTGGGCACTCGCTGTTGTTCCCATTGACTCAGTCAGTGCGTGACGATATTGCATATCTGCCCATGCGTAACGTGCTGTGATCCAGACGGTACTTCCCAGCCAGCATGTAAGCATAAATACGACTACATATCGTTTGATGTGGCCTGATATGACGTAAGAAAACGAAGTACGAGTCCAGGTACGGATGTAGCTACAAACGTAGGCATAGAGGTGGGTCTCAACCCTGTGATTCGTAAGACAGTGTTGATGCGATGAGACTGGCCCCGCTTCTATTCTCAGCGCAACCGCCCATGCCGCGAGCCAGATGAAGAGCATCCAGCTGAGCGTATAACTCCAGTCGAAGTCCACGATTCCATGCAGGACGAAGACAAGCACAGCCGGCAGTAGCCGCGGTGCGAAGCGGCGGATACTGCGCAGGGTGAAGAGTATCCACCCTGCAATCAGCGCGATGCCGAGCAGGCCCGTATCCAGGGCCAGATCGAGCAGCCCGCTGTGTACCTCGCCGCCGACATACGGCGAGGACTGGATGGCGCGAAACATGTTGCGCCATGTATCCCCTCCGTGGCCGAGCCATGCGGCCTCGGTCCATAACCGCAGGGCATCCCGCCACAGCTGCAGGCGTGATGCCCCTGTGCCGACCCCCGCCGCGAAACGTTCGGCGGTGGAGGCTGCGGCCATCAGTGCGGCGGCGATGCACGCCAGCACGGTGGCCGCAAGAGCAGTGGCGCGCCCGGCTGGGCCGCCGCTGTGCCAGAGACGGCACAGCAGCAGCGTGCCGAGCAGCGCAGCTGCCCATGCCCCGGCCAGTGCCAGCAGGCCGGGCACGGGTGCAGGCGCCAGCTGGGCAGCAGCCAGCTGGCGGTAGAGCCAGGCCGCGCAGGCCAGGGGCGCGGCCAAGGCCAGCAGCAGCGGCAGGCGGGCACCGCGCCGCTGTAAGAAGGCGGCGGCCACGGCACAGCCGGCCGCTAGCCAGGCGCCGCGCGACTCGCTCAGCAGGAGCGCGGCTTGCGCGGGCATGAGCGGCAGCACCGCCGCGAAGAGCCGCCGTGCCGGGACGGCTCGCCCGGCCAGCACCCCCGCGGCGGCCGTCAGCCGCTCCAATGCGTACATGCCAACAACGGCACCGTACGCATTGGGGTACTGCAGCAATCCGCCGAGCCGGGCACCGGCGGAGCTGATCTCGGGGTCAGCTGTCCGCATGACCCCGTAGGGCAGCGGCAGCACACCGCACACGGCTAAAATGCCGCTTAGCACAAGCATGCCGCCTGCCAGCTGCCAGCCAAAGGCCAGCCAGCGCACACCACCCTTACTCGCTGCCAGCAACACAGCGAGCAGGGCAAACATCGCGAGCAAGCTCCAGCGCAACATCTCATGGATACTGCCCTGCGTACTTACCGAGCCTGCCCAAGCATGCAGGGCATAACACACCATGATTGCCAAAGGAAATCCCACATGCACTAAATCTACGACTCCCAGCCGAGTGGATTCCGACCGAACGGAGACCATGCCATCAATTCCCCTTATCAGTACACCTCGTTTATACACCACAAGAGAGAACAGCACGATAACACCAGTCATCAGAATAACGGGGTACAAGTCGGCCGGATGGAACAATCCTCTTCGCAAACATCCTGCCAGCAGTATAGCTGCCATGCTTAAACCTAAGACTACAATCCACCATCTGGATTCACGATTACGCTTCTCACTACCCTTATTCCCCATTGCAAGCTCACAACTGGACGCTGATGGCCCATGCCCAGAGATCAAGAAACGGCGTGGACTGGCTATATCGTTATATGTATTGTGCCCATCTCTGAAATAGCACCCCTTTTTCAGAGGATGACTTGTGCTCACATTCATACTCACTCCCACGAATTCTGATCCGTCAGAGGTTCGCTCTCTGTCCTTCACCCCCATCTCCTCCTTCCTTTATTTATTTGAAAATAAAAAAAGGCAGAAGAATCCCTCTTCGGGTCCTTCCGCCTTGGTTTACATCCTTAACCATTATGAACTTGTTCACGCATCATGCCGATATCAATGGCATCCTATACCTTGCACATCAAGTAAAGCGACCCTGGTACCAGTATGTCCCCTTCTTCAGGTATACAGACCAGTCGTGCACGAAACATCCCTGCCTTGGTTCTTCTTTTCTTATGTTCTCTTTTGAACCCTTTCTCGTCCATTACCTGCATACCAAAAATTAGTGAAGATTACACTTCGCAGACCGCTCCAAGTTTTCCCTGTCCACTTTCCCACCAGTTATGCTTCCTTCAACCGGTAGCAGATCCGCACAAGCACGTTCCAGATATGGATCGGCATGAATGAAATCACGGAATGCAGTGTACTCGTCCCACATGTCCTTCACTTGACCCGCCTGACCACGAACGGCGCGAATCAGAATATTTTTCGGTGTATTCTCCAGATCAATGAATTCGAGCAACTGTGTTTTATATCCCATAATATCCAGCAGTTTGGCGCGAATCGCATCTGTTGCCAGTGCGGAGAAACGCTCCTTCAAAATGCCATGAGACAGCAGCGGGTTCATCACCGGAGACTCTACCTGGTCATACAGTTCATGCTGACAACAAGGAACCGACAGAATGACAGAAGCTCCCCAGCGCACTGCTTTCTCCAAGGCCGCATCCGTCGCCGTATCACAAGCATGGAGAGTAACAACCATATCCACTTCGTTCAGTTCATCATAATCCGCAATGTCACCAACGAGGAATTTCAGATCACCGTAATGCAGACGTCTGGCCAGATCATTACAGTGTTCAATAACATCCGCCTTTAGATCCAGACCGATGATGTTAAGCGAACGTCGCTGTTGTACGGACAAATAATGATACAGGGCAAAAGTCAGATACGACTTGCCGCAGCCAAAATCTACAATCGTCAGCGGACGTCCTTCCGGCAGATGAGCAATAACATCCTGCACCATTTCAAGGAAACGGTTGATCTGCCTGAACTTATCGTACTTACGTGCAAGCACACGTCCTTCCTCGTTCATAATCCCAAGTTCAACGAGGAAAGAAACCGGAACGCCCTCTTCAAGTACATATTGCTTTTTGCGATTATGGGACAGATCCACCGCTGTTTTGGATGGGGATTTGGTCAAAATCGATACTTTATATTTTTTGCTGATCAAAATTTGATAATCCGCATCTGCCGTACACAGCAATCCCTGACGGAACGTCTCTTCACACAACAAAGTCATACGCTCCAGCGCTTCAGCCGGGGTCAAATTCTCATGCAGCACTTTATTCGCATAATGAAAAGCAAACTGATAATGAAGCTGATTCTTCAGGGTAACCGGCTTCACCTGCACTTTGGTAAACGAGACATTGTCCCGTCTGCGCAGCTGACTCCAGGTCGCCGTAATCAGCGAGTTCTGTTCAAAAATATCTTGTATAAGCTTTCGCAACGAATCCACGGGGTACATCTCACTTTCGGTTTGGTTTGGTCAACCGTTACCATACCATAATTCCGTTCCCTCTCCAAGTGAAGAGCTACTCTCCATTAGTTCAGTCATCAGATATTCTATAAGTTCAGCGATTCATTCGGTTATTCTTCTGTTACGACCTGCTGACGTTTGGTTTCCAGTGCTGTAATCTGTGCCAGCCCCTCCTCGACCTCAGCCCGCGGCAAACCGCCCTGTTCAAGCTGCTCATCCGTAAGTTCCGTCAACCTCTGATAAAATGCTCGCGCGTCCTCTTCATACTGTACCGGATAATCCGCACCAAGATGCATCAGTCTGTACCAGCCATTCTCCGCCGCATCATATCGGCCCTGTTGCTCCCGATATAACGCAAGTTGCTTCTCCGTTCGCGCAGGAAGCTCATATCCCTTAATTTGCTCTATAATTCCTTCTATACGGTCAGGCACCTGCAACAACTCGCGATTAGCACCATGATTCTGGGCGTACAGGTAAAAATGTAAAGCTCGCATTAAACGAACAAGCGCCGCATCTTCTGCATCCATTTTCTCCTCATCATCAATGCCTTCGACTCTGGCCTTTTCGTGATAGATATATGCTTCTTCCTCAATCAGTCTCGCCGCTTGCTGCAGATTGTCCACCTCAATGACGCCGCGAAAACGGAACATCTCAATCACATCCTCTGCAGGCAAAGAGTTCAGCAGATTGAGATTCATGCCAAATTGTCTGCGCATTAACTCATCCAGTTCAGATAAAGCCTCCGTATGTTTACGTTGTTGTCTAAGCGTAAAAGCCTTGCCAATAGCCTCTGTCATTTCCTCCATCATGCGGAGCAGATAATCCTTCCTGAACATCGGTGCGCCCCCTTATATCTTCACTCATTTATCGCATACGTAATATCGCGTATTCATATGATTTATTTTAATTCATGCCGTGAAAAAAAGCGAAAGTCCTGCTCTCCTGCTTCCGAAGCCGGTCAGCAAACACATCAAAGCCCCTGCTTGTCCATATGGACACACAGGGGCTACATATACAAACTCGATTGAATGATCTTATGGTTAGTCAGACAATCCCGTCATAAACTGTTGAATTACCTGAATCAATTGTTCCGGCGCTTCATACATACTCATATGTCCTGCACCTGCAATGGTGGCCTGCACAATATGAGGCTTGTCACTCGTAAAAGTACGTTCCGGTGGAATCAGCCCATCCTTCTCCCCTGCTACAAGTAATACTGGAAGCGGTGTGGCAGACAATACATCACGGCGATCTGGACGTTCACGCATAGCGAGTGCCGCGCCAACAGCACCTTGAGGGGCAGTTTGATACCCAATTTCCTTCACACGATTCACATGTGCCGACATCGATTCAATATGCTCTGGAGCGAACAGACCAGGTACCAGCCCGTCCACAAAATTCACAATGCCTTCGGTCTGAATCGTAGATACTGCACGCAAACGTTTCTCCTTCGCTTCGTCGCCGTCCGGATACGCTGTTGAATGGATCAAACCGAACGCGTTGAGTCGCTCCGGATGGTGCTGTGCAATGGAGAGTGCAATATATCCGCCCATGGAATGTCCCAGAATCACTGCTTTTTCCACGTCTAGCTCATCGAGCAATTGCAACACATCGTTGCCCATCTGTTCAATGGTGTAACTGCCTACAGGTGCATCCGTTTTGCCGTGCCCACGCAGATCAGGTACGATACAACGATAGCTGCGGGCCAGCTCCGGTACTACTTCATCCCAATAGGATGAACTACCGCAGTACCCGTGAAGCAGTACAAGCACTTCTCCCTTACCCTGCTCAGCATAACAAATCGTTGTTCCATCACACATCACTTTTTCCATATTAATCCCTCTCTCTGCGCGAATGTAATATTTCAGGTTGTATATTATTAAGCATTCATCTCATAAATGAAACGTTTATCATACATTCCAGGCTTCCGTCACCGCATCTGCAATCGTTTGTGACATGCCCATGACCAAGTACAGCGAAGTCATCTGCAAAATCGAATAGGGTCTTGGTCCGTTGGCATTTACTACTGCAGCTACACTGTATTCTCCAACAGGAGGCAAATGACCCCCAACGGATTGGGCAGGGCGCAAGGATGTTCCCGATACATAGTATGTCCCGGTAGCATCTTTTGGGCCCAAACATGCATCTATTGCTATAACCTTATGGTGTGAAGGAATCTGGGCCAGTCTCTTTTCAAGAGTATCTGCATCACAAGGCGTTGCCAGTGTACCGATTACATGAGGTATGCCACGCTCCTCCAGCAAAGTCCCCGTCATCGGTCCAAGAGCATCCCCGGTCGAGCGATCTGTGCCGATACATAGAAACGTAATCTCGTCCAGTTCATGGAGCTCGGAGATCTCCTTGAAAAAAAGGGCCATCTTGTCTCTAGGCAAGCCTTTGCGTACACCTCGGCTCTGTTGCCGGACAAGTTCCCGTTTATATAAGGCCAAACTGAATTCCCTCCTTGTTACACATGAGAATATTGGACAACCCTAGTGCTACCTTTACTTCCAGTCGTTGTGATCTATTCTCATATTGTAACCGATGCTCCATTCTCCCGCAAAATCATTAGCTTGTCCCTTCTACTCATGCTACAATAACAGAAGTTCCGTTTGGACAAATGAGCAACCCATCTCCGGAGATGGAAAGGATGAAGTTAACGATGGATTTAACACAAGCAACAGCAGAAAATATGGAATATATAATTGAAGCGATCAAAACCAAGCTGCGGATGGCCAGTGGTGCCGCGATGCAAGCTTCAGCGTTCCCGCTTGAGAAATATGAAGATTTGCAGGATTTGTACGAAATGGTGATGAGCAAAGAACATTTGAGCATCTCCGAAGTAGAAGCGGTTGCTTCTGAACTCGGTAAACTCCGCAAATAAACTTCTCTCTCCACATGTGATCTTCACACCTGGCACAAGATGAGCAACAAAAAGGACCTGTCTTACATCAGAACACTGATGCAGGACAAGTCCTTTTTGTTGTATTAAGGAAGATCCACAAGTACGAATTCAGCAGGCTCGCTGCCCGTACTTGTCATTTGTAAATCACAGCTTTTACGGATACGGGCCGCATCTCCGGGCTTGAGATTAAAGTTTCCGTCGGAACACTGCATTTCGAGATGTCCGTTAATGAGAAACAAATGTGTACGACGCTCCTCATGTTGCGGAAACATTAATTTCTTTCCTGACTCCAGCTTGGATAGATAACAGGTTACATCCTGAGCGATGCGAAGTGAGTTTTCTTCTATCGATTCATCCGTTTGGCCAGATGCACCTGACACAACTGGACATAGCCGGTTGAGCTGGGCGGACTCTTCTATTTTCCGATAAGCATAAGATGGCTTCAGCATGCGCTGAGAGGGCAAAAACCACATTTGCAAGAAACGTACCGGTTCATCCGTGGCTGGATTGGTCTCGGAGTGCTCTACGCCTGTGCCAGCACTCATCACCTGAACTGTCCCCGCTTCGAGCAACTGTTCTGTGCCCATACTGTCTGTATGTTTAAGCGTGCCTGATATCACATAACTGACAATTTCAAGGTCGTGATGTGGATGTTTCTTAAAGCCTTCTTGCGGCATCAGTATGTTGTCGTTGTGGGCTAACAGACAGCCAAAATGAGCATTGCTCGGGTCCTCATAATCCGCAAAGGAAAAGCTGAATTCGCTGTGTATCCAACCGCGATCCGACGTGTGTCTTTCTTCCGATGTCACTACTTTAATCATATTCATCCACCTCCAGAGGATTGGAACTGCCGTATGGCAATAATCCATGCGTGTTCAAAATGATATAGGTCAATACCAGTTGGTATGTGATCTTTACCCGGGGTCCGGTCATTCTAATCACGTTCCTTCTAAAGGTTACACGCTATCTTTTCATGAGTGGAGCACAAATTCACTATCCATCCGACCCACTATAGTGCCTGCATCATTACGAATGTCTGCAGAAAATACTTCAGCCAAGCGTGCAATGGTTTTAGGGTTGGAATAGTTTAGTTGCTTCAATATCGATTGTGCAATGGAAGCCCATTCTTCCTCAGAGCCATCCAGCACTTTGAAGGTGATGCCCAATCTTTCTTTTTTCAGTGCAAAACCAAATACACCCTTGAATCCGCCTTTGGCGACAATATTATCGTCTTCCAGCAACACCGAATCCACCCGATTCTGGCCACCGACCATCAGAGGGTGCTGATTCATAGCCGAAATGATCGTCTTTACAGCCATGCGTGTAGGCTCATCTGCAATCAGGTCAGGACATGCGAGCTTGAGATATGCATTGGCCAGTGCAGACAAAGGTAGCGAAAATACCGGAAATCCACAGCCATCCGTCCCTAGTTGAATCTCTTTTTCTTCAATGCCTGCGAGACCTGCCAGTGTTTCTAGGATTTCTCGTTGCACTGGATGATCCGGCTCGGCATAGCTGCTCAAATCAAGTTTCCTCATCTGGCTATAACCCAGAATGCCCAGATGTTTCCCCGAACAGTTATGCAATATTCTGCGTTTCTCTCCTTGCGCCCTCAACCAGTTATTGCGGCTTTCTTCATTAAGCGGATAGCTTGGTGCACAGATCAGACATTCCTCACCAAGTCCGATTTTATGAGCCAGATGCTCCAGCACTTGAATATGCTCCGGCTCAGAGCGATGTGATGAAGCCATGATCGCAATCTCTTGTGGCTTAAGACTATAATGTCGATCAATTCCGGCCCGAATACCTGGAATCGCTTGAAAAGGTTTGGCCGATGAACGTGTGAACGCTCTGAAATGAGGATCACCAGCCGAATATACAACCCGGCCATGCTCATCTGTAATACATATGTGTCCGTAGTGAGCGCATTCCATCACGCCCGCACGGTATTCTTTAACTAACAAAGCACTCTCCACGCGAGTTTCTCTCCTTTTAAATTACTAATTTCATATTTATATAAGTTGACTGTTCTTTTACACGTTAACGGAGAGGACAGAAAAAACCTGAAAAAGCGGAGCGGTCGCCTTTATCACCGGATTTTCCCTTTTCGAAAAGGGAATCAAAAAATCTGGGGATAACAGCGATTGGAAGGTTATTCCGTCGTCGGAGTGGGCTGTGTAAAAACTTTAGTTCAACTTATATAACTTCTCTGCTTTGCTTCACGGCGCCGCATGGGATATCCTCATTAGTATAGTACAAAAACGACGGTTTTACAGTTTTTTCGACAGTCGTTTCGGGTAAAGCTTTATCAGCCTTACTGAAGGACTACTCTTTATAGAAGGGGATACGTTTTCATGCTACGCAATTCTCAACATCTATCATCTGAATCATCTCATGTGATGTCTTTGCAATCTCTGCTGAAATACGTCCTGATTGCTTCACTGCTAAGCTCAGCTACTGTTTTATTATTGGCTGGTGTTGGAGCCTGGCTGGGTCTGGAACGTTTAATTCGACTGGACAGTCAAGTTCAGCAAATGTTTTATCTCCACTCGCAATCCCGTCTGTCTCTGCTACCCTACACTTCCTTCATCACGGCACTGGGTTCATTTAAAATATCAGCACTTGCTGCAGCAGGGTTCGCACTATTATGTTTCTTACAGCGTCATCCCAGAACGATGATGTATGGTTATATCATCTGCGCAAGTTTCGGAATGATGTGGATTTTGAACACGTTTTTAAAAGAAATCTTTAGACGAAGCAGACCCGAACTGGATCACCTTCTCGTAGTGCATGGATATAGTTATCCCAGTGGTCATGCCATGATTTCGATGGGTTTTTACGGTATGCTTTTTGTCATCTGGGCCATCGAATGGAAGGAACGGGATGTAATTAGAAGATGGCTTCCTGTTATTTGCGGTATTCTATTTGTTCTGTTGATCGGCGTGAGTCGGGTTATGCTGGGGGTTCATTATCCTACCGATGTTTTTGCCGGATTTGCCGCAGGCTTCGTCTGGATTGGCTGTATGATTCAGGGAATAAAACACCCTGCCATTTGATCCCCTGTATCTAATTTCCAGCTTATTCATCGGACAGTTAGTTGTTTCACCATGTTGCACGGCGTTTATATACGAAGTAAGCAAACGCGAACAGACAACATCCTGCATCAAGTTGAAAGGAGGCGGTTGTTATGTGGGGCATTATTATCAGCATTGTCATGGCAATCATTATCGGTTTGATTGGAGATGCACTTGCCGGTCATAACATGCCGGGCGGCGTGATTGGTGCGATGATTGCCGGATTCGCCGGAGCCTGGCTAGGAGCACTTTTGCTTGGTAACTGGGGACCGGTTATCGGTAACTTTGCCGTCATTCCCGCCATCATTGGTACAGCGCTCTTTGTTTTCTTGCTGGGGCTTGTGTCCAGACTGCTAAGACAGGCTGCCTGATTCGGGTTAGATGGTGTTCGTTGTTTCGTATTTGTTTCCTAAATTAATGAAGGAGTGATTAGACATGAATAAAGCAGAAGAGCAATATCCTGTACAAAGTGGTTCGACTTTCGCCAAAGGAATTTTCATCGGAGGTTTGTTGGGCGCTGCAGCTGCCCTGTTATTCGCCCCTAAACCTGGACGCGAATTGCGTGGTGATCTTTCTGAAAAGGTAGGTATGGTGACTGACCGTACAAAGGAAGTGGCCACTGTTGTTGGTGACAAAGCTTCTGAAATTGCCAAAACGGTATCTTCCAAAACGTCCGATCTGGCAAGAACAGTAAACCAAGGGCGCAATGACGTTATGGATTCCGTAAGAAAAGCTTCAGCAGATGTTGCTGAGGAAGCAACACGTGCATCTGAAGAAGTGGCTGCCGCTTCCGTAGAAGCGAAGGAAGATGCGCGTAAACAATTGAACTCGACAAGCCTGTAAGGCCTGATGAGATCGAGCAATGAATAGCCAGCTGCATTCCAGCTGGCTATTTTTTATCCAAAGCGAACGGAGGAATGACAGATATGAGTAAAGTCACGATTAATGGCAACACCTCAGTACCGGGAGGAACACCTGCACAGCAGTATGATACCAGTGAACATCCATTCGAATTGCGTCACGAGGTCAAGCGCCTGAACACACGGCTTGATCAGATTGCCGACAGTCTGGAGAGGGCTCAGATCAAAGACATCATTGAAAATTACAGTAGTCCCAAGAAACGAATCATTACCAACTTTACAGCAGGTATGGCTCGTGGACTTGGATTGACCGTCGGGACGTTTGTTGTGCTCGGTTTGCTTGCCTTCATTCTTAGCCAATTTGTCAATATGCCTATCGTGGGTCAATACATCGCCGACTTGCTCGGTTACATTGAGGATTACAAAAAATAAAAAAGGAACCGCCCAGTCTGTGACTATCGCGGTTCCTTTTTTCCTCTGTCCCGGTTTCCCCGAGCGGAGGACTGTGCAGATTTTACTTTTAACAAATCCCCGGTCCATCCTTTCATCATCATCCATATATACATACTGATCATGCTGCAGATGATGAGTGCAATAACAAGCACGACTCCCCATGTTTTGTCGATCAGGGGCAAATTCTCGAAATTCATCCCCCATATAGCACCTGCGGCTGTTGCAGGTGTGAATACGGATGTCACAATCGTCAGTGTCTTCATAATTTCGTTGCCGCGTACGCCTGATATCGCGTTGTCGATCGAGATTAAGGTATCAATCTCCTTTTCATAATGCTGGAACAGACACTCCATTCGTTCAACGCGGTATTGAAGTTGCTGATAGAAGCGATTCTCTGTAATTTCTTGAAGATAGGCTTCCCGGGAAGCGGCCATTAATTCGGTATAAGGAATGAACAGGTTACTCCAGTACAGCAATTCGAAGCGTGCTGCCAGAATCTGATCCATTAATGTCCGCGCATTCCGTGATTCCATTCTCCGTTCCAGGTCACGCAGATTCATCTCAAAATGATCCATACCGACATGGTAATAATGTAGAATGGCCCGAAAAAGCACAAACATACCTTCTCTAGCCTGCGTACATTGGTGCAACATGTGCATTCGTTCGCCCGATTTCATAATGCCTCTCGTATTGTCGTCCAAATTAAGCGTGACCAAATTCTGCTTGTCGACATAAAAAAACATCTGATTATCTCTTCGTTGATCTTCTCTCTCATTTTTTACAGCATATAAAAAGGAGCCAAAAATAACCGCATCTGTGCCGTTAAAATAACGAACGGACAAGTAGTTCGATTCGGCTTCCGGTATTTTGCTTAGCCAGTATTGCATCTCTGGAAATGACTGTTCCAGATCACGAAGTGCACTCTCCATACTACTAGAATCCGGAGCTACCCAATCCCACCACTGCCAATCTTCGGAGCAGGATAACTGATCACGCCGAGCTTCCAGTTTGATTTGATCCACCTGACATTCCTCCTGAACATATTTATTCCATTGCCACTAAATTTCCCTCTCAATCAATTCAAAAAGGACACGTATGCATTCCAGTGCAATACCGTGTCCTCGTCAAGCCGTATTGGGGCAACAATTAGAATAATGGTTCATAGCAGAGAAGCGTTAGACATAATCTGCTTCAGTTTCTCCGTAGCCCTTTTCTGAATCCGGGAGACACTCATCTGCGAGACACCCAGTTTCTGGGCTATAGCCCGCTGTGACTGTCCATCCTGAAAGGCTAAAATAAGTACTTTCTGTTCTTGTTCCTTAAGCTGACCTAATGCCTGCTGCAAATCCATTCGTTTTTCCACCGAATCAAAGTCATTCACATCCGCGCTGATCAGTTCTCCTAGTGTCGCAGCACTGTCATCCTGAGATAATGGAGAATCCAGAGAAACATAGTGGTAACACTCCCGACCAGCCAGAACTTCAATCGTTTCCTCCGGAGTAAGATCCAGGTACTCAGCAATCTCATTAACCCCGGGTGAACGTTCCAGCTTCACCGTCAGCTCATCAATGGCATGTTGCACCAATGCCCCTTTTTCCTTGATTCTTCTCGGTACTTGAATGTACCATGACTTATCCCGTAGATAATTTTTCATATGACCGATCATACTTTTCATCGCATACGGTTCAAATGGAATCCCCAGATTGATATCATATTGCTTCAACAATCGGATCAATGCCATTTGCCCTGTCTGGTACAGATCCTCGTATAAATCAGGTCGATTCCGGGCAATTTTACCCGCAGCCATTTTGACCATCGGCTCATACTTGCGGATCAGAACCGTAGCGATTTCGTTGTCCTGTGTTTGTTGGTATTCCCAGATCAAACCAATCGCTTCAGACATGGACTCTGGGGGAGTCACTTTCTCATTCATACTTTCTCCTCACTTTTTGCAAGACGTTTTACGAGTACTACTTTCGTACCTTTGCCCGTCTCACTTTCAACACTGACATCATCCATCAAGGCTTGCATCAGGTAGAACCCAAGTCCGCCAATCTGAGCGTCTGTCAGTTCTTTGTCATGAAGTCCGGAACGTGTTGCGGCTGGGTTCACATTCTCGAAGCTGGAACCCTCGTCTTTGACAGTGATCGCGAGCATCTCACCATCTACTTCAAAAACGACTTCAACCATACCGCCTTCATGAGAGTAGGCATACAATACGGAATTGTTACAGGCTTCGGATACAGCAACCTTCATATCCTCAATGTCTTCATAAGAGAATCCCATTTTGGACGCAACACCATATAAATTAAGTCTTACAATATCCACATATTCAGCTGTCGCCGGTAAATTCAGCGTAATTCTTTGGACTTCTGCATTCATTCCTTTTTCGATCCTTTCCTATTGGGAATTCTTCTGTGTAACAAAGAATTTAGCTATACCCGTCATATCAAAAAGTTTCTGAATTTGCGCAGGAACTTCCTGTACTTCAAAGCGAGCTTCCATTCCATGTCTGGCCTTGAGAACAGATAACAGGATACCAATCCCTGTGCTATCAATGTACTTCAGATCTTTCATGTTAATAATCAGATCCTGCTCCTTGTTGTCCACGAGCGGTTCCATTACCAAACGGAAGTCAGGAGCAACCGACAAATCCAGTTCGCCAGTCAAATACACTGTGCATACACCGTCATGTGTTTCGGTTCTTGCGTTGAATTTTTCATTTTTATTTGTATTCATTAGACATCTCTCTCCTGATCAATGGTTTCCTTACCTTATAACCCAACTTACGCACGAGTGAAACAGGAAACATAACTGGTAAAAACTTCAATTGGCCTGATTCATTGCCGAACCACCCGGATTAATCACCTGGCGTTTCTTCTGATAATGGGAAAGTTTCTGTTTGACACTGCCCATTTTCACCGGCTTACTGATATAATCGTCCATTCCTGCCTCGGTACAGCGTTGCTGTATACCTTCCATTACGTTAGCTGTCATGGCTATAATGACAGGTTGTTGCTTCTGAGACACGCTTGCGCGTATTTTTCTCGTACATTCCAGACCATCCATCACTGGCATCTGCAGATCCATAAAAATAAAGTCATATGGCGACGAGCTTTCGAGCACCATGTCGAGAGCCTTCTGCCCATCTTCCGCAATATCTGAGAGAAGTCCAAGCTTGTGCAACATGATGGCCATCAACTTCTGATTGATCGGATGGTCATCGACGATTAATACCGTTGCATGTTTATCTTCATGATTAACGTCTGTCAGCTTCTCTTCGCCGCTACCCTGAACCAGTTCCGTTTCAATGTAACGCTTGGCCTGAATGGTAAACACGAAGGTAGCCCCCCGCTTTTCAGAGATATCAAGATAAATCTGCCCACCCATCATTTCGACCAGTGTTTTACAGATGGCAAGGCCAAGGCCAGTTCCACCATATTTTCGAGTCATGGACGTATCAAGCTGAGAAAACGGCTGGAACAAGCGATCCACTTTCTCAGGTGCGATGCCTATTCCTGTATCTTTAACAGCAAATTCCAAAGACATATTGCCGTCCTTCTCTTCGTTCACGGACACAATGAGATACACACCGCCCTGCTCCGTAAACTTCACCGCGTTGGCAATCAAATTCAGCAGCACTTGGCGGAGGCGTGCCATATCTCCATAGATTAATTCAGGCACAGCATCTTCAAGGAAAAAATCCAGTTCCAGACTTTTCTTACCTGCTTCTGCAGCGAACAGACCGAGCACTTCACGTATGCAGGAAACGAGTTCAAATGGATGCTCCTCCAGCTCCATTTTGCCGGACTCCATTTTGGTAAAATCTAGAATATCATTGATTACCGTGACGAGTGCATCGGCACTGCGGCGAACGATATCCACATATTCCTTCTGATCTTCCTTCAACTCGGTTTCCATCAACAGGTCAACCATGCCAATGACTCCGTTCATGGGCGTACGAATCTCGTGGCTCATCATGGCCAGAAACTCCGTTTTGGCATTAGCCGCAATCTCGGCTTCTTCTTTGGCCTGCACGAGTTGCTGATTCATCTTCTCCAGCTCCTGCGTCTTCTGATGAAGCAGCATCGTCTGTGTTTTGAGTCTTTTGTTTGAAATAAACATCTCCACAAAACCCTCGATTTTGGACTTCAAAATCTGAGGAATAAACGGTTTGACCATATAATCAATGGCTCCCGCTGAATACCCGGCAAACAGATGCTCAGCCTCTCTACTGTTTGCCGAGATAAAGATGATGGGCACATCTTTGGATTTGTCTCGTGCCTTGATTAATTTCGCTGTCTCAATCCCGTCCATCCCAGGCATCTGCACATCAAGTACAATGACCGCAAATTCGTCTTTGAGCAGACACCGGAGTGCCTCTTCTCCGGAATTTGCCTTGACGAGTTTGTATTGCTCTGATTCCAGAACCGCTTCGAGCGCAAGCAGGTTCTCAGGGCGGTCATCTACCAATAATATGTGGATTGGTTCATTGAGCCCCATAACTAAGCCTAACCCCCTATTTGATCTTCCGGTATATTTTTTCGGTCCGGTCTAACGGCTCATAGGCATCGCTATATTCTGTAAAATGAATGGATTCTTTCGATCCCAGAACGAGTATGCCAAAGTGGCTCAAGCTCTCATGAAACAGCCCGTGCACATGGTTCCGCAGCTCATCGTTGAAATAAATCATGACATTGCGGCAAAAGATAACGTTAAACTCATTAAACGACCTGTCAGTTGCCAGATTATGTTCGGCAAAAATAATGTTTTTCTGAAGAAACGGGTGAAATATAACGGAATTATATTTCGCTGTATAGTATTCGGAGAAGGCTTTCGTGCCCCCTGCCTCCAGATAATTTGTTGTAAACAACTTCATCTTCTCAATACCGTATACGCCTTCCTTGGCCTGTTGCAGTGAGCGGTCATTCATATCCGTTGCATAGATTCGTGCCTTGTCATACAGACCTTCCTCATGCAGCATAATTGCCATGGAATACACTTCTTCACCCGTAGAGCAGCCTGCATGCCATATCCGAATATAAGGATAGGTTCTCAGAATAGGAATGATCTTCTCCCGAAACATGCGAAAAAGCGATGGGTCTCGGAACATTTCCGTTACCGGAATGGATAAATTCTGTACAAACCGTTCAAACGATGAACGATTGTGCAGTACCTTTTCCTGTAGTCCGGATATGCTTTTCACTCCTTCCGCATGCGCATAATGCCATATTCTTCTTCTTAGGGACGGCAACGCATAATTTCTGAAGTCATACCCATACAAACGATGCATTCCTTCCAGCAGCAATTCAATCTCGATCAGTTCCCGTTCTTCATCTTGCGGTATACGGATCGTATCTGCTCCCGTCTCGTTAGGTTCCCACGGTGTCATAACTTCTCTCCACTTCGTCTTTGGTTACTTGCGTATGCGTTATTCTCCTTCATTACCCAAACCATACGCTTACGAATACAGCCATACCCGCATTAACGATAACAATTGATCGGTTTGAATCGGTTTTTTCACATAATCGGATGCTCCAGCCTCAATACATTTCCCTCGATCTTCTTTCATCGCCTTCGCCGTGAGTGCAATAATCGGCAATTTATCAAATTTCGGATTCTGTCTGATCCGTGTCATCGCTTCGTATCCGTCCATCTCTGGCATCATCATATCCATCAGCACCAGATCAAACTCCGGATTTTTCTCAAGTGCCTCCAGCGCCTCACGACCGTTCTCAGCAAATGTAACATCCATACGGTACCCTTCAAGCACACTGGATAATGCAAACACATTCCGGATATCATCATCGACAAGCAATATTTTTTTGCCTTCGAACAAGGTTTCTTTATTATGAAGCTTCTGCAAAATACGGCGTTTGTCCTCTGGCAGGTTGGCTTCTACCCGATGCAGGAACAATGTCGTTTCGTCCAATAATCGCTCCGGTGACTTCACGTCTTTGATAATAATCGATTCCGCATATTTACGAAGTTTCATCTCTTCCTTGGAATCCAGCTCTTTACCCGTGTAAATGATGATTGGCAAATCATTCAGATATTCATCATCCCGAATCTGATCAAGCAATTCGAAACCTGTCATATCCGTTAGCATCAGATCCAGTACCATACAATCGTAACGCTGGCTGTGTAATTCATTCAGTGCCTCTTGCCCTGTAGAAACAGCCGTGATAGCCACATCATCATGACCGATCAATTCAATGATTGCTTTGCGCTGAATTTCATCATCTTCAACGATGAGCAGTCGTTTTAATTGATTTTCCGTATAGGATTGGATATGGGAGAATGCTTTATCCAACGAATCTTTGCTGGATGGTTTTTTCAGATATGCGATGGCCCCCATCATCAACCCCTGTTTCATATCATCCACAACCGAAATAACATGCACAGGGATGTGACGTGTTACGGAATTACTCTTCAGTTCACCCAAGATCGTCCAACCATCCATCACAGGTAGCTGTATATCCAGAATGATCGCATCAGGCAAGTATTCCCGAGCCATCTCCAGTCCAGTATCTCCCTGAAGGGCAACCAATGCCTTGAAGCCGCGGCCTCTCGCCATGTCCATCAGAATATGAGCAAATTTCACATCATCTTCGATGATCAGCAACGTTTTATCACCTTCTACGATGGTGTTAGCATCGTCTTCTATTCGTGACAGCTCTGCACTGCGAGCAGGCGATAATTCAGCCATACGACTTTCTTCCGGTTCAGATGCCAAAATGGATTGTTGCGGAATACGGACAGGTTGAATATCCGACACCAGCGTTTGTTGTTGTTCTGAAGATACTGCCGCTTCTCTTGTTGCCTTTTCCTCCGCCCATTCAGCCTCTTCATGATTATCCGGCAGGAACAGGGTAAAGGTGCTTCCGACGCCTTCTGAAGATTTCACCTGTATTGCCCCACCAAGCAGACGTGCCAATTCTCGGCTAATCGATAAACCAAGACCCGTGCCGCCATATTTGCGACTCGTCGTACCGTCTACCTGCTGGAACGCTTCGAAGATCAGATCCGTCTTGTCTGATGGAATGCCAATGCCGGTATCTTTGATGCTGAATCCAAGATATTGCTGATTCGTATTCAGATATCCAGGCAATTCCTCTGGCTTCATACGCTTTGCAATCAGACTTACCGAACCACGGTTTGTAAACTTGAATGCATTCGATAACAAGTTCCTTAAAATCTGTTTCACTCGATGACTGTCTGTATAAATCCATTCCGGTAGTGAACTATCAAAATCAATATTTAGATCCAGTTCCTTCTTGTTAGCCATCGGACCAAAGTTCTGGGTGACAAAGCCCGTTAATTCATCCAATCGGACGGTTTCGTAGTTGATGTCCATCTTGCCTGCGTCTACTTTAGACAGATCGAGAATCTCATCAATCATCTTCAGCAAATCTGCACCTGACATATAAATGGTTTGTGCATATTCCTGCTGTTTGCTGCTGAGATTGCCATCCTTGTTCTCCGACAATAACTGAGACAATATGAGCAGACTGTTCAGTGGAGTACGAAGTTCATGCGACATATTGGCCAAAAATTCTGACTTGTACTTACTGGTCATCGACAATTGCATCGCCTGTTGTTCCAATTGTGTCTTCGTTTTCTCTATTTCATCATTTTTCTCTTCCACTTCACGTACCTGTTCTTCAAGCGCACGCGTTTTGGCAATCAGTTCGGTATTGAAATGTTCCAATTCCTCCTGCTGACGCTGTAGCAACTCCTCAGAACGTTTAAGCGCATCCGTCTGTTCTTCCAGATTCTCATTGGAACGGCGCAATTCTTCCTGTTGTGTCTGCAGTTCCTCGGATTGCACCTGTAACTCTTCCGTAAGCGCCTGCGACTCCCGCAGCAACTCTTCCACACGAAGACGTCGCCGAACATTATTGAGGATGACACCCAAATTCATAATCAACTGACCGAACAACTGCTTGTGCATCTCATTAAAACCTTCGAACGAAGCCAGCTCCACCACACCGATTAATTCGTCTTCAAACACAACCGGGTAGATCATAATTCCTGCAGCTCGCGCAGAACCCGAAGCAGAACCAATGCTCACATATTCGTCAGGTGTATGATCCAGCACAATTGGACTCATATCCAGGGCAGCCTGACCAATCATGCCTTCCCCGATCCGATACACCTCTTTACCGAGCTCCCCATTTTCTTCAAAAGCATATGAACCATAACGTCTCAGCTCATCTGGATGCTTCTCTTCGTCAATCAAATACACCACACCAAGCTGTGCACCAAGCACAGGTGTAAATTCACTGATAAACATCTGGGAAATTTGACGAATGGAGCCGATTCCCCGCAGAAGTTCGGGCACTCTCGCAATGTTGGAACTCATCCAGTTTTGATCCTGCTGAGCCTGTACATAGGCTTTCTCGATCTCAAGCTTCTCTTCCAGATCGTTAGAGACTTCTTTGAACACGGTGGCAATCTGACCGATCTCATCCGTGGACTTGATTTGAATCCGGCGGATGGTTCTATATCGTCCTTTGCCGAAACTCGTAATCATCATCGACACTATATTCAGCCCACGTGTAATGCTAGGAAGCACCCACAGGATGATTCCCAAGGCAAGCAGTAATCCCGCGACCATAATACTGATCGTAATCTGAACCGCTCTGGTATATGCAGCGTTGGCATCTTTGATCTCGGCATCAATCTCCTGATCCTGATAACGAGACAATGCATTCAAGCTGTCCACCGTTTCCTTCTGCACCGCAAGCCCAGTGGAATTACGATAATTGTTAGCGTCCTCCACCCGTTTCTGGGACATCAAGCTGGTTATTCTTGTAGCATAATTCGTGTATGCATCCCACGCATTATTCACACGGTCTACAAGTTGATGTTCAGAAGCGGTATCTGCCCGGTCTCTCACCTGCTCTAGATAACGGACACCTCTGTCCTTCATTTCCTTAAGATCTGCTTCTGTCGCACTGACCGAATTGCTCGGGTTTAACAACAAGTTAGCTAGCACTTTGGCAATATCATTGACTTCTCCACGTGCCGCGGAAGTAAATCGCACCTTGAGATAACGTTCCTGATACATCTGGTCGATCTGTTTATTACTGCTGTTAAGCCGCTCATAGCTTACAAAAGTAAGAGCAATCATAATGGCCATCAAGGCGGTAAAACCAATCAGCAGTTTATTTCTGATTTTCATTCCGTTACCGCCCCTTTATCTAGCGTAATCCATACGAGACATTTATCATCATCTCGTTCCGGATTCAATTCATCATCGAAGAACAATGCCTGCATCGCCTCTTCATTCCATGCATGGGAGCCTCTTAATTGCTCTTTCAAAAATTCCAACTGTTGCTCCTGATCGCCCTGAACGGCTTCAAGCAAGCCATCCGTATACAGCGCAATATGTCCCTCGCCTTCGTAATGAATAGTCTGCGGTTCAATATCCATTTTGTCGAACAATCCCACTGGGTAGCATACGCTGTCAAATGAAGTTACACTGCCGTCACTACGGAAAAACAGAGCTGGAGGATGCCCCGCATTCACATAATCAATCCGTTTCATACGCGTGTCTACGACTAAATAGATCGCTGTAAAGTAATACTGCACCAGTTGTTTTCCCAGATGCAATTGGTTAAAGCGACGATTTAACTCCTGAATAACCTTCTCCGGGTCTACATATGTCGTCACTGTATCCTTAAGCACAGATGCGATAAACATCGTGAACAGGGATGAAGAGATGCCATGTCCCATCATGTCCAGAAGCAAAACCCCGTATCGTCCCTCTCCAAGCGGGAACCAGGAGTAAAGATCACCTGCGAGCTCAAAAGATGGTTTATAGATGGCATGTACCTGAAACAACGGATCTTCGATGGCATGACTCAGCACGGCACTTTGCACCATTGCTGCCAGTTTAAGCTCATCCTGAATCCGCTGGTCACGCTCCTTGTGCCAGTCTTTCTCCTGTTTCAGACGTAAGGCCAGCCGGATTCGGGCCATCAGTTCCACTTTGTTAATCGGCTTCGTTACATAGTCCGATGCACCTGCATCGAGCGCTTCGGCCAGCTTCTTGGAATCACCAATCGCAGTCACCATAATAATCGGGATATCTTTCAGGTTTTCATATTTTTGTACAATACTGCATGCTTCGATGCCATCCATTTCAGGCATCATCATATCGAGCAAGATCAGGTCAATATCCGACGGCTTGGGACGTAGTTCGCTGTTATCTTCACCAATTCCCAATACTTCGAACATCTCCATAGCTGAGCTTGCTGTCACAATATCGCGGTAATTTTCTTTTTTCAAAATTTCTCGAATGATAATGACATTCGTCGGATTGTCGTCAACAATAAGTATTCTCATTTCTATCTCCTTATCTTTGGCGTCCGGGTTTGTCGATAGTTATCTATTCAACGAACAACCTTATTTATACAAAATTTGCATCTAGAGCGAGCAGTAGACATAACAATTCCTAGTCTAACTATAATGATAAATCCAGAAAATGACTATCAGTAAATCAAACCATTAGAGGTAGCTTTCCCTTGATTTTATGGTTTTTGCAACGGTTTATACCAGGGGCTTGGCCCATGACTCAGGCAGAACTTGCAAAAACATAGATAAGGAATGGGGTTCCCCCCATTCCTTATCTATGTTTTTGATTAAGTCTGTCCTGGTTCACCGCAGGGCACTATTTGATATAACACTCCTACGCTCAGGATGTACATATTAGTCTTTCTTTTTGGCAATGATCAGTACCTTGCCTTTATCCAATTCACTTTCATAGAAATCAGCCTCGGCTTCGGTAAAACCCATCGATACGATTTTGGCCCGAAGTTCGTCACCGCGAGAACGGAACAGATTCGCCATGGAATCAAATAAACCTTCCTCCTTGATGCCAATCTCGTTAGCATCTGCGGTATCTGCAATGCGATCTGTACGATCCTTCTCATGGGCAAGAACGAAGATATGATCAGCTAAGTATCCAGTAGTCTGCAGTTCTTTCACCGCTTCTACTGCTTGAACTCCGTTTTCTACCACTTTGGCATACGCCTGTGCATTGGTTGAATTCATCGTTTCCACTCTCCTCTGATTAATCTTCTTTATCGCGCTCTTATAGTATATAACCATACTATTTTACGTTGAAACGGAAGTTGGATCAGAATCTCAGGAAACCGTATCGTCGAAAAAGTCAACAGCGTCAATCTGGTTAGAGCCTGATTTCATATATACTTTAATCGCGTAATGACCACGAAGAAACACCTCGCCATCCTCAGCAACAGCGTAAGGCTCGCCCAAGATTTGATGAATAGCATCCTTATGCATTGGGACAGACTCCCCATTCAAGTTCAAGTAGTTATGCGAACCGTCCACACGTATGAACTGAATCATGTCTGTGTCTTCACATATCCCAACGTTCACATGACGAAAATGATATTCTGGACATCCCATATAAGGATCTTCTTTGATGGAATCTGGCTGACCTAACTTGGCAAATAATTCATGCTTTCCATCCTCTAGTGAAACGCCATTCAGAGTCCGAAACTGCTCGAACGTCTCGGAACGATCCATAGCCAGAGTCATCTCTGGCTCCTGTTCCTCCATTACCGTCCATTGCATGTCGTGAGCAGCTGGTGTTGCTGCCGGTTGAACGGAAAAGGGAGAAATTACGCTAAACATAGTCACTAGCAGTAGTTTCATCATGATTCTCACCCTTTCATCAAGTTCATCACCGCCCTGAAGGCTTCATCGATTATCAGAGAGCAGTCATGTTATTTACGCATCCGTTGCCACACATTAGCGGCAAGATCAATATAATTCATCCAGTTCTTCCCACCCTTTGTTTTATCCTGATATGTAGCTTCGTAGGATTGCACGGTGCGCTCCGCAGGCGTCGCAGGTGGAGCTGTTACCTGATTGGATTCGGACGTTTTGCCTGCTTCTGCTTTGGATGGTCTATTCTGAAATCGGGTCATCAGTGTAGTGGACACCTGCTTGGCAGCTGCCGTTACTTCACTGAGAACTTCTCCCAAATTCTCAACGGATTCCATTACCGGGTCAATCTTCTTCATTTTGTGCTGTACATCAGCCGTAATGTCATTCGCATGTCGTACTGTCTGTTTTACTTCATAACTGAGTTCATCAATCGTTTTTTGTACTTCCTGCAGTGTCTGAGAAACATTGTCCAGTGAGCTCTGGGCAGATTTTAACGTGCGAATCAAAAAGAAAACCAGTACAGCAAATGCCACTGCAATTAGGGCCACGCTCAGTTGATAGATCATAAAAGAACCTCTCTTTCCATGGTTGCGTTCGGTTTTGTTATTGCTATAGTTACCCGAGGCTTTCCCGGGCGAAACAAAAGAAAAATGGTCCTTCAGCGATGTATAGAAGAAGAAAAAAACACCATGTTTCAAGTCATTTGACCTCGGTTAAGGTTAGACTACACAGGGCAGTGAGACAGCACAGTTCACGCCACAAACTTTAACACGAAAGGATGAATTCTCATGTTAAAATGGTCTGTTATATTTCTGATTATTGCACTGGTTGCCGGTATTTTCGGGTTCTTCGGGATTGTTGAAGCGGCTGCTTCGATCGCAAAAGTATTGTTCTTCATCTTTGTAGTACTCTTCGTTATCTCCCTCATTACGGGACGAAGCCGAATGCGATAAAAGCGGATGTCTGAATCTGATGATTGCATTACATACAAAAGCCGATGATGCCTCCGGGCACGTCGGCTTTTGTGCGTTCCAAGACAGGTACACCTACCTATTTTTCTATATTTATGTATTACACTCCCTCCTGCTTTATTCCAAAATACACCGCCGAGGAGTCCTGAAAAACAGGACTTTAATGATATAGCCAGCCCGATTTTATGCCTCGTAAGTCTGATTTTTACAGGCTTTCTATTTACCCACATATGCGCCAGTTGACTCTGGAGGAACCAAGAAAAAATTGTTATAATTTGTGATTCATAGACCAGCTTGCTTGGTTACTTTTAACACAGGACATCAAAAACTACATATTTAACCGAGGAGGAAAAACAAATGAAAAAAATCGTAAGTTTTGCCGCTGCTTTAACATTGATGGGTTCCATGGCTGCCGCTGCAGGTGCTGAGGAAGCGGTTACCGGCACGGTAACACCAACAACTTCCGGTACTGAAGCAACTACAACTTCACCGGCAACAACAACGCCGGCTGTAGAAGTAAACAAACCTGCTGTTCAGACTGTTGAAGGCAAGGTTGAAACTGTAACAGGTAGTACCTACAGTGAGAATGGTAATAATCCTGTGCCTGGATCTGACTTAATGTTCGACGAGCCAATTGTAAAACCGGGTGACGAAGTTCTGATGCCGACAATGCTGCTCAACTTGCTGGAGCGCACATGGTTCTATGATGCACCAAACGGTAAACCAATCGGTGCTCTGAGCGCGCAAGTTGTTGATACAACAGGTGAAATTGTTGACGGATTCGACGGCGGCGAATGGGTCCAAGTATACACTTGGAAAGGTAAAGCCTGGATTCACGTTGCGATTCAATAATATCGTATAATCGTTTCTAACATAAGTAAAGAGGACAGTACGCCACACTCGCGTCTGTCCTCTTTTTGATATATCTATTTTGTGAAAACTCCTGCTTTAAGTGATTTATGGCAGGTGTGTTTCTTCAGATCGAGGCTCTACATGTACATGAACGTGCATAATGTTATGCGAACGTTTCAGTCGTGCCTCCACCTGATTACAGATTTCATGACCTTCTACCAGTGTTAATCCTCCGTCCACTTCAATGACTACATCTACCAAAACATGGCTACCATGTACTCGTGCCTTCACATCCTTGATCGTTTCTACACCAGGAACTCGGGCAACGGCAGATCTTAAATCCGTCAACTGCTTTTGATCAAATCCATCGGTAAGCAGATGAGTCGAATCACGGAAAATTTCCCAGGCTGTTTTACAAATTAGCAGACCTACCAGGATAGCAGCCACTTTATCCAGCCAAGGGAGTCCGAATTGTGAACCAACGATGCCAACGGCAGCACCGATACTCACCCAGGCATCGGAACGATTATCTTTAGCCGCCGCGTGCAAAGCCTGGCTATTAATTTTCTGGGCTAGACGCGAGTTGTAACGGTACACCCCCAGCATAACCACAGCACAGATCAAAGCTACGCCGGCTGCCCACAGGTTCGGAGCAGTGTAATCGCCAGCATACCAGGATCGTACCGCCTCAACCAATACTTGAAGTCCTACAACTGCCATAATAAATGAGGCAAGTAATGCCGCAATCGTTTCGGCCCGAAAATGACCATAGGCATGATCCGAATCCGGCGGTTTTTGCGATATGCGCAGGCCAACTAATACCGCGACAGAAGCCACAATGTCCGTAGCATTATTGATTCCGTCTGCAACCAGAGCACTGGAAGCAAACAAATATCCACAAATCAACTTAAATGCAGATAATACGAGGTACGCCGCGATGCTAATCCAGGCTCCCCGCTCTCCTTTACGTATCTCTTCATAAGCGTTCAAGGGGACGACACTCCTTTTCACGTTTCCAATAACTAGTTTTTCCATGGTACCAAATGCAAGCCGTGTGGGTCTATAGAAACAGTGTTGCCGGGTAGCATGGCTGTAGGCAAGCCGAAACAAAGTTTCCAAGAGGCAGGGCTTTAGTGATGAAGAAACAATGTTGGTTCAGGTAAAACTGGTGGAAAACGGCATTTTATCAGGTTGCCCTTGTGAGGCCTTTATAAAACGTATAAAATGAGTACATCCCGTCCAAATTGGACGGCTTACTGCAAGACCGGGAGGGATATATAATGAGCGAAAATAATGAACCGAAAAAGGTCAGCTTGCAAGACGCGATCCGTCAAAAGCTGGCACAAAAGAAAGAACAGCAAAACTCCGGCAACCAGTCGGGTGCTTACTTTGAAGGCGGCCCTAAAGCCATGAAGAGCCAGAACAACAAAAAGCCGAACAACCAGCGTCGCCGTACAGGCGGGTCTTAGGTTCGCGCCAGCATAAGAGCTGTATATCAGCATGAGCACGACAAAAAACCGCATGCCCTCCACTAGGAGGACTTGCGGTTTTTCACTTGCACGTATTTAAAGTGGAATTAAGCTTCCACCGGGTACATTTTGTTGCGCAGTTCTTTGATTTCGTCGCTTTCCAGATATTCATCATAGCTCATTTGACGATCAATCAGGCCTGTAGGCGTGATTTCGATAATCCGGTTTGCGATCGTTTGGATGAACTGATGGTCATGGGAAGTAAACAACATCGTTCCATCAAAGTCAATCATACCATTATTTAGTGCAGTAATGGATTCGAGATCCAAGTGGTTCGTTGGCTCATCGAGAATCAATGCGTTTGCACCTGTCTGCATCATTTTCGCCAGCATACAGCGAACTTTCTCTCCCCCGGAGAGTACGCTGGCCTTCTTCTGGGACTCCTCACCAGAGAACAACATACGGCCCAGGAAGCCACGCAGATACGTTTCATCCTGATCTTTGGAATACTGACGCAACCAATCTACGAGTGTCATATCCACACCGTCAAAGAATTGGGAGTTATCTTTCGGGAAATAAGCCTGAGTTGTCGTCACACCCCAAGTATATTCACCGCTGTCCGCTTCCGTTTCACCCATGAGAATATCAAACAACAGTGATTTGGCATTTCCGTTCGGGCCAACAAATGCAATTTTGTCACCTTTGTTCACCACAAAGCTCACATCTTTCAACATTTCCACACCATCGACGGATTTGTGAATACGATCCACAGTCAGCAATTGTTTCCCTGCTTCACGCTCAGGTTTGAAGTTAATAAACGGATATTTACGGTTGGATGGACGAAGGTCATCCAATGTGATTTTGTCGAGTTGTTTCTTCCGGGAAGTCGCCTGTTTGGACTTCGAAGCATTCGCGGAGAAACGTTGAATAAAGGCTTGCAGCTCTTTAATCTTCTCTTCTTTTTTCTTGTTGGCATCCCGTTGCAACGCAAGAGCCAATTGGCTGGACTCATACCAGAAGTCATAGTTACCTACGTACATCTGAATTTTACCAAAGTCAATATCTGCGATATGCGTACATACCTTGTTCAGGAAGTGACGGTCATGGGATACAACAATAACGGTGCCTTCATAATCCATCAAGAAGTTCTCAAGCCATTGAATCGATTCGAGATCCAAGTGGTTGGTAGGCTCATCGAGCAACAGGTTGTTTGGACGGCCAAACAACGCTTGTGCCAGCAATACGCGGACTTTTTCGTTCCCGCTCAGCTCTATCATTTTTTTGTCATGCATGTCACGATCAATGCCCAGACCGATCAGGAGTGCCGCTGCATCCGGCTCAGCATCCCAGCCGTTCTGCTCAGCGAACTCTCCTTCAAGTTCACCTGCACGCAAACCGTCTTCTTCTGTGAAGTCTGCCTTCGCATACAAAGCATCCTTCTCTTTCATGATGGAATACAGACGAGCGTGACCCATAATAACCGTTTCGAGAACCGGATACTCATCATATTCAAAGTGGTTTTGCTTCAAAACGGCCATACGTTCGCCCGGGGTGATGTGCACCTCTCCCGAGTTGGCTTCAATCTCACCGGACAAAATTTTCAAAAACGTTGATTTGCCGGCTCCGTTCGCACCGATCAGGCCGTAACAGTTGCCTGGCGTGAATTTGATATTCACATCTTCAAAAAGTGCACGTTTTCCGTAGCGGAGCGTGATGCCGCTTGTACTGATCATTAAGCATACCATCCTTTATTCGTTAATCTGCATACTGCATGAATAGCAACCTGCGTAAAATCATGGATTCAATATCCGATGCCTATTCTGGCACCATATTATAACACAAAAAAGCGGCAAATTCGAAAATCAGCCGCTTTTTACGGATTAAAGTTTTGGTAAATATGCTGTTCATGCACGTATGTTTATAGATTACCATATCTGGCTGGCTTTTGTTAGCCCAGTTATTGTACTTTTCATGGAATTTTAATGAATAATCACTCGGTCTCATCAGCTTCATGTCGAATGCGAAGAGTCTCGCCATGTCCCAGCACCCGAATCCGTTCCTTGGCAATACCGAGCCGTTCTCTCTCCGCCTCCAGCCGGTCCAGTGCTTCCTTGGGTGTGTCGTCCGCCAGCTTGAAGGTTCCGTAATGCATGGGCACCATAAGCTGTGAGCCTGTCTCCACGAATCCTTGCAAGGCTTCCTCTGGTGTCACATGCTGGGAAGTCATAAACCATTCGGGATCATACGCGCCAATCGGCATCAATGTTACGCCAATGTCGAAGCGTTCACCAATCGTTTTGAACTCCTTGAAATACCCGGTATCCCCGACAAAATACAGGACAGGTGGATAACCTCCTGCTTGTTTGTCATCGTGAGCTTTCTGGGATTCAGAAATTGCTGAAGCGGACTGTTCCGGCACTTCTCTTGCTGCCGCACTCTCTTCTGATGCATGTACGACATGATTTGGCTCCAATACGTAACCGCCCCAGTGGGACGTATTGGTATCAAATAACGTTCGGCGTGTCCAGTGCTGAGCAGGCACAAACGTAATCTTCACTCCACCAAGCACCATATGATCCCACCATTTCATCTCCTGACAACGGTGAAATCCCTTACGGATCATCTTGCGTTTCAAGCCGTCCGGCACAATCAGCAGTGTCTTCGATGTAATCAATTTGCGCAGGGAAGCCAAATGCAAGTGATCATAGTGTGAGTGAGAGATAAGGATGACGTCGAGCGGTGGAATATCCTGAATCGGAATGCCGGGGTCACCCAGCCTGCGTTGGAATCCCATCTTTTCCGCCCACACCGGGTCGGTCACGATATTCAGTCCATAATATTGGATGAAAAAGGTGGAGTGTCCGATCCACGTGATCGTGGTTTCTTCCCGGTTGGCATGTAAATAATCCAGTTCAGGCTCGTGCTTCGGCACCTTGTAGGAATAGTCCTTTACTTTGCGGCGCCGCTGTTCTCTCCACTGCTTGAACTCCTTCAGCGTTTTGTCTGTACTGACATTATCGATATTGTTATAACGAATTTTGGGCATGAAGGGGCCTCCTCCCTTCCTCAGGTCTTAACATCAGATTACCCGGATCGGCAGTGGACGTACCACCTGACATAAGTACAGTGTCAATGTAATCAGTCCTTTGGATTTTTGCATACCGCCATATAGATAAACAGAAAGACAATCGCGGTCACCATAATCAGAGGCGGAGCATACATGATCGTAAACGTCTCAAAAAAGCTAAGCCCCGTGATGCCCGGTATGCCTTTCACCCCTTCTTCCAAAAGCGGATGCAAGTGCAATCCCGGATAAATACCTGCGGGCCATACAGATCTCAGCACCAAAAGTTGCCGGGGTAGCAGAGCAGACAGCATATAGAGAATATTCGAAATCGTCGTCGCAAACATGGCGAAGTCACCCTTTCTTTTTCCCGGCGTTACCGCGTACATAATTGGCATCAAACAGGAACAGCTTCATAATCAGCACCAGAGATGGGATGAGCACCAGGAGCCCGAGACTGAATGCTGTGATCAGTGCAATCCCCATCGTTCGGTTCGTGAAGCTATCGTAAATATTGATGTACGGGTACAGAATATAGGGCAGATGTGAGCGACCATATCCGTACCAAGCAAAGGCAAACTGGAGCATCACCGCGATAAAACACCAGCCCAGGTATTTCTCCTTCCACACAAGCGACACCGCGATAACAAAACAGATAAAGGATGCGATAAACATCCAGGACATGTCCACCATACGTTCAAAGTGTGCCGGATTTTGTTTGTTAATTTGCAGAAAAGCCAGAAAACTCGCAAAAATCGTGGGCAAGCTCCACAGCAGCGCATACTCCCGAAGTACGCCAAAGGCCGGTTCATCCCCGGCCCGCTTCGCGTAATAGGACAGGAACATCGCCGAAATGTACAGTACACTCACCAAAGCGAGCAATACAACAGACCATGTATAGGGATTTGTCAAAAATTCACGCCAACGAAAGAACACCTTTTCGCCTACCTGTTCGATAATCCCACCTTCGGATATCGCCAAAATGGTGGAGAACACTGCCGGGATTAGCAATCCCGTTGCTCCGTACAATGCCAGATAGATTCTGCTATTTTTCCCGTGGTTACCATAAGTATTGTAGGCGTAATACACTCCTCGGATCGCCAGTAGAACAATCGCCAGCGAACCCGGAACAAGCAGGGCTGTACCGTAATAGAACGCACTGTCGGGATAGAAGCCGACCAGCCCCACGACAAAGAAGATGAGAAACACATTCGTCACTTCCCACACCGGTGAGAGGTAGCGCTGAATAATGTTATGAATTTTGTTTTCATGTCCGGTCAATATGCTGTAAAAACTGAAGAAACCCGCGCCGAAGTCAATCGACGCCACGATCAGATAACCGAACAGAAACGTCCACAATATCGCGATGCCCGCAATTTCAAAGCTCAATGCACTATGCCTCCTTCCAGGCCAAGCGAATCCAGTTCCTTCTCCGCTTCCTTGTTACGGAACAACTTGCTGATCACACGAATGCACGAGAAACACAGCACCAGATACAGCAGGATAAAAAGCACGAGCATCCACCCCACCGAAGTCGAGGTCGTCGCCGCCTCGGACACCTTCATATATCCGCGCAAAATCCAGGGCTGTCTGCCCACCTCGGCAAACATCCAGCCAAGCTCAATCGCAATCATCGCCAGTGGGCCGAGAAGCACGATGCCAAGCAGTAGCCATTTCGGATAAGGTTTGCGTCCAGGCAGCCAGCGGCGTAACACGTACAACACGGGGATCAGCAGGATAATGACTCCTGTTGTTACTTTCAGGTCAAACATATAATGAATAGACAACGGCGGCCTGAGATCGGCAGGATATTCTTCCAGTCCCTTCACTTCTGTATCCGGTCGATTACCAGCCAAAATGCTCAGCGCATAAGGAATTTCGATGGCATATTTGACCTCGTTGTTTTCATCGAGAATACCGCCATACACCAGCGGTGCTTCCTTCATCGTTTTGAAATGCCACTCAGCAGCGGCCAGCTTCTCCGGCTGATATTTCGCCAGAAATTTACCTGAAGAATCACCGATCATGACGGTGCTGATCGCAAACACAAGCGCAGATACTGTTGTGAGCTTGAGTGCTTTTTTGTAATACACATGATCTCGTCCACGTAGCAGACTAAATGCCGCAATCCCTGCCAACACACCGGCACTCAAGGTATAGGAGGAAGCAAGCACGTGGGATACTTTGGTTGGTGTCGCCGGGTTCAGCATTGCGGCAATGGGATCGATATCTTTCATGATGCCGTTAATCAAGGTGAAACCTTGTGGCTGGTTCATGAACGAGTTCACGGTTGTGATAAATATCGCGGAAGCGGATGAGCCAAGAGCGACCGGAATGAGCAACAACATGTGCGTGTATTTCTTTTTGAAACGATCCCAAGTGTATAGGTAAATCCCCAGAAAAATCGCTTCTACGAAAAAAGCAAATGTCTCCATAAAAAGCGGCAACGCAATCGCTTGACCAGCGACACGCATAAACATGGGCCACAGCAAGCTCAGCTGTAAGCCGATGGATGTGCCTGTGACTACACCTACGGCCACCGTAATGACAAAACCTCTCGCCCATCGACGAGCCAGCAAGGTGTAATGAATGTCATTGGTACGTAGCCCCCGCCATTCAGCCAAAGCAATCATGAGCGGAACACCTACACCAATAGAAGCAAAGATAATATGCACAAACAGGGTCAGACCGGTTAGAATCCGGCTGAGCAGTACGGGGTCCAGAGATGACATGGGTACACTCCTCTTTCAGCGTAATCGTTATCGTTGTTTGATTGTTTCGTTGAATCGTTATGGGTTATGTACATGCCTGAACGGATTTTTAATAACTCATAATACGGATGATGCTTTTGACTACGGCGTACAGTACAACTACAGCCGCCACCAAACAAACGATGATGAGCGTTTTCTCTTGTTTGCGAAACATATACGTGGTGCCCTCCTTTTGCACAGAATGCAAATTATGGCTCTATATACAGTGTGCAAAAGTTCCCGTTTTTTTATCCCATATGACGAAAAACAAAGTTAGAACAATAAAAAAGCCTTTACCTTTCCGCACGGTCACGTGCCAAAAGATAAAAGCTCACGATACTATAATAACTTTCGATAAACAGACTAAAGCACAACGTCCTGTTTGGGCAACCTGACTTTGAACGTACTGCCTTTCCCTGGCGCCGACATGAAGGTCAGACTTCCTTGATGATCCTCCACAATTTTGCGGGAGATATACAAACCGAGGCCCGTGCCACCAATCTGACGATGGTCCGAATTATCTACACGGTAAAACTTGTTAAACAGGAGATCCTTCTCACTCTCGGCAATCCCTATGCCATAATCCCGTACATCGATGCACAGAGCCCCCTCTTCTTCCCATAATGTGACGTCGATTCGCTCTGCTCCTGGAGAGTACTTTACCGCATTGCCTATCAGATTATGCAATACTTGAACCATCCGGTTCTGATCCGCATAAGCAAAGAGATCACCATTAAAGACATGCACATAGATCCGCTGAGAAGACTTCATGTTCCATTGTTCTGCTACACCTTCAACAAGGTCCACGAGCGGAACGTAGGTCATATGATAAGTCATGCCTTCATTATCGAGTCGTTGGATATCAAGCACATCATCCAGCAAGCTGCTCAGACGTTTGCCTTCAGACGCAATAGTCTCCATAAACTCCTTACGTTGGGATGCCGGGAGGTCATACATTAACATCAGTTCAACATATCCCATGATGGTAGCCACAGGTGTACGAAGTTCATGAGAAACAACACTAATCAACTCGTTTTTCATCCGGTTCAGCCGCTCTTCACCCGTTAAGTCACGAAATACGAGCAGGAATCCATGATTTTTCCCTGGCACGTCCAACTGTTTCATGTACAACGAAAAAACGCTTTGTTCCACGTTATCAAAATAGAAGTTGGTCTCGATGAATGCTTGTTCTCCATCCAGAAATGCTCTTGTCTGTTCTGTCAGATTGAAGTTATCCGTCTGTACCATTGAATCGATGGCTTGAGCCAAGTCAGTGATGGATTCTCCTAGAAAATTACCTAGTCCAAACATCTCTTCTATTCGGCGATTCACAATTGTAATCGTGCCTGAACGGTCAGACATGACAAGTCCTTCGCGAACCGATTCAATGAATTGTTCACTGATATCGCGCTGTTCCTGAATTGCTGCCTTCTCTTGGAACAGCTCCAGGTTAAGGTGCTCCAATACAAGGGCATGACGCACCCGGTCTTCTTCTGCACGAGTACGTTCTGTAATATCTTTGATGAACAGATTGTATAACGTCTCGTTTTTCCCCAATTGAATCTCTACAATTCGATACTCAATCGGAAAAACGGAGCCGTCATTGCGAACACCTAATATTTCATCAACCGTGATATACCGTTTGCCTTCGACATACTCATATTGTTCTAACATCAACTTAATTTCCTGTAAACTAATCCCCTGGAAAAGAGATGAGGCTTTCTTCTGCAACAAAACCTCTTTCCGCCCCAATCCAAACATCCTTTCGGCCTCGGGGTTAAACTCAATGATCACCCCTTGACAATCAACCGAGATAATGGCATCAATTGAAGATTCAATAATGGCACGTTTAATGCCTTCGCTGTTCTTCAGTTCCTTCGTACGAGCAATGACCCTGTCCTCCAGTGTTAACTTATCGAGTCGAATCTGTTCGAATTGTTCGAGTAACACATCCGCCATCTTGCGTAAGTTTCCAATGAGGATCTGCACTTCGGTCACATGACTGCTCGGCCAATCCATATTTCCGTTTCGAAACAATAGACGAGGAAGAGAACCTGTTAACCGGGTCAAACGAAGTAAGGGACTAACCACTTTGCTACTCAAAGGAGCTGCCACAATCATGGATGTAACGATAATAACGAATAAAGATTGAAAAGTAGTCAGATAGATCTTCTCAATTTGCGTGTAATACTGGGACGAATTGGTTTCAACAAACACCTGATAAGGGGTAATAGCCGTTTCCTCAGCCTCATAGATAAAAGAAGCTTCCTTCCAATGATCCAATATATCGCTGTAATGAGCTTTCTCTGAATTTAAAAGAATTGGGCCGCTCCTGGATGTCAGCACCTGAAAACTATCCAGATTTATGAATTCTCCCGGAAGATACTCGGGGATTCCAGAAACAACGACAGTTCCACGCTGATCTAGTAAAATCACATTCATACCCAACAAATGGTGGTAACGCTCTACATTTTCTGCAAGGTTATCCGGCGTTACATACTGTTCATCTAAATCCTGAACCACAGCATTCGCTGCATGTTTCATATCCCGTAAGATGGATTCGTTCATCTGGCTCAATTGTCTGCGACTATCCACTGACAACAGGACAAGAGAGACAAACACAACAAAAGCAACCACATATTTAAATGCAATTCTCGCTAGGGGGATCGTGCCTGCACGTTTAGCCTGATGTTCACCCAAAGTGATCCAAAAATCAACCACAATGCCTGCTATCAGGGCGTTGACCATGCTTACGACAGCCACGTACATATATTCATATTTGGTCACTTCCACAGTCAGGCCTAAAACATAATATCCGTAACCAATTGCAGGAAGTAACATCACAATCCAGAACACAGCGTTAGCTTTGATCAGACTGCCTTTTTTATAGTAGCTTTGCCACCCTAGCATCCAGATTAGCTCTAAAAAATGTCCTAGCGTGATATACAGGCTATGTGAATCTATACCAACGATCAGAATTTTAATCAGATGGATGAACGTAAGTGTTACAAAACCGTATACCCCTCCATACAAACGAAGGGCAACCAATGCCGCGGCACTAGTGAGTACAAATTGTACACCATAGAACAACGTAAACGGAAAAATGGAACTTAGTGTGCCAAAGATCACCAGAAGGCATGTTCCAATCCAGGGTCTTCTCAGGTGCAGTAGAATCCGTTCCAACAGGTTCCTCGCTTCCGTTATCCCATACATATACATCTGTCCTCACCGTGGATTCGAGGTACTTCTGCCCTCTTTGTTCTCTCTAACAACATCTGTTCCCCCTAATAGCTGGCGATAACTTCGAACCTTTTTTCCCTTTAAGCACTCTGATCCATTATACTTTAATTAACATGCATAATACGTATGGCAAAAATTATGATTCGGCAAAAAAAGTAATCTCATGATAAACTACACTATCAAGGTAAAGTCTTTTTGCAAGTTGGTGCTACTTCCTATATTCTGGAATAGAACCATTAAATTTTTTGCGGTATTTTTCATCATTTCATCGTAATTTCTTAACAAATCCTCGTTCGTAAGGAGTGTGAAGTTATGTCAATCAAAGTACTTCTTATAGAAGATGAAAAGAATTTAGCGGACATGATCGCTTTTTTTCTTGATGAGGAAGGATACATAACCGAGCGGGTTCATCATCCCCGTGAAGCTCTTCATTTATTTTCCCAGTTTCAACCTGATATTGTGGTGACAGATTTGATGTTGCCCGAAATTGACGGTAACGAACTTGTTGACTCTTTTCGGCAACATTCCACCGTTCCTGTCCTGATGATATCTGCAAGTACGATGTTAAATGATCGACTTCGTGCCTTACATAACGGTGCTGACGATTTCCTCTGCAAGCCGTTTAGTCTGAAGGAGTTGGACGCCAGAATTAAAGCATTGTTACGCAGGTCGATTATCACTTATCAGGATAAACCCGTTAAAGAGAATCAGCCATCTGAAGTGACAGGTCACATTAGTGTAAATGAATACAGGAGAACGCTATTTGTAGATAGTGTTGAAATCGATGTAACCCATATCGAATTTGAGATTATGAAGGAATTGTATCGCAATCCGGGCAAAGTATTTACCCGTAATGAACTGATGGACCGCATTAAAGGCTCTGAACGCGCCTATCTGGATCGAACCATCGACGTACATATCTCTAGTCTTCGCAAAAAAATAGAGCCCGACCCCAAAAATCCCCGTTTTATTAAAACGGTATGGGGTACAGGCTATAAATATATGGTCTAGTTGGTCGTAGGTACAGCCATCACAAAACATAAACATAACAAAGCTGTATAAAAACAGTTTGCAAGCACCATGCTTCTTTCGTTTTACCGAATGTGTAAAGCGGAAGGCATGGTTATTGGTGTTTCGTACCCGAAAGTTTGCAGCCATTTCTCGATGCCGCTAACCAATTGATCGGGGTCTTGTTCATTCCAGAGCATCAACTTCATAACACCAGTACCTGTAATCTGTTGCAGATGACGCTTACGAACCAAGGATGTAAAATCGGTAATGACCAGTAGAGGAACATCCGGTACAAAAGCACGGACGGCTTTCGCCGCGGCTATGGCCTGATCAGCGTTCCTATAATCCACAATGCAAAAACGGGAATTCTCCCAATCCCCTCTTCCTGTTCCCTTTACTGAATCTGATGGCGCAGAAGCAATCCAATCCTCAAACAAAGGTTTGATTTTCTCAAAGTTAATACAACGCTCTCCATCCGTTAGCACAGTAACAGGCTCCATAGATATAACCTCCAATAGCTTCTTACCTCTATTGTGTCAGGTTTCATTTAAAAATGTTTGTGCACGAACATGAAAGAAGTGTTAACAATCTTCGCACTTCTTCACATACCTGCGCTAATGCTTCTCATCGGCATGTAATTTCGCAGTTTTCCTGATTTCATGTAAAATAGAGGTATCCGTTAAAATAAAGGTACTTTGTGATTTATTTTACGGGAGCTTATGTATCAATCTGCTATTATAGGAGGTTTCACCCATGAATATAGTTTCCATTGAACCAACACCGAGTCCAAATACGATGATGTTACATCTCGACGAACGTCTGGAAGACGGGATTCGCAGAACCTATACACTGGACAACGAACGTTCAGCCCCGGCGTTTATTCGCCAGATGTTACACATTCCAGGCGTGAAAAGTGTATTCCACACAACTGACTTCGTTGCTCTGGATCGTAAAGGCAATGCAGACTGGTCTGTGATTCTTGGTGAAGTACAGAGCCGTCTGGGTCAGGAAAGCGTAAATCTGGACTGGATTGAATCAGAAGATGCTTCAGGTGAACACTTTGGAGAAGCACAAGTTTTTGTTCAGTTTTTCCGCGGAGTGCCGATGCAAATTCGCGTCAAAGCCGGAACGAAAGAGGAACGGATTTCACTGTCAGACCGTTTTGTCAAAGCCGTTACGGAAGTTGCCAGTGCTACACTGATCAAAGAACGTAAACTGAGCGATTACGGGGTACGGTACGGTGAACTACCGGATATTGCGCGTGAAGTTGAACAAGAACTGGAAGCGGCTTATCCACCGGAGCGATTGGAGCAGGTTATTCAGCAAGCTATTGCGCATGGTACAAATACAGAAGAATTCGTCGAGCATCGGCGTGCGCTGGCTGGACCGGAACTGGAAGAAGCTCTTCAGAATGAAGACTGGAATGTACGCTATGCCGCACTGGATGGTATGGAACCAACAGAGGAAAGACTGCATCTGGTAGCAAAGGCACTGCGTGACAGCAAAATGCAAATTCGTCGCTTGGCCGTTGTCTATCTCGGGGACATTCGTACACCTGAAGCGATGGAACTTCTGTACGAAGCGCTTCGGGACAGTTCTGCCGCTGTACGGCGTACTGCCGGGGATACTTTATCAGACATCGGCGACCCTGTTGCCACACCGGCCATGATTGAAACGTTAACAGACAAGAGCAAACTCGTGCGCTGGCGTGCGGCTCGTTTTCTGTATGAAGTCGGAACTGAAGAAGCGGAGCAGGCTTTACGTCTCGCCGCGGAAGATCCAGAATTTGAAGTAAGTTTACAGGCTAAAATGGCGCTAGAACGTATCGAGTCTGGTGAACAGGCCGCCGGAACGGTGTGGCAGCAGATGGCAGGACGGAATAAAAAGCAGGATTAGATTTATCTTTTAGTATTGTCCTTTAGGAGCCTTCCAGGGAACAATCCAACATTTGTTATTGCACTGTAAATCGATGAGCGGTATACTTGTTGTCTGTTTGATTAACAGATTACACGCTGCTCGAAGCGTGATTTCTAACTTCATAAACAATAGATACACCTCATCCATTGCATGGTGAGGTAGAGGTCGCGGGTGCGATCAGTAAGCTGAAGAAGGCGCTAGGAGCCGCTGTTGAGATCAGCCGAAAGGTGTACCCGCCGAAGTTTACTGGACGTTCCTTTATCGGTCCGGTGAGCTGGGGCTGCAGCCGAAAGGTGCAGAACTGTCACAGCAAAATTCGTATCTTTTTCTAAAAAAGGTATGACTTCTTCTGTGTTGAGCTATCTTAATCATCTGGGACATGGTGCGGATATAAAATTCAAGACCGCTGGCTCATGCCTGTGGTCTTTTTTTGTTTATGGATCTATGAACTGCATCAGCAATACAAATGAAGGAGTGTTTTCATGCAAGACCGCAGTAACCAATCACACACTACAACTGGACCTACACTGAAAAAAGGATTGCGTGCACGTCACATGACCATGATTGCCCTGGGCGGCTCGATTGGTACCGGTCTGTTTCTGGCAAGTGGTACAGCCATCTCGACTGCCGGCCCTGGTGGTGCATTACTTGCCTATGCGGCTGTTGGAATCATGGTTTATTTCCTCATGACCAGCTTGGGTGAACTCGCAACCTTTATGCCGGACTCTGGTTCTTTTAATACGTATGCCGCACGTTTCGTTGACCCCGCTCTCGGCTTCGCCATGGGCTGGAACTTCTGGTACAACTGGGCGGTAACCATTGCCGCCGAACTCGCTGCAGCTACCGTTCTGATTAAATATTGGTTTCCGGACAGCTCATCCATGTTATGGAGTCTGCTATTCCTGGTACTGATCTTTGCCTTGAATATCCTGTCTGTCAAAGGATACGGGGAATCGGAGTACTGGTTTGCCATTATCAAAGTGGCCACCGTCATTATCTTCCTGAGTGTCGGCGTGTTAATGATCTTTGGTATTCTAGGCGGTGAAGCTGTTGGTTTCAGCAACTTTACAGTCGGTGATGCACCATTCCACGGTGGCTTCTTCGCCGTGCTCGGCGTGTTTATGGCCGCGGGTTTCTCCTTCCAGGGAACGGAATTAATCGGTGTCGCCGCTGGTGAAAGTGAGAACCCGCGCGAAAACGTGCCTCGTGCCATTCGCCAGGTCTTCTGGCGTATTCTGATCTTTTACATTTTGGCGATTACTGTAATTAGTTTAATTATTCCTTACACTCACCCGAATCTGCTCAAAGGTGATCTGGAGAACATCGGGGTCAGCCCATTTACGCTTGTCTTCGAAAAAGCAGGACTTGCGATTGCGGCTTCTGTCATGAATGCCGTCATCCTGACTTCCGTGCTCTCTGCAGGCAATTCCGGCATGTACGCTTCAAGCCGTGTGCTCTATGCACTTGCCCGGGATGGCAAAGCTCCACGTTTCCTTGGCAAACTGAATAAACGAGGCATTCCGATGAACGCGCTGCTTGTCACAACCGCTGTTGGCATGCTTGCATTTTTGGCTTCCCTCTTCGGTGACGGCATTGTGTATACATGGTTGCTGAATGCATCCGGCATGTGTGGATTCATTACGTGGCTGGGTATTGCGATCAGTCATTACCGATTCCGGCGAGCTTATGTTGCACAAGGCCGGGATTTGAGAGATTTGCCTTACCGTGCACGTTGGTTCCCTTTTGGGCCAATCTTTGCTTTTGTCTTGTGTATTATCGTTATTCTTGGACAGAACTATCAGGCATTCACAGGTGACCAGATCGACTGGAGTGGAGTCCTTGTTGCTTACCTGAGTGTACCGTTATTCCTGATACTATGGCTCGGTTACAAATGGATTAAAAAGACCAAAGTTGTCCCTCTACAGGAATGCGACTTCACACCTGCTGAATCTTCAGGTATTAAGGAGTAAAAGACTAATCCTCATCCCCTGTTCTACAGAGCAATCTGTTTGGAACAGGGGATTTTTCTGTCCATATTTTGTATAGGTTGATCCGTACAATAGATAAGGGAACACCTATTATACTCTCAACCGAAGGAGAGATGTACTTTGAAAAAGTGGTCTGTCCTGCTTGTGCTATTAGGCCTGTTGACGATCAGCTTTCCAACGCTGCAAGAAATGTATTATGACTGGCAGCAGAGCCGAGTCCTGAGTGAACTGAAACATCTTCAGTCCGGCCTGTCTCAACTGAATCTTACCTTTGAACGCAGTATAGATACCGGTCATTCAGACCAAGAGGGAACTACCGGGGACATTGCCGCCAATAATTCCCTTGCACCCGGAACAATTGGAATTATCTCTATTCCGGTTATTGATGTGCGCTTGCCTATTCTGGAAGGTGCGACTCAGGAAAATATGAAGTTTGCTGCAGCCCATCTGATGGAGACAGCTTCAATCGGACAATCTGGTAATGCGGCGATTGCTGCTCATCGTGCTCATCGAAAAGGTCGATTATTCAACCGGCTGGGTGAGCTTCAAATGGGCGACTCTGTAGAGATCATACTTGCCAATCAAACAACCATACACTACAAAATCGATCAGATTTCCGTTGTAGAGCCTTCCGATGTATCTGTTCTGGAAGACCCGGGCCTTGGAGAAGTTCTAACGTTGATCACCTGTGATCCGCTGATCGATGCAACACATCGGCTCATTATACGCGCTGTAAAAGTAAACACTTAAATGGACTGCTACACCGTGATACAGCCTTAACCAAGAAAAAAACGTCAAAACACCCTCCCGCCTGCTCACGAAGATCAATTCTTCGTGGCATAGGCCGGAGGGTGTTTGATTATACGTTATTCGTATTTGTCCAGGTCAGGGTGTCCAGCATCTCACTTTAGCGTTGGAACTGCTCTCTGCGCCGGAAGTACAAGTACCCTGCACTTCCCATAACCATCAGCATTAATCCCGAGACCGTGTAAACGATGGAGCTCTCTTCACCTGTCTTGGGCAGCATGCCTTGAGCTGACGTATGGCTGCTGTTCCCTGATGAAACCTCACGATCAGAATCTGTACCCGTAGGACGTGTAAGCTCACCATCTTCGCCCGTATCATTTCCTTCTGTCACCTGAGGCTGCGTCTCATTTCCATCGACCGTTTCAGACGCTGGAGGCGATGTCTCGGAATCATCATCCGGCTTGCTTCCACCCGCGCTTCCTTCTGCGGGTTCCGAAGGCTTCGTTACAATCGTACCAGGCACGGATATTTCCGGTGTTTTCCCATCAGGTGTATTTGGTTTCGTTGGTTCTGGAGTGTTGCCAATGTTAGGCGTACCCGGATTATACGGCTCACTCGGCCCGCCTGATACCGGAATAGCCCGGTTTGTCTTTTCTACAACAACGGCCTCGGTTTGTCGATTGGTAATTTCAAATACAACTGGCGTCTGATCCAATTGATAACCAGCAGGGGCCTTCACTTCAACCAACTGATACATATTGGGTTCAAGCTGCTGTAATTTAATCTCACCGTGGAGATCGGTTGTCAATAATGTCGGGTTGATGCCTGTAACCACGTTAAACAGCCATTCTCCATCCGGCCCCATAAGTGCTGATTGAGCACGTAATTCAAAGACCGCACCTTGCAGATGCTGCGTTCGGCTTGCATTATATTTCACCAGCTTTACCGAACGGTCATTTTCCTTGTTTTCGATCGTCACTTGAGTGTCTGGCTTGGTAATGGATACCGAAGTCTCCGGGGTTTCTATCACGAAACCTTCAGCTTTGGTTTCCACCAGTGTATACACATCATAAGTCAGATTGCCAAATTCAATGATACCCTGTTGATTCGTAACCCCGGTATCCACAATCGTGTTGGAGGAATCACGCAGTTCGAACTCAATTCCGCTCAATGGAGCTTGATCCTTGGCATTTACTTTCGTTACGGTCAGTTTACCTCCCGTACCGATGTGGTTCGTTTTTGTAAGTGTCACAATTTGTGTCTGGTTCGCAGTAATCGTGAACGGAATAGGTGTACTATCCACTGTATAAAATTCCGGCGCCTGAATTTCAATTAATTCATACGCCCCTGCTTCCAAATCTCCTTTGGTGATTCTGCCGTTCACTCCTGACGTGAGTTCATTAAGCTTCTCACGCGTTGAGCCCTGAATGTGATATAACTCAAAAACAGCCCCCTCCAGCGTCTTGGCTGGATTTGCTGCATCTACCTTGGTCAGTTCAAAGCCCTGACGAATCTTTTCGTTTACAATCTCGAAGGCTGCATCCGCATCCTTGAACTGTATCGTTTTGCCTGAAATAGAACCATACTCAGCGTCTGTTAGATATCCAGCGGGTGCTGCAACCTCCTTGAGACGGTAGGGTACACCACTCGTGAGATGCAGTCGATAATTCCGACTGCTTTCGGCCATTCCGTTCGCATCTGTCGGTTTCAATGTTTCCAAAAGAATTGTTCCAGATGCATTATAGATCGCGAAGATGGCTCCTTCCAGCGGTTGTCCGCTGTCATCCACCTTATGCACTTTGATTTTCCCCACTCCGGTGGATGCCCCTCCGCCTGCACCAGCCATCGATACCTTGATACCAGCCTGGCTACCTTCTCCCGCAACGGAAGAGGACTGTCCTGCAAAATCAACCTGATTTTGAATTCTCTCGCCATCATCAGCATTGATGTAGGACTGATATTCCAGAAGATATGCCGTGTTTAAGTCGTGCTTAAATGTGAAAGTAAATGTGTTACCGTCCACTGCCAATTCATATTCCGATGGATCAACCAGCCGATCCTTCACCGAAACATCGCCTGAATTGTTTGCAGGCAGTTGAATTTCATACAGCTTCATTGAATCGGCAAGCAAAATCTGGTTGCCGGATAACGTGTCCGTTAATTCAGAACCCGCGGCAATGAATGACTGACTTGGATTAATGTTTACAACCCATGAGGCCAGATCTGATGTCCCCACCTGACGGCCTGTTTTGTTCACATATACTCCGCCATGGGCTGGAGTAACTACAGCCTTCTTGTCAAAACGTACAGGCCCGCCTTCAGCATCCGTCAGAACAGCATGATTGCTGTACGAACCCTCCACTGCATACGCTCCGTCCAGACTCGTTTGATACACCACGCGATAAGCTTTTTTGCCGATGTCACCCAGATTCAGCGTAAAACCTTTGCCATCCGGGTTAAGCTGGAATTGACCCGATGTCAACGTGACCTCATCACCAACTGATGTAACATTGTTGGCACCCCTCAATTCAAGCTCATTCACTTTCAATGATCCATCCACAAAGGATTGATTCCCGATATAGGCATCCTTGAGAATGGCCTCCTGAAGATCGAACAGATTGTAATTCACATCAATGGTCCAGGTAATCGCTTTGTCTCTGGCGCTGTATTCGCCCCTCTTGTTACCATTCTCAATTGTGTAATTCTGGGGTCTGACCACAGCAAACTTTGTTATAGCGGTCTGCGGAAAGCCTGATTCATTCCAGTTTAGCGTTGCCGTGTTGCGATATTCATTGTTTGTTGGCATTCCAGCCGTTGGATCAAAGCTTGTTTTATAAGTGATCACATGTTCTTTATTAATCATACCGCCAGGTTTCAGGCGAATCGTAAACCCTTTTTCAAAATTCACATCCGCCGGGTCTGCTACAGGTTCTGCCTCGAACTGATCCTGCTGATCGCCACTGATCTGCAGACTGCCCGGAATAAGCTTCATATGTCTGCCTGTATAATCATCTGTGATGACGATGTCCGTCATCTCCTTCTGATCCCGGTTCAGCACAATCTGCCACTCGATTTCCTTGGCATTGAAATTTTCATTTTTTACACTCTTCGCAAAAATAACTTCCTCAATATTTTTTTGACCTTCCTTAGTCGTGCCATCCTGTGTGTTTACTGTATTAACTACAGTCTCATTTTCGTATATCCGCTGTATGGCCTGGGTGTCATATTCAATCTCATAGGCTTTATCAATATCGTTGTTGAACTGCAGCTTAAAACCTTCATTAAAACCGGTGCCGACACCAGTCACTGTGTAGTTTGCAGGATCAACCTCTGTTCTTGTACCAGGGCGACCATCCGATTGAATCTGTACTTCATATACGCGAAGTGAACTTGCAATCAGCCTCTGTTTTGCCGTATCAAAACGGTCTTCAAGCCATGCACTTGCCTGTACAATGGTTTGCTGATTATAGTTGTACTGAACCTTCCATGTAATCGTCTGAGTAACTGGATCGTATGCACTTTCTTGTCCCGACTTGTTCAGCGGTTCATTGAAACTAACCGTAACACGTCCAAGATCGGATTCATTATACTCGCTCTGATCTGCTGTCAGTGTCACTTCATTGGAATAAGTTACACCTGTATAGGGAGCACTAGTCGGTGCCTGAATGTTCGTCTTGTATGTGACACGATATGCTTTGTCGATATTGCCCAAGTTTACAGGGAACTGGGTTGCTGTGTTAACAACAGGACCTTCCTTCACGGAACCATTTAACTGGACCTCCAGCTCGCGGATCTCAATATCCCCTTGAAGTGACAGCCCCAGCGGTAATGTATCCTCCAAAACCACATTGTTCATGATCTTTTCGGCCTGATTAAAATCTACGTTCCATTCAATCTCATCCGAATTGAAATTATTTTTGTTTGCTTTTCCTGTCTTCTGAAGTTCATCCTTCGCGGTGTTTGCAAAATTCACATCAATAATGCCTTGACCTGCACCACTAAAATCAATCTTCTGTTTCAGTCCATCTTGCATCTTGCTCTCGTCAAATTTGATCCACACATAGAAGTTTCCTTCCAGCTTGGCATGCTCGAGCATTTCATTAAAGGTAAATACAATGGTGCCGTCCGGGTTCACGACGTATTCTCCGACGCCCCCATCCAAACTGCCCCTCAGCTGTGAGCCTATCATAAACTTGTCAGGCAGGTGGAATGTGAAGGTCGATCCATCCCCGTAAGAATGGGTATCATCCCCAAATCCCCATTTAAAAACCACCGCAACTTCATCCGATATCCGTGGGCGAATATCCTCAATCTTGTCTCCCCTGACTTCGATCTGACCGTTGCCGTCATAATCCGGCTTCTGGTTGTACATCTGCACACTCGTAATCAGATTCTCCTGAATCTCGGGAGCTGCAGCAGCGGTAGCCATAAGGCTTACGTTTGTATGGTTCGCTTCCTCTACAGATGCCGTTTGATCCACATCTCCCTGGACTGATTCATCATCCGTAGCAGTATCCGTATTGTCCTGTTCCTCAGGAACCGTGTCATCCTCTTCTGGTGAAGGTGGTTCTAAATTATTCATTGTACCCGCCGAGATCAGGTTCGTGTCATCCTGAGCATGCACAGTTGATGTTAACACCATCCCTTGTAGCAATTGCGTAACCAGCAAAAGTGCAATCATCATGATGCCCACTTGTCTCTTCATGTTCCGCATATCCTCCTCGCTCATAATGTTGGCAGACGCCGAGGAATAGAATAACAGGGGAACCTATACAAAAAATAGACAATGGACATGCTGGCAGACTGGACAACAAAAAGAGCACCCGTCATGCGGTGCTCTTGGTACGAAGATACGTTGATACAGCTATATTTGACGCCACTGAACCTGAACCAGACTATATGCTCCTGCCCTCTATTACAAGGTCCAGTTAATTTTGACACGCAGGTCTGTTGTATCTTCCATCTTGGAGACAAAATAGGAGATAGACTTCATACCCAACTGGTACAGATCCTGCAAATCTTCGATCAAACTGCTCTCTGTACCCTTATATCTGAAGGTTAACGAAGTTCCGCCCTCATTTAGCACACCCTGAACTTTGGTTTTGAGCACTGCGCGTTCCTTGACTGCATCCTGTTCATTATACAGAGAATACTCCAGTGCATGGTACAGCTTTTGGTATACCTCCTGCTTGTTTCCGTCCGTCTTCGCCAGTTTAAGCAGAGCATCACGGTAAGGTGCATAGGCTGCAGGGTACTTGTTTTTGCCTGTCCAGACATGGTCACGCGCCATCTCTTTATCACTTAACAAGTAGTAGCTATGACTCACAACGCCTTTGCGATCAGGTGTTGGATCATCCCACGTCGTGTCCATATGGTACCACTTTCCATCCAGCTTCACCAGGTTCCAGGCATGAAGTTGCCCGCCTGCTTGACCTTCGACGATGCGATTCTCAATCCCTACCCGCTCCAGCATGCGGTAAGTAAGCAAGGAGTATCCTTGACATACGGTACTGCCTGTCGCAAGTCCGTCATAAGCCGTATATTTTTGTAATGAAGTATCATAAGCAAGATTCAGCACAATCCAATCATGAATAACTTTAACCTTCTCATGACTCGTCATGCCGGGTTTAATAATTTCTTTGAGCACACTAGCTACTTTCCGATTCACATAATCGGTCTGCGCCTTCGTTTCCCGGTAAGAGAGGGTCACATCCACCTCGGCCGATGTATTGGAGCCTTTATAGTTAAACGCATAACTTTTCACTGTATATTGAATATAAGGATCACTCTTCATTGCTTCATCGATAGAAGTCTGCAACTGTTTCTTGAGGCCCTTCACGTTCCCCTTATAGGTAAACACCACTTTCTCTGTACGCTGCGACATCGCATTCAACAGTGTCTGACGCAAATCCGTCGCTGTAGATAGTTCGGACGTGCCTGACGCTGCATACAATTGATCCAGGTCAACTGTACGCGGCAACCAAGCGGCAACAAGACAGCCTGCCAGCAACATGGTGATCACTCGTTTACCGTTCTTACCCATGAAAGGACCCCACCCTTCTTCGTAGCATTCTCATGCCCTATTGTATCATAAAAGGTCTTGCTTTCAGTGTTCTATATAAGTTGAATTAAAAATTTCACACAGTCCACTTCGTTAACGTGTAAAAGAATAATTCAACTTGTATCTTTCCAATCTTAGTGGAATCAAGTGGAAAAGGGACCTTCTCGGAAGGCCCCTTGAACTTTAGTTGCAGTCATCATGTTTGCCGCTTCACTTCATCCTATGTCTTCCTAGAGCAAATTATGAGTGGCTTTGCATGCGTACAGATTCGTACACATTAATGCAGTTCAGCCTGCCTGGAATCAATAAAGGCGGCTACCCGTCATGAACGTGTCCGTCTTCCCTTGCAACTTGGCAAGTCGTTCAAGAACTTGAGATGCCTCAGCTACCGTTACTTTGCGCGCAGGCATGAATCTTCCCTCAATAGAAGGTAACAAGCCAAGCTTCAAGCTCAGAGAAACAGCACCCTTATTGTTGATCGCACCGGCATCGGCAATGTTAGGCAAATCTGACGGCTGCATATAGAATCCAGCGAGCTTCTCATAACGTAGAATACGCATCAGAAAGACCGCCAATTCTTCACGTGTCATTTCTTCCTCAAGTTTTAGCTGCTTCTCAGGGTCAGCTCCACCGATCCATCGTTGATCTATAAGGACTTTCACTGCCTTGTAATCCGGACTTTCTATCGTTACATCAGCAAAAAGTTTTTCATTGCTCTCGCTGTTATAGTACATGTCCATGTTCGGATTAATTGCTCTTGCCAGATAATTAAACCAATCCCCCCGGGTAATGACCCGATCCGGAAATACACGTCCCTGCTCGTCAGCAATCAACACCTTATGCTTGGTCATGTTACGCAAAGCTGATTCAGCAATATGACCCGCAGTATCTGTCGGTTCGATCTGAGATGCCGCATGGTCTAGACCGTACATGAAGAACCATTGACCTGTATTAGCATCCAGTAATTCGTTCAAATTGTATAGAGATTTCTTACCGCTTACAGGTACATAAGCCAAATTCACCCCCACAGGTACAGGTTCACTAGTACCCAAGCCGAACCCACCGTAACGAGCATAATTCAACGTTAACGTATATTTCTTCAGATAGAGTTCTTTAGCTTTTTCGTAAGAGATTGCAGGTGTAATATCTGCCGGTAGTTGCTCAGGAGATGCCGCGAGGCGTGTATAAAATTCAGTAATATCCCCATTGTTCCTTACCTGCACCTGTGCCGTGTCATCCTGAACCAGAATCCCGTTCAAATAACGCTGAAATACAAACGTACGAGCATCGTCTGCTTCTATCATTCTGGCCAGTTGATACTGCTCTTTGGCTTGTGGAACAGCGGCAATGATCGTATTCATCGCAAGTTTCTCGGCCTGTGTTGAAGTAACCGTCTTTTTCTCCTTCTCTTGAGAAGGTTTTTCTTGCCCCATCTCTGGTCCAACCCGTTGCATCAAATTGTAGCTGTAGACCTGTCCGGTAACCGCATCGACCTGTGCCGAAATATCACGCATGAACATATAGGATATGTTTGCATTGCGATTGCTCCAGCTAAGACTCCAGACCTGGCTGTTCGCATTACCATAGTAACCTTTGGTTAATTGACTGTGTTCGAGTTTGTAATCCTTGGGAATGTCAAAATTGGCTGCAACCCGCTCTACTGCCTGTTGCACATTTAAGCGCTGACCGCTGGCTGCAACAAATGCCGGCCCATTGCCTGTTACTTTTTTATTTTGTTGTGAACTGCTCTTGTCCACGGCTTTTCCTGTCATCACGTCAATTCGGTCTAACGTGTTAGCGTTAATCGGCCCCATACTATCACCTTTGGGCAAATAACCGAGAACATATTTTTGCCCTTGTCTGGATGACCATTGTTCTTTGGAGATATAGGCAAGCTCTACATCAAATCCATCTTCAAATACCTGTCTGGCCTGCTCTTCCGAGGCCTTCGGCTTGGAGGAAGGATATTTCGCCGAGATGGTCGAACGTGAATACGATGTGGCCTGACCTCTCTCATCCACAGTTATGTAGACTGTCTCTGCATCCGACACGACGCCATCATGTTTTAAGTTATAGACAAACTGATATTCATTACGGCCAAATAACGCTTGTTGTTCCGCAGGTGAAACCGTGTCTCCTAGCGGCACATACTGTCCTTCCTGTAGTTCAGGAATAGCCTGATGTAGCAGTTCCATAGCTGTTTTTTCAGCTTCTTCCTTGGTAAATTGAACATCTGAACCGGATGACAGCTGACTCTCCACTAATTCAGATGGCAAATGTACGCTTAGGACTTCCCCCGTACCTGCATGCACATTCGCGCTGAATCCCATGGAATGATTACCTTGTACAATTTGAAATCCAATATCCCATACCTTGTAATCCGGCGGTGGATAGGAATTGGATACATCGAAATTAGCGGACGAGATCGTCGCTTTTTTTAATAACGGAAACAGCTTTAATATATTTTCAGCGGCTTGCCTGGATGAAATTTTTGCACCCTCCGGCACGTCATTGCTTGTTACGTCTAGTTGATCGTTTTCCCCCGACACTGCTTCATTCACTGAGCCAGTCCCCGCCTGAGCAGCGGATGCGCTCCCCGTCAAACCCGGTACCTGTGTCGTAAACAGCAGAGTTGCCATTGCTGTTGCTGCGGCTTTGGCTGTGAACGTTTTTAGCCTTCCATTCATGTTCCAATCCCAACTCAAAATGGTTACCTCTCCCTTCAATCTCATGCAGGATGCATCATAAATACTCTCGCATGAATTTTGCCATTCTAATCTATGATACCATAAGCTTCCTTTTTAATCGCTGTTTTCCGGGTAATTTTACAATTGTGAATTTCTGTATAATGAAAAAACACAACAAAAACGCCAATCAAGTTGGCGTTTCCATCTATCAACCTGCACTATGATGCATATCTGTTCCGTCCTGATTTATTGTAGCTTCATCATGCGTAACTCGCTCTGGAGCAGAACGAACATGCATTTTCAGGAACGGAATCACCGTGTCCCAGAAAGCCGGGTCTTCCTCTGAGCAACTGTGTCCTTCACTGTTAACCCATAGATGCTCTACCGGCGGATCGGCTTTGGACATAAAATATTCCAGTTCACTCGGCGGAATAAAGTTATCCCCTTTGGAGTGTACCATCAGGAATGGCAACTGCATGCTTCTTCTCCGCTCATTCAGCATCATTACGGCATCATTCTGCTGATAAGTCTTTAAAGACTCACCTAACCGCCAAAACCAGATTCGGGGGATCAACTGTGCCAGGGGGAACAGCGGCAAACGCCGGCGTCTCAGCTCCGAACTGACGATCACCTGAAATTGGGATGGCATGGAGTCGGTAACCACGGCCGAAACTGGAATGCCTTCTGTAATTGCTAGAATCGTCCCCAGTCCACCTAAGGAATGCCCCAGCACGCCAATAGCTTCGGGATCAATCTCGGATCGGCCTGATACATAGGTCAACGCAGCCAGTAGATCGTCCCTGAACAGATAGGCCGATGCAGCACGAACAGGATCACTGGCTCCATGACTACGTACATCATACATAAACAGTGCATACCCGGCCTCCCAGATGGGGCGTGCATAGCGTAATACACGAGAGCGATTGGAACCCCAGCCATGTGCGATGATTACGAGCGGCCAGGGTTTAGGAACATCGGGTCTCGCTGGAATGAACCAACCTTGCACCTGTCCCCCTCCACTTTCAAAGGTAATATCCTCAAAAGGCATCGGCGGTGTCAACGTAATCGGAATTTTTTTGGGTGTCTGGCTTTTTACCGCTGCCTTCCATAAACCACCCGCAGTTACAGCGGCCACTGCCAACATACCGCCAATCATCGTTCTCGCTTTCACAAGGCCTCTCTCCTCTCTGGCTACTGACATACGCTTATCATACGATAACAGGATCAACTACACGTTAAATGATCTCCACTTTTTGTTTGTTATAACGATTAACCTTGTAAACTCTTTATATATATACCCCATTACGCCTAATTTACTTATTTGTTCTTAAATTAAAACCTCTACTCCAGTGCCTTTACTCTTACCGTTACCTAACCGCAGTCTACTGGTCTGTTCTCGTTGTCGCCGCCTTCACAAATGCTCTCGCTCGCTCTGCAATCTGTGCGCTATCTCCTGAATTCAGAGCTTCTTTCGGCAAAAGTGCACTTCCCAAGCCTACTGCGGCTGCACCTGCCTCATAATAGGAAGCGATATTCTCCAGCGTCGCACCACCCGTTGCGAGCAGTGGAATGTGATCGAGAGGCGCCTTGATTTCACGCAGGTATGGAATACCCAGACTAGCCATAGGAAACAGCTTAACAGCCCGTGCTCCTGCTTCATGCGCAGCAACAATCTCCGTAGGCGTCATGGCCCCGGGCCAAATCTCAACACCGTGTTCTACAGCATATTCAATGACAGACAGATCGACATTGGGGGATACCAAAAATTGTGCCCCTGCAGACACGGCCTCCTTCGCCATGCTCACATTGAGTACCGTGCCTGCGCCGACATAGGCTTGTCCTTCGTGACGTTCGCGCCAGTCAGCAATGATCTGATGCGCATTCGGTGTATTCAGCGTGACTTCCATTAGACGAATGCCGCCTTCGGTCATTCCCTGACCGGCTGTCACCGCCGCTTCCCGGCTTATACCGCGAACGATCGCGACCAGTCTGGATTCGAGTAATACTTTTGTCAGATTCATATCCATTCACTCCCTTACTTCGTTCAGATTCGGCAGCCGAGGACCCGTCTTGGTGTACACTGCTTTTCCGTTAAAAACTATTGTAATGCATATGCTCCATTGAACGAAATACATTAATCCATAATAGGTACTGTGGACATAGTGATGTGAAGATAGGGAATTTAAACAAAGCAACAATAAGTCCACCAGTGGTGTCAAGACATCAAGACATCAAGACATCAAGACATCAAGACATCAAGACATCAAGACATCAAGACATCAAGACATTTTCATTATGTGGTTGCAATTTATGAAAGCCGATTCGGTTTAGGCATAGCATTATAGTATTTAAATCTTCTAACGATCACCAGTGAGCTTATTTGGCCTGATTCGCCACTTTTTATTTTCTAACGATCTCCAGAGAGCTTATTTACTCAAATTAGTTATGATTTCACCCGATTTTGTCCATTTTTGGCGAAATAGCGTCTGTGGTGATCATTAGAATTTTCAAACCCCCAAAAGTCTTGAAATAAGCTCTCCTGTGATCGTTAGAATAAAGTCGGAGCCAATTACCCACGCACCATGAATCCCATTAACGTAATGTAATAACCGCTCCGACATTCTAACATCCACTCCGAGATACACCGCTTGTTACTTAAATTCTTCATTTATAACACTGCCGATTTTCTCCCCTGTGAGCACACTACCTTAATTTTGGTTTTTAAAATAGAAACAAAAAACCTCTTCATCGCGAAGAGGTGGACTCTTTTAACCTTGGGATTCATTCTAGTTTTTTTGAAAAGGAGGAGTTACACATGCAACATTTCCGTGCATTACATGCATTATGGCAACTAACGCGCTGATCATGTATCGCTATTCAAACCCATTAAACTAAATTCTATGCGTTCTCCATTACACTTTCCTTCGCCAAATCCTTGAAATATCGATCATTGTACAACATGCTTGGGTGAGTTGGATGATAAGTTAGGGCAATATCGTTGTGCTCCTTCGCTTTCGCTCGATTGCCCATTCGATCATAACATACACATAATTGCAGATGCGGCATCCAAGTCCATGCGGCTTCATTCAGTACAACCATCGGATCACCTGGACGGTTCGCCTGCACAGCCTGTTCGTACCAGAATATAGCTTGGCGATAGTCTTCTCTATCTGCAAAATATCCCCCCAGTCGGCAACACACCTCTGCTCTAGGCAAATCATAGGCAAAGGAACGGAACAACGCGGCTGATTCCCGTTCCGGACGTTTCAGTACTGCCTCGCAATCCGCGATTTTCTGGCAGGCGGCGATCCGATCCTCCACCCATCCCAGTCCGGTGTCCAGAAATTTCTCATAGTAAGTTATGGCTTCCTCATGAAAAGCATGGTCTTTCAGTTCATTGCCAAAATAATAGAGGTCACGCGGTGAGAAGTCTTCACCGGCCTGTTCACGTTTGCGATATATTCGCAAATTTCGATCTGTATACACCTTATCTTTCTTATGGGTCACAGCCACATCACTATGCAGCAAATTGCCTGCTACAGCAAGGTATTCATGCACTGCACCAATCCAGCGAAACTGGCGATCCCGCCGCACCAGACGATTTCGCCGTAGACTATACGAGACCTTGCCCTCTGGCGTGAAGGAGAGGTTGTAATCCATCGTTACACTGTCCACAGCCGGATCAAGCGACTGTTTCAATGCGATCAGCTTGGCGCGATCCTGCGGTTCAAACACATCATCGGCATCCAGCCACATAATATATTCGCAGGAAGCTTGGTCGAAGGCGAAATTACGCGCCGCCGCAAAGTCATCCACCCACTCAAAATCGAAAATACAGTCGGTGTACTGAGCCGCAATTTGCCTTGTACGATCCGTGGAACCTGTGTCCACAATGACGATCTCATCGGCAATTCCTTTTACGGAGTCCAGGCATCTGGCGAGGGAAGTTTCTTCATTTTTTACAATCATACATAAGCTAATTCGAATTCCCTCTTCGCCTCGTTTAATTCTGCGGTTATAGGCCGCCGCCCCCGGTAAATCGGACAAACGATAGATATGATAGGCTGGGTAGTGGGTATCCACAAACAGTTGAAACCCGTACGCCTGAGCACGAATGCAGAAATGACGATCCTCTCCCCAAAAAGAAACATTCGGAATACGGTCAAAATTCACTCCCGCTTCAAGTACAGATCGCCGAATTAGAGTACAAGCGCCTAACCCGCCCACCTCATAACAACCCGGAATACGTAGCTGGTTTAGAAAGGCGCTTGCCTGTGCGTCCTCATCCTGCGCCTCTGTTGCTTCGAGAGCTGAACCACCCCGCCGATAAAGTGCATATTCATCCTGAAGCCATACCTGCGGCATTTCCTTTGTTCCCGGTTGCCAGCTGGTCCAAAAAATGTTGGATACAATCTCGTTTTGACTCGATACCAGTTGTTCCAGCGTTCGAGGGTGCAACACCAGATCAGAATCGATCAGAAACACGCCATCATATTGATGCTCACGTGCATACTGTAAAATGTTATTTTTCAGCCTGGCCACTCGCCATACCTGTTCGTTTCTCCAGTAGTGACCACCTTCATCTTTGTTGTAGTTCCCTGGATCGTCCGCGTCTCCACTCTCCGTACCATTCATATCGCGAACATGAATCACCTTACCGTTATGTCGAAGTACAAAATCGTTCAGCATTTGGGAGGAGGCTTCCTCCTCATTATCATCTACAAACAAATAGTCTGTACGCACCGTCTTTCGCTCAAGGCTCTGCAGGGAATTCAGAAATTCATTCAGAATGGCAGCTGTCTGCCGTACAGGGCTAGCAATCAGGATACGCTCACGGGTACTTTGCGAGATGTCCTCATCCTCATCCTTTTCCTTTTCCTGTGGCTGTGGATGTTGATGTTGGTTCTCCTTCTGAGATTTGGAGGGTATGGTATCCGCTTGTGGTTCACCTTGAACACTTTTGTTACTGTTTTTGCGGTCTAGCGGGTCTTTCACCAATGATGCTCACTTCCTTCCCTTAATCAGACCATGGAATAAGCCGTGGCTCTGCATCCAATATCGATTCATATTGCTCTTTCCAGCCATACCTTGCTTCGGGGTCCAGTGTTTGGTATCTCTCATATTTGCGAACACGGTCTTCCTCTCTTGCCCAGCCATAATGCTTTACTCGCGGGGGATGACAGGCATAGGGCAGATGCTGAATGCTCAACGGGAATCGTCCGCAATGCTGCGGTGTTTCCTTCCATTCATAGACCATCCCGGGACGATACTTGACTAGAAAAGGCCGATAATACATATGAGCCTGCCAGTACATATCTTCCCGGTACGCAGTCTCACTCCACATATCATATAAACGGAAGTAAATAGCTTCTTCCATTCCACTTAAGAGGTCATCCCTCAAAACACCAAAATCCGGCGTTAAAACCTCGTCTGCATCCAGATTAAGAATCCATTCCGGGTTAGTTGAAAGGGTCTCCTCCCATTGTTGCTTTCGCAGACTCACTTCATCAGAAAAACGCGAGACCGGATTCTGCACTAGTACAAGAGGGATACCGTGTAAAAGTTCTTTGCACATGGCAGCCGTCCCATCCGTGCTTCCATCATCAATAATGACAGCCCGATCAATCCATGCACGATGTGTCATAAGTGCCTGCCTAAGATATCGCTTCTCCTCGTTGCATACAATCATGGATAAGGTGATATGCGGCCTGTTCCTAACTGGTCGTTCCTTGCCCTGTTCCCGTTTGTGTTGCTCCTGTTCTTCCAACCCCACACCCCCATGCTTCCGGTTCTTTTAGACGCAAACCCTCTATATCCAATCTATGCTAAGCTGGAATCCGGTTATGCAGGGCAAAGTGTTCCCGCATAGCCACCTCGGGATTTACTTCACACCTAACACAAAAAAAGCACTCGCTTGCGCGAATGCTTTTGGATCAGGATACTTCTATTCTGTTTATTTTTGAATACGGACTACTTATGAAAACCTTCGATTTAACGATATGCCGCCAAACGATCATTCAAGCCGCGTGTCTGTCCGTACACCTCTTGATAAAGGGCAAACAAACCGTCATATACCGCTACCGTCTCCGGGTTTGGTACGTAAGATTTCGCTGGACGAATAAACGCCGCCGCACACTCTTGCATTGTCGGGAACCAGCCACTGCCATAAGCCGCCAGCATAGCTGCCCCCATCGCCGGACCTTGCTCACTCTCCAGCTTCACAATCGTTGCATTGAAAATGTCCGCTTGCATCTGCAGCCAAGCTTCGTTCTTCGCTCCGCCTCCAATGGAGATCACCTCATTGACCGTCTTGCCTGCACCACGCAAAATATCAATCGACTCACGTAACGAGAAGGTGATGCCTTCCATTACAGCACGTCCAAAATGCTCCAGTTTATGCCCGGCATCCATGCCGATAAAACTGCCGCGAATATTCGCATCCGGGTGAGGTGTGCGCTCCCCTACGATATATGGCGTGAACAACAGACCGTTGCTTCCTGCCGGAATTTGGTCAATGCCCTGTAGAAGAGCATCAAATGATTTGTCCGCTGCGAAGGTGTCTTTAAACCAGGAGAGACTGTATCCTGCTGCCAGCGTCACACCCATAATATAGAAGGCATCTTTCTCACCATGGTTAAAAAAATGCACTTTCCCTTCGAAATCGAGATCCTTTCGTTCTTCGTACGAGAGAACAACTCCGGACGTCCCGATGCTGCACATCGTCTGTCCTTCACTCAATATGCCTGCACCAATTGCACCGCAGGCATTATCGGCACCGCCAGCAAATACTTTGGTTGCTGGCGCCAAGCCTGTTTGCTCTGCAATCTCAGGCAACAAGGTGCCGACTTCGTCGAATGATTCAACTAGGCGCGGGCAAAGCGTCATCGGCAGATTAAATGCGGATGCGATCTCCGTGCTCCATTGTTTACCTGCCACATCCAGCAGCAACGTACCCGCTGCATCGGAATAATCCATCGCGTAATCGCCCGTCAGGCGGTAACGTACGTAGTCTTTTGGCAACAGGAACAAAGACGCTTGTTCCAGCAATTCAGGTTCATTTTCCTGCACCCACAAGATTTTAGGTAACGTAAACCCTTCCAATGCACGGTTCCGGGCAATGCTGAGCAACTTGCTATCAAGCACCTTCTCAATCCGGCGGCACTGTGCTGTCGTTCGGGTATCATTCCACAGGATGGCATTGCGCAGTGGTTTGCCTTCTGTATCCACCAGTACTAGCCCATGCATCTGGCCCGAGAAGCTCAATCCTTCGATTTCGGAAGGCTGCACGCCTGATACTTCCAGCAGTTTGTGAAGCGAAACGATCGTCTGCTCCACCCAATCCTCTGGATTTTGTTCACTATACCCAGCCTTAGGCTGATAGAGCGGATAAGCCTCCGATGCTTCAAATGCCACTTTGCCTTCACGATTGACCAAAACGGTCTTAACCGCGCTCGTTCCGAGATCGACGCCAATCACATAACTCATAAGTATACTCCTTTCGTTTATACAGGATTGAAACCTTAGGTGCGGCATGCTGAGCCACTCCGCGTGCAGAAAACCCTCCGATCGCCCCTTACCCCCGGATTTCTTCACTGTCCCCTCTTCAAGGGTGAAATCCGGTTGTAAATGCGAACACTTCGTTTCTCCGGGTCCTTTCTGCTCACTCCGTTTCTGCATGCCCCTTGTAACGTTGCTTTCAAACAGTACAAACGTACTCGTTTGGGGCAACTTAGGTTCCAATGACATTTCAATCGTCATTGGTTTATTTAAAAGAATAAAGCGTTGGTGGTGCGGCATGCCCGGTCACTCCGTGTGCAGAAAACCCTCCGATCGCCCCTTACCCCCGGATTTCTTCACTTCCCCTTTTCAAGGGTGAAATCCGGTTGTAAATGCGAGCGCTTCGCTTCTCCGGGTCCTTTCTGCTCACTCCGTTTCTGCATGCCGCTTCTAACGTTGCTTTCAAACGGTACAAGCGTACTCGTTTGGGGCAACTCGGGGGCCAATGACATTTCAATCGTCATTGGTTTATTTAAAAGCATAAAGCGTTGGTGGTGCGGCATGCCTGGTCACTCCGTGTGCAGAAAACCCTGCGATCGCCCTTACCCCCGGATTTCTTCACTTCCCCTTTTCAAGGGTGAAATCCGGTTGTAAATGCGAACACTTCGTTTCTCCGGGTCCTTTCTGCACAATCCGTTTCTGCATGTACCTTGTGACGTTGCTTTCAAACGGTACAAACGTACTCGTTTGGGGCAACGTGGGTTCCAATGACATTTCAATCATCATTGGTTTATTTAAAAGCATAAAGCGTTGGTGGTGCGGTATGCTGAGCCACTCCGCGTGCAGAAAACCCTGCGATCGCCCCTTACTCCCGGATTTCTTCACTGTCCCCTCTTCAAGGGTGAAATCCGGTTGTAAATGCGAACACTTCGTTTCTCCGGGTTCTTTCTGCCCACTCCGTTTCTGCATGCCGCTTCTAACGTTGCTTTCAAACGGTACAAACGTACTCGTTTGGGGCAACTCGGGGGCCAACAATGACAACAAACCGTCCCCGCCTTCCCAAAGGAAAGCGGGGACGGTTTGAATGTCACGCTTATTCAACGTCCAGGGTGCAACATACTTTTGCACCGAGTAGGAAGAGGTATGATTCCTGCTTTATCTACGGCAATGATCTAGCCATAGGCAGTACGCTTGGGCAGGAATCTACTCTTCCTCTAAGACTGTTATCGGGGCGTGTCTTGAAACCCACTGAAGTGCATCTTTTACCCCTTTTCGCCCCATACTGCGTCACTTTCCCTTGACGTGCCCCGGCACGCCTGCGGTAAACTTCCTGGTTTGGAACGAAAATTCGGCAAAATCTGCTTCCTTCAGCGTTTTCAGACCCACCCTAGTCAGCCAGGATGTATTGGTTAAGCTTTGCTCTCAGCAATTCCTGACGTCCGGATTGGTTTTTGCGTGGGTTTTCGTTGTTCAAAGCATACTCCGCGAGGGAAGCAAGTGTTGCTTTACCTGCAACAACCTCTGCACCGATGCCTTCGTTGAAGCTGCTGTAACGTTGCTCGATGAATTCATCGAATACGCGATCTTCGATCAGCTTGGAAGCGACTTTCAGACCTTTCGCATACGTATCCATACCTGCGATGTGAGCCAGGAACAGATCCTCAGGTTCGAAGGAGCCACGACGAACTTTCGCGTCGAAGTTTACGCCACCTTTGCCCAAACCGCCGTTTTTCAACACTTCGTACATGGTCAGAGTAGCATCATACATATCAACCGGGAACTCGTCCGTATCCCAGCCAATCAGCAGATCGCCTTGGTTCGCATCCAGGGAACCGAGCATGCCGTTGATACGCGCTACGCGGATTTCATGATCAAATGTGTGACCAGCCAGCGTTGCATGGTTCGCTTCAAGGTTCAGTTTGAACTGTTTGTCGAGATCATATTTTTGCAAGAACGCAATGGAAGTTGCTGCGTCGAAGTCGTATTGGTGTTTTGTTGGCTCTTTAGGTTTAGGCTCAATCAGGAACTGAGCGTCGAAGCCGATTTCTTTTGCATAGTCAACAGCCATGTGGAACATACGAGCAATGTTGTCTTGCTCCAGTTGCATGTCCGTGTTCAGCAATGTGTCGTACCCTTCACGACCGCCCCAGAAGACATAGTTTTCTGCACCGAGACGTTTACCTACTTCCAGACCTTTTTTGATCTGCGCTGCTGCGTGAGCATATACATCTGCGTTGCAAGTGGATGCTGCACCAAACATGAAACGTGGGTTGGAGAACATGTTAGCCGTGTTCCACAGCAGCTTTTTGCCGCTTGCTTTCATGTGCTCTTCCAGCAAATCAACGATCGTATCGATGTTGCTGTAGAATTCACGCAGTGATGCGCCTTCTGGAGCCACGTCTACATCGTGGAAACAGTAGTATGGCAGATTCATTTTTTCCATAAATTCAAAAGCCGCTTCCACACGAACTTTCGCTTTATCCAGACCGGAGTAGCTATCCCATGAACGTACTGCTGTTTCGGCACCGAACGGGTCACTACCGCCTGCAGTTAATGTGTGCCAGTAAGCCATACCGAAACGGAAGTGTTCTTCCATCGTCTTGCCAGCGACAACTTCTTGTGGATTATAATGTTTAAAAGCAAATGGATTCTTGGAATCTTTACCTTCGAATGCAATCTTATTAACGGATTCAAAATAGGCCATGTGATAAATGCCTCCTCAAAAGTTTTAAAAGAGTTTGTTTAAGAAATCGTTTACACCGTTATCCTAACACATCAGATTTACTTTGTCTATTGGTTAAACAAAGTAAAAATAAAATTGTTTTTTCCTAGTTCGTTTACGCTATAATAGTCGAATAGCTTCTTAGCGGATGTACATGAGAGCCTTTACTTATATAAGTTGAACCATTTAATTTACACATGAACGGAGAGGACAGAAAAAACCTGTAGAAGCGAAGTGTTCGCATTTATCACCGGATTTTCCCCTTTAATAGGGGAATCGAAAAATCTGGGGATAACAGCGATCGAAAGGTTATTCTGTCATCGAAGTGTCCGTGTAAATCTGTTCAGTTCAATTTATATAAAAAGAGAAAGAATAGGAGTGCCTTATCGATATGAAAATTACCGGAGACCAGATGCTGGTCAAAAAAATAAACAAGTCGATCGTACTGGATACGATTCGCCGTCATGCCCCCCTTTCCCGGGCGAAATTGTCCGAAGTGACCGGTCTCAACAAAGCAACGGTTTCCAATCTGGTAGCGGATCTGATCAGCGATGAGTTGGTGCAGGAGATTGGGCCAGGAGAATCCAGCGGTGGACGTAAACCGCTAATGCTGCTTTTTAGAGGTACGGCTGGATATGCTGTAGGTCTGGAACTGAGCGTAACGCGTTTGAAGGGAGTACTCACCGACCTTGAAGGACATATCGTTGCTGAATATGCCATCGACCTGGAGCAGCACGATGCAACGTCTGTATTTGAACAATTAAAGCTGGCCGCTAGTCACCTGATAAAGCAGGCTCCCCCCTCTCCGCATGGAGTAATTGGCATAGGCATCGGTGTTCCAGGGATGGTGGATGAACAAGGCACCGTGCTGTTTGCGCCCAACTTGAAGTGGGAGATGGTGCCCTTGCGATCCATGATGGAAGAAAGCTTCAAGCTTCCCGTCACGATTGATAATGAGGCCAACGCGGGAGCACGGGGCGAATTAAACTTTGGTGCAGGTGTTGGTGTGCGTCATCTGATCTATATCAGTGCAGGGATCGGGATTGGTTCAGGCATTATGGTTGATGGTGAATTATATAAGGGTGCGTGGGGTTACGCGGGTGAGACTGGACATATGTCCATTGAAGCAGAGGGACTGCCTTGTTCTTGCGGTAATCGGGGATGCTGGGAGTTATATGCTTCGGAAAAAGTATACGAACACCCGGATCAGCAGCACCTGCCTGCACATACGACCAAGGAACTGGTTGAACATGCTCAGGATGGACATCAGGACGTGATCGCCTTATACAATATCATCGGACGCAAGCTGGGCGTTGGCATTACCAACATCGTAAATAGCTTCAACCCGGAGCGTATTATTATTGGCGGGCCGCTTTCGGAAGCTAAACCTTGGATTGAATCAGCCCTCAAACAGGTGGTCGAGGAACGTACTCTGCCTTATCACCGTCGAAGTCTGCAAGTGGAATGGGCTGCACTTGGTAGCCGTTCGACTCGAATAGGGGCTGCTTATTCTGCAATATCCCAATTTTTAGGTAATGTAAGGGTCTCTGTTTAATATTTAGCTAAAAATCATTAAAATTGACAAGATTTCGCCCCATTTCCTCCCTTTTTGTTAAAGAAATCCAGAGGTATAATGAGATTATGTGATTTTTGTCATGGCAGCGTTATCGTTGCCGTGTTATCCGATAATGAAACGGAGTGAAACTCGTGACCTACGTGGATACATCAGATATCTCGGCGCCAGTATTTGTCACCGTACTCCTGTTCCTGATTGTGCTTGCGCCCCTGTTCAGCCTGGGCATACTTCGTTTTTTTCAGAGCAAAAAGAAGGCTGGTCTCATGTACATGCTGTCAGGCTTACTGGTGTATGTCGTATTTCAGACATGCATGAGTATTTTTTTCTAGCGGAGAATTCTTTACGCTTGAATGTACTCCTATACTCAAAGGCAAATGATGTTGCTCCGACTAAAAAGGAGACGCTTATGCGCAATGTCCTCAAGTCCAGACGTTGTCTTACGCGTCTTCTTTTTGTTTTCCTCCCATTTCTTCCAACATCAGAAAAATTAAAAAAAAGACCGTACCTTATACGGTACGGTCCCTTCCCAATCTTACTTCTATATTCAAACGGCTCGCGCGAACCGGAATAGCTTCAATTCTGTTAAACTACATAGCCAGCAACCATAGCTAGCCAAGCATGAATTAAGCGTCCAATGCTTTAGCAAATTGTGTTTTATTCATACCCAGAATGCGGTGTTCACCGATTACAGTCAAAGGAACTGCACGTACGCCCATATCCCATACTTGTTGTGCGAACTCGTCGCTTGTCTCGATGTTACGCTCTTCATAAGCAATACCTTTATCAGCCAGGAAAGTCTTGACGGATTTGCAGTTCGGGCAGTTCGTGGATGTGTATACAATTACGTTTTCCATGTTTAGTTCACCTCAGAATTATTATTTGTTATATATGGTTAATTATTTATAAGCTAAATGAAGCACTGTTTAAACATCGGGCTTTCCGAATTACAACGCTACTGCGCTGTGCTCCAGGCTTTCAATGAATTTCTCGGTGTCCATTGCAGCCATACATCCGCTACCTGCAGCGGTAATGGCTTGTTTGTAACGTGTATCCTGAACGTCACCACATGCGAATACGCCTGGAATGTTTGTCTCAGAAGTACCTGGAGTTGTCAAAATGTAACCATGCTCGTCTGTAGTAATCTGACCACCCAAGAAACCTGTGTTTGGTGTGTGACCAATCGCTACAAATACGCCGCTTGCCGGAATCACTTCTTCTTCACCAGTTGCGTTGTTAAGCACTTTGAGGCCAGTTACGCCGTTGTCGCCAGCAATCACTTCAAGTGGCGTGCGATTCAGTGCCATTTCTACTTTCTCGTTGCTGCGTGCACGATCTTGCATGATTTTGGAGCCACGCAGTTCTTCACGACGGTGCACCAGTGTTACTTTGGAACCGAAACGGGACAGGAAGCTTGCTTCTTCCAGTGCGGAATCGCCACCGCCAATAACGATAATTTCTTTATTACGGAAGAAGAATCCGTCACATGTCGCACATGTGCTGACACCGCGGCCCACGTTTGTTTCTTCTCCTGGGATACCCAAATATTTAGCAGATGCGCCTGTAGACAGAATCAACGTCTCGGATACGAGTTCGCCCATACCCTCGACTTGAATTTTGAAAGGACGCTCGCTCATGTCGATGTTGTTTACCCAGCCCGTACGGAATTCTGCGCCAAAACGCTCCGCTTGTTTACGCATGTTGTCCATCAGTTCAGGGCCCATGATGCCATCAGGGAAACCCGGGAAGTTCTCCACTTCTGTCGTTGTTGTAAGTTGTCCACCCGGTTGCGGTCCTTCAATAACGAGTGGGTTCAAGTTGGCACGTGCCAGATAGATTGCTGCTGTCAGCCCTGCAGGGCCTGTTCCGATAATAATTGATTTATACATGTATAGTTCCTCCCCCATGTTCTGCAAAAAGATCAAGCTCTCCGGCATCAAAAGCGCGAGCCTTTGCATACACTAGAACGGATAGCCCACATCATGTCCATAAGAGCTGCCTACGAATATGACGATTCACCTATGCAGAAACGGAATTCTAATTTATAATCATTCTAATCTGTTGTTCATTATGATCTCTTTTATGTACGGTGTCAATGCTCGGCAGCGATTATGAAGAAGTCTTCATCAGGAGGGAAAATGGAAGCATGAACGACGCTCTACTCGGCAGTATTATTTCGGCCATGTCTACCGGACTTGGGGCCGTACCGATCTTATTTATGCGTAAAATATCACATCGTTTGCGCGACATTCTGCTCGCTTACGCAGCGGGTATTATGACTTCAGCCTCGGTGTACAATCTCATTCCCGAAGCACTGGGACAATCTAATTTATTTGTTCTTGCTTTTGGCATTATGCTCGGCAGTCTGGTTCTACTGGTGCTGGAGATGCGTATTCCGCACGTAGATCTGGAAAACCCCGAAAAGATGCCTTTCAAAATTGAAGGCAAAGCTTTCATGATTATCGCAGCCATCACAATGCATAACTTGCCGGAAGGCTTGTCTGTCGGTGTAAGTTATGCAAGTACGGATGAAAACTTAGGGAACCTGATTGCCTTTTCTATCGGTTTGCAAAATGCACCGGAAGGCTTTCTGGTCGCTCTCTTTCTCGTCAATCAGAACATCGGTCGCTTTAAAGCACTTGGTATTGCAACATTAACTGGGGCTGTAGAGATTATAACGGCCATGATCGGATATACACTCAGTAGTCTTGTTGCCGGACTGGTGCCTTACGGTCTCGCGTTCGCAGCAGGTGCAATGATGTTCATCGTTTATAAAGAGCTCATCCCTGAGAGTCATGGGGACGGCAATGCACGCGCAGCTACGATCTCCTTCCTGTTTGGTCTGATTACGATGATTGGACTAACCGAACTGTTCTAGATTGGTGAAAGGCAAAAGAACCCGGACCACAGCGGATGCTGAAGTCGGGTTCTTTTTTTAGCCATAAATGAAGATTCCATGAAATTACTGAAATTGCTGAAATCATCTGTAAGGCAATTTATATTTTCTTTTTATTTAAACGATCAAGATTGAATAAATCGAATCAGTTCAGCATTGAATTTTTCCAACTCATCGTAAAATGCACCGTGTCCACTCTCTTCAAACACAACCATTTCAGCCGAAGGGATCGCTTTGTGCATCTCTTCAGCGAATTCGAACGGACAGATTTCATCTTTTTTACCGTGGAAAATGGCTGTAGGCACCTGGATCGTTTCCAATTCCCCGCGCAAATCCTCATCACGCAACACCATCGCACTGTTAATCGTACCATAAGACGAAGCTTCCATGCCTAGTGCATGGAACCATTGCATGAAAGGCTGGCTGTGCTTCTTCGCAAAAAACATTCCGCCGAACGTATCCAATAGCTTCGCACGATCCGTGAAGATCGGCTCAATAATCTGCTCATTCAGCTCATCCGGCGTTAAACCGTACGGATAACCTTCACGCTGCGTAAATACAGGTGCCGCCGCCGACAGCAGTGCCAGCTTCGATACTCCGTGTCCCTGATGACGCGCCATATAATGTGCCGCGATAGCACCACCCATGGAGAAACCAGCGAGTATGGCATCTGTCAGCCCCAGGTCGTCAATAACAGCACGAACATCGTCTGCCATGCGGTCATAATCATATCCAGTAGACGGCTTATCGGATAAACCATAACCTCTGAAATCCATTGCAATGGTACGAATGCCGTGGTTCGGTAGCACATTCAATTGGTATTCAAACATTTTATAATTGACAGGCCAGCCATGCAAAAACAGTACCGGAGTCCCTTCACCAATATCTTCAACATATACTTTTACATTCGGTTCAACTTGTACATAACGGCCCATTGTTCACAGCTCCCTTTATCGTTAAAAGTAATTATCGTCAGTGAGATACATTGCATTACATTGTATCGTCTCTTCGACTATTACCCTCTGACAACAGGTTCAAACGGGAGCTGCTGGGGCACTGGGCGTTAAAGCACAACTTAACGCAACAGTCGAAGTCCATTCAGAATCACCAAAATGGTACTACCTTCATGACCAACCACTCCAAGTGGCAAAGCAATATCTTGTAAGAAGTTACCTGCGATTAACGCTAAAATAACTGTAATGGCAAACCACATATTATGCTTCACCGTGCGTTCGGCTCGCCGAGCTTGCCCGATTACCCAAGCAATCTCTTCGATATTATCATTCATAAGCACCGCATCGGCCACTTCGATTGCTGTCCCACTGCCTGATAACCCCATGCCCATCCCCACTGTTGCTGCCGCAAGTGCAGGCGCATCATTAACCCCGTCACCAACCATCAGCACATGACCATATTGCTCACGGAGCGCTTGCACCTGTGTGACCTTATCTTCAGGTAGCAGATCAGCATAGACCAGACTAACCCCGGTTTCACCGGCAATGACCGAAGCTGAACGGGCACGATCACCGGTTAACATCGCTACTTTGACCCCCATGCTCTCCAGCTTCTTCACAGCTTCAACAGTCTGTGGACGGATCATATCCCGCATCGCAATCAAACCCGCAAACTCACCATTGACAGTTACAACAGATATCGTTTTGCCTTCCTGCTCCAGTCGGGTACATACCGCTTCCCAGTCTGCTTCACCGTTTACGAGTACATCATTGGCTATAGACTCCACAGCTTTACCATTCTTTAATTCGCCAGTCTTTAATTCGCCAGTTGGCGTTACAGCTAGTGTTTCCGTAGCTTCTCTCTCTTCCATCGTCTGCTTCTCTTGTATCTCTTGTGCCCACACTGTTCCATCCAGCCGCCCAATCTTCCACACGACGCCATTTATGCTTCCTTGAATGCCGTGTCCTGTAATAGACTGCACATGCTCTGCCTCTTGTAGAGGTAAGTTTTCTTTACTCGCCTGTTCCACGATAGCCCGAGCAAGGGGATGCATCGAGAGATTTTCAACAGACGCCACTGCGGACAATAATTGCTCTCTGCTTACGCTCGGTGCAGTTAGGATATCCGTTACTTTGGGAGTTCCCATCGTGAGCGTACCTGTTTTGTCAAAAGCGACCACTCGGGTATGAGCAATATTCTCCATATGCGCTCCTCCCTTGAACAAAATCCCGCGGCGAGCGCTGCTGGACATTGCAGACAGCATCACAGGCATGATGGAAGACACCAGTGCACAAGGTGATGCCACGACAAGAAAGACCATGGCTTTGTAAAAAGCTTCATTCCACGTCCATCCCAAGAGTAGTGGTGCTCCTACAATAACAAGAAGCGTAACACCTACAACAATTCGTGCATAGATACCTTCAAAACGTTCCATAAAACGTTGCGAATCCGGTACCTCGGCTTGCGCTTCCTCCACCAGCTTGATGATTTTTCCGAATAGTGAGCCCTCGGCCGACTTGGTGACTTCAACATATAACGCCCCCTCACCATTCACTGTACCAGCGTAAACTTCGTCCCCTGCACTCTTATCTACTGGCATCGATTCCCCGGTAATCGACGATTGATTAATAAAAGAACTTCCACGATAAACAACTCCATCCGCAGGAATCAGCTCGCCTGGCTTCACGAGTAGCAGATCCCCCGGTTGCAAATCTTCAATCGCCACGACATTCATTTGTCCATCCTCGATCCGTAGTGCCGTCTCCGGTTTAAGTGCCAGTAAGGATGAGATGTCTTTATGACTGCGCTCCGTGGCGTAGCTTTCCAATGCTCCACTAAGGGCAAAAATAAAGATTAGCATCGCTCCTTCATTCCAATAACCAATTGTCGCCGCTCCAAGTGATGCGGCAATCATTAGCAAGTTAACGTCCAGATCACGATCCTTAACCAAAGTCTCGATACCTTCTTTGGCCTTCGTCCAGCCGCCAATCCCATAAGCGGCAATATAGATTATCACAGACAACGTGGCAAAATAAGGTGCTATCCCCCATGCAATCAGCATCATGATGCCACTGCCCAGCGCTGCCTGCATCTCCTTGTTCTGCAACATCGCGCGAAAATTCGGTTTCTTACCCCGTTTGGGTCCAGGAGTATGGGCCGATTGTTGCTTGGCTTGCTGTTTCCCTTGTAAAGGCTGATGTATCGCTTGCATATAAATCACGTTCCCTTCGAAGGTTTTGTTCTCATCTGACTGCATTACCCAAGTTGTATTGAGAATGAGAGCCATTGTTATTGCCCTAAAAATGGCACATGCTGCTGCGGGATTCCCGCAGCAGCATGGTTTTGAGACGATCGGCATTTTCATAGATCTGTAATCCAGTGAGAATGATAATCATTTTTGCGCTTATACAATTATTTTTACTCAATACAACTTTTTCTCAATTATATGCCTGTGTTGTTCATTTGTAAATGGGTGTTTCAGGCCAACGATCATGAGAAACCTTATTTCATCGAAAATGCATCATTTTTAATGCTATCGATCACTAGGAACGCTATTCTTTGCATTTAGCCCATTTCTCGCCCCTAAATGCTGAAAAATGAATAAATAACATCTCTGCTAATCGTTAGATTTTAAATCTCGGTAAAAAAGGCAAATAAACTCCGTGGAGATCGTTAGCGCTACTTTCTCACCCCACTTGACCAAATTACAAAAAGACAAAGACATGCTCCTTCGCTAGGTACTCACCGCAGGCTCTTCACACCAAGAAGTCTCCATATAAAAAGGCCAAAGCCCCTCTGAACAAGGCTCTGACCTTTCAATGTACTACATGTTGTTTTCTGTTACACCACTCTAATTCTGTTACATCGCTCTAATCCATTTTACATACTTTGATACACCTACAATTGTAACTTGTTTTTACGCGCCTACACTTGCACCTTGGCTTGCTTTAATCGCCTGCTCCAGATCATAGATGATATCCTGAATGTTCTCCGTCCCAATGGACAGACGAATCAATTCCGGATTTACGCCAGCTGCTGTTTGTTCTTCTTCCGTCAATTGAGCATGGGTTGTACTTGCCGGATGGATGATCAATGACTTGGAATCGCCAACGTTAGCAAGGTGGGAGAACAGTTTCACGCTTTCGATCAATTTACGCCCTGCCTCTACACCGCCTTTGATGCCAAATGTCAGAATCGCACCTTGGCCTCTTGGCAGATACTTCTGCGCAAGCTCATAGGATGGATGACTTGGCAGACCTGCATAGCTCACCCACAGGACATCCTCATGTTTCTCCAGATACTCTGCAACTGCCAGCGCATTGCTACTATGACGTTCCACGCGAAGATGCAATGTCTCCAAACCTTGTACCAACAGCCAGGAGTTAAATGGTGAAATGGACGCTCCCAAATCACGTAGCAACTGTACACGTGCTTTGATAATATAAGCAATCGGGCCAACCGCTTCTGTGTATACAACCCCTTTATAACTTGGGTCCGGTTCAGTCAGTCCCGGGAATTTGCCGCTTGCTTTCCAGTCGAATTTACCACTGTCCACGATGACACCACCGATAGATGTACCATGCCCGCCAATGAACTTGGTCGCCGAGTGAACGACAATGTCCGCTCCATGTTCAATTGGACGAAGCAAATACGGGCTTGGGAACGTGTTATCCACGATCAGAGGAATCCCGTGTTCATGGGCAATTGCTGCCACGGCTTCAATGTCAAGTACGTTACCTTTCGGGTTACCAATCGTTTCAGCGTACAACGCTTTTGTTTTCTCCGTAATCGCCGCTCGGAAGTTCTCCGGATCACTGGAATCTACAAATTTCACATCAAGGCCCAGTTTCGGCAACGTTGTAGAGAAGAGGTTATACGTACCGCCATACAGACTTGCCGAGGACACAATTTCATCACCAGCACCGGCGATATTCAGCAAAGAGAACGTAATGGCTGCCTGACCCGAAGCCGTAGCCAATGCGCCTGCTCCACCTTCCAGTGCCGCAATCCGCTGTTCAAATACATCCGTTGTTGGATTCATCAGACGTGTATAGATGTTGCCAAACTCTTTCAAACCAAACAGATTAGCAGCATGCTCCGTATCACGGAATCCATAAGATGTTGTCTGGTACAAAGGCACAGCTCTTGATTGAGTTGTTGGGTCAATCTCTTGACCTGCATGAATAGCTAATGTTTCAAATGAAAGCTCACGTTCGTTTGACATAATTCTGAATCCTCCCTTGATATATGCATTCTTGTGCATCCTGATCTCAATTACTGGCTTCTTGATGTCTCATCATGGCGGCTTATGTTTTCCATATTCTCTCACAAGATGTCGGTTTTGAAAAGAGTTATTTCCGATTTTTCCGATAAGAAATGTTAATATGTAAAGTATGATCCTGCTGTACTAAAAAAACCTTTGCCATGGCAAAGGTTTTTCAGTTCATTCATCGTTAGAATTTCTTCTAATCTCTCATTGCATTTCGTGCAGCTTCATCATTCAGCATAAAATTTTTCATCCGCTAAAGGAACGGATCGTTGACCGATTCTCTACTAGTCATTCAATGCTTACGGTTATTAAACCTTCACAGCGTCCCATACCGCTCGCAGATGCTTGGCAGCAGGCACAGCCTCTTCTGCATTCACACCTTCCAGCGAGATATCAATGTGTGGTTTATATGTCTTGAGCAATTCGAAGAACAACGGATAATCCAGAATGCCCGCACCAGGAACGGGATTATACTTCTCACCCTGTGCATTGAAAGCTACATCTTTCGCATGAATCACGATCATCTTCTCATACAGCTTCTCCATGACTTCACGCAGAAAAGCTCCTTGATCTGCTGTATGATGCTGTTTAATCAGATTACACGGATCAAACAACATGCCCAGATTGGATGACGGAATCTCTTCAAACAACCGGGTCATATGTTCATGGGTATGAAGCGTATGGGTCGCCACGGGTTCAATGGCAGCATGTACGCCCCATTTTTCAGCTTCCTCTGTGATCTCCTCCAGCGTATCTTTCAAAACACTCCATGATTTTTCATCATATGTGTCTGGATGGGAATCCTTATACGTAGTTCGTTCACCCGTTTCTGTTGCAACCATACTGCACCCAAAATCCCGGGCATAACGCAAATGTTCCTTGAACCGGTTAATGTCTGCGCGACGACTCACTGGATCAGGATCAATTGGGTTGATATAACATCCCAGAACAGCAATTTTCACCCCGCGGCTAGCAAATTGTTCTCCCACCTCGTTAGCGAATCCAGGACTCAATTTGCCATTCGCTGAATCCATGTCCGACAACGCTTTGGCAAGAGCCAGTTGCACGGAGTTGAATCCGTTGTCCGCAATGATTTGCGCCAGCTCAGCTGTAGGCCGTTTACCAAACGTATGGGCCAGAACACCAAGTTTCATCTCATTGCCTCCTTCTGCAATACGGATCTTGGATGACGGATTAACGCGCCATCCATCCGCCATCCACATTAAGTACGTGACCATTCAAATAATCCGATGCAGCAGAAGCCAGGAACACCACTGGACCTTTCAAGTCCTCAGGTGTTCCCCAGCGACCTGCTGGAATACGTGCCGTAATATCACGATAACGATTCTCGTCCGCTCGAATTTGGGTTGTATTATCCGTTTCCATATAACCTGGAGCGATACCGTTAATCTGAATGCCTTTGCCAGCCCACTCATTGGCGAGTGCCTTTGTCAACCCGGCAACGCCGTGTTTACTCGCCGTATATCCCGGTACATTAATGCCGCCTTGATAAGAAAGCATCGATGCGATGTTAATGATTTTACCGCTTCCACGTTCAATCATATGTCTGCCTGCCAATTGGCTCAGGAAGAACACACTGTTCAAGTTCAGAGCAATCACGTCATGCCAGTCCTGATGTGCGTGATCTGCTGCCGGAGTACGGCGAATAATGCCGGCATTGTTGACGAGAATATCAATTCGACCTTGGAAAGCGAGCGCTTTTTCAAACACAGCTGACAGTTCCTCTTCCTTGCTCAGATCTGCTTCGATGATATACGCTTTGCGTCCCAATGCTTCAATAGCACTAGCCGTCTCTGCCGGTTTGGAGTAAGACACGAGCACCACATCTGCTCCCGCTTCAGCGAGGCCAACAGCCATTCCTTGCCCGAGTCCTCCAGAAGTACCTGTCACCATTGCAACTTGTCCACTTAAATCAAATGGGTTCATGAACAATTCCTCCGCATGTCTTTGATATGCAAATAACAACACTATTTATATTAATATTTCATTCCGTTAAAAGTGCATGAAGTTAACTTTGGTAATCCACGTTGACACCGCTCTGCCTGTATAAAGCTGCTGTCTCTTCGTCCAGATTCCGGTCACTGATGATATAATCCAGTTCAGAGCACTGTGCGAAGGTACGGAGTGCAAATTGCCCGAATTTGTAATGATCCACTACGCCAAATACCTGCTGTGCGGCGCCGATCATCGCTTTTTTCAGCGGAACCAAATCCCCTGTATAGATCGACAATCCAAATTCGGGATGCAGCGCCGTTGTGGAAATGAAGGCTTTGTGAATGTTCAGACCGGAGATAAACGCCGCTGTATCTTCACCCACCAACATATTACGCACACGCGCTCCTCCAGGAACGACCAGTCGCACCTGCTCCTTTTTGGTTAGCTCTGCAATGATGTACAAGTCACTTGTGATCACCGTAATCGGCTGGTTATCAAGCCGCTTGGCCATCTCTAACGTCGTGCTTCCACCATCCAGTGCTACAATGTCACCAGGTTTAATGTACGCAAGAGCACGTTCCGCAATCTCGGTTTTCTCGGACTGGTGTTTCTCCAGTGCCCCGCGGCTGTTCAGAATCCCATATTGGTCATTCTGAGCCAGCATAGCTCCGCCGTGTACACGCACGAGCAATCCCATACTCTCCAGCTTATCGAGATCCTCTCGCACCGTTTTTCCAGTCACCTGCAACAGTTCGCTCAGGTCACTAACCGTGACCTCCTGGCGTTCCAGCAGAGCCTCCATGATCTTTTCATGTCGTTTCAATGGATTCATCTAATCAACTTCCTATTTCTTTCTTATTTCAAATCCTTCATCGCTACGCCGTCCATGTCCTCGAACGTTTGGTTTTCTCCAGCCATTGCCCAGCAGAAGGTGTAGTTGCTTGTGCCCACACCACTGTGAATGGACCAGCTTGGAGAGATGATCGCCTGACGATCACGCACCACGAGGTGACGTGTTTCCGTTGGCTCGCCCATCATATGGAATACAACGCCATCTTCAGGCAGATTCCAGTACAGGTATACTTCGGAGCGGCGGTTATGCGTATGTGCCGGCATCGTGTTCCACATGTTACCTTTGTTCAACTCTGTGATACCCATAACGAGCTGACAGCTCTTGATTCCGCCTTCACCTTGGTGAATGTAACGGTAGATGGTACGTTCGTTGGAAGTTTCAATGCTCCCGAGGTGGTTCGGCTGTGCTTGCTCTTGAGTTGCTTTTACCGTTGGGTAGGTATGGTGAGCCGGTGTAGAAACAAAGTAGAACTGAGCCGCCTGCTCTGTGCCATTGCTCTTGAATACCACTTCCTTAACGCCCTTACCGATGTAGAGGCATTCTTTGGCTCCAATCTCATACACTTCTCCGTCCGCGGTTACTGTACCTTGTCCACCCACGTTAATGATACCGATTTCACGGCGTTCCAGGAAAAAGTCGGTTCCGATATCTTTCAAGTTGACTTCAAGGGTGATGTCCTTGCTTTGTGTCACTGCAGTTCCTACGATGTAACGATCCACATGGGAGTACACAGTCACCAGTTCGTCTTTGGCAAACAATTGCTCCATGAGGAATTCCTCACGCAAACGAGCTGTATCATACGTTTTCACTTCATTCGGGTGTGCTGCATAACGGTTTTCCATTAGTAATCCATTCCTTTCGTCTTGTGAATTAAGTTTAGAGTTGAGCTCATTGATGCCTTGTGGCTTTCAATGAAGTTCACTATGTTTATTAAAGTTCATATGAGTTCATTTTAGTTCATTTCCTATCATTTGTGTACCCTTATTTTTATGATTCAACCAAATCATTGAATTGTGTTGGCTATTTCTAGTAAAACCTGTGACTCCAGTAACAATAAAACTCACTACGAAAAAAAGATGATTTCTGCAAGATGCAGAGATCACCCTTTTTTAGTCAACTCTCTTTTTTTAGATCACTTGATGAATAGAACTGTATTTACATTAGATCAATTCGGACTTTTGAAGAAGCTTCCGGATAATCGTGGCTACCTCAGCTCTTGTAATATAAGCCTTAGGTACAAGTGCTGTGGCACTTCTGCCAGATATGATGCCTGCTTGTACACTTTCCATAACGCTACTTTGTGCCCACTGAGAGACACTAGCCGCATCTTGGAATGAATGAAGTATTCCATCTGTCGATTGTACAGGCTGCTTTTCCTTCAATCTGGTCAGAGTCATTGCCTTGGAAAGGATCACCATTGCCTGTTCACGTGTAATCTTATCCATCGGACGGAAGGTACCATCTGGATAGCCATCAAGCAATTCGTATGCATAAGCCGTACTAATTACACTGCTGTACCAATCGGAAGACTTAACGTCCGAGAAAAGCGTAGTCTCGTTCTCAAGTTTAAGTCCCAGTCCTCGAACAATGCTGGCTGCGAATTCGGCACGTGTAATATCTTGGTCGGGATTGAACTGTTCATTGCCGGTACCGTTGACAATCATTCGGGAACCCATATCGTTCACAGCTTCTTTAGCCCAGTGCTTTGCAACATCACTGAATTCTAGTGGGTGCCAGACAACGCTATAAGTGCTGTTTGTTAAACTGTTGATCTGAGCGTAATACATTCCCTCCTTGAAAATCACTTTGGTTGGTACATGCCTTACCGATCCATCCGGCTCTACCACCAAGCCTGTTGTGATCTTATTCGGATCAATACCGTTCGGAAGAGCAACGCTTCTTTCAACATATGCGTTAAATTTTGATACGTCAATGGTCGTACTTCCATATGTTGCGCTAATCTTGAAATCCGTCGGTGGAGCAACGAGCGTGAGCCCAATCTTCCCTGCCGCTTGGTCTACCACTTGCATCATATCCGTTATTGGAGCGGCAATTTCAATGCGAACTTTGATGTCTTGCAGGTTCAACTCTTTACCCAATTGGGCGGATAGGGCATTAATATTTATTTGTTGAGCTGGCAAGGTATATGTTGCTCGGGCTGTTCTAATCTCCAATGTTGCACTATAGTTTTCCAGATTTTTAATCATCTGACCGTTCAATTCACCAATCACAATATCCGATTTCGTATTAACCGGTAAAGTCACTACGGCTCCTGAACCTTCCGATGCAAGCTTGTTGTCCAGCTTGTTCTGGTCGACGGATATCGTGGTCACGCTTTGATTGTTGCGTTGCGATGTCGTGGCTGTACCCGCACTCTCCACTTTCCCGTTAACAAGAATGTCTACTCCAGTAGTGCCGCTTGAAGGAGCGATGCTACCAGAACCGCTATTTATCGAACTAGTCGGCGAACTTGGTACGTTAGGGTTGTTAGGCACGTTCGGTGCATTATCCGTCGTGATGTTCGAGACAACGTTCGATGTACCGGCATTCGCGCCGCCAGCGACTACGAGGCGGAAATTATATGACGTTGCCGGGTTCAATCCTGTTACGGTTGCACTTGTGGCATTGGACGCAAGGGCTCCGCTTGTAGAGGCCGTAGTCCACGTATTCGTGCCTGCTGGCGATTGTTCAATCACAATCCCTATTGCTCCGCTCGCTGCTGTCCAGCTAAAGCTTGCACTTGTACTCGTTTTCGCTGTACTCGCAAAATCGGTGAGCGGTACGCTTGGTGCATTGTCCGTCGTGATGTTTGAGACTACATTCGATGTACCCGCATTTGTACCGCCAGTGACCACGAGTCGGAAATCGTAGGACGTGGCTGGGTTCAATCCTGTTACCGTGGCACTTGTGGCGTTTACTAAAATCGCTCCACTCGTTTGTGCCGTTGTCCACGTGTTCATGCCCGCTGGAGATTGTTCAACCACAATTCCGGTTGCTCCGCTCGCTGCTGTCCAGCTAAAGCTTGCCGTTGTACTCGTCTTCGCCGTACTCGCAAAGTCCGTGAGCGGCACGCTCGGTGCATTATCCGTCGTCACACTCGAGACAATGTTTGATGTGCCCGCATTCGCACCGCCAGTGACCACGAGTCGGAAGTCATACGACGTGGCCGGGTTTAATCCTGTTACGGTTGCACTTGTGGCATTGGACGCAAGAGCTCCGCTTGTGGACGCTGTAGTCCACGTATTCGTGCCTGCTGGCGATTGTTCAATCACAATCCCTATTGCTCCGCTCGCTGCTGTCCAGCTAAAGCTTGCACTTGTACTCGTTTTCGCTGTACTCGCAAAATCGGTGAGCGGTACGCTCGATGCATTGTCCGTCGTGATGTTTGAGACTACATTCGATGTACCCGCATTTGTACCGCCAGTGACCACGAGTCGGAAGTCATACGACGTGGCCGGGTTTAATCCTGTTACCGTGGCACTTGTGGCATTGGCCGCAAGGGCTCCGCTTGTGGATGACGCTGTCCACGTGTTCGCGCCCGCTGGCGATTGTTCGATCACGATCCCTATTGCTCCACTGGCTGCTGTCCAGCTAAAGCTTGCGGTTGTACTCGTTTCCGCCGTATTGGCGAAGTCCGTAAGAGGCACGCTCGGTGCATTATCCGTCGTCACGTTCGAAACAACATTCGATGTGCCGGCATTCGTACCGCCAG
>NZ_FMVM01000024.1 GCF_900102085.1 Paenibacillus polysaccharolyticus | reverse complement strand
TTGAGAATCTGGTTCTCTAATTCTTTTGCGCCGAGAAGTTTCAAAGCTTCATCGTATTTCTCTTGTAATTCTTGATAGTTGGCTGCATCTTGCTGTATTTGTTGCGTTTCTTTTTGTTTTTTAGCCACCAGTTCCCCCACCTCATCTTCATATTGACGAACCCAAGTCGTCAGCGTTTTAGGAGACATGCCGTACTTTCGTGCCACGACCTCTGTCCGGAGGCCAGAAAGCACCTCTACGACATACTCCTTTTTCGCCTCAACCGGGCATCTAAATCGTCTTTTCATGAACACTCTCCTCATTTCATTTAGTGTATCTGAGGTAGCTTCGAGTGTCCAATTGGATTAGGGGGCTTTAAAGCTGGAGATCGTTAGAATTTATATTGGCTGAAAAAAGCGCAAATAGCGTTCCTGGTGATCGTTAGCGCAGGTTGGCAGTCTTAGGTAAGCGCGTGACATGGCTGCCAGCATGGAGGTAATTCACGGTAAGCGCGTGACATGGCTGCCAGCATGGAGGTAATTCACGGTAAGCGCGTGACATGGCTGCCAGCATGGAGGTAATTCACGGTAAGTGCGTGACATGGCCTACCAGCATCGGGCTCATCACTGGCCCCCAGCCCTTCGATCAGGCACATAAGCGTCGAGATATTCGTCGTGGCCCCTTGGGAGGCCTTAGTGAGCATGGCTTCAGTCTTCGACCTCTGCGGCACAGCCTGCCCGCATGCGTTAAGGTCTTCCATCAGGTGTTGTAACATCCCGCTCTAGCTGATACGTGCCATTATATTCAATACGCCCCACTCAATAACAAAGAGCCTGAATCGATCACAAGGATCGATTCAGGCTCTTTTATTCGAACAGCGTCTTATTTCGCTGCTGCGTAACGTTTGTTTACTTCATCCCAGTTGATTACGTTCCAGAATGCACCGATGTAATCAGGACGTTTGTTTTGATATTTCAGGTAGTAAGCGTGCTCCCATACGTCCAGACCCAGAACTGGAGTCAGACCTTCGAAGAGCGGGCTGTCTTGGTTAGGCGTGCTAGTGATGGACAATTTGCCATCTTTGCCTACAACGAGCCATGCCCAGCCGGAACCGAAACGAGTTGTAGCTGCTTTAGCGAAGTCTTCTTTGAACTTGTCAAATCCACCCAGTTCGTTGTCGATTGCTGCTGCAATGTCACCTGTTGGTGCGCCGCCGCCGTTTGGTCCAATGATTTCCCAGAACAAGCTGTGGTTAGCATGTCCGCCACCATTGTTACGAACCGCTGTACGGATGCTTTCTGGCACGCTGTCCAGGTTAGCAATCAGATCTTCCAAGCTTTTGTTTTGCAGTTCAGGAGCGCTTTCCAGAGCTGCGTTCAAGTTAGTTACGTAAGTGTTGTGATGGCGATCGTGGTGGATTTCCATCGTTTGTGCATCGATATGTGGTTCCAGTGCATCGTTAGCGTAAGGAAGTGCTGGTAATTGAAAAGCCATAGTGAAATACCTCCTGAGATTTTGTGATTTGTTGTTAAGGTACATATGTAATAATACCCTTGCCATTATTATTAAACCGCATTCGGGATAATTAATCAACATTTTTGTTTATTAAGTCCCCCGAACCGTTAATCAAAAGCGAGGCCAGAGATAACAAACATATTTTACCCATTATGAATAAAATTATGAGATTTCGACGGAAAAAATCGTTAAAATTAAAGCGAAATCAATGTAAACGTTTACAATAAAGCGCTTTCAGAAGAAAATGCGTGTTTTATGGAGAAAAGTATGGTTTAATTGACGAAGAAGCGGTATTTTCTCGTTTTTTGTCATTATATGAACATCGGGTTTTTGGTAAAAGGGGATTCCCTTTTTGGTAAAACCTCATCTAAGCTAACGAAAAGGGAGATTTAAAACATGCACGTTCGTTCCTTTCAGTTGAGTGATGCAAGCCAGATGACGGAGCTTCTCCAGGTTGCACTATCGGAAGAGTGTTATGAGAACACGATGGGCCCGTTTGCCCGTCAATTGTCATGGGATTCTGACCTGATCATGGTTGCGGAAGAAGAGGGAGACCTCGTGGGCGCTTTGATTGGTACGATTGATCAAAACCAGGGATGCATCTACCGTATTGCGGTTCATCCAGACTATCGTCGCCGTGGCGTCGGTAAAACACTTGTCGAGGCTATGGAACAGCGGTTCCAGCAGCGTAAAGTCAGCCAGATTTGGGTGGCTGGTGATGAGCACAACAAAGCAGCCATGCCTTTGTATGAAGCAATGGGATATGGGGCCAATAAGATTCTGAGTGCTTTTCAGAAACTTAGTATTTTGTCCAAGGCTTAATCGATGTAGGTAAATTCGGTGTAGTTAGACAAAGAAATAAAGAGATTTTCATTTCATATTAGGCATATCTGTTCACGCATCATGGCGTGAGAGATATGCCTTTCTATTTGTATGAGGAGGGAGCGGCTGATATGCATCCTGTTTCCTTTTTCCCAAAGCGTGTATAAAAGATTGTAATTGTCTGTATGCTGGTGGGCATCTCCAATTGTTTCGCTCTTCCAAATAGAGTAGACTGAAAAGGAGTACGACCAAGGTTATACGATAAATCTACAAACTGATAAATGAGGTGTCTCTTTGAATTCTAATATGCCTTCTATGGAGCATTCGACGTTTGAGGAGCAAAATCAGAAGCCTGTCCCCAAGCAGGCAGGGAAGTCCTGGTCAGCCGAATTGTGGGACTGGGTGAAGACCATTGTGGTGGCTTTTGTGATCATGATGCTGCTTAACCTGTTTGTATTCAATCTGTCGATGGTCAAAGGACAGTCTATGCAACCAACGCTGGTCGAGTCTGATCGTCTGTTTGTGAACAAGATGGTCTATCATTTCGGTGAACCGGCCCGGTCGGATGTGATCGTTCTTCGTGATCCGAGTGAAGATGCAGGCAAGAAAGATTTTCTGGTGAAACGAATCGTTGGACTTCCTGGAGATACAATTGAGGTCAAAGACCATCATCTATATGTAAATGGTATTCAGCAGGCAGAGAGTTACACCGACATTGAGGTACAGGACCCTGATTTTGGGCCGCTTACCCTGGCATCGGATCATTTCTTCGTCATGGGAGATAATCGTCATGAAGGCAAAAGCAAGGACAGCCGTGTGTTTGGGAGTATAACTTCCAGCGAGATCGTCGGTAAAGCCGAGTTTATTTTTTGGCCATTCTCCGAGATGAAAAAGCTGTAAAATGTTGGACCACAACAACTTCGAAGCGCAATTTGCGTTTAACCATACAGGCACGTAGACTGTACATTTAATCGTATGCAAGACATATATCGTTATAGTTCAGCGCCTGGTCTCTTAAGTGAGGCGGGCGTTCATTGTTTAAAGATAACGAGATTACGTGCCTGATAGAAAAGAGGGAAGAACAATGACGAACGTACGGACCGGGGCAGCACAGGCCGCCTCCGTATGGGAAGCGTTAAAGCAGGAGATCAAGGCGGCAGGCCCGGAACTGGGTATAGATGATATTGGATTTGCTTCAGCGGACCCCTTTATCTCTTTGAAGTCAATGCTGGAGCAGTCTCGGGATAAGGGATATGCGTCAGGATTTGAAGAACCGGATATTGAAAAAAGAGTGCATCCCGCTCTCCCGGATAGCGAACCTGCTTCCCTGATCGCCATAGCTGTAGCTTATCCGTCCAAAATGGTCAATCCGCCGAAGTCGGAGCCTGGTGCGTACCGCGGCATTTTTGCTCGTTCGGCTTGGGGGCAGGATTATCATCAGGTGCTTCGCGCGGCGATGGACAAGCTGGTGAATTTTATTCGTGAACGCGTACCGGAAGCGATCATTGAAAGTATGGTGGACACAGGTGCGCTTGTGGATCGCGCCGTCTCCCAACGGGCGGGGATCGGGTTCAGTGCCAAGAACTGCTCGATTATATCGCCCAAATTCGGTTCATGGATATTCCTTGGTGAGCTTGTCACGAACATTCCATTCCCGCCAGATACTCCCGTGACCGAGGATTGCGGGGAATGCACGAAATGCATCGATGCCTGTCCTACAGGTGCGTTGGTCGGACCTGGGCAATTGAATGCACAGCGCTGTATTTCTTTTCTGACCCAGACTAAAGGGTTCCTGGATGAAGAGTTTATGTTGAAAATAGGCAACCGTCTGTACGGTTGTGATACATGTCAGATTGTATGTCCGAAGAATCGGGGCAAAAATTGGGATCATCATCCCGAGTTTCATCCCGATCCGGAGGTTGTAAAGCCTTTGCTGTTGCCGCTACTGGATATCGGTAACCGTGAATTCAAAGAACGTTTCGGTCAAAGCTCTGCCGCTTGGCGGGGCAAAAAGCCGATCCAGCGCAATGCCGTCATTGCACTGGGCAATTTCAAAGACAAAAGCGCTGTACCGAAACTAACGCAGGTACTGAAGCGTGATCCGCGTCCGGAACTGCGGGGAACCGCTGCCTGGGCGCTGAGCAGAATTGGAGGAGAAGACGCCATGAGAGCTATTGGGGAAGCTGCCGCGATCGAACAAGATGGGAACGTGCTAAGTATGCTGCAGAAGGCCGAGGAGAGATTATTATCGTCCGAGACCTTACCCGATCGACCGCAGGCGGAGCAAGTGAAGAAGCAACAAGCAGATACAGTGGAAGCTGTGCAATACACACAAGCAGCATCTTTTTCTCAGGCAAGAGATACGGAGTTCGGGGAGGAGACACAGCGGACTGCGAACGTTATTAAAAGTGAAAGTGACGGTGAGCCTGAGCAGTCCGTCGCCTCGGGCAGATCCGAAGCAACTGCATGGAAGCCATCTGCAGTAACCGGGCTTCACGGCAAACCTGTGTATTATGATGAGGTGTTGACACCGATCGGGACACTTACCTTATGTGCAACGGATGAGGGACTGTGTCATATCGATTTTGGCGCTTTTCATGTTCGGGAAGCTCATCTGCAACAATGGGCCCGTACGTGGGTCGGTGAATACCGATATGAGAAAAACGAAGAGAAGCTCAGCGAAGCTGCAGGGCAACTAGTGCAGTATTTTGCTGGGGAAAGAACGACATTTGACTTGCAGCTTAAGCAGTATGGTACTGCATTCCAGCTACAAGTTTGGGAGGTTCTGTCCGATATATCTTATGGAGAAGCCTTAACCCACCAAGAGGTTGCGGAAAAGATCGGCAGGCCCAAGGCTGTACGTGCAGTTTTGGATGCTATTAGCAAGAACCCAATCCCGATTATTATTCCCTGTCATCGATTGAGCGGTAAAGATGGCACTCTGGTAGGTTACGTAGGCGGTCTGCAAACCAAGGAGCAATTGCTTACATTGGAGCAGTAATCGTAAGAGCGGGGGACGTTCATGAAGTATGTAAACGTGGAAAGCGTGGAGGCGGGGGAGATTTTAGGCAAGACGGTGTATTCCAGTAATGGTACAGTGTTGTTGTCTGCCGGAGTCCAGCTCACCGTGTTTATGGTTAATACGCTGAAGCGTATCGGGGTAACCACGCTGTACATCCAGGATGAAGCGTATAAAGATGTGGATACAGAAGATATTCTGGATGAAGCCACGAAAAGGGCCATTATCAATGAGATGAGCGTTACGCTGGAAGCGGTACGGTCCGGGAAAGACTGGAGTCCGAAGAAAGTCGCGCTTAGCATAGACAAATTATTGAATGATGTGCTAAACGGGCGAGAATTGCTGGTGCAGTTAACCGATATCCGAACCCAAGACAATGCACAATATGTTCATGCGATGAATGTTTGTTTGTTGTCTTCGGTTATTGGGCTGAATATGGGGCTTAACTACAATCAGCTCAAGGATCTGGCTGTAGGTGCCCTTTTACATGATATTGGGAAAGTAGGCGAGCCTCCTGGTACTGTTCCTACTTCAAAGCTGCATCACACATGGCGTGGCTTTGAAGTGATCAAGAACAAGCGTGAGTTCAGTCTGCTCGTTGCGCACACTGCACTTCAACATCATGAACATGAGGACGGCAGTGGTACACCAAGGGGAATCAGAGGGAAGGACATCCATCTTTTTGCCAAAATTGTAAGTGCAGCTAACATCTATGATAATCTCATTAACGGTCTGTCAGGCAGCAACATGCTTCCCCATGAAGCGTGTGAGGCAATGATGGCGATGTCCGGAACGAAGCTGGATCGCGATATTCTGATTGAGTTTAATAAAAGTGTATCCGTATATCCTAACGGGACTGCTGTTCGGCTGTCTACGAAAGAGACCGGCGTCATTGTCCGCCAGCACCGCGGGCTGCCAGGAAGACCGGTTATTCGGGTGGCTCACGGCAACACGCGTTATTCGCTGGATGTTGTTGAGATTGATTTGGCCAAACAGAACACGATCTTTATTGAAGGAGTACTGACGTAAGTGATATAACTGGAAAATGCGTTTGCTCAGGACGTGTGGAAATGCTATGATAATTCTCAGGAAATCCGGTCGGTGTTATGTTTGCATCATGGTATTAATCTTCATCATTCATGATGTGTACAAGCACAGATCATCCGTTTTTTAAGATTGCATATTGCATACAGAGGTGTCTAAGAGATGGATATTGTAATACCGATTATTACATTGATTGTGGGTCTGGTCGGTGGATTTTTCATCGGGGTGTTCTACCTGCGTAAACAGCTTGAGAAAATGCAAAGCGACCCTGACATGTTACAGAAAATGGCGAAGCAAATGGGCTATAACCTGAATGGCAAGCAAATGCAGCGTGCCCAGCAGATGATGAAGAACCAGCAACCAGGCGCAAAGATGCCTCAGCCGACTCAACATCCTGCGCGTAAAAACTCGGGCCGCCGAAAATAATAGCTGTGGGTGATTAAATCGCTTGCAGGATGTGGTTCGAAAGGAGGCGCTTGGCAGTGGCTGGCGTGAAAGATTATTTGAATTCCAAAGTATCCGACAATCGAGAGAAGATCGAGTATCATGTCGAACAAATTCTCAAATTGATCGGAGAAGATAGCACACGTGAAGGGCTTCTGGAAACGCCTGCGCGTGTAACCCGGATGTACGAAGAGATTTTTGGTGGATATGAAGTGGATCCCCGTGACGTGCTGGGTGTCACCTTTGACGAGAATCACGAAGAGCTGGTCATCGTGAAAGATATCGTGTACTACAGCCAGTGCGAGCACCATATGGCACCGTTCTTTGGTAAAGTCCATATTGGCTATATACCAAGCGGGAAAATTGTGGGTCTTAGCAAAATGGCACGCCTGGTTGAAGCGGTAACACGCCGTCTTCAAGTACAGGAACGTATTACATCACAGATTGCGGACATCTTGACCGAAGCAGTTGCACCGCATGGTGTGATGGTTGTCGTAGAAGGTGAGCACTTGTGCATGTGCTCCCGCGGCGTGAAGAAACCGGGCAGCAAGACGGTAACGTCTGCTGTACGTGGATCTTTCCGTGATAACCCTGCACAGCGTGCGGAGTTTCTTTCTCTGGTCAAAGAGTAATGATAAATAAGCCGAGTTCCTTTGGGGAACCGGCTTATTTATATAGGGCTTTTTTTTCGTATTTGTCGGAGGGACTGAAACTACATATGAATTCGATAGTCGGAGGTTATGGACGATGAATATACCTTCCCAATCCAACCAACTGCCTGAGTCAGAGAAGAGCGAGTTGACTGTACAAAGGATATCCGCTGAGCAGCATTCATCGCTGCGTTTGCAAATTTGGGAGACACCGCTTATGCGCCTTGGCAGCAGTGTACTTGATGCTTTTGCATGGGAAGAAGTGATGTGCAGACGTGTTGGAGCAGGCCATCTGCCTGTTGCTCATATATGGCGACACCCAGATGCCTTTGTGGCCGGCTTACGCGACCGAAGGCTGCCTCGGGCAGTCGAAGCGATGGATGTTATCAAAGGTCAGGGGACAGCTGTATGTGTACGGCCTTCTGGTGGGGCCGCAGTTCCGTTGAATCCGGGTGTTGTGAACGTGTCGCTGATTTTGCCCAATCCAGGGCACGCAATTAATATTCATGATGATTTTCGCGAGATGGCTTCGATCATTGCCGAGTCGTTAACTCCTTGGTCAACTCAGGCGCAGACAGGAGAAGTGCAGGGGGCGTTCTGTCCTGGGGATTATGATGTCAGCGTGGGTGGATTGAAATTTTGCGGTATTGCTCAGCGGCGTCAGGCCAAAGCGTACATCATCACGGCATTTATCATTGTGGAAGGTCAGGGGGATCGGCTTGCTGCAGAGGTGCGTAAATTCTATGAAGAGGCCTCAGGAGGGATAGCCGAAGGATATCCTGAGGTAAAGCATGGAACTATGGCAAGTCTGCAGGAGCTGGCAGGGGTGCCATCCACGGCTGCGTATACGGCTTCGCTGGTACGCACATTGCGCAACAGGTATCCTCATGCAGCGACAGAACGGGTGCTTTCTGTTGATGCGGATGATGTGTTGCGGACGGCAGAACAGATGAAACAGCGCTACGACTGAGTTCTTTTTCAATAGGCTTGGAATTGGTGAAGAGAGATGGTATGATGTGATTTCGGAAGGAGAGGATTTAGAGTGGAAACATTGCGATATACATACCTGTATGAAGTCATTTCAACAGGTGAAAAGTCAGAATTCAGCCAAATGGCAACAAGTAAAGAAGAGGCGGCTGCCCTGATTGTGGCACGTATTGCCGATCTGGAGTTCACAGAAGAGTCCGATATCAAACTGGGCGATCTGATCGCCATCAGCAAACAGGTTGGCGACAACTATGTAGCGTGCGAGGGCTGTGCTTCTTAACATAGGTATGTTATGTATGGATTGTAATATGAAGTCGATATTGAGGCGAATCTCTAATGAGAGGTTCGCTTTTTTTTACGTGGATTTCATTTTTTGAGTCAGATAACATCGATAAAGCGTGAACCATGTCGTATTTTGTTCAGAAAATGTTCAGAATACATTGTTATACTCATCCAAAAAGCCTACAAGGAAGGGAAGGTTTATACGATGAGAAAGTCAGTGCAAAACAAGTTTTCATGGATGTCTCGTCCAATGAAATTCTTTTTGATGGTTGTGTTAACACTTGGTATGGCGAATAACGTTTATTTCTCAGGAAAAGCACATGCTTCAGTCGGAATAGATTTTGTCGGTGGTGATCCAGATTATCCCCTTCATGGAAAACTCACTGCAACAACATTCAACTTAAAAGTGAAGTTAACGGAAAGTGCACGTTTATATTATGATAACAGGGTGGTGGATTGGGCAAATACGAATCCAGATTTGTCATCGATAAAGGAAAATGCCCTAAGTAATGGTACCTATGTTGATTTACAGGCAGGTGAGGAAAGAGACCTCTATTTCAATCACCTTCAACCCTCTACAGATCACTTTATATATTTTACAGCAGATGGACCAAACAATGAATTGGTTGACCTAGGGAGTGAACTTTATCAGACTAGCGCAGGCTCACCGGTTACTCCTTCCCAAGTGAAGGCTGTTGCTGGTGATGCTCAAGCGAAGATTAGCTGGAGTTCAGACTCTTCCGTTACGGATGCTGTTTATATGTATCAAGGTTCCAAAGAGCCAATTGATCCTGACAGCTGGATTGATATCACAAGTATGTTAGACGGTGAAAAGGTCATCCATGGTTTGACGAATGGATTGCCTTATGTTTTTGCAGTTAAATCTACATTCAACGATGATCATACCCAGTCCGATTATATCGTCTCTAACGTGATCACACCTGGTTTACCTGCTGCACCTGCGGCACTAACTCCGCAGGTTATTAATGGACAAGTTCAGTTAAACTGGAATAGTGTACCTGAGGTAGACGGTTATGTCGTATATATGTATCAGGGCAGTACTGCGCCACAAGATCCTGAGAATTGGACTAAAGTAGCTGGGCCGATGGATACATTGCAGTATACCGTTTCAAATCTAACGAGCGGTCTACCTTATGTATTTGCTGTTCGATCTTCAAGCAACGCGGGAATGTCAAAGTTTAAAGTATCCGCATCGGTAACACCGCAATCTCTTGGCAATAGTGGGGGAGAAGTTGTTGTGACACCTTCTCCATCACCATCTAGCTCTTCGCCTTCATCACCGGTTTCATCGACTCCACAGAAGGAGATTATTAAAGTGGATGTGGCAAATGGCGAGCTGGCCTCCACCATTGATTCCTTGGAAATCAGCCGGACTCGTGGAACAGATGGTACGATAAAAGACGAGCTTGGATTAAATCCAGGTAAAGCACAGTCGGTTATTGATCAGTTAAAGAAAACCGGCTCACGTACAGCTGTTGTTCTGATTCCAGATGCGAAAGATGAAGTCTCTCAGTGGGACGTGAAACTAGCGCGGGAATCGACTAAGTTGTTCACTGAACAAGGAATCGAGTTGGTTATTTCCAATCCAAACGTGAAAGTAACTATTCCAGCCACATCTATGAAAGACAGAACAGATGATGTATATTTCCGTCTCGTGCCTGTAAAGAAACAGGAGACACGTCTGGCTATCGAACAACGATTGCTGGCTAACGAGACGATTACTCAATTCGCCGGCACCAAAGACATTCAGGTGTTGGGGCGTCCGATGACGATTGAAACGAATCTGCAAAGCCGTCCTGTAACGCTTGTCCTGCCAGTAGACAGCAAACAGCTTGCAGGTGTGAAACCAGCGGATCTTGGCGTGTATATCGAACACAGCAATGGAACAAAAGAGCTGGTATACGGTAAAGTAGTGACATTGAATAAAGATAATAACCAGCAAGGCATCGAGATCAATGTGGATCAGTTCAGTACCTTTTCCGTGGTACGGGTCAAAGACTGGGCTGATGACACGGCAACAGCCAAACCTTATATTCGCGGATATGCAGATGGTCGTTTCCAACCGGAGTGGTTCGTAACACGTGCCGAGATGGCGGCACTCATTACGCGTGTAACAGGCACTGTGGAGTCTGAGAGTAAAGCATCATTTACTGATGTTAGAGCTGGCCACTGGGCTTATGACAGCATCTCTGCTGCTACTCAAGCCGGTTACTTCACAGGTTACGCAGACGGTAGCTTCAAACCGGGGCAAGGCATAACACGAGCAGAAATGGCGGGCGTATTACAACATTTGCTGAAAGCTGAACAAACAGTGACATCCGAAGCAACAACTGCATTCACGGATGTGAAGCAACACTGGGCACAGGAGGCGATCGCTCGGCTTGATGCTGCAGGAGTTCTTACAGGATATACGGATGGTACCTTCCGTCCTGAGAAACTGGTATCGCGTGCTGAAGCAGTGACTATGATCAATAAATTGATTGGTCTTCAACCTGCAGCAACAGCGCTAAAATCCTGGTCGGACGTACCTGATACCCATTGGGCTTACCAAGCGATTCAGACCGCATCCATACAGGATTGACGACCAGCACGTTTCAAAGAGATATCTTTCAGTCTTTGACTGGAGATATCTCTTTTTATATTTACTGGAACCAGATTACCTCAGTACGGCGGCCATAGGAGCTTGCGCGCGGTTTCGTACCGTTCAGCGACAGCAGGCCAGTAGACGACATTCCACCAGTCTTCAATGTACTTTTTGCGTTCGTTTTGATGCTTGAGATAGTAGGCGTGTTCCCATACATCCAGTGGCAGGAGTGGAACGATATCCGATTGGGACAGATTCTGATGTTTTTCAGCCTGCAAAATTTCCAAGCGGTGAGCTCGCGGACTCCAGACCAGCATTGCCCAGCCGCTACCTTCCACCTTGTTAGCTGCCTCGGTAAATTGATTTTTGAATGCTTCATAGCTGCCAAAATCACGTTTGATCTGCTCTGCAAGCATTCCGGTAGGCTTGCCGCCGCCTGCTGGGTTCATAATGGTCCAGAAGATGGTATGCAGATAATGTCCTGCTCCATTAAAAGCTAGCTCACGCTCCCAATGTTTGATGAGCTCAAAATTATTCTTTTTCCGGGATTCGGCGAGTTTCTTCTCCGCAACGTTCAAACCGTCCACATAGGACTGATGGTGCTTGTCATGATGAATGCGCATTGTCAGCTCGTCAATGTGCGGCTCCAGCGCATTATACGCGTAAGGGAGGGGAGGTAACGTGTGCCCGCCAATAGGAACCGGCTTTTCTCTTACCGGGGCAGATGCAGGCAGCGTTTCGGCAGGAGCCGTCCCAGCCGTTGATGGTTGGAGTGACGACGATTGCACCTGCGCGGAAGCCGAAGGGGATATACTGGTATTGGTATTGGTTTGCCCGGCTAAAGATGCTTGTAATTCCGTTGCTTCTAGACGTGTGTCTTGGGCGACCTTGGAGCTAATGTTGTGTAGTGCATTCTCTAGCAACATCGATGAGGGTGGTTCTGTTTCACGCAAAATGCCGGGCTGGCTCAGGGTTTCTAATACCCCTAGGAAATACTCCGATTCGCGGATGATATGCAAGATGAAGGTTTGAGCAAGTGGGACCGCACGCACCGCTGCACTTTGCTCCAGCATAATATAAAGCTGCTTGATAAACTCTTTGGACTGATGTTTTGCTGTCTGGACGAGTTGATCGATACTTCGCATGATATAGGGGGCAGGCGGCTGGGTTGCAGGCAACAGCTGTTTTATCAACTGATTCGCCACTCGCTCACTGTTCGCAAAGGCTGCTTCCCATTCTTCCAGAAGTTTAACGTAGGAGGACTCAAGGTGAGGAACAAGTGTGCGAATGATGAGCGTATGTTCTTTCTCTTGCTCTTTCCAGAAACGGATTTCTTCCAGCGTCCGTAGAGGAAGCAGATGACCGTATCCATCGCAGTTCATATGCGTTATACCTCCAATCTTTCAGATTATTTTTCGAACCCGCTCTTCGTCCAATTACCTTTGCTCTGTCTCAACAGTGTATTCTTGGGACGCATTGTCCTATGTGTATAAAAAAAGAGCCCCGGAGGGCTCTAAACACATCGAAATGCTGTATATCATTTTAATATTACTGCCGGTTTTGTTGCACATCCTCACTGCTTGTTTTCGTCACATGACTAAGGAAAATCGAAACACGGCGTAGATATTCCTTCGGATGCTCCCGGAAGATCAGTTCATGATGCGCGCCTTGTACAATCCATTCTTCTGAATAAGGATTCGTCTGATTAGCGGCAAGTTGTTCGGCAATCGGATAAGGGGCCTTCTCATCTTCTGTACCATGAATAAAGAAGATTGGGAACGGATAGTCCTTTTTCTTCACTTCCTGATACGGGATTTGCTGCAAGCCGGTACCGTTCAAGATCGGGAAGAGCAACTTCATAATCTCGAGCGTAGGCTGACGCGGCAGATTGATCTGATTATGAATGTTGTGGTACAGCGTATCCGGCTCCAGCAGGAATGTACTGTCCAGAATCATGGCATCCACTTCTTTGGTTAGCAGTCCGGTTTGCAGAGCCGTGCCTGCTCCCATGGAAAACCCCCAGACGACCAGTTCCTGTGCTCCGCGCTGTTTAGCAAACTGAATAGCCCCCAGCAATTGCTGAGACTCAGCTTTACCACCTGTTGCTACCGCTCGGTTGACCTGAGAGGCAAAGCCGTAATCGAACATCACCACATTAAACCCGAGCTGGTGCGCGTAATGGGCGAGGTCATACATAGGCACCCAGGTTTCCTCCCGATTGGCTCCATAACCGTGGCTGAAGATGATGGTTTTGCCCGTATCGGTATTCGCAGGGATATACCAGCCTTGCATGGTTCGGCTACCGTCGGCCGCAGGGAATGTAATGTCCTCATATTTCATGTTTTTGGCCTGCATCGGGTTCGAAAACACCGGTGCGACCGTAGGGTTGGAGAGCACCCAAGCAATATAACCGTGTAAGGCAATAAAACAAAACAACAGAAAAAATACAACGGAGAGCAGCAACGCTACGACAATATGTTTGAACCGAATCAGCCTCGGTGACAACGAAGAGGGCAGATCGGACACTTTGGTATGCAGCGGGGCTTCGCTCTGGGATGTCGGATACATGCACGCCCCTCCTTTGAGTTTCGGTTGAGGATTAATATGGACAAGATCATAACGATATGAAAATAGCATATAGGTACTTTTTTAGCACGTATTCATGACGATGGCATCCTAATGCTAAAGTCACGCTTTTGATATTTTATCTAAATTCGTTTCTATCTTTATCGTATGTCCCGATATAGTCAAAGTCAATTGATTGGAGGTATTTGTTACGCAATTGTTATATAGTTCTTAAGATGTAGAGGTAACAATTCCATAGTGTGTAAATTACAGGAGATTACGATGTGCCAATTGGATATCCTTGTTCATTTTTTTTTTTCAGATCATCTTCAAAACGGTTCTTTTTGGTTTACAGATGAGACCGTTTCTCATATAATTTATGTAACCAAGTTTCATGTGATGAAACATGAGGAGGGCATCATGCCATGGAAGACCGCAAGTTAACCGTCCGGGCTGTAGAACGGGCGCTGGATATATTATTATGTTTTACCACGCGCAGTGATCTTGGACTCACTGAAATTGCTAGTCAGATCGGTTTGCACAAAAGTACGGTACATCGATTGATGGCTACACTGGAGGATCGGGGGTTCGTAATACGTGATGCGGCAACCGAAAAGTATCGGCTAGGTATTCGGATCTGGGAGCTGTCAGCGCATATGTCACGTAGTGACGATCCTGCAATTTTGCTGTTACCTGCAATGGAGAGGCTGCGTGATCGCTTGGGCGAAACCGTAAGTCTCTACCTTCGTGACGGCGGTGAACGGATTCGGATTCAGGCTGTGCAGAGTGATCAGGCGATTCGGCGGGTTGCACCTGTAGGGGTCAGACTGCCGCTTTCCGTAGGAGCCTCCAGCAAAGTATTAATGGCTTTTGCCGCTGATGAGGATCGGGAGGAACTGATGAACGGCCCGGAATGGCCAGTATTTATCGATCCGGCCGTCTATCTGGCACAGATGGAAGACATTCGAGTGAGTGGCTACGCAACCAGCTATGAGGAACGCGAGCCGGGAGCTGCCGCTGTGTCTGTGCCAATTATGGATCGCAGAGGCAACATTGCAGCAGCGCTTTCCGTGTCTGGACCTGTTAGCAGGCTCTCGCAAGAGACATTACATGAGTACGCGCCTGTGTTGAAAGAAGCAGCTGTACAAATGGGACTTATGTTGCCATAGGGGAAGGCTCTTGCATGAAGTTTTGCTCGAAGGGAATTTCCCCTCTGGAATATTAAGGTTGAATTTAAGCCCAGATTACGCTACTCTGTAATGGACGACCCAGCGGGGTCGGTTGAATGTCATATTTTAAGTTGAACAGCGGCTTGATTGTCGCAATACGTTTACGTTACTGGGGGAGTCCGAATTGTCCGGACTGAGACGGGATCGCATGAGATCCCGGACCCTTTGCACCTGATCTGGATCATACCAGCGTAGGGAAGTAATCGGCCATATGACCACAGACACCACAGACGTTAACCCGGGATCCATGCTGTATTGCAGCAGGTGGCCCTTGTTGCGTGTATGGTGATGGACATTAGTCGGTTCCTTCGGAACCGGCTTTTTTTATTTACAGCGGCAAGCAGAGATTCAGTTGTTGTGTTTCACCTTGGAAGTGACAGCACAATAATTGCGGCATATATGCCTAGACTTCTAAGAGAAGTGATCTCGTGTTTCGTGCTCATGCTGATTGTACATAAAAGTTGTCTTTTGGATCATTCTAGCTGCTTATGCAGGGTCAATCCTGCTGTGCTTCTGTGCTCTGCTTTTTCCAGACAGGTGTGGTAAGTCAAAGCTGTCACATTGGTGGACGATATGGGCAAATGAAGATCACAGAGGAGGAAACAGGAGACATGAATACAGGTAACCAAAAGGAGCAACAGACGGGAATAGAGGAAACAGGGCGCGATGGTCATCCGGTGGAAAAGAAAACCGGAGCGACTGGAGGGGTACAACCCTTCCCGGGCAGCCGCAAAGTCTACATTCAGGGCTCACGACCGGACATTGCTGTACCGGAGCGTGAAATTGCCCTTCATGATACGAATACTCCCCAAGGGGTGGAGCATAATGAACCGCTGCGTGTCTACGATACGAGCGGCCCGATGACTGATCCCGAATTCCAGATGGATATTCGGAAGGGATTACCTGCGCTCCGAAATCACTGGATTATGGAGCGCGGTGATGTTGAAGCATATGAGGGCCGCGCAGTGAAGCCGGAGGATAACGGATTGAAGGCGGGAGGACGGAGAGCCGGGGCAGAGGAGTATCCGGGATTCCGCGGTCAACCGCTACGTGCTCAGGCTGGACGCTCTGTCACACAGATGCATTATGCGCGACAGGGCTTGATTACGCCCGAGATGGAGTACGCCGCTATTCGTGAAGGCGTAGAGCCTGAATTCGTGCGGCAGGAGCTGGCGAGTGGCCGGGCTATTCTTCCATCCAACATCAATCACCCGGAGAGTGAGCCGATGCTGATTGGGCGTCATTTTCACGTGAAGATCAACGCCAACATAGGTAATTCCGCTGTATCTTCCTCTATCGAGGAGGAGGTGGAGAAGATGACCTGGGCTGTTCGCTGGGGATCGGATACGGTAATGGATCTCTCCACAGGCAAAGACATTCATACCACACGGGAATGGATCATCCGTAACTCCCCAGTGCCGATTGGTACGGTGCCGCTCTATCAGGCGCTGGAGAAGGTAAATGGCGAGGCGGAGGCCCTCACTTGGGAGTTGTACCGGGATACGCTGATTGAACAGGCGGAGCAGGGCGTGGACTATTTTACAATTCATGCGGGTGTGTTGCTCCGATATATTCCGATGACAGCGAAACGGATGACGGGAATAGTGTCTAGAGGTGGGTCCATTATGGCGGCGTGGTGCCTGGCACATCATCAGGAGAACTTTTTGTACACCCATTTTGAAGAAATCTGCGAGATTATGAAAAGGTATGACGTTGCTTTCTCCCTCGGGGACGGACTGCGTCCAGGTAGCATCTACGATGCCAACGATGAAGCACAGATGGCGGAGCTCGCCACACTTGGGGAATTAACGCAGATTGCATGGAAGCATGATGTGCAGGTGATGATTGAAGGGCCGGGGCATGTGCCGATGCACAAGATCAAGGAGAATGTGGATTTGCAGATGGAGATCTGCCAGGAAGCGCCGTTTTATACGCTCGGGCCACTGACCACAGACATCGCACCGGGATATGATCATATTACGTCTGCGATTGGGGCAGCGATGATTGGCTGGTTTGGTACGTCTATGCTCTGCTATGTCACTCCAAAGGAGCATCTGGGGCTTCCGAACAAGGATGATGTACGTGAAGGGGTTATCGCTTATAAAATAGCTGCCCATGCCGCAGACCTAGCCAAAGGCCACCCACGCGCTCAGCGCCGGGATGATGCACTGTCGAAGGCACGCTTCGAGTTCCGCTGGAGAGATCAGTTTAACCTGTCACTTGACCCGGAACGAGCACTGTCTTACCACGATGAGACCCTACCCGCAGAAGGGGCGAAGGAAGCACATTTCTGCTCCATGTGCGGACCGAAGTTCTGCAGTATGCGCATCACGCAGGACATCCGTGCCTTTGCCGCAGATCGCGGCCTGAACGATGATGAAGCAGTAGCCGCCGGGATGCAGGCGAAGGCTGAGGAGTATCGGGCGCGGTCGTAAGCTTCCGCAACTGAAAAAGTGACCCGACAGGACTGAAGTGCCTGAGCTTGGGTCACTTTTTTATGTTTAAGTTGTAGGTTACTCGTAATATCCTTTTGCATACACGGCTGCGGTTGAGAAGCAGAGATGTTTCATTTCATCCTGTTGAATTTCAGGCGGCATCTCCAGGAACCACGGCTCCTTCATATCTTCTCGGGTCATGGGTACCGGACGCCACAGGATCAAACCGATCTGATCGAACTGGAAACTGCAACCAAGCTCGGGATCTTCACGGTCATATGGCGCAATAGCGTCCAACTGCGGTATCAAAATGTCAGCCTCGGTGCCAAGCAGATCAAGTTCACCCAGCATACACTTATACTCATCACTTTCATGAAATTCAATAAAATGTACTTTGCCTTGAGCATCATATTCCACGTTGGGATCAAAGCCGAAAGCTTCCGTTTGTTCAACTTCATTTTGTGTCATGCCTAAACGGATACCCCCGATGGATTGACCTGGTTCTACAGTGAGATGTTTCATGGTTACATTCCCTCCAAAATAAAAAGTCTACATAGTTGTGGCTGACCACCCTTGTCATGAAGCAGGGTACCGCGTACTAGAAACTGCAAACAGTGCGAAAATGCTTATACTTTCTTCGTGATACCGATATCCCGCTCCAGATTCGCGCCTAATAATGAAAGCGGCGTATAGATGGTCATACTTGTATCGGAAGATGCCTGCTCAGCGGCAGGAGCCATGGAGAGTTGAGCAGCGACAAGACAAGTATCCTTGCGTTCAAGAGCAAGCTGCTGCAATGCTTCTTCTAACGCGGTGATGTAGCCTTCCTGGTCACCTCGCATGATCATGTCGAATAGACCAGGGAGCAACACGGATTCAAGCTCAGGCTTGTCCTTTCCTGCCAAGTGTCGATCCATATAGTCACGATATCGAGCCATCGTGGGTTCTACGGTGGCGGGATTGGTAAACGCGAGCAAATACCGCTTCGGATGTTTTACCATCATCGCGAGCAGTGAATCGTCAATACCCGTTACCCTAATCGGTAACGGTTGTATTTGTTCCAGTACGGCAGCGAACAAGGTGCATGTCACAAGAATGGCGTCAGCGTGACAGCGGCTCATCCATTGCAGTGTCTGATTTACTTTTTCCCGAACAAGCGCACTATTGAAATGCTCATCATGCTTGAGCCGATCAAGACCGGGGTCTACATAGTGAACCAGTTCGATATTATAGGAAATCAAGGCTTGTTCAATCAACCTGATATTGGAGTGATGCGCGTGGAAACAGGCAATGGTGCTCATAGGCAATCCCCTTTATGTAGAGTGGCTACAAGACGCACCTGGATCACACAATTAGAGTGAACCATCGGTTAAGAAACTTCGCGCCTGAAATGTCACCTTTTACACGTAGTATAGGGAGTAGCCGGAAAGATGTAAAGCGTTATCTCATGTTCATGGATACGTTCTTTTTCGCCATTTTTTGCTGTAAAATTTCATGGAAGGATAGGCCTTGAGTGTTCTCATTTTCCTTTTTCGGAGCAGCGGTCGCCGTGTTGCGCGGATATTGGTGGTGATACGGGATCATTTGCTGAATAGGCATGCGGATCATCTTGGTTTCCTCCTTACATGCATGATGGACATGCATCGTTAGTGTGTATGTATATTCAACATTCGTTTTGTTGGTGAAAATAAAATGAATTCACCTTGTACGCATATAGGTACATATGACTTGTTACATGAAGAAGCGGAAATTCGATCGTTATTCCGACTCGGATGTAGTGATTTTACCCGGTAATCAGAAGATGTAAACGGTTTTAGGAAAATTCAGGAACAAAGAACCTGATATAAAAGGCGAGGCATGGGAGCGTGGTATCGGTTGTTATGCGAATGGTCCTAATTTTAGGGAAGTCAATGGTGCTTGCCTCTAAGACATATGTCCAAGTGACTAGGTATGGTATATGCTAACTAACTTGGTTCTATGGTCGGGGTATATTAATCGAAAAATGTCAAAAAAGCTGCCAAGACCACTTGGCAGCTACAGGTTTCCTCATTTGATTCTCTCTTTAAATTCTTTTCTGAAGAGGGGTATCCGTTCGTATTACTTCCGTTACCTACGTTCGTTTACCGCAATATATACATCCACCTGTGTATGTTCCGGGTCTAAACTGCGTTCATCATAGTACTCAAAATCACCGGTAAATGTACGGTCTTGCTGATGGCTCCACGCCCACACCGCTCCCCACACTTCGCTGACCACCTCAACCATGGGTCCGGTTCTCGAAGTAAACACTGCATAGGTAGCAGGCGGTAACTGTACCTCGTCGAAACCTTCAGGTAGTCGTTCTTCCTCGCCGATTTCATGTCCGATCAAAATGGTATATTCTCCAGCAATGCCATCCGCGTAATCCGTGTAACAGCCATAGCGTGCAGCCTCAGTAGCCGGAATGTGTTCGGAGGCAAAATAACGGCCCCACAACGTACCGATGCTGCCTTGACCGCTCATCTCAATTGCGTTGGTTGTACGTGCGGACAATCCGGCTAAGCGTTTCCCTGGAAGGGTGACATAGCGAACAGGCTCCTTGGTCAGCAGAGTATCGTTCACCGCAGAAGCAAAGTCAGATGATGGTGCTCCAGCATGAATAGGTGCATGAGCGACAGTCGCTGTCCCGTCCGGACCGTTTCCTACATTTCCTTCATTACGCCAGCGTTTCAGAAAAGGTAGTTGGTTGCGTAGCATCGAGCGGCCTGATTCCTCGTCCATGCCTTCTTCTTTGAGAATAGCGGTGCACATCTCGATCATGCCTTCTAGCGTCATGCCTGGTTGTTCGAACTTGCCATCCTTGTAACAATAAATGCAGTATTCGCGGGTGGTGCTGCCATCCATTTCTGTACCAAATTGATCGGTACTTGTGAGTGGCATTCCACAGCTTTGACATACGGTAACGTTCATTATTCATTCCTCCTCGGTTATATGTACAACTTCAACCTGAACATAGTTGAAGTATACGGGGAGGAACTGGACAGCTGTCTGTCAGGTTTGAGCTGAGGTTTTATAATTTTGCACAATCTGCTCTGCCATCCGGCATACATTGTCCCGAATATGCAGAGGTTCCAGCACCTCCACGTCCGCGCCAAAACCGAGAATAAAGCCATATAGCCAGTTATCCTCAGGGAAAGCGATCTGGCTGATATAATACCCGTTCCCGTCAGGCAATACATTCTCAATCCCAAACCATTCTTCCGCGAGATGACGGGCACGGGCATGGAATTTCAGCGTGAGTCCAATGTGATTGTTCGGACGGCTCCATTCCTGCTGCCACGGTCTGTCCTGAAGATTGATGGATTGACGTTCAAAATGTTGTTCGGCAAGCACAACCTCTTTCATGCGAACCAGCTTGAACATACGGAATTCATTCCGTTCATGGCAAAAGGCGTACAGATACCACGCGTGCCTTTTCAGCACAAGGGTGTGTGGATCGACCGTGCGACAGGTCTCTGCACCTTCGGCGCTGCAATAGGCAAAATGAATGCATTGAAGTTGATCGATTCCCTGATCGATGACCTTTAATTTCTGTTGCAGTGCTTCAGGGTGAGTCCACGTTGAATAATCCACGATGAATCGATGCGTACTGGCCTGAAAATCTTCATTTTTGGCTTCTGGCACGATACTGCTCAGCTTCTCTACCAATAACTCACGCGCAGTATTCGTATGAGTGGTTGAGATGCTGCGCAGTGCCGTAACGATGGAAGCGAGATCCTTGTCGGTTAACAGATTGCGATCCAGCCGGTAACCTTCTGCCAACCCGATGCCACCGCTTGCGCCCTGATAGGTCACCACCGGAATTCCAGCTTGGCCTAATGTGTCGATGTCTCGATAGATTGTACGAATAGACACTTCAAACATGTCTGCCAGGTCTTTGGCCTGTAATCGCCTGCGATTAATGAGCAGTACCACAATGGCTAACAAACGCTCCAGTTTCATAGATATATCTTCCTTTTTTATTAGTGTCTATATAAGTGGAATATTTCTTTTACACTTGAACGGAGAGGACAGAAAAAACCTGGAGAAGCAAAGCGGTCGCCTTTATCACCGGATTTTCCCTATAGAGAAGGGAATCAAAAAAATTCTGGGGATAACAGCGATCGGAGGGTTATTCTGTCATCGGAGTGGACTGTGTAAAACTTGTTCTGCTTATATAACATTGCTTTCAATTGTGTATGTGGGAGTTATCTGTTAGATTCATAGGTATTATATGCTCAGCATCCCATATAGGAGTGAAATAAGCAATGAAGCGAATTACGATTCTGATTGCGGACGATGAAATAGAGATCGCGGATCTGGTTGCTTTACATTTACAAAAAGAAGGCTATCATACCGTCAAGGCTTCTGACGGACAGTCGGCACTACAGGCCGTTCAGACACACGCCATCGATCTGGCGGTTCTGGACATTATGATGCCGGGTATGGACGGGTATGAGGTGACCCGCAAAATTCGGGAGCAGCATCATTTTCCAATCATTTTCCTGAGTGCGAAAACGTCGGACATGGATAAAATTACAGGACTCGTGATGGGGGCCGATGATTATATGACCAAGCCATTTAATCCGATGGAGCTTGTGGCTCGCGTCAACTCTCAGCTACGGCGTGCTTTGCAGTTCAGTCAGTCCACAGCTACGGCGCAGCGTTCTGTTTTGGAAAAAGGCGGACTTGTTATTGTCCCCGACCAACATAGCGTAACGCTTTACGGTAAACCGCTGGAGTTAACACCGAAGGAATTTGACATTTTAGTGTTACTTGCCAGCAATCCCAAACAGGTATTCAGCACAGAAATCATTTTTGAAAAGGTATGGGGCGAGGCTTATTTCGAGAGCGGTAATACCGTCATGGTACATATTCGAACACTGCGCAAGAAACTCGGAGAAGATGTGAATAAGAACAAGTTCATCAAAACCATCTGGGGTGTGGGGTACACGTTCAATGACTAAACGGAGAAGTTTTCGCACAACGATGATTATGATGCTTGGTCTGAGTATGTTGGCTTCTGGCGTCGTAACATTTATCGTGTATAAGCTGTTGCAGATGTACTACGCAGGGGTGAGGCGGGAAGACCCGCTGGCGGAATATCGCAATATCATGAGAAGTATTGGCGATTTATATGTCTTTATGCTGCTCTTCATCCCGCTTGCGATTTTATTTTTCTACTTGTTTACCAGGCGCTATGTCACGTATTTCAAAGAGATTTCCGCGGGCATTAATCACTTGGCTAACGGGGATTTTGATCATCAGGTACAGATTGTGGCCAAAGACGAATTGGGTACGATTGCGGAAAGCGTCAATATGGCGAGCCAGAAGCTGCGAGAAGCGGTGAAACGAGGGGATTTTGCCGAGAACAGCAAAGACCAGCTCATCGTAAACCTTGCGCATGATCTGCGCACACCGCTGACCTCCGTACTGGGATATCTGGATTTGCTGATGAAGGATGAGCAGTTGACAGAGGAACAGGCGCGGCATTTCATCGCGATTGCGTTCACCAAGTCCCAGCGGCTTGAGAAGCTAATTGATGATCTGTTTGAGATTACACGAATGAACTACGGCATGTTACCTGTACGCAAAACGAGGCTGGACCTAAGCGAGCTGTTGAAGCAGATGAATGAGGAACTTTATCCTGTTTTTGAAAAAAACAATCTGGTCACCCGTTTACATATCGATAACGATCTTACCGTATCCGGAGATGGGGAGCTGCTCGCCCGTGTGTTCGAGAATCTGCTAATTAACGCTGCCAGACATGGCAAGGACGGGATGTACGTTGACATCAAAGGATTTCACGATGGAGGTCAAGTTGTCATTCAGGTGACGAACTATGGGGGACATATTCATCCCGATGATCTGCCGCACATCTTCGACATGTATTACACCGGAGATCGGGCACGGACCGTGCAAGAGGGAGGTACGGGGCTTGGACTGTTTATCGCACGTAATATCGTGGAGCAGCATGAAGGTATAATATCGGCTGTAAGTGATGTGGTGCACACGATGTTTGAGGTTCGTCTACCTGTTTTCCAGCAGGTTTCTCATGAAACTTAAGAAAAATTTAAACATTGCCCTGCGTTTTCTTTAAATTGTTTTGTCTATCCTTGAATCATGAGAGGAAGGAGGAACAATCATGAAAAAGTGGGGCTTTCTACTATGCATCATTTTGATTGGATATATCGTAACGCAATCAACGGCAGCTTTACAGCAAAAAGAGGGGGTGCCGATTGTTATTTTGGATACCGATGAGAAGTACAGGGGGTACCATGAAGCTACAACTCAAGATATGAAACAGCAAATACATAAAGGCAATCTTGTTTTGGTCAATTCCAAACATCCGATTCACCCGGAGGGTATTCGCTCCGATGTTGTATATGTAGCTGATGAAGAAGACTTGCTTCAGGGTTATGGCATCATGGATCAGACGTTGATGCTGTCCCGTGAGGTCACAGCAAAATTTCAGAAGATGGTTGAGGCTGCGGGTAAAGAGGGAGTGCGCTATTTCCTGATGAGCAGCGGGTACAGAGATTTTGAGAAGCAGGACGAGCTGTATCGGCAAAAGGGTTCAGACTACGCTTTGCCTGCAGGCTACAGCGAGCACAATCTGGGTTTATCCCTGGATATAGGTTCAAGTCTGGCCGCGATGAGCGAAGCTCCTGAGGGGGCATGGCTGGAGAAGAACGCGTGGAGATACGGTTTTATTTTGCGATATCCGAAAGATAAAGTGAACGTGACCGGTATTCAGTATGAACCCTGGCATTTCAGATATGTTGGCATGCCGCATAGTGCAGTGATGTACAAGAACCATATGGTTTTGGAAGAATATCTGGAGATGTTAAGAGAAAAGAAGGATGTAAGCGTCGACCTGGACGGCGTTACATATGATATCCATTATTATCAGGTGTCTCAGGATGCGAAGATATATCTGCCAGAGAATGATGCCTATGACATCTCCGGTGATAATATGCAAGGAGTTATTGTTACGGTTGATAAATCATCTTGATGATGAGTATCAACCTAAGAGGACGGCCTGACGGAGGAGGAGGGAGAGACAGCATGAGACAGAACAAGCCGGACGAGCAGGTTAGGCAACAGGGTCAAAAAAATCACCCAAAAATCAAACTTTTTGATGACAACCAACGTCATAAGAATCATAGTCCCCATCGCAATGGGATCAACCCCAGTCCGCTTCGAATCGTCTGGATTGCCCTATTCGTGGTCTACCTCTATATGCTAACCAAGCTGATTTTATTTAAAGGAGGGCCCATGGATGTAGGGCTGGTATGGGACAGACTGATGGCATTACTGCGTCAACCAGATCTGATTCATACACGAACTGTAAATCTGACGCTTTTTCAGGAGATCAAACGAGACTGGCATAGTCTCTCCGTTCATCACCGATCAGGAACAGCCATTCATTTGGTGGGTAATATTCTTGCATTTGTACCGTTTGGTGTATGGATTACAGGTCTGGTACGCCATTCTTTTTTCGCCGGGATTCATGTGCTGTTCCTATCCCTTTTACTTAGCCTGGGGTATGAAGTGACACAGTTGCTGACGGGGATGGGCATCTTTGATGTGGATGATCTTATGCTGAATACACTTGGTGGAATGATCGGATATGTGTTGTATATCGTGTTACTGATATTGAACAGGCTATTCACTGGAGGAAGATCGAGAGTAGTGGTGAATAATTAAGCGAATGAGTGATCGTGATAACTGTGGAAGAGAGGCCCATGTTTCGTGGCCTGCCTAAGGAGGGATTACACTGATTATTATCGCTGTGCTGTTGATTAGTGCAGGGTTTATGTTTCTGGTATATCCGCAGAGTACAACAGGTGCCACAGATCAGCAAATCAAGGATCGTCGTTTTCTAGCGAGGTGGATAGGAGCACCTTTGATCGTCATGTCGTGTTTATTTCTGATGATGGGAACCATGCAACTGTTCGATCAATCCTCACATTATATCGGGCATTAAGCAAATCTCCCTATGAACGCACAGCTTGTAGCGATGCGTGAGAGGGAGTTTTTTTATAAAGACACGAAGGTGGCGGGGATTTTTAAAAACCCTGGAAACTCGAAAACCAAAAACCAAAAACCAAAAACCAAAAACCAAAAACCAAAAACCAAAAACCAAAAACCAAAAACCCAAACCCAAACAACCTAACCCTATAGTTATCAATGTTCTGTCTCTCTCGTAGCGCTAACGATCATGACAGAGCTTATTGGGCTGATTTAGCCAGCTTATAACTTCTAACGATCACCAGGAACGTTATTTGGCTGGATTTCAGCTGGAACTAAGATAAATCGAAGGAATATACTTCAATAGCGTTCCTACGGATCGTTAGAATTTCACAAGTCCTATTTGGCGCCCAATAAGGCTCCTCATGATCGTTAGAGTCGTTAGCATTTTGGCTGACGGTGTCATTGACATTGATTTCTTAACTTCAGAAACGTTCCTGCGACGGATACAATTTTGCTTTGTTCGCCAGTGGGGATTTTCACCTTAAAGTTACACTCTAGAGCATTGATTTGAGTAGTTTTTAGCGGAGCATTTTGTGATACTTCTTCAACGTTTAGTTGCGAGACACCAATGAGATGCTCATTTCTTATCTTAAAGAAAAGCCGATTCACCTATTACCTGTTTGTTCACTATACTTGGAGGAGGGCTCGCTTTGATTGTGTTAGCTAAACAGCTTGCCGGAAGAATGAGAGCGCTGATCGCTATCGAAAGTGAGATCGCAGACGCAACACATAGACAAGAAGAGGAACAGGCGATACAAGCGTTGGAAAAGGAGAGATCCACACAGATTCGTAGCTTCACACGTGATGAATTATTGGTTATCAAAACGGTTATGAATATTGGCCGATGCGAAAGAGGTTATCGTTATTATGCCAACTCAGAGAACACAGATTATTATGAGATCATTCACCTGCCCATTGAGTTGAACGAGCATGAGTTGATGCAGAAGTATTCATATTATCTGGTACATAAAACAGAACACGAGCTTGCAGATAGAATTGATTATTATACGGCTGTTTCTGAACAACTGAAGGAAGGTATGGCTATTCTGAAACTCTAGGAGGCAGATCGGATGATTATGAAAATTTCGTATTGCACCCCTGACGGTTTCTATTATTATGTCCCTGACCAGCATGCAGAGCAGATCGAAGCGTGGAGAAATGAATTTTCTGATTTTCTGCAAAGCATTGAAGGTAAACATCCGTTCACTCAATATATGGAATCGATTAATTTCGATGATGAACTGGAATATGGGGTGTTTATTCGCAGTTACGGCGGGGATGATTTTATGGATTGGATCAACGTCGAAAAGTTGAAAAGCAGGGGAATCTATCGTATTCCTGCACCGCTGGATGATTCAGAGGTGGGAATCAGGATTGATTTTTGAGTAGATTGGGGTCCCAACTCAATAAATCAAAAATCAAAAGCCCCGCTTCATCGTGCAGCCTGCACGATGAAGCGGGGCTTTGCTATTTCATTTTATCCCATGAAAGATTAAGGGGATTACGCTTTTTTCATCATTTGACGCAGTACCGTTTGCAGGATACCACCGTTGTGATAGTAATCCACATCAACCATACTGTCCAGACGAGCGATAACAGGGAAGTCGAACTGTGTACCGTCTTCACGAGTTACGGTTACTTTCAATTCTTGACCTGGTTTCACATCGTTGCTCAGACCTGTGATGTCAAACGTCTCACGTCCGTTCAGGCCGAGGCTGGACCAGCCGTGACCTTCCTGGAATTGCAATGGCATAACGCCCATACCTACCAAGTTACTGCGGTGGATACGCTCGAAACTTTCCGCGATAACGGCTTTGACGCCGAGCAAGAACGTTCCTTTGGCTGCCCAGTCACGGGAGCTTCCTGTACCATATTCTTTACCTGCGATAACGATCAGGTTCTGTCCTTCATCCTGATACTTCATGGAAGCATCGTAGATGGACATCTCTTCGTCTGTTGGCAAGTATTTCGTAATACCGCCTTCAGTTCCTGGAGCTACCTGGTTACGAATACGGATGTTGGCGAATGTACCACGCATCATGACTTCATGGTTACCACGGCGTGAACCGTAGGAGTTGAAGTCTTTGCGCTCTACGCCATGCTCTTTCAGATACAATCCAGCTGGACTGGACGGAGCAATGTTACCTGCTGGTGAAATATGGTCCGTTGTTACGGAGTCACCCAGCAATGCCATTACACGTGCAGCGCGGATATCGGAGATATCGTTCAGCTTGTCACCAAGCTCTTGGAAGAATGGCGGGTTCTGGATATAAGTGGAGTTCGGGTCCCACTCGTACAGTTCGCCTTCCGGTACAGCAATTTGGTTCCAACGCTCATTGGCAGTAAATACGTTCTCGTACTTGTTGCGGAACATCTGTGCATTCAGGGAGCTTGCAATCGCATCCTTGATCTCTTCGGAGCTAGGCCAGATGTCTTTCAGGAATACAGGTTGATTATTTTGGTCGTGACCGATTGGATCGGTTTCGAAGTCAATATCAACTGTACCTGCCAGTGCGTAAGCAACAACCAGCGGTGGAGAAGCCAGATAGTTGGCTTTTACTTGTGCGTGTACACGGCCTTCGAAGTTACGGTTACCGGACAATACAGCCGCTACAGTCATATCGTTGGCAGCAATCGCTTCACTCACTTCATCCGGCAGTGGACCGGAGTTACCGATACATGTTGCACAGCCGTAACCGGCTACGTTGAATCCGAGTTGGTCGAGATAAGGGATCAGACCTGCTTTTTCCAGATACTCGGTAACGACGAGGGAACCTGGAGTCAAGCTGCTTTTCACATATCCTGGTTTAGTGAGACCAAGTTCAACCGCTTTTTTCGCGAGCAAACCAGCACCGACCATAACGCTAGGGTTGGATGTATTCGTACAGCTTGTGATCGCCGCGATGACTACAGCTCCAGCTTTCATCTCAGTAGTGGAACCGTCAGGGTGCTTCACAGGCACTTTTTGTTCAATCTTCTCATCGCTCAGTCCATATCCGCCTTTGTCGACAGGAGTACGGATGATGCTGTTGAAGCTTTCTTTCATTTGAGTCAGCTCGATACGGTCTTGTGGACGTTTTGGTCCTGCAAGACTTGGTACAACGGAGCCGAGATCCAGTTCAATTACATCCGTGAATTCTGGATCAACGGTGCTGGAAGTACGGAACATGCCTTGAGCTTTGTAATAAGCTTCAACCAGTTCTACTTGCTCGTCGGAACGTCCAGTGCTGCGCAGGTAGTTCAACGTTTCGCTGTCTACCGGGAAGAAACCGATCGTTGCGCCGTATTCCGGTGCCATGTTGGCAACTGTTGCACGGTCAGCAAGACCGATGTTGGCAAGGCCTGGTCCGTAGAACTCAACGAATTTGCCGACAACGCCTTTTTTACGAAGCATTTGAGTAACGGTGAGCGCGAGGTCAGTTGCTGTTGCGCCTTCGCTCAGGCTACCTGTCAATTTGAAACCGATAACGTCTGGTGTTACAAAATAAAGCGGTTGGCCAAGCATACCTGCTTCGGCCTCGATACCACCTACACCCCAGCCGACAACGCCGAGACCGTTGATCATAGTGGTGTGGGAGTCTGTACCCACGAGGGAATCCGGGAATACAACCGTTTCGCCATCAACTGTTTTGGTTGCAGCCACGGAAGCAAGATACTCCAGGTTAACCTGGTGAACGATCCCTGTGGATGGCGGAACAGCACGGAAGTTATTGAATGCCGTTTGTGCCCAACGAAGGAAGCGGTAACGTTCTTCGTTACGCTCGAATTCAACTTTGATGTTGTAATCGAGTGCATCACTGGTTCCGAAAGCATCAACCATAACGGAGTGGTCAATAACGAGATCAACGGGAACGAGCGGGTTGATCTGTTTTGGATCTCCGCCTGCTTTTTTTACAGTGTCACGCATTGCTGCAAGGTCAACAACAACCGGTACACCCGTGAAATCCTGCAATACGATCCGCGCAGGGATAAACGGAATTTCCTTATTATTATCACGGCCTTCAGCCCAGCCAGTCAGTTGTTTAACGTGTTCTTCGGTGATAGCACGTCCGTCGTATTGACGAATCGCTGCTTCAAGCAGAACTTTAATCGAGAAGGGAAGCTTGGAAAGGTCGCCGTGGCCGCCTTCCTGAAGAGCGTCAAGACTGTAGTAGCGGTAAGACTTGCCTCCAACCTCAAGCGTACGAGCGGCGGAGAAATGGTTCTTGGCTGACATACATGTACCTCCTTAAAATGTGTCGGTGAGATGAAGAAAACGTTCATTTCTAAATGAAGAACAGGCCTTCACCGTTCCGTGTTCTTGTTCAGTGGTTTCATCAGATGAAACATAATTTCAAAATCATAACTTTGTTCTAAGTATACCGTTTTCACATCCGTACGTAAAGGGCTTTTTGCCTGTTTAAGCAAGCGTTTGAAAGGATGAAGGCGTTTTCTACATTCTGGTATGAGCGTGGATGATTTTGATCTTTTCAGGTCACAGATTTAGCTGCGTTATTTGAGCTGTGCACATACAACCGAGGTTCCTTTCATATGAATAATAGGAGTTTACTGTATCGATTGAGCAGTAAGGAGAGTATTCATAGGATTAGCGAATTGCATTTATCCAAACTTAGATGTAAAACATTGAATTTATTTAATTTGAACTGCTTCAATTACACAGTAACGGAGAGGACAGAAAAAACCTGGAAAAGCGAAGCGGTCGCCTTTATCACCGGATTTTTACCTTGAAAAAGGGAATCTAAAAAATCTGGGGATAACAGCGATTGTAAGGTTATTCTGTCATCGGAGTGCTCCGTGTAAACATGCTTTAGTTCAATTTATATAAATGAAGTGCATCCACAGGTGATCCAGACTGAACTCATGCCAAAGGGGGACACAAGCTTGGAACGCGAATGGAAGAGTGCCTTATATACGTACGTCAACCAGTACAATCGCTGTGAGATCGATTACCGTCCACAGACGAGTGAACGGATCGTAACCGATCCCGAATTTGTGGTGGAACGGGGAGAACGCATGGCAAGGCTGGATGAATGGTATCGCAAACGGCGCGCCGTACCTCTTCGCAGCGAGACCAGCGCCAAGCTTGTGCGTACACTCATTGATGGATCTGAAGAAGCGGTGGTGGAAGTGCAACTGTACAGCAGGTTGTTCTATGAGAAGAGTGGCATCACTCACCGGGAAGATCGGATCGAACGGGAGCGATTAACCTTTTTGCGCGAAAATGGCCATTGGAGTATAGCGCGTGTGGAACGAGAAGTGCCGGAGCGCCGTCCAGCGGGGGAAGGACGGCCGTATCAACAAGCTGATTTTGTACAGGCGGTGAATCGACCGCTTCTGAATCGGGAAGTATTGGGTCAAGGCAGAAGTGCCAAAAGGCATATATATCGTCGGGATCTGGCTGTGGCCTACGCAGATCGATGGTGGAATGCGGGTAATCCGGCGTATGAAGAATTCGATGTGGACTGCACGAATTATGTGTCCCAGTGTCTCTTTGCAGGGGAAGCACCCATCCACTATACTGGTAGAAGAGAAGCGGGCTGGTGGTATAAAGGGTATGTGAACGGCGCGGAAATGTGGAGTTATAGCTGGGCTGTGTCCAACAGTCTGGCAAGATATCTATCGGGTAGCAGCTGGGGGCTGACGGCCACCGAGGTGGATCGTCCTGAGCAGCTTATGCTCGGAGATGTCATTTTCTATGATTGGGACGGCGATGGAAGGTTCCAGCACAGCACGGTTGTTACCGCTTTTGACGCGGGGGGAATGCCGCTGGTGAACGCACATACGGTGAGCAGTCGCCATCGTTACTGGGATTACCGGGATTCCTATGCCTGGACGGAGCGGACGGTATATCGACTTTTTCATATCGCGGACGAATTTTAACAGGGAAAGATTTGCGAGATTCGGTGACGCAGACAGCCCGTTCCGTGTAAAATAAGAACAGAGACCGGAAGCAGCAGGACAATAGCCTGTAACGGCTGCGCAGATAGCATCACGTACAGATATAATCGGAGGTTACGCATGAGTATGGATAAATTAAAAGTAGGCGTCGTATATGGCGGAAAATCAGGTGAGCACGAGGTATCGCTGCAAACGGCGTTTGCTGTAACAAATGCATTTGATTACGAGAAGTATGAACTGGTTCCTTTTTATATCTCCAAGCAGGGGACATGGAAAAAAGGAGCCGTGATGAATGAACCTTTTGCACGTATTGAAGATCTTAAACTGGAAAACTTTGCGGGCGGCACACAGGACGCACTGAACGCATTATTCGCACGATTGTACGGTGGAGCGGAGGCACTGGACATTATGTTCCCGTTGCTTCACGGCACGTTTGGTGAAGATGGCACGATCCAGGGTATGTTCGAGATGGCGGATATGCCGTATGTTGGCGCAGGGGTGCTAGCTTCGGCAGGCGGCATGGACAAAGTAGTTATGAAAAAACTGTTCGCTCAAGCCGGGATTGACCAGTGTGCCTTCACGTATTTTAACGCGACACAATGGAAACAGACGGAACACGAAATGATCGTACAGGTCGAAGACCAGCTGGGTTACCCGTGTTTCATCAAACCGGCTAACCTTGGCTCTAGTGTAGGCATTTCCAAAGCGCGTAACCGCGATGAACTGAAAACAGCGATTGAGTTTGCACTCCGGTATGATACCAAAGTAGTCATTGAGGAATTTGTGGAAGCACGTGAGGTTGAAGTTAGTGTGCTCGGAAATGATGAACCGATGGCTTCGGTTCCAGGCGAGATTGTATCCTCTGGTGAGTATTACGATTATGCAGCCAAATACATCGATGGCCAGTCCCAGATGCTGATTCCTGCACCGCTCGACCCTGAGGCAGCAGATCGCATTCGTGAAGCGGCTTTGCAGGCGTTCCGTGCCATTGAGGGTAACGGTATCTCTCGCGCAGATTTCTTCATTCGCAAGTCGGATGGAGCGCTGCTGATTAACGAAGTGAACACGATGCCTGGCTTCACCCCGTACAGCATGTACCCGCTCTTGTGGCGCGAGACAGGTGTGTCATATGCTGAATTGCTGGATCGCATGATCGAACTGGGACTGGAGCGGTATAACCGCAAACAGGCACTGAATTACGAAAACGGCGTTCAGGCATAGCCTGGACGATCCGCTATCCAAGCTAGATTTCCACTATCAGGAGATTGGGAGGAATGTGCATGGGATTTCAGACAGAGTTTAATTCCGTATGTAAATTCAAGAGCGAACAAGAGTTATTTGAACTGCTGGAATACGGCCGCGGCAAAATGGTCAAACAAGGCTTTCGGGTATTTCCTACCGGGCAGAAGGTCATTGCTTACACTCCGGACAATGTAGCGGTGGCTATTGTGAAAATTGTGGCTTCCATTGCGGAAATCAATTTTCAGAACCAAGAAGTAACGGAAGTAGAGATGCAGCTTATTCGCAAGCTGACCGAGGAAGAATCACGCATCCAGACGGCGCTTGCCGATGAGATGTTCTTTGGGGAACAGGCTGAGGGTTAGAGTCTACCGTTGGGTACAATCATAGAGCCTTATAGGGTTTATCTCCTGTAAGAGAGCGATCGGCCGGATTTGCAATCACGGGATTACGCTCCCCTGTTTAGGGTAAAACTTGGTTATATACCATGTCGGCTTAGCTTCGCGGCTGTCTTCAGTCGTGCAAGTCTGTCCGTCCTAAACAGAGAGGAAGAAATTCATGCTTGTACGTTTCGGTTACGTGGCGATGTCGGTGCTGGTGGAGAATGCTTCGCCTTCCAAGACGATGACAATGGCTAGTTTTAATAAAATCGGCGACAGGGAAGCGGCGATTCGCAAGCTGGAACGCATTGCAGCCGAGAACCTGCACAATACCTTACGTTTGCTCCGGCACAATAAAGGAAGTCATATTCATGTATATCGCTTTTCTTCGAAATTAATTCCACTGGCTACCCATGAAGATTTGAGTGACTGGGACCCGTTTCCGGCACTGAAACCGGATTTCGAAGCCATTGGCGACTTCGTGAAGGAAAATCAGATGCGCGTATCCTTTCATCCAGATCATTTTACCGTACTAAGCACCCCTCGCGAAGAGGTGTTGCGTAACTCGATGAAGGATCTTCGTCATCATGTCCGAATGCTGGATGCCATGGGCCTCAATGCGACAGCGAAGAATAATATTCATATTGGTGGTGCATACGGGGACAAGCCTTCAGCTGCACGGCGTTTTGAAGAAAATTTCCTGAAGCTGGATCGGGATATTCAGGAGCGACTGACGCTTGAAAATGATGATAAAACGTTCAATTCACCTGAGACACTCGCGGTATGTCAGAACATTGGGTTACCGATGGTGCTGGATATTCATCACCAGTGGGTGAATAACGAAGGCGAGCAGCCATGGGAGCTGTGGCCGGATATTTTAAAGACCTGGCAATCACCGCTTGCCCAGGCCGATGCACCTCCAAACCAGCCATTAGTCCCCAAAATCCATGTATCCAGCCCGAAGAGCGAAAAGGACCCTCGTGGTCATGCGGATGGAGTGGAAGTTGAGCCCATACTTGATTTTCTGCGCCATATTGCAGCGGATACACCGGCCCTTGATGTCATGATTGAGGCGAAGCGCAAGGATGAAGCCCTGGTGCAGCTGATGCAGAAACTGGCCTTTTATCAGGATGAAGGTGTTGAATGGGTGGACGAGTCCACGGTACGAATTCATCCGTGAAGCCAAAAGGGGCTTGGACAGCAAGAAACTTTACGAATGCTCAGACGTATACTTCTAACAAGTATTTTTAACTTTTTCGTAGATTGATATAGAAAGTAGAGTGAACGCTTTGAGTGAAAAGGAAAAGGTACCTTATGTCGTGACAAGCAAAAGCTATACTGCCGTTGCCATTAATGCTGCGTCCAAAGCGGGCGAGTGGATCAAGAGCCGTCTGGGTACGGTAAGTGAACTCGGAACGAAGTATTCTCCTCAAGATCTGGTGACCGAAGTGGATAAAGGGGCAGAGCAGATGATTCGGCGCCTGATTCTGACCCATTTTCCAGACCACGCCATTCTGGGGGAAGAGGGAGTTGAACCGGGGCCGGAAGCTTCAGCAAGAGCGCTGAAAGAGGCAGCAGAGGAAGAGTACCTCTGGATTGTTGATCCGGTGGATGGAACGACGAACTTTGTGCACGGATTCCCATTCTATTCAGTTTCCATTGCGCTTGCACATAAGGGCGAAGTAATTGTGGGTGTCATCTACGATCCTTCCCGTGACGAATTATTTGTTGCGGAAAAGGGAAAAGGAGCCTATGTGCACGGAAACCGGATGACAGTATCGGGTGAGGAAACACTAACGCAGAGCCTCGTGGCGGTAGGCTTCCCGGCGGATACAACGTTTGCGTTGCCACTGAATATGGCCGCTGTTCAGGCCCTTGCTCCGCAGGTGCGCAATCTGCGTGCAGGTGGTTCTGCTGCCATTCATCTGGCTTATGTTGCTGCTGGGCGCCTGAGTGCTTATACGGAAGTGGGGCTCAAGCCGTGGGACATTGCCGCAGGTGCGCTACTCGTTGCGGAATCCGGTGGTAAGGTGACGGATACGATCGGAACACCATATACGCTTGCTGTGAACCACATCGTTGCCAGCAATGGCAAGATTCATGAGGCGTTGACGGATGTACTTAAAGAAGCTAAGGCTACCGGACTGGAGTAATCTGAAGGCAGCTTTGGTTTGGTATAAGTTACTTATATAATTTGAACTATTCTTTTACACGTTAACGAAGGGGACAGAAAAAACCTGGAAAAGCGAAGCGTTCGCCTAAAAGCTTTCTGCAAGAAAGTTGCATCGGAAGCATACGCTTATCACCGGATTATCCCCTTTGGAAAAGGGAATTCAAAAAATCTGGGGATATAACAGCTACCCTCAAGGTTATTCTGTCATCGGAGTGGACTGTGTAAAATCTTTAGTTTAACTTATATACTATTATATCAAAGGAGCGAATAACGATGGATGAATCCAAAGAACTGGAACGACGGCTTAGCGACATGCTGACGGAAGGAGATATGGAAGCGTCCGGTGATGCTGAAGAGCAAGAACGTCAGCTCATTCCTCCGAAGTACGAGGTGCGTATTCAGACAGAACGAGATCCGATTGTGGAGGAAACGTTAAAGTTTCGTACGATGGCTCGTGAACTGGATGATCGATATGACCGGTATTTGGATCGTGCTGCCGGACTGAAATCGAAGGCGGACGGCGGACTGAAGTCAGGTCAGCGTGCAGATCGAGAGCAAGTTAGAAATTCAGTATCGGATAGCGAAGCGTAACATACAGGAAACATATGATCATTAATGGACATACCATCATAAGGATATACATTCTCAATAGGATTGCTCTCATACGATAGAGACGGATTCTAACAATAATAGACTTCCCGGCATAGGGAAGTCTATTATTTTGCGCGCACATTTAGGCAAGAGGACAAAGCTATATTTGAAGTGATAGAATAGAGGTACACAAGCATATGTCATCGGAATGAATGGTGTACTATATAATCGTGTAAATGCTGGATTTAACTAAAGGAGTGTTCACAAGAATGAAGCGTAAACGTATTTGGAAAAACACCGCCGCAGGGCTGAGTGCCAGCATGCTGGCAGGTATGCTGCTACTTACGCCGTCCACATTACCGGCACATGCTGCCGATGCCAAAACGGGCGTATTACCTGTGGCTTCAAATGAAGCATCGCTTACGGCAACCAAGAAAGATGCTACTGCGGTAACCAAAGAGTTCCGGATCGTCACATTGGGTGATTCTATTACCGTAGGATATGAGCCAAAAATGACTACGTTGCCTTACGGTTACGTTGAGCGTTTGCAAGAACAAGGCTTGCTCCATGGGCGCACACAAGTAGATAACTTCGGCATCGCTGGACTTAAAACGAGCGGTTTGAAGAACTTCACCGATGCGATTAAGGAAGGCAAGACGCTGACTTCTGAAGCCATTCAACCGAGTCTGCCTGATCCAAGAGCAGGACAGATCGGAGCTAATACGGCTGCGATCCGTGAAAGCATTGCACAGGCTAATCTCGTTGCGATGACGATTGGCGGCAATGATGTTTCGGAGCTCCTTGGTACAGCGACTATGATGAGCGACCAAGAGCTGCAAGAGAAAGTGAAAGAGCTGCTATCAACGTATACAACCAATGTTACTACTATTATTAATGATATTCATGAGATTAATCCATCTGCCCGGATTGTTATTGCTGACCAGTATCAGCCGATGCCGGAAGTAGCCGGCAAAGAGCTGTATACCAAGCTGATGCAGGCTTCCCAGGGATTCACACAAACGATTGATGGCATTGCTGCTCAGTTCACAGCTAAGGGTGCTGATGTGAAAGTAGCTCATGTAGCCAAAGATTTTGTGGGCGGTGAAGGCACGATGACACATATGATCAAAAATCGTGATTTCCACCCGAATCAGCTTGGATATGCTGCTATTGCTGAAGAGTTTGCGAAAACAATCTGGGGCGACTACACGAAACTGACCGCGCCAGATGCAGGCCAGCCGATGAACATCATCGTGAGTGGCAAGATGTTGAACACACCATATAAACCGGTTATTCGTAACGGCAAAAACTTCGTCGCGATCCAGGATATCGTAAATGCGGTGGGTGCCAAAACCGTTTGGGATAACAAAACGTCAACGGCAACCATTACCTACGGTGACCGCACAGTAGCTGTGAAGATCGGAGCGAATGCCGTGAAAGTGAACGGCGCATCCGTTGCAGTGGACACTCCGGCCTTCCTGAACAAAGTAGGCAAAGAAGCCAAAACGTATGTACCTGTGGCTATGGTAGCCGAAGGTCTGGGCTTTGATGTGCAGTATATCGCGAAGCTCAAAACGGTATTTGTAAATCCATAAAGTTTTTAATAGGGTTAAAAGTGATAAGGTGAACTCGTAAGGAGTGACCTTTATTCCAAAGATATCATTAGTGGCGAGGAGGGACTTGTTCCTGACTCGCCATTTTTTTGTTTTTGTGCTATACCTAACATTGCTCTCCTGAGTAACGCAACTCTCCTAGCATTATAATTCACTCACACGCTAACCAACGTTGCCACGCAGATAAACAAGTTCCACTAAAAAGTGTTATAGTCAGCTATCTTGATGATTGTATACCTTCTCAGATGACCCAAAATGTTGTATAAATATGACTTGTCATCCGACCATGGATGTGTAAATATGAAAATAACTTACAAGTAAACTGCATATGCAATCCAATTCAGACCCTTATCAGCTTCATCGTAGGCCGGTATCCCTCTAATCCAGCAACCCTTCGCCAAGCAAAGGAGAGCTCCGAGTGAGTAAATTTAAAAACGCTTTCACCACACTACCCATTCACCACAAAACGATGTTGCTGATTGGATTTTTAATGCTGATCAGCTTTGCTTTCTACGTATCTGTCATGCAGTACGTGTTGAATATTTATGACCGTCAGATCTACGAGAAGTCATCGCAAGTACTGAATATGTCTTCGGTTGGCATCGAGAACAAGCTACGCGAGTTATCCAATCTGTCCTTCAAAGTAATGTCGGATGAGCCGCTGCAACAGTATCTATTGCAACTGGAGAAGGCGGAGACCGGATATGAGCGGAATAGTCTTCGTAAAAAGATTACAAACCGACTCGTTGCCTACGCTGGTTCCGAGAAATATGTGTACTCCATGATCTTTATCGACAATGATAACAATGTCATGGCGGCAGGTAATCGCGAAGGCATCTCAGGGACGAAGCAACAGGAACTGATTTCGCTCGGTGAGCAGTATGCCGGTTCCAACGTATGGCTGGCAAGTGGAGATCAACAGGCGAGGTTGCTGTCGGTCAGACAGGTGAAGTCCTTTACAGGTGGATCATTTACGCTGGAAAAGCTGGGGACCCTGATTATCCGTGTACGGCTGGATCGTATCGTACAGGATCAGATGCAGGAACCGGCAGAGGACTCACAGTTGCTGATCGTTGATGGGACGGAAGTCATCTACCCAACCGAATCGACCGTAAGCAAATCCGAAATTGCGGAAGAAATGAAGCGGACTCAACCTTACGGAATTGCCACGTTGGAGCAGGGCAAATATTTTGTTGCAAGAGCCCATTCATCCTATACCAGCTGGAATTATTTATATACCACGCCATTTGATCAGATGTTCAAACAGATTCAATTTGTCAAACAGTTAGTCATGGTCATTTTTATTATGATCTTTCTGGTGGCCCTTGTGATTGGAGCTAAATTCTCTCGCAGCATCACCCATCCGATTGCTCAATTAATCAAGAAAATGCGTAATATTGAAAAAGGGGATCTGGATAAACTTGAGGAAGCAGCCCTTGGCAACATTCCCGTATCTCCGCAAAATGAAGTCGGACTGTTACATCGAACGTTCAAGATGATGTTACAGCGGATTCGAGAGCTGATTGATGAGAATTATGCGAAGCAACTCGTCATTCGTGAAACAGAGTTGAAAGCGCTTCAAGCGCAGATCAACCCGCACTTTTTATATAACACGCTTGAATCCATTAACTGGCTTGCCAAAGTGCAGAAACAGCATCAAATCTCCGAGATGGTCGAAGCGCTTGGCTTCCTGCTACGTAGCTCGGTCAATATGTCCGAGAAGTGGATCACGCTAGAACGGGAGCTGGACATCGTGCGTAGCTACGTTACTATTCAGCGTACCCGGTTCGAGGAAAGACTTGATTTTGACATGCATATTGCGCCTGAGGTCGGAACAGCTCGAATTCCCAAGTTAACATTACAGCCGCTTGTAGAGAATGCCATTCACTATGCACTTGAACCAAGCATCGAACCTTGCCAGATTCGAATCCGTGCCAGAGCAGAAGGGGAGCATATTCGGATCGAGGTGGAGGATAACGGGCCGGGCATGACCTCCGAATTTATGGAACGTTTACAGGAAGGTCAGATTCAGACCAGAGGACAGGGCATAGGGCTTACGAATATTCAGGAACGTCTAAGGTTGACCTTTGGCGATGAAGGCACCATGAGCATAAATAGCAAGCCTGGATCAGGAACTGTAGTATCGATCAGCATACCTTGGATCAGAGAGGACGATGACGATGTACAAAGTGATGCTCGTAGATGATGAACGTGTCATACTGGAGGGGATATCTCAGGTGGTTGACTGGGCAGCTGCTGGGACAGAGCTTGTAGATACGGCCAGAAATGGAGTGGAAGCACTGGGCAAAATCGAAAGCGTCAAACCCGATATCATCATTACTGACATTTCCATGCCGGGTTTGGATGGACTGGGGCTGATCGAGAAGGCGTCCGAGGCATATCCCGCGGTACGATTTATTATGTTGTCCGGCTACAAGGAGTTTGAATATGCTCGCAAGGCGATGCAATATGGGGTTAAGCACTATCTGCTGAAACCCTGTAACGAGAATCAGATTCATGATGCCCTGGTTGAGCTCTTGCAGGAGCGTCAGGATGCGCAGGTGAAAGAACATGTTGCAGGAGAGATCAAGCAGCGTCTGCAGCGAGTACTTCCCCATGTGAAGGAACAGTTTCTGCTGGAGTTCATGACCAATCGTACGTATGGACCTGTGGATTTGGCGTATTATCAGGATCTGTTTAATATGGAGCTTCAACAGAATAGCGTCCGTTTACTGTTGCTTCGGATTGTGGATGAGCTTGATTACAGCCATTTATTTGCGATTAAAAATATAGCGGCTGACCTGCTTCCGGGTGTACTGTTAAGCACAACGATTGAAGGCAAGCTCTTGATTGTACTAGCAGAACCAGCAGATGTGCATATGTTGCAGGAGCGGATTGAAGCGGTTCGCCAGACGTTTACCCGTCTGTACAGATTAGAGCTGACGGCTGCGCTCAGCGAAGCGGATCATATGACTCAGTCCCGGCGGTTGTTCCGCGAGGTGATGCAGTACTTGAATCATCGCTTTTTCATTGGAGAGGGCAAACTTATAACCAAGAATGATGTGGTGCTGGCAGGGGAGTGTGACGGTGTGAATGTGGAGCAGGATGCCGAGCAACTGTGCCAGTTAATTAAATCGGGGAATACGGAGGAGGCTGCGTCCGAGGTACATCGTCTGTTCGAGCAACTGGCAGACCAAAAGCTGGATATTGAGGTGACACGTGCTTATGTGGTGCAGTTATACTCTGCCATGATTCAAGTCTGCCCGCCAGAGGAGGCAACAGATTTCACGCAGCGGATGGCGGAACTGACGCATATGGATACGCTAGCTGATTTAAATACATTTGTAGCAGACAGTGCTACCCGTTTAACTGCTGGTTATTATAAAAATTACATCAGTCGTCAATCATCGGCAGTGGAGAAAATGATGGACATCGTGGACCGTCACTATGGTGAGGCTGACCTTTCCCTGAGCGGAGTAGCACATCAAATGTTATATATGAATCCAGACTATCTCGGCAAAATTTTCAAAAAAGTCACCGGCGAAAATTTCTCCAATTACGTTAATCGTCTTCGCATCGAACGGGCGTGTGAACATATCCGTAGAGGCGGGGATGTGAAGGTGTTTGAGCTGGCCGAATTGTTCGGTTTTGGAGGTAACTCGCAATATTTCAGTCAGGTATTCAAAAAATGGACCGGCATGACGCCTACGGAATACCGCAGATTCGGCATCTAACAGGGGATTAGAAATGGCAAAGCTATGATAATACGAGGTCATACCATATCTCAAGAGGAGGATAACCGGCGCTTGGAGCGTCAGGGATGTCCTCCTCTGTTTTTTGAACCAACAAGACGGTTTTGTGTATTCAACTTGGATCGTACTTTTGCGAAAATGACAATATCAAGTTTGTGAAAGCGTTATCAGAATATCATTAACAAGATGGAGATAACCCGTTCACAATACCATATCAGCATAAAAAGGGGAGATTGGCATGGTGAAAAAGGCAATATTCCTGATGATGGCTGCGTTACTTGTGTTTACAGCAGCGTGTAGCTCAGGTGGAGGCAGCGAACAGGGGTCCGGGAGCAAGGGTGATTCGGTAAATCTTCGTATCGCATGGTGGGGCTCGGATACACGGCATGAATATACACAGAAGGTCATCGACCTATATAAAACGAAAAATCCAAACGTCAAAATTGATGTGGAATATGCTTCTTTTGACGACTACTGGAAAAAGCTCGCCCCGCAAGCCGCAGCCAACCAGCTGCCTGACATTATTCAGATGGATATTTCCTATATCAGCCAATATGCACAGAACGGTCAGCTTGAAGATCTCGCACCGTATCTGGGCAATCAGATCAAGGTGGATGATGTGGCTGAGAATGTCATCAGCACAGGTGTAATTAACGGCAAGCAATATGGTGTACCTGCCGGGGTTAACGTACTAGGGTTCCAATATGATCCTGCGTTGCTCAAGAAAGCTGGCGTAGATGCCATGCCTGAAAATCTGACATGGGAATCTTACGAAGCGCTTGGTAAACAAGCAGCAGAGAAGGGACTGTATCTGGATGGTGGCGTAGCTCCGGATATCTTCTTCCACTATTTCCTGCGTACCAAAGGCAAATCGCTCTACAACCCGGAAGGAACCGGGCTTGGATATGATGACGATGCTCTGTTCGTAGAGTTCTTCGGATTAATGCAACGCATGATCGAGCAGAAGGCAGCGCCATCACCGGATGTGGCTAACCAGACGAAAGGCATCATTGAAGAGTCGGATCTGGTCAAGGAAAAAGGCATCGGTGTATGGCAATGGTCGAACCAGTTTGTCGCTCTGCAACAGGTAGCTAACCGTCCGCTTGCCTTTGCACCAATGCCGGGACCGGATATGGAAAAAGGACTTTATATGCAACCAAGTATGTACTGGGGTGTAACGTCCAACTCCAAGGTGAAGGAAGAAGCAGCGAAGTTCATTGACTTCTGGGTGAATGACGAAGAAGCGAACAAACTGATCAAAGGGGAGCGCGGTGTACCGATCTCCGGAAAAATCAAAGAGGCTATTGCTCCTGAACTGAGCGATGCAACGAAACAGGTATTTGAATTCGTGGCATCGATGGAGCCGAAAGCTTCTCCAATGAGCCCACCACCACCGGTTGGATCACCTGAGGTAATCTCCTCCTTGGCGGATGTAGTGGAAGAGCTGAACTTTGGCAAAATTACAGCCGAACAGGCAGCACAGACCTTCCGCAAAAATGCAGAATCCGTGCTTGCCAACAACAAATAACAATTGAATGATGGCTTGCTCGTCCCGCTTGCAGGGATGGACGGGAACCGGGCTGCTCGCTGAAGGCGAGGGCCTTTCCCCGTCCTGTCTGCAACATGAAGACGGTAGCAAGCTGATCCATGAAGGAGGTACGTTCCACTTGAGGCAGTATTCTTCATTGCGCAGAAACTTGACGGGATATGCTTTTATCAGCCCATTTATTATTGGTTTTCTTGGATTTACGCTCATCCCGATGTTCGTTTCTCTCTACATGTCGTTTACGAGTTATAACCTGTTCACCTCTCCCAAATGGATCGGGATGGACAACTATACCAAGATGTTTTTTGATGATCCGAAATACTGGAATTCGGTTAAGGTTACGTTTTTATATGTATTCATCGGGGTGCCGTTAAGGCTGATCTTTGCCCTCTTTGTCGCAATGATTCTGAACACGGGCTCTCGTATGGTGGGAACGTATCGTACATTGTACTATCTACCTTCCATCATCGGCGGTAGCGTGGCTGTATCCATTATGTGGCGTAACCTGTTCAGTAACGAAGGTGTCATTAACAGTGCGATGACCGCCATCGGCATTGGGCCGATCAGTTGGTTCGGTGACCCGGATGCGGCGCTTGTGATGCTGATCTCCCTGTCCGTATGGCAGTTCGGTTCATCGATGCTGATCTTCCTGGCAGGACTCAAAAACATCTCTCCCGAGATGTATGAGGCTGCAGGGGTAGATGGCGCGAATCCGGTTCGGAAGTTTTTCAGCATAACGCTACCCTTGCTCAGTCCAATCGTGCTGTTCAATCTGATCATGCAGACGATCGGTGCATTTATGACCTTTGTGCCTGCGTACATCATCTCCAAAGGGGAGGGCGGCCCGATGGATGGTACGATGCTGTACTCGTTATATCTGTTCCGTCAGGCGTTTATGTTTAACAACATGGGTTATGCTTCTGCCATGGCTTGGGTGATGTTGATCATGATTGGTGTGCTTACAGCGGCTGTGTTCCTGACATCCAAGTTCTGGGTATTTTATGAATCCGAAGGAGGGAAGTAATCATGGTGTGGAGAAATGTAAAATGGCCAATCTATCACCTATTCGTTGCCGCACTTGCCCTCCTGATGCTCTACCCGGTGCTGTGGATGTTATTCAGTTCTTTCAAGGAGAGTCGTACGATCTTTGTAACGGCAGAAAGCCTGTTTCCGACCGAATGGATCTGGTCCAACTATGTGGACGGCTGGAAAGGAACGGCTGGAAGGCCGTTTATGGACTACATCACCAATTCACTGATCATAGTGGTCATCTCTACGATTGGGGCAGTGCTTTCCTCGTCACTGATCGCGTTTGGTTTTGCCAGACTGAATTTTAAAGGACGTACCTTCTGGTTCTCTCTGATGATGCTTACGCTGATGTTGCCGCACGACGTCGTACTGGTTCCGCAGTATATTATCTTTACCAAGCTGGGCTGGCTGAACACGATTCTGCCGATTGTTGTACCTACATTCTTCGGGATGCCGTTTTTCATCTTCCTGATGGTTCAGTTTATTCGCACGATTCCGAAAGAGCTGGATGAGGCCGCAACGATTGATGGCTGTAACAAATTCAGGCTGTATATTCAGATCATCATGCCTTTGATCAAATCTTCGCTGGCAACAGCGGCAATCTTCTCCTTTTACTGGAGATGGGAAGACTTGCTCGGGCCGGTGCTGTATCTGAATTCGCCTGACAAGTACACCGTATCCATGGCGCTCAAAATGTTCCTCGATAGTGAATCTGCCTCCAACTGGGGGGCGATGTTCGCGATGTCGATTGTCAGTCTGGTGCCGGTTGTGGCTGTATTCTTCATCTTCCAGAAGCAGATTGTGCAAGGCATGAGTACGAGTGGTTTGAAGGGGTAACGAGGCGAGCGCATCAAACCAATAATACATGGAGGAGAAAATTAGTGGATGCTGCAGACTTGGAAAACGCAGAACATGCAGAAAAAGTAGAACAAGTAGAACAAAAGAGATCCTCGTGGAAGTTTAGTTTTGGCCCGATCACGGCTCAATCTGATCGTAGATCAGAAATCGTATCGGAATCTACTTTAAGCATGAGGAAGTCCGATAAGGAAGCTTGCAGAGAAGGCATCCATACGAATGTAAGAAAAGCAGATGGCTATGTGGCCGTTTCGTCTACAACGATATACGATGAGAGCCAAGGATTCGGATTTGAATCCGGTTCACTGGTGTATGAAAAGCAACGGGTTGAAGAGCAGGGAGATGGGTCGCCTTCTTCAAATGGGGGTTATCCATCGCAAGGGCAGGCAACAATGTCTGCCCGCTTGCGTTCCAGCTTTTGCATCCCGCTTAAGGCATCGTTTGTCGTAGATGTGCCCGACGGGACGTATCAGGTGTTACTGATTGCCGGAGATCCGCTTGCGGATACAATCACGCGTGTCAAAGCAGGAGAAGGTCGGCTGATGTTACCCACGATTCGCACGGTGGCGGGGCAATGCGCAGAAATGCGGTTTGCCGTTGTTGTTCGCGGGGGAAAGCTTCGCCTGACCTTCTCGGGACCTGCACCTCGGATCAATGCAATGGAAATAACGCTGGCCAATCAAACGATGACCGTGTTTCTCGCGGGCGATTCAACGGTAACAGATCAGCCAGAGAGCGGATACCCGTATTGCGGCTGGGGACAACTACTGCCTGCACAGTTCAAACATGACGTTGCCGTGGATAACCATGCACATTCAGGGCGGAGTTCCCGTAGTTTTATTCATGAAGGCCGCTTGGATGCAATTAGGGAGCAAATAAAGCCCGATGACTTTCTATTTATTCAATTTGGACATAACGACGAGAAGCCTGACCCGGAACGGGGGACAGATCCTTTTACCACTTATAAGCAGTATTTGAAAAAATATATTGATGCCGCACGCGAGGCTGAGGCGCGTCCGGTGCTGATCACACCAGTGCATCGCCGATACTTTGCGAAAGACGGCACATTGACCGATACACACGGCGATTATATCACTGCCGTACGTGAACTTGCGGCAGATGAAGAAGTGCCGCTAATCGATCTGGCCGAACGCAGCCGCCTGATGTTTGAGCAGGCGGGTGAAGAAGGAACCAAAGATGATTTTATGTGGGTGTTGCCTGGCGAATATATCAACTTCCCAACCGGGATGGAAGATAACACACATTTTCAGGAGCGAGGCGCACGCCGCTTGGCAGAGCAGGTAGCTGAAGCTATCCGCGAGATGCATTTGCAACCATTGCAAATGTACCTCAGATAAGAGCAAATGTAGTGAGTAAGGAACAAACTGTTTTGGTGAGGCTCTGATTTTTAAGTTGCTGAAATTTGATACCGCAGGATTTTAAGTCCTGTGCGTCTGAGAGTTAACTTGAACTGCATCTGTTGAAAGATAAAACGCGAGTTCAGCGAAGCAACGAGCACAAAAAAATGGCCCAACGAAGCGAAGGCCATGCCTTTTAAAAGCAGTGGAGGGTGAGCGAGGCAGAGAGGAGGGCGGAATCGGGAAAAGGGAGCAAAGCGCCCGCGTTTGGCACGGGATTTCCCCCTTGGAGGGGGAATAGAAGAAATCCCGGACCAACAGCGGCCCAAAGCCCGATCCGCCCACCGAGCGTCCGCCCGCGAGCCACCGAGGGGTTTAAATGAAATGCGAGTTCAGCGAAGCAACGAGCACAAAAAAATGGCCCAACGAAGCGAAGGCCATGCCTTTTAAAAGCAGTGGAGGGTGAGCAAGGCAGAGAGGTGGGCGGAATCGGGAAAAGGGAGCAAAGCGCCCGCGTTTGGCACGGGATTTCCCCCTTGGAGGGGAATAGAAGAAATCCCGGACCAACAGCGGCCCAAAGCCCGATCCGCCCACCGAGCGTCCGCCCGCGAGCCACCGAGGGGTTTAAATGAAACGCGAGTTCAGCGAAGCAACGAGCGCAAAAAAATGGCCCAACGAAGCGAAGGCCATGCCTTTTAAAAGCAGTGGAGGGTGAGCAAGGCAGAGAGGTGGGCGGAATCGGGAAAAGGGAGCAAAGCGCCCGCGTTTGGCACGGGATTTCCCCCTTGGAGGGGAATAGAAGAAATCCCGGACCAACAGCGGCCCAAAGCCCGATCCGCCCACCGAGCGTCCGCCCGCGAGCCACCGAAGGTTTTAATTTTCAGGGCGTATCGCAAAAAGGAGGAGAATCATGCCAGATCAATCAAGCCTTCCGAAATCCTCATCCCACGGTCATACGTACTGGGTTATCCCGGATGGGTACATCCCGCCGGATAGCTCAGGCTCGCTGGAGAGTCACGAGAGCATCTGTGTGTTAAACACAGGAGGTGAGGATGCAACGCTGGAGATTACAATTTACTTTGAAGACCGCGATCCGCTGGAACATATGCAAGCGGAAGTCCCGGCTAGAAGAACAAAACATATCCGTACCGCATCGCTACGTGCCGGGGAAGAAAGCATCCCTTCCGGTGTACCATATGCCATCACGGTTTCAAGTAATGTTCCTGTCATCATTCAGTACAGCCGCCTGGATACAACCCAGCCGGAACTGGCCCTAATGAGTGTCATGGCGTACCCTTTGGCATAAACGAAGTGAGCAACAAAAAAATAAAAGAATATTGTATGGTGCCTTAATCATCTTGCCACGCTAACAAGCACTGACCAAGCACAGAAAGACCTGTAATCTGCATCTGGTTTGATGCCGGATTACAGGTCTTTGCTCTTCGGTTTACTCCCCATATTTATACGTACTGGCATTTAGAATCTTCACGTCGACCTCAACTTTGCCGAGATGAATACGAGCAAGAGGTTCTGCCCGCTGGGCAACCTCAGCTCTCCACCAATCGGGATGATGCCGGTAGAGATGCTCTACAAGACCGAATGAATCTACTTTGCGCGCTTTGGTTGTGGCAAATGTGCTCCGAATTTGAGCTTCCATCTGCTTGCCTGCCTCTTGCTCCATTACACGGGGAGAACGAAAAGAGCCATGATCCTCAGCAATCGTACCTTTCACCGAAGTGAACAGATCAAAGGTGATACCGCTAGTACTTTTTTTCGCCTTTATACGCGTTTTGGGTTTGTGAAGAGTCAAAGTAAGGTCAGGAGTACCGCCATGCTTCCCATAGACGTACAGCGGATATTGGTACACATGGTCATAATTCACGTAACGGGCGCCGTCTGCTTCGGCACCAGAGACTTTCCCCTGACTTTTTCCATTGCTCACGACGTAAAATCCATCCATTCGAATCAGCGGCGGGGTCTCTTCGCCGTTATGCCATGTCTGATTTTTAGTGGAAACGGAAGGCAACAACACCACAGATGCAGGTTCTCTCAGACTATCAAGTAACTGATGCAGGCGAATGGGCTCATACCCGGAATGCTGCCTGTACAGTCTCATCGGTTCAAACAACTCAATCGTTTGAGCCGACTGGTTCAGGATCGCGGAGGGAGAGAGCAAAGTGGACATATCTTGTTCTGTCGCATAGATCCATGGTGTATATCGCAGTTGTCCGGAATGAAGTAACGTGTTAAAAACATCCTCCAGTCGCCCTTCCAATGCATTTTTGGATAGCACAATTGCTTTCACATGAGTCCACAACGTCTGCTGCTGCGATGTCTCATACAGATTGTTGATTGCCATACTTAACGTTGTACCGGTACCTTTTCCGATCCATATTTGACTACCTTCTCTTGGTGTCGGCCCTTCCTGCTTTGCAATGCTGGAAAAATCGATTAACTGGGCGTATGTCGTATATTGATTATCCGCATAATCGATGCCAATGGCTGTAATAAAGTTAATGCTTTGCACTTCCTTGGAATCCCAGCATCCTGTCAGCAGCATGACACAAACCGCAACGATGCTACTTACGCAAGTCCATCTCATCAAGGTTTGTCCTTATGGCGGGTAGAATCCTGTGTGCGTAACACAGCTGGGCGTTTGGTGCGTGTCATGGAAGGTGGCATTGATACGGCCTGTGTGAAATCTCCCGGAATGTAAGGTGATACAGGGGAGAGGTAGGATACGCCGTAACACTCCAGAGATACGAGATGAACTAACAAGGCAAACAGAGCAACCATAAATCCGAATAACCCCAAGATCGAAGAAGCAATTAACATTCCGATGCGAACCTGGGATGTGGCTCCCCCCAGAACCGTATTCACCAGAATGTAGCTGGAGATGACGGAGATCGCTACCGTGACAATTATAGTGGGAGATGTAATCCCGGCACGAATGGCCGCATCCCCGATAATTAAGCCGCCGACTACGCTGACGGTCTGTCCCAACGCACGCGGTAGCCTTCTTCCAGCCTCATTGAACAGTTCAAACATAAAGATCATGAGGAAAGCTTCAAGCGTAACCGGCATGGGCAATCCCATCCGCGTTCCTGCGATCGTTGCGAGCAGGGGCAGTGGAATTTGCTCCAGATTAAAGCTGGTCAGACCGATGTAGAAGGCCGGAAAAAAACAGGCAATGAGCAGCCCGGCAATCCGTAATATCCGTTCAAAGGTCACGATGAAAAAGGGAGTGCTCTCGTCTTCAGGTGATTTTAACTGATTGAACAGTGTTGTCGGTGCGATGACGGCTACAGGTGACCCATCCGTGAGCACAGCAAAACGCCCGTTGATTAAGGAGTCCGCGACATAATCTGGACGTTCAGAATTATCCGTGAGCGGAAAGATGCTTCGCACGCCTCCCATGACCGCGCGTTCCATGATGGACGTGCCCATGATTCCGTCGACGTTAATCTGATTCAGATTGCTACGAGCAGTCTCTAGAATTTCGGGGTTAATAATATCTCTAACGTATAAGAGACCGATCGTTGTCTGTGTGCGATCTCCTTTTATGATTTTCTCATAACACATGGATGACGTTTTCAATCGTTTGCGAACCAAGGCGATGTTGGTGGAAAGCTCTTCGGTGAAACCATCGCGCGGTCCTTTTACGGACGTCTCGATGGCAGACTCTTCTGGTGTGCGTCCCGGAATATTGGCAATATCCAGACTGCAGGCCTGTACACCATTTTCAAAAATAAGTAGAAGCTGCCCGCTAAACAGGAGCATGTTTATGTTTTGGAGATCAGAGATGTCATCTATGGGTTTCAGGGTTAGCCCAAGCTCCTTGGGTACAGCCTCTTCCATAATTAATGTATGTTTTTCTAACCGTGGAATGATGAACTGATTGATTTGTTTACTGTCCACCAGCCCGTCGCAATAGAGCAGAATGACAGAACGAACGGTCTCATCTTGGGCAGAAAACGTCTGGATGACTACATCCGCACAGGATTCAAAGTTTTTTCTCAGGGAGGCAAGCAGGTTCTCGTAGGATGTTGTGTCAATCGGGTGTTTCTCCTTCTCCATGGCGTTGTTTCCTCCTATGCTGGCGTGAATGGATGAAGGCAACGATTGTTGCCAGAACCGCAAATCCGCTCAGATACACGAGATTATATGGAAAGATGTAATCAACCAGAATCTTCGTGAAAGTAATATCATCCAGAGGGTACAGCATGGATAGAATAAAAAATATAGCCAAAGACGCACAAGTAACCATCCTTCTGGAAGTGCTCTTAATATTCCATATTTCTACCACAATATACATGGCCAGACTAATCCGGGTGAAAGAACCTGCGAGCCACTGATAGATGGAAAAGAAATCGGTCTGCGCAATATATTTGCCCAGGGAGGCAATGCGCCATTCTTCAAAAGCAGGGTATCTCATCTTGGCTGCTTCATAAGGGTCAAATTCTACGATCGCTCCAATGAGCGGACCTGTCGTTAAACCAACCATGATCAATGCAAGCATTAGATACTGCCATAGCTTGATACGTTTGGCGAGATGAGGCTGAATGTACCAGAGGAAAAGCAGTTCAAACATGCCTGCGAGACTGTAAATCATGCCCTGAAATACGGGTGACCATCCATGCTCCAGCACAGGCAGAAGACGGTTGTAATCTTTATACTGGGAATTGACAATGGCAACGTAGAAGCCGAGCAACACAACTAATGGCAGAATCAGTCCTGCTGTGAAGGCGAGCGAGCGCATACCCTTATAGGCAGCATATCCGCACAAAGCCATAAGTGCGATCGTTGTTGCGATCACAGGCGTTTCGGTGAGATAGTTCGTTTTGGCCCAATTCGTGGTGTCACGCAGTGTAAAGTAGATGACGCATAGAAAAAAGAGACTGTTCCCCACCCGCAACAGAAAACCTACGGGTTTACCAAGATGGGAAGACAGCCAATCATGTAAAGTCTGATGTTGTAGAAAGCGTGACACGTAGGCCAGCATTAGTGCAAAGATCACGAGTGGACCGGCAGATAATAAAACAGAAATCCATGAGTCCCTTTTTGCCGCACTGAGAAGGGCGGGAATAATTAATACATGGCTGATGAGGCCTACAGATAACATGATTAACATCATGGCTTGCAAGAACGAAGGTTGTGTACGCTTCATGCTGAGAACTCCTTTTCAGATTAGAGTATCCTCAGCAGTGTTAACGTGTTTGGGAAGCTTCATACAGGATCATCGCCTCAGGTACGTTAATCATCGTACCTTTTGCGGTATTTCTGGCTTGACGGGTATCATGCTTTAGCATGACTGACCAGCGCGCGTTTGCGACCACTCATGTTGGTGCCAAGTACACCGATAATGATCAGGATTGCACCTACATAGTGATAATTCCGGACAGGTTCATGTAGAATCAGAGCACCCCCAGCGATGGAGATGAGTGTAGACAGATTACTGAACACACTGACACGTGAAGCCTCCAGATGAGTCAGGGCGTAGCTGGACAACAGGGTGGATACCATGGTAGATAAGATAGCCAGATAAGCGAGTGCTCCCAAGTAGGATAGATCTCCAAGCGGCTGAACATAATCAGCCATCGAGCCTGTGAATGCATGACGTATTAGTGCAATCGCATTAAACACAACACACCCTACCATTAAGGTCACCCAGGTCAGTTCCAGCGGTTTATATTGCCGAGTAAGTGGTCTGGCCAGTACCCCGTATCCTGCAAAACTGATGGCCGAAAGGACCAGTAGCACAATGCCTTGCATATTACTCATCGACATACCGCTACCTTTCATGGCAAAGATAAAGATGACGCCAGCGACAGAAAGGAGCAGAGACATTTTTTGCACAATAGACGTACGTTCCTTCAGAAAGACCGAGGCCAGAACAAGGGTAAACACAGGCACCATCGCCTGAATAATTCCCGCTTCCGAAGAATTGGAGGTTACCAGTCCGAAAGCTTGAAAGGCAAAGAAGAGTACGGGCGAGAGCAGTCCAAGCGGAATGATTCGCCACAGGTCAGCCCAATGGAGATTGATTTTAATCCAGCCGAATAGCACAGGAATGCTGACCACAATGAGTGACAGAGCGAAACGATGTGCAAGCACATCTAAGGGATGAGCAATGGTGACGGTCATTTTCACAAATAAAAAAGATAGTCCGATAATGGCAGCATATACAACAGAAGCAATATAAGCATAGGTTCGGTTATGTGTAGTATTCATTCCTTTTACCTCCAATAATGCGATATGAACTAGATTTACTGTTACCTATCAAGCGATGGAATATATTAGCCTTATTTAATATACTTCTACATCCGCTGTGCTACAATACGGAAAACAAGCGATTGTACCGGTACAGTTTTGTAGATAAGGGGTGGAAAGGTGAAAAAATATGAGGTAATCGCTCATGCATTGCAACAGTGGATACAGGAGCAAATGGTTCAGCAGGGAAGCCGCCAGTGGGATGACAAAGGAATAAGGTTGCCAGCCGTCCGTCGTGTTGCGGAGCAATATCAATGCAGTGTGAGTACAGCGATTCGTGCGTATGAATGGTTGGAACAGCGACATTTGGTGTACGCCGTGCCCCAATCCGGTTATTATGCTGTTCAAAATGGTCTAGGTGTACAGGATATGGACTGGCAAGAGCCGCTGGATTTTGCGTCCGCGGCTCCTGATCCAAGGGTATTTCCTTATGCGGATTTTCGGCATTGCGTGGAAGTGGCGATGAAACAGAAGCAAGATGAGCTTTTTTTATATGGCACGCAGCAAGGATTGCCCTCGCTGATTGAGCTATTACAGAAACAGTTTGCGGATTATCAGATATTTGCGCGAGCGGAACAGTTTTTCATCACATCGGGTGTGCAGCAGGCGCTTGCGGCGCTGGCCTTGATGCCCTTTCCCGGTGGAAGAACCAAAGTCATGGTGGAGCTGCCTACATATCACAATATGCCTACCTTGTTGAAGAGCTTGAACGTACCGATTGCTGGTGTACGAAGAACGTTTGAGGAAGGACTGGACTGGGATTCACTTGAACGCCAGTTTGCGGAGGGGGATATCAAGTTTTTCTATGTGATCCCACGGTTCCACAATCCGATCGGGACTTCCATGAAGGCGGCGGAAAAGAAGAGACTCCTTCGGTTAGCACAGCGATATGATGTTTATCTGGTCGAAGATGACTATCTGGCCGATTTGGAGGACAACGCGAGACAAGATCCTTTATGGGCTTATGATACACATGACCGCGTTATTTATCTGAAAAGTTATTCCAAGATTCTGTTCCCTGGACTTCGTATGGGTGTAGCCGTAACGCCTGTGGCCTTGATCGCCTCTTTCGGTTCAATGAAAAGAATGCTGGATATCGACACCTCACTGTTATCTCAAGCTGCGCTTGAGGTGTACATTCATAGCGGAATGTTTGCCCACCATCGCAAAATCATTCGTAGCCGCTATGCCGCGCGGATGGAAGTTGTGCAAGAACAGCTGGAGGCTTATTCCGATTTCGAACCATTTCGTATTGCGCCACGAACCGGTGGGGAACATACCGCCCTCCCTTTGCCAGGGAATATACCTGTCCGTACCTTGCTGTCCCGTTTACAGAACCGCGGAATTATTGCTGATACAACAGAGAGATATTATCCCGAAGGGACGTACCGCGCATTTACAGATCAGATGTTGCGACTGAACATCTCTAATGTTCCGAAACAGCGTATTGCAGAGGGGATGCAGATCATCCGGGAGGAGATATTGAAGCTGCAGATCAGATCGACAACGTGAAGATAGACCAGCCTTTAATGGGCTGGTCTATCTTGAATTTTAAATTATGTTGCCGCCGGCTCCAACTCTTACTCCTCTGCCATTGCTTTAAAAGAAGCTTCAGCCGCTTCAAGAGTGACAGCAATGTCTTCGTCCGTATGAGCGGTGGTCAGGAACCAAGCTTCATACTTCGAAGGAGCCAGATTGATACCGCGGTTTAACATGTGGCGGAAGAGGGACGCGAAGCGTTCGCCGTCCGTGTCTTGTGCATGATCATAATTCGTCACCGGATGATTGCAGAAATGCGTGGAGAATGCACCACGAATGCGGTTGATCGTCAGATCAATGCCGTGACGGTCCGCGGAAGCTTGCAAGCCAGTGGTCAGATCGATGGCGAGACGTTCCATTTCTTCATATACGCCAGCACCGTGCAGTACTTCAAGACAAGCGATACCCGCCGAGATTGATGCCGGATTGCCTGCCATCGTTCCGGCCTGATACGCCGGGCCGAGTGGAGCAACCTGCTCCATGACATGTTTACGTCCGCCGTAGGCACCGATCGGCAAGCCACCGCCAATGATTTTCCCAAGTGCAGTAAGGTCAGGTTCAATCTCCGCATGATTATCCAATCCGGCATACGTCTGAGTGGAACCGTAGTGGAAACGGAAAGCGGTAATAACCTCGTCATAAATAACAAGTGAACCGTTCGAGCGTGTCATTGCACAGAGACCTTCCAGGAAACCTGGCTCTGGCATAACCATACCGAAGTTACCAACGATCGGCTCTACCATAACAGCGGCTACATCGTCACCCCAACGTTCGAGCGCTTCCTTCAGACCATCCAGGTCGTTATATGGAACGGTAATGACTTCATGAGCAATGCTGGTCGGGATACCTGCACTGTCGGGAATGCCAAGCGTAGATGGGCCTGAGCCTGCAGCGACCAGTACGAGATCGGAGTGACCATGATAACATCCGGCAAATTTTACGATTTTATTTCGTTTCGTATATGCCCTAGCGACGCGAATCGTCGTCATCACGGCCTCTGTACCGGAGTTCACAAAGCGAACCTTGTCCATGGACGGGATCGCTTCTTTCAGCATTTTGGCAAGCTTGATTTCAAGCTCCGTTGGTGTACCGTACAGGACACCATTGGCAGCTGCTTCCGTTATGGCTTTGGTAATATGAGGGTGGGCATGTCCAGTCACAATCGGTCCGTATGCCGCGAGATAGTCGATGTACTTGTTGTCGTCGACATCCCAGAAGTGGGCGCCTTGCGCTTTTTTCATAAAAACGGGTGCCCCGCCGCCCACCGCTTTGAATGAGCGAGAAGGGCTGTTTACGCCGCCTACAATATGTTCCAGCGCTTCTGTATATAACAACTCCGAGTTCGTACGTGTATTCATGAGATAACTTCCTTTCGTAATTCCATTAGTTTAAACCAGCAAAACAATAGCATGATATGATTATTTTCGCATACTTTGGCGAACAGGCATAGCGAAAGGGCAGCATATAGGCTGCCCTTCTGAGAATGAATGAGATCATCGTTATAGTATATACCAAGTTAGCTCAGAGCTGTATTAGTGGCTCATTTACTCTGCCGGTTGCTGTGTGTTCTTCTCATTACCGCTGGCGGTCTTGTCTTCTTTGGCTTTTTCGTCTTCCGTCTTGGCTGGTGGGTGAATGATGTCTTGAACATGCTGTTTCAACTTTTCTTCACTGGTTACCGACAAGACTTGTGCTCCGCCAGGGGTGCGTTCTTCTTTCAACAGGTTCATTGGTGGAACCTGCTCACTGCCATTCATGCTGCTTTGATAACCAAGCCCGCCCAGCTTCCACATGTCGGAAAGCGTCAGGTTGGTATCTACATACGGGCTAACTTGTTCCAGAATGGAAGGTAGCTTGGCAATCGTTGTTGTGGACTGCATTTTGGCCGTCACGGCTTTGAGCAGCTCCCGCTGACGTTCCGAACGTGCGAAGTCGGACATCGCATCATGACGGAAACGAACATACATCAAGGCTGTTTTACCGTCGAGATGCTGGTAGCCTTTTTTCAGATCAATATCGTACTCGTTGTTGTCGGCTTTACTCACATAATGCATGTCCTTCTCGACATCAAAGTCTACACCGCCAACCGCGTCAACCAGTTTGATGAATCCCTGGAAATCGGTATACACATAATATTGAACAGGGATACCGAGCAAGTCACTTGCAGCTTCCATCGCTACGTTCGGGCCATGGGTAATCGCGGTGTTAATGCGATCTTTACCATATCCATCAATGTTAATGTACGTGTCACGCAGAATGGAGAACAGGTTAATCTTTTTGGTCAGCGGGTCAAGTGACACCACCATCATGCTGTCGGAACGTGGCACTTCACCCTTTTTCAGACCGCGGGCATCAACACCCATAACCAATATGTTCACGGTCTCGGTACCTTCCCATTTCGGAGGGTCGGGTGTCTTCACTTTCTCTACATTTTCAATATTGGCAAATGGCGAATCCTCGCCTTTCTTCTGCAATCCATCCAACTGATTAAGAATAGAACCGAAATAGTAGGCCACTGCCCCTCCAACAATTAACACGAAGGCGGCAAGAGAGATCCATAGGGTTCTCTTCGTCTTTCTGGTCATGCTAGCGCTCCTTTGTATTTGAGATAAAAAATAAACGATTTCAGTACATGTAAAGTTGCGTTGAGTTTGCGTATAAGTCGAAGCTTTCCGTTCGCCTTCCCTCCAGACCTCAAGGCAGAGGAGGCCACTTCGAACTATTTTTTAAAGCTTGCTGAATTTTGACTGTTACTATTATAATTTCTTTTTGGGCTACAAGCAATTTCAACAAAATCCAAGTGAGGTATAAACATGCTGGCGATTGATGTAAAAGATTTGCGAAAGTCGTTTAACGTCCAGAAAAGCCGCGGTGGGCTGAAGGGCGCGTTTCAGGATCTGTTCAAACGTCAATACCAGGAAGTATTGGCTGTGAATGATATTTCATTTCAGATACCGCAAGGTGAAATCTGCGGATATATTGGAGAGAACGGTGCCGGCAAATCAACAACGATCAAGATGTTGACCGGCATTTTGGTGCCTACATCCGGGCATTTATCGGTAGGTGGGTATGTTCCGTATCAGGAACGGGAGAAGTTTGTCAAAAATATTGGTGTAGTGTTTGGACAACGTAGCCAGTTATGGTGGGATATCGGTGTCATTGAATCTTTTCATCTCCTACGCAAAGTATATCGTGTTGGGGAGCAGGACTTCCGTAAACGGCTGGACGAGCTCGTTGAGCGTTTGCAATTACAGGAGTTGCTGAGTCGCCCGGTGCGCAAACTCAGTCTCGGTCAGCGGATGCGCTGTGAACTGGTGGCGGCCTTACTGCACAATCCAGGCATTGTGTTCCTGGATGAGCCAACCATTGGTCTGGATATCGTGGTGAAGTCGGAAATTCGCGAGTTCCTGAAAGACATGAATGAGCAACATGGTACAACCATCCTGCTTACGACACATGACTTGCAGGATATCGAAGCCTTATGTTCGCGAGTCATCATGTTGGATGCGGGAAGTATCATCTATGATGGAGGTCTGGATCACCTCAAGTCCCAGTGGGGCACAGAGCGTGAGGTTCGGTTCAAATTCGGTACAGGTCACACGATGACTCAGATGCAGGAATGGACAGCGGCGATGCCTGTGCGGTGGACCGTGGAGAACGAATTGTCGGCCTCCGTGTGGATTCCGCTGGAACTGAACGTTTCGGATGTACTGGCACGTGTGGTAGGTCAGGCAGATATTACGGATATTCAGATCATTGAGACCAACACGGATGAGATTGTGCGTAGTATCTACCAGTCCGGTTCGGCTGAGCGCCCGGAGATTGTGTCGGCAGATAAAGAAGCGGTAGGTGCTACCTAAGATGAACAGTGCATTTATCGATTTCATGCGTATTCGTTTTCTGACGATGCTCGCGTATCGAGTGAATTATTATTCGGGCATTTTGATATATACGCTGAATATTGGCGTGTATTACTTTACGTGGCAAGCTATTTATGGAAGCAGCGGAGAGATTGGCGGTTTTACGGCAGCACAGATGACAACGTATGTTGCTGTCTCTTGGATGGCGCGTGCGTTTTACTTTAACAATCTGGACCGGGAGATTGCCGCCGACATTCGGGATGGCTCCATTGCGATTCAGTTTATTCGGCCGATTAACTACGTGATGGTCAAAATGATGCAGGGGCTTGGCGAAGGTATCTTCCGCTTCTTGTTGCTCATGATTCCGGGCATGATCATTGCCATCCTGCTGTTCCCGGTGGAACTGCCAACAGCGCCTTCGGCGTGGATCGGTTTTCTCGTCATGCTGTTCTTCAGTTTCATCATTAATTCCCAGATTAATGTCATTACGGGACTGGCGGCGTTTTTTGTGGAAAATAACGAAGGCATGATGCGCATGAAACGTGTGGTCGTTGATCTGTTTTCGGGCCTGATCATTCCGATCAGTTTGTATCCGGACTGGTTGTCCACAATCATGAAAGTATTGCCGTTTCAGGCGATCACATATCTGCCCGGCTCGGTTTTCACTGGCAGGGTGGAAGGTACAGGCATCTGGAATGTGCTCGGGATTCAGGTGCTCTGGTTTGTCCTGCTTCTCATACCCATGGTGCTAATCTGGCGGCAAGCGCGCAAGCGTCTGTTCGTGCAAGGGGGATAAGCGAATGTACTATATGGGTCTAATCTGGGAATATCTGAAAAATTATATGAAGACACGTCTGACGTACCGCGCCGACTTCTGGGTAGAGATTATCTCGGATCTGCTCTTTCAGGCGACCAATCTGATCTTTATCTTTGTCGTTTTCCGGCATACCGACAACCTTGGCGGTTGGAGTGAGGCGGAAGTATTATTTGTTTACGGATATTTTATGGTGCCATACGGCATCTTTAGCTGTTTTATCAACCTGTGGGGGTTCAGCGAGCGTTATATTGTCAAAGGTGAGATGGATCGCATTCTGACAAGACCGGCACACAACCTGTTTCAGATTCTGCTGGAAAATGTAGACCCGCCCTCTCTCGTAGGTTCGTTCATCGGGTTAATCATTATGATCTTCAGTGGTGCAGAGATGGGGCTCGTGCTGGAATGGTGGCACATCCCTGCATTGATTATATTGGCACTAAGTTCAGTGCTAATCTACGCGGGTATCTATACTACATTGACGTCACTATCCTTTTACTCCGATGCGCCGACAGGTATTTTGCCGCTGATGTACAATATTCAAGGATATGGACGTTATCCGGTAACAATCTATAACAGAGCCATTCAGGTATTGCTCACCTGGATTATCCCGTTTGCCTTTGTTGGCATCTATCCGGCAGCGCTGTTCCTAGAGCGAGCAGAGATGCATCGGATGGCTTTGCTCACTCCGGTCATGGGGCTGGTCTTTGCAACGATTGGGCTTACCCTGTGGAACTTCGGTGTGAAGCGGTATCGGGGAGCGGGGTCTTGACCCTGCTTACAGGATTACTTCACGCAAATCTGAAGGATCATATAACTTGAATTCCAAGGAGGACATGAAAATGACTTTAACAGAAGGTGTACAAGTTCCGGATTTTGAATTGCCATCAAGCACGGGTGAGTCTATGAAGCTGTCTGATTTTCGCGGCAAGCGAGTTCTGATTTACTTTTATCCGAAAGATATGACCTCGTCTTGCACGCAACAAGCCTGTGATTTTCGAGATCGACATGAGGATTTTCAAGGGTTGAATACAGTCATCCTGGGGATCAGCACTGATCCGATGAAGCAACATGATAAGTTTATTGCCAAATACGGACTGCCTTTTATCCTGTTATCGGATGAGGAGCACACGGTTGCCGAGCAGTTTGGCGCATGGCAGCTGAAGAAGATGTACGGCAAGGAGTACATGGGCATTGTGCGTTCCACCTTCCTGCTGGATGAAGAGGGCAAGCTGATCAAGCAATGGACGAAGGTGCGTGTAAAAGGGCACATTGAAGAGGCGCTGGACACGGTAAAAGGGCTGTAATTCATCGGTTACGATCCTGTGAAAATAAAACGAGCCATGCACGAAGTGTGTATGGTCAAAAATAATAAACAGGCTGCATCTATGGACACCACTCCCATTGAGATGTAGCCTGTTTATTTCTGCGAAAGAGTACCTGCATTATTACGTTGTTTAAATCGATTTTTCATAAGGTGAATCAGTAGTAGGAAGGCAGGAATGACAATACTGACCGTAAAATCCCAATTGAACCAGGCGTACATGATGCCTAGGGTGTAGAAGAGGACATCCGGCGAAATCACAATAGCCATACCGAATAATAAGAGCATCGTTGGCAGAATTAACGGCTGGTAAGATTTGAGACGACACAGTTGTGCAAGTCCAAGAATGAATCCAAACGTGTATAGCGAAGTTTTAAAGTAGGTAGACACGAGCCAAGCTGTCGAAGAGATGGCTTCAATTCGTTGAACGAAGCCGCCAATGTTAATCTTTTGTGCAAGAATATACGATACATAAATATTATGCTCTGTCAGTTCAGCTCCAAGCACAAGTAGAGAGGTAAGGAGAATGAGGGTTAACATGATTCCTGCAAGTAATGCGGCCAATAACAGCTCTCGCCGCTTATGCACGCCGTGAGTAATATAGGGGTAAATCATGGTGATGATAATGAGTTCTCCATATGAAGCTGTAGCCCCTCGAACACTCCCGCTTATAAATGAAAACAGGGGAGTATCAAAGAACGGCTGGATGTTCGATACTTCCATTTTGGGCAACAAACAAAGCATTAGGATAATCAAGCTGATCATAACAAAGGGGGCCAGAATCTCTGCCATTTTACCGAACGTGCCCAATCCTTTCAGTACGGACCAACCTAGGGCTATAACAAAAAGAAGAATGATAGCCCGAATGGGAGTATGGAGATAAACCTGAGTTGTCATAAAATCTCCAACTTCACGGATACATATAGCTGAACCCATCAGAAAATAAAACAGATATGCGGCAGCCAAAATTGCACCTATCCATTTACCAAGTGCTTTGGAACAGATCTCGATGAGTGTAAGTCCGGGGTAAGCTTGATGCAGCTTATAGGAAAGCCATAAGATCGACATGCCGATACCTTGGGAGACGATCGAGCAAATCCAGGCATCCTGTCTTCCAGAGTAAGTAAGTAATGTCGGGTAGATTAGCATCATATCTCCAATCATGCCCATAAAGGCAAGGACTGCAAATTGCCGCACGGTAAGTCTCTCTTTGATGAGCATGATCTGTACCCTCCTTCGATTATCTTTAAGTTCTGCCTTTATTAAATGATAATTTGGACTTGATTTGATGAATGATTAACAGCAGGACAGGTAAGATCAGACTCACCGTTAAATCCCACTCCAGCCAATAGGGAATGACCGTTGTGTTAAAAAAAACGATATTGGGTGTCACAAGGTTAGATAGCGCATATACAATCAGTACGCATGGCAGAATGAGAAAATGGTAGCTCTTAAGGCGAAAAAGTTCAGCGATACCAAGAACAAAGGCATACAGATAAACGGTGGATTTAAAATAGGTGGATATCAGCCAGGACGAGGCCATAAGCACTTCAATTCGTTGAAAGAAGTTGGCTATATTGATTTTTTGGGATAATACAAATGAACCAAAGATCGTGTGCTGTGTAAGAAAAAGTCCCATAACCAACATGGAGATCGTCACCAGAATAGCCATGAGCAGATTGCCAAATCCGGCAGATATCATAAGATCACGAGTACGATGGGCTTGTTGATTTGCATAGGGGAGGATCATCAGAATGGGAAGGGCTTCACCAACCGGATAGATAAAACCGATCACAATCCCATGCGTAAACTGGCTGAAGGTGGTGTCCGTAAAGGGTACAAGTTGGTTTAATTGTACCTCGGGCAACAAAAAGACCACTAAAATAAACATGAAAGTAGTAATAATAGGTACGAGTATTTCACTGCTTCGACCAATATTCTCTAGTCCGTTATATAGAGCCCAACCGATGGGGATTACAAAAATAAGAAGCACAACCCGAATGGGCGTATACAAAAAAATCTGACTGGTCATGAAATCACCAACGACCCGTGATTGTGCTGCAGAGCTAAAAATAAAATACATCAGGTAGAACAGGGCTAACACCGTACCTGGCCAAAATCCAAGGATTTTGCGAAATACGCCTATCAAATTTTCATTGGGATACGTGTCTGCAAGTTTGACGAAAAGATACATCAACCCCATGCCAAGAGGAACACCGATAAAAGCATAAAGCCAAGCATTTTGCCCCGAAAAGGTTGCGATAACCGAGGGGTAGATCATCATCATGTCACCGGCAATGATCAAAATGGTCAAGATACATAATTGTCTAATGCCAAGGCGACCTTGTTCCAGCATGTTGTCAACTCCCTTTTGGCTAACTCCCTGTAATATAGGCCAGTAATTGATTCACGGGTTTGTAAATCCAGATGATAATGTATAGCGGGCTTGGAAACTCCCATAGATTCACCGCGACAATACCAAAAAAGATGCTTGTCAGCAGTAAACAGGAATAGACGGTGACTTCTTTCCATTCCTTCTTTCTCCATAACTTGGGTAGATCAATCACCCCCATCAGGCACCCGACAATGACAACTGCAATCGATAGCAGCAAGCGTGCTCACTCCTTGGCTTTTTTATTAAATGAATTATCCAACGTCCCTATACGACGGATCTGTACGTTTGCTTCATATGTGACGTCTAAATTTTGAAAGTACTTGTCCCAGTTCTTTTCTTCTCTTTTGTAGATTTTCGGATATTTATGATAGATGTCTTGTCCAAAACCGAAGATGTCCACTTTATATTTACTGCGAACGAGACTTACTGTACCTTTCATCAATTCGATAATCCGATCCTGTGCCAGTTGCTCCAATTGCTTGATGGCCTCCATTGAACCGATCTCCATCTCACAATCTACGGAACCAATGACAGAGACCGTGTTCACTTTCAGACTGATTTGAGGTTCGCCCCGCACCATTTTGACTTTGTGATCCGTGGAGGTACGCAATGTTTTTAGCGTGACATAACCCCCTTTTGGACATTGGGTGGGGCCAATCGTTGTTTTCACGTTGTCACGAATATAGTTGTAGCCTTTAGAGTCATCCTGATTCAGCCAACCGATCAGTTTGTCTTTTTGAAACACGCTGAGACCAGCGAATTGAAGAGTAGCCGGAGGTTCGATACTCTGGACATTTTTGGTCTCACCGCTTTTCTCTTGATCTCCAACAAGCTCAATACCAGTAATAACAGGGGACATGCTGGGTGTGAGAATATACTGCATCAGCTTGTCACTGGTCACGGTTGTCGTTGGAGCCCAGCTTTTAGCAGAAATATCGAGTGCATTGAACAGTTTTTCTGACGGAAGATTTTCTAGTGGTGTGAGTACGTTCAAAATGTTAGAGGCCGTGTTTTTTCGCGCCACCATTACATAGTAATCGGGTCTGACGTCTGGTTCTCTGATGAGGGCTTCAATGACGTCATATATGCCGTTTTTTCGTGCGAATTCTTCTCCGAAAACCAATACCCGGATATGAGCCATAAAAATGGCACGAGGGCTTGTCTGGGTAAGCTTCTGAATAGCCTCGAGCAGTGTGCGAGCGCTGGCTTGATATTGGGTAACGGGTGTTCCATTGCCGCCTTGACCTTTGGCGACTTCACGAGGCACAACAACCTGTGCACTAACCCTGATCTGGTCACCGTCTCGATCTACACCCAGACCCAGCATTATTCCGAGCTGATTCAGCTCCTGGCGATCCCAACATCCGCTCAGCAACGGCAGTATAACGATGATGGATAGCATGACACGTAAACATTTCATCATAACCTTTTCTCCTGCCTTCACTAATGCTTGGTTTTTTTACGTTTCTGCCTCGTTACGTTCGAAGTACCGTTTGATAATGGGCGAGTTCTCATATGCGACCAGGGAACACGGAACAGCGTATCTTTCAGATCATTCTTAATGAAGGGTGCAAAAGGAGACATGTACGAGATCCCAAAAGAGCGCAAGCTGCAAAGATGAGTTAGCGTAATGAGCAGTGCAATCAGAATGCCATAGAAACCAAACGCCGCCGCCGCTATCATCAGAATAAAACGCAAAATACGAACCGAAATAGATAATCCGTTCTCCGGAATGACATAGCTGGAAATGGCAGTGATAGAAACAATAATAACCATCGCTGCAGACACAACGCCTGCCTCTACCGCGGCCTGCCCGATAACAAGTGTGCCTACGATGGATACGGCCTGTCCGACCGTTCTCGGAATTCGAATGCCCGCTTCTCGCAAAATTTCGTAGGTCAGTTCCATCAGAACGGCTTCAATAAAAGCTGGAAAGGGGACGCCTTCTCTTTGTGCAGCCAGACTGATCAACAAGGTAGTTGGTAACATCTCCTGATGAAATGTCGAAATAGCGATATAAAAGGATGGAGCTAGCATGGCAATCAGAAACGACAAATATCGCAACAAGCGAACAAGAGAGCTGATGTCAGCACGCTGATAATAATCTTCAGGAGATTGAAAAAAGTGCATGAATAATGCAGGCACAAGCAGTACAAAGGGTGTACCGTCTATAATGATTGCAACACGTCCTTCGAGCAGTGCTGCAGAAACCGTATCTGGACGTTCGCTATTGTAAACTGTCGGAAAGATTGTCGTGGTTTTGTCCTGAATAAGTTCTTCGATGTACCCGCTCTCCAGAATACTGTCGATATCAATCTCACCCAATCGTCTGCGAAGCTCATCAACGACATCTTCATTGACGGTATGTTCCAGATATACGACAGCCACTCGAGTTTTGGTGACACGTCCAATCTCACGCTCCTCGATCCAAAGCTGCGGGTCACGAATACGCTTGCGAATCAGTGCGGTATTCGTACGCAAATTTTCCGTAAAACCTTCCATTGGACCACGTACAACGGTTTGAGAAACGGGTTCACCTACAGGACGGTCTTCCCAACCGGCAGCGCCAATTTTGAGTCCCCGAGTAGAGCCGTCCAGCAGCAGAATGACTTCACCGGCCAGCATCGCTTTCAACACATCATCCATATCATCAATGAACAGCACTTCGCTAGCGGTAAGAACATCGTTCTGAAGATAGCTCAGGTGTTCATCGTCCGCTGAGAAATCAGGCAAGTTACGCACTTGCATCAAGGGTTGCAGGACAGCCTGATTGATCACCTGTGTATCGACAAGCCCATCAATGTATAACAGCATCGAAGGCCATTTGTGCAGGCTTTGTAATGGACGAATCATCAAGTCATTGCTATTCCCCATCATCTTTTTGCAATAAGCAATATTATCAGCCAGATCCGGATGAATGGCATGCGTTTCGTGTGCAATTTGAGTATCTGTAGCCATCCATGTCTCCCCCTCAAACATCCTTTATTTGCAAGTAGTATGACCGGGAGTGTTTTAGTTTATGAAAAAAATATGAATGAAAGGATATCTGGTCTTCATATCCCAATAAAAGCAAACAAAAAGAAGCCGTATGTTCACGGCTTCTATATTTATAAAGGGGAGATGGACTCATCATTAGTCCGCATTTTGTTTTTGACGCTGACGAGCGGGGGAATGCTTGCGACGGGAACGAGCGAACAAGGCGTTGCAGTAACGATAGACGATGCCAGCAATCACAAGCAATGCAACTAGGGCAAGAATGTATGCTGTATATTGATGAGCGAGTGTGAATACAGCGCTCCAGCTAGGACCGAACACCTTACCGATCCCAAGGAATAACACAACCCAGAACAAGGCTCCAGAGTAAGCATATAGGGCGAATTTGCGAAACGGAATTGCAGCAATACCAGAGAAATACCCTGTGAAATGACGAACACCTGGAATGAAATATCCGATAAAAATCAGACCGTATCCATACTTAGCAAACCATTTTTGCGTTTTGTCCAGCTTGTCCGGTTTAAGTAAAAACCATCTTCCATACTTCACAATAAAAGGTAGACCGGCTTTGGCTCCGATGAAATACGTAATAGTCATGCCAATCGTTGTCCCGAGAAACGCTAAGACGACAAGTGTACCGAAATCAAGCTGACCTCTGTAGGACAAATAACCCGCATATGCCATCGTCGTTTCGCCTGGGAAGGGAAGTGCAATAAACTCCAGTAGCAGGCCGAAGAACAATACACTGTATCCGTAAGACCCAAATAGCTGCTGGACCTTCTCAAGTAATTCCAATAGATTCACACTCCTGATGGTGTCATATGAATCAGGCTTTAGAAGTAGTTGGTTGCCCGTTTCATGTTCGTTATTTCCTAATGCTACCGAATTGCTGATTAAGAATCAATAATCCCATATCGAAGCCAAGGTTATTTGTTGCAAAATAATAGATAAAATGATGTCTTTTTTGCGATCTGCCTCCATATAATTCTAACAAATCTGCTGAAGTCTATCAGCAAATTCAATAGAGTGCTGGAGGGTGAATTACAAATGGCGCAGGAATCTCACGAAATGATGCAACGAAATGGGCAACTTATGGAGCAGCAAACTTCAACTCGTTCCTGTAGGAAGGTACGTATGTGGAAGTGTTTATCGATATGGTTCACTCTCGCTACATTACTGCTGACAGATATGTTCGGAGCAAGCGTGCCGTCTGCCGCAGCAGCGGGGAAAAGTAAAACATCAGACAAGGTTGTCTATTTGAGCTTTGACGATGGCCCGGGCAAACATACGTCTGAGGTATTGAATATTTTACGCGATGAGCATGTTCCTGCTACTTTTTATGTGCTGGGAGAGCATGCAGAACGTATGCCGGGAATGATCAAACGAATCGTAAGTGAAGGACATGCCATCGGCAATCATACATATAACCATGAATATAACGAGTTGTACCGGAACTTTGAAACGTTCTGGCAGCAGATTAAGCGCACGGAAGATATCATTAACAACATTGTAGGCTCTCGTCCTGCACTTGTCAGAGCGCCTGGTGGAACATACGGACATTTTGATCATACGTATTTTGATCTGTTGAAAAAGGGAGGATACGCTGTCATGGACTGGAACGTAGACAGCGGTGATTCCAAGCGGAGAAATGTGCCCGCTAGCGACATTGTCGCTCGTGCAACAGATGTGCCAGCAGGAATGTCTTCTGCTGTTGTGCTGATGCATGATGGAGGTGCGCATGCCGAGACAGTAAAGGCACTGCCGGATATCATTCAATACTACAAACAGCAGGGGTACCGTTTTGAAGTGATGCAGGCTTCAGACAAACCTGTTCAATTCCAGGTCAAACCTGCGGTGAAATATAAGGTTCGCCAGTCTCCATCTGCTAGCTGGATTGCCAAACATGTAAACGCAAACGCTGCGCAATGGATCGTAGCCAAACCGCTCAAAATTGAATTGGGATATATGACCGTCGAACTCAAGCCGGACGAATATCGCTTCAAAGACCAGACGATAATGGTTCCCTTGCGAAGTTATATGAACCAGCTGGAAGGCAGTATAAGCTGGGATCAAACCTCAGGTACTGCAACCACATGGTGGAAAGATCGCATAGTCCAAATTAACCCGGCGATGGGTACATTGACGTCCAAGCGATTGCATGATCAGGATGGCCTGACGGTTCAAGCTGTGATGGAGAGCCGTGAAGGCACGATCTGGGTGTCAGCAGGTGATTTGATAGAGCAGCTTGGAGCAAAGCAGTATACAGTCCAATCCAAGGACAGTGAGTGGGTAATCACCGTGGAGCCACCTTGGACGTCTATGGAGCATGGACATTTTTATAGCATAATTTGAAAGAAACAGCAGTTTATCTGACTATTCTCTCTACTTCCGGGCAACAATGAATCATAGATTATGATAATTACGATTCATAGGCAAGGAAGGAGAGTGTGGTTCAGATGACCAGAGTGCGAATAGAGCATGATCATGCTACCGAACTGTTAAAAAGGCTCAGCAATCGAATTGCTGATGTAATCATTGGCAAGAAACAGGAAATTCAATATATCATTGCTGCAATGCTTAGTGAAGGCCATGTTCTGTTGGAGGATGTACCGGGTACAGGAAAAACGATGCTGATTCGCACCGTGGCTTCATCATTAAGCTGTGCGATGGGGCGCATTCAATGTACATCCGATGTCATGCCAGCCGATGTGACGGGTGTATCTATATATCACGCCCCTACAGGAGAGTTCAGCTTCAGACCGGGGCCGCTGATGAACAATATCGTGCTTGCGGATGAGATTAATCGGGCATCTCCCCGTACACAGTCTTCGTTATTGGAAGCCATGGAGGAACGCAGTGTGACCGTAGACGGCACAACTCACGTATTGCCGAAGCCGTTTCTGCTGCTTGCAACACAGAACCCGTTGCAGTTTGAAGGCACCTATCGTTTGCCGGAAGCACAGTTGGATCGCTTCATGATGCGGATTACACTGGGATATCCTGAGCCGGAGCAGGAGGTAGAACTGCTTTCTCGTGAGCGTAGCAAGGATATGCTGGAGAACATGCGTCCGATTATGCTGGCTGAAGAAGTGGTGGCCATGCAACGTGAAGTGAGGCAGGTACATGTGGATGCCGTGATCAAGCAATATCTTGTCGCTGTCGCTGTGGCTACGAGAAGTCATGACGCCGTAAGACTGGGCATCAGTCCCCGGGGAACGCTGGCCTGGATGACGGCTGTGCAGGCTTATGCCTACTTACAAGGTCGCAGTTACGTTGTGCCGGATGATGTGCAATCCCTCGCTGTACCGGTTCTCGCCCACCGAATTCAGTTGAAATCAATGAACAGAGCGGACGGAAGCGCAGTGCAAGAGCAAGTCATCCGTGAAGTGTTGTCGTCTGTGCCTGTACCCGTGCAGATGAGTGGGCAGGGAAGGGGACGACGCGCATGAGAGGGTTTCGCGGAAGTATAGCTCATATGTTAATGGCTGTTCTTCTGGGTGGTCTCTATTTCTGGCATGGTGGAAAATCAGCGTTGTTCTTGGCAACGGTATCCGTGCTTGTTGTGATATATGGAATACTCCTGCGAGTGTTTGGTCCCCGTCAGATTGTTATCAACAGACACTTACGACAAGGGCAGATCACAGCAGGAGAAAGTATCCGCGTCCGGGTTGAGTTACAGATGAGGTGTCCGCTTCCACTATTATGGCTCGTGGTATGCGATAACACCCCTGGGGGTATACATCGTAAATTGCTTTTTCCAGGCTTGAAAAGACGATGGTCTTATCAGTATGAGATAACAGGTCTTACCCGAGGAGTACATGCTTGGCAGGAAGGGCGAGTATACTGGGGGGATATTTTTGGGTGGAGCAGAGCCTACACCACAATTAAGGGTGAAGAGCCTGTTGTGGTGGTGCCCGGGACCGGGAATGCTGCAACATCAATCTGGCCGGAAGTCTGGACGGATCATGGCGAAGGCGTGGGAGTGCAACATCCATTGCAAGGTATACCAGGAATAGAAATTCGTGAATATCAACAGGGGGATTCGTTTAACCGAATTCATTGGAAAAGCTCAGCGAGAAGCGGAAAGTTGCATACGCTGCTTCCTGATATGCCGCAAAGTACCTCACTCGCAATCATGGTATACGAAGAGTGCTCAGGATATGAGGGGGTTGGGGCGGGAGAACGTAGTCAGGAAAGTCAGGAAGTGTTCGAACGAGCAGTGCTCGGTGCGGCGAGTTGGGTACGTGAGGCAACAGATGCACAAATGCCTTGTGAGCTTTGGTTGAGTGGAGATGAGCTGGCAAGTAAACAGGACATGCCGTTAGAAAAGGACGCAAGGCATGAAGCACAAACAAACCGTAGTCGTAATGAAGCTGGTGGAATCCGGAGTGTTCATGGGCAACAAGCCGACAGTGTGGACTGTGCGTTAAGACGGCTTGCTTATGCACGTTTGCATCAGGAACAGGGATTAGTTGGCGAACGACTTGGCGTTGACAGACTGGAGCATCTTCCATACGGGTCAAGTATTCTGGTCTTTACCGGACAGCTGGATGAACGATTGGTTGCATGGCTTGAATATGCGTCAGCACTTGGCTTCCAGGCGAGAGTCTATCTATCCATGAACGGACAGATGAGAGGCACGGCGGGTGACGGGAAGGAACAATTCGGAACATCGGCTGTGTTGAATTCGTCAGTTGTACAGGCGAGCCGTTCGCAATCATGGACTGAACGCCTTGTATCCAAAGGGGTAAAGATTGTCTATCAGGAGTCTGTTGGAACCGTTGGGTCTTGGCATGGCGGAAAGGCAGGGATTGTTGATGTGGGAGCATAAAATGAAACAGCAGCCCGAATCTGCAGTTCTGTCTGCACAGGCAGTGCAGACACAGCGATCGGAATTGAATTCGCCGTTATTTTCGTCTATGTATCTAACAACTCCTGTGTTATATCTATGGCTTATCACAGCGGGATTGCTCGTATTGTGCATGGAATGGATAGATCCTGTGACATCTGATGGTCAAGCAGGCAGTGAGCGATTTTCGGCTGTCATGGTTGGCTATTCAGCCATCCTTCTATCCGTTGGCCTGCTGCGTACAGGCTGGATGGCCAGTATTACGCTACGCATCCCTATGATATACGTTGCACTGTGTGTAATGTACGGGGGCAGTCATCCGATCGAATGGGGCTTATCCTACCCGGGGATACTTAATGCTGATCTGGGACAGTGGATCGATACAGGACGTTTTCGTGTGATAAGCAGGGAAACCAGAGGGTTATTTATGTTGTGCGGCTGGAGCATGCTACTCGCCTCGGTACAGTACCTGGTATTGCTTCGTCGTAGCATATCTCTGTTTGGCACGGGAACATTAGTTTATCTGATCCTGCTGGAGACTGTTGTCGGATATGATGCTTATGGCTCGGTGGTTCGTTCGGTATGCTGGCTGCTGTGCATTCAGGGCATGCTTCACCTGCTGCGCCTTTCGGAAGGCACAGGTCATGAACGGAATGCGCAGGATCAGAAAATTGCACATGAAACTGAAAATCGAGGCATGATCCAAGGTGTACTTCAAGGTATAAAACAAGGTACAAACGAAGGTGCAAACCAGGGCATAAAGCAAAGTAAACACCAGATTACAAACCAAGGCGAAAACCAAGGTGTACATCCAAACACTCACAACAAGGCGGCACGAAGTAAAAAGAACAGCGCTCATCGGATACGGAGTAAGATTTATCTATATTGGATGGCTGTATCTGTGGGCACGGCGGTCTGTGTGGTGTTGATATCTACACTTCCTGCACGGCTCAGTGTTGTGTTGCCTGCCGGACAACTCTCTGTTATGGATACGGTCGAACGTTTGGCTAGATGGGCAGGATACATTCCTTCAGGCAGTGTACCGGCTTCTCTGAGTGTGACGGGATATAGCACCGTTGATGCACCTATGGGGGCACCTCTGGTACAAGGGAATGAACCTGTATTTTTAGCGAAAACGCCTGTCTCTACGTATTGGCGTGGGGAGACCCGTTCTTACTACAATGGCAGTGCCTGGAGTGATACGGAGCAGCGCTTCCGTTATGTTAACTCATCGGATCTGCTACGTTCCGATGGATGGGAGGAGCATCCGTACTGGCAGCGTGTTCGTCAGATCATCACGATGGAACGGGAGTGGCGTGGTCCGAATCCACTTTTTACGGGAGGGTTACCGGTAAGTTTGTCTTTTCAAGATGGTGATGTCCTTAATAAAAAGAATGAGAAGCGACTGCTCTCTAATGAAGATACGGGCACCTTGTGGCTTGCAGGAGGAAGGGACAGGAATGAGCTTGTCCAGCATTATACGGTAGATGTGATGGTGCCGAATGTGACACCGGAACAGCTTCGGCAACGTGCAGGATTGGATGGGAAGAGTACTGCCAAGGAAGGCAAGGACTCTAGCGTGAGCGAACAGAATCATGCTGGCGGGAAAAATACATCCGATCCTGCCTCTATTCGCCGAAAGGATCTACAGCTTCCGGATACACTTCCGCAAAGGGTAAGGGACCTTGCTACCGAGATCATCGGTTCAAGTACAACACGGTATGATGCTGTGCAGGCCGTGCGCAGTTATCTGAAAGCGAATGCCCGTTACTCGCTGGATACCCGAATGCCGCCACGAGGGACGGATTTTGTGGATGATTTTCTGTTTGTGACCCGTGCGGGGTATTGTAACCATTTTTCCACCGCCATGGTTGTGTTACTTCGTGCCGAAGGGATACCGGCACGTTGGGTGAAAGGCTACGCCCCAGGACAGGCGGACCCGCAGAACCCGGGGCAAGTGGTTGTCACCCAGGGGGATGCCCATTCCTGGGTGGAGGTGTATTTTCCCGGCGTGGGCTGGGTGCCGTTTGAGGCTACGCCGGGGTTTGATTCGGCGCAGGCTGTCGATGCCAGCGCCGCAGGGGTCGCCTCGGCACAGCCAGGCGACGAAGCCCCGCTGCCGGATGCAGGCAGCGGGCTGGAGCGTGCGGGCGCGTGGCTTGCCGCGCACGCACGTGCCCTTGTCGCGGCGCCGTGGCCGGCCGCGACGGCACTTGCGGCAGCGGCGCTGCTGTGCGCCGCTGCATGGGCCTGCACGCGGCGGCTTCGCCCCGCGCTGCGGCTTGGGCTGCTGCTGGCGTGGCCGCGCAGCAGCTTCCCGGACCGCGAGCGGCTGCTGCATGCTGCCGCTCCGGTCTGGCACGCGCTTGCGCGCCGGTACGGCCCGCGGCCGCCGGGCATGACGCTGCGGGAATACGCAGCGTCACCCGCCGTGGCCGCAGGCACGGACGGCGCGGACATCGCGCGCTTTGCAGCCGACTGGGAGCGGCTGCTATACGGGCCAGACCGTCCGCTGCGTGCAGACAGTCTCGATTTCTTGCGTCGGGCACTTCGTCTGGCCCGGCGTCCCCCAAGACGCCAGCGCTAAGTTCCTGACGAGTCTCGTTTGCCCAAGGGTGAACGAGATTTTTTAATTTACACCACTATACTCTATTGAGATGCCACGGAGCGGATGCTAACGAACCTGGTTGGAGGTGAATAGGAAGATTACTACTTTGAAATGTGAAGAATCTGTTGTCGTTGGTGGAAATTCCAATCTACATATAACATGCAGAGAAGTGAGTTTAGATTGACACACGTTACCTTCCTAACGTCAGCCCATGAAGTTCGTGCCTCCTCCATCTACTTGATCATGAGAGGCGTACCCTTATTTTTTTTACGAGCAGACAATATTTCAATTACCAAACTTCGTGGGGCCAAAATTAGGATTTACGATTCTTAACGATCACCAGTGACGCTATGTAGTCCTTTTTTGCCATTTTAAAATTCTAACGATCACGAGAAACCTTATTTACTTGAAAAGACGACATTTCCGCTGGATTTCGGGAGTTTTATACCAAATAGCGGTTCTGAGGATCGTTAGAATTTCAAGCACTGCCTAGAGCGCATAATAAGGCTCAGTGTGATCGTTAGCATGTTCCAATTCATGTTGTGCTGCCGATTGCATATTTGCTTTTCTATATTGCCACTGGAACTTAATACCAACTTACCATCTTCACTGATAACGATGACTTTACGATGGCTTTTAATCTACGCACCCGACGGATGAAATCGGTTCTTTTATCCAATTATAAGAGTACACACGAGGTGGAGCATATGTGCATGTTATATTGAACAAAATTTCATCCTGTAGACCCGCCTTAAGGAATGGCATCGACTGTCGCTTTGTGTCACATCTTCCCGTTACTTGCCTGAAAAATGGAGTTTCGTCTTTCCTTGACGGTAGGTTTTGTCGTTGCGTATAATTAGTTTCATTGAATTGAGGGAGGCACGGTAATGAATAAGCAAAATGAAATTGTGGTTGTCCTTGACTTTGGAGGCCAATACAACCAGTTAATCGCCAGAAGAATCCGGGATCTTGGCGTATACAGCGAGCTTTTGCCGTATAACACACCAGCGGAGAAAATTGCTGAAATGGCGCCAAAAGGAATTGTATTCTCGGGTGGCCCATCTAGCGTATATGCTGAAAATGCACCACACGTTGATCCGGGTGTCTATGATCTAGGCTTGCCAATCTTTGGTATCTGTTATGGTATGCAGCTCATGGCTCAGCAGCTTGAAGGGAAAGTAGAACGTTCCGAGAAGCGTGAGTACGGCAAAGCAGATCTTGAGTTTGCTGCCGGTGCAGCACTTGCTCAAGGTATTGAAGGTGAACATACTGTATGGATGAGTCATGGTGACCACGTTGTCACATTGCCTCCGGGCTTCAAACTGGATGCAGGTACGGAAAGTGCGCCAATCGCAGCGATGAGTAACGACGAGCGCAAATTGTATGCAGTGCAGTTCCACCCGGAAGTACGTCACTCCGTTCGCGGTAACGACATGATTCGCAACTTCCTGTTCGAAATCTGTGGTTGCGAAGGCAACTGGACGATGGAAACTTTCATTGATGACACGATTAGAGATATTCGTGAAAAAGTGGGCGACGGCAAAGTGTTGTGCGCACTCAGCGGCGGTGTGGATTCTTCCGTTGTCGCAGCATTGTTGCACAAAGCAATCGGTGATCAGCTGACATGTATGTTTATCGACCACGGTCTGTTGCGTAAAGGTGAAGCAGAGAGCGTAATGGAGACATTTGTTGGCAAGTTCGATATGAAGGTTGTCAAAATCGATGCACAAGAACGTTTCATGTCCAAGCTGGCTGGCGTGGATGATCCGGAGCAAAAACGTAAAATTATCGGTAACGAGTTTATTTACGTATTTGATGAAGAGTCCAAGCAATTCGATGACTTCGAATTCCTGGCTCAAGGTACACTTTACACAGACATCGTAGAGAGTGGTACAGCTACAGCACAAACCATCAAATCCCACCACAACGTGGGCGGTCTGCCAGAAGACATGAACTTCAAACTGATCGAACCACTGAACACCCTGTTTAAGGATGAGGTTCGTAAAGTAGGTACGGAGTGTGGACTGCCAGACGAAATCGTACACCGTCAGCCTTTCCCTGGTCCAGGTCTTGCGATCCGTGTACTTGGGGAAGTGACGGAAGAGAAGCTGAAAATTGTTCGTGATTCCGACTACATCCTGCGTGAAGAAATCGCCAAAGCCGGTCTTGACCGTGAAATCTGGCAATACTTCACCGCCCTGCCTAACATGAAGAGTGTTGGCGTTATGGGTGACGCACGTACGTATTCCTACACTGTAGGTATTCGTGCCGTAACATCCATTGACGGTATGACTGCAGACTGGGCACGTATCCCTTGGGATGTGCTGGAGAAAATCTCTGTACGGATCGTTAACGAAGTGGACAACGTAAACCGGATCGTCTACGATGTAACATCCAAACCACCTGCAACGATCGAGTGGGAATAGGTCAGGTCAGGATATTCAAATGTTATGAAAAAGCGGTACAGTCTTGAAACATAGGACTGTACCGCTTTTTTTGATATTGTAACCATGAAAAAAAAGAGCCGTTAGTTTCAATTGACTTCCAATATGTGAACAACTAGTATAATAAGTAACAATACATACAGAGAGGTAAAATTATGCGAATTGCGTCTAATATAGTTGGATTAGATACGTTGAATAAATTGAAAATAAACAATAAAGCAAAAGAAAAAGATATGGAAAAGTTGTCCTCAGGCCTAAAAATAAATCGTGCTGGTGATGATGCTGCTGGACTCACCATATCGGAAAAGATGAGGGGACAGATCAGAGGACTGGAGCAGGCCTCAAGAAATGTTCAAGATGGTCTTTCATTAATTAACACGGCTGAAGGTGGACTACAAGAAATTACAGAGATTATTCAAAGGCAGAGAGAACTGATTATTCAAGGTTCAAATGATACATATACCGAAAGTGATAGAAAAAAGATCGATCAAGAGATTAGTAAGCTTACCGATGAAATCAATAGTCTTGCCAATAGAACTGATTTTAACACAACAAATTTGCTTGCAAGAAGTGATTTTCAAGTTTTAAAGGATAGATCGAGTCATAATGTTGACATCTCTAATGTAGGACCACTACCTAAAACCACAGATAGACAAAGATATCTAGGATTCTTGCCTATAGGCACAAATGATGAGCCTCTTAATGTAAAAAGTTCAACGACCAAAACCGAGATTAATGACACTTATAATCAGCAGGCTCAAACTACACCTATTACTTCTCAAGATGGAAGACAAGGTTATAATGATTATGAGAAAAAGGAGCATGTGCATACGGAAACAACTTCTACGAAGGAGTACTTATTTGCAAGAGAATTATATACGGATACTGCTTATAAGGACAGGTATAAACAACTTGATATAAGAGACTCAACTGAAAGAAATATTTTGTTCCAAACAAACCTTATTCCAAATGTACAAACGGTCGGTATTCTCCCTAACTTTGGGAGATTTTCAGATGATTCAATTTCGATAGAGATTGATGGAAGCTTGACGACTTTGGCTAATATTAACATAAAAAGTTCGACCAAGGAGCTAGGAAAAATTTCCGTTCTTTATGAAAAGGATGGATTTGAGATTGAGAAGGTCATCACAACAGATGGGAGTTCTTTCAAGGCAGAGTTTAAGGTCAGAAACAACTCTGGAGATGATCATAGAACAATTAATATTCGCACTGCTTTCTCTGCCGGACACAGTGCTCATTATACGCTCTCTTCTTCTAGCGGCATACCTATCGGTGGCACAGCTTCTGGAGCACAAATACCGAACACAGGAACGGCTTTTGAAATATCAAATAGCTTAGTAGATTTTAATCTTTCTTTTTTAAGTGATGGTGCCAATACAAAACCTTCCTCATTAACAACCCCTAGCACGCGATTTGGCGTTGATGGTAGCGTTATTACTTCGACATGGGAGAATAATGATATTAGTGACGGTGAGGTTTTGGAATTTGGAATTTCATTGGATAATTTTAATTTCAAGCAGGATATTTATCTTTTTACTGAACAACACACAAACCAAATAGACTCAATCATAGAGACAACTACAACTGACATCAAAGACATAGACTATATACCTCCTAATGTTTCTATTCAGACCGGGGCAAATGAAAATCAATCCGTTAAGATTCCTTTGTTTAAGTTAGATGCAGATGGGCTGGGACTTGCCAACGTAGGACTCTTACCACCGGCTATTCCTGAGCAATCTATCGCTTCAACAGATAACGCTTTAAACAAAGTTTCAAGTTACAGAGGTTTATATGGAGCGTTGCAAAACAGAATGGAACATACTTTGACAAATGTTGGTAATGCGTTTGAAAACTTAGCATCTTCAGAATCTCTAATCAGGGATGCAGACATGGCAGTCGAGATGATGAAGTTTAGTCAAAAAAACATTCTAACTCAAGCGGCGCAAGCTATGCTAATACAAGCTAATTTAGAACCTCAAGGAGTATTACAATTACTGAAGTAACTTGATTGTCTATAACAGTGTAGAGCTACTGTTAATTACTGAATCAACGGAAGTTTTTTGTCTAGAATAAGAAGCAAGGACGATTTAATTGATTGATCAGTGAATCTTAATTTGTTATTATCAAAAAATTACATGAATGCGGTCACTTTCATGCTATTAGTATGATGGAGGTGGCCTTTATTTGTATTTAGATTCAGATTACATTTGAAAATATGAACATATTCTCGTTGTGTTTTATTATTAAACACGCTTACAAATGGATTGGTAACCGCTGAACTGGTTCGATCTGTCATATAATACGAACGTTATTTAGAGGGTGTTGTATAAACATTCGTTTTTATCATTGACAAAGTTGAAGCTCCCTCCTAAAATGATGATGGGAAACAAACAAATAGCGCATACTAATTCGTATAATCCTGGGGATTGGCCCGGGAGTCTCTACGAGATCACCCTAATGATCTGGCTACGAAGAGGAGCAGGCTAAGCACATGAATTCTACATGACTGCGGCGGGACATCACCCGTGCACATTAGAATTTTTTTTGTTCTTGGTCAACGGGCCGTCTGCCTGCTTCTGGTCAAGCTGAACTCTGGGGAAAGTACTTCTCAGGGTCATTTGTCGTTTTTCAATATAACTTATGGCTTCAACATCTCTAAGGAGGAGTTAGTGAATTATGGATCGTTTCTTTAAACTCAAAGAAAACGGAACAAATGTTAGAACGGAGATTGTTGCGGGTCTGACCACCTTTATGACAATGGCTTACATTCTTTTTGTAAACACATTGTTCTTAGGACAAAATGGGGCAGGGATGTCCGACAATGCAGTATTCTTTGCAACAGCCGTCGGCGCTGGATTGATGACAATTATTATGGGGTTGTTCGTGAACGTTCCGATTGCTCTTGCTCCGGGTATGGGGTTGAATGCATACTTTATGACTGTGGTTTTGAGCTCCAATGGTGCAATTAGCTGGCAGGCAGCCCTCGGTGCTGTTTTCCTTTCGGGTATCGTGTTCATTATTCTGACCGTGACTCGAGTTCGGCAAATGTTGCTTGTTGCAGTTCCACAATCCATTAAAATGGCAATCACCGTAGGTATCGGTCTTTTTATTACGATTATTGGTTTTAAACTCGCCAATCTGGTGGCAGTAACCGTGAATGTTGCACCGGATGCAGATTTGAGCCAGCCGATTCCAGGTAGCAGCTTCAACTTGTCTCTTGGAAACTTTATTACACATCATGATGCATTACTCGCTTTGATTGGTTTGCTACTGATTGCGGTCCTTATGGTAATGCGTGTTAAAGGTGCTTTGTTGATTGGTATCGTAGTAACAACGCTGATTGGTATTCCAATGGGGGTAACCAATTTGAGTGGTCTGTCCAGTGCAAGCTGGCTGCCTAACTTCAGTGACCTAGCTGTCGGGCAACTTGATCTGAAAGGTGCAATTAGCCTTGGATTGTTCGAAATCATCTTCATTTTCACATTCGTTGAACTGTTTGATACCTTCGGTACGATGGTTGGGACGGCAACACGCATGGGGATTATGAAGGATAAAGCTAAAGGTGAGAAAACGATTGGTAAAGCCATGCTCGTCGATGCTGTCGGTGTCAGCGCAGGTGCGGCACTGGGTACAAGTACGATCACGGCATACGTTGAGAGTGCTTCAGGTGTTGAAGCTGGTGGACGTACAGGTTTAACCTCGGTTACGACAGGTTTGCTGTTCATTCTTGCTTTGTTTATCGCGCCACTTGCTTTAGTTGTCCCTTCTGCTGCAACCGCTCCAGCTTTGATTATTGTAGGTGTACTTATGATGAGCCAAGTTCGTAGTATTGAGTGGGATGATTTTCTGCAGGCTTTCCCTGCATTCCTTACTATTGTACTGATGCCATTTACAGGCGGGATTGCGAACGGGATCTCTGCAGGTATCGTATCCTATGTTATTTTGGCTGTGTTCAGTAACTTGGTTACTGAGCGTAAAGTGAAAGTGCATTGGTTGATGTGGGTGCTGGCCGTTATCGTTATATGCCGTTACGTGTTTATCGGTGGAGAATAAGTTTGGTTTATATATGAAGAAAGCGAAGCTACGATATCACATCGAGCTTCGCTTTTTTTGTTTCTTCTATATAAGAGTTTGAAACGTGAGATGAAAAGTGGATCAGTTCAGAACCTTTTAGTTGATCCAACTTAGAGATAGAGAGTCGTGTATGAAATGATATGGTCATTCAAATGGAAAAGATAGTTCCGGACAAAGTTAACCTGAAATGCATGTTCTCGTGAGAATGATAAATTATTCAGATGTTCTTAAAATAATGCTTTACATGTGGTGGCGATACATGGTATATTCTAATTCCTGCCAAGAAAACACAGTTAAGACGGTGCGGCAAGCCAATAAAAACAAGCTTCGAAAGAAACTTAAAAAAAGTGCTTGCAAAGTTGGTTTGGAAATGGTATGATATAAAAGTTACTGAAGCGAATGAGTAACGGTGACTGAATATGTTTGATCTTTGAAAACTGAACAACGAGTGAGTAAACATTCTGCTTGCAGAATGACGTGAAGGTTTTTGGTACATGCCATCTGGCTGTATGGAAACTGGAACACAAATGAGATTTTTAATCTCGTCAGATTCAAAATGAGCTTATCGCTCTTTTCAATACCCCGATGAGTTTCACCGCGTTTAACGACGCTGACGAAATTCATCTTTATTGGAGAGTTTGATCCTGGCTCAGGACGAACGCTGGCGGCATGCCTAATACATGCAAGTCGAGCGGATTTGAAGAGAAGCTTGCTTCTCTGATAGTTAGCGGCGGACGGGTGAGTAACACGTAGGCAACCTGCCCTCAAGCTTGGGACAACTACCGGAAAC
>NZ_FMVM01000025.1 GCF_900102085.1 Paenibacillus polysaccharolyticus | reverse complement strand
AAAAGAGCGATAAGCTCATTTTGAATCTGACGAGATTAAAAATCTCATTTTTGATCTTGCAAGCAAGATCGATACTCACTCGTTGTTCAGTTTTCAAAGATCAAACATATTCAGTCACCGTCACTCATTCGCTTCAGTAACTTTTATATCATATCATTTCCGAACCAACTTTGCAAGCTCTTTTTTCAAGTTTCTTTCGAAGCTTGTTTTTATTAGCTTGCCGCACCGTCTAAACTGTGTTTTCTTGGCCGGAATTAGAATATACCATGTATGATTTTTGATTGCAAGCTTTTTTTTCACTTTTATCAAGAACTTGATCATTTCATAAGACAATCTGAATTACCTGAGCAAATAGGGCATTAAATGAGTAATACATCTTATAAAAACTGGTTACCCTTATTGACCGTTAACCTATATTTTTAGCAGGAGCTTTCCTCGGCCAAAAGCTATAACTAATACTTATCACGAGATCAATCCCCAGCACCATTGCCCATACTCGGATTAGACCTGAAAACACCTCTGTTCGAGCCGGATCACCAATCCACCATATCATAGTATACAAAAGCGCACTTCCAATACTCCAAGCCAAAAGATGTCTGACCCACCCTATACGCTCGTTCCTTGCATGTTCTCTTCCATATAACTTATTCCGCCTAGGATTCTCTCCCCCTCTAAACCAGTATTGAAAGTAACGATCAGCCCAAGCGATCATATGATGTCCAAAAGCGATGCTTACTCCAATATAGATAGCCGCTATACCATGAACCATACTTGCTGTTGCTCCGCGTTGAAGATCTACTACAGTAGCTACGAGCAACAAAACATCAACAATTGGTGTGGCGGCAAGCAAAGCCAATCCCAATCGCTTCATACCCAGCATATACCGTACGCTTAGCCCTGCCGCGACAAATATCCAAAATGCAATCTCACAGGCAATAATGAAATAAGCAACCATAATTACACCCCTTTTATATAATACGACTGTATTATAATTAATTTAACACTTTTGTACCATAATAATCAATGGTGTTATAATCATGACATGCCTAAAATCGTTGATCATGACAAACAGCGCTTGCTCGTAGCCGAGGCCGCTTGGCGTATTATCCGGAAAAATGGTATGGAACAAGCTTCTGTTCGAAATATCGCTGAGGAAGCTGGAATCTCGGTCGGATCCATGCGCCACTATTTTTCCACTCAATCGGAGCTTCTGTTATATGCAATGAATTTGGTTTCGGAACGGGTGACTGCCCGGATTCAAAGTATGTCTTTCGACGGGCCTCCGATGGAACATATGAAACAGTTACTGCTTGAATTCATACCCAATACGGATGAGAAAATGGCTGAAATGGAGGTGTGGTACGCTTTTACTGCCAAATCCAAAACGGATCCTGCACTCAAAAAACTGGCTGACACTGTATATAATGATATTAGACGAGCTGTCGAGATCGTTATTACTTCGCTGGTGAAGCTCGGCATCTTCCGACCAGATCTAAATCAGGAACTTGAGATCGAGAGACTATATGCTCTCATTGACGGCTTGGCTATCCATGCCGTGCTTAGACCCGATCAGATGAACGGCCAACTTATGGACGAGGCTCTCACCTTACATCTGACCTCTCTATGCCCTTAGAGCGCAACATAAAAAACGCAGTACATTTAATACCACCCCATTATTACTCATAGGGGTAGATATCGAATGTCTGCGTTTTTTGTTTTATCCAATAATGATCCGGCCTTCTGGATGGCGATACAATTTCTTCTCTTTACGGGGACGAAGTGCATACGCAATCGTTAGCGGCCCAATCCGACCAACAAACATGGTGAAGGTAATAATGATTTTGCCCCAATTGGTCATCTCATGGGTTACGCCCACCGACAGCCCCACCGTACCAATAGCAGATGCAGCCTCAAACATGAGGGAAAGGAATGGTGCATCTTCGGTTGTAAGTAACAGCATCACTACAATCATGAAGATACTGAGGGAAACCATAATGATCGTCAGGGCTCTCATGAGCAGCTCTTTAGGTACACGTTGACGGAAAAAGACAATGTCCTTGTTGCCCCGAATCATGGCATATACAGCACCAATCATGATCAGAAACGTGGTTGTTTTAATCCCTCCACCTGTCGAACCTGGAGAAGCGCCAATAAACATGAGCAAAATAAAGAAAAACTGAGTCGCTTGTCGCATCTGCGTAATGTCAATCGTACTTGTCCCGGAAGAACGCGTTGAGACAGACTGGAAGAACGATGCGTAGATCTTCTCGCTCCAAGTTAGTGAACCAAGCGTGTGACTGTTGGTGAATTCGAAAATAAACAATACCACTGCGCCTATACCGATCAACGCACCTGACACGGACAGCACCAATTTCGATTGCAAAGATAACCGGCGGCGTTTGCGATATTCAAACAGGTCATTCAACACAACAAAACCAAGTCCACCAGATATCACAAGAATCGAAGCAGTAATGTTAAAAATCCAGTCTCCGGTATAATATTGAAAACTGTTGCCAAACAGATCAAACCCACCATTGTTAAACAAGGAAACGGAATGAAATATGCCGTAGTATACGGCCTGCATAAAAGGCATCTCCGTTGCCCAGCGTAAAGCCAGAATGACCGCAGCTACCCCTTCAATAGTGAATGAAAAGATCAGAACCTTGCGGATAATCCGTACAATTCCCTCCATGCTGTCCGCATTAATAGCCTCTTTCAGTAGCAACCTGTCTTTAAGAGATATGCGTTTGCCCAGCACAAGTGCAAACAATGTGGCCATGGTCATGAAACCGAGCCCGCCAAGTTGCATCAGGATCATGATGACAATCTGACCAAACAAATTGAAAGTTGTTCCTACATCCACCACAACTAGCCCAGTCACACATGCCGCTGATGTAGCTGTGAATAAAGCATCAATAAAGGCTAGATGTGTGCCACTCTGATTAGAAAACGGCAACATCAACAAAACGGTCCCAATAGAGATAATTAGCAAGAAACCGCCAACCAATATTAACGGAGGAGATATGAACCTGGCGATCTGAAGCCTGAACTTCATGAAGGGCACCTCTTTTAACCAAAATAAAAATAGGAGCAACTTGTGACCCGTAGCACGTCTGAATGAGTTGCCTATGTAAACCCAAAGAGGAACTTGCCCCAGCTTGAAGCAAGTGGCAGGTTCCTCTTCTATTATGAACGAAAGATACGTTCCTTATTTACTCTTGTGTACGTGGACGCATATGCGGGAAGAGCAGTACGTCACGGATGGACGGTGAATTGGTCAACAACATGATCAGACGATCGATACCGATTCCCAGACCACCTGTTGGTGGCATACCATATTCAAGTGCACGGATGAAATCGTCATCCATCTCATGAGCCTCATCATTACCGTGCTCTTTCTCCAACATCTGAGCTTCAAAACGCTGACGCTGATCAATTGGATCATTCAGCTCGGTGAAGGCATTGGCATGCTCACGTCCAACGATAAACAACTCGAAACGATCCGTGAAGCGTGGATCTGCATCGCTTTTCTTCGCCAGTGGCGAGATTTCAAGCGGATGTCCCATAATGAACGTTGGCTGTATCAACGTTTCTTCAACAAACTCTTCGAAGAAGGCGTTCAGGATGTGACCAAATGTCATATGTGGTTCAACTTTTACGTTATGCTGTTTCGCCAAGCTGTGCGCTTCCTCATCCGTCATATGAACGGAGAAGTCTACACCGACAACTTCCTTAACCGCATCCACCATGGTCACACGGCGCCATTGCGGCTTAAGATTCACTTCATGATCTCCATATTGGATAACTTGTTTACCCAATACTTCCTGTGCGATATGAGCAACCAGGTTTTCAGTTAAAGCCATGATATCCTTGTAATCCGCATAAGCCTCATACAACTCAATCATCGTAAATTCCGGATTGTGACGTGTAGACATACCTTCGTTCCGGTATACGCGGCCAATCTCATATACTTTTTCCAGACCGCCGACAATCAGACGTTTCAAGTGAAGTTCAATCGCGATCCGCATGTACAGTTCCATATCAAGCGCATTGTGATGAGTAATAAACGGACGAGCCGCCGCACCACCTGCGATTGTATGCAATGTGGGTGTCTCCACTTCCAGATAACCATGGGAGTCGAGGTAACGACGCATGGATTGAATGATTTTGGAACGCATAATGAAGGTCTGCTGCACATCAGGGTTCATGATCAGGTCTACATAACGCTGGCGATAACGCAGTTCAACGTCAGTCAAACCATGGTATTTATCCGGGAGTGGATAAAGAGATTTCGACAACACTTCCAGGTCTTTTACTTTAACGGAAGTCTCACCCGTTTTGGTTTTGAAGACAACGCCAGTTACCCCAACGATATCCCCGAGATCAAGCAGGCTGAATGCCGCAAACTTGTCCTCAGGTACGCTATCCTGACGAACATAGATCTGGATTCGGCCGCTCAGGTCCTGAATATGTGCAAAGCTTGCTTTACCCATGCCCCGCTTCGCCATAATCCGTCCGGCAATACTGACTTCGATGTGCTTCTCTTCCAGCTCTTCCTTGGTCAGTTCTTCATACTTCTTCAGAATGGAGCCGGCTTCTTCGGTACGTACGTATTTTTGGCCAAAAGGGTCGATTCCCAAGTTGCGGAGCTCGTCCAATTTGTCGCGGCGAATCTGTAACAGCTCGCTAAGTTCGGTTTCCTGATTCAAGACTTCATCCGTCATGATCTGTATTCATCTCCTTATTTACATTGCAGCCTGTGCGTGAGGCTTGTCCGTAATGTTGAAAAAAGCTTCCCTAAGGAAGCTTTTGTCTACTACGCCTGACTGCTTCGTTACTACAGCTTTTTAATATCTACAATTTTATATTGAATTACGCCAGCAGGCACACTTACATCAACCACTGTACCTTTTTTCTTGCCCAAAATAGCTTTACCTACAGGACTTTCATTGGAAATCTTGTTCTGAAGCGGATTGGATTCCGCTGTACCTACAATCGTATATTCTGTGATATCGCCGAATTCCAAATCCTCTACAGTTACGGTTGCACCCACACTTACGGAATCGGTATCGATTTCGTCGCTGTTGATAATTCGTGCGTTACGCAACAGCTTCTCGAGTGTGATGATACGTCCTTCAATAAAAGCTTGCTCATTTTTCGCATCTTCGTATTCGGAGTTCTCACTGATATCACCATAGCCAATAGCTACTTTGATCCGTTCAGCCACTTCGCGGCGCTTCACTGACTTCAGTGTTTCCAGTTCTTCTTCCAGCTTCTTGAGTCCTTCTGGTGTAAGGATAACTTCCTTGTCGCTCATCTCAACCGATTCTCCTGTCATGGGAATAATTTGATTGTACGGCAACGGAATCAGTGCTGATGACAGAACTCCGCCCGCATACATCTTCAAAACTATATGAAGTTCTCCAGAGAAATAGAATATTCCTCCTGATGCACTATACTTAGTAAACGCACATGGCGAATTTATACTGAGAAATTATAGGTGAACGATCTCGAAAAGTCAATGTTACATCCCCTGCGGCTGTAAACGTTTTACAGCACAGCTCCTAATTATGATGCATTACCCGCAATTACCGGTTCAGACTCCAGATTTCCTTCCATTTTCAACTGTTCCACAAAGTTCTCCAGTATGCCCACCATCTCATCCCGTTTGGTTCCTTCCATAATAACGTCCTTGATTCGGGCAGATCCCTTCAATCCCTTCAAGTACCAAGCCAGATGTTTACGCATTTCACGTACAGCGACGGTCTCATTTTTGAGTGCAATTAGTCGATCCATATGCAAAACAGCTACACGGATCTTCTCCTCTGCATTCGGGTCAGGAGGTAACTGGCCTGAACTCAGATACTGAATTGTGCGATATAACATCCATGGATTACCCAAGGCAGCACGCCCGATCATTACTCCGTCACACCCGGTCTCGTCCAGCATACGGCGTGCATCTTCCGGTGAAGATACGTCGCCATTACCGATGACTGGAATGGAGACAGCCTCTTTGACATTTTTAATATGGGACCAATCCGCTGTACCTGTATAGAGTTGTTCTCTTGTACGTCCATGCACGCTGACAGCACTTCCACCAGCGCGTTCCACCGCAAGAGCGTTCTCCACTACATAGATGTGTTCGTTGTCCCAGCCGATCCGCATTTTAACGGTGACTGGTTTCTCAACAGCTTCTACAACAGCCGATACCATCTCATAGATTTTGTTCGGGTCCAGCAACCAGCGTGCACCTGCATCACACTTCGTTACCTTCGGAACAGGACACCCCATGTTAATATCAATGATATCTGCATTGGTTTCCTTATCTACGATTCTAGCTGCCTCGACAAGCGATTCCCGGTCGCCTCCCCAAATCTGCAGACTGAGCGGTTTCTCACGTTCATCCACAAATAACATCTCGCGTGTCCGCTGGTTGCCATGCACAATGGCTTTGCCACTCACCATCTCTGCACAGACAAGACCTGTACCAAACTCTTTGGCGATCAAGCGAAAAGCCGGATTGCATACTCCAGCCATGGGTGCGAGAACAACCTGATTTTTCATTTCAATATTACCAATCTTAAGCATGTCTGCTAGTTCACCTCTTTATCCGTTCTTCGCTGTCCGTCGTTCTTTATTTCCCTTGTAATTCCTCGATACTAATCGCGAGCACACCCGCAATCTTGTTCAGTTCCTGTGCTGTCACCTTGCGATTTCCCCGTTCAATCGTCCCCAGAATAGCCAAAGATATGCCTGTCTCGGCTGCAAGCTCATGCTGGGTTAACCCTTTCAGCTTCCGGAACGCCCGGATTCGGTTGGCCAATTGCATGTTTTCCAACGCTGTATTCCATCCTTTCCATCCAGTACAGACAACGATGCGTGTACAAAGGTATGCAGACCTGATGCCTCGTCCTGCGGTACGATGTCCGACAGCGGCACCAGTACAAAAGCCCGCTCTCCCATACGGGGATGCGGCAGTTGAAGCAGTTCAGTATCTCGCGTCTCTCCATGCATCCAGAGCAAGTCCAGATCCACCGTACGTGGGCCCCAGCGAATATCCCTAATCCGTCCAAGCTGATTCTCTACACTGAGCAATTCGGCGAGCAAAAGCTCCGGAGTCAGACTTGTACTGACTGTAGCAGCCATATTCAAAAACGCAGGCTGATCGACATATCCTACCGGCTCTGTCTCATATAGTGCAGAACAGCGTAGCACAGATATATGAGGGTGTTCATTCAGAAGTGTTAACGCTTCAAGAAGCGTCTGCTCCCGATTACCCAAATTAGCCCCTAAAGCAATATAAGCCTCTGAGGATTCAGAGGTCGAATGTGCAATCATGATCGGTTCTCACTTTCTTGAGCGGCGAAGCTCTACCGTTACGCCTCCAAAATGAATATCAAATGGCGGGTGCGGCTTCGTCACCTTGACTGTCAATGCATTGATAATAGTATAAGTGTCTAGTAAAGAAGATGCAATATGTTCACCCAACGCTTCAATTAACTGGAATGATTTATTTTCGACGATCTGCTTCACCAGCTCATGAATCTCTGCGTAATTAATCGTTTTGGTCAGATCATCGTTGCGCCCAGCCTCACCCAGATCCATATCGATCTCCAGATCAATGTAATACCGCTGACCCAGCTTTCGTTCTTCTGCAAACACACCGTGATACCCGTAATACTCCATGCGGTGCAATACCATTCTGTCCATCCAGTTCCCCTGCCTTCTATTCAAATACTTTCTATATCAAAACGCTTCGCTTCAACATGAAGGGGCCGTGAAGGCCCTCCATTATGATCTTCTCCGTAAGCCCGGAGAACGATATAACATCGCATCACACATGTCCGCCGTCCGCCGGATCGGCTTCACATCATGAACCCGTACCAACTGGCAGCCTTGGGCAATGCCAAATGCAACCGTTGCTGCTGTACCTTCCAGCGCATCGTCAGCACCTACATCCAGCGTGTGCTGGATGAATCTTTTGCGGGATGTAGCAAGCAGCACGGGATACCCCAACTCGTTTAACAGACCGAGAGAAGACATCAACTCCAGGTTCTCCGAGAGGTCCTTCACAAAACCAATCCCTGGGTCCAGTATAATCTGACTCTCCTCTACGCCCGCTGCAAGCGCAAGCTGAACGCTGTCCTGCACATCACGCACAACATCAGGCAGGTAATCGGTGTAGTCTCTTGCCTGCCGATTATGCATCAGAATAATCGGGCAACCCAGCTCAGCAGCAGTCCGCGCCATATCCGGGTCGGCCTTGGCCCCCCATACATCGTTGATGATATGAGCCCCTGCCAGAATGGCTTGGCGCGCAACGTCAGCCTTGTACGTATCCACGGAGATCGGAATATGTGGCGCCTCTGCACGCAAGGCTTCGATCACCGGAATAATTCGATGAAGTTCTTCATCTGCGCCGACCACCTCTGATCCTGGACGGGTGGATTCTCCACCGATATCAATCAGATCCGCACCGTCCTCCATCATTTGTTTCGCATGGGCTACTGCCCGCTCCACATTATTGTAGCGCCCACCATCTGAGAACGAATCTGGCGTGACATTCAAAATGCCCATAATCTGCGTCCGGGATCCCAGCATAATTGAAGCTGGTCCCCATTCATATTTCCGTTCATAGATGACCGGTGTAAGTGTCATGAAGTATACCCCGCTTTCTCCCGGTACATACGCAGCAGTACTGCCGTTACCGGACCAATCCGTCCATTGCTGATATCTGTTTCAGTGCCGCTCAGATCCCGCAACGTCGTCACTGGCACGAGCTCGGCTACGGAACCCGTCAGAAAAATTTCATCTGCTTGCTGTAGATCTTCCCATAGTGCCTGCACCTCTACGCAAGCGATGCCTTGATCTGCAGCAATCTCCATCACCACCGCTCTAGTGATCCCTGGAAGAATGCCTGTTGACAACGAAGGGGTGTAGAGAACTTTCTCTCGCACCCAAAATATATTGCTGACAATGCCCTCCGCAACATAATCGTCGCGCGTAAGTTGTAATCCTTCTGCGCTCAGTAATCGCTGGTCTTGCCCAACATAAGTGTTTAATTCACGTTTCGCCAAGATACTGTTCATGTAATGAAGCGACTTGAATCTGATTTGGCTTTCCGGTGTATTACGAGGTGTAGATAGACGTTGTAGCATTTTGCCCCTTTCATACAGAGTAGGAGAAGGGTCAGGTAATGATTTTGCCAGTACGACATGTGTGGGGTCTGTATAATTCCCCGAAGGTAGTCCAAGAGGCGCTTCACCAGCAGATACTGTATAACGCACGTACGCATCCTTAAGTTCGTTTCCCTGCATCAGACGGGATATCCAGTCTTTGACTTCCTCTGCTGTCACTGTAAAAGGAATGCCCAACTCTTCACAGCCTGAAGCCATGCGCTCCAGATGCCTTTCCAGAAGGTAGGGAACTCCTTGGTATGTTCGAAAGGTCTCGAACAGCCCCAGTCCGTACAAAAAGCCGTGATCCGTTACAGGAACCACAGCCGACGCCAGTTGAACCAGTTCCCCGTTAATCGCGGCATATTGCATATTATACGTTCGCTTTTTGCTGTGCTAGGAAATTGCGAAGCATCTGATGGCCATGATCTGTAATGATGGATTCCGGGTGGAACTGTACACCTTCAATCGCATACGTTTTGTGACGCAGACCCATGATCTCTCCTTCAGCTGTTTCCGCTGTAATCTCCAGACAATCCGGCAGGCTACTACGTTCCACGATCAATGAATGATACCGAGTTGCCGTAAACGGAGAAGGCAGCCCCGTAAATACCGATGTACCCTGGTGATGCATCTCCGATGTTTTGCCGTGCATCATCCGATCCGCTCGAATGACATTGCCTCCAAACGCCTGCCCGATCGCCTGATGTCCAAGACAGACGCCAAAAATGGGAATGCTTCCTTTGAAATGTTCGATAACTGCCAAGCTGATCCCCGCTTCATTCGGTGTACATGGACCTGGAGAGATCAGAATATGATCCGGTGCCAGTGCTTCAATACCTGCCAGATCAATCTCGTCATTGCGGCGAACTTCCACCGTCTCCCCCAATTCACCCAGATATTGAACCAGGTTGTAGGTAAAGGAATCGTAATTGTCGATAACCAGAATCATAGGTCTGCTCCTCCTCATATTCCACCGCAGATTACGGCGGATGCTTTGTTTATTTTAACTTATTCCATTTCATCGCTTCATTCTGTTCTGTTCGTGTGTTTCTGCTCGCGTTGGGGTTCTCCTGCTGATGCCTGCGCTGTGTCAGCCTCCGCTCGTTCACTGTAGTTCACAGCTCGCATCATTGCTCTAGCCTTGTTGGAACACTCCTTGTACTCGCGATATGGATCGGAATCAATGACAATACCTGCACCAGCCTGCACATAACCCGTCCCATCCTTAATCGCAAGAGTGCGTATAACGATATTCAGCTCCATATTGCCACTGTAGTCTATCCATCCGATTGACCCTGTATATGGCCCCCGTCGTACTGGCTCAAGCTCTTCGATAATCTCCATCGTGCGTACTTTCGGAGCACCCGTTATCGTTCCGCCAGGAAACGTTGCGGCAATGACATCAAACACAGTTAATCCTTCCGCCAGCTTGCCTTCCACCTGTGAAACCAGGTGCATAACATGCGAATATTTCTCGATTGTCATTAACTCAGGAACATGAACCGATCCATACGCAGCAATTCGACCGATATCATTGCGCTCCAGATCAACCAGCATAATATGCTCGGCTCGCTCCTTCTCACTGCCAAGCAACTCATCTGCCATCGCCTGATCCTCTGCTTCATCTCGTCCTCTTCTTCGTGTTCCTGCGATGGGCCGCGCACTCACTTTGCCGTTCTCCACTTTGACGAGCAATTCTGGCGATCCACTGACCAGTTGGAATTCGGGACTGCGAAGCATTCCCATATAGGGTGACGGGTTCACGATACGCAGCCATTCATAGATATGCTCGCTACTGGATTGGAGCTGCTTTTCATGTCGCAGGGACAGATTAACCTGAAATACATCGCCTTGCCTGATATACTCCTGTACCTGAAGAACAGCTTGTTCAAAATCCTTTTGTGGGAAGGACGTCCTCCATCCCTCTGTTTCCCGTTCGGATTCTTCTGTGCGTAGGGCAAGATGAACTCGCCTGTGACGGAGCTCTAACGCTTGCTGTTGCTCCTCTGCCTGAGCGAAACCCATAATATGAAGCCAGCGTTGCTGCATGGCTACCGCACGTTTCCCAGCCGCAGCATAGAGACTCTGTAGATTGGCCTGTTCCTGCTGTTCAGCACTCACTTCCAGATGCACCATACAAAAAAGAGCCTGCTGCTCATGGTCGTATGCCCATATTTCCTCAAAGCGCATCCACCAGTAATCTGGAAGTGCAGGATTATCCTCAGCAATCGTTGGCAGTTTCTCCAGTGATCTGGCTACATCATAACTGAGGTATCCGGCGCAACCGCCTGCAAAATCTGGTGCTCCGTCAACCTTGGGTGCTCGGTAAGGTGATGTCCACCGTTTTAGCACATCCAGCGGATTGCCCTGATCTGTTCTGCTTGTTCCTTGAAACACGTCATGAATTGTGGCTTCCTGTCCTTTGCCGGAAACGATGGATACCGGATTTAAGCCGAGGAAAGTATACCTTCCGCCTTTGCCATTCTCCAGCACAATTGCATTAGGAGATGCTTGCTGCCACGCTGCCTCCCACGTTAGCGGTAAACCGCCATGATACGGTCCCTCATCCGACTTCGTTATATATGGTAACATTGTCCAGCCTTGTCCAGCCCATGCTTCCCAGTCGGCGTATGTTGTCATCAGGTGTGTCACTGCGGCCCGCCGCCCTTCTTGTGTCACTATATAAGTTGTGCAACCGAGTGTTCAACTTATATAGTTCTTATTGTTTGATAGTATACTAAAGCGCCGTTGCTTTTAAAAGCATTACGCAAAAAATCCTCCCTACCCGTCAGGGCAGAAAGGATTGATATAAACTGTTCAGAAACATTAAGCTTATCCGGTAAAAGATAGGTCCTATGTCTGAATTACGCCTCGAAATTGTAAAGCGGTGTGCTCAGATAACGTTCGCCATTACTTGGCACGATAACGACAACGCGTTTACCTGCACCCAGTTGTTTGGCTACTTGAAGTCCTGCGCGAATCGCTGCACCGGATGAAATACCGGACAGAATACCCTCTTCTTTTGCAACAGCACGAGCCGTTTCAAATGCATCATCATTCTCGATGTGAATGATCTCGTCATATACTTCTTGATCCAAAATTTCAGGAATAAAGTTTGCACCAATTCCCTGAATTTTGTGAGGACCCGGTTTGCCACCAGCCAGAATTGGTGATGCTGCCGGCTCTACAGCCACAATTTTGATTCCAGGGAACGCTTCTTTCAACACTTCACCCGTACCTGTGATTGTTCCGCCAGTACCGATGCCCGCAACAAATGCATCAAGCGTGCCGCCTACAGACTGGATCGCTTCAACGATTTCAGGACCTGTCGTTTCGCGGTGAATCTTCACATTTGCTTTGTTTTTGAACTGCTCCGCCATGAAGTAGGACGGGTTTTCTTTCAACAGCTCTTCGGCTTTTTTGACTGCACCATTCATTCCTTCTGCTCCAGGTGTAAGTACAAGCTCAGCACCATAAGCACGAAGCAGGTTACGACGCTCCAAGCTCATCGTCTCAGGCATTACAATAACAGACTTGTAGCCTTTAGCAGCAGCAACCATCGCGAGGCCGATCCCCGTGTTACCGCTTGTTGCCTCAATGATCGTACCACCCGGTTTCAGCTTGCCTTCTTTTTCCGCTTCTTCAACAATGCTAACTGCGATCCGATCTTTAACACTTGATCCTGGGTTCTGGTATTCCAGCTTCACCAATACTTCAGCACTACCTTCAGGTACGATATTGTTCAAACGAACAAGCGGAGTACCTCCGATGAGTTCAGTTACGTTATTAACTACTTTAGCCATATGAATGCCCTCCTTAATGGTATAAATGGTACTTAACTCCTGTAAACTTATGTGATTTGTGCGAGTCAGCCTCTGGATGTTTATGAAGAACTGCGGAAATCCGGTGATTATCCGTTCCTTTCTGCATAAAGAACCACGCAAACAGGTGTAGGTAGCGCCGAGTTTTCCGAAAGTTTCTTTATTACATTGAAAACATCTAAATTCATGCATATTATGATGCATTTATATCCGAGTAAACGAGTAGGTTTTTGATTATTTTCATCTTATCAACGTTACACGCCATTGTCAATATGAGTACTCAAAAAAATACTTTGCCTTGGGCCCTGAGACCGTAGACAAAGTATTTTTATCAAGATGCAACTTCTATAAGACAGGAAAATTGTCAATCTTCGTTTCAGGAGGCAGGAATCTCGGAGATGATCACAGCCTTGTATTTATCGCGCAGCATCTGTTCCACTTGCGGAAGTGGATCAGCCTGACTTAAGGCCAGCTCCATACGAATCTCTTCATGTACTTCCTTTGCTGACTGCTCCTGGCGTTCGGCTTTGTCATTCAGTTTGATGATGGCATAACCGTCCTCAACTTTCACTGGACCAGCAATATCACCGATTGACATATTGGCAGCCCTTTGCAAAATGGATTTAGGTTGGAAAGGGTCGTTCTGATCAATCCACCCTAGTTTACCTCCCGCATCTCGGGAGTAACTATCCTCTGATTCGGAGCGAGCCATTTCTTCGAAATCTTTCCCGTTCCGAAGCTCCGTCAATATAGCCTCTGAATCAGACTTTTCTTTTACCACAATAATAGACAGATCATATTTCTCAGGGGTGATATAGTCTTCTCGATGCTCTACCCAGTATTTTTGAATATCGTCATCCTTCACCTGAATACCTGCGGTAGCAATCTTTTCGAGCAGTAGACGGTAACCTGCCTCTAATTCGAGATCCTGCTTCGACAGGCCAAGCTGTGATTTCATAGCATCATAGTATGACTTCTCTGAATCATACCCATCCATCGCTCCAGCCATTTCTCTTGCGATCTCTTTCGGAGTAACCACCAGATTGCGTTGAAGGGCTTCAGCATAAACCGCTTTTCGGTTCAACATCTGCAGCAGGATTTCACTGCCATAACGTCGTTTTAATGCATCTGTCCAATCTTTATCCGTAATCACTTCACCGTTAATCGTTGCAACCGTACTTCCCTCTTCCTTGTTGGCATCATGAGGTGTCTCTGCATCTTCTTTCCCCTGATGAAGCACCTGCATCGCCATGAATGTACCCATCACGAGCACGCCAAGTGTCAAAATAACGACCGCCGTCCATAATCCTTTTTCCTGTCTGGTCATACCTCATCCCGTCCCCGCATCGATCAATTCTTGGCTTGTTCTAGGATGGCCTCTAGCTGCTCTTTGTTAAAATCATACGCTTCATTACAGAATTGGCAGACCACTTCAGCTTGCCCTTCTTCTTCAATTAATTGCCCCAGCTCGGACTGACCAAGACTGATTAAGGTTTGTTCCAGACGTTCACGAGAACAACTACATCTAAAACGAATATCCAGTTCGCCCATGACCTGCACATCCGGCAGGAGACTGCGCAACAATTCCTCTAGCTCGAGTCCTTCGTTCAACAAGGTTGTCACCGGAGGCAGTGCACCAATGGCATTCTCGATTTCTGTAATCTCGGGATCAGTGAGGCCTGGGAGAAGCTGAATAATAAATCCGCCCGAAACAATAACCGAGTTATCCGTATCAACCAGCACACCCACTCCAACAGCAGAAGGCGTCTGTTCTGACTGAGCAAAATAATACGTAAAGTCTTCGCCCAGTTCGCCCGAGATAATCGGAATGCTACCACGGTACGGGTCTTTCAGTCCCAGATCCTTCGTTATATTAATGAAACCTTCTGTACCCACCGCCCCAGCTACATCCAATTTGCCAAAACGATTGCTTGGCAGATGTACATGCGGATTGGAAACATAACCGCGCACCTCACCTTTGGCATTAGCGTCGGCTACGATCTGGCCAATTGGGCCATCTCCGTTCACTTGTATAGTTAGTTTCTCATCACCTTTAAGCATGGCACCCATAATGGCTGCTGTCGTTACTGTACGCCCCATAGCTGCTGTAGCCGTAGGAAACGTATCATGTCTTCTACGCAGTTCTTCTACCAGTTCTGTGGTCTGAACGGCAAACGCTCTTACCTTTCCATTCATCGCTGTACCACGGATCAATCGGTCATGTTTGTTGTTGTTTTCCAAGTCATTCAGCCTCCTTTGGCGTGTCATTTTAATATCGTAACAGAAAAAAACGGCTCAACATTTAAGCTGTAATTCCAGCCTGCTGTATGCCGCCCTTTGTATGTCTACCTTTCCCGGTTCCGCTCGTAGATGACACGTAGTCCCTCAAGCGTAAGCAGTGGATCAACTTTCTCAATGCTACGGGTTTCTTCTGCAATCAGAGTAGCAAGACCTCCTGTGGCAATAACCATAGGTTCAGCCTTCATCTCTTCGCGAATTCGTTCTACGATGCCGTCCACTTGGCCAGCATAACCATAGATGATGCCGGACTGCATGGCATGCACGGTATTGCGCCCAATCACCTTCTTCGGCTTCTCCAGCTCAATTCGCGGTAGCTTCGCTGCTCGCTCGTAAAGAGCTTCGGTAGCAATGTGAATACCAGGTACAATCGCGCCTCCCAGGTAATGGCCTTTCTCATCAATACAGTCGAACGTCGTGGCTGTACCAAAATCAACGACCACAAGGGGGCCGCCGTATTTTTCCACGGCCGCCACAGCATTCACGATCCGATCCGCCCCTACTTCACGCGGATTCTCATATCGTAGATTCAGGCCGGTCTTGATACCGGGCCCAACCAGCAATGGTTTTTTGCCCACATATTTCACACACATCGTTTCGATGACACTCACCAGCGGTGGAACCACTGATGAAATAATGACACCCTCAATGTCCCGGGCAGAAATACCGGACATATGAAATAAATTATAAATCAATACGCCGTATTCATCCACTGTGGACTGACGAGATGTGCTGAGACGAAAATGATGCAATAGTTCACGGCCCTGATATACCCCGAGCACGATGTTACTATTGCCCACGTCTACGACTAGAATCAAAGAGGTTCACCCCTCTTTCTTTTCGTTTAAATCCAGGCTGATATCCAGGCTCTCAAAAGAATAGGTTAACCTGCCAACCGAAATTACATCCACACCCGTTTCCGCTATTCCGCGAATCGTTTCAAGTGACACATTGCCGGATGCTTCTATCTTCACATGCGGAGCCTGTTCACGAATCAGAGCGACTGCTTCTCGCATCCGATCAGGCCGCATGTTATCCAGCATAATGATATCTGACCCAGCTTGCAAGGCTTCCTGTACTTGAGCAATGTTTTCCGTTTCAACTTCAATCGTCATCGTATGCGGAATAACTGCCCGTGCTCGCTGCACAGCTTCTGTAATGCTACCTGCACCTTTAATATGATTGTCTTTGATCATAACGGCATCATACAGTCCAAACCGGTGATTGGCTCCGCCCCCCACACGTACAGCATACTTTTCCAGCAAGCGATGGCCTGGTGTTGTTTTGCGCGTATCGACAAGTCTGGTCTTCAATCCATCAAGAGCATCTACGTAGGAACGTGTTCGGGTAGCAACACCGGACATACGCTGTAACAGATTAAGTGCGAGCCGTTCCCCAGTCAGGAGCGAATGTGTACTCCCTTCAACTTCAGCCAATATGGTTCCAGGAGTGACTGTATCACCGTCTTTTACTTTTGCTGTATAACGAAGCTCCGGATCTACGACTTGAAATACAAGCTCTGCAATCGTTATGCCCGCTATGACTCCATGATCTTTGGCATGAATCACAGCCCTGGATTCACTACCCGCTGGAATGGTCACATTCGTTGTGACATCCCCTGCACCTACATCCTCGCGCAGCCAGCCTTTGATCGTCTCAATTAGTTCCTCATTATATCCGTTCAGTATCATGACATCCATTCCTCCACAATCGCTTGTTCTCGCTGCTGCAGACTATGCTTCTGCCATATTATATCGTCTCGTGCAGGGAAGTCCTCACGGTAATGTGCTCCTCGGCTCTCCTCACGGTGCAGCGCTCCGCTGGTTACAAGCCACGCACAAGTCAGAAGGTTCGCATACTCCAGTTCTTCTCTTTGGGTAAGTCTTTGATCAAAAAAAGACAACTCCTGTTGCATTTTATCCATTGCCTGTTGCAAGTTCTTTCCGTTTCTTCGCAGTCCCACTTGACGAACCATCATCTTTTGCAGACGTAAACGTCTTTCCGATACCGGCTTGGAATGTTGCCGTTCTTTTGCACGGCTAATATTCTTATTCTCCATGCTCAGAGATTTCACATCTCTTCCAAGTGATTCTTCGATGGCCGGCAACGCATGGATACGATCCACGATTCTGCGTCCAAATACAATCGCTTCAGATAAGGAATTGCTCGCTAGTCGATTAGCTCCGTGCACGCCGGTAGAGGATACCTCGCCACAGGCAAATAAACGGGGGATACTGCTCTCACCACTCAAGTCCGTCTTTACTCCGCCCATCATATAATGCGCAGCAGGTGCAACCGGAATCCAATCTGTAGTCATGTCGAGACCGTAACGCATACAAGTTTCATAAATGGTAGGAAAACGATGTTTCACCATCTCCGGTAGCTCATGGGTAATGTCGAGGTAAACAAAGGTACTGTTTGTCAGCTCCATCTCGCTGACAATGGCTCTAGCTACAATATCACGAGGCGCCAGTTCAAGCTGGGCATGATATTTCTCCATGAATCGTTCACCCTTCACGTTGCGGAGGTAAGCACCTTCCCCGCGTACCGCTTCAGATACCAGGAAACGGGGTGCTCCCGGGTAACATAAGGATGTCGGGTGGAACTGGATGAATTCCATATCACGAACTATAGCCCCCGCACGGTATGCCATAGCTACCCCATCAGCTGTAGCTACATCCGGATTCGTCGTATAACGATACAGCTGTCCCGCACCGCCTGAGCAGAGCACTGTTGCTTTTGCTTTGACAAACACCTTTGAGCCGTCTTCTTTCAGAATCAGAGCACCGATACATTCTCCTCGATCCGTAATCAAATCCACCACAAAGTGCTCATCCCAAACGTCAATGCCTGAATGCTCGTGAACCTCAACAGCGAGCGCCCTAACGATCTCATATCCAGTTGCATCCCCATTGGCATGTAAAATACGGCGGTGGCTGTGCGCACCTTCCTGCGTCAACGCCAACTCGCCGTTCTCCAGATCGAACAATGTTCCCAGACGGATCAGTTCTCTGACACCGTCCGGGCCCTCATTCACCAATACTTCAACTGCCTCGGATCGACACAAACCGGCTCCGGCAACAAGAGTATCTTGCAAGTGGTACGCAGGAGAATCATCTTCAGCAATAACAGCCGCAATCCCGCCCTGCGCATATCTGGTGTTACTCTCAAGTAAAGACTTCTTCGTAATCATCAGAACACGATGCTGTTCGCTAGCCTTAATTGCGGTAAACAGACCAGCAATGCCTGAACCGATCACCAGTACATCGGTCTCCACCATTGGCAGCGCAGAGAGGTCAAAATCATATATATATTGCGGTATCATCTTATTCACCTGTCTCGGAGCAAGAGTAACGCATGTTACTTCACCAGTAACATGCGCTCTAGTGATTCTCTGGCTTTATCAGCAACAGCCGGTGGGACATAGATCTGAGGCTTCATCGTCTCCAGGCATTTGACCAGCTTCTTCAGGTTGTTCACCTTCATGTTCGGACATACCAGGAACTTAGTCGCAAAATGGAACTGTTTATCCGGACTGTCGAGGCGAAGCTGATATCCTGTGCCATCCTCCGTGCCGACAATGAATTCCTTAGTGGAGGATTTCTTGCAATATTCCAGAATGGCTGTTGTGCTGCCTACAAAATCCCCCATTTCTACAACTTCAGGGCGACACTCGGGGTGCACCACAAACTCAGCATTCGGATATTTAGCCTTCATCTCAACAACATCTTTTACCGTAAGCATATCGTGTGTATTGCAGTAACCTTCCCATATTATCATCTTCTTGTCTGTGTGCTGCTGTACATAATGCCCCAGGTTTTTGTCCGGTACCCAGATGATTTCTTCGGAATCCACAGACTGGATTACACGAACAGCATTCGCTGATGTACAGCAAATATCTGTTTCTGCTTTGATCTCAGCCGAGGAATTAATGTAGGTGACCACCTTGGCGTTCGGGTGTTGTGCCTTCAGCTTACGTAATCCGTCCACGTTCACCATGTCTGCCATTGGGCACCCGGCACGTTCATCAGGGATCAAAACGGTTTTGCCCGGAGCCAGAATTTTAGCGCTTTCACCCATAAAATGAACACCACAGAATACAATAACATCCGCATCTGTTTGCGCTGCCTTCTGGGCCAGCAGGAAAGAGTCTCCCCGGAAATCTGCGACTTCCTGTACTTCATCACGTTGATAATAATGAGCAAGAATAATAGCATTACGTTCCTTCTTGAGTTCCATCAGCCGCTCACGCAACTCACGATTCATCTCAGCCTTGCGCTCTAAAGCCAGAGCTTCCACCTGTGATCCTCTCCTTATCGGGACAGCGTCAAGCGCTGTTTCATGGACTAACCTATGTCGTTATGTTCGCTGGTGAAACGAATCACAAGCGGTTTAACAACTAATGTACACAACGTTCACGACTCTGTCAATAAATGAAAAAAGGCAGGATATACTGCCTTATCCCCCTTATGCTATCCGGTTCGCCATATAGCTCTTGATTATCTGTTTCTTCTGATCTTGAATAAATCCTACAAAAAAAGAGAGCCACAAGGGCTCTCTTTTCATTCCGGTCACATGACCAGACATGTTACATATTAAGATGTTGGCTTTGAGCCACCATCATTCGGATCATTGCTGCCCTTATCCAGGTCAGGAGCTTCGTTTGGAATATCTCCAGCTGGTGGCTCAGATGTTTCATCTTTGCCTTGAATGCGAACGCGAACATCACCGATGTTATCAATGATTGGCTCGCCGCCTTCATTTGGCGTACCTTCTCCTGAGTTATCACCTTCTGCTTTTGGTGTCAAGGAACCTGTTTCAATCAATTGCTTGATCTGATCCATTTCCAGTGTCTCCACTTCAAGCAGTGTTTCAGCGATCAGATGCATCTCTCTTGTATGTTTGGTAAGGAGAGCTTTACACTTCTCATAACACTCGTTAATAAAGCGCTGCATCTCTTGGTCGATCTCATATGCGATGGAATCCGAGTAATTCTGTTCATGACCGATATCCCGTCCAAGGAATACCTGTCCTTGTGAACTTCCGAATTGCATTGGACCCAGTTTCTCACTCATACCGTATTCCATAACCATGCTGCGCACGATACCTGTCGCTTGTTGGAAGTCACTGTATGCACCGGTACCGATCTCACCGATAAACAATTCTTCCGCCACGCGACCTCCGAGAAGTCCGGTTACTTTATCCAGCAACTCCTGTTTGGTAACGAGCATACGGTCTTCTTTTGGCAACATGATTACATATCCACCCGCACGTCCGCGCGGAATGATGGTCACTTTATGTACCATATCAGCATGTTCCAGGAAGTATCCTACAATGGTATGGCCTGCTTCGTGATAAGCAACAATGCGTTTCTCCCGATCACTGATGACACGGCTTTTCTTCTCCGTACCAACGATGACTCGGTCAATCGCCTCATCTACTTCACGCATGGATATATCTTTTCTGTTACGGCGTGCTGCAAGCAATGCCGCTTCATTCAGCAAGTTCTCCAGGTCTGCACCCGAGAAACCTGTTGTACGCTTCGCGATGATGTCCAATCTCACATCTTTCGTGAGCGGTTTATTACGGGAGTGTACTTTCAGTACAGCTTCACGGCCCTTGACGTCTGGACGATCCACTGTAATTTGACGGTCAAAACGGCCTGGACGCAACAACGCAGGGTCCAGAATGTCTGCACGGTTCGTTGCGGCAACGATGATAATACCTTCGTTTGCACCGAATCCGTCCATCTCAACGAGCAATTGGTTAAGGGTCTGTTCACGCTCATCGTGACCGCCGCCCAGACCAGCACCACGCTGACGTCCTACTGCATCGATCTCGTCAATAAAGATGATACAAGGCGCATTTTTCTTTGCATTTTCGAACAAGTCACGTACACGTGATGCACCGACACCGACAAACATTTCAACGAAGTCGGAACCGGAAATGCTGAAGAATGGTACACCTGCTTCACCAGCTACAGCACGAGCAAGCAAAGTCTTACCTGTACCCGGAGGACCTACGAGCAATACGCCCTTCGGAATACGTGCCCCAACGGCTGCGAACTTCCGAGGGTCCTTGAGGAAGTCTACGACTTCAACAAGCTCTTGTTTCTCCTCGTCTGCACCCGCCACATCTTCAAATGTAACGCGCTTCTTCTCTTCATTGTAGAGGCGAGCACGGCTTTTACCAAAGTTCATTACTTTACCGCCGCCGCCTTGAGCCTGATTAAACAGGAAGAAGAACAGCAGGAACATAATGATCAAAGGAATAAAGGAAGTCAGCAACGTCAACCAGATGCTGTCACCTTTCATTGGTTCCTGATGATATTCAAATTTGTTAGCTTCACTTGCAGCTACAAGTTCGGTAATTGCCTCATCCGTAGGAGGAATATACGTTGAGAAATTTTCTGATTTGGCCCCATCAGGTGCTTGTTTGTATCGGCCGGTCACGAGATATGTCTGACCGTTGAATTGAACAGTCACTTCGGCGATATTGTTGGCTTTAACCTCAGCACGAAACTGATCATATCTAGGGTTTTCTATAACATCGTTTCCATCTGTGATAAATCTAACTAAACCCACCACAACTAAAAAAAGAATCAAATAAAAACCAGAATTCCGGATGAACCGATTCATCCCCTACCTCCTCTCGAGACACTTTAATTATTTTAACATAGCCCGACATGGCTTCTCAATAGAAGCCAAGAACAGCTCAAGGCTTCGGCCTTACTGGATATCAGCTTGTGTAGATTTCTGGTTTCAGAATCCCGATATAAGGAAGATTCCGGTATTGCTCGGCATAATCCAGACCGTACCCCACGATGAACGCATCAGGGATATCAAAGCCCGTGTAGTGAGCTTCCAGTTCCACTTTGCGGCCGGATGGTTTATCGAACAATGTCACCACACGTACGGTTTCAGCACCGCGGTTTTCCAACAGTTCAATCAAATAGCTGAGGGTCAGTCCGCTGTCGATAATATCTTCGACAATCAGAACTTCACGTCCTTCAACGGATACATCCAGATCCTTGATGATTTTGACAACACCGGATGACTTGGTAGATGCACCATAACTGGATACGGCCATAAAATCCATCTCAACCGGTACCGTTATGTTCTTAACCAAATCAGCCATAAATATAAACGCACCTTTGAGCACGCAAATGACCAAAGGGTTCCGGTTAGCATAATCGGCACTAAGTGTTGCGCCTAATTCCTTAACCTTACTCTGAATTTCTTCTTCACTGATCAATACTTCCTGAATGTCGTTCTGCAACTGTGCGAACCTCCTAAGTTATACTATGAAAGCCTTACCTGAACCATAACCACTACCCCTGAATCGCTGAATCGCCTACAGTCATGTACAGGATTGCGGAAGTGCTCTCCCTGACAGGAGCCATATCGGACCGGCGAACACCCGGTAACCAGATGACATTGCCTGCTCCATCACAAACCACAGGAATGCGTGGTCTGACAGATGGGGGAATCTTCTCGTCGATGAAAATATTTTTCACCTTTTTGCTCCCGTTTAATCCCATTACCTTCATGGTATCTCCAGGTAACCGTGAACGTACAACCAGCGGCATCTGAAGCCCATTCGCATCAAATGCGGCCTGATCAGCCGATTCCGGTACATGATAGTTTTCGGGACTCATCGGCATCAACCGGATATATCGGTTAATCTCGGTGAGTGAAAGCTCATAAGTTCCGCTCCATTGTGCAAGACGATACTCGTAAGATTGACCCTGTGCACTTGCCCGTTCGCCAAAAGAAATCAGATCATACTCCCGGGCACATACGAGTGTCTGTCCTATATCCAGGCTCCAGGTCGTCACCTCGGTCTCCATGACCTTGCGCCGAATAGTTTCAATACGGGTAAAGTCGACAAAATCACTGTCCAAAGGCAGATAATTCAATATTAGTTTAATCAACCTTCGTTGTAAAGCGACATGTAACTTCAAGAAGGAAGGCACCTCAAAGGTCTGCCTTCCGCCGTTCACCTGCACTAGACACCTGTATGTGTCATGAGTACTCTGCTCCATGAAATCGTCTTCGTCACCCACAATTTCGGCAAGTCGATTCAGTGACGGCGTGAGTTGTCCATTATATTGCCCCAAAAATGGAAGCACATCCAGACGAATCGCATTACGCCGATATTTTCGTTGATCATTACTCTCATCATGAAAATAAGTAAAACCCTGTGTAATACAAGCTTCTACAAGGTCTGTCTTGTTTATACGAAGGCATGGACGGATAAGTTCCACATTTTTTTCACGACGTTTGAACTTCATACCTGCCAGCCCCGAAAGCCCGCTACCTCGGAGCAAATGAAGCATAACTGTCTCGGCCTGATCATCGGCATGATGTGCCAGGGCAATACTTGCTGCCCCATATTTGTCAGCCACTTCATGCAAAAAGGCGTAACGCCGGTTCCTCGCTGCCTCCTGTGGACCCTGACCTGTCTGTTTCATATAGGAAGGTATATCGGCTTTGACCCACTCAAATGCAAGGCCAAGCTGACGTGCCACATCCATCATCTGACGGGCCTCTTCATCCGACTCCGTCCGAAATCCATGATGTACATGGGCACAGATCAATTCAAGCGGCACATGTCGCTTGCTGATCTCATGCATGATATGCAAAAAAGCTACCGAATCCGGCCCGCCCGATACAGCGATGACAATCCGGTCCCCGGGAACCCATAACTGATGCTCTTCCGCTGCATCCAGTACGTTATCCACCAGTGTCTCCCAGCGTGAAGCTTCCATACCTGTTCCTCATTCCTTGCGTTATGTATATGCACGCCCAACATCAAAAACGTAGTGCATAGATAAGTACACCGATAAGTAGAATTACCGATAGAGCAAATGCATTTTTCAGCCATCGCGGTGTGCTGCTTCTGGAACGCCGGCGCATCTGTGTAGGACGTGCCATTAATTCCTTCCACGATTTTGCAGCATGGTCTGCATTCTGGAATTGTCCCCGTAGGGCCACTATAATCCATTCACGAAAAGGGGCCAGCCGTTCGCTTTTTTCCACCAACATCACAAGTTGACTCACATTCCGCAATTGTGGGAGGCCATCTGCAGCCAAAGACTTCAGCGCGTCCGCTTCCAAAATATGAATCATCAAAAGCGCATACGCAAACACATCATATGTAGCATCCGCAGTTCGGCTACCTGCATTCCAAAATCCCCGGTCATACCATTCCGTGAACTGTTTAACGCTTCGTCCAATGGACGTTACCCCGCCATAATCAATCAGCTCGACATGACCGTAATCGGACACGAGTACATTTTGAGGTTTGAGATCACCAAATACCCAGCCTGCCTGATGTAATTGAGCGAGTCTCTGCAACAATCTTAATCCAACCAGCAGTGTCCAGTCCGTTCCCTGACGCCGAATGAAATGATGGAGAGCCTCACCCCGAACGTAGCGCATCACATAAAAAGGAATATCCCGTCCACGAACGGCATAATCATCCACATCTTTAAGATAGGAAGGAATGCCGCTCTGCCGAAGGGCTTCATGATTACGCTGTAATTGAAATGATTTGAGTACATTGATCTCCGATTGCAAATCAACCGGGTCAAATCCCATTTTGAGCGCATAATGTTTGCCATTCTCTCCACGCTGGACGAGGAAAACAACCCCATTGGCGCCTCTGCCCAGCAACTTTCGAATCGTATACCGACTTCGGTTCCATTTCCCCGTAATGACGGTTCCTGGCGGGAAAGAGGCATCAGACAACGTTGTCACCGAGCATCCCTTCTCTTTCAATGCGATAGTTCCCTTCTATTTCCTGCTGTTCCTCCAGTGTACCATAACGGTAAAAATCAATCACCTTCTGAATTGCAGGGCCTGTCGGTGTTGCACCCTTTGTTTGCAACCGTCCAAACAAGGAACGAACACGCCCGGGATCATCGGTCCAGTCGATATCCATTACCGCATCCTCTCCGCTGTGGCGGCCTGGAAAATGAAATACAGATAAACGACTTTTGCCTACTCGTGCCTGCAGGCTTAACATCAAATCCCGAATCCCTTCTTCTACTGCTGCCAGTTTCGGTTTCATACTTGCACTGACGTCAATCAGAAGTGTGACCTGCAGGGCAGCATTTTCCGTCAGATTGTCAATCACTTCCACAACCTGTGAGCGCTGGGATGGTTCCAGATCCGTTACAGTCTTGGTCCCCTTCTCTCCCAAAATTTGTGTTAACTCTCTATTAACCGCCTGTTGAATAGTCTGAACCACTGTTTTTCTCGTCATCATCTGCATCGTATGGGCAAGCTGTCTTGTGCCTACAGTCTGACTGATGCCTCCGCCAGCTCTCGCAATATCCTCAATCTCCCGACTACCCAGCTCGCCAATCGTGCCATAATCAATTACACCTACGACATTGACTGTAATACCCTCTTCGCGTGCCTGCGCAGCTGCCAGTACCGGGCTTACCCCCACATTGGAACAACCGTCGGTGATCAACAAAATTTGTTTCATCCGATATCCCTCCGTTTTTCGTACTCTCCAACTCTATGACTAGCATTGCCACATTGAAGAGAGTTCAAACGGATTCGAATAGATTTAACTTACGGTGCGAGGACGCTCCATACGATTAATACCAGGCACACGTAAGGTGGCCCATTCCGGGCGATAATGTTCAACTTTGCCAACCACAACGGTCATGTCGTCCAAAATCTCTTGCTGCTGATAGCGAATAACACTCTCAAGCAAGCAATCTGCGAGTTCCTGCGGATCATCCGTATGAATCTCCTGAATAAGTCGTTTCATCCATAGCTCTTTATTGACTGCATATCCTGGAGCATCATAGATGCCGTCCGTCATCATGATCAAGATATCACCCGGCTGTAACTGAAGGGTGACCAAATCGACCTCAATATCTTTAATGATCCCAATCGGTAGATTGCTCGCTGAAACTTGAATAACCTCCTGCCCACGTTTAATAAAGCTTGGGGTCGAACCAATTTTCATAAACGTTGTCTCTGCCGTATATTCATCGATCAATGCCATATCTACGGTGGCATACATCTCCTCTGGAGAACGCAGCATCAGCACAGAATTGACAGATTTGATTGCTAATTTCTCGTCCATGCCCGATTGAAGCAGTTGCTCCAAAATATTTAATGCAGCACTGCTCTCCATACGAGCCCGTTCCCCGTTGCCCATCCCGTCACTAAGTGCCACTGCAAACGTACCGTTGCCAAGTTCCACAGTGCTGAAACTGTCTCCCGACATCACATCGCCTCCTTTGGCGGCGGCAGCTACACCTGTCGTGATCTCGAATGTCTTCGCTGAACCAAATGTCACGGTTGCCAGTCCCTGACGGGGATCAGTCATGGTCTCATGCAACACAGCAATATGCTCGTCCAGCACGTTAGAGATCAGCGGAGCGATCATTTTACGGCATTCATCGAACCCTCTTGTATATGCATGTACAATCTCAATCTCCACATTACCAGCTTCCAGATTAATAATCTCTATAGAATGAATAGATAGTCCCAATGACTCCAGTGCATCCCGAATTTGTTCTTCCTGCTGTACCATCTCCTCACTTTCGCGTTGAATTTCTTTGGCCAAGTCCTCCATCACCTGTGATACACCCGACAATTGCTCAGCAACCAGCTGACGGCTGTCCATAATCTGGCGTTTCCATTGCATATTATGCTGATGCAGGCCATATTGGGCACGCATCACTTCGAGTACCTCCTCCGGTTTGGCACACACCCGGTTCCATTCCACCGGAATTTGGTCACCTGACATCTCCGGGTTTGTCTCAATGGAACTCATCACATCGGTCATATAGCTATACGTTTGAATAAACTTCGTATCCCAGCATTGCGCACGCTTGAAGCACCCTGCACAAGTACCCTCAGCAACCGCGTTCATGAAATGATCCATCCCGCCTTCTTTATGTACCGGCTCCCCCGTACCGGACATCTGATCGAAGCTGCGTGACAACTGACGGAACACCTGTGAGAAACGTGTTACTCGCTCCGCCGTAATATCCCGAATGCGTTTCGCATATTCATGCTGCGATTTAGTATGATCCTGTGTGCCTGGTACGTATTTGGAGATTGCTGTGAACATGCTTTTGGGTGTTAACATAAACAGGACGATAGCTGCACACGTCTCCCACAAGGAATTCATCACGTCACTTGGGCCGCCCAAGTAAATCGATAGAATAGATGAACCTAGCAACATCCCTAGGGCAACCCCCATACGTTTCCCCTCACGAAGCATACCTGCCAACATCCCGGCAAAAGCAAGCAGACTCATCTGATACACGGCAGACATATCGGCAAGACTCAGAATTAACCCCGTAATCACTCCAACCGATGCACCCAGGGGGGCTCCGCCCACCAGCGCAAAGACGAGAATGAGGTAACGGGAAAGCATATGCTCCACCGAAAGAGACTGAATGGTCCACCCGACTGCCCCAGTCATCACGGAAGCCAGCAGGATGATCAGACACAGGATCTCCTCGTTCTTTAGGCTGAATTTTTTTTTGCGATACGTAAAAATGGGGATAGCCTGAATGAATACAAGGGTTAATACGAAACTTAGCACGGAATCCATGGTGAGCATCAACATCGCATACCAACTGAACGAAGGCCCAATCACAACGGCGAATAGCTTCACCATAAAAGTTGTCGTAAACACCATCACTGGTGCATAAGATAATTCAGCACGGTCGTAAGACTCGAGCCCTCGGAACAGCAGATAGAAGATGGCAATCTCAGAGGCTACAATTAGCGAAACCGGGAATGGTGCAAACAGACTCCCTGCGAGTAATGCCGCACCAACGGGTATAATATAATCCCTGCGCATAAAAGCAATCACGGCAAAGTATGCAATCGCAAAAGGAGTTAATTCATTCAGGATCATCGCCTTTCCCAATAAGAACCCCATAAAAGTAAGTAGCAACACCCACTTGCGAGATGCCACAGCCTGGACAGCCTTGCGGGAACCCAGCCATTGTTTCAGACGTACCGACAGCTCCTCCCGAGCTGCAGCACCCCCCTTGCCTGCTTTCATCCCCGGAAATTGAATGACATTCCACTTCTCCATCATGCTCAAGGCACCCCATTCGATTATTTGATTTCGTGTTTCACTCTCGATAGTTCTGATTATAGATAGAATAGAAGACATAGTTTGTCAGAATAGCTGGACGAGCTTCAAAAAGTTTACGACAAAAGAAACTGCTGCGGCGCGATGGTGTGAAACCCTCGGCCTTATTGTGCTTTCCAGCATTTTTGAGCAAACTGTTGAACGGTGGCATGTCTGATTTTGAACGAGAAGTTAGAGGGTGTCGTCATGATCTGAGCAGAATAACTGGAGAATGCCATGGAAACCTGTCGGTAAAAAATGGGAGACGACAAATGTTCTTATTCTCCCCTGCACAATGTAAATCATGAAGAAATCATGTCGCGTTTTACCTAAAAATAAACGCCTAGCCGATGTTTCATCGAAATATGAAATGGTCATCAGATTATATAAAATAAGCACAAAAAAACCGTTAGCCAGTAGGCTAACGGTTTTACTTATATATTCAAATCAGGTTGAAACAGATTACACACGCTTAGCGCCGCGGCCACCGCGTTTGCCTTCTGTATTCTTCTTGAGCGAAGAGATCCGTTCCTCGCTATCTTTCAGGAAGCGTGACATTTTATCCTCAAATGAAGGTTTGCCTGCTGCGGGCTTGAAAGAACGGCCTCCGCGGTCACGGTTAAATCCACCGCCGCCACCACCACGACCTTGGCCACCACTTGGGCCTCCGCCGCTGAATCGTTCGCGATCTCCTCCACTGCGTTCCGGTCTAGGAGCTCTTGGGGGTCTGGATTGAGTTTGTTGCTCTACCGGTTTGTCAACAGCCTGTTTGATGGAAAGTCCGATCTTGCCGTCTTTGTCAACGTTGATAACCTTTACTGTGACTTGGTCATTCAGCTTCAGGTGGTCGTTGACATCTTTGACGTAATTGTCGGCGATTTCCGAGATGTGAACGAGACCCGTGACACCTCCTGACAGATCCACAAATGCTCCAAAATGCGTGATTCCTGTCACCTTGCCCTCTAACTTGGTGCCCACTTCAATTGCCATAGAATAAAATGATCCTCCCTTAAAAATATACAACCCGATTTTTTGAATGCCAAAATCATGCTGTGCTAAATGTAATTATACCTTATGCCATAAACCAAGGTCAACTGAGCACTACCCCATTGTAACGCCTATTTTTTCCGGTTTACGCGCATAAGACTCATGGAAAACAAACCTTGCTCAGCAAAAGACTGGATTCCATCAGTTCCCTGACCCTTCGACCTGAATTGGTGTTTCTTCAGGAAGATAGTAACCTTTTTTTCGTGCCAGCTGTCCTATGTATTCAGGGTCCTTCAACCGACTGACCTCATACTTCAGCTGCTCGAGCTGTTTCTGCGTATCCTGCTGCGAAGTTTGCTGTGTGGCCAAGTAATCACTCTTGTCCGAAATTTGCGCATTCTGTACAAGAAACGTATATCCTGCCCAGATCGCAAATACAGCAACAAATGTCAACCAAAGCATCAGACGCCTTCGTGCACCAGCAGATTTTCCCTGATTAGCTGGGCTCTTCTTACTACCCACAGGTGTTCTACTCATTCCCCGGACGACCTCCTTGAAACCAGCGTTTCCATATCGCTGCAATTCTTGTACCCGCTTGGATCATCCATCGAGGCGTTACCCAATATCTCAGTAGCGGCCTAAACATCCAGCGGAACAACTTGCCGAAAGGGATTAAACATTGCAACACCAGCTTGCCCAGGAATAGCAGGATCGCGATGATGAAACCAAATAATACACGAACCAATCTGTATATTCCCTTCGCTGGCACAACAATCAGGATGTTAAGGATATGTCCACACCACTGGATGAGTGTTCTCGCGAGTTTAATTAACATTACCACAAAATGCTGGGTTGTAACACTTAAAAGCCAAAAATAGAAGCAAACTCCGATAATCAGCCCCAAAAAGACATAAAACCGCAACTGTCCGTGGTTTCCGGCATACAACATCCGGAAAACGAACAGTGCGGAAGCGACCCAATACAACAGGTCTAACGTGTGGATGCTCCACCTCGGAAATCGCAGCTGTCCTGACAGTACCCGGTAACTGTCATAAGCTACACCCATCACAACTCCCGATAACACCATCCAGGTCAGTGTGATCCACTGCGCATCCAGAATCATCGGAACATCTTGCCAAACAGGCCTTTGCTGTTTTTGGACTGGGAACCGGGATCGAGATACTGAAGTGAACTGACCGTACCCTCAATGGATAAAAGACCTTCCTCCAGGCTCAGGTTTTTGATATGTAAATTGTGCCCCCGGATCGTCAGATGCCCAAGTTCGGTCTGAAGCAAGAACTCCTCACTGTCAAAGCTCTCCACATTCGAAACCCCTGTTAGATCCAGCAGTTTCCTATTTTGCATGTTTAGATAGTGTTGTTTAGCTTTTCCGTGCTCAGCCATGGCATGTACCCCTCCTTCTTTAGTACCTAGCTTATGGATGAGATACCCAGATTAGAACTCCTGTCTCTTTGATCTTTCCATTTGTCTCTGGGAAAAAAAACATAAAAGCGTCCTCCCTTTACTGGGAGAACGCTTCATTTAAATGATCTAAAGATGTATCAGAAATTTCTGTTACCAATCCATCCCGTTATCCTTGGCAATCGGCTCTTCCTTAACCAAGGTATAGAGGCTGCTTGCCTCATCCTTCTTAGTACTCTCAGCAAGACGCTCCACCTTCACGGTGACTAGCTTCTGACCGAACTGAACCGTCAGCTCATCGCCTACCTTTACAGCAGCGCTGGGCTTGGCTTCCCGTCCATTTACAAGAACACGTCCCTGTTCAGAAACGTCCTTGGCTACAGTACGGCGTTTGATCAACCGAGATACCTTCAGGAATTTATCAAGACGCATTATTTTACAGCTTCTTTAAGTTTGTTACCTGCTTTGAATGCAGGAACAGTGGACTCAGGAATCACAATCTCATTCCCTGTTTGTGGGTTACGTCCCGTACGACCAGAACGTTTGCGGGTCTCAAAAGTGCCAAAGCCGATCAATTGTACTTTGTCTCCGCTGGCAAGTGCATCTGTAATTTCTCCTAAAAAGCCGTTCAATACGGACTCGACATCTTTCTTTGTCAAACCGCTTTTGTTTGAAATGTTGTTGATCAGGTCTGTTTTGTTCATGTTAAAAGCCTCCCAAATTGAAAAAAAAGTATCTGCGAGCCTTGGCTGTTTTAAAATAACCAAGTTGATTCTCGCACGGTTACTACACATGTATTCTGGCTTTCATGCTAAATTCCTGCCTTGACCAACGACTTTTTTTAACTTATGCCGTTGCATGACAGAGAATCATCTTAGTCCAGTACCCGATATGATGTCTCTTCAAACACCAGACTCAATATAATGCTGAACACACGTTCGTATCATCATAACACACTGCCGAGCCTGATGGAATACGGTGTCTGGGTATTTTTACAAATCAGTAAAATCAGAGCCCGGCCTTCTTTGCCTGTTGCCAGAACCGCTCCATCTCTTCTACCGTACTTTCCGCAGGTGTTTTGCCCTGTTCACGCAACCGATCCTCAATGTACTGAAACCTTGCCACAAACTTGCGGTTCGTGGCGGCAAGAGCCTCCTCCGGATCTGTGTCAATAAAACGTGCCACATTCGCCGTGGCAAATAACACATCACCGAGTTCAAGCTTGCGTGCTTCTGCATCATGCCCTTGCTGTACCGCTTCTCTGAGTTCAGCCAGTTCTTCTTCGATCTTGGCAAAAACGCCCTCCACATCATCCCAGTCAAAGCCAACTTTGGCGGCCTTCTTCTGGAGCTTATATCCTTTCATAAGTGCAGGCAGATCACGGGGGATACCGTCCAGTACGGAAGTTTTTTCTACGTCCTGGCCTTTACGTTTTTTCTCCTCTGCTTTCATCTGTTCCCAGTTTTGCAGGGCTTCATTCGCGTCTTCGGCTTGATTATCGCCAAATACGTGCGGGTGACGGAAAATCAATTTGTCATTAAGTCCTTCTATAACATCATATACGTTGAATGTGCCAACCTCTTCCTCCATCTGAGAATGCAACATAATTTGCAACAACAGATCACCCAGTTCTTCTTTCATGTGATCCGGGTCATCCTCATCGATCGTTTCAATCACTTCGTATGTCTCTTCAATCAGGTTTTTACGAATCGACTGATGTGTCTGCTCCTGATCCCATGGGCAGCCACCCGGACTGCGAAGAATGTTTACGATCTCGTGCAATCGCGCGAAAGATCGGCGGCGTAGTGCATCATCTGTATTTTTCGGCACATAGATCAGCGACAGGTTGCCATATCCCGGAGTACGATCCAACTCATGCAGTGGTACCTTATGGATGACTTCCTGATCTTGTACGCCAAGTGCATGGCCCACAAACACCGGATAATCATCCGGGTATACTTCCATTAGACATAGCTTCACATCGGATGCAGTAAAACCGTCGTAGACTTGTCCAATCAACGTATGCAGCTGGGGTTGTATCAATTCGGGGCTGAGGCTACTTGCATCAAGCAGTTGAAAACCTTCAATAGGGTCGAATCCCAGTCGGATAAAGGCTTCATCCAGGAAGCTCTCTCCGCCCATAATACGTAAGGAAATGCCCTGCTGCGGACAACGTTCTTTCAAAAGTCGTACACTTGCTTCGGCCACCATTGGATGGCCTGGTACAGCATATACAATCTCGGTGCCTGCATCGCCGCTACGAGCCGCGTCGATTAATTGGTTCGCAATCTCATCGTAAACCTCCGGGAAGGAGGATTTGGACTCATATATTGTGTCAAACGACGTCATCTCTAGCCCTTCCTGCTGTAAATCATTCAAGACAGGATGATCCAGTGTGCGTACATACAATGTAGCCGCATGTTTCATTTTTTTAATAATACCTAAAGTCAGTTGGTCCGCATCTCCAGATCCAAGACCTACCACTGTCAAAGCTGCACTCATTACACTTAACCTCCATCCGAACCATCCTGCTTTTCCGGCCTACCTCTAACTCATGTAACATTTCAATATGCGCATGAGCATCTCTCATTTTTATCTGAACAGGATGGCGCTCAATAATTAAACGTATTATACCAGAATCTGTCGATATCCTAAAATTGCATCCGCGTAGCTGTTTCATGCTTTTCAGTCGTACTGGCTCTCAATCAACTTACACTATAGCAACTATGATTTGGCTAGCGCAGTACACGCAGTCTGCGCAACAGCTGCGCCAGACGCGGCCCCAGCTTCGGCAAGGCCGCCAGCTCTGCGGCGGTCAGCAGCCCTGTCCGGGCCGCGGCCAGCACAAACACGGCTGCGCCTGCGGCAATGCCCAGCAGGCTCACGCCCATCGCAGCCAGCCGATGCGTGGCTGCGATGCTCAAGCCGCCGAGCACTGCTTCGGCGGCCCAGGCCATGCCTAGCGCCGCCAGGCTCATGGCGGCGATCACCAGCGCCGGCTTCGCCAAGACGGCGCCAGGAGCAGGGTGCATGGCGGTGAGCCGCGCCAGAAGCACCACATTCAGGCCAGCCGCCAGCATATAGGCGGCTGCACCTGCAAGTGCCGCGCCGCTGATGCCCAGCGCTGGCACAAGCATGACGTTCAGCAGCACCTTGACGCCTGCGGCGGCCAGCATGCTGAACGCAGGAGCACGCACGGCGCCGAGGCCTTGCAGCAGCGCCGCCGCGATGATGCTGACGGTGCTGCCTGCAGCCGTCAGCGCCATATACCGCAATGCTTCGGTGCCTGCGGCATCCCCGTACAGCATGCGGTTAATCGGGTCTGCCAGCACCGCAAGTCCTGCAGAGGCTGCCAGACCGATCAGCCAGAACCAGCGCAGCGCCATGCCCGCTTGCTTCCTGACGGCTTCTGGCCCGCCCTTCAGGCGCGCTTCGGCCATCGCCGGAATAAACAGCACCGAGAGTGACGTGGCAAGCATCGTCACCAGCTGCACCAGCGGCAATCCGCGGTTGTAGATGCCGAAGGATACCATCGTTTGCATATCATCCAGCCCTTCACCGCGTAGCAGACGTGGAACGGTAAAGGTGTCCACCAGATTCATCAGGGGCACTGCCAGTGATCCAAGACAAACCGGAATGGCATAGACAAGCAAAGTACGCATCCATTCGGCATTTGAGCGTCTGATCTTACGAGCTTGACCGCTTCCTCCAACTACTGCAACGTCATGTTCCACTACTCCAGTATGCCGATCTGCCCCTGAATCCAAAGACTCTTCACTTACTGTCTCTCCCTTTTTCTTGCGATCTTCTGTGTACATCGGCTCTCTATCCATCGAATGTACTTCCTGCTCTTTCCGCCGATGTCTATATACGAATCCCAACATGACGATGAGCCCTGCACATCCTCCGGCTACCGAGCCTAACATTGCCCCGGAAGCAACCGTTTCAAGCGAAGCATCCTGGCGGATCAACCACAATAACACCACAATCATGACCGTGACCCGCACCGTCTGTTCGACCACCTGAGATACGGCTGTAGGCACCATCTGCTGCATTCCCTGGAAGTATCCACGTAAACCCGTCATCAGCGGTACACATAACAAGGCCAGGGATGCTGCACGGATGGAAGGAATCACATGCTGATTCCCAATCAGACCTGCGACCCACGGTGCACTTCCATACATCACCATCGCGGTAATCATGCCTAATCCGCCAAGCAACATCGAAGATAATCGTATAATTCTTCGGCTCTCGTCTGGTCTGCCGAGGGCATTCTGTTCAGCTACGAATTTGGATACAGCCAAGGGCAACCCAGCCGCAGCCAGCGTAATAATGAGCATATATAACGGATAGACCGTATTGTAGATACCAAAGACACCGTCTCCCCCCAGATTTTGAAGAGGAATTTTTTGAAAAGCACCAATGATTTTGGAGATAATGGCGGCAAGCCCAAGGATAAAAGCACCCTGTAGCAGCCTTGTTCCTGAAGATGGCTGTTTTATCAATTTCCTGGTTCCTTCCATGTGTATTCTGGCATTCAAACGAAGCATAAGGCTTCCTTTGCTATTATACCTGCCAGAAGGCACACAATACGAACATCCTTTGAGCCACAAAACCTGTGATCAGATCAAAACCTCTAGCCTCCCTGAAAGAAAGCTGCATCGGAAGCATATGCCTCGCCTTTATCACCGGATTTTCCCCCTTTGGAAAAGGGAATCCAAAAAAAATCCTGGGGATAACCGCTACTCTCCAGGTTATTCTGTCATCGGAGTACTTGTCTAAACACTTATAGTTCAACTTATATGTAAAAAGCAAAAACTCCCGTATGCCCGGTTCAGGCTCACAGGAGTCCATCTGCTATCTATTGTTCCATTTGTTTGCCAAGGAAGCCAGCAGCTGTCTCTGCCATTTTAGTCTCCATCTGAGACATCTTCACGGATTCATCCTTGTTGAACAGGATAACGGTTCCGATGGGATCACCACCAGAGATAATTGGCGCGATAACAAAAGAGGATAACGTCTCGTCATGATCTTTGCTAAGCTCATAAGTACCATTGGTTGCTTCCATAATTGTCTTACGGTTTTCCATGCAACTTTCCACAAGGCTGCCAACCTGTTTATCCAAATACTCTTTCTTGGAGCCGCCTGCCACCGTAATAATGGTATCCCGGTCAGAAATCATCGTAACGTGACCTGTGCTCTCATACAGCGATTCTGCATATTCTTTGGCAAAATCACCAAGTTCGCCAATAGGCGAATATTTTTTAAGAATAACTTCTCCATCCCGATCCACAAAAATTTCAAGCGGATCTCCCTCACGAATACGCAACGTACGACGGATTTCTTTAGGAATGACCACACGACCCAGGTCATCTATACGGCGGACAATACCAGTAGCTTTCATTTACATGTTGCCCCACTTTCTCGAGAAGATTTTTCAACTACTGTTCCTTAATGGGTAGAGGAAAGTCCCAGAACGTTTAGTGTGATTTCTTGACCATAGTATTCATCTGTTCCCATATCCTTATACATGCTTTGCGGAATATCGTGAATTAACTTTTTTATAAAGTAATAAAAATTGTATCTCTAACCGTTTACGCTCCATGTAAACCAAAAAACGAAGTAACAGAAAGAACCGTAGTTCTCCCTGTACTTCGTTATAGGTTGTCCATATTACGGTGAATATAATCCGGTTCAGCAAGCTTCTTAGGCTTCTCTGAAACGCATGTTAAAATCACTGTGAGTCAAACTATTTACTGCTTGTACCTTCTTCGGTTTTTGCATCTTTGTCTGTTCCTGTTGTACCTTGATCTGTTTTTGCATCCGTACCTTTAGAATCGGTTTTTGATCCATCTGTTTTCGTGCCTTCTGTACCAGTACCTGTCGTACCTTCAGTAGTGCCTTCCTCTTTTTTCTCCGTTTTTGGAAGTTTCACTTCTTTGATGATTTTATCCAGCTCTTTTTGCATAAACGTATCGATTTGAGCAGCCGCCAGTTGGCTTTTCAGTGTCTCTTTTTGCTCTGCCGTCAACTTGGAGTAATCTGCTTCCGTACGTGATTCCACTTTCATGATGTGATAACCGTACTCTGTTTCAACCGGATCACTGATTTTGTTCAGCGGCAATGTTTTTGCAGCTTCCTTGAAAGAATCTACCCAATTCGCAACAGGTGTATTTTCATAAAGTCCGCCTTTTTCAGCAGATCCCGGATCTTCGGAATATTTTTTCGCAATCTCGGCAAAATCAGCGCCGCCATCCAGTTTCGCTTTTACTTCTTTTGCAAGCTTCAACGTGTCTTCTTTTTTACGATCTTTTTGCGTTTTAGGATCTTTAAAAGTAATCAGCACATGACGTACAGAAGCTGTTGTATACTGATCTTTGTTTTTCTCAAATTCTGCCTTCATGGCATCTTCGGTTACGCCTGTTTCTTTATCTTTGATTACCGTCATAATACGAGTCATGTAATCTTTAATGTTTTGGTCAGTCAATTTCTGAGTCTTTAACATTTCAGTCCATTGTTCTTCCTTCACGGAAGCCTTCATTTTGTCGAATTGTTCAGATGCTGTTTTGGCTCCAGCCGTTTTGGCTTCTTCACTTGCTTTGCCACTCAAATATTCATAAGCAATCTCTTGCTTCACGAGATATTCTTTAAAATCATCCATCTCCATCATTTGTGCATATTCCGGATAGAGGAATTTCATGACACGTTGTTCCATGTCGAATTCATTCGCTGTAATTGTGCCACCATCATACGTAGCTACAACAGCACTTTTATCTGTTGATTCCGGTGCTTTTGCTTCTTCCTTCTTGCCACATGCAGCAAGCAAGGACAGGGACAGTACTGCTACCATACCTACGGACAGCACTTTTCCCACTTTTTTATACTTTGCTAACATCTTTTAGTTCCCCCTTTGATTTAAAAGCAGTCTTCATGGATTCCAGAAACTTTTCTACCAGCTCCATCAGTTGCTTATCCCCAAGACCCTTGCCTTTGACATGAATCAGCATATGGGGTCCTTGTTCAAATTGTACACGTCTTTCGAACTGATTTCCAATGTGTGCGATTTTTGACAACTCGAAGGCATGTTCACGTCCTTCATAGAACTTGACTGTAAGATCATCGCCACGCTGTGTGATGGACTCAATACCATAGATTTTGCCATACACTTTGAGGCGGGCTACTGCCATCAAATTAATTACAGCTTCCGGTAAATCACCGAAGCGGTCAACCAGTTCGTCTTCCAGTTCCATTGCATCGTCGAAGGAAGCAATAACTGCGACCTTTTTATAGATCTCAATCTTCTGAATACTGTCATAAATATAATCCGATGGCAAGTAGGCATCGATACTGAGATCTAGCGTTGTATTCCACTGATCAGAAGGAACAGGCTCTTCACCCAGCATGGTAACTTTACGTTTGTTGATCTCTTCCGCCAGCATCTGTGAGTACAGATCGAACCCGACGGAGGCGATAAAGCCATGCTGCTCTGCTCCAAGCAGGTTACCGGCCCCACGGATGGACAAGTCTCGCATCGCGATTTTGAAGCCTGAACCAAGCTCTGTGAATTCCTTGATGGATTGCAGACGCTTCTCGGCAACTTCCGTAAGCACTTTGTCCCGTTGGTATGTGAAATACGCGTAGGCAATCCGGTTAGACCGTCCTACCCTTCCACGCAACTGATACAGCTGGGAAAGTCCCATTTTGTCTGCATCATGCACAATGAGTGTATTTACATTCGGAATGTCCACACCTGTTTCAATGATACTCGTGCTCACCAGCACATCATACTCTCCGTCCAGGAAGTCGAGAATCGTCTTCTCCAGCTCGGTTTCTGTCATCTGCCCATGCCCAACACCCACTTTGGCTTCTGGCACCAGATCCGAGATTTCGGCTGCCATCTCCTGAATGCCTTGTACCCGGTTGTAGAGATAATATACCTGACCACCACGCGCCAACTCACGCTCAATCGCTTCACGAACAAGAGCCTGACTATGCTCTACCACGTAGGTCTGAACGGGGAAACGGTTCTCTGGCGGTGTCTCAATAACGGACAAGTCACGTACACCCAACATGGACATGTGTAAAGTACGCGGAATCGGGGTTGCCGTGAGGGTCAACACATCCACGTTGGTTTTGAGCTTTTTGAGCTTCTCTTTATGTGTTACACCAAAACGTTGCTCCTCATCGACAATAAGCAATCCCAGATCTTTAAACACCAGATCCTGTGACAGCAAGCGATGTGTACCAATAACAATGTCTATTGTACCGGCTTTGATACCCTTGGCGGTCTCATTCTGTTCCTTGCGGGAACGGAATCGGCTAAGGACATGAATGTTGAACGGATAACCGGAGAACCGCTCACGGAACGTTTCATAGTGTTGCTGAGCCAAAATCGTGGTCGGAACCAATACCGCCACCTGTTTGCCCTCGATTGCCGCTTTAAATGCAGCCCGAATCGCAACTTCAGTTTTCCCGTAACCAACGTCTCCACACAATAAACGATCCATGGGACGGTTTTGTTCCATATCTTTTTTGATTTCTTCAATCGCGCGCATCTGATCACGTGTCTCATCGTAAGGGAACATGTCTTCGAATTCTTGTTGTTCTGCAGAATCTTTGTCGAACCCATAGCCTTTAGATGTTTGACGTTCTGCGTACAGCTTGATCAGATCATCGGCGATATCCTGAACGGATGAACGAACCTTATTTTTAACCCGTGTCCACTCATTACCGCCCAGCTTGTATATTTTAGGCTCCTTCTCTTCGGAACCCACATATTTCTGAATGAGATCAATCTGTTCAATCGGAACAGACAATTTGTCGCCGCCTGCATACAGAATGTGCATGTAGTCTTTGTGAATACCAGCAACCTCAAGCGTACCAATCCCGAGGTATTTACCAATTCCGTGGTTCTGGTGAACGACATAATCGCCCACTTTCAGCTCGCTATAGGATTTGATACGCTCGGCATTATCGATGTTTCGAATCGGTTTACGGGCTTTACGCTGCTTCTGTGAGAACATCTCACCTTCTGTGATCACCGCCAAATGAATGGACGGCATCTCAAATCCCGTTTGCAAATTGCCATTCAGCATCTCCGGCTCAGGAATGTCGTAATCCTGCAATACCCGGCGCATCCGGTCCATCCGTTCCTCGCCATTCGCAAGCATCAACACCTGAACACCGGCTTTCTGCCAGCGTTCCATCTCCGCCTTCAGCACGTTCATCTGTCCATGGAAATCCTGCATGCCCCGGCTGATAAAGTTCAGAATATTCTGTGGCTGGGTATGCGGAACCTGACGCAAAAAGATCGACATAAAGATGGTCTGGAATGGACGCTCATAGAGCAAATCATCCCCATCTGCCGATAACGGCAGATCCGGCAAGGTTTTTCCATTTTGCATCAGATGCAAGTTCCACTCCGATTCGTCTCTGTCCAGTTGTTTCGAGGTTTCCGACAATCTCGCCGGCTCATCCATCACTAGAATGGTATCTTCTGGCATATAGTCATAAATCGTTTTATTTTCAGGATAAAGCGGGGAGATGTATTTGTACATTTCCGAAAAATAGACATGCTGACGCAGCAACTCAATCTCCCGATGCATCTCTTCCCGAAGGCGCAACTTGGCCTGGCGATCCGTCATTTTCTCCAGCTGCTGTTCAAGCAAAATTGCCGCCGTATCCGCTGCCTTCTCCATACGCTCCTGATCAGCGATTAACTCTTTACATGGCAAAACAGTAATTTCCTCTATCCGTTCAATGGAACGCTGATCCGCAGGGTCAAATGTACGAATGGAATCAATTTCGTCGTCAAATAACTCCACCCGATATGCAATCGATGAAGTCACTGGATAGAAGTCGATAATGCCTCCACGTACACTCATCTCTCCGCGAGATTCAACTCGCTCAACCCGTTCATAGCCAAGCGTTACCATCTCAAGCAAGAACGAATCCAGTTGAAGCGTGCTGCCTTGCTTAATCTGGATATGTGCATTTGCCATGACTTCCGGGAGCGGAACATAACGTCTTACCCCTGAAAAAGGAATGACAACAATGCCCCTGAAACCCTGGGCGCAACGAACCAATACTTCAATGCGCTGAGCAAGTGTCTCCGGACTAGATACCGCTGCCTCAGCAGCAACAAGTTCATTCGCAGGATAGATCAACACCCGATCTGATGAAAGCGCTTCCTGTAAATCTTCCGCTATTTTTTGTGCGGCAAACATATTATGTGTCACGACGAGCAGTGGTCGATCCATCTCTTGGTGCAGCGTAGCCAGCATGATCTGACGAGCCGAACCGGATAGGCCCGAAACCAATTGCTCCTTCATGCCGGATTTAACCCCGGCTGTAATGGACGCAAAGTCCGGATCTTTGGAAAAAGCCTGTATGAGTGCTTGTAACAAAAGGGGCACCTCTCTTATAACTTTCTTGATTATAGATTATTGCACATCGATGTGCAGCATCTTCGGTCATTGGAATTTTTTAAAAACTGGATACTTATTCCTTTTTGTCCTGTTTCATCATAAAGGATTACTCCAAACATTTCCACATCTGTTCCTACAGGACCACTCTGAATTCTATTACAAAGTTGAATACACCCTTGATTCTGTCCCAACTGAAAAGAAGCCTCAGCAGGCTGCCAAGGCTATAAAAAGGGCAAACCGCTGTAACTGCGGTCATCCTCTCTGTCATTTTTCAACATTTATCCATTCCATAGCATGAATTAAATCCCTACAGGCAATAGCTACTGGAGCGGATTTGCAAGCAGGCTCAGCTCGGGGTTGTGTTCCAACGCTTCCTTACAATAATCGCATGTAATCCGAACGGTAACATCACCACCGGAATTATACGCTATTATATCCCTCCGCTCGTCGGGGGTCAAGAAATGAAAACCGAGCTGTGCTTCCGTAATTTTAGCCGAATCAATCTGGCCAATAAAGGTACGGCAATGCCGACATACATAATTCACTGACATAGTTATGCCTCCTGAACATGGTTTATACATCCAGTATGCCCAGGTTGTCCGAATCAAAGTCGTCAATTAATCTTTTTTCCAGTGTAAATTCCATATTACTGGAATGCATCAGCCATTGAATTTCGCCATCGTTTGCTCGAACGTATTCGTCAAACTATATTCCAGTGCATCACATGTTTGCTCAATCGTCTGCTCCAGCGCTTCTTTTTCTTTCTTCATGAACGTTGACAGTACGTAGTCTACAATGGCATGTCCCGGATCAGGCCTTGATATCCCCATACGAACCCGGTTGAACTGCTGTGTACCTGTGTGCTGAATAATGGACTTGATTCCATTATGTCCACCCGCGCTACCCTGATAACGCAATCGTACCTTGCCGATTTCTGTATCCATATCGTCGTATACAACGATTAGATCTTCCAGGTTCACTTTATAAAAATCCATGTAAGCTCGTACCGATTCACCCGAAAGGTTCATATAGGTCATTGGTTTAATCAATACCGTTTTGACGCCGCCAATGTTGCCTTCTCCGATCAATGCTTTACACTTGTTCTGTGTAATCGAAATGTTATGGCGATCTGCCAATCGATCCAGTGCCATAAAACCGATATTATGCCGGGTTTTGGCATAGTTTGAACCTGGATTCCCAAGTCCGACAATCCACTTCATCTTGTTCCCTCCTTCGAGCATCCATTAGGTGAGGCATAGACTTCGAATGTTATATTTCATATAATATCAGGAAAGTACGTATTGAACATTTATCCACCCAGGAAGGTGAGCGGGTTTTGCGCGAAGATAACGGACAACTGACTCAACATAGTGACTTTATTTATCATCTGGAACATCACGTGCCTGTGCAGGTGTACGACCGTGATACCCATATCGAGATTGGTGTGATTACCCGTTTCGATAGTCAATTTGTCGAAATTGCCGATACACTCTTTCACAGACGCCGCTTCCGTTTTATTTCCCGCCCGGGATATTAATGCGCCAGGCGGTTTTCTATCACATTAAAAACGGCACGCCGACAGGGGTTACATTTTCCGTTCAACCGGAAGACGTAACCCCTCTACTACTTTATGCAGACATCCTATTCAATTTCAAACAGCTTGCTGATTGACAATTCCTCATGAACCCGGATGATGGCTTCCCCAAGCAATGGTGCTACAGAAAGCACTTTAAGTTTGCTTGTTGGATTTGCATGTGTAATTGGAATTGTATCCGTCACGATGACTTCCTTCAGCGGTGCATTTTCCAAACGTTCCATCGCAGGGCCAGACAATACCGGGTGAGTACAGCATGCATATACTTCCTTCACGCCGCCTTCCATGAGAGCATTCGCTCCCAGTACAATTGTTCCGGCAGTATCAATGATGTCATCTATCAGAATCGCTGTTTTGCCTTCGATATTACCGATAATATTCATAACTTCGCTGACGTTCGGCTCAGGACGACGTTTGTCGATAATCGCAAGCGGTGCATTCAGGAAATCAGCCAGTTTGCGCGCACGAACCACACCACCGTGGTCAGGTGACACCACAACCGGGTTTTCGATCTGTTTCGAGCGGAAATATTGCGCCAGAATCGGCACACCCAGCAGATGATCGACTGGAATGTCGAAGAATCCCTGAATCTGCATCGCATGCAAATCCATTGCGATTACACGTGTTGCGCCTGCTTTTTCAATCAGGTTGGCAACCAGCTTGGCCGTAATCGGGTCACGTGAACGTGCTTTGCGATCTTGGCGCGCATAGCCATAATACGGAATAACTACGTTGATTGTTTTGGCCGATGCACGTTTCAATGCATCAATCATGACCAGCATTTCCATCAGATTGTCATTAACCGGCAAGCAAGTTGACTGCACGATATATACGTGACAGCCACGAACACTCTCGGAGAGTTTCACTTGAATCTCGCCATCACTAAAGCTGGTTGTATGAGATTCACCCATAGGAATCCCGATATAATCAGCAATTTGATGAGCAAGCTTGGGGTTAGAATTGCAAGTAAATATTTTTAATTTCGAGTCAAAATAAGTCATAAAATAAAAACCCTCCGTGCTGGTTCATTGGAATCTATAAGCGTCTGCGACATGTCGGCACCTCTCGCATAACGGGAGGCAATTGGTTATCAAAACCCCTTATTCGGGTTTGGCGTTTTGTTTCTTGGCTTTTGCACGTCCGCGGATTTTCTCCGCATAACCTGCTTTGTTTTCCTGACGTGGACGAGCAATCGCCAGATCATTCTCAGGAACGGAATGTGTTACGGTGGAGCCTGCAACGACATAAGCGCCTTTACCAACCGTAATCGGTGCGATCAAATTAACGTTGCTACCTACAAAAGCATCATCTTCAATGGTTGTTATAGCTTTATTATATCCATCATAATTGACCGTTATTGCCCCGCAACCAACATTTACGTTCTTACCTACCTGCGCATCCCCGATATAACTGAGATGTGACACTTTAGATCCTTCATCAATTGTAGCATTTTTCACTTCAACAAAGTCACCAATTTTTACGTTACGACCTAACTTGGTGCCAGGGCGCAGATTGGCAAAAGGACCTACGGTTGCATCAGGACCAACTTCTGCCTGGGATAGCACCGAATGTTTAATCGCAGCACCATCTTGGATGATACTGTCTTCAATATCTGCATGAGGACCGATATGACATGCTTCACCAATCGAAGTAGTGCCTTTAAGAACGGTTCCCGGATACAGTACTGTGTCTGATCCAATCGTAACATCTGCTCCGATATATGTCGATGAAGGATCAATAATCGTTACCCCGTTCAACATATGGCGCACAGCCAGACGTTCCCGCATGTATGCTTCTGCTTGTGAAAGAGCAAGTCTGTCATTAACCCCGATGGATTCAGCGATATCGTCAGACATATAAGCTTCGACGACTTCGCCCTCGCTCTTGAAAATGCCGACAACGTCTGTCAGATAATACTCGCCCTGCGCGTTCTGGTTCGTAACCTTCTCCAGTGCCGCAAACAGCTTTGCATTGTCAAAGCAATACGTGCCTGTATTAATTTCCTTTACGGCATCTTCTTGCGGTGTGCAATCCTTTTGTTCAACGATTCGCTGTACGGAACCATCTTGCCCGCGGATCACGCGTCCGTATCCCTTAGGATTATCGAGCTCAGCTGTGAGTACTGTAGCGGCTGCGCCACTTTCCTCATGCAACTTCATCAGACCTTCCAACGTTTCGCTGGTAACGAGAGGTGTGTCGCCACAGACTACAATCGTTGACCCATGTTCATTACCGAGCAGGGATTTGACCTGTTTCACGGCATGACCAGTACCGAGCTGTTCCGCTTGAAGAGCGTACTCCGCTCTGGAACCTAAAAATGACTGCACCGCTTCGGCCCCATGTCCGACAACAACTACGCTGCGTTCAACGCCTGCGCGAAGCGCTGCATCCAGCACATGTCCGACCATCGGTTTACCGCATACGGGATGCAGTACTTTGTACAATTTGGATTTCATTCGTTTGCCCTGCCCTGCGGCTAGAACAATTGCCATGCGTTTCAAAATTAACGACCTCCTGTTCTGAAAACCCCATTGAATTCCTTACACATTCATCTCCAATGAGAATCATTCAGCCGGCTTCAAGCCGGTCTTGTTCATCGCCTGCTGTCTCTGTAATCACGCGTAACAACATAGTCACGAGTGGATCATGACCTCATAAGTAACGCCGTGTACCTGTGAGCTTAACTGAATCCCAACGATTCCTAAGATGCCGCTCTGCTACCGAACGCAGGATGCGCTCCGGTTCTCTTTTGAATAAACTCAATACTGAATATATCTTATTCCGATCAAAAAGAAAAGAGAGCCATAAGACATGGCTCTCTTTTCCTTCGAACCCCAATAATGTTCTCAGGCACCTTCTTCAATGACTTCTTCCTCAGTAGCTGCACGATCGTACTCAGTTAATACTGCTGCCTGAATCTTCTCACGCGTACCAGAAGAGATCGGGTGGGCGATATCACGGAACTCTCCGTCAGGAGTCCGCTTGCTCGGCATTGCAACAAACATTCCGTTGTTACCATCGATGACACGAATGTCATGAACGACGAATTCGTTATCGATGGTAATGGATGCGATAGCTTTCATTCTCCCTTCCGAGTTAACGCGGCGGAGTCTGACATCCGTAATTTGCATGTGTGTGTTCACCACCTTTTTCCATCAGAACTTGGTGTATAATTCCACACAGCCTATACGAACTCCTTCTTTTCACGACCATAAAAATATCCTAATTTCAGGAATTTTTTTATTTAATACACAATTCGACAACGTTAGTGCCAGGTCGATGGAAAAGAACCTTTCCCGACATGTAATTCGTCATTATTCTACAGGTCGAAATAGTTACCCGGCGAGACAGAAATGTGTCTGCTCTTGGCATCAACCGCTGTCAGCTTCGCGAGAGATACATAATCCGTCAGCAGACGCTCCTCTGAATCTACCGAACCCGATTCCACCAACACGCCAACTCCCGCCACCGTTGCATTGAACTCTGCAAGCAGATCAATCATGCCTTGAACGGTACCTCCGGCTTTCATAAAATCATCCACGATAAGTACACGGGAATGCTCTTTCATCGCCCGGCGAGATAGGGACATGGTATGCAGACTTTTGTGCGATCCCGATACATAATTAATACTTACGGCCGATCCTTCCGTAGCCTGATGGTCCCTGCGAACGAGTACAACAGGAAGGTTAAGCTGGGCTCCAGTCGCATAAGCTAGCGGGATGCCTTTGGTTTCCACCGTCATGACTACATCAATATTCATATCGCCAAAAGCCGTTGCAAAGATTTTGCCCGCTTCATTCATCAGGGCCGGCTGTCCAAGAAGATCTGACATATACAGATACCCTCCCGGTAAAATCCGATCCGGCTGCGCAAGCTGTGTAGACAGCCGCTCAGCAAAAGCAAGAGCATGTTCTTCCGATACTTTCGGAATCCACTTCACCCCACCAGCAGCTCCTGCCAGCGTATGCAGTTCTCCCGACCCACCTTCTTCGAACACTTCCTTGATAATAGCCAGGTCCTCGCTAATGGACGACTTGGCAGCACCATAACGTTCGGCAAATGTGGTGAGCGGAATCACAGTATGTGGTCTGGATAATAAGTATTGCGTCATTTCAACCAGCCTTGCGCTTCGTTTTAACTTCTTCACAGAGATCCATCCTCACGATCACGGAAACATCCAAATCCGAATAATTATTTAAAAATATACCACCTTTATACGTGTTTGTACATTATAAATAGTAAATTTACGTTAACAACCGTACAGCGTATACCTCTTTGCAGAACCCCCGAAGTCCGTTATAAATACGTGCAACTTTGGCTTCTTTGGACACAAGTCCAAATACCGTTGGTCCACTGCCAGACATCAACACTCCGTCTGCTCCAAGACGAATCATCGCATCTTTGAGATGTTGCACTTCCGGATACAGCTTGAGCGTCACATCCTCCAGCACATTACCCAGTTGACTACACACCTCTGTAAAGGATTGGCTGCGAATCGCCTGCTCCATTCGGGATGCACTTGGATGCCGAACAATCTTGTCACTGCGGAATCGTCCATATACATCTGCTGTGGACACATTGATTGGGGGTTTGGCTAAAATAACCCAGCATTGAGGCGGATTAGGAATCGGGGTTAACTTCTCCCCCCGCCCTGTTGCCAGCGCAGAGCCGCCTGTAATACAGAACGGAACATCCGAGCCCAGTTCTGCACCCAGCTCTTGCAACTCCTGATCCGGTATATTCAGCCGCCATAGACGGTTTAATCCACGCAACGTTGCGGCTGCATCACTGCTACCGCCGGCAAGGCCAGCAGCTACCGGAATTTTTTTATCCAGATGAATGTGGACCCCTGTACGCACGTTGTAACGTTCTTTAATTAGTCTTGCCGCCTGAAAGGCCAGATTCTTCTCATCCAGCGGAATATAACCCGCTTGGCTTGAGATGACAATTGTATCTCGAGGAAGTTCCGACATCTCCAGTCGATCCGCCAGATCAACCATCGTCATGATCATTTCAACTTCATGAAATCCATCACTTCTTTTATGTAGAACATCCAACATCAAATTAATTTTAGCAGGCGCTTTTTCGTAAATTTTCAAGACGTTCACCCGTCCTCACCTTTTCCCTAAGACAACTTAACATATTATATCAAAATGGGGCTGTCAAGTCATTTGTATTCCACATCTATGGGGAAAAAGCGGGGTGATTCCTGAGAATTGCCCCGCTCTCCAATCTGGATGAACCTGATTATGATTTGCGCGCTGCTTGCTCAGCCATTTGAATCGCTCGTTTCACCATGTTACCGGCATCCTTGGCTTTAATTCCGCCCCAGCCTTCCTGCTGAACGGTATCATAGAAACCCAGATCCTTCGCCAGCTCGTACTTCAGTTCCTCCGACATGACACTTCTTCTTCTTCGACTCATGAACCATCCTCCTCCAGATCTTATTCAAGACACAATGAGTCCCTGCAGTTCGGGATTGTTCATCCCCAAGCCCCAAATCCTGGTTTAACATTCCCGTCTTAACAGGGAGCTTCCCAGGACCTGTCCATATAGTATGCCGCCTGCATTCCGTAGTCATTCCTGCATACAAAAAAGCGACCCACCTATAGGTGAATCGCCCGTAAACCAATGCTTACGTTTCCATGTTGTAAGAGCTAGTCTCACTGCCCGGGTCAAAGACCATGACTTCCACAGACTCCGTAAGTATATCCGCATAGCTGTATGATACTCGCTTGAAGGTTTCTTGTTCCTCATCAAGCTTTACAATAAAAACAGAAGGGTACGTTTCTTCCAATACACCCGTACGCTCAATCGTCTTACGGCGGCCACCATTAGCCCGCAGCGTGATTTTCTGACCAATATGTGCATCGAGATTGCGTTTGATATCCAACAGCGTATTTTTAGCCATTGTGGACGTCCACCTCTTTTCTTGTCCATTATACTGTATTTTACAGTCATTGTCAAATCAAAGCTAAATATTATATCAGCACTAAAAAGTCGTTGTCAATGAATTTTTTCGCAAAATAAAAAGACCCTTTTCAGGGCCTTTTTCGAATCGCAATGTGAACTTCACATGACTTCATTATTGTATTGCCACATGAATAAATCATACTGCGGATGGATTCACTTTTAGCGTAGACAGATCATTAAGTCCCGGCAATCCTACCCGGTAACTTCCCTTCGTTTCCACACCGCCTACACCTTGGATGCCGCTAATCGTGTTATGCAGTATATCATTCATGTTCAAGGTATCACGAACAGACGTGAAGGAAGCCTTAGCAGCCACGTAGACCGGATCAAGTGCATGAATGAGAATTCGCCCCGGCGAACTAGCAAAGTTCGCACCCGCGCGTAGCAGTGCTTCAAAGTGAGACTGGCATGCTCCTGCAATAATCGTCAGCGCATCCAGATGACGCTCGTATTGCCTTGCAACTTGAATAGCCGAGACAAAGTTTTGCGAATTCTTATAGCTCCCCAGACTGTAGAGGTCATAGGGCTGACGTGTCTTTAACACACCATCATGACCCGTGATCACAACGATATCCGGACGAACTTTGGGTAGCAGACGATATAACGTATCAGCCATCGCTGACTCATGTACATACTGCCCTTCTGCGGGAACACGAAGCTGTTCATACAGATTCATACTTTTCTTCAGATAATTCGGGTCGCCATCCAAATGCAGTACCTTACCTGGCATTTCAAAATAGGCGGGCTCTTGCTGTGCAGTCCATTCTTGCATCAGGCCTTCCCGATTACGCTCAGCCTGCTCCATGCGATTCTGCTGCAAGCGTGAGAGCGTCTGATGAGCTTTAATATGTGCCTGGCGTGTCTTAGCGCTCTGTGGTTCATAAGGAACCTGTATCAAATCGTTCACCGGGGAGTCTGCCAAGAGCCGGAACTCAGTCCCTTTAATGACCGCAGCGTCCGACTGGAGTCCTTCTACCCGGAAAGTCACATCGCCGCCGTATGACTTCCGAACGACCAAGTCTCCGATATTCATCACCATTATCACCTCTACCCCATCGTATGGGCAGAGACCCGGATTGGTTCATCGAAATTAAAGCTCGCCGCGAACCCCAGCTTCCCACATTACGGTGCTAAGAGTTGCATACTCCTGTAGACTCAATGTCTCACCACGCCGTGAAGGTTGAATACCTGCCTGCTCTAACAGGATGTCTGCCTGTTCTCTGTTCTCCTTGGTGAAGAAACGAGCTTTGAGATTATTGGAGATTGTTTTTCTCCGCTGGGCAAAAGAAGCCTGTACTACCTCGAAATAGTGTGCTTCGTTCGGAACCTGTACTGGTGGGTGCTCACGCACCTTCAGCTTAATTACTGCAGACTCTACATTCGGCTGTGGGATAAATACCGTAGGCGGCACCACACAGACCAGTTCGGGCATACTGTAATACTGCACGGCAATGCTTAGGCTACCATAATCTTTGGAACCTGGTGCAGCCGCCATGCGTTCAGCTACTTCCTTCTGTATCATGACCACAATGCTATCCACTGGCAACTTTTCTTCCAAGAGCTTCATCATGATCGGAGTCGTTACATAATAGGGCAAGTTCGCTACTACGCTTACCTTATTAACGGAGGCAAAGTCCGTGGCAAACAGTTCTGCCAGATCCAGCTTAAGTACATCTCCATGATGAACGCGTACGTTAGGGTAGGGTTCCATCACTTCTCCAAGAATCGGTAACAGGCGCTGGTCAATCTCAACCGCTGTAACAGGACCCGCTATACGCGCAAGGCGCTCTGTAAGTGCTCCAATACCCGGACCAATCTCCAGCGCTCCCTTGGACTCGTCCAAATCAGCCGCGCCTACGATTTTGTTCAGAATATTTTGATCGATCAAGAAGTTCTGACCCAGACTTTTCTTGAAGGAGAATCCATGCCTTTGAATAATTTCTTTGGTACGTTTGGGTGTTGCTATTTCAATGGTTTGCTCTATATCCTTCATATGCTCACATTCCTTCACGTTCGATTTGCGCTAATGCAGTGGAGAACTCTTCTCTTGTAATCTGAAATACACTCAGCCGTTTATGGAACTGCTTGCCGTTACAATACCCAATACCAAGCAGATTACCCATCTCCATACGTCGTGCGGCTGCTTGCGGGTGTATGATCAATCCTGCTTCAATGAGGTCCTCCCAATCGATTAGACTAGGTGCGCCCTCATAGGATGTGTGTACGCGAGCAAGTGCATGACGAATCGCTTCCGGTGAAGCATTCTCTACTCCGATATCTCCTTTGCGCGTTGCATCCGCTTCTGGGATGAAGGCATGTTTGCAACCAGGAACCTTATTGGCAATAATTTTACGGATACGCTCTCCCGCATGATCCGGATCCGTCAGGATAATGACGCCACGTCTCTCTTGAGCAAGTGCAATTCGCTTCAGAATACGCTGATTAATGGCAGAGCCTCCGGTTTCAATCGTATCCGCTTCGACCGCCCGACGAATCGCTACCGTGTCGTCACGACCCTCCACAACAATCACTTCTTTTATCATGTTCCTTTTCTTCCTTTCTAACGCAAAAAGAAGAGGAATATCCTCTTCTCTGCCAAACGGCGGAGGAGACTGAATTCAGACCCCTCCGCCGCATATTCCGCATGAATCATTCATGCAACTATTTTATAGCATTCCCATTTCAAAGTAAAACGATTTTAGTTCGCTTCCGGCTTAACTGGACCAATCACATAGACCGTTTTGCCTTTTTTACGTCCGAAATTCAGGGCGTGCTTCACACTGTCGTAATAAACGTCAATTTTGTTGCCTTTAATAGCGCCGCCTGTATCTTCCGCACGACGGAAGCCGAGGCCCTCAATGTATACCCACCAGCCGATTGGAATGACCTTGGGATCAACTGCAATGGTGCGCCCCTCCGTTACACGAGTACCGGAAGCTGTTTTTGTACCAATACCCGGCTCTTCAGAAGAGTAGGCTGTCATCGATACATTTTTCAAAACTTTAGAGTATTTAAAAGAATTCCCGGAGACCGTAATCACCTTGCTGCCCGAGGCAGATGTTTTCTTCGAGTTCGTTGTTACAGCTTTTTTGGTCGTTGAAGTTTTGGCAGATACCAATTGAACCTCAGGTTCCTTCACAACCGGCTTAGCCTTCGTACCTACCGCAATCACTTTATCTACACGATTGGTGGCGACCGTTTTACCTACCACTTTTTTGGAGACGAGTTCTCCATCTTGAAATACCTTTTCGATATGTTGCACAATTGTGCCTTCCTTGCCTTTCACTACAACACGGTTATCCCCTTGGAACAAACTTGGGTCTGCCGTTTTCACAACCTTGTAAGCAATCGGTTGTTTCACATCCACTGTATGCTTTGTTACACGCACTACACGAATCTTCATATCCGCTTTAATTGCGGTTCCGAGCGCTGGATACACTTTATCATGATCTTCAACTTGAATACCTGATTGCTGAATTACACCCTGTACCGATGAATCGGTTGTATAAAGAGTCTTGGTGTCTCCGTCTGCCGTGATTTTAACTGGAACGGCCCGCTCAATAACGATTCGGTCTCCGTCGGTAATCGCCCCATTCATGGGCATGGATACCTTGTCGTGAGGGCTGACTGTGATTGACTGCTCCTCCAGCATTTCCTGAAGCATTCCTGTACGAGTCTCTACCACTTGAGCTTTGCCGTCAATAACCAGTGAAACCTGCTTCCCGGCCTGACCGTAAACGACTAACAAGATCATGATTGCAAGCGCAATTGAGAATATCGCGATCAATGCCATTTGACGCAAGTTCTCATGCTTCCACCGCAACGCGAAAGACTTACTGGATGATCGTGACTCATGGGTCTCTTCTGGTTGGAATATGCCCACTTCTCCGTCCTCCTTCATAGCCTCGCCGTCTAAAGTAATGCATGATGTCTTTGACGCGACTATAACAATTTTTCTACAGAACACAGATCAGAGATAATGACCGGTTCTGCACCATGAACCCCTCTTCGCAACATGATGTCATCCTCCTGAATACATACCGTATGATGACAATATTTCTTTTATTCAAAACAAAAAAAGCCAAAGAAAGAGTGTAAGAGACCCTTTCGTGGCTTCCGAATGATTTTGAATATCGGAAATTCATGCACGAGGTTGCCTCTCTTTTTCCGCTTGCGAGGTTAGCTGTCGGGTTCGGGCGAAAGAGAGCCGCCCTATCTTAGGTCACCCGCTCATGGCGGACGCCCTTGAATTCACCCCGAGACCCAAAGAAGAAATCAAATACGGCTTCGCAGAACATTCCGCTGCTTTTGGGTCAGCGAACGATGCGCACCGGCTAGAATCACCGATGTTTAAGCCCTATTGGTTCCCCCGCTCTCCGTTAACGGAGACTCAGCGAGATTGATTCATGAAAGTAATGTTGTCTCATCGGAAAGTGTCCCTTTGTTCATCCCCCGAACATCTGTCCAATTTTCCGCGCAACAATTCACTGAAAAGATGATATCCTGTTTTGATGCATGTTGTAAAGCACGGATCAAGTACGTTTTTCTAAATATTTGGTTAAAATATTGTAATATTCTGCAATTATTCGAGACAAAGAGCAAATTACCTCTCTGTATCTCCCTTTTTCACCCGATTTACTCGTTTTCTTATCGAATCCCAAATCGTTCCATGGCATTTTTGGTGGTAATTGCAGCAATTTCCTCTACCGAAATGCCTTTAATTTCCGCAGCTGCTTCAGCAACCAGACGTACATGCGCTGTCTCATTTCGTTTTCCACGATAAGGATGCGGTGTGAGATACGGGGAGTCCGTTTCTAAGAAAAATCGATCCATCGGAACCTTGGCGAGCACCTCTTTCGGTTGCTTGGCATTTTTGAAAGTGACCGGTCCTCCGAAGGACAGATGGAACCCTAAATCCAGACACATTTTCGCCGTTTCCCAGCTACCGGAGAAAGAATGCATCACACCTCCAACCTCACCAGCCTTCTCCTCACGTAAAATACGCACAATGTCCTCATGAGCATCCCGATTATGGATGACGATAGGCATACTCAACTCACGTGCCAATGCAATTTGTTGTCGTAATACGCGGTGTTGTACCTCCTTAGGGGAAGTGTCCCAATGATAGTCTAGACCGATTTCGCCAATTGCTACCACTTTCTCATGTTTGCACAATGATGCAATCCATTCGAGATCTCCCTCTTGCATCGTAATGGCATCCACCGGGTGCCAGCCTACAGCTGCGTGGATAAAATCATACGTTTCGGCCAGTTTCATTGTCGTTGGAATCGTCTCCCGATTAAAGCCGATATTAATCATGCGAGTAACTCCGGCCTGAACGGCCCGTTTAATCATGTCCTCTCGGTCTTCGTCGAATTGTGGTGCATCCAGATGAGTATGTGTGTCGAATAACATGCTTTCTCGTTCTCCCTTCATGTCGAAAGTCAAATGCCGATGATTTTTTCATGGGAACTCCTCTTATTCTTGTACAGGAATTCTTGCGTTTGAATTTCAAATTTATTTTTTTGCATCATTAAATGATTGGGACAAGCATCAATTTCAGTATTTTCAGTTTTAGTACTCAAGCTACTATATATAGAAGGAAAATAAAAAGTCAAATCAACATCTTGCAAGAAAAGGCGTTAGAAACTGTATAATTACTCACTCGAATTACAAAATTATGTCGATCTACACATCCTCCCCATTAAAGCAGATTACTGTATCATGTAAAATAGCTCTCTTAGAAAGTCTTTTGATATCAAAATGTTTCACCCTGCTGCATCGACTCAAGCTTATAGAAAATAGGGGCGTATATGAGACGGTAATTCATGAAGGATGGCATCCACCTTGTTTTGCGGATAGTACAGATGATGTTTGCCCAGATGAAGTCCACTGATGGAACGAACAATATCAGAAACTTCTGACAGCTCATGCAACTTGTCCTGTCGATCGAGCAGAAGAATTTGCTTATCTGTGGATTGATCTGGACGAAACACATCATACGGATTATCCGTCGGAAAATCAATTTCTAGATCGTACTCGGGATTCAATCCTGCTTGTACAAATGCTTCCCGAATCTCTTCAATGATGTCCAAGTCGATCTGTTCAAGTTCCACATACTTATATAACCTGCGATCCATAAAACGTTCGCACAACTCACTTAGAACAGAATCGTCCTCCTTACGCCACTGCATAAAGGCTGTTTGAATTAACGATTCATCAAGCTGCAGATATTCATGAACTGAAATTTCTCCTTCAAACAGTTTGGGCAGTGGCTCTACCATGAAACGGAATGGAAAGCCTTGCTTCACAAGTTCTTTTGCCCGCTTAAAGATTTGTCGCAATATAATCTCGGAGCTACGCGTCACAGGATGGAAGTAAATCTGCCAATACATCTGGTATCGTGACATCAGATAGTCTTCCACAGCATGCATACCAGACTCTTTAACTACAATTCGTCCATGAAACGGACGCAGCATGCGCAGAATACGATCCAAGTCGATCGTGCCATAATTAACTCCTGTAAAGTAGGCGTCCCTGAGCAAGTAATCCATTCGGTCTGCATCAAGCGGACTGGTTACCAGGTTCACGACAATCGGTTTATCATACGTCTTCTGGATAACGGAAGCCACTTTTTCATCAAAATCAGGAGCATACCGTCTTAGAATCGCCCCTACTTCGGTATCACCCTTGATAATGCGGCATGTCCAATCCTCATGATTCATGTCAAAAGCCTCTTCAATTGAATGAGAGAATGGTCCATGTCCGAGATCATGAAGTAAGGCGGCGCACAACGTCACCAGCTTTTCTTCCTTGGGCCAGTCCGAATAGTGGCTACGTTCAAACTGAGAGATGATTTTTCGGGTAATTTCGTATACACCTAACGAATGGGAGAACCGACTGTGCTCTGCCCCGTGAAAAGTAAGATAAGATGTCCCTAATTGACGAATGCGGCGTAGCCTCTGAAATTCAGGTGTATTGATCAATTGCCATATAATCGGTTCTTGCACATGAATATAATTATGTACCGGATCTTTAAATACTTTTTCTTCCGTCAAACGATGTTCCATTTCGATTCACTCCTTATAAATTGTTCTCTTGCCATAAAGAATAGCGCGTCCTGCTTCAATTTTCACCACCAATTCGACATATAATGACGAATTTTGTCGAATAAAGCACTTTTGTCGTTTTCCAAATCGACAAAGCTGACATGGATGTTTAAATACGAAAAATTGCTTCCAATCCCTTACCACTAGCAAACTTAAGAAAAACACCCTTTATTTTAAGCTAATTTTAAGGTTGACTGTTTTGGGAATCGTTGGTATGATGGGTATCATAAAACATAAAATAATGTCGAATAATGACAATGATAGTTAGCTGAGAGGAGCACTGATTATAATGATGAAATCAACAGGTATTGTAAGAAAAGTGGATGAACTGGGACGGGTAGTTATTCCAATCGAATTGCGTCGTACACTCGGTATTGGCGAAAAAGATGCTTTGGAAATCTACGTTGATGGTGAGCGCATCATGCTCAAAAAATACGAGCCAGCTTGTATCTTCTGTGGTAACGCTGAGAACGTAACTTACTTCAAAGGTAAAATCGTTTGTAACGAATGTATTTCTGAAATCCCTGCACCTGTAGCAAAATAAGAAAAACAAGTATACTGGAATTATTCAAATCGTTAATTCTAACCTTTTATATTTCCTTATCGCCTTCCTGGTGTAATATCACCTTGGAAGGTTTTTTTCTAACTTTAAGAGCAGACACATATCTTTCACATTTTGGTGTGCTGCTCTTTTTACATTTTAAGGTTATATTAAGCTTGGTTTTAATCTCTCTTTAAGGTAATTACAACTAAATTTGGTATTTTTGAAGTTTTAGACTACCCAATTAACGCATTATATACGTCCCTTTTTGCCAAACCTCGATCTACTGCTGTTTTTTTCATCGCATCTTTACGACTGTTTCCTTCATTTTCATAGTGTTCCACGTGTTCTTCCAGCGACAAAACCTGCCACCAAGCTTCCCGTTCAGCCTTACGTTCCTCTTCCCTGATTCCTTCAACCAACAAACAATATTCACCTAGAGGCGGGTGCTCTTCGAGCCACTCTATGCATTCCTTCAGACTACCTCTAACAAATTCCTCATGCCGTTTGGTCAACTCACGAGCCAGTACAATGGAACGTTCGCCCAAAATTTCCTCCAGATGCATTAACGTTTTACGAATCCGGTGAGGGGACTCATAGAAAAGCAACGTACCATTGGACTCATTGAAAGCTTCCAGCACCTTACGTATGTCCTTTTTCTCTCGTGGCAAAAAACCACCAAAGGTAAACCTTTCCGTAGGTAATCCGGATACGATCAGTGCGGATAATGCTGCATTCGGACCAGGAATCGGTATGACCGTAATTCCGGCTTCAATTGCAAGCTTTACCAGATCAGAACCTGGGTCAGAAATAGCCGGTAAACCGGCATCGCTTACCAGTGCCAAATTTTTTCCTTCTATTATATAGCGTATCAGTTCAGGGCCACTTGCCCCCTTATTGTGCTCATGATAGCTGAACAACATTGAAGGTGTAATCTCAAAATGAGTGAGCAACTTTCGCGTCTGACGAGTATCTTCAGCGGCAATAATATCGCAGGCCTGTAACGTCTTGATGGCCCGGAAGGTCATATCCTCCAGGTTTCCAATCGGTGTCCCAACCAGATATAACTTACCTGTATGTTCGGCCTGCTCATTAAAGCTTTTCTGAACTTCTAAAGACATCTAGTTTCCTCCTTCCTTCATGCGTTCAGCATCCTGCTGACCATAGTAGATCTCCATAATCTCATCACAATAACTTCCCTGTTCATTGTAAACAATAAGTGGCGGCAGCATGCGTACCTCTGGCTTGCCATCCTTCATTGCTTCAATTAACACCATGTTAGCCTCCAGGTGAGCACGCGGATGTACCATACGAATACGCTTTGGCTCCAGCTTGTATTCACGCATTAATGATATGATCTCGCCGAGACGCTGCGGTCTATGAACCATAGATACTTTCCCACCGTTACGTACGAGACGATTACATGCTTGAATGACTTCCTCTAGGGTACATCCGATTTCGTGACGTGCCATAGCCTGATGGGTGTTCATCTTGAGGTCACTTCCATTCAGCGGCATGTACGGGGGATTCACTGTAATGGCATCATATACTGCATGTCCTGTTTCTTTAACCAATTCTCGTAAATCTCCCTCACGAATCTGAATGGACTCCCCCAAATCATTCAACTGAACACTTCGGCGAGCCATATCAGCAAGTCGTGGTTGAATCTCAATGCCTTCCAGGCTTGCCTGTGTACGCGTGGTCAGCAAAATAGGCACGACACCGTTTCCTGTACATAAATCCAGGACACGCCCACGTTTCGGTACGGAAGCAAATCGGGCCAGCAATACAGCATCCATAGAAAAACTGAATACTTCATCACTTTGAATAATTCGCAAATTATGAGAAAGCAGATCATCGACCCGCTCCGATTCCTTTAAAATTACTTCTTGGTCTGTCATAGGGTGCTCTCATCCTCCGGTACGTTAAACGTTTATAACCTTGAAAAAAAACCGTAGGGAATCCCTACGGTCACTTCATTTATTCAAAAAAGACAGGCAGAACAGACAATCGCCTTCCGTCCGCAAGTGTCCATAATAGACATTGCAGATATGGAATCCTTCATGATACAGCCGAGCCAGGTTGTCATAACCCTCGCCCACTACATCTTCACCTGGAGCTGGACCCGCAGGTCTTGCGACAGGAGCAAGAGCAGATGAGATCGGCAGATCTGCTGGCGCTTCACGCTTAAGCAGTTTGCGTAACTGCTCATTTTCGATGGTAAGCCGCTGATTATCTTCCAGCAACTCTTTCACAATCATTTTTAATTCTGCTAAATCACCGTGCAACTGACCCATTTGGGTTTCCATTTCATGAATGTGCGTAAACAGATTTTTCTTTTCCAAGTTTCCACCCCGAAGCAACCTTTATGGTTTACTTGATAACGACGTCATCCAGCGGAAGTTCTTTGACTTTACTGATGTCGAACAGTTGAACATGCACCGTGCGGTTACCGGCATTAATTCCGACAACTTTGCCTTCACCCATTGAGGTGACGACCAGTTTGCCTACAGCTGGCAATTCTTCTCTCACGCTCTCGTAATTATCATGCTCAAATTTCAGACAGCACATAAGTCTTCCGCACAACCCTGAAATTTTCGTCGGATTCAGTGACAGGCTCTGATCTTTAGCCATCTTGATAGACACAGGCTCAAAATCTCCCAGCCAAGAGGAGCAACACAACACACGGCCGCAAGGCCCTATTCCACCAAGCATTTTTGCTTCGTCGCGAACACCAATCTGTCTCAGTTCAATTCGTGTCCGGAAGATGCTTGCCAGGTCCTTGACCAGCTCGCGGAAATCGACTCTGCCCTCTGCTGTAAAATAAAAAATAATTTTATTGCGATCAAACGTGAATTCTACATCGACCAGCTTCATTTTGAGGCCATGGTCTCTGATTTTATTTAAACAAGTGCCGAATGCTTCTTTGGCTGCACGCTTGTTCTCATCCACCACACGGGCATCTGTATCGCCTGCAACGCGGATAACCTTTTTGAGCGGCAAAACCACATCAGCCTCGCCCACTTCCTTCTTGCCCACGACAACCTTACCATACTCAACCCCTCGCGCCGTTTCCACGATCACGCAGTTTTCTTTCTCAATGGGAAGGTCCAGGGGATCGAAGTAATAAATTTTGCCCGCCTTTTTGAAACGGACACCCACTACACTGTACAAAAAATTAACCCCCTTGTAAGCCAACCCCACTTCGTCTGAAGCCCTGACTTCTTAGGGAACCCGCCGAAGTTATAACCGTTTGCATAGGATTGGAACTCACGCGATCCTCCACTCTTATGCCAAACCGATCAAAAATTGCTCCAGACAAAGCTGGCCATTGACATTAAAACGCAATTTTTTTCTGCATGCCGCGGCCAAATCCATATAGGAGACCCACTGCTCTGTGCTGCGGGTATGTGCCAACTGAGACAGCATGTCTAACTGATCTATAAAAACGATATGTTCATGCCTACCATACTGAACATACAGCATGTCCCTAAACCACAAATGGAACAAACTAAGCAGCATGTCCAGGTGTTCCGAGAGTCCTGTTTTGAAAAGCTTCTGCTGTGCCGAGATCAAAGATGTACTTCCTCTGCCCAGGGACTCCTTCCCTAATTGTAACATTACGTTTCTAATTTCTGCAAACCAATTCTGCTGGAGAATTTCTCTACATGCTTCCAATCCTGACGCTAAATGGACGGCAGACCGTGCAAGATTCGCAGGATAACCTTCCTCGATCAACGATTGAAGCATTTCCTCCGGATTCAGTGCACTGAACGGCACCATCTGAGAACGTGAGCGAATGGTAGGCAACATGGCTTGTCCATTATCTGTAATCAGAATTCCAACCGCCGGAACTTGAGGTTCCTCCAGAAACTTCAACAAGCTGTTTGCCGCTTGAACCGTCATTTTCTCAGCTTGCTCTATAATATATACTTTGGGATGCCCCGCCTCTGAACGGTAAGAGAAAATGCGTTGCAAATCCCGAATCTGATCTATTTTAATGTTATTTCCATCCGGCGCAAGCATCGTAAGGTCTGGATGGTTTCCATGTTCTACTTTGCGGCATTCAAGACATTGCCCGCAAGCGTCATCCTCAAGCTCTGTGCAGAAGATTGCCTTGGCAAACGCCATTGCTGTCTGTAACTGCCCACTTCCAGATGGACCGCTAAACAAATATGCATGACTGATGGCCTGACGTCTCAAACTGCTCTGTAACAATTGCTTGGCTGCCTGCTGACCCATAATCTGTTGAAAGGACATACTTCCTCCTCAGAAGCTTAAATTAATAAGCATTCCCCGAATTTCTCCTACTTGTTGCAAAAGAGAGATTTTCCCCTCTTCTGTATCCAGTAATTCATCTGCCATAGATAACAGAGCAGAGTCAATCTCATCAATAAGCTTATATCGTTTACCCCTGCCCCGGCGATCCCAACCCCTTGTCTCTTTCATAGATACACCACGGCGGACCGTCTCTTCCAGAAATCTTTTGACAAGCTGTTTATATGCTTTCAGTTCACGAATCGTCATGGATCGAGCCAAACGATCACCCTGAAGCTGGATTTCGCTTAATCGGCGGTTGAGCTCTGCTTGGGAAGCACGTTCTCCCTGGTGATTCATCATATCAGAGAAGTTTTTGGATTGAACCGGCTTTGAGCCTGAATCATTCGTATTGATTCCAGTCTGTAGCGGTCTGAATCCAGGATTGATTTTCATGGACACGCCTGCTTTCTATCATCGTTAGGCCAATCGCACATCAGCACAGAGCGCATTGCGCCTGTGCGTAAGATGGACCTTATAGGTTGAGATACACTGTATATATAATGGTAGAAAGATAGTCTTATCTACGATTGTATTCTAAGTCGCCTCTCCCAGAAGAAGCATATTATTTCGGAATAAAGTCTCCTTTGGGAGAGAGTGTGCCGGTTCTTGTCATCAAGAAGGGCGCTCCATAAGTGGCACGTATGCATACCGGATACGTCCTTTTACATCCTTCGTTATCATCATGCAAGATGCAGTCATGCTATCGATAAATGAAAAACACTCATGGAGTTCATCTGCGAAACCGGATTAGAAATGCTCGAAACGATCTACTGGAAGAACAAATACAGTTGCTCCACCAACTTGGACCTCAACAGGCAGCGGCAGGTAAGAGTCGGTCGTTCCGCTCATCGGTGTAACCGGAGTTACGAGCTGTTCACGAACCTTACAGCTGCTGCGAATGACATTCATAACGGATTCGACTTGACTATCATCGACACCGATCATAAACGTCGTGTTGCCTGCCTTCAAAAATCCACCGGTACTGGCAAGCTTGGTTGCCCGGAAATTCGCTTTGACCAATGCACTGGATAATCGGTTGCTGTCTTTATCCTGTATAATCGCAACAATCAGTTTCATCCTGCATAACCTCCTTTATAATAAGCACTTCTAACAACATGCCCTGTCTATATATTAGACAATTACTCGTCAAAATCCTTCAAAATCCCGGCTTCTAGCGACAAAATCATCGCTTTCTCTACCTCATCCGGGGTCTGTGAAGCATCAATAACTTGGATACGCTCCGGAAACTGTTTCTGAAGCAAGAAGTAAGCTTCACGTACTTTGCGATGGAATTCCAGGTTCTCCAGATCAAGACGATTCACTTCACGACCATCATGAGCTTCAATTCGGCCAAGCCCCTGTTCTGGCTCAATGTCCAGGTAAAGTGTCATGTCCGGCATCAGATCTCCAATGGCAAAACGATTGATTGCCCATACATTCTCAATTCCGAGGCCTCGAGCATACCCTTGATAAGCAAGACTGCTGTCTACAAACCGATCACAAATCACGGTTTTGCCAGCTTCCAGTGCAGGCTCTACCTTCTCCGCCAGATGCTGACTGCGTGCGGCAGCATAGAGCAGTGCTTCGGTTCGTGCATCCATCGCCGTATGAAGAGGATCGAGGATGATGCTACGTATTTTTTCTGCAATCTCAATTCCGCCAGGCTCTCTTGTGACTACGTAGGGTATACCCCGTTTCTCAAAATACGAACCGATCCTGCCGATCATCGTTGTTTTCCCCGATCCCTCTCCTCCTTCCAGCGTAATGAATTTACCTCTGCCCTGCATATGCTTCCCTGCTTTCTGTATTCATTGCTGCATCCATTCATGGCTATTATGCATATGCCTAGACCCTCTTGCTTCAAGATATGATTTCCTTCGCCCAGAGGTGTATTGTTAAACAACTGCATTTAATAACTCAAAAATAATACAAGCTAGTTTTTCTTTCTATCATACTATAAGGTGGCTTTTCCTCCAACATGAAACGTTAGTCCTTTTTCAACCATACGACTTAGTTTCAAGACCACCCTTGTCATGAAGCAGGGCATTGCTCGCTGGGAACTGCAAGAGTACTTTTTCTATGACTCAGGTTTCATGACTTTTATTTTCTGATACATATGATCTGAGATCCCCTGAAATTTGGCTCCTCCATCGCGTAGAATTCGAATTCGCTCAGCAATCTTTGAACTTATTCGCTCGCCGGGATACACCAGTGGAATACCTGGAGGATATGGAATAACCATCTCCGCCGACCGATATCCTGCGCAGTCTTCGATTGGAACTACGATCGTATCCCTCTCTATTATCGGTTGCAGGGAGAAAGCAACAGGCTCTGATAAGCGTTCACGATCTTCTATATTGTTCCACGTGGAAACATAGATTGGAGGATCAGTCTGAGTTTGAGAAGCCGTCCTAACAGGCGCAGTTGACTCCAGTGAATGCTCTAGCTTGTAGGCAACGTTAATATGCCGTAAAGCCTGTAACACATGCTCCGCATCCTGCAATGTGGAGCCAAGACTGAAGAGCAGGACGACGTACCGTTCGTCGCTCATCTCTGGCACGCAGCCGCAAGCTTCCAGCTGCTGCTGCAGCCCGTAACCGCTCAGTACCCCTGTGTCGTCATATATGACGACCTTGAATGGGTCCTGAGCGGTGTATCCTTGGCGGCCAGGCAGCGCCGCCGGATTTTCATTGCCGTAGGCCGGCTCCTGTTGCAGCGAATCCGCAGGCTGCAACAACTGGAAGCGCGGTAGCTCCGCGAGGCCGCGCTTCAATGCTTTCACGGCGGCAAGCCCTGCCGTGAAAGCATCGGCGCCGTGTACATGCAATAGCCGGCGCGATAGATCAAGCGAAGCCATCACAGGGTAGGATGGGCTTGAGCTTTGCACCATGGCCAGACGTTGCCGAAGCAGGGGCCGATTCAATCTCGGCCCCTGAATGTGCAACATGGCTCCCATGGTGAATGCGGCCAGCATCTTATGCGTCGACTGCACTACACCGTCCGCTCCGCAGGACAGTGCAGACACGGGCAGCTCCGGATGTTGCCCATAATGCGCGCCATGCGCTTCATCCACGAGTAGTGGCATGCCTGCCTCGTGGCAAACCTCAGCAATGGGTGTCAGATCCGCGCCCATGCCATAATAATTTGGCAACGTGACGAATACACCCTTTGCCTCAGGATATCTCTGGACAGCAGCCTGGATCGTCTCAATAGACGGCATGACAGCAAGTCCAGATTCAGGGTCAACCCACGGCTCCAGAAATACTGCCCTTGCGCCAGCTAACATCAGTCCATGAATAACCGATTTATGTACGTTACGCTGCACCAGCACAATACTGCCTGGCTCATCACAGATCGTTAGTAATAAAGACAGGTTGCCTGCTGTACTTCCTCCAACTAGAAAGAAACTTTCCTCTGCACCAAAACAATCCGACGCCAAGTCCTGTGCTTCCTTGATCACTCCCTCAGGATGGTGAAGATCATCCGTACCCGTAATCTCCGTAACATCCATCTCCATCATGTCCAGATAAGCACGTACGGGTACAACATGTCTGGATTGATCTGTATCCTTCAAGGAATAATCTGCAGAAAAAACAGTCTGTTCTCCCTCTTTTACATTTTCCTCCTGTCTCCTTTGTTCTCTTCCTAAAATATCCCCGGTTTCTGTATGATCTACTATCCCTTTTTGCAGAGCATCTTCTGTCCCCTCGGATTGATTCATCCATTGATGATAGACTTGTCCATTTTTATGTCCTGGCACATGAAATGAACGCTGCTTCGAATCACGATATGCGAGCAATGCTTCATATAATGGAGCCCTTTTTTTTCCTACACCTGATGTATTATGTTCATTCATAAGATATCCATCCTGTAACTGTTATTTTCGTAAAACATGCATCTCCATTCTTTATTTCAGCATACGCTTTCTGCACAAGTCAGACAAGGTAATACCCTCTCCAACAAAAAAAGGCCTCTCGGGCCCCTATATAATCATTCATATTGATCATATAAATTTCTAACTTCACAGTGAAGCATATAACGTCCTTTAAGCGTTCTTTTGCACCCAAATCTGTTTCATCTGATGAATAAAAAAGTTATACTTCGCATCCTGCGCATCGGTGTGAACCATCTCTGCTTCACAAGCATCACATATGAATTCAGATACAATAAAAATGCCTTCTCTCTTCCGTTGCTCGCAAATGATACATGTGTGTTCGGCATGTTCTTCCATGAACCATCCCACCTTGTTTTACGTTTACTATCAGTATTGCACAGTTTCTATTATTTTAAACATTTTCATAGTGCTTTCTTTCTATAAAATATATATATTCGCCTATCCCTTAATAGGTGTCTGTACAGAAAATATACATAGTACTGTCCCAAGTCACGTTTATTCTTGACCTGCAACCTCTCCCGCTTCCATGAAACAACAAGGGATTTCTCCATGCAGATTCAAACTGATTCAAACTACGATATAATAACCTTAAAAAAACTTGGAAACTCAGCCGATAAATAAGATATGATAACGATAACAAAGTCCTATCTGCGACACTAATTATTTCATCAACACCTTTATCTCTCCATACATATGTATACACCAATCTATCACGTACTCGTAAATTTGAAGGAGGATTTATAATCGTATGATCGCCGAACCGGAGAATAAGGCAACCTTTTATCAGTATCGTCTTCTGAAAAAAAAAGCTATCGCTCGTAGCGTTATATACAGCTACCTCTGTCTACCTGTTATCATGCTCATCTTTAATCTGCTTGCCTTCTCCTGGAACGGCCTCTTCTTCTTTTTACTGGCAGGGCCGATTACCGTCTGGATCCATTATGTCATTGCCAGAACTATATTGTTACTCGTTCGCACCTCGTATGCCAAGCGTTGGCACTGGAACCTGCGTATGCCTTGGTTTGGCTATATACCAGATCAGCACTTTAGTTACCGCATGTTTGTCCGAGTTCATCTGAATATGAGCTGGATTGGATTGTGTATCATTACCGTGTGCATGCTATGGTCTCCAGTCTCCTTTACGCTTTCCCTTATATTCTGGCATCTGTGGTTGCTTGGACCACGCCTATACGTAATACTCATTCTATCTCGTGGACGTAAAGATGGTCTTATTAAATTAAATGATCAAGATGTCTCTTATTACTTACAGTAAAAAATAGTTCTATTCGTTGTCCTTCTCCAAAAAGGTTATCCACTGTGGATAACCTTTTTATTCTCTCCTCTCTTCTATCCACAAATATAAGTGTGTTCATCCTTATCCATTTTGAATGATTACTCAGCTCCGCTAACTCACTCGAGCCTTCAATGTAACTTATATTTAACAAAGTTCGCATGTACTGGAATCTTTCAACTTGTAGTAACACAAAAAAAGCCCTCATCGTATTGATGAGAACTTCACTTTATAAGAACATCACAATGTTAAATCGTACGCTTTCAAACAATACGTTAGTTCTCTTCTTCCAGTGACTTTACTGTCGTCTGGGTCGTTTCATTTCTGGGAACCATTAAAGTAAACGAACCATCATGCACAGCCAACTGTACAATATGGCCATCCTTTGAGAAAACATGAACGTTACTTGAAGCATTCGATGAACGCTTTGCTTGCCTTTCTGTCCAACCCCAACTTTTAATCTCGTTAAGATATACCTCAGGCAAACTTGTGCTTTCACTGATTCCAGACAACGTATATCGAACATAATCCATATCCGAATTGTTTTCGGACTGGTCAGATTTATTTGCTACTTTGGGTACAGGGAAACTCTTTTCGTTAACTGCACCTTCATATGAGATCCATACAGATCCTGAAGCTTCACCGCATCCTGCAAGAACAATTACCAGACAAAGCAACAGAAGCGAGTGGAGTCCAACTCTCCGCCAACTTAACACACACACCCTCCTTTTCACAGCTGCACAATCCAGCTCTTCGGTCAGGTACTTTTAGCATATTTAACATAGTCCTATTATACTGGTTTTATCCCTGCCATCCGTAACAAAAATGTTACCTTCCCATAACGAAGCTGTCAGAGCTTTACGCTTTGATAGGAGCTATCTTTTATACTTTCATATAAATGAACAAAATAAAAACCACCACCGAACATCATCGGCAGTGGTTCTTTGCTTGGCGGCGTCCTACTCTCCCAGGACCCTGCGGTCCAAGTACCATCGGCGCTAGAGGGCTTAACGGTCGTGTTCGGGATGGGTACGTGTGGAACCCCTCCGCCATCGCCACCAAACG
>NZ_FMVM01000026.1 GCF_900102085.1 Paenibacillus polysaccharolyticus | reverse complement strand
CGTTTGGTGGCGATGGCGGAGGGGTTCCACACGTACCCATCCCGAACACGACCGTTAAGCCCTCTAGCGCCGATGGTACTTGGACCGCAGGGTCCTGGGAGAGTAGGACGCCGCCAAGCAAAGAACCACTGCCGATGCAATTCGGTGGTGGTTTTTATTTTATATATTAAAATTCAGAAGACATTATGATTTAGGAGATGTGAACGTTACATCTCTTGTTTGACTTTAAAGGGAACCTCTGAGACACTCAAATGTAAGAAAAGGGCACAAGCGGCCTTTTGTACAGAATGAACTTACATTAGAAGAAAATGAGGTGCAGGTTGATATGGAACTACGCAAATTAACAATCGACGATTATGAGGCTTGTATGGCACTCTCTGAGTATGCATTTCAATTTAAATTAACAGAAGACCAGTTGGAGAGGCGACGCCAGGAATTCGCTAAGCATAACGTATTGGGGGTTTATGCGGATGGTCAGGTTGGAGCCAAGCTGCAGATTATTCCTTTTCAGACCTATATCCACGGAAGGTCCTTTGAAATGGGTGGGATCGCGGGTGTAGCCACTTGGCCGGAATATAGACGTAAGGGCTGGGTAGCAGGATTGCTAAAATACGCACTAGAAGAAATGAATCGGAATAAACAAAGTGTATCTTTCCTGCATCCGTTTTCGTTTTCCTTTTATCGAAAGTATGGCTGGGAAACCTATGTTGAATATAAGAAATACAAAATGTCTTCCTCCGAACTGCCGGCCAAACAACTGACACCAGGCACGATAAAACGTGGTAATACGGAGCTTGTTGAATTGAAGCAGGTGTATGACGCTTATGCAGCGCGCTATAATGGGACTTTGAATCGTGATGATGCATGGTGGGAAAATTCCGTTTATGTCAAAAAAGGAAGCCAGCGTGCTGTATACTATGATGAGGCAGGAGTACCGCAAGGTTATGTCCTCTACGACGTCAAGGAAAGTAAATTTACCATCGGTGAATTCATTCATTTGAATGAAGAGTCCAGACGGGGGCTGTGGACGTTCATTGCCAATCACGATTCCATGATTGATGAAGTGACTTTACAGGCGCCTGCAAGTGATATGCTTACATTTCAATTGGACAATCCACGAATTGGGCAAGAGGTAGTTCCTTACTTTATGGCACGAATCGTGAGCGTGGAGCAGTTCATTTCGCAGTACCCTTTTGCCAGTCAGGACTCGCCCGTACAGATTTGGCTTGATGTCGAAGATGCTTACGCTCCGTGGAACGAAGGTGTATGGGAATTAAACGTGGCGATGAACGGAACCGCTTCAATATGGAAAAAGGCAAAATCGGATGGTGAAGGTCAGCTGAATCAGCCGATTCGTCTCAGTATTCAAACCCTTTCAGCCGTGTTAATGGGTTATCGTAGACCCGCAGAGATGGCACAGATAAGCAGATTGGAAGGGCCAGTGAGCGCAATCCAAGCGCTGGAAAAGGCAGTTCCCAAACGCGAAACCTACTTGCTTGATTTCTTTTGAGCGACTATCTATATCGAGTACGACTTCATTCCAACAGATACGAAGCGCAATTGGAAGCAATGAGAACTTCTCCCGATGTCCGGGAGAGGTTTTTTTGTGTCAGGCGAATATTTCGTGTAAAATCGTAAAAAATGAATAGTGCCCCCACTTGGCAAAACAGTAAAATATGCTATAATGTATATAAAGTCAAAGAAAGTCAAAGTCAACTCAAGGTTAAATCCGTATGATTGTATTTCTGGAATACGTGCTATTTACCTATGATATGACGTTAGCTTTCTTACTGTTCTCTGATGAAAAGTACCGTAAGTAGGAACACATCATTGGAAGATCAAGGGGATATTCAAGGACCTTCGTGCTTCCTTTGTTCTCCTGTTTAACACTTGTATCAGCAAGATTCGCTGTTTCTCTGAGTGGTTAAATGGGTGGAGAAGGTGTACTCTGTGGGGGCGTGTGGTCCTTATTGACTTAACGTTTCAGACAGTGGAGGATGATTGGATGCGTAATATCTCTGATATTATTGAACGATATCTGAAGGGTATTTTGCATGAAAGTCCCGAAGGAATGATTGAAATTCAGCGTAATGATCTGGCAGATCAGTTTTCATGTGTACCTTCCCAGATCAATTATGTCATCAGCACCCGTTTCACTCTTGAAAAAGGGTATCTCGTCGAGAGTAAACGTGGCGGTGGTGGATATGTTCGTATACAACGCATTGAATTACCTGCCCAATCGGCGCTGCACAACCATCTGCATCACAGTATTGGTGACGAGATTGGACAGACTGCTGCGGAAGGCTTGATTTATCAATTGGAAGAAGCACGTTTTTTAAGCAAGCGGGAAGCCGGGTTGATGCGTGCGGCTGTGTCGAGAGAAGTTCTTATGGTCAAACTTCCTTACCGGGATCAAATTCGTGCCAGAATGTTGAAGGCAATGCTAATATCTTTGCTCGGTAAATGAAAACTATCGGGATCAAAGGAGGTACATCTATATGCTGTGCCAAGAATGTAATAAACGTCCGGCTACACTTCATTTTACGAAAATTGTAAATGGCGAGAAGACGGAATTTCATATTTGTGAATCATGTGCCCGAGAGAAGGGGGAGATGATTCCTGGAACAGCAGGAGGATTCTCTATACACAACCTGTTATCAGGAATACTCGATTTTGATCCGGCAGGCAAAAGTTCAGGTGCTGCTCCTGCTAAAACGCTACAATGTGAAGAATGTGGTATGACGTATGCCCAGTTCAGCAAAGTTGGTCGTTTTGGCTGCAGTTCCTGTTATAAATACTTTGACAGCCGTCTGGACCCTTTGTTCAAGCGAGTGCATGGGAGTACATCGCATGTAGGTAAAGTTCCTGCCAGAGCAGGCGGGCGTATTAAGGTGAAAAGGCAAATTGCCGATCTGAAGCAAAATCTGCAGCAGAGCATTGCTCAAGAAGAGTTCGAAGAGGCCGCTCAGATTCGTGACCAGATCCGGGAACTTGAAAAAGAAATAGCTCAAGAGTAAAGTTTGTCATAAGTAGGAGGGAAGCATGATGCCTAATCTGCGTTTTACAGAGAAGGCGCTCAGTGACTGGATGCGCAGTGATGCAACTGATTCGGAGATCGTAATCAGCAGTCGTGTCCGGATCGCACGTAACCTTCAGCATATCCCGTTTCCAATGCTGGCTTCGAGTGAGCAATCGGAAGAGGTGCTGAATAAGCTGAGCGAAGTACTTCAGTACGATGACGTACACGCCTTTGGTGATTTTACTACACTCGATCTGATCGATATTGACGAACTCGACAAGCGTGTGCTGGTGGAAAAACATTTGATTAGTCCGAGTCTGGCGAATGAATCGACCAACGGAGCCGTGATCCTTAGTGAGGATGAATCTGTAAGTATTATGATCAATGAAGAGGATCATTTGCGTATCCAGTGCCTCTATCCGGGGTTCCAGGTCAAAGAGGCCTGGGAGAAAGCTTCCGCTATAGATGATGCCTTTGAAGCGCACGTGGATTATGCGTTTGATGATCGCAGAGGGTATCTGACGAGTTGCCCCACGAATGTTGGAACAGGTGTCAGGGCATCTGTTATGATGCACCTTCCTGCATTGGTCATGACACAGCAGATCGGCCGTATTCTTAGTGCCGTGTCTCAAGTGGGATTGACGGTGCGAGGGATCTATGGAGAGGGTAGCGAAGCGATGGGCAACTTGTTCCAGATTTCCAATCAGATTACACTTGGACAGACGGAGCAAGAAGTGATCGACAACCTCCACGGTGTTGTTTTACAGATGATTGGTCATGAGCGTACCGCAAGAGAACGGCTCATTACTGATTCCAGACTGCGTATTACGGATCGAGTGATGCGTTCCTATGGGATTTTGTCTCATGCAGCGATTGTAGACACGAAGGAAGCGGCGCAACGTTTGTCGGATGTGCGGCTCGGCGTAGATCTTGGTTTGTTGGAAGGATTATCGATTCCAGTGATGAATGAGTTGAATGTAATGACTCAGCCAGGGTTTTTACAAAAAACGTATGGGGATATGCGTACAGATGAGCGCGACATCTACCGTGCTCAGTTAATTCGTGATACGATCAATGCAGCTAAAAGTTCTGGGTAAACTTTCCTTTAAGCGTTAATATGGGTTTCATGCCGCATCTGCGGCTTTTATATAATAAGCTTCCATCTAGACTGAAGCTACCAATGATTTTATTCGCAGCATGGCTGCAAACAAAAGTGATATGAAGAATACGAAGGGGTATTCAGTTAGATTGGAATCCCTCGTTTTATCCAAAACCATGGAGGTGCAGGAGATATGATGTTTGGAAGATTTACGGAACGGGCCCAAAAGGTGCTCGCACTCGCGCAGGAAGAAGCTGTCCGTCTCGGTCACAATAACATCGGTACGGAGCATATTTTGCTCGGCCTCATTCGTGAAGGTGAAGGCATTGCTGCCAAAGCACTGATCGGCCTGGGACTCGGATTGGAAAAAATTCAGGATGAAGTAGAAACGCTGATTGGCCGTGGCCAAGAGCAACCTACGAACATTGCATATACGCCACGAGCGAAAAAAGTAATTGAATTGTCGATGGATGAGGCGCGTAAACTCGGCCACACCTATGTCGGCACAGAACACATTCTTCTCGGATTGATCCGTGAAGGTGAAGGCGTTGCGGCACGTGTACTCAATAACCTTGGCATCAGCTTGAACAAAGCGCGTCAGCAAGTACTGCAATTGCTCGGTAGCAGTGAAGCGGTTTCCAGCCACAACGGCACACCTGCCAATGTAAGCACACCAACACTGGACAGCCTCGCTCGTGATTTGACGGCGTATGCCAGAGAGAATAACCTTGACCCGGTTATTGGCCGTAGCAAGGAAATTGAGCGTGTGATTCAGGTATTGAGTCGTCGTACCAAAAATAACCCGGTATTGATCGGTGAACCGGGTGTAGGTAAGACCGCAATTGCTGAGGGGCTTGCCCAAAAAATTATTGCAAACGAAATTCCCGAAACATTGCGTGATAAACGTGTAATGACGCTGGATATGGGTTCGGTTGTTGCTGGAACCAAATATCGTGGTGAGTTCGAGGATCGATTGAAAAAAATCATGGATGAGATTCGTCAGGCGGGCAACATTGTCCTGTTCATTGATGAGTTGCACACACTGATTGGTGCGGGTGGCGCAGAAGGCGCGATTGATGCATCGAACATCTTGAAACCGGCTCTTGCTCGTGGAGAATTACAGTGCATCGGTGCAACGACACTGGATGAGTACCGCAAATATATCGAGAAGGATGCTGCGCTAGAGCGTCGTTTCCAACCGATTACAGTGGATCAACCATCTCCGGAAGAAGCCATTCAAATTTTGCATGGTCTGCGTGATCGTTACGAAGCGCATCACCGTGTGAAAATTACGGACGAAGCGATTGTGCAAGCTGTCAAATTGTCGGATCGGTATATTACAGATCGTTTCTTACCGGATAAAGCGATCGACTTGATCGATGAAGCAGGATCAAAAGTAAGATTGAACTCCTATACGATTCCGCCAAACCTGAAACAATTGGAGAGCCGTCTGGAAGATATCCGTAAGGAAAAAGACGCCGCGGTTCAAAGTCAAGAGTTCGAAAAGGCAGCGGCACTGCGTGATACGGAACAAAAAATCCGTGAAGAGCTTGATACAACGAAAAATCAATGGAAAGAAAAACAAGGTCGTACCGATTCCGAAGTCACTCCGGAGGATATCGCTCAAGTGGTAGCCAACTGGACAGGAATTCCGGTGAACAAGCTGAAAGAAGAAGAGACACAGCGTCTGATGAATCTGGAGTCCATTCTTCATGAACGTGTAATCGGTCAGGATGAGGCTGTTAAATCGGTCAGCCGCGCCGTTCGCCGTGCACGTGCAGGACTTAAAGATCCAAAACGCCCAATGGGTTCATTCATCTTCCTCGGTCCTACCGGTGTAGGTAAAACCGAGTTGGCTCGTGCACTTGCTGAAGCAATGTTTGGTGATGAAAATGCCGTAATCCGGATTGATATGTCCGAGTATGGTGAGAAACACTCCACAGCACGACTGGTCGGAGCGCCTCCAGGTTATGTTGGATACGAAGAAGGCGGACAGTTGACAGAGAAAGTTCGTCGCAAACCGTACTCCGTTGTCCTGCTGGATGAAGTGGAAAAAGCTCACCCCGAAGTTTTCAACATCTTGTTGCAAGTGCTGGAAGATGGTCGTCTGACGGATTCCAAAGGCCGTGTTGTTGACTTCCGTAATACACTGATCATTCTCACATCCAACGTGGGTGCAGAAGCGATCAAACGTAATTCTACTCTTGGATTCACAGCTGTTGTGGATGCAGGTGCAGATTACGATAATATGAAGGGCAAAGTGATGGATGAGCTGAAGAAAAGCTTCCGTCCTGAGTTCTTGAACCGGATCGATGAAATCATCGTATTCCACTCGCTCGAAGAGAAACACATTGCTGAGATTGTTACTCTTATGAGTGAGGACCTACGTAAACGTCTTAATGAGTACGAGGTGGATTTTGAGCTCACAGATAACGCTAAGGCTTTCTTGGCGAAAGCTGGCTTTGATCCTGCTTACGGTGCACGCCCACTTCGCCGGGCGATCCAGAAGCACATTGAAGACAAATTGTCTGAAGAGTTGCTTACAGGTAATGTGACTAAAGGGGATTCCTTACTCATCGACGAAGAGAATGGTGCATTGTCTGTAACAAAAAAGGAAGTAGCCGTTCCATCCAATGAGGAAATTGAAACAAAATAAATATGATGTATGTGGCTGAATGAATTCAGCTACCCGCATATATAGAACCTCATATATAGAACCTCCCTGGCTTTGGCCGGGGAGGTTTTTTTCGTATGTACGAATTATAAAGGGATGTGTGAAGATTTGATTGAGATGAAGCGATATTGATGAGGAACATGTGTAAAGTTTGCGATAATCCTTTACGAAAAATCTCAAACAATGGTAAACTTTTAGTATCCCTGTATGTCAGGGCAACGAGTAAATTTTGTCGAATAATGCAAAATGCTGCTATAAAATAAAAAAATCAATAGGAGTGCTGAAGTGGCCAAAGTAAAAACCAAGTTTCAATGTACGGAATGCGGCTATGAAGCCCCCAAATGGTACGGGAAATGTCCTGGCTGTCAGTCCTGGAATTCGATGATAGAAGAAACTGAAACGGTAGTCAAAACACAAGGAAGAAATTCTCCTCTGTTTGACAGTAAAGATAAACCGCTTCCTATCATAGATATAGATAGCGGTCAGGAGCCGCGGGTACAGACTGGAATCGGTGAACTGAACCGTGTATTGGGCGGCGGCATTGTGCCAGGTTCGCTTGTTCTGGTGGGGGGCGACCCGGGAATTGGAAAATCAACGTTGATGTTACAGACTTCTCATGCGCTGACCCACTCGGGGCTACGCGTGTTATATGTGTCTGGAGAAGAATCCGTAAAGCAGACGAAGCTGCGCGCAGACCGTCTCGGTGCACTTTCGCCGGAGCTGTATGTGCTCTGTGAAACCAATATGGAGCGGGTTGAGGAAGCGGTGGATCAGATCCAGCCGCATTTTCTTGTCATCGATTCCATTCAGACCGTATATCTGCCCGAAGTTACCAGCGCACCAGGAAGTGTAGCACAGGTAAGGGAATGTACGTCTAGATTCATGCGGATTGCGAAAGGCCGAGGCATTGCAACGGTTCTTGTAGGGCATGTTACCAAAGAAGGTGCCATTGCTGGTCCGCGTATGCTGGAGCATATGGTGGACTGTGTGCTTTATTTCGAAGGAGAGCGGCATCATACGTATCGTCTCCTTCGTGCGGTGAAGAACCGTTTCGGTTCTACTAACGAGATTGGCATATTTGAAATGGGGGAAGATGGCCTTCGTGAAGTCGGTAATCCCTCCGAGTTATTTTTATCTGAACGTCCACTAGGGGTAGCTGGATCTACCGTTGTGGCGAGTATGGAAGGCACACGTCCGATGCTTGTAGAATTACAGGCTTTGATTTCCACGACCCACTTCCCTTCTCCTAGGCGGATGGCAACAGGTATCGACCATCATCGATTAAATCTAATTATAGCGGTGCTTGAAAAACGCATGGGTATGTTCCTGCAGACACAGGATGCCTATCTGAACGTGGCTGGTGGGGTGAGGCTGGATGAGCCAGCGGTCGATCTGGCTGTGGCAGTTAGCATTGCCTCCAGCTTGAGAGATGTGCCAACCAAGCCGGATGATGTCATTTTTGGCGAGATTGGCCTGACCGGTGAAGTTCGTGCCGTATCCAGGGCAGAACAACGTGTGAAAGAAGCCGCGAAGCTGGGCTTCAAACGAGTTATTTTACCAGAAAAAAGCTTAAAGGGCTGGAAACATCCTCGCGGGATACAACTGATCGGTGTGAATACCGTGGCAGATGCACTAGCGGTTGCTTTAGATTAGGGGGCATAACAAGATGAAGGATTCAAGCCAACTGGACAATATGAATGATTTGTTAAGGCTGATCGCACCAGGTACACCTTTCCGCGAAGGTCTGGAAAATGTGCTGCGCGCCAAGACGGGCGCACTGCTTGTTGTAGGATACAGCCCTGAAGTAATGGAAGTGGTGGATGGGGGATTTTCGATTAACTGTGATTTCTCCCCGAACTATCTGTATGAGCTTGCCAAAATGGACGGAGCCATTATTCTGAGTGAGGATTTGAAGCGGATTCTGTATGCCAACACACAGCTGATTCCGGACTCATCCATCTCTTCCTCAGAGACGGGCATTCGTCACCGGACCGCAGAGCGAGTGGCAAAACAAACGGGTAAGTTAGTTGTTTCCATCTCACAGCGCCGGAATATTATTACCCTGTACCAGGGAACACTTCGATATTCGCTTAAGGAAATCGGGGTTATTTTGACCAAAGCCAATCAGGCGATTCAAACGCTTGAAAAGTATAAAGCGGTGCTCAAGCAATCCCTTACGAATCTGAGTGCTTCCGAATTCGAGGAACTCGTTACGATTCCCGAGGTGGTTAATGTTATTCAGCGCACGGAAATGGTACTGCGGATCAAAACCGAGATTGAACGTTATATCGATGAGCTAGGTAATGAAGGAAGGCTCATTTCGATGCAAATGGAAGAGCTCGTGGGTACTACAGAGGAAGAAGCGTGGTTACTGTATAAAGACTATGCTCGTGATGACAGCGATGACAAGATTCGCGATATTATCGTGGGATTAAAAAGATTGTCGGACGATGAGTTGCTTGATGCACATCATATTGTACGGTTGCTTGGCTATCCTTCATCTGCGGCAACTTCTGAAGATTCGGTTGCCCCGCGCGGATATCGGGTATTAAATAAGATCCCTCGTCTGCCTAATGTAATTATTCATAACTTGGTAGATCAATTTGAGCAATTACCTCATGTCATCATGGCAACGATTGAAGAACTCGATGAAGTGGACGGTATTGGCGAGGTTCGTGCCCGCACCATCAAGGAAGGTCTCAAACGTCTGCAAGAGCAGATGTTTATTGACAGACAGATGTAGAGGTCGCTTATAACGGCTTTTTATGGATGAGGTGAAACAACATGTTAACCAGATTCATTCCAAATCTTTTTACCTTAGGTAATCTGTTTCTGGGTATGCTGGCCATTTTGCTGGCAATCAACGGAAAGTATAGCTCGGCCGCGATTATGGTTATCGTTGCGATGCTGCTCGACGGTCTGGATGGACGGGTGGCCAGAGCACTGAATGCACAAAGTGAATTCGGCAAGGAGCTTGATTCCCTATCGGATATGGTTTCATTTGGTGCGGCGCCTGCATTGATTATTTTCATGGTGTCTTTTCAGGATTCCATGCCGATCTTTGCCTGGATCGCAACGGCGGCTTTTCCGATCTGTGGTGCGATTCGTTTGGCGAGATTTAACGTGCGCCCGGGCATTCCGGGGTATTTCACAGGCTTGCCCATTCCTGCTGCAGGCGGTGTATTGGCTACGCTGTCCCTGTTTCACAAAGATATCGGACCCATTAGTATGATGATTGCTACGTTGCTGTTGTCTTATCTGATGGTCAGCTCACTGAAATATCCCAATTTCAAAAAAGTCGGACTACCCCGCAAGGCGATCTGGATCGCTCCGTGGGTTGTGTTACTTGCGGTTGCACTGGCTGTTTTATTCCCGGATCAACTCTCCAAGCTGATTTTTATTCCGCTGGTGTTATATGCCCTATATGGCATGAGATACAGCGTAAGAACGGCAGCTTCTCGCAATCGTGCTAAGAAACGCAAGGACAAGAAATCATCGCGATCTTCTGACAACTAGAATGGTAGGGTAGTAAGTACCAACCACTCGGCAAACTCTAAGGTCCCTATGAGTTCAAAAAAAAGCACGTACATTTCCTAACAAGGAGTGTACGTGCTTTTTGCTTGTATTCTTTGATATATGACGAAGTAGCGGGGACGGATTAGCTAAGACAGATTAAACATCCCAAGCGTCGAACATTTCTGTGATTCGTGATTCACGACCTCTTCCATGTTGATGTCCAGAAGATTGCAGAGTGCAGACATATAGAACAGGTTCCGCCCCAACTCGGAGCTGATCACCTCTTTGCAATTCTCACACAATTCACCTTCCACATGTGTTTCCAGCAGGCCCTTGGCTTGAGAAATATCACTCTCGGGGGCATATTTCTGTTTCGTGGCGTGCAGCTCAATACAGCCGCATTCGGTAATGGCTTTGGACACAGCGCGGTTAACAGAGGCTCCGGCTTGTCCCGTTTTGGACAGTACATCAATCAGGCTGCGATGGCGCAGCAACAGTTCGGAAACTTGATCCTGAAAAGCCTGTAAACTTAGCGTACTCATTTTGCCACTCACCTCGGGATATGAATTGAATTCATTATATGCCAATAAAAGTCTCACTTTCAACTGATGAGCACAACATTTCCAAAAACTTCATGCTGACGCGATTAGGTTTTCGATAATTGGATCATACTGGATATGAAAATGAAGAATGATTTGAGGAGGTGCAGGAACTCATGTGGAGAAAAGGCATTTTAACTTTTACTGGATTGTGCGGCGCATGGTTCGGGTACACGGCTTATCATCTGGCAGGCAAGTCCATTCCTTGGATGGCTGAATGGATTCAATCAGCGGGACTGCTGGGTGCGGGTGTATCAACACTGCTGGGAGCAGTACTTTTTATGTCCGTATGCACGATCGGTGGCACAATGATGGCCAACAGATTAAACAGTGGTATCGATTCTTTAGCCAGGATACCTATGAACGAGCTTGCTGCTGGCGCGGCAGGCATCGTGGCTGGACTGCTCGTAGCCTTACTGATGTATCCTTGCCTGGCTTGGCTCGGAACCGCAGGAGAGGTGCTGCAAGTGGCTCTCACGGTGATCGCTGCATATTCGGGTTATAGCTTGGCTATGGCCAAGAAAGACGATCTGGCGGCATTCTGGAAGTCAGGACGATGGGGGCACCCAGAGCCTGAAGAAGAGCGAAGAATGGAAGAACATAAAATTTTGGACACCAGCGTCATTATTGACGGCAGAATCGCAGATATCTGCAAAACCGGGTTCATCGAGGGCACGATTGTTATCCCGGAATTTGTACTGGAAGAGCTGCAACATATTGCAGACTCATCGGATCTGCTTAAACGCAACCGCGGGCGCCGTGGGCTGGACATTTTGAACAAAATCCAGAAGGAGCTTGATGTACAGGTATTGATCTACGAAGGCGATTTCGAGGAAATTTCCGAGGTGGACAGCAAACTGGTGAAGCTTGCCAAAGTATTACAAGGGAAAGTCGTAACCAACGACTTCAACCTGAATAAAGTCTGTGAACTCCAAGGGGTATCCGTACTGAACATCAATGATCTCGCGAATGCGGTGAAACCGGTGGTGCTGCCAGGTGAAGAAATTATGGTGCAGATTATCAAAGACGGCAAAGAGCACGGACAAGGCGTAGCCTATTTGGATGATGGAACGATGATCGTGGTGGAAGGTGGACGCGAGTATATCGGCATGATGATGGAAGTGCTGGTGACGAGTGTGCTGCAGACGTCTGCGGGACGAATGATTTTTGCCAAGCCGAAACTGTTGGAAAAAGCCCAATAAAAGCGGTATGATGGGTAGTGTATCGTTGTACGATGATGGATATCGAAAGAGATATGAATTGTCGCCCGGCGATAAACTGACAGACAAGGCAGGGATTGCGGCATGGATAAAGGGTGGGGCGTTGTCATTGTGGCGGCAGGCCGGGGAACCCGAATGGGAACGACCGAGAGCAAACAGTTTTTGCTGCTGCAGGACAAGCCCGTTTTCATACATACGCTTGAAGTATTTGCGGCTCTGGACGAGATCCGTGAGATGATTCTGGTTACAGGTGTTGCAGATGTTGAACGATGCCTGGAATGGGTAAAAGAATACCAACTGGAAACGCGTGTCCGCGTGATCCCCGGAGGGAAAGAGAGACAACATTCGGTTCATGAAGGCCTTCGGGCGCTCAGTACTGATGGGGTTCTCGTTCACGACGGGGTGCGTCCATTTGTGACCCGTGAGCAGATTAGAGAATGTATGGCTGCCGCCGAATCAGGCGAAGGTGCTGTGCTGGCTGTGCCGGTGAAGGATACGATCAAACAAGTGAATGCGGAAGGTATCGTTACAGCGACGCCGGATCGCAGCAGTCTGTGGAGCATTCAAACCCCGCAGGCTTTTCGTCTTTCTTCCCTGCTGGAGGCTTACGAATCTGCGGAACGTGACGGGTTTCTGGGGACGGATGATGCCATGCTGGCTGAGCGCCAGGGAATGTCGGTTAAGGTTGTGGAAGGCAGTTATACCAACATCAAACTAACAACACCGGAAGATTTACAGTATGCCGCGTTTTGGCTTGAGGGAGAGAAGAATCGATGATACGTGTAGGACAAGGATTTGACGTGCACCAGTTGGTGGAAGGTAGACCGTGTATTATTGGCGGGGTAACCATTCCTTATGAAAAAGGGCTACTGGGTCACTCGGACGCAGACGTGCTGTTGCACGCAATCAGCGATGCTATTCTTGGCGCGCTGGCACTTGGGGATATCGGCAAGCATTTCCCGGACACTGATCCGGAATTCAAGGATGCAGACAGCTTGAAACTACTGGAGCATGTATGGCAACTTGTGAAGGATCGCGGCTATAAGCTTGGGAATATTGATTCAACGATTATTGCCCAGAAGCCAAAGATGGCACCGTATATCCCGCAGATGGCGGAAGTCATTGCTGAAGCGCTGGAAGCGGATGTGGCACAAGTGAACGTGAAGGCAACAACAACCGAGCAATTAGGTTTCCCTGGACGAGGAGAGGGAATTGCCGCTCAATCCGTTGTATGCCTGGTACGTGTGTGATATCATCAATCAATTAGAGACGGAGGGAATCATATGAGCACAGAAATTCGGGTGCGCTACGCACCAAGCCCAACGGGACACCTGCATATCGGGAACGCTCGTACGGCGCTGTTTAACTACTTGTATGCCAAACATAATAACGGAAAATTTATCATTCGTATCGAAGATACGGACGTGAAGCGCAACATTGCGGGCGGAGAAGAAAGCCAGCTGAAATACTTGAAATGGCTCGGCATCGAGTGGGATGAGAGTATTGATGTAGGCGGAGAATACGGGCCGTACCGTCAGACGGAACGTCTGGATCTGTATCGCAAATATACGCAGGAACTGCTGGACAAAGGGCTGGCTTATCGTTGCTACTGCACGGAAGAAGAACTCGAACAGGAGCGCGAGGAACAGTCGGCTCGTGGAGAGACCCCGCGTTACTCCGGCAAACACCGTGACCTGACACCAGAGCAGATCGAGGCATTTGAAGCGGAAGGCCGCGTGGCGAGCATTCGTTTCCGTGTACCGGCAGATCGCACATACACATTCAACGACATGGTTAAAGGTACAATCTCGTTCAACAGCAAGGAATCAGGCGACTTTGTCATTGTGAAAAAAGATGGCATTCCCACGTACAACTATGCCGTTGCCGTGGACGATCACTTGATGAAGATCTCCCACGTGCTACGCGGGGAGGATCATATCTCCAACACGCCGCGTCAGCTGATGATCTATGAAGCGCTTGGCTGGGAGCCGCCGCAATTCGGTCATATGACGCTGATCGTGAACGAAAACCACAAAAAACTGAGTAAACGCGATGAATCCGTAATTCAGTTTATTGAGCAATATGATCAGCTTGGCTATCTGCCAGAAGCGATGTTTAACTTCATCTCCTTGCTTGGCTGGTCGCCAGAAGGGGAAGAAGAAATCTTCTCACAAGAGCAGTTGATCTCTATCTTTGATACGAAACGTCTATCCAAGAGCCCGGCCGTATTTGATACACACAAGCTGGCGCATTTGAATAACCATTACATTAAAAATGCGGACCCTGCACGGATTGCCGAGATGGCTATTCCGCATCTGCAAAAAGCAGGACGTCTACCTGCGGAGCTGTCATCTGAACAAAAAGAGTGGGCATATACGCTCGTACATCTCTATCAGGAGCAGATGAATGCGGCATCCGATATCGTGGAACTGTCCGAAGTGTTCTTCCGTTCCGAAGTTGAACTGGAAAGTGAAGGCGCTGCGGTACTTGCTGAAGAACAGGTTCCAACTGTGCTGAAGGCATTTGCAGATAAAGTACAGGCAAGTGATGAATTCACGCCAAGCAAAATGGCTGCTTTGATCAAGGAAGTGCAGAAGGAAACAGGCTTCAAGGGTAAACAGCTCTTTATGCCAATCCGCGTTGCTTTGACTGGACAGACCCATGGACGTGATCTCAATCAGACTATCGTGTTGCTGGGTCGTGACACTGTCATCGAGCGTTTGCTGGCACGAGTGTAAGTATTCATTGTTCAACTGATGCCATTCAATTCTGCTGGTTGTCAGTGCGAAGGCTTTTCGCTATAATAGCAACACAAGGTTGAATTGTCATAATACGTTCATATAGAACAGCAAAGACCGGGAGAAGTAAGCTGATCCGGACAGATCCAGAGAGGATGGCCCCGCGCGTGAACAGAGATTACTTCTGCTCAGCGAGTGGTGGCTGCGAGTCATCCACTGTCCAGCAGTCTGAAATGCACCCGTGAGCTGCACCGTCGAATCCGGCCCCGCTTCTATTCATTGGATAGAGGAAAACGTCAGGATAGATGGCGACGACTGGTTCCCGTTACCGAGCCGCCAGAGGGCCCATTCCTTTTATTCAAGAAGAGGAATGAGCCAAGCAGAGTGGGACCGCGACTAACGCCTCTGCAGCTTCGTGCTGCAGGGGCGTTTTTTGTCTAGCGAGTGCGCAAGTATACTACCAAGGAACACGCCGTCCGGCGAACCCGGAGGACGAGAACCGGAACAAGAGGGGAACGAGCATGTTCAAAAAGATCAGATCCGATATCCAGACGGTCTTTGAAAATGATCCGGCCGCCCGGAGTTGGTTTGAAGTCGTATTTACGTATTCAGGGCTGCATGCCATATGGGCCCATCGATTTGCTCACAATCTGTACAAACGAAGATGGTACTCGCTCGCCCGGTTCGTATCACAGGTTAGCCGGTTTATGACAGGGATAGAGATTCATCCTGGAGCTACGATTGGGGAACGTTTGTTCATTGACCACGGTATGGGCGTTGTTATTGGAGAAACCTGTGAGATTGGTGACGATGTCGTGATATATCAGGGAGTAACTCTTGGGGGAACGGGGAAAGAAAAAGGAAAGAGACATCCCACGATTGGTAATAATGTGGTTATCTCATCTGGCGCAAAGGTGTTGGGATCATTTCGTGTCGGGGATCAAAGCAACATCGGAGCAAACTCCGTTGTGCTGAAAGAAGTTCCTGCTAATAGCACGGTGGTGGGCATCCCAGGTAGAATCGTCAAACAGGATGGACGTAGGGTGGATCGTCTTAATCAACAATTGCCCGATCCGGTTATTGACTCTCTGCGCAGCATGCAGCGCGAGATTGAACGGCTGCAGGAAGAAGTGCGAACTTTGCAAAATACACGAGAATCGGAGAAATGCACATAACTCCATCGATCAACATAAACCATGGAATCAAGTAAAAGTAGTTTAGAATGAAAGGAAAAGTGACTATGACACTTCAGATTTATAATACGATGAGTCGCACCAAAGAGGAGTTTGTTCCACAAGAGCCTGGCAAAGTGAAAATGTATGTATGCGGGCCAACCGTCTATGACTACATTCATATCGGCAATGCACGTCCGGTGATCTTTTTCGACACGGTTCGTGGATATCTGGAGCAGATCGGACATGAAGTGAATTATGTCGTGAACTTCACCGATGTCGATGACAAACTCATTCGCAAAGCAGAGCAGCTGGGTACCGACGTTCCGCATGTGGCTGAAACATTTATTGCCGCGTATTATGCCGATCTGGAGGGACTCGGTATTCCTAAAGCGAGCAGTAATCCACGGGTAACGGAGAATATGCCGCTTATTATCGATTTTATCCGTGAACTGGTTGAAAAAGGTTTCGCATATGAAAATGGCGGTGACGTATATTATCGAACAGGAAAGTTCGAAAAATACGGTCAATTGTCGAAACAAAACCTGCAGGAGTTGCAGTTCGGTATTCGGATCGGTGTAGATGAACGGAAGGAACACCCGGAAGACTTTGTGCTCTGGAAAGCAGCCAAACCAGGTGAGATCTTCTGGTCTAGTCCATGGGGAGATGGTCGTCCTGGATGGCATATTGAGTGCTCTGCTATGGCAAGAGAATACCTTGGTGACACGCTAGATATTCACGGCGGTGGACAGGATTTGCAGTTCCCTCACCATGAATGCGAATGCGCACAGTCCGAGGCAATCACAGGCGCACCTTTGGCGAATTACTGGATGCATAACGGTTTTATTCGTATTGATAACGAAAAAATGTCGAAATCTCTCGGTAACGGTGTTCTGGTAAAAGACCTGCGTAATCAGTACAAACGTGAAGCGATTCGTTACTTTATGTTGTCCACCCACTATCGTAACCCGCTCAATTTTACAGAAGATACGATGGAACAGGCGCAAAACAGTGTGGATCGAATTGCGAATGCAGTAGGTAACCTGAGACATCGCCTGGGAGCTGTGTCTGTTAATCAGGAGGTTACACCTGAATTTTCAGCAAAACTAGACCGGATTCGACAACAATATCATGAAAAAATGCAGGATGATTTTAATACACCGGATGCAATCACGGCGTTGTTTGAGTGGGCTGCGGAAGCGAACCAGTTGTTGCAACAAGATGTGGTCAATGCCGCTGAAATTCATGCACTGCTTGAACTGTTCGGAGAACTCAATGCTGTGCTTCGAATCTACACGGATGTTGAACCAGAGCTTCTGGATGAGGACATTGAACGCTTGATTCAGGATCGAGTGGAAGCACGTAAGTCTAAAAACTGGGCTCGTGCGGATGAAATTCGTGATGAACTATCTGCTCAAGGGATTCTGCTGGAAGATACCGTACAGGGAATGAGATGGCGGCGCAAATGAGTGGAGAAAAAGAGAATGTTTTGTCTGGTTCTGTCGAGCGGAATGAACAGGCCAAGCAAGTGGTGACTAATAATCAGGTTAATGAACTTGAGGGGGGATGGTTTCCTTATCCACCCTCCAGGCCTGCACGATTGATTCCGCCAATCGCACTGGCTTACATCGGTGATGCGGTATATGAGGTTGCCGTGAGACAGTATCTGTTATCCAAAGCGAACATGCGTCCTAACCATCTGCACCGCAGTGCAACCAAACTGGTATCTGCCAAAGCACAAAGCCGCATACTGACAAGTATTGAGGCTGAACTGAAAGAAGAAGAGCAAGATGTTGTGCGGCAAGGGCGGAATGCCAAATCGGGCAGTGTTCCCAAAAATGCAGATGTGCTGGAGTATAGACATGCAACGGCGTTTGAATGTCTGATCGGTTATCTGTATAGCAGTAGTCAGCATGATCGCATGATTCAACTGATCGGACTGGGTATTGAGCTGGCGGAGCAAGCATCTGCATCCACGTCAAAATAGCTTCAGGGTTGAAATATATAACAAGCAATACAGAGAGGAACGAATGAGGATGGAAGAAGAATGGATTGCCGGTAAACACTCCGTAACGGAGGCGTTACGATCAGGCCGGACCATTAATAAAATATGGATTGCTGATACGGCTCAGAAACATTTGACGCAACCAATTATTGCGGAAGCCAAAAAACAGGGGATTGTCATTCAGCATGTGGACAAGCGCAAGTTGGACCAGACGGTTCCTGGTATTCAACATCAGGGTGTAGTTGCGCAGGCAGCGCCTTATGCCTATGCTGAGGTTGAAGATATTTTGGAAGCGGCCAAATCTAAAAATGAACATCCGTTTTTAATTTTGCTTGATGAGATTGAAGACCCTCATAATCTGGGTTCTATCTTGCGTACAGCGGACTGCACAGGAGCTCACGGCGTTATTGTTCCTAAACGGCGCTCAGCGGCTGTAACTGCAACAGTGTCTAAGACATCAGCAGGTGCAGCAGAGTATGTTCCAGTCGCTCGTGTAAGCAATCTGGCACAAACGATTGATCGGTTGAAAGAAGAAGGCGTATGGGTTGTTGGTACAGATGTTACTGCGCGTGAAGGCGTGTTTGGCAATGGAGTATTCACAGGACCGGTTGCACTTGTCATCGGGAATGAAAATAAAGGTATGGGACGTCTTATTCGTGAGAAATGCGATGTTCTGGTCAAATTGCCTATGCAAGGTCAGATTAATTCCCTGAATGCCTCTGTGGCAGCTGGTGTTGTTATGTATGAGGTGCTTCGTGCTCGCCAAGAGCAGGAATAGATGATATGGCTGATTCCCGTGATGTGCTTCTTGTAGACGGGTATAACATGATTGGCGGCTGGCCTGAATTATCCAAAATAGCCGAAAACGAATTGGAAGAAGCGCGGAACAGGCTCCTCTTTCGGCTTGCGGACTATCAGGCTTTCTCCGGCCGTCGAGTCATTGTTGTGTTTGACGCCTACCTTGTGCCAGGACTCGGTAAATCCTTTACACAGAGCAAAGTTGAAGTTCATTTTACAAAGGAAAAAGAGACGGCAGACGAATGTATCGAGAGACTCGTTCGGGAACTAAGCATGCGAAGACGCCAAATCTATGTAGCAACCAGCGATATGGTAGAGCAACATGTCATCTTTGGACAGGGAGCGTTGCGCGTATCTGCCAGAGAGCTGCTGATTGAAGTGGAACAAAATGAAAAGGAATTGCAACAACGGCTTGCAGAGGATCAGGCAAGGTCAACACGGAATACAATTGGGGGCAAATTAAGCCCGGATGTTTTACAGCAATTTGAACGCTGGAGACGAGGCTGACAGCGGATTTCTTACAAATTTTTCAATATTGAAACTATTGACAATTATGTTATAGCTGTTCTTTTTTAGGGATGCCGTGGTTGACGGTGGGAGGTACCATCATATATACTGTTCGTATATTTCATAGAGTAGAGTAACGGGGTACCTTGCGTTGCAGCCGGAGGGATTGTCTGTGAGTGTCGACCTCAAAGATATCATGTTATCCAAGTATGATTACCAAAGTGACGAAGACATTGTCGAAGCGGTCCGTGAAGGCGAAAGCGAAGCGCTGGAGTTTTTGATCAACAAGTATCGCAACTTTGTACGCGCCAAGGCAAGATCTTATTTTTTGATCGGAGCTGACCGGGAAGATATTATTCAAGAAGGAATGATTGGCCTTTACAAATCCATTCGTGATTTCAAAGGGGACAAGCTTGCTTCGTTCAAGGCATTTGCCGAACTGTGCATTACAAGACAGATCATTACGGCGATCAAGACAGCCACACGTCAGAAGCATATTCCGCTTAATTCTTATGTATCTCTGGACAAGCCCATTTATGATGAAGAGTCTGATCGTACGTTACTCGATGTGATTTGTGGAACTCAGGTCAGTGATCCGGAAGAGTTGATTATTAACCAGGAAGAGTTTGTAGGCCTGGAAGATAAAATGTCCGAGATTTTGAGTGACCTGGAACGTAAAGTACTGATGTTGTACCTAGACGGGAGATCTTATCAAGAGATTGCAGTGGATTTGGATCGTCATGTAAAGTCTATCGATAATGCATTGCAGCGTGTAAAGCGCAAACTTGAAAAGTACCTGGAAGTTCGAGATAATTGAACAAAGGTTGTTGTCGTTGATGAAAAAGGCTCGGTGTTTGAGTCTTTTTTTATTGTCTGTAGTTTATATTGTTAAGGTTTGATAAATACTAGTAATCGCTCGGTTCATACTGGAGCAGTGAAAAAATCAGAGATGAGAGATACGTTGCGTTTCCTGCGGAATTAATACCCATCGACGAAAGGTTATTCTTTCGTTGACATGCTTATACCCTTGTGATAAAGTGTTTTAGGTAGGCCTATTTTACGGCTTTTTTTTCAGGATCAATTTAGAGACTCTGCTTCAATGTGGAAGTCTTCGGGAGGTGTACATCATGCGGGTAATTATTACTTTGGCTTGTACGAACTGCAAACAAAGAAATTACACTACGACAAAAAACAAGCGTAATCACCCCGACCGCATGGAGATGAAGAAATTTTGCAAGTTTTGTAACGAGCAGACTTCTCATCGCGAAACCAGATAGTTTTTTGGAGGTGTAGTCGGCGTGAAACGTAGTTTCAAATCTCTGATTTCCTTTTTCTCTGAAAGCTGGGCTGAACTTAAAAAGGTTCGCTGGCCTAATCGTAAAGAGCTGACGAACTACACGTTAATTGTACTTGGTACTGTTGTGGTTATGACGCTGTTTTTTTGGGTCGTAGATATCGGCATCTCCGCTGTGATCGAAGCGATTATTTAAGAAGGGTCCCAGGTGGCTTGATATGGAAAAAAGATGGTACGTCGTTCATACCTATTCAGGGTATGAAAATAAGGTCAAAGCCAATTTGGAAAAACGCGTAGAGTCCATGGGCATGGAAGACAAGATTTTCCGCGTTCTTGTTCCGATGGAAGAAGAAGTGGTAAACAAAGACGGTAAGAAAAAGACCGTTATGCGTAAAGTTTACCCCGGTTATGTCTTGGTCGAAATGGTTCAGACGGATGATTCTTGGTATGTTGTTCGCAATACACCGGGTGTTACCGGCTTTGTCGGTTCGACAGGTTCCGGTTCCAAACCAACAGCCTTGTTGCCAGAAGAAGTGGAACAAATTCTGAAGCACATGGGTATGGTTGAACCTAAGCCTAAAATTGAATTCGATATTAAGGAATCCGTACGTATTAAAGTCGGTCCTTTTGCGAATTTTGTGGGCTCCGTGGAAGAGATTTTGGTAGACAAGAGCAAGCTCAAGGTACATGTTAACATGTTTGGACGGGAAACACCGCTTGAGTTGGAATACACCCAAGTGGAGAAGATATAGTTTCTTCAAGTTTCTTGTGGGAGGGCTGTGAGGCCCGTTAACCACTATTTTGCAAGGAGGTGTCTATCATGGCAAAAAAGGTAATCAAAATGGTAAAACTGCAGATTCCAGCAGGTAAAGCAAATCCAGCACCACCAGTAGGTCCGGCATTGGGTCAAGCAGGTGTCAACATCATGGCATTCTGTAAAGAATTCAACGCTCGTACAGCTGACCAAGCAGGATTGATCATTCCAGTTGAGATTTCTGTATTCGAGGACCGTTCCTTTACATTCATCACTAAAACTCCACCTGCAGCAGTTCTGTTGAAAGTGGCAGCTAAAGTTGAAAAAGGATCCGGCGAGCCGAACAAGAAAAAAGTTGCTACTGTTAAACGTGACGCGGTACGTCAAATCGCGGAAACAAAAATGCCTGACCTGAATGCTGCTGACGTTGAGTCCGCAATGCGTATGGTTGAAGGTACTGCCCGCAGCATGGGTATCACCATCGAAGACTAATTTTCACACGAAACATGGCTTCGTAAAGCCGGCCGATTCGCGGCCGGTCAATGTGGGAGGTATATCCGCTAAAACCACAAAGGAGGAATATAACATGGCTAAACACGGTAAAAAATACCTGGAAGCTGCTAAGCTGATCGACAGCGAAGCAACTTACGAGCCTTCAGAAGCTGTAGAGCTTGTGAAAAAGGCAGCTACTGCAAAGTTCGATGAAACTATCGAAGCAGCAGTTCGTTTGGGCGTAGACCCTCGTAAGCAAGACCAGGCAGTACGTGGTGTTGTTGTCTTGCCACACGGTACAGGTAAAACACAACGCGTATTGGTATTTGCAAAAGGTGACAAAGCGAAAGAAGCGGAAGCGGCTGGCGCGGACTATGTTGGTGATGCAGACATGATCAACAAAATCCAACAAGGCTGGTTCGAATTCGACGTCTGCGTAGCGACACCGGATATGATGAGTGAAGTAGGTAAATTGGGCCGTCTGCTCGGCGGTAAAGGTCTAATGCCTAACCCTAAAGCCGGAACGGTAACTTTCGATGTAACTAAGGCTGTTCAAGAAATCAAAGCCGGTAAAATCGAATATCGTCTGGATCGTGCAGGTCAAATTCATGCACCGATCGGTAAAGCTTCTTTCTCTTCCGAGCAATTGAATGAGAACCTCAAAGCTCTCATGGATGCTCTGAACCGTGCTAAACCGGCGGCAGCTAAAGGTGTTTATCTGAAGAACGTAAGTCTTTCTTCTACGATGGGCCCTGGTGCACGCGTGAACGCAGCAGCTTTTAGATAAAATATTCTTGACAGGTTCGCCCTGTTCTGATATTCTGTAAAAGTTGTGAGTCCGAGTGACTGACCGTTGACATTTGAATATGCTTGCCGTAGACAGTAGGTGCCATATGGCTTAATTTCCTACCGAGGTGTGATTATACAACTTGAACGATGCAAATCGGATGCGAGTATATATCAAGCCTTCGTGATTCTACGGAGGCTTTTCTTAATGGGATAAATTTGATCAGGAGGTGTACAGATTGGCAAACGCAAAAGTGATTCAAGCAAAACAAGAGTCCGTTGATGTTGTAACAGCAAAATTGCGCGAAAGCGTGACAACAGTTGTTGTTGACTACCGCGGATTGAACGTTGCCCAAGCTACTGAACTGCGCAAGCAGCTTCGTGAAGCCGGAATCGAATTCCAAGTGCTGAAAAACACATTGCTTCGCCGTGCAACTGCAGCAGCAGAATTGACAGAACTCGATAGCGTTCTGACAGGTCCTACTGCGATTGCATTCAGCGGAGAAGATGCTGTAGCTCCAGCCAAAATTCTGAACGACTTCGCGAAAAAGAACGATGCACTGAAATTGAAAGGTGCTGTCGTAGAAGGTCGTGTAATTGGAGAAGCAGAAGTTAAAGCGTTGGCAGAACTGCCATCACGCGAAGGTCTCCTCTCCATGCTCCTCAGCGTGCTTCAAGCGCCAGTTCGCAACTTCGCGCTTGCGGTTAAAGCTGTTGCAGACAAAGAAGAACAAGGCGCATAAGCTACTTGATCTGAATACTGCCTAGCAGTAATGAAATACAAAAAAATAAAATTATATATGGAGGTTCAATCATGAGTAAAGAGCAAATCTTGGAAGCAATCAAAGGCATGACTGTACTGGAACTGAACGATCTTGTTAAAGCAATCGAAGAAGAATTCGGCGTAACTGCTGCAGCTCCAGTAGCTGCTGTAGGTGGCGGCGCGGCTGCGGCTGAAGCTGAGCAATCCGAGTTTGACGTAATCTTGGCAAGCGCTGGCGCTTCCAAAATCAACGTTATCAAAGCGGTTCGCGAAATCACTGGTCTTGGCTTGAAAGAAGCTAAAGAAGTAGTTGACAACGCTCCAAAAGCATTGAAAGAAAAAGTTTCTAAAGAAGAAGCAGAAACAATCAAAGCTAAGCTTGAAGAAGCTGGCGCTACAATCGAAGTTAAATAATTTAGCTTATCCAAGCTGAATGAACAAAACAACAAACCCCTTGACTTATATCAAGGGGTTTGTTGCTGTAAATGTAACTATGGAAAGTGAGTGAGGGCATGTCCAATCATTATTATTCGGACAAACCACAAGTAGCGCATGACCGCAAGGCCGCAGAAGCGGTGCTTCGTGGGATCAGTCTGCGACTGGTGACGGATGCTGGTGTTTTTTCTAAAAACGGAATCGATTATGGCAGCAGAGTGTTAATTGATGCGATGGAACTGCCGTCAGGCGCTCATGTTCTCGATGTGGGATGTGGTTACGGGCCAATCGGGCTTACAGCAGCAAAACTTGTACCGGATGGGCATGTCACCATGATCGATATCAATGAAAGAGCGGTTGAGCTTTCCAAAGAAAATGCCAAAGGGAATGGCATTGTCAATGTTACTGTATTGCAGAGCAATCTACTGACTGAAGTAAAGAAGCGGGATTTCGACGTGATCTTGACTAATCCTCCGATTCGAGCTGGCAAAGAAACGGTTCACACGATCTTTGAGCAGGCGTATGATCATTTGAAGGTAGGCGGGGCGTTATGGATTGTCATTCAAAAGAAACAAGGGGCACCTTCTGCGAAAGCGAAGTTGGAATCGTTGTTTACACGAGTGGAAGAAGTGACGAAGGATAAAGGCTACCGAATCTTCAAAGCGTTGAAAGAAGAGTAGAGGGATTGAGAGATACATTCGAATTTGTAAAGTAAGCAGGGGATCATTTTTTTTGCAATAGGACTATTGACTTGAAATTCAAGGCGTGGTATAGTTGTAAAATGTCAGTATTAAGATGCCCTACTTGGCTTTAGCTAACTAAAAATGTCAACCTTTTTTTACGCCGAACCGGGCTTATTATGCCTATGTTTGGCGTATAATATGTACATTTTGGGCAAACTGGGGATAAGAATGATTTGGAAAGACATCCGCCGATCAAAGTTGCTCTTTTATCGAACGACATTTCGAATAAGGGCTTTTCTTTATTTGCGGGTGCATTGCTTTGCTCTGTATGTGTACCATTATAAGGTTACAAACAGAGGTTCGCAACGAAATTTTTAAAGTGAGTAGACATTGAGGGGTGAGTTTAAGTTGGCAGGACATCTTGTTCAATATGGTCGACGCACTCGGCGCAGTTATGCACGAATTAACGAGATACTCGAAGTTCCGAACCTGATTGAAATCCAACAGAAATCGTATGATTGGTTTTTGGAGGAAGGGTTGCGCGAAATGTTCCAGGATATCTCGCCGATCCAGGATTTTACAGGTAACTTGATTTTGGAATTTATCGATTACAGTCTCGGAGAACCGAAGTATACAGTAGACGACGCGAAAGAACGCGACGTTACTTATGCAGCACCACTTCGGGTGAAAGTCCGGCTCATTAATAAGGAAACCGGAGAAGTCAAAGAGCAGGAAGTATTCATGGGAGATTTCCCGCTGATGACCAGCACCGGCACATTTATTATTAATGGTGCTGAACGGGTTATTGTCAGCCAGTTGGTTCGCTCTCCTAGCGTTTACTTCAGTACCAAAGTAGATAAGAACGCGAAAAAAACGTATACCGCTACAGTAATTCCTAACCGCGGCGCTTGGCTGGAGCTGGAGATGGACGCGAAGGATGTTGTTTATGTCCGGATCGACCGTACGCGTAAAATTCCGGTTACGGTTCTCCTGCGTTCCCTTGGTTTTGGCACAGACGCTGAGATTCTGGATTTGCTTGGTAATGACGAATATATCCGTAATACTCTGGACAAAGACAACACGGATTCCACCGAGAAAGCTCTCATTGAGATCTATGAGCGCCTTCGTCCAGGCGAGCCACCAACGCTGGATAACGCGAAAAGCTTGCTCGTTGCTCGTTTCTTTGATCCAAAACGTTACGACCTTGCAAACGTAGGTCGTTACAAAATCAACAAAAAACTTCACATCAAAAACCGTTTGTTTAATCAGCGTTTGGCTGAATCTTTGATCGACGCTGAAACAGGCGAAATTATTGCAGAAGCAGGTCAGATGGTCGACCGTCGTTTGCTCGACGAAATCATGCCTCACCTGGAGAAAAGCGTTGGATTCCGCACATATCACGTGGGGAACGGTGTTTTGGATGCCAATGATATCCCGATGCAAACGATTGATGTGTTTTCACCAATTGAAGATGGTAAAGTGGTTAAGCTGATTGCCAATGGCGACATTGACAAGTCCGTGAAAAACATCACGCCAGCGGATATCATTTCATCCATCAGTTACTTCCTGAATTTGTTGCATGGCATTGGAAGCACGGATGATATCGATCACCTGGGTAACCGTCGTCTGCGTTCTGTGGGTGAACTTTTGCAAAACCAGTTCCGTATCGGTTTGTCCCGTATGGAGCGTGTGGTTCGTGAAAGAATGTCCATCCAGGATGCGAATGTCATTACACCACAGGCATTGATCAACATCCGTCCAGTCATCGCATCGATTAAAGAGTTCTTCGGTAGCTCCCAATTGTCACAGTTTATGGATCAAACGAACCCGCTGGGCGAGTTGACGCATAAACGTCGTCTGTCCGCACTCGGACCGGGCGGTTTGACTCGTGAGCGTGCCGGCATGGAAGTCCGTGACGTCCATCCATCCCACTATGGCCGGATGTGCCCGATCGAGACACCAGAGGGACCAAACATTGGTTTGATCAACTCCTTGTCGACGTTTGCACGTGTGAACGAATACGGCTTCATTGAAGCTCCATATCGTTGGGTTGATCCGAAAACGGGTGTTGTCACTGAGCAGATTGATTATCTGACAGCAGACGAAGAGGACAACTATGTTATCGCTCAGGCGAATGCGAAGCTGAACGAAGACAGCACTTTTGCAGAAGATGCGATCATTGTACGTTACAACAAACAGTCGGATAACATCCTTACGATGCCGAGTGAACGAGTGGACTACATGGACGTATCTCCTAAGCAGGTTGTATCGGTAGCTACAGCGCTCATTCCGTTCCTTGAGAACGATGACTCCAACCGTGCCCTGATGGGATCAAACATGCAACGGCAGGCGGTTCCACTCTTGATTCCTAAAGCTCCGCTTGTAGGAACGGGTATGGAACACAAAGCTGCGAAAGACTCCGGTGTATGTATTGTTGCCGATTACGACGGAATTATTGAACGTTCCTCTGCGAACGAGATCTGGCTTCGTCGTGTAGAAGAGGTTGACGGTCAAGAAGTCAAAGGCGATATCGTTAAATATAAATTACACAAATTTATGCGTTCGAACCAAGGAACATGCATCAACCAACGTCCGATCGTAAAAAGAGGCGCTGCTGTTAAAGCTGGCGACATCCTTGCTGATGGTCCTTCGACGGAAATGGGTGAACTTGCTCTTGGACGCAACGTAGTCGTTGCCTTCATGACATGGGAAGGTTACAACTATGAGGATGCGATCCTACTCAGCGAAAAACTCGTTAAGGAAGATGTATATACATCCATCCATATCGAGGAATATGAGTCGGAAGCTCGTGATACGAAGCTCGGACCTGAAGAGATCACACGTGATATCCCTAACGTTGGGGAAGAAGCGCTGCGTAATCTGGATGAGCGTGGTATTATCCGCATTGGTGCCGAAATTGCTGCTGGCGACATTCTGGTTGGTAAAGTTACACCAAAAGGGGTAACAGAGTTGACTGCAGAAGAACGCCTCTTGCATGCAATCTTTGGTGAAAAAGCACGTGAAGTACGTGATACATCTCTGCGTGTACCTCACGGTACCGATGGTATCGTGGTTGACGTGAAAGTATTTACCCGTGAAAACGGAGATGAACTGCCACCAGGTGTGAACCAACTCGTTCGTGTTTATATTGCTCAAAAACGGAAAATTTCCGAGGGTGATAAAATGGCCGGACGTCATGGTAACAAAGGGGTCGTGGCCCGTATCTTGCCGGAAGAGGATATGCCTTTCCTGCCAGACGGTACACCGGTTCAAATCGTTCTTAACCCGTTGGGCGTACCTTCGCGTATGAACATCGGTCAAGTGCTTGAAGTTCACTTGGGTATGGCAGCAATGCAGCTTGGTATCCACGTAGCAACACCTGTATTCGACGGGGCGAAAGAGTATGACGTCTTCGACACAATGGAAGAAGCAGGTATGCAACGTAATGGTAAAACCGTGCTGTATGATGGTCGTACTGGTGAAGAGTTTGAACGTGAAGTTACCGTTGGTGTCATGCACATGATCAAACTGGCACACATGGTTGACGATAAAATCCATGCCCGTTCCACAGGTCCTTACTCACTTGTTACGCAACAACCGCTGGGTGGTAAAGCCCAATTTGGTGGACAGCGTTTCGGGGAGATGGAAGTTTGGGCGCTTGAGGCTTATGGTGCCGCTTATACTCTGCAAGAAATCTTGACGGTTAAATCCGATGACGTTGTTGGTCGGGTGAAAACGTACGAGTCCATTGTCAAAGGCGAGAATGTACCGGAACCAGGTGTTCCTGAGTCGTTCAAAGTATTGATCAAAGAGCTGCAAAGCTTGGGTATGGACGTTAAGATTTTGAGTGAAGATGAGCAAGAGATTGAAATGAAAGAAATGGACGATGAAGATGACGCTGCGAGCGATAAGCTCAGCCTCAACCTTGAGGGTACAGAGGTCGGAGCGGAATAATCGCTTCGGGCGCATGATGACCGGCGTTTTTCATCAGGCTCACGTCTTGCTCCGGCTACAGCCGGGGCATGCGTAACCTAGAATACAGGAATTGGTTAAGGAGGGTTGCTCCTTGTTGGACGTCAACAATTTCGAATACATGAAGATCGGGCTTGCTTCCCCAGAGAAAATTCGTTCTTGGTCCCGCGGAGAAGTGAAAAAACCGGAAACGATCAACTATCGTACGTTGAAACCGGAAAAAGAAGGGCTGTTCTGCGAAAAGATTTTTGGCCCTACAAAAGACTGGGAATGCCATTGCGGTAAATACAAACGCGTTCGTTATAAAGGCGTTGTCTGTGATCGCTGTGGCGTTGAAGTAACACGTGCGAAAGTCCGTCGTGAACGTATGGGCCATATTGAGCTTGCTGCTCCGGTATCGCATATCTGGTACTTCAAAGGTATTCCGAGCCGTATGGGTCTCGCACTGGATATGTCTCCAAGATCTCTCGAAGAGATCATTTATTTTGCATCATATGTAGTAACTGATCCAGGAGAAACTCCACTGGAGAAAAAACAGCTGTTGTCCGAGAAGGAATATCGCAGCTACCGTGAAAAATACGGATACGGCTTCCAAGCAGGCATGGGTGCAGAAGCAGTTAAAAAATTGCTTCAAGACCTTGATGTAGAGAAAGAGCTTGAATTCCTGAAGGAAGAGCTTCGCACTGCACAAGGACAACGTCGTAACCGTGCAATCAAACGTTTGGAAGTGATTGAAGCATTCCGTAACTCTGGCAATAACCCAGAGTGGATGATCATGGATGTACTTCCTGTCATTCCGCCGGAACTTCGTCCGATGGTACAACTGGATGGTGGACGTTTTGCTACGTCTGACTTGAATGACTTGTATCGCCGTGTAATTAACCGGAACAACCGTCTGAAACGTCTGCTTGACCTGGGCGCGCCAGATATCATCGTGCAAAATGAAAAGCGGATGCTGCAAGAAGCAGTTGACGCCTTGATCGATAACGGTCGTCGTGGACGTCCTGTTACAGGTCCGGGTAACCGTCCTTTGAAATCCCTCAGCCACATGCTGAAAGGTAAACAAGGTCGTTTCCGTCAGAACTTGCTCGGTAAACGTGTTGACTACTCCGGCCGTTCCGTTATCGTTGTCGGACCTTACCTGAAAATGTATCAGTGCGGTCTGCCTAAAGATATGGCACTGGAACTATTCAAGCCTTTTGTGATGAAAGAGCTTGTGAATAAAGGGCTTGCCCACAACATCAAGAGCGCAAAACGTAAAGTTGAGCGTGTGAGTCCTGAAGTATGGGATGTTCTTGAAGAAGTCATCAAGGAGCATCCGGTTCTGTTGAACCGTGCCCCTACGCTTCACCGTCTCGGTATTCAGGCGTTTGAACCGATTTTGGTTGAAGGTAAAGCAATTCGTCTTCACCCACTCGTATGTACGGCATACAATGCCGACTTTGACGGTGACCAAATGGCCGTGCACGTTCCATTGTCTGCTGAAGCTCAAGCGGAAGCGCGTATCTTGATGCTTGCATCAGGTAACATTTTGAACCCGAAAGACGGTAAACCGGTTGTAACTCCTTCTCAGGATATGGTTCTTGGTTCGTACTATCTGACGATGGACAATAAAGAAGAGAAGGGTACAGGTATGGTTCTGCGGACAGTCAATGAGGCTGTATCTGCATACCAACGGGGTACTGCCGGACTGCATGCACGTGTAGCTATTCCAGTTAAGGCGCTTGGTAAAACAAGCTTTACGGAAGAGCAACAAAAAGGTATGTTGCTGACTACGATCGGTAAAATTATCTTTAATGAAATTTTCCCGGCAACCTTCCCTTATATCAATGATGCGACTCGTGCGAACCTGTATCAAGGTACAGCCGATCATTCATTTGTTTATGAGAAAGGTACTGACTTGAGAGAGGCAATCATGAATGCTCCTCAAGCTGGCGGTGTCGGCAAAGAATACCTCGGTTCCATCATCGCTCGTTGTTTTGAAATTTATCATACAACCGAAACTGCGGTTATTTTGGATAAAATTAAACAACTTGGATTCACGTATTCGACGCGTGCGGGTATTACCGTAGCCGTGTCCGATGTTGTCGTTCCACCTGAGAAATTCGAAATTCTCAGACAGTCCGAAGATAAAGCTCAGATCGTTACGAACCAGTATCGTCGTGGTTTGATTACGAATGAAGAGCGCTATGACCGTATCATTGATATCTGGTCAAAATCCAAAGATGACATCACGGATATTTTGATGAAATCCATGGATCGTTATAACTCAATCATGATGATGGTTGACTCAAAAGCACGGGGTAACAAATCGCAAATCACTCAATTGGGTGGTATGCGTGGTCTGATGGCCAACCCGTCTGGTCGTATTATCGAACTCCCAATCAAATCGAACTTCCGTGAAGGTCTGACAGTACTCGAGTACTTTATTTCCACTCACGGTGCGCGTAAAGGTCTCGCGGATACAGCCCTGCGTACAGCCGACTCAGGTTACCTGACTCGTCGTCTCGTAGATGTAGCCCAAGACGTAATTGTGCGTGAAGACGATTGTGGTACAGATAAAGGCTTTACGGTTAGTCGTATCCAGGATGGTAAAGAGGTCATCGAAGATCTCTACGACCGTATTGAAGGCAGATACTGCTTCGAAACTGTTCGTCATCCGGAAACAAAAGAAATTATCGCTGGCCGCAATGAGTTGATCGACTCTGACAAAGCAGAAGCGATTATCAAAGCTGGCGTGACCAAATTGCAAATCCGTTCCGTTCTCAGCTGCCGTGCAAGTCATGGTGTCTGCAAGAAGTGTTACGGTCGCAACCTTGCGACAGGTAAACACGTGGAGATTGGTGAAGCGGTTGGTATCATTGCCGCACAATCCATTGGTGAGCCAGGAACACAGCTTACAATGCGTACGTTCCATACCGGTGGTGTAGCCGGAGACGACATCACGCAAGGTTTGCCTCGTATCCAGGAGTTGTTTGAGGCCCGTAATCCTAAAGGTCAAGCAACAATCAGTGAGATTGACGGTGTGGTTAAAGAGATTCGCGAAGCGAAAGACCGTCGTGAAATCGAAATTCAAGGTGAAGCAGAATCCAAAGTATACTCTGTTACTTACGGTTCCCGTGTTCGCGTAAGCGAAGGTATGGAAATTGAAGCGGGTGACGAGTTGACAGACGGTTCTATCGACCCGAAAGAAATGCTACGCATCAAAGGCGTACGTGGCGTACAGAACTACATTTTGCAGGAAGTACAGCGCGTATACCGTAACCAAGGCGTAGAAATCAATGACAAACACGTTGAAGTTATGATCCGTCAAATGTTACGTAAAATCCGTATCGTTGATGCGGGAGATACAACATTGTTGCCAGGATCATTTGTAGATACGCATGAGTACGAAAGAGCGAACAAAATTGCGATTCTGAGTGATAAAGAGCCAGCGGTTGCAAAACCAATCTTGCTCGGTATTACAAAAGCATCCCTTGAAACAGACTCCTTCCTCTCTGCGGCATCGTTCCAAGAGACAACACGTGTACTGACGGATGCAGCGATCAAAGGTAAAGTGGATCAGTTGCTCGGTCTGAAGGAAAATGTTATCATCGGTAAGCTGATCCCTGCTGGTACGGGTATGAACCGTTACCGCAGTATCAAATTTGCTGAGCCTGAAGATGGCCAATCTTCTATAGAAGAACTGGAGCCAGTTTCGGTAGACTAATATAGATTTCCTCGTTCTGAGGAATTAAAGAATGTGTATGTCAGGAAGCGACGTTTGTAATATCCAAGCGGACGAATCCTGATGTACACAAACTTTATAAAAACTTTTTGGAATAGCATTGACAATGCTTGCGCTAGATGCTAATATATCAAAGGTGCGTGGGCAGCTGATTGTAATTGGTCCTATTCGGAGGAATGTATGATGTCTAATGAAAAAGGCTTGCAAGATGCTCATGTCAAGATTGGTACCAAACAGACCATGCGGACAGTGCAGACAGGAATGGCTTCAGAAGTCTATGTCGCAGAAGATAGTGATCCGCAGCTCACTTCCAAAATCATTGCTTTGTGTGAACAACACAATGTGAAGTACACGAAAGTGGACACAATGAAAAATCTCGGCAAAGCGTGCGGGATTGGAGTGGGAGCAGCGATGGCTGCTGTCGTAAAATGATACGGTAAGGAACGTTTTTGTCCGAGAACATTTAAGGATTCTCCAAGGCAAAAACTTTTCATTTGTCTTTTTATGAACCGCCTGGGTCTGTGGGCTTAGATAAAGGTTTGTAAAGAAACATGAATAATTGAGGAAGGGGGTGGCAATCACATGCCAACTATTAACCAACTGGTTCGTAAAGGACGTCAAGCAAAAGTTGAGAAGTCAAAATCACCAGCTTTGCAAAAAGGGTTCAACGCTTTGAAACGTGAATCCACTAACATCAGTGCCCCACAAAAACGTGGTGTCTGCACTCGTGTAGGTACAATGACTCCACGTAAACCGAACTCTGCACTTCGTAAATATGCCCGTGTTCGTTTGACGAACCGTCTCGAGGTAACTGCTTATATCCCGGGAATCGGACATAACCTTCAAGAGCACAGTGTGGTATTGATCCGCGGAGGTAAAGTAAAAGACCTTGCAGGGGTTCGTTATCACATCGTTCGTGGAGCTCTCGATACTGCAGGCGTGAACAACCGTATGCAAGCTCGTTCTAAATACGGAGCTAAACGTCCAAAAGCTAAAAAAGCCTAAATTACGATAAGCAGATTGCCTGAAAGCCTTCTGGCTTAGATCTGGAAGGTACAGGGACTGCTGAACAAGAAAGAAAGGGGGATATCCATGCCACGCAAAGGTCCAGTTACGAAAAGAGACGTGTTGCCAGATCCGGTATACAACTCCAAGTTGGTTACTCGTTTGATCAACCGCATCATGCTCGACGGAAAACGCGGTGTTGCTCAAAGCATTCTGTATAATGCGTTCAAGTTGATCCAAGAACGCACGGGTAATGACCCGATGGAAGTATTTGAGACAGCAATCAAAAATATCATGCCAGTCCTGGAAGTTAAAGCTCGCCGTGTCGGCGGTGCCAACTACCAAGTACCAATCGAGGTAAAACCAGAGAGACGTACTGCTTTGGGTTTACGTTGGCTCGTGAACTACTCCCGCAACCGCGGTGAGAAAACAATGGAAGAGCGTTTGGCGGCTGAGATCATCGACGCTTCCAACAACACAGGCGCTTCCGTTAAGAAACGTGAAGATACGCACAAAATGGCTGAAGCGAACAAAGCGTTTGCTCACTACCGTTGGTAGGATTCAGTTCACAAAAATAAACTTCAATTTTGAAGGGAGACCCATTTCATGGCTAGAGAGTTCTCCTTGAAAAATACACGTAATATCGGGATCATGGCTCATATTGATGCGGGTAAAACCACGACAACTGAGCGGATCTTGTTTTACACAGGACGTACGCACAAAATCGGTGAAGTTCACGAAGGCGCTGCGACAATGGACTGGATGGAACAGGAACAGGAGCGCGGAATTACGATTACTTCCGCTGCGACTACCGCTGCTTGGAAAGGTCACCGCGTAAATATCATTGATACCCCGGGACACGTTGACTTCACTGTTGAAGTTGAACGTTCCCTTCGTGTATTGGACGGAGCAGTAGGTGTATTCAGTGCGAAAGAAGGCGTTGAGCCTCAGTCTGAAACTGTATGGAGACAGGCTGACAAGTACGGCGTACCTCGTATCGCATATGTAAACAAAATGGATATCATCGGTGCTGACTTCTTGAACGTTGTATCTGACATGCGTGATCGCCTTCAAGCGAACGCTGTTGCGATTCAACTTCCAATCGGTGCTGAGAATGATTTCAAAGGTATCATTGATATCGTTGCTCAACGGGCTCATATGTATAAAGATGACCTGGGACAAGATATTGAAGAAACCGATATTCCTGCGGAATTCGTTGAGCAAGTTGAAGAACTTCGCAACGAATTGATTGAGCGTGTTGCAGAGCTTGATGAAGAACTGACAATGAAATACCTGGAAGGCGAAGAAATCACTATTGATGAGATTAAATCCGCTCTCCGTAAAGGTGTTGTAGATGTTAAGATCTTCCCAGTTATCTGTGGATCCTCATACCGTAACAAAGGTGTTCAACTGATGTTGGATGCTGTTATCGACTACTTGCCAGCTCCAGTTGACGTTCCAGCAATCAAGGGTCTCCTTGAGGATGGAACTGAAGCGGTTCGTAAGTCTTCCGATGAAGAGCCATTCTCTGCATTGGCTTTCAAAATTATGACTGACCCTTACGTTGGTAAATTGACATTCTTCCGCGTATACTCCGGCGTACTTCAATCCGGTTCTTATGTATTGAATGCAACTAAAAACAAACGTGAGCGTATCGGTCGTATCCTTCAAATGCACGCAAACAGCCGTCAAGAAATCACTGAAGTTTACTCCGGTGATATCGCAGCAGCTGTTGGTTTGAAAGATACAGGTACAGGTGATACACTATGTGATGAGAAACATCCGGTTATCCTGGAATCCATGAACTTCCCTGATCCGGTAATCGAAATCGCTGTTGAACCTAAAACCAAAGCTGACCAAGATAAAATGGGTGTGGCTCTCGGTAAGTTGACGGAAGAGGATCCAACTCTTCGCGCGCATACTGACGAAGAAACAGGCCAAACAATCTTGGCAGGTATGGGTGAGCTTCACCTTGATATCATCATCGACCGTATGCGTCGTGAGTTCAAGGTTGAAACTACTGTGGGTAAACCACAAGTAGCTTACCGCGAAACATTCCGTGCTCCAGCGCGCGTTGAAGGTAAATTCGTACGTCAATCCGGTGGTCGTGGTCAATACGGTCACGTATGGGTTGAATTCGAACCTCTCGAGCCGGGTACAGGCAGCCAGTTCGAAAGTAAGATTGTCGGTGGTTCCGTACCAAGAGAATACATTCAACCTGCATTGTCAGGGATTGAAGAGCAAATGAAAAACGGCGTTATCGCAGGCTTCCCGCTTGTTGACGTTAAGGCTACTATCGTAGACGGATCTTACCATGATGTCGATTCCAACGAGATGGCATTTAAAATTGCCGGATCTATGGCGTTGAAAGCAGCGAAAGACAAATGTAGTCCAGTTCTGCTTGAGCCTATCATGAAAGTAGAAGTAACTGTTCCAGAAGAGTATATGGGTGACGTAATGGGTATGTTGAACTCCCGTCGTGGCCGCATTGAAGGTATGGATTCCCGTAGTGGAGCTCAAATCATCCGTGCTAAGGTACCTCTCTCTGAGATGTTTGGTTACTCTACAACTCTTCGTTCCGGTACTCAAGGACGCGGCGTGTTCTCCATGGAACTCTCCCACTATGAAGAAGTTCCTAAGAGCATCGCTGAAGAGATCGTTGCCAAAACAAAAGGCACCGAGTAGTTTTCTCACACTGAATGCTTGTGCTTGAAACCTGGTTTGAAGCACCGCATTCAGTGAAACATAAAATCATAAATTTTAAGGAGGCCACGTTCAAATGGCAAAGGCTAAATACGAACGTAATAAACCACACGTTAACATTGGTACTATTGGTCACGTCGACCATGGTAAAACAACTCTGACTGCTGCAATCACAACTGTATTGTCCAAAACTTACGGTGGTGCTGCTGTAGCATTCGACCAAATCGACAAAGCTCCAGAAGAGCGCGAGCGCGGTATCACTATCTCCACAGCACACGTTGAGTACGAAACTGACACTCGTCACTACGCTCACGTAGACTGCCCAGGTCACGCCGACTATGTTAAAAACATGATCACTGGCGCGGCACAAATGGACGGAGCTATCCTGGTAGTATCCGCAGCTGACGGCCCAATGCCACAAACTCGTGAGCACATCTTGCTCTCCCGTCAAGTAGGCGTACCTTACATTGTTGTTTTCTTGAACAAATGTGACATGGTTGAAGACGAAGAGTTGTTGGAACTGGTTGAGATGGAAGTTCGCGACCTTCTTAACGAATACGAGTTCCCAGGTGATGATACTCCAATCACTCGTGGTTCCGCTCGTGAAGCTCTGCAAAACCCTGATGGTGAGTGGGCTCAAAAAATCGTTGAGATGTTCAAAGAAATCGACACTTACATCCCACTGCCTGAGCGTCAAACTGACAAGCCTTTCTTGATGCCTGTCGAGGACGTATTCTCCATCACTGGTCGTGGTACCGTTGCTACAGGTCGTGTAGAGCGTGGTACTGTTAAAGTCGGCGAAGAGATCGAGATCGTTGGTATCACTGAAGAAACTAAAAAATCCGTAGTTACGGGCGTTGAGATGTTCCGTAAATTGTTGGATTCCGCACAAGCGGGTGACAACATCGGTGCATTGTTGCGTGGTGTTGACCGTACTCAAATCGAGCGTGGTCAAGTACTTGCTAAACCAGCATCTGTTAAACCACACACAGAATTCACTGCTCAAATTTACGTTTTGACTAAAGAAGAGGGTGGCCGTCATAAGCCTTTCTTCACTGGATACCGTCCACAGTTCTACTTCCGTACAACTGACGTAACTGGTATCATCAACCTGCCAGAAGGTACTGAAATGGTAATGCCTGGTGACAACATCACGGTTACTGTTCAACTGATCTCTCCAATCGCGATCGAAGAAGGAACTAAGTTCTCTATTCGTGAAGGTGGACGTACAGTTGGTGCGGGTTCCGTAGCAACAATCCAAAAATAATTTGGCTCTTGCCAAATGAGTATAAGCAACAGTGTACTGGAACGAGTAACATTGTATTGTAACGAAGCTTCGGAAGAGTTCTTTATCCGACATCGGATAAAGAACTCTTTTATTATGTCAACGTTTCGGAACCTGCGTCATCTAAAATGAACAAGATTTATCTTATAGATTGATAGGTTAGGCAGCCTGGATATGAAGAAAAACATTGAGCTAAATTGAGTCGATTCTTTTGAAAAGATCAACTTAAATGTTTTTTTTAAATATGCTTGCAATATGCCCATCTTTTCTATATAATAATGAATGTTGTTCTTGTGACGTTGCGATGATGTGAGAGGTTACTGGCACACCCGGCCCCTTTGCCATGGGAGAGTGGCTAGAAAATTTTCACGGAGTATGTCCGATAAAAAATTGGGCGATAGAAGGAGGGACTAAAATGGCAAAGCAAAAAATTCGTATTCGTTTGAAAGCTTACGACCACAGAATTCTTGATCAATCCGCGGAGAAAATCGTTGAAACAGCAAAACGTTCGGGTGCAGGTGTATCCGGTCCGATTCCGCTTCCTACTGAAAAACAAATCATTACTATTCTTCGTGCGGTGCACAAGTACAAGGATTCTCGGGAGCAATTCGAGCAACGCACTCATAAGCGTTTGATCGATATCGTTAACCCGACTCCACAAACTGTGGATGCCTTGATGCGCTTGGATCTGCCGTCCGGTGTAGATATCGAAATTAAATTGTAATATATAGCAACAAACAAGACCACGTATAAAGGAAAAGAGGTGTCAACATGAAAGGTATCTTAGGAAAAAAACTTGGAATGACTCAAGTGTTTACCGCTGAAGGTAACGTAGTTCCAGTAACGGTTATCGAAGCAGGTCCTTGTGTTGTTTTACAAAAGAAAGATATTGAAAACGATGGCTACGAAGCAGTTCAAATCGGTTTTGCCGATAAGAAAGAGAAAAATGCTAACAAGCCAGAAGCAGGACACGCTAAAAAAGCGAATACTGCACCTAAGCGCTACGTTCGTGAGCTTCGCGGCATTAACATCGCGGAATATGAAGTTGGCCAAGAATTGAAAGCTGACATTTTCGCTGAAGGCGAGTTCGTTGACGTAACAGGTATTTCTAAAGGTAAAGGTTTTGCCGGCGTTATCAAACGTTGGGGACAAAGCACTGGACCTATGTCACACGGTTCGCGTTATCACCGTGGCCCAGGTTCGATGGGTTCGATCCAAGCTAACCGCGTTCCTAAAGGCAAACGCCTGCCAGGACATATGGGACATGATACCGTTACAATTCAACGTCTTGAAGTTGTTAAAGTGGACGCTGAGCGTAATGTAATCCTCGTAAAAGGTTCTATTCCTGGACCGAAGAACAGCCTTGTAAGAGTTAAAGAAACGGTGAAAAAATAACCACTGAAGAAAGGAGGAACACAAAATGCCAAAAGTATCAGTTTACAATGTAGATGGTAGCCAAGTAGGTGAAGTTGAACTGAATGATGCGGTATTCGGTATTGAGCCGAATCAACACGTTCTGTACGATGCAGTTCTTATGCAACGCGCTTCTCTTCGTCAAGGTACCCACAAAGTAAAAGGACGTTCTGAAGTACGTGGCGGTGGACGTAAACCTTGGAAACAAAAAGGTACAGGTCGCGCTCGTCAAGGTTCGATTCGTTCTCCACAATGGAAAGGCGGCGGTATCGTATTTGGTCCGACACCACGGAGCTATGCGTACAAACTGCCTAAGAAAGTTCGCCGTCTGGCGATCAAGTCTGCTCTTTCATCCAAAGTGCAAGACAATGACATTATCGTTTTGGATGCTCTCGCGTTGAGCTCACCAAAAACAAAAGAGTTTGCAGCTATTTTGAACAATCTCAAAGTAGGTCGCAAAGCTTTGATTGTAGCTCCTAGCTATGATGATAATGTAGCTCTTTCTGCACGGAATATTCCGGGCGTGAAATTCGTAGCTGCTGATGGTATTAATGTTCTTGACGTGCTTTCGCACGACAAACTGATCATTACGAAAGAAGCAGTTCAGAAGGTAGAGGAGGTGCTCGCGTAATGAAAGATCCTCGTGATATTGTAAAACGTCCGATTATTACGGAACGTACTGCCGACATGATGAACGACTTGAAATATGTATTTGAAGTCGATATCCGTGCAAACAAAACCGAGATCAAAAAAGCGGTAGAAGCTATTTTCGGCGTAAAAGTGAAAAACGTGAACACACTTCGTGTTCCAGCTAAACCGAAACGGTACGGACGTTATTCCGGATATACAAGCGAATGGAAAAAAGCGTTTGTAACACTGACGCAAGACAGCAAATCGCTTGAGTTCTTTGAAACTGTATAATTGAAATCTTTGAAGTAAGGAGGGAAAACTAGTGCCAATCAAAAAGTATAAACCAACATCCCCGGCAAGACGGAACATGTCCGTTTCTACATTTGAGGAAATTACCACAGATAAGCCGGAGAAATCGTTGTTGGCCCCATTGAGCAAACAAGCAGGCCGCAACAACCAAGGTAAAATTACAGTTCGTCACCACGGTGGTGGACACAAACGTAAATACCGTATCATCGACTTCAAACGTACTAAAGATGGAATACCGGGCCGCGTTGCTACAATCGAGTATGACCCGAACCGTACTTCCAACATTGCATTGATTCACTATGCTGATGGTGAGAAGCGTTACATCATCGCTCCTAAAGGTCTGAAAGTTGGAGATCAAGTATTCTCTGGTCCTGACGCAGATATCAAAATCGGTAACGCACTGCCACTTGAAAACATTCCAGTAGGTACCGTTATCCACAACATCGAGTTGAAACCAGGTAAAGGCGGACAATTGGTTCGTGCTGCTGGTACAGAAGCTCAATTGCTTGGTAAAGAAGAAAAATACGTTTCCGTTCGTCTTTCTTCCGGAGAAGTTCGTCGTATTTTGAAAGTTTGCCGCGCAACAATCGGATCCGTTGGTAACCAAGACCACGAGCTTATCAAAATCGGTAAAGCCGGTCGTAGCCGTTGGTTGGGTCAACGTCCTGAGGTTCGTGGTGTGGTAATGAACCCTAACGATCACCCTCACGGTGGTGGTGAAGGTCGTGCTCCAATCGGACGTAAATCGCCAATGTCACCATGGGGTAAACCTACTCTTGGTTACAAAACGCGTAAGAAAAATAAAGCTTCTGATAAATACATCATCCGTCGCCGCACGAAGTAATACACACTGTGCATAACTTCGTGAGGCATCTACGGATGCATAAAAGCTATGTTTGAAGGGAGGATCTCCACATGAGTCGCAGTTTGAAAAAAGGGCCATTCATTGATGGCTACATGCTCAAGAAGGTAGAAGAGATGGAAGCATCAGGCAAGAAGAACGTTATCAAAACCTGGTCCCGTCGCTCTACAATTTTCCCACAATTCATCGGACACACATTTGGCGTTTACGACGGTCGTAAACACGTGCCAGTGTATGTAACTGAGGACATGGTTGGACACAAACTGGGTGAGTTCGCTCCAACCCGTACGTACAAAGGCCATACTGATGATGACAAGAAAACAAGAAGATAAATGAACATCTCTAATGTTTGAGAGGAGGTTACACAATGGAAGCAAAAGCACATGCTAAGTTTATCCGGATTGCTCCTCGTAAAGTTCAACTCGTTGTTGACTTGATTCGCGGCAAGCAAGTAGGTGAGGCGGTTGCCATTCTCCGTCACACTCCGAAATCCGCTTCTCCAGTTGTTGAGAAGTTGCTTAACTCCGCTATTGCGAATGCGGAACATAATTATTCTTTGGATGTTAATAACTTGGTGATCTCGCAAGCTTACGTAAACCAAGGACCAACGATGAAACGTTTCCGCCCTCGTGCAATGGGACGTGCAAGTCGTATTAACAAACGTACTAGCCACATTACTTTGGTGGTATCTGAAAAGTAGAAGGAGGGAAAACGTGTGGGCCAAAAGGTAAATCCAGTCGGACTTCGTGTCGGAGTTATCCGTGACTGGGAATCTAAGTGGTATGCAGGCAAAGACTTCGGCGATCTTTTGATGGAAGACGTGAAAATTCGTGAATTCCTGAAAAATAAATTGAAAGACTCCGCTATGTCTCGTGTTGAGATCGAGAGAGCGGCTAACCGTGTAAACGTAACGATTCACACAGCGAAACCAGGTATGGTAATCGGTAAAGGTGGATCTGAAGTTGAGAATCTTCGTAACCAAATTACGAAAATTGCTGGCGGTAAAAAAGTACACATCAACATCTCTGAAATTAAGAACCAAGACCTGGACGCGATCCTGGTAGCAGAAAGCATTGCACAACAATTGGAACGTCGTGTTTCTTTCCGTCGTGCTCTGAAACAAGCTATTCAAAGAACTATGCGCTCTGGTGCTAAAGGTATTAAAACTCAAGTAGGCGGACGTCTTGGCGGTGCTGAGATTGCACGTTCTGAAGGCTACAGCGAAGGAACTGTTCCACTGCACACACTGCGTGCTGACATTGACTATGGTACTGCAGAGGCTCATACTACTTACGGACGTATCGGCGTAAAAGTATGGATCTATCGTGGAGAGGTTCTTCCTACGGCTAAGAAACAAGCTGCTAAGGAAGGAGGCAACTAATCATGTTGGTACCAAAACGTGTAAAACACCGTAAGCAACAACGTGGACATATGAAAGGCCAAGCAAAAGGCGGAACTACGCTGAACTTTGGCGAATATGGTCTGCAAGCTACGGAACCGGCTTGGATTACGAACCGTCAAATCGAAGCGGCTCGTATTGCGATGACTCGTTACATCAAACGTGGTGGTAAAGTCTGGATTAAAATTTTCCCTGACAAACCAATCACTCAAAAGCCTCTCGAGGTTCGGATGGGTAGCGGTAAAGGTAACGTAGAAAAATGGGTTGCAGTAGTGAAACCAGGTAAGATCATGTTTGAACTTGCTGGTGTACCGGAGGATATTGCACGCGAAGCGATGCGTCTTGCCGCTCACAAACTGCCAATCAAAACGAAGTTCGTGAAACGTGAAGAATTGGGTGGTGAAGCAAATGAAAGCTAGTGAATTTCGCAACCTAACCTCTGCTGAAATCGAGCAAAAGATTGCCGGATTTAAAGAAGAACTCTTTAACCTCCGCTTTCAACTTGCTACCGGTCAGCTGGATAACCCGACTCGTATCCGTGATGTGCGTAAAGAAATAGCTCGTGCTAAAACGATCATCCGTGAAAGAGAATTGGGAATCGGTTAATTAGAGGTCGGATATACATTCCGTCCGTAATCAGGAAGGAGGCCAACAATGAGCGAAGAACGTAATGCACGTAAAGTTCAAACTGGTAAAGTTGTCAGTGATAAAATGGACAAAACGATTGTTGTTGCTGTAGAAACCTACAAAAACCACAAATTGTATCATAAACGCATTAAGGTTACTAAAAAGTTCAAAGCGCATGACGAAGAAAACACTGCGAAAATCGGTGACACGGTGAAAATCATGGAGACTCGTCCGCTTTCGAAAGATAAACGCTGGAGACTTACTGAAGTCGTTGAAAAAGCGGTTATCATCTAATTGCATGATCAGCATAGCTGGAAGGAGGAATACTAAATGATTCAACCATTTACACGTTTGACTGTAGCCGACAACTCCGGTGCGAAGGAACTGATGTGTATCCGCGTACTCGGCGGTACGGGACGTCGTACAGCTCAAATCGGTGATCTGATCGTTTGTTCTGTAAAACAAGCAACACCAGGCGGCGTTGTCAAAAAAGGTGATGTAGTTAGAGCGGTTGTCGTTCGTACGAAGCGTTCTGTACGTCGTAAAGACGGTTCCTACATCGGTTTTGATGAAAATGCAGCTGTTGTTGTAAAAGACGACAGAAGCCCACGTGGAACACGTATTTTCGGACCTGTTGCTCGTGAACTTCGCGAGAAAGATTTCATGAAAATCGTTTCCTTGGCCCCAGAGGTTATCTAATAGATTAAGCTCGTGATGTTTAGAAACAGGAGGTGTACGAAATGCCAAGAGTGAAAAAAGTTCTGGAATCCCATAACAACAAACTTCACGTTAAAAAGGAAGATACGGTTATGGTGATCAGCGGTAAAGACAAAGGTAAAAAAGGCCGTGTCATCGCTGCTTATCCTCGTGAAAACCGCGTCCTTGTGGAAGGTGTTAACATGGTGAAAAAACACCAGAAGCCTAACCAGCAAAACCCGCAAGGCGGCATTATCGAGAAGGAAGCTCCGATTCACGTTTCCAACGTGATGCACATCGATCCAAAGAGCGGAAAAGTAACCCGTATCGGTTACAAAGTTTTGGATAACGGTAAAAAAGTGCGCGTTGCAAAACGTTCCGGAGAAATTATCGACTAATTGAACCGAATGAGAAAGGAGGGCTATGATTCATGGCATCAAGAATGAAAGAACGTTACCTGCAAGAAATCGCTCCTGCTTTGATGCAGAAGTTTAACTATACAACGGTAATGCAAGTGCCGAAAATCGAGAAAATCGTTATCAACATGGGTGTGGGCGACGCTGTCCAAAACTCCAAAGTGTTGGATTCCGCAGTAAACGATTTGCAACTGATCGCAGGTCAAAAACCTGTAATCACTCGTGCGAAAAAATCAATCGCAGGATTCAAACTGCGTGAGAACATGCCTATCGGTGTGAAAGTAACATTGCGCGGCGAGCGTATGTACTACTTCCTCGATAAATTGTTCAACGTAACACTTCCACGTGTACGTGACTTCCGCGGTGTATCGAGCAAAGCGTTCGATGGTCGTGGTAACTACACTCTGGGTCTGAAAGAGCAATTGATCTTCCCAGAGATCGAGTATGATAAAGTAGACAAAGTCCGCGGTATGGATATTGTCATCGTAACAACGGCGAAAACAGACGAAGAGTCCCGTGAATTGCTTACGCAAATGGGAATGCCTTTCGTTAAATAATGTTGGCATAAACGTTCCGGGTGTCTGGAAAGACTCCCTTTTCTCCGAAATTATTTAGGAGGTGTCAGGCTAAAGTGGCAAAAACTTCGATGAAAGTTAAACAACAACGTACACCAAAGTTTAAAGTACGTGCTTATACACGCTGCGAGCGTTGTGGTCGTCCACATTCGGTACTGCAAAAGTTCAAAATTTGCAGAATTTGCTTCCGTGAATTAGCTTATAAAGGCCAGATTCCTGGCGTGAAAAAAGCAAGCTGGTAAAAAGTCCTGAACGGGAAGGAGGTTAACTCACAATGACTATGTCTGATCCAATTGCAGATATGCTTACTCGTATTCGTAACGCGAACACAGTTCGTCACGAAACGGTAGAAATGCCTGCTTCGACAATGAAAAAACAAATCGCCGATATCCTGAAGCGTGAAGGTTTCATCCGTGACGCTGAATATATCGAAGATAACAAACAAGGGATTATCCGTGTTTTCTTGAAATACGGTCAAAATAACGAGCGCGTTATCACTGGTCTGAAAAGAATCAGTAAACCAGGTCTTCGTGTTTACACGAAAAGCAATGAAGTACCTCGCGTACTTGGCGGCCTTGGAATCGCGATTATCTCGACATCCAAAGGTGTTATGACGGACAAAGAAGCTCGTCAATCGAAATCCGGCGGAGAAGTCGTCTGCTACGTTTGGTAATATAACGTCACAAGATAGGAGGTGCAACATATGTCTCGTATTGGTCGCAAACCAATTACAGTACCAAGTGGTGTAGACATCACTTTGGACAATACCGTTATCACGGTAAAAGGACCTAAAGGAACTTTGACTCGTGAACTTCACAAAGACATGAAGGTTACAGTTGAAAACAACGAAATTACAGTTGTGCGTCCTTCCGATAACAAAACTCACCGTTCTTTACACGGCACAACACGTAGCGTTGTCAGCAACATGGTGAGTGGCGTAACTGAAGGATTCGCTAAATCTCTGGAGTTGGTTGGGGTCGGATATCGTGCAAGCAAATCCGGAGATAAAATCGTTCTGAACGTTGGTTACTCTCACCCAGTTGAAATCACACCGGAAGCGGGAATCGAATTCGAAGTACCTTCGAATACGAAAATCATTGTTCGCGGTATCGATAAAGAGCGCGTAGGTGCTTACGCTGCTAAAATTCGTTCCGTTCGTGAACCTGAGCCGTACAAAGGTAAAGGTATTAAATATGAAGGCGAGCGTATCATCCGTAAGGAAGGTAAAGCCGGTAAGAAGAAATAAGATTTCTCTTACCGCCTTTTCGCGGCTTTCGGCTTGCTTGCTTCGTGTGTTTCTAATATACCCCGTGGCTTCTGCTTTGAAGCCAGCGAGGTAACCTGAAAGGAGTGAATCCCTGAGATGATTACGAAACCAGATAAAAACAAGGCTCGTCTGAAAAGACACCTTCGTGTTCGTAAGAAAATCCAAGGAACGGCTGCACGTCCTCGTTTGAACGTTTTCCGTTCTGGTAAACATATGTACGCTCAAATCATCGATGATGTAGCTGGTGTAACAATCGCTTCCGCGTCTACTGTAGACAAAGAATTGAGCACTGACATCAAAAATGGTGCATCTGTTGAATCTGCTCGTAAAGTTGGCGAACTCGTTGCTAAACGTGCAAAAGATAAAGGTGTTTCCAATATCGTATTTGACCGTAGCGGATATCTGTATCATGGTCGTATCGCAGCATTGGCTGAAGCGGCTCGTGAAGCAGGACTTGAGTTTTAAGATATTTTTCAAAAGGAGGTTAACGACTTGCGTGTAGATCCGAATACTTTGGAACTGTCTGAAAGAGTAGTAAACATTAATCGCGTAGCTAAAGTAGTAAAAGGCGGACGCCGTTTCAGCTTTAGCGCACTGGTTGTAGTCGGCGACGGCAACGGCTGGGTTGGAGCGGGTATCGGTAAAGCGGGCGAAGTACCTGATGCAATTCGCAAAGGTATTGAAGATGCTAAGAAAAACCTTGTACACGTTCCACTCGTAGGAACTTCGATTCCTCACTTGGTAACAGGTAAGTTCGGCGCAGGACGCGTTCTGTTGAAACCAGCATCTGAAGGTACTGGTGTTATCGCTGGTGGTCCTGTACGTGCGGTTCTCGAACTTGCTGGTGTAGGTGACATTTTGACAAAATCTCTGGGTTCTTCGAATTCCATGAACATGGTCAATGCGACTTTGGAAGGTTTGTCCCGTTTGAAGCGTGCTGAAGACGTGGCTAAACTGCGCGGAAAATCCGTCGAAGAGCTTCTGGGTTAGGAGGGAATTCTCATGGCTAAATTAGAAATTACCCTCGTCCGTAGCTTGATCGGACGTCCGGAGACGCAAAGAACAACTGTGAAAACATTGGGATTGCGCAAAATCAACAGCAAAGTGATCCAAAACGATAATCCTGCCATCCGTGGTATGATTAACAAAGTAAGTCACTTGGTAGCTGTAAAAGAAGTAGAAGCTTAATATACGGGTATACACCCACAAATCTTTAAGGAGGTGCAACGAACGATGAAGTTACATGAGCTTTCACCATCTCCTGGATCGCGTAAAGAACGCAAACGTGTTGGTCGCGGTCCAAGTAGTGGTACAGGTAAAACATCAGGTCGCGGTCATAAAGGACAAAACGCTCGTTCGGGCGGTGGTGTTCGTCCAGGCTTCGAAGGTGGACAAAATCCATTGTATCGTCGCTTGCCAAAACGCGGTTTCGTAAACCCAACTCGCAAAGAATATGCAGTTGTTAATATCGAAGACCTGAATAGTTTGCCTGCGGGTACTGAAGTAACTCCAGAATTCTTGATGACGAACGGCGTTGTTAAAAACGCTAAATCCGGAATCAAAGTCCTGGGTAACGGTGAAGTCACTGTGAAGCTGACTGTTAAAGCTAACAAGTTTTCTCAATCTGCGGTGGAGAAAATTGAAGCTGCCGGCGGTACAACCGAGGTGATTTAATGTTCAAGACCCTAAAGAATATCTGGCGGGTTGAAGATCTGCGCAAAAGGGTATTATTTACCCTTTTTGTACTGATCATTTACCGCATCGGCTCCTTTGTCCCCGTTCCGGGCGTTAACAAAGATGTGTTCGAAGCGACAAATTCTGCGGGTAAAGAAGTTTTTGGACTTCTCAATACGTTCTCGGGTGGAGCACTGTTCCAGTTCTCTATATTTGCTCTCGGGATCGTTCCTTACATCACTGCGTCTATCATAGTACAGTTGCTTTCCATGGACGTTATTCCTAAATTAGCGGAGTGGGCAAAGCAAGGTGAACAAGGTAAGAAGAAATCTGCACAACTGACTCGTTATTTAACGATCGGGCTGGCATTGATTCAAGCGTTTGGTACGTCGATCGGATTCAACCGCTTGTACAATACAGACATGATTCCTAACGCTACGTTTGCAGATTATATCTTGATCGCAATTGTACTTACGGCCGGTACTTCATTCCTGATGTGGCTTGGTGAGCAGATCACCGAGAAAGGCATCGGAAACGGAATTTCGATTTTGATCTTTGCGGGTATCCTGTCAACAGTGCCTAACATTATCAAACAAACAATCGAGTCCGACTTCATCCAACCTGATCAATTGTTCATGAACATTCTTAAAGGTGTGATCATCGCGATTGTCATCGTGCTGATTATCATCGGGGTCATTTACATTCAACAGGCGATTCGGAAAATTCCTGTACAGTACGCAAAACGTGTCGTAGGAAACAAAATGTACGGTGGACAGAATACACATATCCCGCTGAAGATTAATGCAGCTGGTGTTATCCCTGTCATCTTCGCATCATCGCTGTTGATGTTCCCAACGATTATCGCCAACTTCTGGGCTAATCATGGTTGGGCACAGTGGATCGGTCAGAACTTGACTACACACAAACCTCTTGGTATGGTGCTGTATGTCGTGATGATCTTCGGATTCACATTCTTCTATACGTTCGTACAGATGAATCCACAGCAGATGGCTGATAATATGAAAAAGAACGGCGGTTACATTCCGGGTATTCGCCCAGGTAAAGCAACCGAGAAATATCTGACCCGTGTCATGACTCGTTTGACAATGGCCGGAGCCATCTTCTTGGCAGTCATTTCCGTTCTGCCTGTATTCTTAGGGGCACTTTCTGGTTTGCCTCAATCAGCGCAAATTGGAGGAACTTCCCTCCTGATTGTTATCGGTGTTGCGCTGGATACGATGAAGCAAATCGAAAGCCAATTGATCAAACGCCACTACAAAGGTTTTATCAATAAATAGGCAATAGGTTCCGGTTGAGTAAAGATTTACTTGCCGGCACCTATTGTGCTGTTTGTTGATGTAGGGTAGTCTTGGAGGGAGTGACATAACGTGAACATCCTATTCATGGGCCCTCCGGGGGCAGGAAAAGGTACGCAAGCAGACGTCATTGTGAAAGAGTTCGGTATTCCCCATATTTCAACAGGCGATGCATTTCGTCTTGCGATTAAACAGGGAACTCCCATTGGCCTGAAAGCCAAGGAATATATGGATCAAGGATTACTTGTACCAGATGATGTTACCATTGGCATCGTTGAAGAGCGATTGCAACAGTCGGACTGCAGAGAAGGTTTCCTCTTGGATGGTTTTCCAAGAACCCTGTCTCAGGCAGAAGCGCTGGATGGCATCCTGGAACGACTGAACTCAGGTCTTGATCATGTGATCAACCTGAAAGTGGATCGCAACAAATTGCTGGCTCGTTTGACGGGTCGTCGTATTTGTAAAAACTGTGGATCGACTTATCATGTCGTATTTAATCCACCAAAGCAGGATGGAATCTGTGATAAATGCGGCGGCGAGTTGTACCAACGCTCTGATGATAACGAAGAGAGCGTAGGCACTCGTTTGGACGAATATATCAACAAAACAGCACCACTCCTCACGTTCTACGAAACTAAAGGCCTTCTTCGTCAAATCGACGGAGAACAGGATATCGATCAAGTTTCTCAAGAAATCGTGTCCTTGTTGAGAGGTTAATTGATGATCATTGGTAAGTCCGAAACGGAACTGGGTTTGATGAGGGAAGCTGGGAGAATTGTTGCGGAAACGCATCGTCTCTTGGAAGAACACATTGTTCCCGGTATTACGACTGGTGAACTTGACCATATGGCTGATCAATTTATTCGCAGTCAAGGAGCTGTGCCGTCTTTCAAAGGTTATAACGGTTTCCCTGCCAGTGTGTGCGCTTCAGTGAATGAAGAGTTGGTACATGGATTTCCCGGCAAACGCAAGTTGAACGAGGGCGATATCGTTACGTTTGACATTGGCGCGCAGTACCAGGGGTATCATGGAGATTCTGCCTGGACCTATCCAGTTGGCCGTATTTCCGAAGAAGCTCGTCGTCTTCTGGACGTTACCGAGGCTTCATTATACGCAGGACTAGCGCTGGTAAAACCAGACGTTCGCTTGTTTACAATATCTCATGCAATTCAGAAATATATCGAAGATGAAGGGTTTTCCGTCGTTCGTGAATATGTCGGTCACGGCATTGGAGCGAATCTACACGAGGAACCATCGATTCCGAACTATGGTCTTCCTGATCGTGGACCAAGGTTAAAGGCTGGTATGGTGCTAGCTATTGAGCCAATGGTTAACGCAGGCAGACGGTATGTCAAAACGTTGGAAGATAACTGGACTGTCGTTACAGCTGATGGATCGTTATGTGCCCACTTTGAACACACCGTAGCAGTTACACCTGAAGGTATGGAAATTTTCACAAAACTGAATGCGTAGGTGATTAGGCATGAACAATCCGTCGAATCCGCAGCTCGGTCAAATTGTGAAGATCCGTAAAGGCCGCAATGCGGACCAAGCCGCAGTAATTGTTGCTATAGAGGACAATAGGTTCGTATATATCGCGGATGGAGACAAACGAAAGTTTGACCAACCCAAGAAGAAGAATGTTCTTCATCTTGAACTTCAACCGATGATTAGCAGTGAGGTTGTAAACAGTTTAAACGAGAGTGGTCGGGTGACAAACGGAAAGCTCCGCTATGCGGTTCATTCGTTTCTGGAATCCACCAACATTCAAGCTGAAGAGAAAGGAGACTGACTAATGGCCAAGGAAGATGTCATTGAAGTGGAAGGCACGGTTCTTGAACCGCTGCCGAATGCAACGTTCAAGGTTGAGCTTGAGAATGGTCATCAAATTCTCGCTCACGTTTCCGGGAAATTACGGATGCACTTCATCCGTATCCTGACTGGAGACAAAGTAGTTGTTCAGTTATCGCCTTATGATCTAACAAAAGGTCGTATAACTTACCGTAAATAGTAGTAGACAGTTGCAATGAACTGTGAAGCTTATGAAGCGGGTTTTGCCCGGCAAAACTTGCGAAAGCTTCGAAGCCGGTTTTACAATAGTAGAACAAGGTCAATGCTTACGAAGAGGGTTTTGCTAAGCAGAACTTTGAGGAGGTAATTCACATGAAGGTAAGACCTTCGGTCAAGCCGATTTGCGAAAAATGCAAAGTCATTCGCCGCAAAGGGAATGTAATGGTTATCTGTGAAAATCCAAAACACAAACAAAAACAAGGTTAATGAAGGGGGTGTAGCGTAAAATGGCACGTATAGCTGGTGTGGATTTGCCACGTGATAAGCGCGTTGAGATCGCCTTGACTTATATTTTCGGAATCGGTAAAACGACTTCCCAGAAAATTCTGAGCTCTACAGGCATCAATCAGAACACTCGTGTTCGTGATTTGACGGAAGATGAAGTCAGCAAATTGCGTGAAAGTATCGACAAAGAGGTCAAAGTTGAAGGTGACCTGCGTCGTGAAATCTCTTTGAATATTAAACGTTTGACGGAGATCGGTTGTTACCGTGGAGTTCGTCATCGTCGTGGTCTGCCTGTTCGTGGACAACGTACGAAAACGAATGCTCGTACTCGTAAAGGTCCTCGTCGTACTGTAGCGAACAAGAAGAAATAATAAGGGGGGATAAGAGAAAATGGCTAAACCGAAAAAAGTCGTACGTACTAAACGTCGTGACCGTAAAAATATTGAATCTGGCGTGGCACATATCCGTTCCACTTTCAATAACACTATCGTTACTATTACGGATCCTCACGGAAACGCGATTTCGTGGGCAAGCTCCGGCGGCCTCGGATTCAGAGGTTCCCGTAAATCGACTCCGTTTGCTGCACAAATGGCTGCTGAGACTGCTGCCAAAGCTGCAATGGAACATGGGATGAAATCCGTTGAGGTTATGGTTAAAGGACCAGGCGCAGGCCGTGAAGCAGCGATCCGCTCTTTGCAAGCTGCTGGTCTTGAAGTTAACCTGATCAAAGACGTAACTCCAGTCCCGCATAACGGATGCCGTCCTCCAAAACGTCGTCGTGTCTAATGAGATTTGCCCCTGCGTGTGGTATACTTCCGGCACAATCTGCTAATAATGGTTGTTTAGGCATACTACTACATGTTTTCGCAAGAGAAGGTAAATGTTTCATAGAGGACCGACGTTTTGAAGGAGGGGTATTGCAGTGATAGAAATCGAAAAGCCGAAAATTGAGACGGTAGACGTCAACGATGATGGCACCTATGGGAAATTCGTAGTAGAACCGCTGGAGCGCGGATACGGTACGACGCTTGGAAACTCGCTTCGCCGAATCCTGCTCTCATCACTGCCGGGTGCGGCAGTGTCTTCGGTTCAAATCGATGGCGTTCTGCATGAATTTGCTACAGTTCCTGGCGTAATGGAAGATGTTACAGAGATTATCCTTAACCTGAAAGCTTTGTCGCTCAAAATTCATTCTGACGAGGAGAAAGTGCTCGAGATTGATGCTGAAGGCGAAGGAGCAATCACGGCTGGAGACATTCGTGCTGATTCCGATGTAGAAATCCTTAACCCGGATCTTCACATTGCTACGCTTGGACCAGGTTCGAGACTTCACATGCGTATTTTTGCCAATCGCGGTCGCGGCTACGTCCAGGCAGATCGGAATAAACGCGATGACCAGCCGATCGGCGTCATCCCTGTCGATTCCATCTTCACCCCGATCAGCCGCGTAAACTACGCTGTGGAAAATACGCGTGTAGGCCAAGTAACCAACTATGACAAGCTCACGTTGGAAGTTTGGACTGACGGAAGTATTCGTCCTGAAGAGGCTGTAAGCCTCGGCGCTAAAATTTTGACCGAGCATCTCATGCTCTTCGTGGGTCTCACAGACGAAGCGAAGGATGCAGAGATCATGGTTGAAAAAGAAGAAGACAAAAAAGAAAAAGTACTCGAAATGACGATCGAAGAGCTGGATCTCTCTGTTCGTTCCTACAACTGCCTCAAACGTGCTGGTATTAATACCGTACAAGAGCTGACTACGAAAACGGAAGAAGACATGATGAAAGTCCGTAACCTCGGACGCAAGTCTTTGGAAGAAGTTCAAGAGAAGCTTGAGGAACTGGGTTTGGGACTACGTACAGAAGAATAGACAGCTGAGTGCTTGAAGTGAAGGAGGGAAAACAATGGCATACCAAAAGTTGGGCCGTAATTCCAGCGCACGTAAAGCTTTGTTCCGTGACCTGGTAACCGACCTGTTCTTATACGAGCGCATTCAGACAACTGAAGCGAAAGCAAAAGAGGTTCGCTCTATTGCTGAAAAACTGATCACTAAAGCGAAAAAGGGAGATCTTCATGCCCGTCGCCAAGTGGCAGCATATGTTCGCCGCGAAACTATCGATGGTGAGCAAGATGCAATCCAAAAACTGTTTAGCGAATTGTCCGGTCGTTACGCTGAGCGTCCAGGCGGATACACACGTATCCTGAAACTGGGACCTCGTCGTGGTGACGCAGCGCCTATGGTTTACTTGGAACTGGTAGACCGCGCGTAATACAGATGTGAGATGAGGAAAGGGGACAGAGTCCAAGATTCTGGATCAACCCTTTTTTCTCTTCATTTCGGAATTCGTGCTGTAAATGAAGCTCCGTAAGGGGCTTCTTTTGCTGTTCGGGATAGGGTTATGTATAGTATGGAACAAAGGTGTGGTAATATGCGCAACTTATGTATGACGGTAACTTATGATGGAACGGCCTACTACGGCTTTCAAGTACAGCCAGGAGGTAATACCATTCAGGACCACCTTGAGGATGCTATTCGTGCGTTGACTGGTGAGACGGTGAAAATCACGGGATCAGGCCGAACGGATGCAGGCGTTCATGCCCGCAGACAAATCTTCAATTTTCCTACAGCGTCCCAGATTCCGGTGGAACGTTGGTGTATTGCACTCAACTCCAGATTGCCATCTGACATTGTTGTTATTGATGCAATGGAGGTACCGCTAGATTTTCATTCTCGTTATGCAGCGAAAAAGAAAACCTATCGATATACGGTCAATGCAAACCAATTCCCGGATGTCTTTAACAGAAGACTGCAGCATCATCATCATGCCAAGCTGGACATCACTGCGATGGAAGAGGGCCTGCGTCATTTCATAGGCACATATGACTTTACTTCCTTTGCTTCACGCAAGTCTCAGAAAGAGAATCATGTGCGTTCGGTATACGAAGCATGGATAGAAGTGGACCGTTCAATGTGCAGGGACCATCCTCGCGATCAGGGTGTCATTCACATTTATGTGAGTGGTAACGGCTTTTTGCAACATATGGTGCGTATCATTGTAGGGACACTGCTGGAGGTCGGAGAGGGTAAACGGAAAGCCTCTGATGTGCCGGATATGATTGCTGCATGCAACCGTTCTGCTGCGGGACCAACTGCAGTTAGTTGTGGTTTAATGCTCTGGGATCTTGAATACAAAAAAGATTAAATTTGGTGAGTAAAAAGCTCAAATAATACTTGCGAATTAGTCTCCTATCATGTAATATAAAAGTTGTGTTTTCTTAATGGCTTTCCCACAGCCCCAATTAAGATGTTCACATCGCAACAACTATCCATCAACACCTAAAGTTATCACTTAACGAACGAAGATAAATGAAAAATGATGATTTTGAACATTTAAGGAGGAACTTTTCATGCGTACTACGTACATGGCGAAGCCTAACGAAGTTGAGCGCCAATGGCACATCATTGATGCTGAAGGCAAAACCCTCGGACGTTTGGCGAGCGAAGCAGCTGCTTTGATCCGCGGCAAACATAAGCCACAATTCACTCCACATGTGGACACTGGCGATTTCGTTGTTATCATCAATGCAGAGAAAATTGTATTGACTGGTAAAAAAATGCAAGGTAAAAAATACTACCGTCACTCGATGCACCCAGGTGGTTTGAAAGTAACTACTGCAGAAGAGATGGTTAAAAACAAACCTGAACGTATGTTGGAATTGGCTGTTCGCGGTATGCTTCCTAAAACTCGCATGGGCGAGAAAATGAAGCTGAGACTTAAAGCGTACAGAGGCACTGAGCATCCACACGCAGCACAAAAACCAGAAGTTTACGAACTTCGCGGTTAATTAAAAGGAGGACAGTTTCATGGCACAAGTACAATACTATGGGACAGGTCGTCGTAAACATTCGGTAGCACGTGTTCGCCTTGTACCGGGTGAAGGACGCATTGTCATCAATAAACGTGATATTAATGAATACTTTGGTTTGGAAACACTCAAACTGATCGTAAAACAACCACTGACTTTGACAGAAACGCTCACTAACTATGACGTTTTGGTTATCGCTCATGGTGGCGGAATCTCCGGTCAAGCCGGTGCGATCCGTCACGGTATCTCCCGCGCTCTGCTCAAAGCAGATCCAGAATACCGTGCATCCCTGAAAAAAGCAGGATTCCTGACTCGTGACCCACGTATGAAAGAACGTAAAAAATACGGTCTTAAAGCGGCTCGTCGCGCACCTCAGTTCTCCAAACGTTAAGATTTTTCAAAGTCCTTGGCTTAGGCCAGGGACTTTTTTATGTTTTATATAATAATGGGCTATGCCTAATTTGAATATTCTAACGTTACGTAATAGCAACACGATTCCCATTGAGAGAAAAACGAGGTTTCAAGAGGTTAGCTGTAACATTAGTTTTGTATATCCTTGATTTTTGATCTAATTTATATCTAAAGTAACTTCTTAATTCGAATGAAATTCAAATTGATTAATCAATGTCCATCCGCCATTCCCCTCTATGACTTGATCCACGTTATAACTCTAACTATCGTTAGCACAAATCTTAACCGTATATAGCAATACTACTACACCCAATCAATATCATTTTTTCTCATGTCTCAGATATCAGTCTTTTTTATGAATACGATAAAGGGTTCTTACTTTTGTTATTTGACGGTGTTGCAGACTCGGGCTTTCAATATTCCCCAAATGAGGATGGTCTTCTGACAGGATACGCTCTCTAATGATGAAAAATAATTCGTCCTTCATCCCAAAAATCCAACAATAGCAACGTTTTTTTCTCTTTAGGATCTTGAGCACTTGAAAGTTATGTTTATAAGATTTTTGTATAGTTTTACCTTCATTTCATCTAGAAGCCTAATAAGCACTAAAAGTTGAGCGTTGTTATACTGTTTTTTTCTGAGTAGAACTGATGTAATTTACCAGATGGCAGGCATTGACATCGCGAGTGAAAGATTTATACTATACATAATTCATATTAGATTAGTCGGCTTTTGTGGTTTTGAGATCATGAATGGGGGAAATTGAACAATGAACTTGTTAGAAAAGGAAGAACTGGCTCGTACAAAAGCAGAGGAACTGGAGCACGCAAGCCCGGAAGATATTATTCGCTATGCGGTTGAAACATTTCCTAATATCACATTTGCATGCAGCTTCGGTGCAGAGGATGTTGTACTTGTAGATATGTTGCAAAAAATTAGCCCATCTACTGATGTTTTTTATCTGGATACAGATTTTCATTTTCAGGAAACATATGATACGCGTGATCGGATGCAAGAAAAGTACAACCTTGAGTTTGTAAAAGTATCGCCAAAAATCACACCAGAAGAACAAGCTGCTCAGCATGGGGAAGAATTATGGAAATCCGATCCTAATGCTTGTTGTAACATTCGTAAGGTGGAACCTCTGACACGTATTCTTTCGCAGTATGATGCATGGATTACGGGGATTCGCAGAGATCAGGCACCAACGCGTGCAAACTCCAAGAAGGTTGAATATGATACTAAGTTTGGACTCATGAAATTTAACCCGATTGCACATTGGACGAGTGAGGATGTGTGGGAATACATTCGTGCTAATAACGTGACATATAACCCGCTGCATGATCAAAATTACCCGAGCATTGGGTGCGAGCATTGCACACGCCAGGTAATGCCTGGGGAAGATCCTCGCGCGGGTCGCTGGTCTGGTAATGATAAAACGGAGTGCGGATTGCACAAATAAGCTGATTAATAGAGTTATGGCATGATAGCGCAAATGTCTTTTTCAGTTAAACCATTTTAGAATGATAATGCAGTTTTCATCAAAATATCGGATGTTTTAATAAGGAGCTGACAAGATGACTTCGATTCTGCCTCATGGAGGTACGCTGGTGCAGCGTATCGTACAAGGAGAAGAACGTGAGCAATTATTGCAGGATAGCAAAAACCTGAACTCATTGCAGATTAACACCTGGACGATCTCAGATTTGGATTTAATTGGTGTAGGTGCGTTTTCACCGCTTCAAGGCTTTATGAATGAGGAAGATTATCTGTCTGTCGTATCCCGAATGCGTTTAGCGGATGGCACAGTATGGAGCATACCGATTACACTGGCTGTAAATGATCAACAGGCTGATTCACTTCGTAAAGGTGAAACTGTAGCTCTTGTTGGTGAAGCGGATGGAGTAACGTACGGTCTGCTCGAGGTTCAAAGCATCTATAAGGTGGATCAGGCAGAGGAAGCTCGTCGAGTTTTCAAAACCGATGATCCTGAGCACCCTGGTGTGAAAAAACTGCTTGAGCGTCCTGCAACATATGTAGGAGGTCCAATTCAAGTGTTGAACCGTCCGAAACCGGCCAAGTTTGAAGATTTCTATTATGACCCGGCTCAGACACGTAAGATTTTTCAGGATAAAGGATGGAGAACCGTTGTTGGTTTTCAGACGCGTAACCCTGTCCACCGGGCACATGAGTATATCCAGAAGAGTGCGATGGAAATCGTTGATGCACTTTTCTTGAATCCACTTGTAGGTGAGACGAAGTCTGATGATGTTCCAGCGAATGTGCGCATGAAGAGTTATCTGGTACTGCTGGAGAACTATTATCCGGCGAATCGTGCGTTTCTGGGTGTATTCCCGGCTGCAATGCGGTATGCGGGACCTCGTGAAGCCATTTTTCATGCCATGGTACGTAAAAATTATGGCTGCACTCATTTTATCGTAGGGCGTGATCATGCGGGTGTAGGTGATTATTACGGAACCTATGAAGCACAAGAGATCTTCTCTAATTTTACGGCTGAGGAATTGGGCATTACACCACTGTTCTTTGAGCACAGTTTCTTCTGTACCAAATGCGGAAATATGGCTTCCAGCAAAACCTGCCCTCATGACAAGGAACATCATATGACTTTGTCGGGAACCAAGGTACGTGGATTGTTGCGTAATGGTGAATGTCCACCGCCAGAATTTACACGTCCTGAAGTTGCTGAGGTGTTGATTGAGGGTATGGCTGAGCAAGTCCATTCCTAAGGGTATATTTGTCCATCTTGTCCCATATAGATGATTAGAGTCATTTATAGGGACGAGGTGGTTTTTTTATGCGCAAAAACATGGGGAAACATCTGGTAGTCTGGGTCCGGTTAAAAACAGTGAAGAGGGTTATGCTGAGCCTATGTTTGTTGGCTATGTTTGTAGCGGTTGTTTCGTATGAGATGCCCTCGGCCAAAACGTCAGGATATTGGAGTTTGCCTCTGGCTGGCAAGGTGATCGCTATTGATGCAGGTCATGGCGGACCAGATGGGGGAGCCGTGAGCAGGCAGGGAGTTATTGAGAAGGATATCAATCTGTCCATTGCGCTGTATGTTAGAGACTATCTGCAACAGGCAGGAGCTCTTGTTGTGATGACTCGTGAGATCGATAAGGATTTGGCCGACGAGGGAACGAGAGGGTACTCCAGACGTAAGACAGAGGATCTCAAACAGAGAGTAAGACAGATTGAAGATAAACAAGCTGATTTATTTATCAGCATTCACATGAACAGTGTGCCATCTAATCGGTGGAGCGGTGCACAAGTCTTTTACACGCCTAATCATCCTGATAACGAAGGTCTTGCAAATCTGCTACAAGCCGAAATGATTCGGAATCTGGAAAATACAGATCGTATAGCGAAAACGGTGAGTACCGTTTATCTGCTTCAGGCTCTGAAAATCCCGTCAGCACTTGTTGAGGTCGGCTTCTTGTCTCATCCGGAAGAGGCCCGTCTGCTCGCTGAAGAAACGTACCAACGCAAAGTAGCCGCATCTATTTATAACGGTATTCTCCGATATGCTTCAGGTGAACGTCCGAAAAGTTAGTCATAAGAAGAGAGGTAGTGCTATAATTGGAACAGCATACCTAACACATGCCAATAGATAAAACCGAGGTGCTGTCTGATGTTATCAAAAGAACAGATACTTGAACTTTTAAAGCCATTACAGGAACCGCAGCTAGGACAAAGCTTAGTGGAACTGGGATGGATTCGTGACATTATGGTGAAAGAACACCATGTGGCCTTAAGCATGGTGACACTGGAGAATCGGCCAGAAGATGCAACCGCTTTAACGGATGCTGCACGTAACATGCTTTCCCAGCATGGAGTGAAGGATGTGCATATCCGCACACGGGTAGCGTCAGAGCATGACCGTCAGAGCCTTAACCTGGGACAAGTGCAGCAAGAGCAAGATCAGGATGAAGTGCTTGTAAAAGGTCATGCGGCTGGTCTCGATGGACATGAGCTGTTAAGCCCTGAGTCGGGAGTTCGTTTTATTGCCATAGCTAGTGGTAAAGGCGGCGTGGGGAAATCAACGGTTACCGTTAACCTGGCTGTAGCCCTGGCTCGTCAAGGGAAGAAAGTTGGTCTCATTGATGCTGATATTTATGGTTTCAGTGTGCCGGATATGATGGGGATTGAGGAATACCCTGTCGTTGAGGACGGTGTGATTCAACCGGTCGAACGTTTTGGCGTCAAAGTGATGTCTATGGGTTTCTTCATTCGGGAAAATAACCCCGTGATCTGGCGTGGCCCAATGCTTGGCCGGATGCTACGTCAGTTCTTCACCGATGTTCAGTGGGGCGAACTGGATTACATGTTGCTGGATCTGCCACCGGGCACCGGAGATGTTGCGCTTGATGTGCATCAGATGTTGCCACAGAGCAAAGAGATCATTGTAACGACTCCACATGCCACTGCAGCCTTTGTAGCGGCGCGTGCCGGAGCGATGGCCATTCAAACGGAACATGAGCTGTTAGGTGTGGTTGAGAACATGGCGTACTACGAATGTGGTAAATGTGGGGAGAAAGAGTATGTCTTTGGTCGTGGAGGGGGCGGACGTCTTGCCGAAAGCTTGCACACGGTACTGCTTGCCCAGATTCCATTAGGTGCTCCAGATAACCATCCTTCTGAGCCGGATTTCTCACCGTCTGTGTACAAGGCAGAGACAACTATAGGAGCTATATATGACGAGGTTGCCAAGTCGATCGAGTCTAAGTTTGAATGAATTTTTTATGTGATTAAAATTTAATGTGCTTATAAATAAAGCCTGCGTCCTTTGGATGCAGGCTTTTTCACATGATCTCTACTTAGGAAATTGAAGCTTATCAACATTTCTCTTTTTGTAGAACCTGGATGATCGTTGCAGTTCTATGAACTTCCACCGCCACCACCGGAGTCTCCACCTCCAGAATCACCACTGCCACCATCTCCCTGACCACCGGATTCCTGCCCCTTTTGCCCGCCACCACTTTCTGTTTTAGGCTGGAGCTCTTCTTGTACCACTTTTTTCAGCAAAGTAAGGACTTCCATACGAAACAAAGGATTTTGCATCACTTCCTGCATAACGGTCATCGTTTGTTTTCGATATTCCGGGGTTTTGGTCATATCCATGAACATCTTGGATACTTCAGGAGATTTCATGATATCCCCAATCGACTTCTGATACGTCGGATCTTTGATCAGTTGCATATGCAGTTGTTTGCTTTGTCCGTTAATCGCTTTGGCGAATTCACCGGCAAATTGCGGATCGGTCATAATTTTCTCGAATTCCTTCTGGTATTCAGGAGCGGTTATGGTATCTTTGACGGCAATACGTATTTGTTCCGAAGATTGCATTGGCATTAACATTTTCATCCCTACCGTTCCCGATCCACCACCAGAGCTCCCGCCTTCTTCTGACCCACTGCCTCCACCGCCGCCAGAGGAGCTTTGACCCGTTAAAGCCTCTTCAACAGCCTTCTTGCCTTCATCACTTTTCAAAATATCTACGACCATCGTTTTCATCTCTTTATAACTGCCCTGAGGAGGCGAAGAACTCTGATCTGAACCGCAGCCGGCGAGCATGACGGATAGCCCCAATACAACGTAGCATAGCTGCCATATAGGCCGTTTCATGTGTACAATCCCTCCTTGATTAGATACTGGATGTAGTATGTGATGGGAAAGGGGGAAATATGTTGAGCAATGATGGTTTTTTGCTGTGAAGGTTGGTAAAATAAACACTCGGGGGTGGAAAACATTTGAATTTGCGTAGATGGTTTTTCCTATTTTGGACAGCCTTGCTTATTGGCGCCGCGGGAGCATTAGGTACAGGATTGATTATGATGTTGGTAAACGGAGAAAAAATGAATGGTATTGCTGATTTTATGCTGTATCTTCTGATTCTGTTTGGCTCCGGAGTGATGATTAGTGTATATTCACAAATGGGTTTCTTTGCATATCTCATCTTGAATTATATGGGTAAGGGTGTATTCCCAAGACGCGGATGGCAGATTGTGCAGGTTGTGCTGACTGTGCTAGCTTTGCTGGACATCATGTTCTTGCGTTTATTTGTCGGAGGAGGACGAGAGCGTATCTCGGACATTGTGCTGGGACTGATCATTTTGGCGGCTGCAATTGTTACCGCTTACGTGAAAGTGAAACAGACACATATCTCTGCGTTAGTACCAACGCTCTTTTTCATGATCGCCGTGACTGCAGTGGAAACGATTGGTGTACTGCGTATTGACGTTAATGCAGCCACCATCTTTATTGTGATCCCTTTGCTGTTATGTAATGCATATCAGATGCTGATCCTGCACAAGCTGGTCGATAGCTCAAAAGAAGCGGCTGTGAATCCTGCTCCGAGTCGTTGAACGAATTTCGGGTATAAAGAGTTGAAGGGTCATACACATGAATAAGGTTTTTATAACGATGAAAAATACAAAAAGAGCTAACTGTGTTAGCTCTTTTTCAACTGTTTGCGTATTATTGGCCGCTGGCTTGATCACGTACTTCCTTACCCTCTACACTTGAATGGTTGAGGAGTTCAGATACGGTGACGAATTCATAGCCCTGATTTTTTAATTTATCGATGATGGCCGGAAGTGCTTCATGAGTTTGTTTCGATGAGTCGCTGGCATGCAACAGGACAATGTCACCAGGATGTGCTTTGCTTACGACACGATCAACGATTGTCTGTACTCCGGGGTTTTTCCAATCCAGAGAATCTGTATCCCATTGTACAACTTGATAGTTTAGACTATTCGCAACCTGAAGCACGCGTTTATCAAAATCTCCGTTAGGCAATCGTAGCAAATTGGGTTCTTTTCCCGTTAAATCGGTTAAAATGCTGTGAGCTGTCGAAATCTCCTTGCGGATCTGCTCTTCGGTCAGGCTAGTATAGTTCTCGTGCCGATGTCCATGACTACCAATCTCATAGCCTGCATCTTTGATGGCAGTAACAATCTCTGGATGGGTTTTGCTCCATGGTGAGGAGAGAAAGAAGGTGGCCTTCTGCACTTTATTCTCCTGAAGAACTTTAAGAATCGGTTCGGTTCGTTTATCACCCCAGCTAATGTCAAAGGTAAGTGCAATGACCTTCTTGTCAGTCGGTACACTGTAGACGGCGGAAGGTGCTTCTTCCGAGAACACTGACACGTTGCCACTTTCCAGATAAATAATACCAATCGCAAAAATGGCAGCAACGAGCACAATCAGGTTACGTTTGATCTTTTTGCCGCTGAATACATAGAACGAGTTCATTTCGCTAAGCGCCCCTCTCCCAATAAAGAAATGCTTGTTTACTTCTCAATGTATGCTCGTACCGTCCAGTTATTCGTTTTACATCTTTGTTTGTCCATCATTTCGGTTTACAGGAGGTTGTTATGTTAAAATTCAGTACATTTATAAGAGATATGGGTAAGATTAGAGGAGCTTTAATCTGGTCATTTTTGTTGTTCGCTGTGGGTATAGGAGCAGGGTGGGTGAGTACTGGCCCCCTAGAAGAGTTACTGTTAGGGCAGATTGAAGGGCTTCGCCAAATCAGCCAGCAGTTGGAGCAAGGAGGAAATGTGCAGTGGAATTTCTTCTTGCTTATCTTTTTCAATAATGCCATTAAAAGTGTATTGGTTATCTATGCAGGTATTTTCTTCGGAATCTTGCCAATTATCTTTCTGCTAATCAACGGGATGGTGCTTGGCTTTGTTGTTCACACCACGATGAATTATGGGGCAAGCTTTTTTGATATTGTCGTGAAGGGGCTTCTTCCACATGGCATTATCGAAATCCCGGTTATTATTATTGCCTGTGCGTTTGGATTGAGGTTCGGCGGTTTGGTCGTGCGGAGTCTGGCGCAAATGGGAGGCGACAAACGGGCAATGATCGGATCTCGGTGGAAAGAGTTTATGAATATGACGTTAACGGCAAGCTTTTGGGTAGTCATCTTGCTTCTCCTTGCAGCGGTTATTGAGAGCACGCTCACATATGCACTTGTGAGAGGTTAAAATTATTTGTGCAAATTTTGTGATACCCAGCATTCATAAATTCCCAGTAATTTGACCATAACAATAAAACGGGTTTCAGCAGTGCAGACAAAAAAAGAGATATGTTCAACAAAAGAAGATGCTGAAAGACGAGTGTGACTATAGAGGCTATGCACAAAAAGGAGAACTCTTAATGCTGGGTATGCTATTTAACGAGAAGGAATGCAAGGAACTGGACTATGTATTACGCAAAGAGTTGGATGAAATGCTGTTCGATCTAAGTGACCATCGTCTTGACCAAGAGATTAAATATGCTATAGCGAGTCGGTATAAAACAGTATTCCGTATGTATGCAAGGTTCGCCCCGCCTAAAGAGTTATCCAAGTATGCAAGAGGCGGTAAGTTAAAAAACTCCAAGCTATAAAATAAAGCTGAACATATAATTTTTAAACGATATGATGAGAGGTGTAGCTCTCTAGATAGAGAATGCGCCTCTCATTATATTCGCCATTTGCTAAAGGGAATGATCAACTTATTTGTCGAAATAGGGTTGACCTTTTCGAAACTATATGGTAAATTAATTTTCGTTCCATTTTTAAGAGCCGTTTGATTAAACAAGCATTTTTATAAAACAGTAACTAAAACCGTTGAAAAAATGCTTGCAAAGAAAACGTGGATGTGTTACATTATAAAAGTCGCCGCTGAAACGACGACAACATGAAAAACAACGCATCAAATTATGTTTGATCTTTGAAAACTGAACAACGAGTGAGTAAACATTCTGCTTGCAGAATGACGTGAAGGTTTTTGGTGCATGCCATCTGGCTGTATGGAAACTGGAACACAAATGAGATTTTTAATCTCGTCAGATTCAAAATGAGCTTATCGCTCTTTTCAATACCCCGATGAGTTTCACAGCGTTTAACGACGCTGACGAAATTCATCTTTATTGGAGAGTTTGATCCTGGCTCAGGACGAACGCTGGCGGCATGCCTAATACATGCAAGTCGAGCGGACTTGAAGAGAAGCTTGCTTCTCTGATGGTTAGCGGCGGACGGGTGAGTAACACGTAGGCAACCTGCCCTCAAGCTTGGGACAACTACCGGAAACGGTAGCTAATACCGAATACTTGTTTTCTTCGCCTGAAGAGAATTGGAAAGACGGAGCAATCT
>NZ_FMVM01000027.1 GCF_900102085.1 Paenibacillus polysaccharolyticus | reverse complement strand
GCACTTCCATTTTACCAAGGAACGGTTTCTTTTTGTTGCATAATTTTGGAGAATGGGACTATCCCAAGTTTTTTTACGACTTATGGGACAGCCCCTTTTACTTCATCCACTAATGGAGCGCCTTCTGCACCCTCATTGCTCCCTGTGACAGAGCATGTCCGCCGCCCACTGCACCAGCAACAGCTACCGTCTCCATGATCTCCTGATCGGTCGCTCCCTTGGACCGGGCTTCTTCCACATGATAGAACGTGCACACTTCGTTATTAGCAAACAAACCGATACCTAGCGCAATTAACTGCTTGGTTTTGGCATCAAGTACACCCGGCTGGAAGCATTCTCCCGTAAACTCATGATATGATTTCACCACATCCGGGAGAACGTCGCTTAATGCGCCAATCTGATCCTTATAAGCATGAACTTTATCATTCATCAATGTCATGACTTGCAACACACCCTTTCGGCTGTAAATACAGCGAATTGTTCCACTGTACCTATCTTCTCTCGCGTGCGTCGCAAATATGCCTGTTCCTGATGGTAATTCCAAACATTTGGTGTAGCAGACATTCTCTTTGAAGGAGCTTTCCGGTAACGTGAATCCGTTAAGCTAAGCACTCATGTCATTTATTCACTTAAAACACTTTGACGAGGCTCACTGAACAGCTGATAACGGTAAGACCGATCCAGCTTCACAACACGGCGATTTTGCCTGCGAATAAGTACTTGCTCATCATCCCAAGCTACCACAATGCCCGTTACATCATTAGACTCCAGTTCATCCCGCACTACTCTTACCTTCTCCCCTGACAAACGCAGGGCATCCAATTCTGTATCACTAATCATATCATAACTCCTATACTCAAATTTCTTTACAAAAAGAGACCTAAATGAAAAGTCATTTAGGTCTCACGTGACTGTATTGGACTGTCATGTCATTCGAAAAAAATGTCCCGACTGAGAGTTACCGCTGCGCGTGCTCTTTGCTGTCGTTCTTCTCGAACCAAAAATCAAGCACTTTGGCGGACATCACACGTTCTTCAAGGTACTCTACTTGGTGCGGTGTAAATTGTTCTTTCCAAGAGAAGGACAACTCTTCACACAAGCCTACAATCGTCAGTAATTCTGACCAGGCAACATAGCGTTTGTACCAGAAAAATTGAGGATGTTCAATCATATAGGGATAAAGGTCATCGAATTCCGTATGTTTACAATCCAGGGCACGTTCAAAATGAACTTTCGATTCCGCCAGCTTATCAATAAAGAATTGTTCTGTTGCCGGTTGGTTCCCCATGGTGTTGCCTCCTCTCCCTAACATAACCCCATTATAAAGGAAATCTAAGGCCATGCAAAGTCATACTTCAAAAATTAGGCCCAATTTCCTTCAAAAAGTCACATTTCATTATCGTCGAATTGCACGGTGCCATTATTCAGTGAACGAATGCGTACAAGAGCTTCTACTGGAATCCCTTGTTCACGGATGGTGCGGGCACCAGCCTGGAAGCTCTTCTCCACCACAACACCAAATCCCACAAGTTCTGCGCCGGAACGCTCAATAATTTTAATTACGCCGCGGGCGGCATCTCCGTTTGCAATAATGTCATCAATGAACAAAATGCGGTCATTTTCATGAATGTATTCGCGAGACACCATAATATCCGTTACGATTCCTTTCGTAAAGGATGGTACACGTTCGCAGTAGGCATCAGGATCGGCCAGAAGCGTTTTTTTGCGGCGGGCAAATACCAAAGGTACTCCCAGTTCATGTGCTGCGGCAAAAGCAACCGGAATCCCTGATGATTCCACCGTAATCACCCGAGTAACTCCACTCTCGCGAAAACGAGCAGCAAACTCCCGTCCCATCTCCATCGTTAATGCAGGATCAATCTGATGGTTCAGAAGACCATCCAGTTTCAATACCTGATCCGAGATGACGACACCTTCTTGTAAAATTCGTTGTTTTAATACGTCCATGATTTGACCTCCCAAGCCTATCCTATGAGGTATAAAGTATCATATATCCAGCTACAAGTTCAAGCGAAATCAACCCTAAGTCCACAGAACCTGATAATTCAGAGTCGTTAGCCGATCCTGCAGTCATGACTTTCATTGGTCAAGCATAACTTGTACTATGGTACCCGCATGTCCAACAATCCCGGGACCTGAAAGGGGAAACACATGAAACAGGTATTCCGGGTGCTACAGATTGCATTCACATACATCGGAACTGTTGTCGGGGCCGGCTTTGCCACAGGACAGGAAATATTGCAGTTTTTTACCCAATATGGCAAGTGGGCCACAATCACCATTGCTTTGTCCACCATGCTCTTTGTCTGGCTCGGAACCAAAATGATGCTCATTGCTCATGATACCCATTCGCGTTCCTATGAGGATCTTAACAAACATCTGTTTGGTCACAAAGCTGGCAAATGGATTACATGGATTACTCTTATTGTTCTGATCGGTGTAAACAGCGTGATGCTCGCCGGGGCGGGTTCTGTCTTTATGGAACATCTGGGTTTGCACTACCAAACAGGTTTGATCATCACTTTGATCGGTACATATCTTCTTCTGGGACGTGGAATGCAGGCCATTCTGCAAATGAACAGTATTGTGGTGCCCATGATGCTTCTGCTGTCCCTGCTTATGATTTTCAGTACGCTACATCATCCGGGTGTCTTTCGTTTTGTCACACTGACAACAGATAGCAATCCGTTTCAGGTATGGATTTCCCCATTACTTTACACCGCATTTAACCTTGCGCTCGCTCAAGCGGTACTTGTACCTGTAGGCAATCAGATTCGTCATCGCAATACATTAAAATGGGGCGGAATTCTAGGCGGGATTGGCGTAGGTTTTATGCTGATGGCAGCCCATTTTGCAATGTCAGCCCAGATGCCAGGCATCGTACAGTTTGAAATCCCTATGGGAAGTATCGCTTTTCAACTGGGATGGATAGTGCAATCTGTATATGTCTCATTGATTTTCATGGAAATATTTACAACGTTTGTTGCCGACATCTACGGCATGACTTTGCAACTTAGACAACATATCGATGTTCATCCCCGGTTGATTACACTAGTCATCATGATGTTATGTTACTCGTTTAGCCAATTTGGATTCAGCTCCCTTTTATCCGTTCTTTATCCCATTTTCGGATGCATGGCACTCTTTTGGGCGGGTAAGCTCATTAGGGATCGCTGGGGTACATTTCGTGGTCGGAATAATATGAATTGAAGGCGTAGATATGAGGTTGAAGCCGTTTAAATGGATAAAGTTATGGTACAATTTAAAGTAAACCTTAGTAAAGGATGGGTTCTGATGAAAAAAGCAGACAACTTGGCCTCCTAAATTCGTTTTAGATAAAATTTAGGAGGCTCATCTAATGAATTTTAACAAAATTGATTTTAACACTTGGAATAGAACAGACATATTTCATCACTATATGAATCAAAATACTTCATTCAGCCTAACCAATGAAATGGATGTAACTGCTGTATATCAACTCATCAAACAAAAAGAATATCGATTCTATCCTGCATTTATCTTTTTAATTTCAAGTGTGGTTAACTCAAATCGTGCTTTTAGAACGGGTTACAACAACGATGGAGATCTGGGATATTGGGATATGCTGGAACCGCTCTATACCATCTTTGATCACTCATCTGAGTCGTTCTCTGCCATTTGGACTCGTGTTACCGATGATTTCAACACGTTTCAAGATGCCTACATTATCGATGTAGAGAAATATAAACGTTCAGGCAAATTGTTTCCCAAGACACCTATACCTGAAAATGTGTTTTCCCTTTCGATGATTCCTTGGACATCTTTTACTGGATTTAACTTAAATATCAACAATAATAACCGTTACCTTCTTCCCATCATTACGGCAGGGAGATTCATCCATAAAGGTAATTCGATATTTTTACCATTATCACTACAGGTTCATCACTCAGTTTGTGATGGGTTCCATGCCGGATTGTTCATGAATGCTGTTCAGGAATTAGCAAACAATCCAGAGGATTGGCTGTTGTAAAATCCGTTATATACAAAAATGCCGCTGTATCACTACAGCGGCTTGTTTCATATATTTGCTTTCCCGTTTTACGCCTGAAATTGCAAGTACATTTTTTTCAAATCATTCACCGATCTACCCAGCGAGTAAAATGTTTTGGCTTTTTCACAAGCGGAACGAGCCAGTTCATAGCGATATGCCGGGTCCAGCATAACCTTTTCCAAGGCATCAGCCAGTGCAGATGGATCTTCAGGCGGTACGAGCAGTCCATTTACACCATCCTCAATCTGTTCAGGGATTCCTCCCACATCGGTGCCTACAAGCGCCAGGCAGCTAAGCGCCGCTTCGGCGAACACTGAACCGAAGGCTTCTGCACGCGATGGCAGTACAAACACATCAAAGAATGGCATAAACTCTTCAGGATGTAGCGTATATCCATAAAAAATCGTTTCATTATAAATTCCCAGACGCTGTGCGAGCTCTTCCAGATCGGGACGAATCGGTCCATCTCCAATAATATGAAGTACATAATCATGTCCCCTATCCTTTAACTCCGCACACGCTTTAAACAAAATGTCTAGCCCCTTGGCAGGAACAAGCCGGCAGACCGTTACCAGTTGCGGGACCGCATTATCATGGGGAATCGGTTTGAACCGCTTCTCATCAAAACCATTAGGTATAATGCCGATGCGGTCTGGATGTTTCACATACGGGCTCAAATATCGACGGAACGAATCAGATACCGTTAGCAGACGCTCGGCACGATACTCAAGCTCTCCATAGATCGCCTGCAGGAATTGATGTTCCAGCCCATCAGGCTCTATACGGCCATTCAAAATAAGCTCTCTCTCATAACTGGAGTGAATGGTTTGAATGAGGGGAACCTCAGGAAACACCGACTTCATGGCAAGCCCTGCAATAGGATGATGAGCATGAATCAGATCATAGGGCTTCTGAATGCGAAGCTTGGTCCACCATAGATAGTCACGATATGTCTGAATATACTTTTGTACCACAGGACTATCCTGATAGAGGGTCCAGTCAAACGTATCAAACTGTACTTCCTCTCTCCCTTTGTTACGAATACGTTTGGGCAAGGAAAACAGGTCCATCTCCCATCTTGGGCTTGCAAACCTCTCTTGCATATAAGGAATCATAGAGGATACACCTCCGGGCTGCTCTGGAGGAAAGAATAGAGCCTGTAGCAATTTCAACGTCATTATCCCCCTTTCCAACTTCATTTCTCTTTTTCCACATTCATTTATGATATATTAGAACATATGTTCAGTAAAGCGGCTCTTGAGCCTCCAACTCCGTTCTTTACACGAAAATGTATTTTCATGCATTTTATTGCATATCATTAATGTTTATTATGACATAGAAAAGCAAGAACATCCACCGCTTTGACAACTTAATTATTGAGTCGTATATACAACATATTCAGTCAACTCCACATGCAGAAGCTTATGTTTTACATTTATCTCTTCATCGAAGGACTAAGCTGAATATAGAAAACTAGACGCATAAGCTTAACTGCTTCCAGGTCCTTCCTCATGACGTTCTCAACAACTCGTTACGAATTCTTGCTACAATTCAACCGGTTTCTCGTAAATGCTGAACCCATCATGCTTACCTGCATAGCCGAATCCATTTCCTGCATAAAACGTGTTTAACGTGACATTGTCAGCCCCGCAATCCAATCGTACAAGAGACTTATTTGCGAATTGTATGCCACGACTCGACCATTCCAATATGGACTTCCCCAGACCTGTTCGAGCATATTTTCTTCGTATGGCAAGCCGATGTAGATAGAGCGCCCCATCTTCCGCGTGGGCCTGATCTCCCCACAGCTTGAGATCCCATGGACTCGGCTTCTGCATGAGAATGACCATTCCAGCAATCTGCGCTACTTTTTTGAAAACAAAGACGTCCCCTCGGCGAATGGCCGAAGGTGTATCATGAGAATCTTCCCCTTGTAACAATGCATTCCATTGGGAAGAGCCTTTACTTTTCAACCAGGATGCCGTCTCTGCAAGCAATGAGAGCACCTCTTCCGTGTCCTCCGGCTGTGCTTGAACAGCTTGAAAGCCATCATTAATGTACTGGCTGTGAATGGTGAATGTGTGTATCATCATGTCCCTCCTATATGCTCCGGTTTCTACTGCTCGCTTCCCTTGGTTTGTACTACGTCCAAATCCAAAAGTCGCTCCCATTCGATACCATCACACTGCATTAATTATAAGAACTAGTCGTAATAATAACGGGAAATTTTTTTTCCGTCAAAATCAAAACCAAAAAGCATAAAGACAAAAAAAATGGATAAAAGGCTTTCGCCTCTTACCCATCCATTCTGGCTTCATCAATAATTTGATTCCTGTACAGCATGGTGAGATGTAATGAGTCGAATTCAATCTCTCTGTTTAGCTCCCTCATTAGCATTTCTACCAGGGTTTTACGCTGTTCACTTGTGCCTGGTACATCGTAATCCATATAACCTGTCAGATCGGAATGTGACGTATCGATGGTCGCTGTGCCCACGGGCAGACCTCCGCGCTCCTGAACGAAAAGATCATAGATTCTGAACTCCCGATCCTTGTTCCTGAGCATTACATAACATGCTTCTTCCGCCTCTTCTGGCTCAATCATATCTCCGATCGCATCAATGGAGTTATCTTGCTCTTCATCTTCCTCCAGCTCTTCGGAAAAATCACGATGCACCCATTCTAGCGTCTGCAACTCGTTCCCCTGATGCCATATCCGAATGGTAATCGTATCAATGATCTCCTCATCCAGTTCCCGTACAAGCAATTCTGCCGCAGCTTCCTGTACCATGTCGTCAGGTTCTTCGTACCAGTGAATCTCCCCCTGTGCATCGGCTCCATACTGTTTGAGCGTAGCCTCTGCTACCTCTTCCCCTTCAACATCATTGAATACATAGCTAGATAAGTTACGACCGGCGCTGATCATCTCCATTTCCAGCAGATGTTCCTGGTCTTCATATGTAAACGATCCATCCCGAGATGCGGGAATGATATTCACCTCGCCTGGAAAGTCATCACCATAACGGCTCTCTTCGTCATACAGTTCATCATCTTCCGTAGCCGCTGTTCCGCGATAAGACCATAACGTCTCCTCACTTCGTTCCGCTGGTTGCAGGACGGAATGCAACGTGCCACAGCTCACCAATACTTCATAGTAGGATGCCGCCACCGCATCTGCAAGCGCACGAACATAAGCATGTACCTTATCAATAATGAGCTGCTCTACAGCCTCTTCTATAGACTCCTGTTCCAGTTGAAGGCTGCCTGACAGACGCTCCCCTTCTCTGTAGATCAGTAAAAGCGAACCTGTATATCTGCCATCTACCATAATATCCTGCACTTCACCACTTGCTGTGCGCAGATCCGCCGTTAAATCAATCTGTACCATTGACAGTCCTCCTCATTCCTAACGTATTCTCTTAGGATGCCCCTAGAGACAGTAGTTTATGAGGCACTGTACATTTTCGAACGATGATGGAGCCTTTTTCGTAGATCAAGTAAGGAAGCAGCAGAAGATTTATACGGACAAAATATACTTGTGGATCGCGTGCGCAACCCCTTCATCATTGTTGGACAAGGTCACTTCATCGGATGCGGCTTTCACCTCTTCTGGAGAGTTATCCATCGCAATCCCTTTACCGGCGAAAGTGAGCATCGTAATATCATTGAAATAGTTACCAATAGCCATGATCTCGGATGGCACAATGCCTTTGGAATCAGCGAGCCTTTTGAGCGCCGTTCCTTTGGAAGCTTCGGGATGCATCAGATCAATGAAAAAGTCACCGCTGCGTGTCATGTAATAAGGCAAATTCCAGGACGCCCATTCGCGCTGGACCATATCCATCTGCTCGATGGGGCCAAAAGCTGTAAACTTCGCCAGAGGTTCAGTCATATCTGCCCAACGGGGTAGCTTAAGCGGCTCAGCCAGGAAATTATAATACATCTGCCTTACCTGTAATTCCAAACCCTCGGGTTGATCCACATATAGTCCAAAGGCGGTATTAATGTCGAAATGTACACCATTTTCACGGCAGTATGTCATAATAGGTTCAAGTCCCTTAGTATCCAGAGCAAACTGATGAATAACTTCACGTGTCTCCACATGCGCAGTAACCGCACCATTATGAGTAATAACATAACCATCCAGACCCATCTGTTTCATAAAAGGAATCGTGTTGGCCGGGCCTCGGCCTGAACAAAGTACAATCTCTGCCCCTTGGCGTGAGGCCTGAATCAGTGTTTCTTGTGTCCATTCAGTCAATTCATGATCATCATTCAATAAAGTTCCGTCAACATCCAGTGCAATCAATTTGTACGTCATATGCTTCTCATCCCATCTGTGGTTAGTTGGTTGCATTGTTATTTCGCAAACAAGTCAGCTCTTCTGCAGTTAACTCGCGGTAACTCCCGATTGCCAGATCGGAATCCAGCTTAAGTTCTCCCATGGCTACACGTTTCAAATAGATAACACGTTTGTCCACAGCCTGGAACATGCGTTTGACCTGATGAAACTTCCCCTCATGGATAATAAGCGAAATAAGCGATACGATGCCTTCATCTATTTCTTCATATCCCAGCACAGTCAGCTCCGCCGGCATGGCCTCATACCCGTCATCGAGTCTAACGCCAGCTGCGAAACGCTGCACGTCATCCACATCCACTTTCCCGAGCACCCGTGCTTCGTATGTTTTGGGTACATGTTTTCGAGGGGATAACAGATCATGGGCAAGAGGGCCATCATTTGTCAAAATAAGAAGTCCCTCCGTATCTTTGTCCAGCCTCCCTACCGGGAATGGTTGAAAGATCCGATCTTCTTTGCGCAACAGATCCAGCACCGTTTTATCCCGAGCATCTTCCGTCGCAGATACAACACCGGGCGGTTTGTGAAGCATCAGATAGATCATTTCACGGTAAACAATCCGCTCACCATCCGCTTCAATGATGTTTATTGCCGGATCAACCTGAATGCCGCTGTCCTTTACCGCTTTGCCATCCACATGAATACGTCCCTGCTTCACTATTTTTTTAAGCTCGCTGCGTGTACCTACACCCATATGACTCAAAATTTTATCCAATCGCTGTGTTTGTTTGCCTTTCCCACTCATACCGATGTCCACCTCCATCCTGCAGGGTATTCATTTTTCAATACACCATCCAGCCATTTGCCCCAGCCGGCCGCATATCCATCCACGCATACGAGCACATACCCCTTAGGCGCTGCTCCTTCCAGAAGGTTAAGCCGTTCTTGCTCTATATTCAGCGTTTCCCCTTTCAAGTACCTCACTGCTTCTCCATCTTCAGAAGACAGATGCACACTTCGATGTGCCTCGGATGCACGCAAAGCGCACGCAAGGGGATGGGACGGAACGAATCTCCCATTTTTAACCGTGCCCATAAACCATCCGGGGCGAATCACTTTCAACCCTTCCAGACGGGCAGCACCTACCGCTGACTGGTATACACGATCCCCGTAACATACCGTCTCACCTTCAAGCGGTATAACCAGATTCTCATTTACAAACTGAGCATAGACCGCTAATGGATCAGCTGAACTGGAATCCGCACCTCGTCCTTGCCCTCGCTCAGACTTGCGACCACCAGCCTCTTTCCCTTTTTTGCTTGGTTTCGCGGTGTGTTTACCACCGCGTGTACTTTTGTCGTTGCTTGCTCTAGATTCAACCCGTAACAAACGTTCCTTTTTACGATCGGCTTTGGTTATAGGAAGCGAAGCCGATCGTAAAAAGGAACGATCCTCACTCGGTTCATGCAACAATCCGGACTCAGGCACACGTTGTCCAGCACCACGTTTTTCTTCATGTAACTCTTTACCTAACTCTAGATTAGATTCATCAGAGTGTTTGATCACAGCAACATAATGTCCCTCTCCTTCTAACAAGTGAGGCCACAATCGGGCTGTACCGCGCGTCTGATCCAGCACTTCTTCTGTCTCCGTCGCCTGATCTGGCAACATCTCACGCACCCAATCCGGACGTCCTGGGGCAAATCCAGCGGTATCAGCAATATTAACTACAGCAAAATCACGATTTAACTTCAAAAACTCGGCAATCATCGCTTCGTTTTCCTCCGGCGCAAAGGTACAGGTCGAATAAACAATCGTTCCTCCTGGAGCCAATAACCGCGCTGCCGTTTCGAGAATATCTCGCTGCATCAACACACACTTCTCCACAGAATGATGTTCCCATGATTTCACCATGTCTTCATCCTTACGGAACATGCCTTCGCCTGAGCACGGTGCATCGATCAACACTTTATCAAAATAATGAGGAAACGCATCCGCGATGCGCTCAGGTGACTCATTCAGCACAACGGCATTTCTTACGCCGTACAGCTCCACGTTTTTGGCAAGTGCTTTGGTACGCTCTGAATGAATGTCATTCGTGACAAGCACCCCCTTACCTTGCAACTTGGCAGCAATCTGGGTTGATTTCCCCCCAGGAGCAGCACACAAGTCTAGGACGCGATCTCCAGGCTGGACGTTCAGTTGCTCCACGGGAGCCATTGCACTCGGTTCCTGAATATAATAGAGACCCGCGTGGTAATAGGGATGCAGGCCAGGCTTCACCCCATGAGGCACGTAAAAACCAGTTTCGCACCACGGAATAGGTCTTAAGTCAAACGGGGCAATCTCTTTAAATTGTTCCATTGATATTTTAAGCGTATTTACGCGGAGCCCGGCATGCGGGGATTGTTCATACGATTGTATAAAAGATTCAAATTCATCGCCAAGCAAACGTTTCATTCGCTCTGCGAAGTCCAAAGGCAACTGTACGGCCATAGTTCCACTCATCCTATCCTGTTAAAATGACATATTGCTCTATGTTATCATATCCTGATTTTGCTTGCCTATCCTATCATGTGTATTCCACTACAGCGTGTAATGTAGTATAATGCTAATAGATTGTTTTATCAGCAAAAATTCGGTTGTTTATGCATATTATCCCAGCCTGCATTTTTGTTGCAAATTTTATCTCGATATGAAAAATGGGGGATGAACAATGAATTCCAAGAAGAAGAAGAAAAGCGCTACAATCCTTATCTTCCTCGGCATACTAGTCGTCATGATTGCTGCGCTGGTTCTCGTGAACCAACAATCCAAGAAACAGATGGATACTGTAGAAAACGCTTATGGCATTGCAGCTTCCAAGCTTAATCCGGCTACAAGAGAGTTGCTCAAAGATCCTAACTATCAACAAATCATTCTGCCGGCTGATCTGAAAACCAGAATCGATAACAAAGATAGCTTCTTTGTTTATTTCTTTGCTTCCGACTGCTCACACTGCCGTGCAACGACACCACAATTGATGCCGCTGGTAGACAGTGAAGGAATTAAGCTTCCACAGTTTAACCTGCGCGAGTTCGAATCCGGCTGGACAGATTACAACATTGAATTCACACCTACTCTCGTTTATTACCAAGATGGCGTTGAGAAAGACCGCATGGTTGGCGGTTTGAAAGAGAACGGAAGCGACAACGGTTATACTCTGGACGACTACAAGCAATTTTTTGATAAGTATAAAGGCAGTGCAACTCCAAGTAAAAGCTAGTTCAATGAACTTTGGTAAAATTAAATTCAATAAACCAAAAACACCCCGATCATTCCTGTAAAGGAGTCGTCGGGGTGTCTTGTTATACAAACATAGGATGTAGGACCCTAATTATTTGCTTGATGATTAGCGTTCTCGTCATGCTCATGTAACTCCGTCTGCTGTAGTGCCTTCATTTTCTCTTCGTAAATTCGTCCCCGGGTTGGACTTCGCCGTTGCGGAACATTAGGTTTCAGCTCCAGCGACCTTTTCTGTATATGCTGTACAAGTGCCTTATCCTCAATAAGGATAGACAGATCACGATACTCCAGTTTTTCAGAATCATGATCTTGTAACTCGTTTACAATTCTGTGAACGTCAGCTTTCAAATCGCCCAGATGGATACCGAGAATACTGTCAGGATACGATTCCAGCAGTTCGAGAGAACTTTGCAACATCATTCGTCCACCGCGAAAATTACGATTTCTATAGTGATACAGTCCCACCGCGATTTGCAACAGGCCTTTGTATAGCGGATCTCGATCTCGTTCCAACCACAATTCTTCAAGCACCTCATGACACTCGAAATAATCCCGATCCCGATTAAAATAAATCAGATAATCAATGTAGAGCGGTTCATAACTGCTCATCTGGATTTTCGCCCTTTCTGGCGTTGTTCAGAAGTTCCTTCACATCATCCAGCAGCACTTTGAGCCCCTCCATATCATTCCGTTCCCAGCAGTCATTGAATCGTCTCTGTGCTTCAATTGCCTCATGAACCAGATGATAGAAATACAGCTGTTGAATGATACTGAGCGTTCTTGACACAATATTGGAATCATCCTCGAAAGCCTTCTGCGCTTCCAGAATCTGCAGACGGATCGCTGACATCTCATTATCGAGGACGAAAGCGGCCTCCGCTGTTTTCTTAAGTCTCGCTCGCATGTCTTCCGGCAGACTTTCCCGGTATTTATAGCTCAAAGAATGTTCAATCGTTGCCCAAAAATTCATGGCAAGTGTCCGAATCTGAATTTCGGCAAGCACTTTTTTCTGTCCCAAGGCCGTCTGTACAGGATACTCAATGATCATATGAAAACTGCGATAACCACTTTCTTTGAAGTTGGTTATATAATCTTTTTCAATCAATACGGTTAAATCTTTCCGTGCTCTGATGTACTCGGCAACACGCCTAATATCATCCACGAATTGACACATAATCCGAATACCCGCGATATCCTCTATCCCCGTCTCCACATCATCCAGTGCCACATTCAGACGTCTTGATTTTTCCAGAATACTGGAGATTTTTTTGACACGGCCCGTAACGAATTCTATCGGGGCATATTCTTCCCGTTTCTTCAATTCGGCCCGCATCGTTTTGAATTTGACCTTCAATTCCTCTACCGCTTGTTCATAAGGAAGTAAAAATGTACCCCAGTCTCTACCGTCCATCGTTAAGCCTCCTGTCTCTATAGCATCCCCTGTTCTTATCCATTATACATGATGTTTGCCGGGGGGAAGAGTCCCGATCCATTCTACACTCTCCCACGCTTCTATTATTCCGTGTTCTGGGGGTATATCGCTCTTTAACGGTGGTCTGCACCAACCGCCTCTGAAATATGATGATATCCGTCCTTACGCAGTAATTCGCGCAATCCAGCATGGATTTTACGGTTTACTTCTGGTCCTTCATAGATTAACGCAGTATAGATTTCTACCAGGCTTGCTCCGGCTTTAATTTTCTCATAAGCATCCTCACTGGTAAAAATGCCACCGGAGCCGATAATGGGGAGCTTGCCTTCAGTCTGTCTGTATACCTGACGAATGATTTCTGTTGAACGTTCACGTAGCGGCTTTCCACTGAGCCCGCCCGTTTCCTTCGCGTGCTGATGCGAGAGACCTTCACGACTAATCGTTGTATTCGTTGCAATGATGCCCGACACCCCACTCGCCGCAATCGTCTCAACCATATATTCGAGTTCTTGCTCATTCACGTCAGGCGCTATTTTGACAAGCACGGATTTGGCTGCTCCACCAACCTTAGCCTGTTGGCGATTCATCTCTTCCATCACTGCGGCCAGCAGTTCTTTCAATTCATTCCCATGTTGCAGATTACGCAAATCCGGTGTATTTGGTGAACTGATATTGACCACAAACAAATCGGCATAAGTATATAACGCTTGTATACATTTCGCATAATCCAGATGAGCTTCCTCATTTGGTGTGACTTTATTTTTCCCAATATTGACCGCTACAGGGATACGACGTTCTTGCAGACGCGCCAGTTCTCCTGCCATCGCTTCTGCACCGAGATTGTTGAAGCCCATCCGGTTCACCAGCGCTTCATCTGGCGGTAAACGGAATAGGCGGGGTTGATCATTGCCAGACTGTGCGAGCGGTGTCACCGTTCCAACCTCCATAAATCCGAACCCAATCGAAGAGAAGCCGGTAACAGCCTGTCCGTTTTTATCCAGACCTGCGGCTAGACCAACCGGTGTAGGAAAATGACAACCGAACATGTCCACCGCCAGATCCGGGGTTTCACGCACGCCGTACATGACACGTAGTCCGGATGGAACTGGACGGACACTACCCACACCGCTTAGGCCACCAATAATCAGATGATGGGCCTGTTCAGGGTCCATTTTAAACAATAAAGGTTTAGCAAGACTTTTGTATAACAAATCACTCACTCCGTTCTGGTTCGGTACGCCATATGGCCGCTCTCCGTCTCTTATATGTAAAAAAACTCTACACACAAGTCTAGCCGTTTCTCCTTCAAAAAGAAAGTCATTTACGCATAGACAAACAAATTTCAAATCAGATGATCTAAGCATAAGAAATCGACCTACCCACTGGAAATAGCAGGCTGAATTCTTTACAATGAAAGCATGGTTACTCTAGACCATTTCGATACCTATGAAGGAGGAAAAAAGCCATGGCTCAGAAACGTAAACCACCTGCATTGCAACAAAAAAAAGAAGAGGTCAATCGCAAAGCCATCATATGGACAGCAGCCAGCGTTGGCGGTTTGATCGTTATCATTGGTGCTTTGCTTATTATTGCCAATATGTAGTTGAATCAGCATCCACTAACCGAACTTACATATAGTAATCTCTGAGCTTAAAGGGAACTTTACGATTATATCAGAGAACTGCAGGGTCAATTTAGCCAGTGATATGTTTTGTTTGGATTGTTCTGCTGAGGAACAAGTTTGTACTTATACCGCTGTTCGGCTTTTGGCACAGATGTTAGCTCTGGGAGCAGATCTTTACCAATGCGCACCGGAGTTCCTTGCGGAGCAAGAGCGAACAACTCTTCCACATCCGCTTTGCTCATCCTCACACATCCAAGGGACTCATCAAGGCCGATGCTATCAGGCTCATTAGTCCCGTGGATGGCATAATTCGTATTCGAGAGCTGCATGCCTCGAGTTCCGAACTCTCCATTAGAGTGGCCATTCGGATTAACCACTTTATCCGTAATGACATAAGAGCCCTCAGGCGTCCGCTCTCCGCCCAGACCCACTTCATACATCCGAATGATCGTATCCCCGCTGATGAGTGCCAACCTGTGGTTACTCTTGTCGATCACAATCTCAAGCGGCTCTTCAAAAAATGGCTGTCCCCCTAACGTATCAGCAAACGGTGCCTTTTTCGTCTTGGATGACCCGGTAGCCTGTTGTTTCCCGTTACCGTTAGAACTTGCCTCTTGAGCCTTGGATTGATGAGCGGCTAACAGCTGTGGAAACATCTCACTCATTTCAGCTGAAGTTTCTCCCAAAATATTGTTAGGAAACGGCTGGGCCAGTGCTGTGACAGTCTTTGGCCAGGATTTGTGTTGTTTATGATATGAAAGGATTGCACTTGACAACGCTGCGGCTGTCTCCTGTTTAGCTGTCCACGCGGATGCCATACGTTTGATCTTAGAGGATACTTTAGGCGGTTCACAGTTACATTGTTCTGCGTCATAACTTTGGGCCGTGAGCTTGCCTTTTTCATTAGTCTGCACAATGTATTTGACTGGCATATCCCGCTTCCAGACAGACCATTTCTCTGAGGTCTGCATGCCGAGAACAGCCGTCGTATTCATTCCAGCACCTGATCCGGACCAGGCAGTAGCAAGAGCATCTCCCCCATCGTTTCCATTGCCAAATCCAGCCGCTGTGAACACATTGCTCTGCTCTATGGACGTTGGACTCACTCCTTGTTGCTCTTTAGCAGGCTCTGCAGGAGGTGTGTCGTCCTCTGACTCCAAGGCTTCAGACAGGGCATCCGTCGCTCCTTTATGGGCACCAGGAGCATCTGCAGGCGGTAAACCCGCTAAGAGTAGTAGCATTAACAGAGTCAGCCACATTTTGCGTCTGCGTTTCTTTTTCTCCTTAAGCTCAGACATCTCTACTAACTTATCCTGATAGTCCATCCATATGTCAGCAGGGGCTTTACTCCGCTCGAAAGCTTCATACACTTCGCCCGCTTGCTGAAAACAATAATTGGCCTTTCCTTCCTGTCCTTCGCCAAGGTACTCTTTGCCTAACAAATACCATGCCATTTTATTATCTGGATGTTTCTTGACATATGACCTTAGATCTGTATTTTGCATCTAATCCTCCACTATTCCGGCTTAAGCTTATAGAGTTATATATCGGCATCCAGCGTCAAAATATGCATAGGACTTCAGTACTTGGTACTAACCATTTGAATTTAACATATAAAAAAGCACATCTCCTGTCTCTGCGACAAAAAATGTGCTTTGATGTACATGAAATGAAAAACTTAACCTTCTTTATTAAAAGGCTCGTCCGCTACTTTAATGGAGTCTGTAGGGCAACCATCGCATGCATCCTGCATATCATCGAACAAATCATCAGGGATGGCCTTGATTCCTTTGTTAGCATCGCCATCAAAGATCACTTCTGCCAAACCTTCATCATCATAATCATAGATATCTGGAGCTGTTGCTCCGCAAGCGCCACATGCAATACATGTGTCTTTTTCAACCCAAGTATATTTACTCATTGTACAATCTCTCCTCCTAGAGTTCACCACGAACCGTGTTTTTATCTAAAAACATATTAAACCAAAGTTTGAATAATTACAAATCAAATTGCAACAACCACAACTTTATATTATCCCTGTTTAGTCGAAACTTTGCAAGTTATCTTTTTGCAGTGACGTCCCCCTTACTTTGTGGTTACGAAGCAATACGGAAGGGTCATCCCCCAGCATACCTGCAGTCACTACCGCATTCTCACCGAATTTATCCCGGAGCTGATCCATAATTCGAATTAAACTTTCCTTTTTCGGCTTTTGTTCATATTCAAACAAATCCATCTGCACAGCTGACTCTTCTCGCGGAATCAATGTCTGCAACGTGATGCCAAGCATTCGTACAGGTTTTCCATTTCCCCAGTGTTTTGCAAAAAGCTTACAGGCCTCACGATAGATGACTGCCGCGTCCTCTGTAGGTATATCCATCATGCGGGACCTCGTGATCGTTTTCATATCAGGTGTACGAATCGTGATCTGTATGCCTTGACTGAGCATTTCGTGTTTGCGTAATCTTCGGGCTACCTGATCACTGATGTTGAGAAACACGCGGTGGATATCCCCCATTTCAGAGACATCGGCTGGCAGTGTTGTTGTATGCCCAATCGATTTATTCGCTTCCCGCTCCGCAACGACAGGCGAGTGATGAATGCCATTAGCCGAATTTTTGAGCCAAGTTCCATTTACACCAAACAGGTCTATTAGCATTTTTTCGTCCGACTTAGCCAGTTGGCCGATCGTATCAATGCCCAGCTTTTTAAGTTTCTCGGCCGTCTTTTTCCCGATACCAAACATCTCGTTACATGGTCTATGCCATAAAATGCGCGGCACGTCCCTCATTCGCAAAATCGATATGCCGTTCGGTTTTTTCAGATCCGAAGCCATTTTGGCAAGCAGCTTGTTCGGCGCAATCCCAATGGAACAGGGCAGGCCAAGTTCCTCCATGATTCTCTGCTGAATCTGTTCAGCGATTTCAATAGGTGTACCGAATTGTTTCGAACCCGTAATATCCAGATAACACTCATCAATTGAGGTTGCTTCCAGCAAAGGCGTATAACTATACGCAATCTGCATAAACGCTCTGGAGTATTGACGATACAGGTGGAAATCCGGTCGAATGACAATCAGATCAGGACATTTTTTCATCGCCTGTTGCACAACCATGCCGGTTGAAATCCCTCTGCTTCGGGCTGTATAAGAACAAGTGACAATAACACCCTTACGCAACTCGCTGCTACCCGCAACAGCAGTCGCTTTTCCTCTATATAACTCCGGCTCTTCTGCTTCATGTACTGAGCAATAAAAGGCGTTCATGTCGACATGCAGAATCACTCTGCCAGCCGCTGGATAATACTCGCTTACATTCATTGGAGGATTGTTGTCTGAAGACTTCACGCCCCCCACCCTTTCTCTCCTCCCGGCCGGGAGTTCGCTTTATTTTCATCCAGGTCTATTTTTGTTTCTTGAACACGGCCCTCACAACCAGACCAATCACAATCAGAAGTACTACTGTAACAACTACATTCTCCCATAGTATGGTCACTATTACTCCCTACCTTTCGTTGTTAAAATTATAACATAGGTCGCCTTTTGATACCCCGGACCCTTTTTCACAATTAAATCAAAATTGTTTACGTCAACCTGCGAATTCTATGTAGCATTTGGCTATAATGATGCTATAATAATTAATTATACAAATTCACGAGTTTGGGACAAATCCATCTAACCAGTTTAACACAGTGTAGCGTTGCTACATCGAAGGATTTATCCATTAACGTTCTTGCCTTTTTTCAACCATACCATCAAAGCTTATAAAAAAGCGCTTTACCTTAAGGAGGATCTTCATGTCAAAGGCCATTTCCATCTTCGATACAACATTACGCGACGGCACACAAGGAGAGGGTGTCAGCTTATCAGCAGATGACAAACTCAAAATTGCCAAAAAGCTGGATGACCTGGGTGCTCACTATATTGAAGGCGGAATTCCCGGTAGCAATACCAAAGACATTGAGTTTTTCAAAAGAGTCAAGGAATTGAAGCTGAACGCCAAAGTTGTTGCATTTGGAAGCACGCGCCGCAAAGGCAGTATCGCCAGCGAAGACGCCAATCTGAAACGTATGATCGAATCCGGTGCACAGGCTGCAACGCTGGTCGGAAAATCATGGGACTTCCATGTGCACACCGCCTTGCAGACAACGCTTGAAGAAAATCTGTCCATGATCTATGATTCCATCGCGTATTTGAAACAAAATGGCATGGAAGTGATCTTTGATGCGGAGCATTTCTTTGATGGATTCAAACACAACCCGGAGTATGCACAAGCTGTCATGACCAAAGCCCACGAAGCCGGGGCGGACTGGCTCGTCATGTGTGATACTAATGGAGGAACGATGCCTCACGAAGTTCACGAGATCGTATCCACCCTGCACCGGATGTTGCCGCAAGCACATCTTGGTATCCATACCCATAATGATTGTGAGCTTGCGGTTGCAAACACGCTTAGTGCGGTACAAGCAGGGGCCCGACAGGTTCAAGGCACAATGAACGGTTATGGAGAGCGCTGCGGTAACGCTAACCTCGCTTCCATTATCCCGAACTTGCAGCTCAAACTGGGTTACGAATGCGTCTCTGAGGATTCCATGAAACAACTCACGAATGTTGCTCGTTATATCAGCGAAATTGCGAATGTGAATATGCCAATCAACCAGCCTTATGTGGGTAATGCCGCATTTGCTCATAAAGGTGGGATCCATGTATCTGCCATCTTGCGGGATTCCCGGACCTATGAGCATATCGTGCCTGAACTTGTTGGCAACAAGCAACGTGTGCTTGTCTCCGAACTGGCTGGACAGAGCAACATTGTGTCCAAAGCACAGGAAATGGGATTGGAATTTGATCCAAGCAGCCCGAACTCTCGTCAAATCATCGAAAAAATCAAAGACCTGGAGCATCAAGGTTATCAATTCGAAGGCGCCGATGCATCACTGGAATTGTTGATTCGTGAAGCGAACGGAGATATGAAAGAACTTTTCACCTTTGAATCGTTCAAAATGCTTGTGGAGAAAACGGCAGGCAAATCCGTGGTATCCGAAGCTTTTGTCAAACTGAATGTTGCCGGAACAAGTGTGTATACCGCAGCAGAAGGAAACGGCCCGGTCAACGCACTGGATAATGCACTTCGGAAAGCACTTGTGCAGTACTTCCCTTCTCTTGCTCATATGCACCTGTCGGACTACAAAGTTCGTGTACTGGATGAAAAGGATGCGACCGCAGCCAAAGTTCGTGTATTGATCGAATCCAAGAACACTGAGAATACTTGGAACACGGTCGGCGTATCCGAGAACGTCATCGAAGCCAGCTGGGAAGCGCTCGTACACAGCTTCCGGTATGCTCTACTCCAGGAAAATATCTCGGATGGGCCGGAATCCTTTTCGATGCCAACCCCAGGTCTAATCAATCACTAGAAGTCTAAATCAAACACTACACATAATCCTGCTTCTTATTTCCCGGAAAATAAACAAAGCTTCTGTCACCATTAACGATGGTGGCGGAAGCTTTTTCAATGCAAAACGATAAGCAAAAAATCTTTTCTTTTAGTTTGCGATCAGCTTTTTAATTTTTTTCTCCAACTCTTTTTCTGGCAGGATGCCAAGAACGATCTCTTGGATTACTCCCCGGGAGTCAATAAGAACGTTCGTTGGAAATGCAACGCCATTATACTGAGCATAGACGGTTCCCTTTTCATCAAGCGGAATCGGGAATGTCAACTTGTACTCGTCCACAAACGCTTTGGCATCCTTCAATTTATCGTATGAAGTAACGTTTACACCGTAAAGATCCAGCTTATCTTGGTATTTTTCAGCCAGATGGTTCAGTTCAGGTGCCTCTTGTTTACAAGGGTCACACCATGACGCCCAGAAACTGACAAAGGTTGCTTTCTCTTTCGCCCCGCCTACGCTATATGTCTTGCCATCGAGTCCAGTCAGCGAAAATGGCGGTGCCAGCAACCCTGCCTTCGGCCCCGTCTCCGTTGGCATAGGCTGTTCCTGTTTAAAAACAGCGGCAATACCACTATCCGTATTCTGAGCAAGAGCTATACCAATAAGCAGGACAGCTCCGAGCAGTATGTATATGTTACGTTTCATCACTCGCCACCCTCTTGTTCATTCAATGTGTATCCAATGGAATTACATCATTCCTTTCTCATATTGTACCCTTTTCCCTTAAAATTTTACAATCGGCACCGAACAAAATAAAATAAAAAAGGACTCCTGCATTAAGCAGGAGCCAAAAGAGAGAGGGGTGAATACAAATGGCAGCACTTCACGGGCAGCAAAATACCTTAACCCTTCCTCGCTCGGTGGAACGAGAAATGTCCAGGCACATGCATCTTTCGCTGCCGCAAGAAGCCTGCGGGGTTGTGCTGGGTGAATCCGCAGCGGGCGGCATACGAATCAGTCGGTTTCAGCCCATTCGTAACGTAGCGCCTGACCCGCTGCATCACTTCTCGCTGGATCAATCAGAATGGATTCAATGTTTTTTCTCTGATGTTACGATCGTTGGCATTTTCCACACCCATCCGTGTTCATTGCCGATTCCTTCGCAAGAGGACCTGCAAGCCCTCCCGAACTTCGCGGGAATGATGCACACATATCTGATTGGTGCACCCGATCTTTCGGTTTCAGCTTCAGAGAACTCCAGATCATCTATGCTCCTGAACGCTTATCAAATTATATCGAATGAAGCACAGCCACGTGGTGAGGCTTCGTTTCAACTATACCCCTACAGCTTAATACCATTAACGTTACGTATGACTTAATTGGGTGTAAAGGTCACCCAAAGTCTCTATATTTTTGCGTTGCATATCCTCAAGATAACAAGACCATAACTGCGCCGTCATTTTAGCATCTTCAAGCGCATGGTGCCGTCCATAGATTGGAATGCCTCTGGATTCAAGCAGTTCATCAAGCCCATATCCGGGTCTCGAAGGTTCAAGCCAGCGGGCGAGCATCATCGTATCAATTAAACGATGAGTCAACCTAACTTTGGAGGTTCGCCACAACGCTGCATTGAGAAAAGCCCGGTCATGCGCACTCGCGTGAGCTACCAGTACGTTCCCGCCCACAAAGGACATGAAATCATGCAATCCTTGAAGCAGTGTAGGCGCCTTCTCTGTCATCTGTTGCGTAATCCCGGTGAGTTCGGTAATATGCTTCGGCACTGCCGTTTTTGACTGGACCAGCGTATAGAACTGTTCCTCTTCCAACACAACGCCACCTCGAAGACGCACTGCACCAAAGGACAAAATTTCATCTCCATGCTGGGGGGAAAAACCTGTTGTTTCCAGATCAAATACAACAGCATCCAGTTCGCCCAGAGGCGTATGCAACACTTCAGGTCTACGTTGCTCCCTCATCATGGAACGGATAAACGCCATATGTTGCGCCGTAGGGGCTCCCATAATGGAAGCGATGGCGGAAGGAACCCCTCCCTGACGCAGCGAATTCCAAAACCCTGTACTGCCCCTTGCCGGCTCTCTCATGGACGTCTCCTTTCTGCAAAACGCAACTGTCTTTGCAAAGCACGATGCACTCGCTTGACCAATCCCAGTGTCTCCCTCAGTTCATAATGAATTTGCTTCTGCTTCATCTGTTTCTCATCCAGAAAACCACTGCTCTGCTGTAAATCCTCACGTATAACAACCGGCGTGTTTCGACGTAGCTTCAAAGCAGACTTAAATGCACGCTGGCATGTGTCCGTTAACTGAAAAGGAATGGCCTCAAGCGAAGTCAGCCTCTCCATACGTTTTAATGTTGATGATTCCTGGATCCCATGCTGCAAAGCCAAAAATCTTGCACTGTTGACCAGCGGGATATAAACGCCATATTTGACATCAAAGCCGCCCGCATGTTCACCAAATCGCTCTGTAACGACACGACCCAGTATATTTAATGTCGCCTTATGTTTTACCGTATTACGTAATACCGCATCAGAGAGCTGTGGAACCCGGCGAAACTGTTCATAAAAGCTCGTAAGCCAAGCCTCTGCCAAATTAGATTCCCCTGCAATAAAACGCATATCAGAAGCGATGATCAGGTTACGCACCGGTTCCCAGTTTAAGTCGGAACTCCATTCGAATAATTGCTTTTGCCAATCCGCCAGCGTTTTCCGCCAAAGAGATTCCGAGCACATCACCTTGCCCTCGCATTTGGCATAACCCAGCTCTTCCAATAAATCCGCAATACGGTTTCCCAGTTCCTTGAAATATTCTTCTTTAGTTGCATGCGGAGCATCACTGATAATCATGCCATTATCCTGATCACTCCATAATGTCGCTTCTTCCCTGCCGGAGCTTCCAAATACGATAAAGGCATAGGGGACGGGAGGCTGGCCGAAGCCCTCCTCTACCATCCCCTGAATGCATAACTCTAATGCTTTCCGTGCAATGCGGTCATGCAGTTCATTTACCATCTCGTACCATTCGACCAGCGACAAGGAAACGGACATTGATTTCTGGAGTTCTCTCTGCAAAATAACACGTGCCTGGCGCAGTTCATGTGCAGAAGTTGCACCATCGATCCCTCGATAAGACCAGGAAAGGTTTGTTATTGAGATAGGTTCCATCATATCCAGCCTCCTTGAAGCAATTTCAATCTTGATTTACCTCAGGAGCTGAATGTACCACCTGATTTGGATTCTGCATGTTTCATTTGCTCAGGATATCCATATGTCCCGTGTTCACTAAGATCAAGCCCCATTGTCTCTTCTTCTTCCGTGACACGAATACCCATTACAGCTTTCATACCGCCGAGAATAATGAAGGACATCACGAGTACGAAGGCAAATGCGCCAGCAAGACCTAACAATTGAACACCCAGTTGGTGGAATCCACCGCCATAGAACAGACCCGCTTGACCTACGCCTACTTTCTCAGCAAGCTCAGGTGTTGCGAACAAACCGGTGGAGATGGCACCCCACATACCAGCGATACCGTGTACAGAGAACGCATAGATCGGATCATCAATACCTTTGCGATCGAAATATTGAGCAGTGAAGAATGTAATGATACCTGCGATTGCACCAATGACTAGTGCAGCCCAAGGTTCTACGAACGCACAAGCACCAGTAATCGCTACGAGTGCAGCAAGCACCCCGTTCAACATGCTAGGAATATCTGATTTTCCGAGAACTGCCCAAGAGATCAACAGTGCGGCAACTCCACCCGCAGCAGCAGCCACGTTTGTAGTGAGCGCCACGTAACCGAAGAATCCTTCACCCATCGCTGACAACGTACTACCTGGGTTGAAACCGAACCAACCGATCCAGAGGATGATGACCCCGAGTACGGAATACACTTGGTTGTGACCTGGAATGATGTTAGGTTTGCCGTCTTTGTTATATTTACCGATACGAGGTTTCAGCAAGATGGTAGCTACCAACGCTGCTGTCGCACCCGTTAAGTGAACTACTGTTGAACCCGCGAAGTCTTGCATACCCAGCTCTGCGAGCCAGCCACCGCCCCATACCCAGTGAGCAACGACCGGATACATAATAATGGTATACAGTGTACCAAACACGATATATACGCTCATCTTTGCACGTTCTGCCATACCACCGCAGGCAATAGCCAGGGAGACAGCAGCAAATGCAAGGTGGAAAACAAATTTAATCGTTAGTGGAACATCGGAGAAAGCGAGTGATTCAAAGGAAGCTGCCATGTTGTCTCCACTCATGAAGAAACCGGTTGTTCCGAAGAATCCGTTACCGTTACCAAACCCGAGGCCAAAACCTAGGCCCCAGAACGCAATAACTGAAATGCCCAATGTCAGGATCGTCTTACCCGCAATGTGTCCTGCATTTTTCATTCGTGTCGAACCCGCTTCGAGGAGTGCAAATCCCCCTTGCATAAAGAATACCAGCACTACAGCCAGAAACGTAAATGCCGAGTTCAGACCGCTTTGAAGCTCAATAGTACTTGGACCCTCCGCAGCAGCGAATGCACTTACCGGAAAAGCCAGTAAAGTAAGCATTGCTAACATTGAAATCAACCATTTCTTTCTCATTTGCCCCACTCCCTCGTGTGTTATGTTTCTTTACATATCGTGAAACTCTTAATGTCATTATAAGCAGAAGTAAGGAAAGTTGACAAGAGTATTTTTATCATTTCCAAAAATATTTTATGGGAATAAAGTCTTACGTCTTTTTCTTGCACTTAAGTACATATTCATACACTTTGAGTACATAGATATAGGAATAAAGCAAGCTATCTTCAAAGCATAACGTTTGACTGTACGGTTCATGATCATGTATCATACTTATTAGAAAGAAAAATTGAGCGTGTACATTGAGGCGCTTGTGGAAACTACATTTCCCTACATTTGAACTTGCAAGCGAGGTGAATATCATTGGGGATATGAAACTTTTTCGAATTGGCGAACTCGCCAAAACGGCTGGTGTAAGCGAACGGACAATTGACTATTACACAAAGCTCGGGTTAATCGCTCCTGAAGAACGAACCCAAAAAAATTATCGTCTTTATAGTCATGAAACCTTAACCAGACTTGAACGTATTGTACAGATGAAACAAGAGAAGTATAGTCTCGAAGAGATTAAACAATCTCTTGAGAAGTGGCGTCTGGTCAGTACTGAAGAACAAGTAGCCAGCAAACTGACAACACTTGAACTTCATGTTCAGCAACTTGAGCGAGAGGTCAATGAACTCAAACCATTGCTTGGAGAGATGAAACCTGTACAAGCACGTAAGATGATGGCAGGACTACTCACCAAAAGCGCGGGTACAATGGAGGCATTAAAAATCTTGCTTGAAAACACCATGATGTAGCTTATTATGAAAGCGGAGGAATGGATATGAGTTTTAATAACGGTATGTTCGTATTGATTATCATCGCCTTTTTGCTCTCGTTATGGGCGCAATTTCGCGTTAAGGGCACCTTTAGACGTTGGTCCGAAGTACCAAACCAGAACGGAATGACCGGTTACGATGCAGCCCGTCATATGCTCGATGCTAACGGCCTGCACGATGTGCCGATTGAACCGGTTCGCGGCTCACTCTCCGACCACTATGATCCGATCAATCGGGTTGTACGTTTGTCAGAACCTGTGTACTACGAAAAGTCCATCTCGGCATTATCCGTTGCATGTCACGAAGTCGGCCATGCCATTCAACACAAGGAAAGTTACCCTATGCTCGCATTGCGTCACCGGATTTTTCCGATTGTGAACTTTGCCTCTGGGCTCGCACCATTCCTGTTGATTGCAGGTTTCCTCTTTAACGCGATGAACCTGGTCGGAATCGGCATTATCTTCTTCTCTGTCACTGTTGCATTTCAGTTGATTACATTACCGGTCGAATTCAATGCCAGCAATCGAGCACGTGAAATAATGGTATCTGAAGGATATATCCGTAATGAAGAAGAAAAAGGCGTAGCCAAAGTATTGAATGCCGCAGCTTTAACTTACGTTGCCGCTGCATTGATCTCTTTACTTGAACTGATTCGTTACATCGGAATCTTTAATAGCCGGGACTAATTGCTGCGAATACTCAATGAACAAGTTAAATAAATAAAAACAATACCCCACCGTTATTCGGATGGGGTATTGTTTTGTTGTAAACCAAAATAATGAAGCAAAAATGAGCGGAAAGACTGAGCAACGAGTGGCAACTTATCATCTGCACGGTGAATCAATCCAATCGTTCGGGTTACTTTCGGCTGAGAGATCGCCACATGCGCAGGTTGCAAGGGATTCGTCTGGAATAACGCCATTTCCGGCAACAGACTTACTCCCATACCTGCCGCTACCAAACCACGAATCGTATCCGTCTCCTCGCCTTCAAAGGCAATTTTCGGTGTGAATCCAGCTTCCAGGCAGGCATGCCATACAATAGGCCGCAGGGAGTAACCTTTGCTGAACAACACAAACTTCTCATCTTTCAGCTGTTCGAGTGCAATGGTCTCTTCTCCCGCAAGCGGATGATTCGGCGGCAAGATCGCATGCAATTCCTCAGTAAGCACAATATCACCAGCCACCTGATCATGTTTTTCTGGAAATGGTGAAATAAATGCAAGATCCACTTCTGCCGACAATACATCCCGAATCAATGTCGGGTACATCCCTTGCTTAAATCTGAATTTTACGTTCGGATACTTCTGACGAAAAGCCGCCACTACAGAAGGTATGAGATGAATTCCTAGACTGTGCGGAAAGCCGATCCGAATTTCCCCGTGCTCCGGGTCAAGAAATTCATGTACTTCACCTACAGCTTTGTCGAGATCCTTCAAAATACCTTCAACCCGTTTGCAAAAAAGCTGTCCTACCGCAGTTAACTGCAAATTCCGTCCTTTTTGCATAAAAAGATCCACACCAAGCTCCTCTTCAAGCTGATGAATCTGCCTGCTGACCGCAGACTGTGCCACATGCAACTCTTCCGCCGCCTGTGTAACATGTTCCTTTTGAGCAACTTTCAGAAAATAATGCAACTGTCTTAATTCCACTTGCCTGATCGCTCCAATCTGTTATACCCTACTATATCGTTCACCGCACATTCCACCTCGAGAACGTTCTACCTATTTCCTAAAAATCCGTGGTTTCCATAAACGAATAATCAAACCATAAATAAAGAATCCACCGAGCAAACCACCTAAATGCGCCATCCAATTGATATTAGACACTGCAAAGGAGAAAATAATCCCGAACAACAACAGTGTATACATCGTTTTGCGCGAGGTTTCATCCATAATGTTACGCTGGAACAATGCCACGTAGAGAAATGCCCCGTAGACAGCATAGATTGCACCAGACGCGCCTACCGAAATCGTGATTTTGTCGATCGAATTATACCAGGCAACAGCAAGAATATTACCTACTACTCCTCCCCCAAGATACAAGACACCGTATCTCAACGATCCAAGCAAGCGTTCCATCGGCGGAGCAAATACAATTAACGCAAAACTGTTAAACAAGAGGTGACCGAACCCTGCATGCAAAAACATGGAAGTCACATAACGCCACCAATCCTGGGCAAACAATTCGTAATTCGTCAGCGCCCCAAACTTGAGCAGTACCATATTGTTGGTGGAGCCACCATTAAACGTTAACACGATAAACATAACAACATTCGCAATTAAAAGAATCGACGTCAAAGGGAAATACTTCAAGTAATCTTTCCAATTTTCATAACGGATAAATATCATAGATTTTTACTTTCACTCCACCCTGTTAAAATCAGACCTTCTCTTGAATCCATCACAATGATACACGCCCAGATTGGACAATGTCTTTCATAAAAGATTATAATGGATTTTGGCACGGATCACCAATTTATAAGGAGGAACATTATTTATGACACAAGAACGTAAAGGCGCAGCCACATTTAAAGGCAACCCTATCACATTGATCGGACCTGAATTGAAAGTGGGCGATCAAGCACCTGACTTCACTGTGAGCAAAAACTTGATTGAAGATGCATCTCTGAAAGACTTCGCAGGCAAGATTAAATTAATCAGCGTTGTTCCTTCTCTGGATACTGGCGTATGTGATGCTCAGACTCGCCGCTTCAATGTTGAGGCAGCTGAACTCGGCGAGAACGTTGTTGTTCTAACCGTCAGCGTAGACCTTCCATTCGCACAGGAGCGTTGGTGCGGTGCGGCCGGTGTTGACCGCGTGGTTACCCTTTCCGACTACAAAACACGCTCTTTCGGCGAAAACTATGGCGTTCTGATCAAAGAATTCCAACTGGATATGCGCTCTATTTTTGTCCTGGATGCCGAAGACAAAATTACATATGTGGAGTACTTGCCTGAAATGACAGACTCCCCTAACTTCGAGCAAGCCATTGCTGCAGTAAAAGCTTTGCTGTAAAACAACTTTCGTAATTGCAGAATAAAAGCGAGGAAGGTCATCCTTCTCTCGCTTTTTATTATTTCATCATTTATTTCACTCATTCGCCTTATACTTGCTGAGCTTTTTATCAAGCACGGAGAACAAGTGCATAATCGTACGATAGTTGGAACCGAGATCTCCCAATGAACCGCGGGAAGCAGAGTACATATCCACTGCACTTCGTACAGGACTCACCGAAATAATGGAAACCGTAATATCCATTGTACGCCCAAACGTCGTGCGTTTTTCCAGTATAATCTCGCCTACAGAGTGCACCTCATGCAGTACCTTATAACCCGGAATTTTTTTTAGTGTCGAAGATACTTCTTCCCAGGCTTTTTCTTTGGATAAATTGTAATAGCGTGTTTTTAATTTGGGATCCTTGGCTCGATCGCTGGTCCCCTCCATACTTCGGATGATACCGACGAGCGTTCTCTTTAAGGTCAAGACCCTTCCTCCTTTGAGTGTAACCGTTCCATTATGTATTCTAGTGTAACATTGTTCAAGTAGTAACAAAAGGGTAAGCATCATATTTAACAAAAATACTAGGATCAACAATAATCCGAATTAAATCATTCATCAGATCCACCCAAAAATCAACATAAAAACACCCTGGCTTCCTCGTAAAAGGAAAAGTCAGGGTGCTGTACATGGTGAAATTAGAAACCCGCCTATGCCGTCCGGCTACATTGTCTTATGAACCTGCTTGGCAGGTGGGTGACTGCAAAAATGCATTTGAAGTCCCCATGTCGTATAGACAGGGCTTTTCAGCAACACTTTGTATTAATCTCCCGAAGACATCATCATTGGTTCAAAACAACGAATAACCGAAACGTACATCGCAGGATGTACACCTATTATATCCCTAACTGTGTAAAAAGTAAATGCCATACAGACATGTTTTATTTTTGCTGTGTAAACTCTTTATTTTCAGCAGATTCAGAACTCTGTGCTTCATCCTGTTCTCCTGATTTTTCAGCCAAAGCAGCTGCCTCTTCTTCCTCTTTTTGCAATTGAATCTTTTGCATCTGCTCCTGCATTTTGTTGTAGGTTGCATAGAAGTTAAAGAACGCAAACCATGCCACGATGCTCATGATGAAGAAGATAAACAGCACCGGGTAACGCAATCCGATATAGAACAGCAACCCGCTTCCCAGTAATGTGGAGAACACACGGAAAGGTCGAATCAGCGTTAACAGAACTGCATTTTTGATAATAAGCCCGATCGACATATGGTAATGTACAACCATTGAGAAAAAGTTAAACAAGGATACAAACAACAATAACAGCAACACAAGCATAATAATGCCAACCAGCTGCATGTTACGGAACTGCGTCATATAAACCGTATAGTCCAGATACATGATTGCGAACAGCAGTGTGTAAAAAATACCCCCGATTAAACTTTGTTTGTAGTTTTCCTTGTAACCTGTAAAGAATGTACGGAAGATCGGCACATCCGTATCTCCCATATTCCATTTACGAACAACCGTGAACAAAGCCGAGGTCGCCGGAAACAGTGTAAGCGGTGCCACAATGGCTATAGCCCAGTTCATTTGTAATGATTCGTTCGCGAGATTCTGTTGCATGACGAGCAGCTTCATAATCATGAAAAACAAGAAAGGTGAAGAACAGATCGCCCACAAGAGATTGCTTGCGGCCAGTCTTGTAATCCATTCTGTCAGCCGGTAAAGCCCGCCCATAGCTCCTTTAAATTCCAAACATTTCTCCTCCTCCGCACCTTGCGTCTAACCTGAATTCTAATATTAATATACCTTATTATATATAGGAAAAGCCAGCACTTCCCGAAAGTAGATCACTTTAGGCAAGCCTGATCGTTCTAATAAATGGAAAGTTTATGAACTTTTACAAAGTAAAAAAGATGGAGCAGCTTCCTGCCCCATCCTCATTAAATGTTACACTTATTCGAAAGAGTTGTCTCTAGCCGGACGACGTCCTTCGTTATTACTTGGACGCGGTTTGCGATCACGGTTGTAGCCGCCTTCTCTGCTTCCACTTCCACCACTGCTGTTGCGGTCACGGTTGTAACCGCCACGTCCACCACCACTGCTGTTGCGATCACGGTTATAACCACCACCGCCACCACTGTTACGGTTACCGCTGTAACCTGATGGTTTGCGTCCGCCAGAACGAACATCTGGTCTACGACGTTTAGCACGGATTGGATCTTCAGGAGTCAGATCAACCTGAGCATCTTTTTTGTCGCCTGTCAGGAGTTTCAAAGCTGCGGACAACAATTGTACGGAATCATATTGCTCCAGCATTTGAATGGCAATACCTTTGTATTCGTTCAGCTCACCGGATTGTACAATCTCCAGGAGACGTTCAGCCGTTACGCGTTGTTTTCCTTCAACCGCTTCTGCCATCGTAGGCAACGGTTTACGCGGAATACGGTGACGTGTAACACGCTCGATGAAGTGCAAGTGATCAATCTCACGCGGAGTTACGAAAGACCATGCCGCACCCTCTTTACCCGCACGACCTGTACGGCCAATACGGTGAACATAACTTTCCGGATCTTGCGGAAGGTCAAAGTTCACAACGTGTGTTACGCCAGATACGTCGAGACCACGCGCCGCCACGTCTGTTGCAACGAGTACATCAATGCTGCCATCACGGAACTTACGCATTACCGTATCACGTTGGTTTTGAGACAGGTCACCATGCAAACCATCAGCGGAATATCCACGTTTTTGCAAAGCTTCAGCCAATTCGTCAACACGACGCTTTGTACGTCCGAACACGATTGCCAGTTCTGGGGATTCCATATCCAGCAAACGGCTAAGAGCTTCAAATTTTTGGCGCTCAGGTACTTCAATATAAGCCTGATCAATCAACGGAGCGCTGACTTGTTTAGGAATAACAGAAACGTGTTCTGGATTAGTCAAGAATTGTTGAGCCAATTTTTGAATGTTAGGAGGCATTGTTGCAGAGAACAGCATCGTTTGACGGTCGTCTGGAACTTGTTTCAGGATCGATTGAATATCCTCCATGAAACCCATGTCGAGCATTTCATCTGCTTCGTCCAATACAACAGTTTGTACATCATCAAGTTTGATTGTTTTGCGGTTGATGTGGTCAAGGAGACGTCCTGGTGTACCGATGATAATCTGTGGTTTTCTTTTCAATGCACGAATCTGGCGTACGATATCTTGTCCGCCGTAGATTGGCAGGGAGCGTAGACCTTTGAAGCGAGTAAGTTTTTCGATCTCTTCAGCGACTTGGATCGCAAGTTCACGTGTAGGTGCCATAATGAGGGCGCGGATTTTATCATCCGTTTTGGAGATTTTGCTGATCAACGGAATACCGAATGCAGCGGTTTTACCTGTACCTGTTTGAGCTTGACCGATCAAATCTCTACCTTCAAGTGCAAAAGGAATCGATTTGGATTGAATCGGTGTTGCTTCTTCAAACCCGAGCTCAGTGATGGCTTGCAGCACCAGTGGTTCAAGATTGAAATCTGTGAAATTTAAATTTGTCAAAATTATTCATACTCCTTTTATATGGTGGACATGGTGGACAATCCACTTTGTTGTCTGTATTCTTAAGTAGCGTTAATATTTATAGGGTATCCCAACGGGACGAATTATTTTCATGAACGAACATAATTCCATGAATGGGTCCCCAAGATAAGACTAAAACTACAATCATGTGTTTGAAACATTTCAAATTTTAGCTTTCGATTTGGGAAAAGTTTCCTACTCAAGAATATCCACAAATCATTATATCATAAAACTATTCAAGATTACCAGCAATCTGGTTTTAAATAAAAATGAGGTGATTAAATTGCCCAAAATAATTTGGCACTCTTTGGTGATCATTTTGGGTGCTGCAGCTATTGCTTGCGGCTTTAACTGGTTTTTGGTGCCCCACCAGCTTCTGAGCGGTGGAGTATCCGGTATTTCCATGCTTTTAGGTTATTTTACCAATTTGAATCTTAGTATAATGTATTTTGTTCTTAACATCCCTCTGCTCATTGCAGGTTGGTTTATTCTTGGACGACGTTTCATTATATTGAGCATTGTGTCGGTAGCAGCCACTTCCTGGTTTATTGGACTGCTGCCTGTTTCTGCTGTAGCGACCGATCCAATTCTAAGCTGTGTGTTTGGCGGCGTGCTGGTTGGAATAGGTACCGGTGTTTCCTTTAGAGTGGGCGGCTCTACTGGAGGCTTGGATATTGTCGGTTCCATTTTCACCAGAAATCGTGATTTCCCGATTGGCACCGTCATGGCGGGTATGAATGGAGCTATCATTTTACTAGCTGGTTATCTGAATAATAACTGGAATACCGCTCTGGCCTCCATGGTTTCAATCTATGTTACAGGTAAAGTGCTGGATCTCATCCATATCAGTCACGTCAAGGTTACGCTCTACATCATCACCAATGAAACCGAAGCGATGCTGAAAAAACTTCTGACTCGTCCACGTGGCGTCACAAAAATTAAAACCCAAGGGGCATATACTGACATTGAAAAGGATATGTTAATGACTGTGACTACCCGTTACGAATTGGTTGAGATCAAACGCATTATCAAAGAAACCGATCCAAAAGCATTTGTTAACATCGTGGAAACCGTAGGCGTGATGGGCTCATTCCGCCGCAGTTAGTTATCTGCCCGTTAACAATTCGCAAGTTTGTGGTATAATAATGGTGCACCGCTCTTAAATATGTTGTAAGCAGGTTCTAACCTTTACTTTTCACAAAGCCATATGCTTTCCCGATTCGCGCCGAATGACTTACCATTTTGGAATTCGAGTAGGAAAGGGTGATTATTGTGGATACGGAAACGGTAAAACTGTTTGAAATTGTCAACAAATGGTGCCCGGAAATGCTCCCTTTCTTAAAACCGAATGAACTCGACTCTTTGATTGTTCTCCGGGATGGGCTGGGCATCCTGGAACAGGGAGATGCAATGGAAATCATTCAGTACAGTATTTGTGAGCATCAGAATGATGTGTATATTCAATAATATTTTTCAGATCGATTACGCCGCTTCTTGACGAGGTATTCCTCAGTCAGGGAGCGGTTTTCATTTTTTCCACATGTTTCATAAAAGGATTAATATGGTTAAAAGCACGGAGGCTTTGTTGTATAATCAAGTATGGAATGTACATAAAGGGAGTGAAAAGTATGAACATACTGTGGGCTTTGTTCGCAATGGCCTTGGGAGGTTTCGGAGGAACGTCGGTAGCTCCGGATCTGGGTCATAGCAATAATAGTCAATTACCCTCGTTAAGCAACAGTTTTAACACAGCCATTATTCAATCACAAAAAGAACAAGTCGTCATTGATGCTGACAATCCCCCTGCCAAAGTCGATCCGCAACCTGATGCTCCTGTTGTTAAAGGCATATATGTCACAGCGTACAGTGCTGGTGGCGCAAGAATGGCACAACTGCTCGAACTAACCGATCAGACAGAACTAAATGCTATGGTTATTGATATCAAGGATGATCTCGGGTATATCACATATCCGTCCAAAAACAAGGCCGTGAAAAATATGGGCGAAGCAAAACCTTTTATTCGAGATATCAGTGCCTTGATGAAACGATTAGAGAAACACAAGGTGTATCCTATCGCACGAGTTGTTGTATTTAAGGACACCATTCTAGCGAAGAAGAACCCCGAACTATCCTTTCGTAATAAGGACGGCTCTGTATGGGCCAACGGTAAAGGAGACAGTTTCGTGAATCCTTACAGCAAAGAGGTATGGGATTATAATATTGAAATTGCCAAAGAAGCAGCGAAGCTCGGTTTCAAGGAAATTCAGTTTGACTACGTTCGCTTTCCCGAGGGATTTGAAACACGCGCAGATACACTAAAGTACACACAGACCGATCAATCACGTGTTGACGTTGTCGCCGAATTTGTGCAATACGCACGTAAAGAGCTTGCACCTCTTGGTGTCCGAGTTTCGGTAGATATTTTTGGATATGCAGCCTCTGTGCCGGCAGCCGAAGGTATTGGTCAGGATTTTGTGAAAATATCAGAAAACGTGGATGTCATCTCACCTATGGTCTATCCAAGTCATTATTCCACCGGCTGGTATGGTGTGAAAGACCCTGACAAAGACCCCTACACAACGATTAAAGGTTCTATGAAGGATACACATAAGAAGCTCGACCCTACCAAAGAACTCAAACCAATTATTCGGCCATGGATTCAAGACTTTACCGCAAGCTGGCTGGGTAGCGGACATTATATCAAATACGGTAAAAAACAGGTCGAAGATCAGATTAAAGCGATGAAAGAAATGAATGTGGATGAATATTTGCTATGGAATGCATCCAATCGCTATACTCCTGGCGTACAGTACAAATAACTTAATTAGCACTTATAAAATTTTACTCGTTTAACCGCAGATTTGATTATGAACTCCATAATCTCGAGCCTCGTCCCGTTTATCGCGGGAGCGAGGTTTTTTTTATATTTTAACATCCTGAATATTTGTTGAGGCACTCTGTTCCTGTTTCAAGCCCCTTTCTCCTGTTGCACTACCCAAATTCGTAAAAATCCTCTACAATTAATAGCTGTCTGATATGACATCAGCATGATAACTATATAGATCGTGAGGCACCTTAAGTGAATATGAACACATCGAGCTTTCCACAAAAGATCAAACAGTTCCTGATTATATTTTTGCCCATCTTCACCACTCAAATTGCACTTTCGGCCATGTCGTTCTTTGATACGAATATGTCCGGCAAATTTTCGCCAGCTGACCTCGCAGGTGTCGCTATAGGTACAAGCCTATGGATGCCCGTGCAGACCGGACTTAGCGGGATTTTAATGGGAATAACCCCTGTTGTCTCTCACCTGCTCGGCTCCAGGCAACATGATCAGATTGGACGGAGCGTCATTCAGGCGCTCTACCTGGGCATTGCTGTAGGTCTTATTGTGCTAGGAGCAGGCGCTTTATTGTTGAGTCCCATTTTAAACGCGATGCCCCTCGAGCCGCATGTTGCAAATGTAGCGTTTTATTTTCTGTGTGCGCTAGCTTTTGGCATTATGCCCCTATTCGGATATACAGTACTTCGCAGTTTTATGGATGCACTTGGACAGACACGTGTTACCATGCTCATCACACTCGTCTCGCTCCCTGTTAATATTTCGCTCAACTATCTGCTCATTTTTGGGCGGTGGGGTTTCCCTCAATTAGGCGGTGTTGGTGCAGGTGTGGCCACAGCATGTACATATTGGCTTATTTTTTTGATTAGCCTGTTTTTCGCCCATCGTATCGAGCCATTCGCCAAGTATTCTATTTTCCGTCAATGGTCACGGATCTCGTTTAGCAAATGGAAGGAACTTCTGGTCATTGGGGTCCCGATTGGATTTGCAACCTTTTTTGAAACGTCTATCTTCGCTGCGGTCACCTTGCTGATGAGCCGATTCGATACGGTCACGATAGCCGCCCATCAGGCAGCACTGAACTTCGCTTCTACACTATATATGTTACCTGTGAGCATCTGTATGGCACTCACCATTCTGGTTGGCTTTGAAAATGGTGCAGGCCGGCTGAAAGACGCCAGACAGTATAGTCTGCTAGGAATCGGGGGAGCTATTGGCCTTTCCTTGATTACAGCGATCATTTTGCTGGTTTTCGGAGAGCCGATTGCGAGAATTTATTCCAACGAACAGGAAGTAATTACACTAACGCAGCATTTTCTAATCTACGCAATTTTCTTCCAAATTTCCGATGCCATTGCTACGCCGACACAAGGAGCGCTACGGGGGTACAAAGATGTCAATCCGGCGTTAATCATTACCTTTGTCGCTTATTGGATTATCGGTCTGCCCGTTGGTTATTTTACGGCAACTTACACTTCACTTGGGGCATTTGGATACTGGATTGGTCTTATTGCAGGACTCGCAGTGGGGGCAACTGCGCTGTTGTGGAGACTGTTCCGGGTTCAGAAGAAAGCTTCCCTTCGCGCGTAAGCAAACTGCGTTCTCCTCGCATGCTTTTCTTCTTTCTTCACACAGAAGAAAGAGAATACACCGAATACAAAAAGAAGAGCACAGCTCCGAATCATACGGAGTGTGCTCTTTTTTTGTTGAAAGGAATTATTGAGACAAGCGTTGTGCAAGCTCATACGTTTCCATATCAAATGCTTTTTTCGTATTTACGACTTTATCGATGTCCGTAAGAACCAGCTCACCTTTAATAATCCCACAGCCTTTATCCGTTTCGCCTGCAATCAAGCTACGCACTGCGAAATCACCCAGACGGCTCGCAAGGTTGCGGTCGAATGGTGTTGGCGTACCACCACGTTGAATGTGTCCGAGAACGGTAACACGCGGCTCATACGTCGGGCAACGTTCCATCAATTCTTTGGCAACGTCTTCTCCCTTACCTACGCCTTCAGCTACGATAATGATACTGTGGCGTTTGCCATGTGCAAAGTTAGCTTTCATACGCTCAGCTACTTCGTCCATATCAAAAGGTACTTCCGGCACCAGGATCGTCTCCGCTCCTGAAGCAAGCCCCGCATGAAGCGCAATATCACCGCAGTGACGGCCCATAACCTCAACAATCGATGAACGTTCATGGGAAGACATCGTGTCACGAAGCTTGTTTACCGCATCAACCACGACGCTTACGGAAGTATCGAATCCGATTGTATAATCGGTGAATGAGATATCATTGTCAATGGTACCTGGCAAACCCATCGTATTAATGCCAAGCTTGCTCAATTTGTTTGCGCCATTATATGAACCGTCTCCGCCAATAACAATGAGACCATCAATACCACGAGCGCGCAAAATGTCTGCTCCTTTTTGCTGGCCTTCTGCGGTATAGAACTCTTTACAACGTGCAGATTGCAGAACGGTTCCCCCGCGCTGAATAATATCCCCAACACTGCGCAGATCCATCGGGAAAATATCATTGTTCAAAAGCCCTTGGTATCCGCGCTGAATACCGAACACTTCCAATCCGTGAAATAGTCCGCTGCGAACAACCGCACGAACAGCCGCGTTCATCCCCTGTGAATCGCCACCACTCGTTAGCACTGCGATTTTCTTTACTGCTGTCATGATGTTTCTTCCTCCTCTAGTTTCACTTCAGGCTCCGCAACAATACACCTGACTTACATATGCTTCCGTATCCACCGACTGAAAATGAAGAAAAACACACGTGTCATTGGACTGTTCTTCATCAAGCGTTTGGACACGACGCGAACTTCATGCTGTTCGCTGACTTTGGGATCAGACAGGTAAATGGCTATCAGTCCTTCAATAATCATCCGGTGAAAAGAAGTTCCCGGAATCTTCTGCACATCACTGCGAGCCATCTCCACAATAAAAGCAATTCGATCCAGCATCATCTCTACATTCTCATAATAATTGCAGAAGTTGAGATCCCCACCGACACGATCCTCATCCTGATCGATCAAATAATCGAGCATGATGTGTAATGCGCATACGTGCGGGAAATAGGCAGTGTGGATCGATACCGCCTGCTCTTCGGTCAGCTGATCGTCACTTGCAGCGAGAAACAGCATAAATACACCCAGAGTAGAGCCCGTAGCAGCGGCAAATTCGTTCCAGCGAAACTGAGGTGTGCGGTGGCGATGCTCCGACCACCATTCGAGCAAAGCCGTCTCTCTCAGTTCCGGTTTGATATGCTTATATACCTGCAGGTCCGTGTATAGGCCTGCCAGATCCTGTATTTGGGGCTTGGCTGACGCATATCCTGGTAGCTGACGAGTGAGCTCCTGACATGTCGTCACCAGATTCCGTAGGTACCCACCGTCATCCTGATCCTCACGGAGCGCATAATAATTGACAGGTGTTGCCTCGGGATCTACCGCATCAAGCATAGATTGATGGAGCAAGCGAAAATCAGCCGGGTCCATCGAGGTGCTGCGGTCACACAGATTGTCCAAATAATCACTTATGGTTTGATACGAAACGATTAGCGGAATAAGAATATGTCTATTGGACATATCCGCTAATGCATAGACAGTTCCACCTTCACAGTGAAATTGCTTATCCCTTAGACTGGCAAGTGCTTGAGTACGTAATTCCTCATTTGGAATGGTCTCTGCCTGAGCACGCCATCCATCCAATGCCTTACGCGTTTCCGGAATGGTGTATTTGTACACCCCTCTCATCAATGCCAGCGGTCCTCGCGGGTACTGATGACGTTTTCGATTTGATTGGCTCAAAATAAATGTGCCTCCACTTTGGTTGAATACGTATTAGAGCGATTTTAACCATTCCTATTATAATATGATCCCCTTAATTGTACAAATGATCTACCGCATAAACCGCGTAAAAAATCGCATCCCCGTTCAAAGCTTTATGATATACTATCCATATTTCTATCCATCAAAGGAGTCGTTGACATGTCGTCAGGTGAACCACTTTCGTGGAGACGGTTATTTTCTTTTTTTGTGCCACTTGGCATCTCCGCCTCTCTAGTTACGATATCACACGTAATCATTAACAGCACACTTGCACGCTCTGCTCATCCAGAGACTGTTATTGCAAGTTATGCCATTGCGGGAAGTTTGCTTACCCTCACGGAGCGTCCCTCCACCTTGCTACGTCAAACCTGTTCCGCCCTGGTGCGTGACCGCCTCTCTTTTCAGGCTCTTACGTTTGTGACCAAAATATTTCTGGCTTGCGTGCTACTCATCGGATTTCTTATTGTGTACTCACCCATTGGTACCGGTGTGTTCAAATATTTATTCGGCGTCAGCCCGGATCTACTAAGCAAAGTGATCGACGTATACGAGATCCTGATGTACGTTAGTATTTTTTCTGTCATCCGTAACATCTACCAAGGCATTATCATCACGAACAATCGAACCAAATGGCTCACCATTGGTATGGTATTCAGGTTAGCAGGTATGTATGGGTTATCCTTGTACTTCATCTACACAGACTCTATTAACAGCGGTCGTGTAGGCGCTATCATCTTTGCTGCGGGAATGATGATTGAAGCTCTGGTTAGCTACTTGGAAGGCAGAAACATTATGAGAAAAATGCCTGCCAAGCTCGAGGATCATCCCGTTGAGAGCAAGGGAGATGTGTATCGCTTTTACAAACCACTGCTATTATCCAGTTTTGTAGCCCTGTTTATAGGTCCTGTCATTAACATTGTTCTTGGTAAAACAACCGGAATCGCGCTGGCTATCTCCTCTTTTGCTGTAGCGAGCAGTCTGATGCAGCTCATGTTAAGCTTTTTTACCTACATTCATCAGATCGTGCTCAACTTCTATCTGATCGATGCCAAACTCGTTAAGAAATTTGCGCTCGTTACCGGTTTTATACCGTTCGCGATGACTGTCTCCATTGCGTATACGCCTTTGGGTCCATGGGTACTCGAAAATATTATGAGCGTTCAAGGCCAGCTGCTGGAGCAAAGTCTCTGGACACTTCGCGCCTTTGTGTTATTTCCGCTGATCTCTCCTTTTCTGGACTTCAGCAATGGTCTCATTCTGCTTCGCGGTCAGACCAAAACGATGTTTCGTTCACAGAGCGCCAATGCGATTTGCACTATTATTGTTCTGCTTGTACTGGTCAGTATTTTCCCGGCGTGGAACGGCATGATCGGTGCAGCCGCCCAGTCGCTTGGTTTGCTTGCTGAGCTTGTTATTGTCTGGCTGGTCATCCGGCGCACGCAAAAAGAACCAACGATGTCCATACCGCCATCTCGCGGCTCTTCATCCTTGAAAGGCTAGTCCATTTGGGAACACATTCATATCATATGATCTATGAAACAAATTATCAGAAGTCTAAATCATGAAATAATCTGAATTAGATTTAAGAACGGAGTCTCTCATCATGAAATCAAGTCATACGGCCCGGCCAGATCAGAACTGGCTCCGGGCACTGATGTTCACCATCTTTGGTTCTACCGCACTGGTAGTATCGTACTTCCAGCTTTACTTCAGCCATCTTGGCTTCAGTCCTGCCGAGATTGGTTACCTGTATGGCATCGGACCGCTCATTTCTGTATTCTCCAATATGTTCTGGAGCATGGCGAGTGATAAATACAAGACCGTACGGAAAGTTATGATCCTACTGCTCGGCGGCCAGCTAATCACTGGAATTCTGCTTGCCAATGCATCAAGCTTTGGCGAAGTGTTTGTCCTTGTAACTCTATTTTACTTTTTCTATTATCCGGTCTACCCACTGTCGGATACGATGGCAATTACAACGGCGAATAAATATGGTCGAAATTTCACGTCCATTCGAGTGTTCGGTTCCATCGGATATGCTTTTTTTGCCCTTAGCATCGGTTATGTCCTTGGCTCTTTTGGTTCCGAATGGACGATGTGGATCTGCATTAGCCTTGCAGCTGTAACCTTACTGATCAGCTTCCAGTTACGGGACCAGCCTGCTGGTAGCAGTAGCAAAATGGATTTATCCGGATTGTGGGCTATCCTGAAACGCCGAGATGTTCTTGCTTTTTTCGGCTGTGTGTTTCTGCTGGCTATGGGTCATCGGATGAACGAAGCCTTTCTGACGATCACACTCAAAGATTTGGGTGCCAGTGAAGGATTAATCGGCTGGTCCCTGCTCATCTCCTCTGTGAGTGAGATTCCGATATTTTTGCTACTAAGCAAATACGGGAACAAATATAAGGAACTCCCACTTCTCACCTTAGCGGCCTTGATGTATACCATTCGATTATTGTTCATGTCTGTCTCGCATACACCAGCAGCCGTTGTTCTTATTCAAACGATGCACAGCGTTACATTCGGTATTTTTTATGTCACTGCGGTTCGTTATATAACCCGACTCGTTCCCGATCATTTTCGAGCAACGGGCATGGCTTTATTTACGATTGTGTGGTCTAGCGCTTCTGGACTTTTAAGTGGAACCTTGGGTGGCTTGTTATTAGAGCTTACAGGACGTCAGACGTTCTATCTTACCGCAATGTCCTTTGCACTAGCTTCATTGATTGGTTTCGGCTTTCAATTGTTACGCACAACAACGCATCGTTCCACATGAGCGCTGAAAACCAAAAAAAGCACAGTCTCCAAATGGGGACTGTGCTTGTGTTTGTGATGTTCAGCTATAATCGATCATTTATAAGAAGTCCGTGAATGACGGAAAAATCTTACAATTTAGTTACGTTAGCTGCTTGAGGACCACGGTTTCCATCAGTGATTTCGAATTCTACCGCTTGACCTTCTTCCAATGTTTTAAAGCCGTCGCCTTGGATTGCGGAGAAATGTACGAATACGTCCTCGCCGCCTTCAACTGAAATAAAGCCATAGCCTTTTTCTGCGTTAAACCATTTAACTGTACCTTTCAAATGAACAACCTCCTAAAAATATCGCCATCTATGGCGAATATCCTTATTATACTGTATGGGCTTCCATTTTGCAATTTATCTTTTCCATAATTGATGAAAAAATTTGCTTTGCATCGTAGTGTACGGTATCATTTTACCAAAACCGTTAGTTTGGAGACTACCTATGATAAAAAAACATGAAATATACAAAACAGACAAGTGGAATATGATGACTGTAGAAGTACAAGGTAAGTATCTCGTTCTGCGGGAAATATCCGAAGAATGGGGCGAAGAATGCCACACATTCCTTAGCCGTCCTGCCTTAATGCATTGGGCCGAGCGTCGTTTCCCGAAAGAGGATTTCGAAAATCGTGAAGAGGAATGGCGTGCACTAATGGCTGCCTTCAAGGGAGTTTAATCGATGCAACTTGATTCAGGCAATGTCGTTATCTTCATTATCCTTGCCTTCGCGCTCGGGTTCGCACTGATCCTGGGACGTAATTCCGTTCCGGATCGTCTAAGAAGAGGAATGGCGCTAATCGCTACATTGCTCGTTTGTTTTGCCTTTTTCCTCATCGTATATTACCTCGTTAACATGGGAGCCTGATACAGAATTCTGAACGTGTTTACACGCGATTCAAGGCTCTCAAATATTTCGGCTGTGCCCAGGTCATACTATACGAAGTTATTAGGGACGAGTGATTCGTATGGTAAGGAGGAAGGCCGTTGAAATATCAGAAATCGTTATCTGTTCTTCTGGCTCTTAGTCTTATTCCTTCGTCTCCTGCTGCACTTGCACAGGAGACGAAGACGGCTATGCCCGTATTTTCAGCACATAATCAAAGGAGGATTCCCATGAGTAAACTATTGAAACGTTCCGAGGTGCCAGCCGAGCATACATGGAAACTGGAAGATTTATTTGCCGATCAGAAGGCTTGGGATCAGGAGTATGAAGAAGTATCTTCTATGATGAAAAAAGCCTCTGAATTCCAAGGCAAATTAAATCAGCCTGACGTCCTTAAAGCCAGCTTCGAATTCGAAGACGAAATCGGGCTCAAGCTTGAACGGCTTTTCGTATATGCTCGCATGCACCAAGATGAAGACACAGCTAATCCTACATATCAAAGCCTGTCCCAAAAAGCTCAGAAACTCGGAGTACGGGTAGGCGAAGCACTTTCCTTTGTCACACCTGAGATTCTTTCTTTACCGGATTCAGAGCTTGACGCCCTTATTAAGAATGAGAGTCTCTCCGCATATACGTTTACCTTGGAAGAGATGAAGCGGGAAAAGGCACATGTATTAAGCCAGGCGGAAGAAGCACTGCTCGCACAAGTTGGCAATCTGTCTCAAGCACCGCAGACCATCTTCAGCATGCTGAACAATGCGGATCTCAAGTTTCCACGGATTAAAGACGAGAATGGCAAAGAAGTCGAATTGACTCACGGCAGCTATATTCAGTTTCTTGAAAACCCAAACCGTGAAGTTCGGGAGCGTGCTTTCAAAGCAGTATATGAAACCTACGCAAAACAGAAAAATACGATCGCCGCAGCACTGAATGCCAACGTAACCAAAAATATGTTTTATGCCAACGTGCGGAAGTACCCTTCTGTCATGGAAATGAACCTGTATGGTGACAACATCCCAACGGATGTGTATAACAACCTGGTAGACACGATTCATGAAAGTCTTCCTCTCTTGCACCGTTATATGGATCTCCGTAAAAAACTGCTGGGTGTGGATCAACTGCATATGTATGATCTGTTCGCCCCGCTTGTAGATGAGTACAAAATGGACATCACCTATGAAGAAGCTAAAAAGACGGTCAAGGAAGGTCTGGCGCCGCTCGGTAAGGAGTATGCAGAAGCTCTTCAAGCTGGTTATGATAACCGCTGGATTGATGTATACGAAAATGAGAACAAACGCTCAGGTGCATATGCTTGGGGTGCTTATGGCACTCACCCGTATGTACTGCTTAACCATAAAGACAATCTGAACAGCATGTTCACATTGGCACACGAGATGGGTCATGCGCTGCATTCCCATTATTCGGATACGACCCTGTCGTATCGTGATGCACAGTATACGATTTTCCTTGCAGAAGTAGCTTCAACGACAAACGAGGCACTGCTCATGGACTACATGTTGAATAAATCAACAGATCCGAAGGAAAAACTGTATTTACTTACGTATTATGCAGATCAGTTCCGGACTACGGTATTCCGTCAAACCATGTTCGCAGAGTTCGAGAAAATTATTCATGAACGCGCTGAACAAGGCGAAGCTCTTACACCACAGTTACTGTCAGAAATTTATTACGATCTCAATGTACAGTACCATGGCAAAAATATGGCCGTTGACAAAGATATCGAGATGGAATGGGCACGTATCCCCCACTTCTATAACAGCTTCTATGTATATAAATACGCTACAGGTTTCTCGGCAGCGACCAGCTTCTCGAAGCAAATTCTGGAAGAGGGCCAGCCTGCAGTCGATCGTTATCTCGGATTCCTGAAGAGCGGTGGAAGTGATTACTCTATCAATATTTTGAAAAAAGCGGGTGTGGATATGTCAACACCGCAGCCTATCCGCGAAGCGATGAGTGTATTCAAAGAATTAATCGAGCAGATGGAACAGTTAACCAAATAAGGTTGCAATCCCCTGTAATCTATATCCCTTGCCCCGGGCGGGCAAGGGATTTTATAATCAAGCGAGATGCAGTACTCTTGAAAAAGGGTAATGCATTCTAGTTCGCATTTGGTTCACAACAAGGAGGCAACATCATGAAAATGCAATGGGCACTTATCGCAGGTCTTGTTTTTGCGCTGCTGACAGGAATTTTTGCAGTCATCAATGTAGATTCTGTTCAGGTTAACCTGCTGTTCAATACGGTTCGGGTTCCATTGATTTTGCTGATTTTAGGCTGTACTTTAATTGGTGGTATCATTGTAGGTTCTTACGGAATTTACCGTCAATATCGACTGCAACGGGAGAATAAACGCCTACATCTGCGTGTAGCTGAATTGGAAGCTTCTGCAGCCAGCGCTACTACACCCGTTTCTTACGATAACATGGATTCCACCCGCTCAACCGAACTTGAACACGATCACCAGCTGCACAACGATTCAATCCAGACTCAGCAAAAAGGCAACAATACAGGTACGTTGTAGAAATCAATCAGAAACAGCCTGCTGGTAGATCGGAATGGACATACATTCCCCCAGACAGGCTGTATTCTATTTGACCTGTACCTGCAAGACAAAGGAGGAAAATATTGATGAGTTTTACTATTGATGAATCTTACGTTCTGTCTTTTTTGAAAAAATTACTGGATACACCCAGTCCAAGCGGATACACCCACCACATTATAGAGATGATTCGCAAGGAAGCGAGTTCCCTGAACATCTCCTGTGAACTGAACAACAAAGGTGGAGCTATGCTCACACTGCCCGGTGAAGATCCTTCCAGAACCATTGCTTTAAGTGCGCATGTAGACACGCTCGGTGCCATGGTGCGGTCCATCACCTCTTACGGCACGTTAAAACTGACCTCTGTTGGCGGTTTTACGATGCATAGCATCGAGAACGAGTATTGCTCCATTCACACTAGAGACGGCAAGGTATATACGGGAACGATTCTTTCTCTGCATCCATCCGTGCACGTATACCCTGATGCTCGTACGTTTGAACGCTCGGAAAATCATATGGAAGTCCGGATTGATGAAGTGGTATCGTCCAAGGAGGATGTATTAAAGCTTGGTATTGGTGTCGGTGACTTTATCTCTTTTGATGCCCGGGCTGTCATTACACCAAGCGGTTACATCAAATCTCGCCATCTCGACGATAAAGCCAGTGTAGCGGCCCTGTTTGGTATTCTTGAATCCGCTCATCGTGAAGGCTGGAAGCCTGTACATAACGTTTCTCTGCTTATCTCAAACTATGAAGAAGTTGGACACGGAGCGGCGTATATTCCGGCAGAGATCAGCGAAATGATTGCTGTGGATATGGGTGCCATGGGTGATGATCTTAGCTGTAAAGAAACGGATGTATCCATCTGTGCAAAAGACTCTTCCGGTCCTTATGACTACGATATGACAAGTCGTCTAATTGAACTGGCCAAACAGGATGGCATGGACTACGTAGTAGACATTTATCCTCAATACGGCTCTGATGGCAGTGCTGCCTTGCGCGGAGGAAACAATATTCGTGCTGCCCTGATTGGCCCAGGCGTTCACGCTTCTCATTCTATGGAGCGCACACACAAAAGCGCGGTAATCAATACAGCCAAGCTACTTGCTGCATACATCACTACGAAGTAAGGAATGACGGTAGATTAGGTTACTTCTTAATTCACAATTACTTTGTTTATTACTTTGATTCAGTTCATTCAGTTAATTTGAGCTTTTCTCAATATTAAAAAGGACACATTCTTTCACCGCATGAACGGCGTGGAAGTTGTGTCCTTTATTATTTGAACCAAGTAGGCACAATAGGTACATCTCATGATCAGGCCTGTTCCACGTACTCTCGATAACGGCGTTCCTGAACCTGAAGCCGGGCTTCGTGATCCTTAATCTCTCCATGTAAAACCTGTATTGTCTGTCGTACCATGCTAAGTCCATGTTTCACCTGTTTCTCGGCACTACGAATTTTATCCTGAATCATCCAATCCACAAAGAAGTTATCAAAGAAATAGTCCGCAAAGGACAGCAGACCGCCCAAATTTAAATCGGCGTTTACCGCCATCTCTACATCTTCTAATTCCTTCTGAAAACGACGCAGACGCTTACCCGCATCCATAATAGCCACTTGTGCATCATCCATACGACTGCGCTTGATATGTGTGGAGATTGCACCTCCACCCATCATGTCATATATCCCCCAATTTCCTGCTGATTCTAAAGCTTTCTCTGCACGTTCAAGCGCATATACCAAGTAATCCCCTTCTCTGAGAGCTTCGTTAAGCTCCTGAAGTTCGCTCGCCAGATGTTCCTGATCTTCGGCCAATTGTTGCAGTTCTTTATCCTGCTTAAGCAGGCTTTGTTCTTTTTTCCCCCATAAAACTAGGTAGTCACTCTCCCAGAACTTATACTGCGATTGTCTTTGAAGCTCTTGCTCAACTTGAACCCGTTGCTCTTGTACATCCTGTAACATTCGGCAAGCTGTATCATAAGCTGACTTGCTCTCCAGCAGCTCAAGCTCTTCTTTCTCCAAACGTTCCGTCTTCTTGCCGATCAGATCATAGAAAAATGAGGCCAAGCTCATGCCGTTCAGCCGATCCACGTCCTTCTGTTCTTTCTGAAGAGCTACGGTGCAATGTTCCACTTTCGCTTCCCACTGCTTCTCCTCCTCTTGGAGCTTATGAAGTCTTTTCGTCCATTTTTCGTAGATTCTTCCTTTTTCCTTAAGCATGGCGAGTTGTTCATTGATTTCATTATTGATCAATTTCACGCTCTCTCCCTTCTATGGAATTCATTACTAATAAAACGTAATAAACAAGGGTAACGTTTCATCATTTATGTTAAATGTTTGGATTCATCTATGTTATTTAAAGCAAAAATGCCTCCTCCAAAGCGGCACTAAGCCGCCTGATGAAGAAAGGCATTGGTATGGTATAGTATGGTTTGTTTGCTTACGTCAACCAAATTAAGATTTGTTTTGCTCAATCTGCTCTGCTAGCTCGTTAAGTACAGTCCAGCGCTCCATCAATTCGTCCAAGTGACGCTCTGCCTCAGCCTGTTCTGCCATTAACTCTTGCAGACGCGCTGAATCGCTAAAGGCAGCTTCCATCTCCTTGTTAATCCGGGCGAGGTTTGCTTCAGCCTTTTCGATATTTTCGTCAATTTGATCGTATTCGCGCTGTTCCTTGAAGCTAAATTTCAATTTAGGTTTTGCCTGCGTTGTAACTGGAGTCGAAGCTTCAACGCTTTTCTCAGTGACCTGTTTCTTGGCTGCACTCGCACCGCTCTCTTGATTCCCGGCGGCATTTTTGAGCATCCATTCCGCATATTCACTATAATCACCTACGTGCACACGTACAGCGCCGTTCCCCTCAAACGCCAGCACTTTGTCCACTGTACGATCAAGGAAGTAACGATCATGGGATACAACAAACACAACCCCCGGAAAATCATCCAGATAATCTTCAAGCACAGCAAGTGTCTGAATATCCAAATCATTAGTCGGCTCATCCAGTAGCAGTACATTCGGAGCAGCCATCAAAATGCGAAGCAGATACAAACGACGTTTCTCTCCGCCCGACAACCTGGCAATCGGTGTCCATTGGGAGGTTGGGTTGAATAAAAAGCGTTCAAGCATCTGTGAAGCGGTGATCAATGAACCATCTGCTGTTTTTATATTTTCAGCCACTTCCTTGATGTATTCGATCACGCGCAACGTTTCATCCATCTCCTGATGTTCTTGAGTAAAATAACCCAGATTCACGGTTGGCCCGAGAACAACTACTCCAGCGTCCGGTTGCAATCGACCTGAAATCATCTGTAGTAAAGTAGACTTACCACTACCATTCGGACCTACAATCCCTACGCGGTCGCCAGGCACAGCAATGTAGTTGAGATCGTTGATCAGCTTGCGGTTGTCAACCGATTTGGAGAGATGTTCAATCTCCAGTATCTTTTTCCCCAGACGCGTAGAACCCACAGACACTTCCAGAGAGCCCGAGCGTTGGACACCCTGCTGATCTTTCAGTTGTTCGAAGCGATCAATTCTCGCTTTTTGTTTTGTAGTCCGTGCTTTAGCTCCGCGGCGAATCCACGCAAGTTCGGTTCGTAACAGATTCTTGCGCTTTTGTTCTGAGGCCGACTCCCGTTCTTCCCGTTCAGCCTTCAGCTCCAGAAACCGCGTATAATTCGCCTCATATCGGAACAAACGCCCGTGATCAAGCTCCAGCATGACATTGGCCACTCGATCCAGGAAGTAACGATCATGCGTGATCATAAGTAATGCGCCACGGCGTTTCTGCAAATACTGCTCCAGCCATACAACAGAATCATTATCGATATGGTTCGTAGGCTCATCGAGAATGAGCAATTCACAAGGATGGATTAACGCGGAAGCAAGCGCAACCCTTTTTCGTTGTCCACCTGACAATGTCCCCATAAGTGCATCGAACTGCTGTATACCCAGCTTGGATAAAATGCTCTTCGCTTCACTCTCCATCTGCCAAAGTTGAAGCTGTTCCATTTGTTGGTTCAGGCGCATCAGACGTTCATTCAAAGCCGTATCTGATGGGTTTAATTCCAGTAGTTCCATCGTTTCCGTGTACTCGCGCACGGTTCTCATCTCGGCACTGTCACCTTCAAACACTTGTTGCAATACGGTGTTGTTCGAATTAAAATCCGGATTCTGCGCCAGAAACTGCACGCGTACATCATTGCCGATGGAAATCTGTCCCTCATCCGCAGGCTCCATACCTGCAATAACGCGCAAAAACGTCGATTTACCGGTGCCGTTTACACCAACAACACCGATTTTATCCTGATCCGCCATACCGAATGAAGCATCCTTAAACAGGATTTTCTCGCCATAACTTTTTGCAATCTGCTCTACGGTCATTATATTCATTGCACGTTACCCACACTTCTCTATAATTTGAAATGCTCTATCCTCTATCAGCTATCCTCAACTACACGATCTTGCATACCAGCTTATACTCGCAGAAAGGAACGGCATCCGTCCAAAAACAGCGCCGCTGCGAAAGCAATTCGTTTGTTAAGATCTTGTTCATTAAACTCTGGATTCAGCATAATATCCATCTTCAGTCGATCCAGAATGCCGATATACGCTTCAGCCAGCAGCACAGGCTCAGGTACACCCGCACTTTCCAGAACCCTGCATACCATGCTCATATACTCGTTCATAAAAGCTTTCATAAACTTCATCAAATCCGGATCATTATTCGGTGCCATGAAAAATAACTTCGTATGATTGCGCCGTTCATAATAATACGTCAGATGTGTCTTGGCGATCGCGCCAAGCTTGTCACCCGTGTTCTCGTGCGCTTGTAATGCATATTCCAGGCGGCTGATAAAACTGTTACAATCCCGCTTGGATACAGCGACAAACAGTTGTTCCTTGCTTTTAAAATATAAATAAATCGTGCCTTTGGCAATGCCAGCTTCATCGGCAATATCGGACATTTTAGTCTCATAGAATCCTTTTGATCCAAATATGCCGTAGGCCGCATCCAAAATCGCCTCCGATTTGTCTCCCTGCACCGTATTCAATCTGTATCCCCTCCCTACAACGCCAAAAGGCTACCTAATCCTATAGCTATACATGCACCAATCACAGAACTGAGCACATTGACCAGATCATTACTCATCCAGGTCCAGCCTCGAGCCTGTATTGTTGGCTGACCACAATGTTCATGAACTTCAACTTCTCGGCCACATACTGTGCAACGATACATCTTTTGCACGGTTGCACCGAGATAGGAATCAGCGAATGCTCCTGCTAGCCCACCGATCAGTCCAACCAGAATCCAGCCAAACCAGGCTGTTTGCTCCAATCCGCTAATCGACGCAAAAGCAAATGCCCCGGTACCAATTACAATACCGCCGAGCGCAGCCGCTGAACTCCCTAACATAGAAACGCCTCCCGAGGCTCCGGGGGTTAACACCTTCCATGTGAGTATAGAGCGAGGGGGCTTGCGACTGAGACTTCCGATTTCGGTTGCCCATGTATCCGAGGTGACCGTTGCCATAACTCCGATAAAAGCATACAGCCACGCTGGATGCGGCATGATCCAGTTGGCCAGACATAACAGCATGCCTATACCGCCATTGGCCATCACTTGCCCGGCATCCCGATTACCTGTCTTGGCATAAGACTTCTCCATCTCCTGCTTGCGATCTTTGCGAAACCTGGAAAGCAGTGTTGACGTGATAAAAAATAACAGCAGTGTGCCAAACCAGAACAGATTGCCTGCCCCGTAATATATCGTACCCATCAGAATTGCAGCAAGGCATCCCGACAGGGTTAGCGATTTCTTTGCATAAGCGGCCCCCGCTACCAGAGAAGCGCACACAGCGCCAATAATCCAATCCATAAGCTCTCCTGCATGTGACATCAATACCTTGCACATGACGTTTATATATTTTTGAAAGTTAATTATACCACGGTTTTACGCCAAAGCAGAAACTGAACATGCGGCTAGACAAAACCTTATTTATTTTTAAGTTTTACTTCAGGTTTCCGAGTTACAATTGATCTAGCTCAAACAACAAAATTAACTGAACTACTTCGATTCAGTTCATAAACAACAACACAAAACAAGGAGCATAATAACGATGAATATAAAAAGAGTTTTTATTCTAGGCACAATGATTGTTACAATGTCTTTCGCTGGTTCTGCATGGAGTAAATCTACCATCTCCCCTATTCCCGAACCCAAATGGTCTATTGTTGATCTGGAGAACAGCAATGAGAATGAAGATGATGATTTGCTTAGTGCACTGAACCAGGCTTCAGAAGAGGAGCTGGCGGAGAAACTGTATCAAGGACATTCACTACGAACAATTGCAGAGGGTAGCGGAGGCGATTTTGCTAAGGCCATTGCCATTCAGATTAAACAGCTTCAGTCACAGCTGGATGAACGCCTTGCTAGCGGAAGTATCAGTTCTGAGCAGCACGCTCTTCAGTCCCTGGAAATTGCAGAGTTGCTCACAGAGAGTGCTAACAAAACATATATCTAGTTCCCGTTTCATTTCAATCTATAAAAACTTCAAGGCAGCGCAACGCAAAAAAAGGAGCGCATAATCACGCTCCTCCTGTTAACACGAATCTATTTTGATTCTGTTTGCGCTCGGTGGCATAAACCTTATGGATTACAGCGTTGATTCAATTACTCCGCTGCCTTGATCGTACATGCTCCTAATGATTCATCCGCCCATGCCAGCTCAAGCACATCTCCAGGCTGCGCAGCACCTACTCCTTCAGGTGTACCTGTAAAAATAATATCTCCCGGCCCCAGGCCATAATGACGACCTACATAATCCACAATATCTTGTAAACTGAAGATCATGTTGACGATATTGCCGCGCTGAACCTGAATGCCGTTCTTCGTCAAGGTGAAATCTTTTTCGAGTAGTGCTACTGCTCCAGGAAATGTCTGAAAGGGTGTGATGGGTGCGGAGTTTTTAAACCCTTTGGCGGCCGTCCACGGGTGTCCCTTTTTCTTAATCACGGTCTGCACATCACGCAACGTAAAATCAATACCAAAAGCATATGCATCGACCAGTTCATCGACACGCACTCCCGGCTTGTAATCCTGACTAATGCGAATGACCAATTCAGCCTCATAATGAACTTCGCCTTTAGAAGCTGGCAATTCTAAACTTTCTCCATTCAATGGCACAACCGCATGAGAAGGCTTCATAAAAATCATCGGTTCATCTGGAACGGCATTACCCAGTTCCTCCGCATGAAGCTTATAATTTCGTCCTACACAATACACATTGCGAATATTCGTCAACATAGAGTTGCAACCACCTTTACTGGATTAATTACTTCGTTCATTGCTTCGTGTATTAGTTCGATTACAGCCTTACAATTAAGGTCTGAAAAAGCGGCTACTCGTCTCCTGAAATGCATCTTCCCAAACATCAGGACGATTCGTACATATCATCACATCCGGGTCGATGGTAGCCAGCTTTTTCATACTTGCCTTGTCATCCACTGTCCACGCCATCACTCGAATGCCGGCAGCATTCATCTCATTCATTAACGCTTTATCTACATTGGTGTATCCGATGGAGAGGAACGTGCAATGCATTTGTTTCAATGCTACAAGCAGATCCCCGGGTTTGGCATCAATGATGAGACCCGTTTCTAGTTCAGGAGCAAGCTTTTTTACTTCAACCAGTGCGGCTGGCTCAAACGATGTGATGACAACATCATGCTGCATATGTCTTTTTCTAATTTCGTGAATCACCGCTGCAGGCAAACCTGGATACATGTCTCCTTGTGTTTTCAATTCGATGTTTAATCGGACTTTGCCACAGGAACGATCCAAGAGTTCACTCAGGGAAGGTATGCGCTCCCCCGTGTAGTTCTTACCTTTCCATGATCCTGCATCCAGTTGTTTCAAGACAGACCAATTGGTATCCTTCACTCGACCTTTACCATTCGTCGTACGCTCCAATGTGAAATCATGAATCACCACAGGCACGCCGTCCCGGGATAGTTGCACATCCAGTTCCATCCACTGGACTTCCGGTCTTTCCATCGCCATATTAAATGCGGCCATCGTGTTCTCTGGTGCAATGGAAGAAAATCCACGATGCGCTACACACAGATTGTTCATTATCATCTCTCCTCAGCAAAACGCTACTTAGTTGGGCACTACAGTTCCATCTGCGTTCACTCGAATACCTGATGACATCTTAGCCATCTGCTCCAGTAGAAGTCGGTTAGCCTCATCAAGCATTGGAACAGCCTGCCCAAGAGCAGCCTCATATGGAATCACCTTCATACTACACACCGCTTCGCGACTGCAACGCGCCTGAAAGACAGCTGTTTTCCACGTTTCTTCATTCGTCGATTTCGTAAAAATAAAATTCCCCGTACTATATGCAATCCATTTGCCTTTATAGTACTCAAGCCCCTGTAAGACATGAGGATGACCGCCAATAATCAGATCGGCTCCCGCATCTACAAACTCGTGCGCAAGCCTCGTTTGATCGGCATTCGGGGTACTTGCACGCTCTTCCCCCCAATGCGCAACGACGATAACCAGATCAGCCTTCTTGCGGGCCGACTGAATGGCTGCGATCGCTCTTGTGGAGTCATACGCTTCCGCTACGCCTGCCCGATTCCCGTCTGCCTTCCAGCTAGCCACAGGAACAACCCGACTGAACCCAAGCAAGGCAATTTTCATGCCTTTGCGCTCAAAATAGGCAGGTTCATAAGCCTCGGTACCATTCATACCCGCGCCAGCATGTGCGATACCGTAATCATTAAGATACGTTAACGTATCGACCAGCCCTTCCACGCCTTGATCCAGAATGTGATTGTTTGCCAGATTAACGGCGTCAAACCCCGCTGCAGACATCGCTTGCAACGCTTTAGGGGAGGATTTGTAAACATAGGTTTTATCCGCAGCGCCCGTACCACCATGGGTCACCGGGGTCTCCAAATTACCAATCGTTAGATCGTCATTCTGAAACATAGAGCCAAGCTTGGCAAAGGGATAATCATATCCGTTCTTCTCCAGCAATTCTGCAACTTTTCCGGAAAATTGAATATCTCCAACAAAATGAATGGTGACATCCTTGGATGAGTCAGATGTTGAGGGGGTTCCCTTATTTCCATCTATCTTACCCGAATTTCCTTTTTCAGTAGTGGTGGCAGGCTTTGTTCCCGTTGTCGGCTTATCACCGCCTGCCCCCGAGGTTTCATCGGTACCCGATTCAGAGCTGTCTACAGCGTCCGGCTCTGCTTTTGGTTTCCCATCTACCGAAGCAGCATCTTTATCCGGTGCTTCAGCTGAATCAGCATCAGACTCGGGCTGGCTCAATGCATTCCCACCCTTATCGTCCGCTCCTGAAGGCGGCTCCTGTTGCACAACCTCTGAATTAGCAGGTTGGGACGGTTGCTGTTCACGTGTGTTCAAGAGGTAATATAAGCCGATAAGACCAATGGCTACAATTAATATTACATTTACAATCCTGATTTTTGTATTACGGGTTCGTCTTACTTTTTTCTTTTCTGAGCTTCGCTGTGATCTTGGGGGATACATAAGCAACTCCTCTTCTTAACAATAGATCCATATGCATACCATTATATCAAGCATATTCTGGATGTACATCCTATAAAAAAGGCCGTCTCTTCTGTAGATGTTGCTACATTGGAGACGGCGGATCTATAATTCATACTTTTAGTTCGTCGAACTCAGCTGTGCGGAGGCCTGTATGGACATTTCTTTCGCTTGTCTGATACAGTCCGGTAACCCCACACCCTCATAACCAGCCCCTGCAATGTAAACACCCGGAATTTTTTCTCCAAGCTCTTTACGAAGGTTAGCGAGATGCTGAAGATGGCCGACAGGATACTGCGGCATCGATTTACGCAATCTAGTAATCTCGGAGAAGATCGGAGTTGCTTCAATACCCATCGTTTCTCTCAGATCTTTCATGACTAACTCCGTAAGTGCCTCATCGGGAAGCTCCACATTCTGTTCGTCTCCAGAGCGGCCAACGTAACAACGAAGCAATACTTTGTCGTCCGGGCTAGTATGAAGCCACTTGGTAGATGTCCACGTGCAGGCCGTAATATTACGTCCCTCTTTTCGTGGCACCAGGAACCCTGATCCGTCGAAGACATGTTCCACTTCTTTTTTCTCAAAAGCCAGAACGACGTTAGCAACAGATACATAATTGATTGCATCCAGCGCCGATGTGTCCACATGCGGTTTTAGAAGCCCAGAAGCCACATAGGTCGGCACGGTGATCACAACGTCATCTGCTTCCAAAAATTGTCCGTTATCGAGTTCAACCCGATATCTGGCTTTCTGTGCATCCACACGCTCCAAGGATTGGGCGGCTGTATTCAAACGCTGATCCACATCATGAAGCTCATGTACAAGCGCATGCACAAGACTTTGCAACCCCTGACGGAAGTTCAGAAACGCACTCCGTTTGGTGCCTGTATGTGTCTCGGTCGGTTTGCGTCCTGTCATCATGCCTCGGATTAAGCTGCCATAATCCCGCTCCACCTCTCCGAACTGCGGGAAGGTCGCTTGTAGGCTGAGCTTTCGCATATCTCCTGCATATATACCAGCCAGAAGTGGCTCAGTCAGGTTTTCCAGCACTTCCGGGCCAAGCCTGCGCTCAATCATATAACCGAGAGATTCATCCTCTGTTGTACGCTTAGGCGGAATAATAAAATCCATCAGTGCTCGCAACTTGCCTGCCGGAGAGACCAGCCCACTTCTCAGAAAAGGTTTCAGTTCTGTCGGGATGCCTAACACCAGACCCGCTGGCATGGGATGAAGCTTACCACGCTGCATAATGTATGTTTTCTTCGACTCCGGGTTTTGGCTGACGAGTTCATGATCCATCTCCAGTTCCTTTGCCAGATCAATCATCGCTGTTTTGCGAGCCAGGAAAGAGTCAGGACCTTTCTCGATTACAAATCCGTCCCGATGCAACGTTTCGATCATGCCGCCCATAGACGAACTCTTCTCAAGCAAGGTAATCGCAGGTTCAAAACCAGCTTCCCTGTAATGCTTGCGGATATAAAATGCCGCGCTGAGGCCCGTCAGGCCCCCGCCGACAATAACAACACGTCTTTTCTTGTCTTCCATTAGTTATCAGACCCTTGCTGCCATTGGCTAATAATAGAGTCGCTCAATGTCTCCATGTACAACGGGTCACTATTAAGCGAATCGATGCGCATCAATCGCATGTCCATTTCTTTAGCAATCGCTTTGGCTTCAATGTCGAGATCATACAACACTTCCAGATGGTCTGAAACAAAGCCAATCGGAGCCACAAGTACATCTTCCACTTGTTCGCGCGAAAGCTCTTGGAGTGTGTCCAGGATGTCTGGGCCGAGCCAAGGCTCAGCAGTTCGTCCAGCACTTTGCCAAGTGAACTGCCAGTTCGCAATCCCCACTCGGGAAGCGATGGCCTCGGAAGTTTCCAGCAATTGATTCGGATAAGGATCTCCCATGTCAACAATACGGGCGGGCAGACTGTGAGCGCTGAATAGCACTTTCACATCTCCACGCTTCGCACCCGCTTCCTCAAATGCATCAAGCTTGGCACTTACTCGCGTAGAAAGAGCCTGAATAAGCTTCGGATGCAAATGATAACTTTCGATGAAGGACATCTGGATACCAAGTTCTTCGGCTTTTTCTCGTGCACGTTTGATGTAACTGCCCACACTCATGGTGGAGAAATGAGGCGCAAGCACAATGCCAATAGCGGTCTGAATGCCATCTTTCGCCATCTGTTCCACCCCATCCTCAATAAAAGGATAAGCGTGTTTCAATCCTTGATAACAGCGGAATTCAACCTCGCCGCGACGCTCATCCTTTTGCAACGTCTCCTGAAGGTTTTTCACCTGGTTATCCGTGTTCTCACGTAGCGGGAAAACACCGCCAACAATTGCTTCATAGCGATCTGTCAGCTCTTTCAGTTGTTCCGGCTCAGGCGGACGCCCTCTGCGGATATGCGTGTAATACGCCTCAACACTTTCCATATTTTCAGGTGTGCCATATGACATCACCAGAACGCCTATTGTATTAGTCATTACTTACCGTCACTCCCGTCTTCAAAGCTTCTGTTGAATATTCATGAATATATGCTGTGAGTTCTTTTAATTTATCAAGAGAAGCTTCAGGGAACAATCCATGTCCCAGATTGAAAATATAACCCGGGTCCTTGATCCCTTCATCTATGATTACTTTTGCCTGTTCTTTAATTAACTCCATTGGCGCAGTCAGAATGTACGGATCCAGATTACCCTGCACCGCAAATTTACCGCCCAAGCGCCTACGTCCTTCTGATATGGAAACTCTCCAGTCCAGTCCGATGACATTCGCCTGCAAATCCTGCAGGGTTGGCAACAACTCACCCGATGCCACACCAGGGAAATAGATTTTCGGTACATTCAAATCGGATAATTCGGTAAAGATACGAGTAATCGTTGGCAGCACGTACGTTTTGAAATCTTTGGGAGAGAGCGCCCCTACCCAGCTGTCAAACAACTGAAATGCCTTACCGCCATTCGCGATATGAGCACGAATATATGTAATGACCATATCGCCAAGCTTCTGCATCAGTTTGTGCCACACTTCCGGCTCACTGTACATCATCGTTTTGGTTCGAATATATCCTTTGGAAGGTTGACCTTCGATCAGATAACTTGCAATCGTAAACGGAGCCCCTGCAAATGTAATTAGCGGAACGTCAAGTTCCTTGTCCAGAATGCGAATGGTTTCCAGAATGTGAGACAAGTCCCCTTCCACGTCAATGGGGCGCAGACGATCTACATCGGCAGCCGAACGAATGGGGTTATCAATCACCGGACCTATATTTTTTACAATGTCAAAATCAATGCCAAGTGAAGCAACCGGATTCATAATATCGGAATACAAAATAGCCGCATCCACACCCAGTTTACGTACAGGCATTAGCGTAACTTCAGCCGCCAGCTCAGGTTGCTGACATATTTCAAGCAAGGAGTACTTTTCTTTAATTTTGCGATATTCAGGATCGTAACGTCCAGCCTGACGCATATACCATACCGGCACACGGTCAACCTGCTGTTTGAAACTTGCCCGAATCAGTCGATCATTATAGCTCATGTAAGAAGCCTCCAATAGTTTTTGGACTCATAACTACCATTATGCCCTTTTTAAACAGCCGTAACAACTATATGGGGATGTGTTCCAAGTGACAATACTATGACATTCGTTACACCCCTCATGGATATGCCATTTGTGATATACTAAAAGAATCGCTTTTTTTGAGAGTTACAGAAAAATCTTTGAAAGGAAGTGAAAGCACTTTGAAAACGTGGAAAGTCAACCTCATTGTGCTTTGGTTTGGACAATTTCTGGTCAATGCAGGCATGACCATGATCACACCTTTTCTATCGCTGTTCCTTGCCAGAGATCTGGGCGTTGTAGGTGAGCACGAAATTGGAATTTGGGCCGGATTTATTTTTGCAGCCAATTTCCTCACCTCTTTTTTGTTCCAGCCGCTCTGGGGCAAGTTGTCGGATAAATACGGACGCAAAATTATGTTGCTTCGCTCCGGTTTCGGTATGGCTGTTGTTATCGCATTGATGGGTCTCGTGCAAAACCCTTGGCAACTTCTCTTATTACGGTTGCTGAACGGAACCATCTCCGGCTTCAACCCTGCAGCTGTTGCTCTGATCTCAGGCACAACGCCGAAGGATCGTATGGGATTTGCGATGGGGATCAGCCAGTCCGGTCAGGTGGCAGGTACGATTTTGGGTCCACTTATTGGCGGATTGCTTGCAGATGCGGTGGGGTTCCGTCCTATTTTCTACATTACAGGTGGGCTCATCTTTGCAGCTTCCATGCTTGCAATGTTCCTCGTAAGAGAGACGTTCGACCGTGAAAAAGCTGCAAAATTGCCAGATCAATCGGTATTATCTGGATTGAAGGAGCTCAGCAAATCACCTCAGCTACCGGCACTCTTTGCTGTGACGTTCCTGTTGCAATTTGCGATGATCAGTCCAATGTCACTCTTGCCCATATATGTACAAAAACTGCATGGAACCGCAGTTGACGTGGCCTTCTGGGCAGGTATGGTTGGTGCAGTTACAGGGATATCCAATATGGCGATGTCTCCGGTACTCGGAAAACTCAGTGACCGGATCGGATCACACCGCGTCCTGACTTTTTCACTGATCGGAACCGGACTCATGCTTATTCCGCAAGCTTTTGTGCAAACGGTGTGGCAACTCATTCTTGTTCGCTTTATGATGGGGATATTTATGGGCGGCTTGCTTCCAAGCGTAAATGCGCTAATTAGGGGGTATTCGCCAGATAGCATGATCAGCCGGGCATTCAGCTTTAACACAAGCACACTTGCTCTCGGTAATATGCTGGGCGCAGTCATTGGCGGATTCCTCGCTGGTTTCATCGGTATTGAGGGCCTGTTTATCGTATCCGGCGGCCTACTATTACTCAATATGGTATGGGTCCGATTCAAACTTTACAAAACACCTGTCCGCATTAAAGAATCGAAGACAACTTAAATTTTCTAACGGAAATAAACAGCAAAAGCCGCTTCAGTGCCATGACTTGATATGCTCCCATCATAGTAGACAGTAGAAAAAACAAAACTTTCTACGTCTACTATGATGGGAGTTTTTTTAATGTCTAAACGAAGTCAGGTGTCCCTTGAAGCGAAACTACGTGCAGTGAAGCAGTGCCTTGGGTTGGGGTCTAGTCCAAACCAGGAAGCCAAGCAATTAGGATGTAGTGCGTATACGATCAGGCAATGGATATGGAAATATAAAGAAGAGGGCTTGTCCGGATTAGTGGAATCAAGAACAAAGCATGCATACTCCAACGAGCTTAAACAAGCTGCCGTGCAGGATGTATTATCTGGACGTTCCTCCATAGAAAAGGCAATCCAAACCTATCATATTTCAAGCCGAAGCGTTTTATCGAGATGGATTTCCAAGTATACTGGGGAGATCGTATGGAAAAACACCCTTCAAGGTAAAGGACGATCTCACATGAAAAATGGACGTAAAACCACATTCGAGGAACGAATCGAAATTGTAAAATATATCCTCTCACATGAACTGGACTATCAGAAAGCGACTGAGAAGTATGATGTGTCTTATTCGCAAGTATATGCATGGGTTCGGAAATATCAAGCAGGTCAAGAAGAGGCTCTCCAAGATCGTCGGGGGCGTAAAAAGCCTGTAGAAGAACTGAGCGAGCAGGAACAACTTAAACTGCGGATCAAGGAACTGGAAGCCCGAAATGAATACCTGGAGATGGAGAATGCCTTCGCAAAAAAGTTGGCAGAGATCGGGTGACGAAAACCACGTTAACCCTGGTCAGGCATGTAGAACGGTATCAAGCGATACAAGAACTACACCGTGAAAAGGGATACGCTATTGCGGCATTATGTTTGTTAGCTGATGTAGCACGATCTTCCTATTACAAATGGTTAAAATGGATACCTTCTGCCAGAGAACGTGAAGTGCGTATGCTGGCTAAAGAAGTGAAGCGTCGTTATGACAAGCGAGATGGAATTTTGGGCTATCGTCAA
>NZ_FMVM01000028.1 GCF_900102085.1 Paenibacillus polysaccharolyticus | reverse complement strand
TGGTAATAAGATTTATTACCAACGACCACATTACATTAATGGGAGAACTATATTTATGAAAAAGTCGATTGAACGAGAAATAAAACTGAGAATACCCAGTAGAGAACAATTTAATAAATTAGTAAATTGGGAAGGTGAAGAATTTGGAGGCTGGGAAGCAAATTTCAAATTATCAAGACGAACTATTCATTTGGACACTGTTTACTTTGATTTAGCCAAACACGGATTCAGCTTGTCGCTTATTCCCAATCTAAATATTGAAAATTCTAAACAAAATAAATTGGTTCTAAAACAGCAGTTATCCAAATATGACAAACAAGAACTAATTTATGAGTTTGACAACGAGGATGGACACATTAGTGAACATATAAAAAAAATCTTACCTTTTGATTTAAAAGAAACTATTGAACCAATATTCATAATAAACCAAATAAGACACAAACGTGGAATGATAGTGAATAGAAAAAGTTTATACATTAGCATAGATGAGGTACATTACCTAAACATTAAGGATATTAATGCAATTGTTGATACTCTCTTTGTCTGCGAATTAGAGAGTAGTGAAAGAATTCAGGAAGATCTTCTCAGTGTTAATGAATTCCAACCTTTAATTGAAATAATTCAAAAAAAATTTGATGCTAAGTTAAGCAACATCTCGAAATACGATTATGCAAAAAGCATATTAGATTCAGGTATATGGAAAACATCCAATCTGTATAATTCTGATGAACAATGGCAAGATAAATTTATTTATCTTAAAAATAGGTTAAACACTGCAATAACCACAGGAACTACTGACAAAGATAAAGTTAAAGAAATAACATTAGAATTAGATCATCTTGTTAACTTTAGTAAAGTAACTTATTACAACAATTTAGTAAGTGAGTTATATCGAAAAAGATTAAATCAATCTTTGGGCTTGAGAGATATCTGGTTTAAATTTATCAATTCAGAAAAAATAGAAACTTACACAGATTCAGAAGAAATAATATATCGTAAAATTTTCAATGATATATACAACAAAGATATCAATTTTGATAACATCAATGATTCACATAATAATAGCTTTAAGTTAACCAAAGAAAACTATTCTTCATTTTTATCCAGTACGGATCATACTTTAAGAAAAAATGCTTTTGAAAATTTATATAAGTCATATAACCAATATAAAAATGTAATCTCTTCCTGCTTAGATGGTATTATAACATTCAATAAGCAATCACATCTTCAATATTCCGTTACTGATGAAAGTCTGCGTAAGGAGTTACTAGAATTTATTATGCAACAAAATAACCGAAATATAAAAACTTTACATCAATATATGGAACTTCGTAAGCAAAAATTAAAATCAAATCGGTATTCGATAACTGATATTCAATTTCCGATTAATCATGAAAGTTTAAATATATCTTATAGAGATGCACAAAATATGATACTAGAAGCATTCTCAGTGCTGGATTTAACATATCAAAATCAAATCAAATTTTTTTTCTCTAAAGGATTTATTGATATTACTAATTCCAAAAACAAACGATCTGGTTCTTATCTAATAGATGCTGTAAGCCCTAACTGGCCCTTTATATCAATAAATTTTCAATCTGACTTACAAAGCCTGATTTCCTTAGCCCATGAATTAGGTCATGCTATTGCGAACATTGGCTTACCTGCAGGTCAATCGTATAGATCAGTTCCCCAGTTAACAGCCGAAATTCATGCTAGTATTTTCGAATCTATTTTTATGCATTATGTTGAAAATAATTTATCACCCAGTCTTTATTTAGATATGTACCTAGAAAAATTTAGAGCGAATTACTTCAGAAGTATGCTGCTGAGTGAATTTGAAATCTTGATTTATGAGATTAAAAGATCACAAAAAGTCACATTAAATTCTGAGGTTCTGTCTAAACACTATAATGAAATGCTTCTCAAATACTATGGTTCTAATGTGGAACTCCCTAAATTTATATCGTTAGAATGGACTAAAGTTCCTTTTTTCTACAATAACCCTAAATCTATAATTGCCTATCCCATAGCTTTCATAATTGGTGAGTTTATTGCTCAAAAAATTCTGAACAATGAATTCGATATGAAAAGTTTTCTTGAGAAAAGCTCTAGTAAAGACACATACCAACTGCTTACAGATTTTAATATTGATCTATTACAAGAGGAAATTTATCTTAACTTTTTCAATAAATTCAAAGAACTGCAAAGTAAATACTGATGAGGGGGAATATTTAATGAGTATAGAATTACAAGAAATGAACAACCAATATGAAAATATCCTTCGAGATAAAATCAGCAAATTTGGAGATATGAGTATAGGTGCACTAATTGTCCGTTTACATTTTTTAGCTCACTTAATAAAAACCTCGCAATTTCATGAAGCAACAATGAACCAAGTCCTACAAAAGGTAATTGAACAATACAATTATGAAAATTTGCCACTATCCAGTTTACAACAGTATATAACCATTGAAAAAGATGAAAAAAATGCAGGAGAAGTTTACGTTTTTGATGAAGATTACTTTCAAAAAAATTATTGTAATGCATTACCCGATGCGAGTTTCAACATTAAAAATATTAGTTCTAGAAAGGATATTTCATTACTTGAAGACTCTTTGTGGTATATTTATACAGTTAATCAAGAAAATGAATTGGTTATTTACAATTCTCCAATGACTGTTAGTGAGCTTGTTCTAAATCGCAATTCAACTACTATAAACAATGTGCAGATCGTACACCCCATACTAGTTCATAATAAAGACTTGAAAGTTAGAACTGCAGGTGAGATATGTTTTGTGAAAAATGGGGACTTACTTAAAGGAATCATTTTAAATACAAAGTCAGGCCATTATCGCCCTGACCCATTTTCATATAAGGTTACAGAGGAAATTCTAATTTCTAAATTCGACCTGAAACCTGATGAAATAATTAAAATTCCTGTGGGATTAAACAAGAATAACAATACATCCTCATTATAATATAGTGCAATGTAAAGGAAAATATTCAATCCTGTAAGCCTAGTATTAAATCCTCCTAACCACGAATCTCTATTCAGGCAAAGCGTCTTTTTTCACCTTTATATATCTGTTAAAAGGAAGTTTTTTTTATTTGTACTCCTTAACTGCTGATTGGCTCTTCGTTTCTTCTGAATTCAGCTTATCTATATAAGTTGAAGATTAAAAATCTAAAAAACGGTAAATGAATCAATAAAATCATTTATAAGTGAGAAACAATCAATAAGACAGGCAGGATATGAGATTAATAACACATAAACCACGCATAAGGAAATGCTTCTAATTCTAAATCAAATATTAAGACTCGTTGAAAACTTCAATCAAACTTACGAATAGGGTGTCTTTTCAACCCTGAAAATGCATCATTCGCCAGTTGCACCAGTTCGCTCACGAAAGATCCTCGGCAAAAACCAAAGTAGCATTGTAAAGTCATCTCCTCTTGATATAGGCTTGTAGATGGAGAAATCGAGGGCAACGTTGTTAAAACATTCTAATAAGATTGGGGGTTGTCTAGAGTTAAAAGAAATCAATCACGGAAATCTCTATATTCTGTCCAGCTAACCCTTGGCAATGTATCATTTTCGAGATAGTACGAAGTGAATGGGGATAACCAAATTCGTGTCCAATAAAGGCCGCGGTGATTCCTAGGGAGTCCAATTATGACGGGATGTACATAGCAATATTTTTTCGTGCGTTTCACGCACACATTGGTTAAAGACATAGCAAAAACGGCCACCAAATGGTGGCCGTTGCTGTTACTACTAATGGAGGCGAGGGGAGTCGAACCCCTGTCCGAAGATAACGACACATAAGCTTCTACGGGTGTAGTCACAGTTTTGATGTCACCCGAGTATCGCCCCGTAACCGGCTATACGTTGGGTCAGCCTGATTGTCTTCTTCAGCACACCCCAGGCGGAGATGTGACAGCGTATCCCACTACTTGTTAGCCCCTAGTCCTGTCACATGGGCGATGCAGGGTAGAAGCACGCACACAGTTTCTTAGGCTGCGAAAGCGTAGTTTGTTTGTTGTTTGCCGTTTAATAGGCTTTAGCGTTGATGAAGCGGACGCGTCCCCACTACCCGCTACCCATGCTCGAACTATCCCCGTCGAATCCATAAACGCCCCCTCAATGAAGAAGGGCTCCAGGATTAATCCGTGAATACGGAGCAAAGGTGCTGCACATCTAATCCCTCCAAGGTGAAAAGATGTTTCTTACATACTCGGCATTCCTGTCTGCTACATGAATAATCATATCACAGCCCGAATCACCGATATAGTGCAGATTGCTGGAAAGCAATCCAGTCTACTGAGCGCAGATGAAAGGTTATCCAAACTAGCCAACTAACCATGCCATCAGGCTCAATCGTCTACATATTATACCGCGTGACTCATCGGAAGTAAAGTTTACCCAGCTACAACCGTTGGTTTAATTAATTTACCCACCGGTGCACAAATTTACGCAATCTACAAAATGAAAAGCCTCACACTCACCCATACATAGGCAAACTGCGAGGCTCCATCGATTCCGAGTTTCTCGACGCGAATAAACATTGGCGAAACGTCGTTCTCTTTTAACGCGCAACCTTCTGCTTCTCGCGCAGTGCACGTTGGATATCACGTTGAGCATCCCGTTTCGCGGCAGTGTCACGTTTATCATATTGCTTCTTACCTTTACCCAAGCCAAGTAGCAGCTTCGCGTAGCCATTACGAATGTAAATTTTCAATGGCACGATGCTGTATCCATCCTGCTTGGATAATCCAAGCAATTTATGAATTTGCACCTTATGCATTAACAATTTACGTGTGCGTGTTGGATCAAGCGGATTATGCCGATTGCCTTGTTCAAAAGGACTAATATGCATATTGTGAATATGAATCTCACCGTTACGAATCGTAGCAAATGAGTCTCCAATGTTCGCACGACCGTTACGGATCGACTTGATTTCTGTGCCGGTTAGCACCATGCCCGCTTCATACGTATCTTCAATGAAGTAGTCATGGGAAGCCTTTTTGTTCTGTGCAAGCACTTTGTTCTGCCCATCATTCTTGCCCATGTCCTCACTCCTTCTTCGTAAAATAAACCCGTACCATGCTGTACCAGCATAGCATCCATGTTGCACCAAAAAACCTGTGCCAGACCTTAATTGTAGCAAGGACAGCTGTTAAAATCAAGAAAGAGGCGGCCTGCGCCGCCCCTTTCTGGCTTCTCACTTACTTCTTTTTCTTCCGAACAAAAGCGGCTGTCCCATTCCCGGCCCCGCCTTTGTTTTTCTTACGTTTACGGCGAGGTGCTCCGCCTTCTTGCGCGCCGCCCGGTGTAGCATTTTCACCGATAAAAATACCGCTAGGTGAGGTGTTCTTACGTTTACCTCCTCCTTTGCCACCTTTACCGCTACCGCCCTTACCGGATTTGAAGCTTCCTTCTCCACGGCCGCTACCATTGAGGCTACTTCCTTGGCTACGTTCACCTGATCCACTATCCTGACCAGCCGGGGCAGAGCTATATCCGCCTTTACCCGAACCAAAACCAAAGCTTACCGCACCTTTACCACGACTACCCGAAGCGCCTGCATCACTCGCACGACGTTCACCTTTCGGTCTGCCGCTGCCTTTACCAGCAAACCCACCTGCTGATGAGCCTGCGCTTGCTCCGGCATTTGCCGCTCCACCGCGGGCACCTTTACTGCTCTCTTCTGCCGATCTGCCACCGCGATCACGTTTACCGCCTGCACCAGCACCGCCGCCTTTACCGCCACGGCCTCCACCAAAACCACCTTTGGCTCCGCCTCGGCCGCCGCCGCTACCAGGACGACCGCCTTTACCACCGCGTCCACCACGGTCAAAACCGCCATCCCGTTCACGGCGAGGTTTCATATCGACCATTTCAAAATCAATCGTGTACTCTTCCATACTCACACGTGCTACGCGAATTTTGACTTCGTCGCCAATGCGGAATACTTTGGATGTGCGTTCACCAATCAAGGCCATATGCTGATCATCAAAATGGTAATAGTCATCTGTCAGCGCGCTAAGTCGAATCAGACCTTCTACCGTGTTCTCCAGCTCAATAAACATACCGAAGCTGGTTACGCTGCTGATGATGCCTTCGAACTCTTCGCCGACCTTATCAAGCATGTACTCGGCCTTTTTCATTTTCTCCGTATCGCGCTCAGCTTCCACCGCCACACGCTCGCGCTCTGAAGACTGCTGGGCGATATCCGACATCCGGCTTGCCAGATACTCTTGGCGATTCTCCGGTAATGCTCCTTTGTTCTCAATCACTTCACGAATGACCCGGTGAATAACCAGATCGGGATAACGACGAATCGGTGATGTAAAGTGACTGTAGAACTCAGCAGCCAGACCAAAGTGGCCAGACATCTCCGAATCATACTTCGCTTGTTTCATGGAACGTAGCATCATCGTGCTGATGACCGTCTGCTCTTTCGTACCGTTAATATCCTCCAGTAGTGATTGAAGCGCCCTTGGATGAATGGCATTGCCACGCCCTTTGACCTGGTGTCCAAAATTCGCCGCAAAAGCGAGGAAGTTTTGCAGTTTTTCCTGATCTGGGTCTTCATGCACACGATAGATAAACGGCACTTTGAGCCAGTGGAAATGCTCCGCTACGGTCTCATTGGCTGCAAGCATGAATTCCTCAATGATTTGTTCTGCAATGGAACGCTCCCGTTTCACAATATCCACCGGTTTGCAGTTCTCATCGACAATGATTTTGGATTCTTCAAAATCAAAATCAACCGCCCCGCGGCGCATACGCATCGCACGTAGCTTCAATGCGATCTCTTTCATCAGGTGGAAATCATCCACCAAATCTTTATAACGTTCAAGCAACTCCGGCTCTTCGCCTTCAAGAATTTTGCGTACGTTAGTATAGGTCATACGTTCCTTCGTTTTGATAACACTCGTGAAAATGTCGTGTTTCACAACCTTCATCTGGTCGTTAAATTCCATCTCACAAGACAACGTTAGACGATCCACCTGTGGATGCAAACTACAGATCCCGTTCGACAGACGTTGTGGCAGCATCGGAATAACCCGGTCCACGAGATACACACTGCATCCGCGGTTATATGCTTCCTGATCCAGTTTGGAGTTCTCACGCACGTAGTAACCCACATCGGCAATATGCACGCCCAGACGGTAGCTGCCATTCGGCAGTTTTTCCACGTTAACCGCATCATCCAGGTCTTTCGCATCCTCGCCATCAATCGTAACGATGTTCAGACCACGCAAGTCGCGGCGTCCCTGCTGAATAATCTCTTCATCCGTAATGGAGTCCGGTGCTTTTTCCGCTTCTTGCATCACTTCATCCGGGAAAGCTTCAGGCAGCTGGTGTTTGCGGATGACCGATAAAATATCAATGCCCGGCTCATCCTTGTGACCCAAAATCTCGATAATCTCACCCTCAGCCGCTGCACGACCTTCCGGGTAACTGACAATCTTGGCAACAACTTTCTGTCCATCTACAGCACCGGCAAAATTCGTACGCGGGATAAAAATATCACGATTAATCCGTTTATCGTCCGGAATTACAAATCCGTACACTTCGTGGCTCTGAAAAACTCCTACAACTTGTGTAATTGCACGCGTCACAATCCGTACAATTTCACCCTCCAGACGTCCACCGGACGGCCCTTGGGACGTTACTTTCACAAGCACAATATCACCATTCATTGCACTTTTCATATCATTCGCATGGATGTATACGTCCGGGTGCTCACGGTCTTCTGGAATCAGAAAGGCAAACCCCTTCGCATGCGCTTGCAGGCGCCCACGCACCAGATTCATACGCTCCGGCATACCATAGCGATTGTTACTCGTTAGCAAAATTTTACCGGATTCCTCCAGCGTATTCAGCATAATCAAAAAGGCTCTGAAATCAGCAGCATCCTCAATCTGAAAGTGCTGTTCCAACTCCTGATAAGTCATCGGTTTATAAGCGGTCTCCCGCATGAAGTCAAGCAATTGTTGTTCGGTTATCATTAGTTTTCACCTCGGGAAACGTAAGAGTATAGTCTGATCTCTTCTCTTTATGTATCGGAATTCGTGCCTTATTCGTACAGATGCCATATAGTAAAATGCGTATGATTACCGCGCCCTTACTATCTCATACCCTAGTATACACGAATTCAATCCAGCCCATCCGTAGCTACCCAAAAAAGACCCTTGGTCTCTTAGCGTTCCAAGTTAGCCGTTTGAGTCTGCTCCTTCAAACAGTTTATGCAGTATGTGATATGCCCGATCTGATTTAAATTAGCATTTAGAAAATAAGTTTCACCACAAATCTTATCTATACGTTTGAAGTATTAATCACAGGAATTTTACATCTCGCCGGGGCATACCTGCCTGAAATGGGTCTCTAAAACAGTAAGGGGGAATCGAACAGAAGTTACAAGCAAAATGCAGTATCCCTCAATTTCATGAAGGACTAGATGGCCTATATAGCAATATAAATTGGAAAACTTTGGAGCAATAAATTTCTACTAAAAAACCTCCGTTTCTGCACGAAACGAAGGTTTATCCGTTAAGCCATTGGCTTCAGCTATTCGGTTTCTTGCTGACTGCTAGTTACTTCGAAACGATCGTAACAATAACAGCCAAAATCATAAATCCTGCACCCAGTACCACCGTTGCACGTTGCAAGAAAAGATCCAATCCGCGCGCTTTCGTTTTACCGAAAAGATGTTCCGCACCACCGGAGATGGCACCCGCCAAACCAGCGCTTTTCCCGTGCTGCAGCAATACTACAGTGATTAGACCGATCGAGAAAACAACGAGCAGCAATTTCAAAGCAATATCCATTCTTTCCACCTCCTACCCATGTGGGCATAACATCTGACCATAAAAACACTTACTTTAATTGTAGCATAGCTATAGGCGTGAAACAAGTAGTACACCACACCCTATTTCCCTTAAATTTCAAAATTGGACACCAAGTATTCATGTAGCTACTACATCCACACTCTACAGCACCATATATAATCATAAAAAAGACAAGCCGGTTACCCGGCTTGCCCGAAAAGCTGTGTACACAGCTTATTTTTTGAGGTTGTAGAATCCTTTAAGACCATTGTATTGAGCAAGCTCATCCAATTGATCTTCAATGCGAAGCAATTGGTTGTATTTTGCGATACGGTCTGTACGGGAAGGAGCACCCGTTTTGATTTGACCCGCGTTTGTTGCAACAGCGATGTCAGCGATTGTGCTGTCTTCGGACTCACCGGAACGGTGGGAGATTACAGCTGTGTATCCTGCACGTTTAGCCATTTCGATTGCATCGAATGTTTCAGTCAGGGTACCGATTTGGTTTACTTTGATCAGGATGGAGTTACCGATACCTTGCTCAATACCTCTAGCAAGACGCTCAGTGTTCGTTACGAACAAGTCGTCACCAACGAGTTGTACTTTGTCACCCAATTTTTCAGTGAGCAATTTCCAACCATCCCAGTCATCTTCGGACATACCGTCTTCAATCGTGATGATTGGGTACTTCTCAACCCAAGAAGCCAGAAGGTCAACATACTCAGCGGAAGTGTAAGATTTACCTTCACCAGCCAAAGTGTATTTACCATCTTTGTAGAACTCAGTGGAAGCAACGTCCATACCCAAGAATACGTCAACACCTGGTTTGTAACCAGCTTTTTCGATTGCTTCGATAATTGTAGTGATTGCTTCTTCGTTAGAACCCAGGTTTGGTGCGAAACCACCTTCATCACCTACAGCTGTGTTCAAGCCTTTGGAGCTCAGTACGGATTTCAGGTTGTGGAAGATTTCTGCGCCTACGCGAAGAGCTTCTTTGAAGCTAGGTGCGCCAACTGGCAATACCATGAACTCTTGTACGTCGATGTTGTTGTCAGCGTGCTCACCACCGTTGATGATGTTCATCATTGGTACTGGCAATGCTTTCGCGTTGAATCCGCCCAGGTAAACATACAGTGGCAATTCCAGAGCATCAGCAGCAGCGCGAGCTACAGCCATGGATACAGCCAGGATTGCGTTTGCGCCCAATTTACCTTTGTTTGGCGTACCATCCAAAGCGATCATCAATCTGTCGATACCCAGTTGATCCAAAGCATCCATACCGATTACTTCTGGAGCGATGATTTCATTTACGTTTTTAACAGCTTGCAGAACGCCTTTACCGAGGTAACGGGATTTGTCACCATCGCGAAGCTCAACTGCTTCGTGGGCACCAGTGGATGCACCAGATGGAACGATTGCGCGTCCGATTGCGCCGGACTCCAGGTATACTTCAACTTCAACTGTAGGGTTACCGCGGGAGTCGAGGACTTCGCGAGCGTACACGTCAGAAATAATAGTCATGAGTGATAATCTCCTTTAATTTTGGATTTATTAAAAATTAGGACCACTTGTGTTTCCCCTTAGCCACTACATCAGCAGAATCGTCTTCCGATCGCTGTTATCCCCGGATTCCTTTGAACTTATTCTCATAAATTGGAATCCTAGTGATAAAGGCGAACGCTCACGCTTCTTCAGACCATTTCTGCTGCCTCCGTTCAGGGGCAAACGCCAAACTTCCCAATTTCATATATGTTGGCTGTGCAACTTACTTACGGGTAGCAATAACGGATGTTCCCGTCATCTCTTCCGGTTGTGGCAATTGCATCAGGTCAAGAATGGTTGGCGCGATATCGGCCAAAATTCCGCCTTCACGCAATGTTACATTTGGATCAGTCACGATAAATGGAACCGGGTTCGTTGTATGAGCTGTGAACGGACGTCCTTGCTCATCAAACACCATATCCGCATTACCATGATCCGCAGTGATCAGCACCACGCCGCCTTTGGCAAGTACCGCGTCTACAACGCGACCCATGCACTCATCCGTCACTTCAACCGCTTTGATCGTAGGCTCCAGCATACCGGAGTGTCCAACCATGTCAGGGTTAGCAAAGTTCAAGATAATCGCATCGTGTTTATCCGCTTCAATCTCACGGACTGCTGCATCGGCTACTTCATAAGCGCTCATCTCCGGTTGCAGGTCATACGTTGCCACCTTAGGTGAGTTAATCAGCACGCGAGTTTCGCCTGGAAGCTCTACATCACGGCCGCCGCTGAAGAAGAAGGTTACGTGCGGGTACTTCTCCGTTTCTGCAATACGCAGTTGTTTTTTGTTATTCTGTACCAGCACTTCACCCAGCGTATTGTCGAGGTTTTTAGGCGAGTAAGCCACATAACCTTCAACTGTTTCGCTGAACAACGTCAGGCACACAAAGTGCAAGCCTACAGGGAACTTCGGCCCACGATCGAAACCGCGGAAATCGGAGTTCGTGAATACTTGCGACAACTGGATTGCACGGTCGGGACGGAAGTTAAGGAAGATGACGGAATCGCCACTCTCTACCAGACCTACCGGCTCACCATCCGCTTGAACGATAACCGTTGGTTCAACGAACTCGTCAAATACGGATTTCTCATACGATTCTTCAACCGCTTTGAGTGGATCAGTGTATTTCGGTCCATCACCGTAAACGATGGCGCGGTAAGATTTCTCCACACGCTCCCAGCGTTTGTCACGGTCCATAGCGTAGTAGCGGCCTTGAACCGTTGCGATTTTACCTACACCCACTTCATCAATCTTAGCGATCAGATTCTGCATGAAGTCTTTACCACTGTCCGGCATAACATCACGGCCATCCAGGAAGGCATGAATATATACTTCATTCATTTCTTCTTTTTTAGCCAGATCCAGCATCGCGAACAAGTGGTCGATGTGACTATGTACGCCACCATCGGACAACAAGCCGTAGAGATGAAGCTTTTTACCGTTCTGTTTCGCTTCGCGCACCGCTTTGACAAGTGTTTCATTGTCATAGAACTCGCCGTCACGAATCGATTTGGAGATACGGGTCAAATCCTGATATACGATCCGGCCGGCACCAATGTTCAGGTGACCTACCTCGGAGTTCCCCATTTGTCCTTCCGGCAAACCTACAGCCTCACCGCATGCAGTCAAAGTTGTGTGTGGGAACTGGCTCATGAAACGGTCATAGTTCGGTTTTTTGGCTTGCGCTACCGCATTGCCTTCCACCGTGTTACGCAGACCGAAGCCATCCATAATGATCAGTGCTACAGGTTTTGGAGCTGTCATCTTACTTCGCCCCCTCAACAAGCGCGATGAACGAAGTCGGCTGCAAGCTGGCACCGCCAACAAGTGCGCCGTCGATGTCGCTTTGTCCGAGGTATTCTGTTACGTTTTCCGGTTTCACGCTGCCGCCGTATTGGATACGAACCGCATCTGCAACCTGCTCGTTGTACAGATCCTTCACCAATGTACGGATGTAAGCAATAACTTCATTCGCATCTTGGGATGTAGAGGATTTACCTGTACCAATCGCCCAGATTGGCTCATAAGCGATAACCACTTGAGCTGCTTGCTCAGCAGTCAGACCAGCGAAAGCTGCTTCGGTTTGCACTTTACATACGTCTTTTGTTTGGTTTGCTTCGCGCTCTTCAAGCGTTTCACCCAGGCAGAAGATTGGAGTCAATCCATGACGGAATGCTGCATGCAACTTTTTATTGACAGTCTCATCGGTTTCCGCAAAGTACTGACGGCGCTCCGAGTGACCGATAATCACGTAATCGACACCCAGTTCTTTCAGCATGATACCGCTGATTTCACCAGTGAATGCACCGTTGTCTTCGAAGTGAAGATTTTGTGCGCCGATTTTGATGTTAGTGCCTTTCACAGCTTCTACCAGGGATGGCAGGTTTGTAAAAGGTGCGCAGATTACTGTTTCTACGCCTGCGACTTCCGCTTTTCCTTTAACTTCCTGAATGAAGTCATTGGATTCGGAAACCGTTTTGAACATTTTCCAGTTACCCGCGATAATTGGTGTTCTCATTGGTTTCAACTCCTTCATGCTATAGCTTAAAGCTTACTTGTCGTTCAATGCAACTACGCCTGGAAGCACTTTGCCTTCCATGAACTCGAGCGATGCACCGCCACCTGTGGAGATGTGGTCCATTTTGTCAGCCAATTTGAACTTCTCAGCTGCCGCTGCAGAGTCGCCTCCGCCGATAACTGTGTAAGCAGATGTTGTAGCACAAGCTTCTGCTACTGCACGAGTACCGTGGGAGAATGGCTCGATTTCGAATACGCCCATAGGTCCGTTCCATACAACCAGTTTGGAGTTTTTAACTACGTCAGCGTAGATCTCACGTGTTTTAGGACCGATGTCGATACCTTCCCAATCTGCAGGAATGTCGCCAACTTCAACGATTTTTGTGTTTGCGTCCGCACTGAAATCGTCAGAGATTACGATATCCACTGGCAGGTAGAAGTTTTTACCCAATTTTTTCGCTTTTTCGATAAAGCCAAGTGCTACATCCAATTTGGACTCATCCAGCAGGGATTGACCTACTTCGTGGCCTTGAGCTTTCATGAATGTGTAAGACAAACCACCACCGATGATTACGTTGTCTGCAATGTTAAGCAGGTTGTCGATCACATCGATTTTGTCTTTCACTTTGGAACCGCCGATGATTGCTGTGAAAGGACGCTCAGGGTTGGAGATGGCTTTACCCAACACATCAAGCTCTTTTTCCATCAACAAACCGGACACTGCTGGAAGCAAGTGAGCGATTCCTTCGGTCGAAGCATGTGCTCTGTGAGCTGCACCGAATGCATCGTTAACGAATACGTCAGCGAGTTCAGCAAATTGTTTTGCCAGTTCCGGATCGTTTTTCTCTTCGCCTGCGTGGAAACGAACGTTCTCAAGCAACAATACGTCGCCATCGTTCAATGCCGCGACTTGAGCTTTAACCGCTTCACCTACGGAATCATCCGCTTTAGTAACCGGTTTACCCAGCAATTCAGACAAACGCTCAGCTGCTGGTGTCAAACGCATGGATTCTACAACTTCACCTTTTGGACGTCCCATGTGGCTCGCCAAGATCACTTTTGCACCTTTTTCGATCAGGAAGTTGATCGTAGGCAGTGTTGCACGAATACGTTTGTCATCTGTAATTTTACCATCTTCGAGCGGCACATTGAAATCTACACGGACAAATACCCGTTTTCCATTCAATTCGATATCGCGTACACTTTTTTTGTTCATCTCTATTTCCTCCGCACCCATGTATTTGGTGAACCTTTCAAGAGCTGAATCCCTTGTCAGTTCTGGTGTTCATGAGAAATTAACTAAATATCCATATATAAAGAGCGGAAACAATAACAATCTGTTTCCGCTCTATGTTATTACAGATATTACTTGATCATTTTTGCAAAGTGCTCCAATGTGCGAACCAATTGAGCTGTGTAGGACATTTCGTTGTCATACCAAGCTACAGTTTTAACCAGTTGTTGGTCGCCGACAGTCAGAACTTTAGTTTGAGTTGCATCAAACAGGGAACCGAAAGTGATTCCTTGGATATCGGAAGATACGATTTCGTCTTCAGTGTATCCGAAAGTTTGTGGATCGGAAGCTTCTTTCATTACTGCGTTAACTTCTTCAGCAGTAACTTTTTTGCCCAGAACAGTTACAAGCTCAGTCAGGGAACCAGTAGCTACTGGTACACGTTGAGCTGCACCATCCAATTTGCCTTGCAGTTCAGGGATAACCAGACCGATTGCTTTAGCAGCACCAGTTGTGTTAGGAATGATGTTTTCAGCTGCTGCGCGAGCACGCCGGAAGTCACCTTTAGGGTGTGGAGCATCCAATGTGTTTTGGTCGCCAGTGTAAGCGTGAATTGTAGTCATCAAACCTTGAACGATTCCGAATTTGTCTTGCAGTGTTTTTGCCATAGGTGCCAGGCAGTTTGTTGTGCAAGATGCGCCGGAGATTACAGTTTCAGTACCGTCGAGAATTTCATGGTTTACGTTGTAAACGATGGTTTTCATGTCGCCAGTAGCTGGTGCGGAGATAACAACTTTCTTAGCTCCACCTTTCAAGTGTTTCTCAGCAGCTTCTTTTGTTGTGAAGAAACCAGTACATTCCAGAACGATGTCTACACCCAGGTCTCCCCAAGGCAGTTCTTCAGGGTTACGGTTAGCAAGTACTTTAACTTCTTTGCCGTTTACTTTGAAGAAACCATCATGTACTTCAACATCGCCATCGAAGCGACCTTGAGTTGTATCATATTTGAGCAAATGAGCCAGCATTTTAGCGTCAGTCAAGTCGTTGATTGCTACTACTTCAATGCCCTCTACATTTTGAATACGGCGGAATGCCAAACGACCAATACGTCCAAAACCGTTAATACCTACTTTAATCATGAGTAAGTTCCTCCCAAGTTTTGATTAGTTTTTTATGAAGCTATATATTCAAGACAGACGGTAAAGTCCGTCAAGACAACAAGAGTTGTGTTCAAAATACAACCATTTCATCTCTGAAAAGTTAGATGTTTTCCATGTCAGCGACGATGACTTCGGCCGCAGCCTCATCAATAATCAGAATATCTTCCTGTCCGAACCGCAGTACGGAATGGATGGCAGCTGCCTTGCTTTTGCCGCCCGCAATGCCAATGACTACATCGGTGCGTTCGATATCCTGAAGCCGCATGCCCAGCGTAAGCATGGTATGTACCACCTCACCCTGACCATTGAAGTAATACCCGAAGGACTCCGATACAGCTCCCTGCTCCTGAAGTTCGTCAATGATCTCCGGTGCAAGCTTGCGTCTCTTCGCCATCTCCACAGCATCACCAATGCCATGAATTACGATGCGCGATTGCCTGATCAGCTGTAAAATCTCCTGAACTCCCGGGTCCTGGATCAGTGATTCATAGGCATGGTCACTAAGCAAATCCGGTACATGCAGGAGTTTGTATTGAGCCCCTGTCCGTTTTGCCATCGTGGATGCAATCGTATTTGCCTGAATTTCCAGGCTCTCTCCCAACCCGCCACGTGCTGGTACAAACCAGACACCCTTCATTGAAGTCGGTGGTGTGAGTTGTTCTGCGACTTCGGCCGTTGTTGATCCGCCTGTTACAGCGACAACGTCGTTGTCATTCATGATACTGCTGAGAGCTTTTGCTCCAGCTCTTCCAAGCTCCCTTTTGGCGTAAGGAGATATATCCGAATCACCAGGAACCACGACTACCTTTTGCAGACCGTAGGCTTGCTTGATTCGCTCTTCCAGCTCGGATAATCCAAACAGCTCTTTCGCGACAGGTTCTAATTGCTGCAGCAAATTATAACCCGCCTCGCTGATCTTCATCCCTGCACTGTCAATTTCGATAAGTCCCTGAGCCTTTAACAGATCGGTCTCAGCTCTCAGAACCCGCTCGGTCATCTGCATGGAATTGGCTAACGTTCTCCGCCCAATCACATCCGATAACATGATCTGGTGCAGAATCGTATAGCGTTTTTTCAAGACATCCATGAGATCGGGCAGAAGCTGCTTTTGCACTTCCAAGATCGTTCGCATGCTTTCCACTCCCGCAAGCTTCATGTTCCAAGCTTTCTGCATGGCCTTAAAATGTCCCGGGTTAACTTTTTAAGTCCCACGTTCATTCTACCTAAAACTGACGCGAGATGCAAGTGTTTCGATTGCTTATTTCGACAGGTTAGCAGGCGTTTGTACGCGCCTATTTTCACAACCTCTACACATCGAGATAAGGAAATGAGGATCTCATACCATATATAGAAGAAGTCCACACATAACATCTATATCTTGCTGTGCTTCATTTTCATAGGGCATGTCCAAAACCTCTAATAGCATGTACTGAAATACAAGCTTTATCCATTCTTCTTCATCATGATCATTTCCGAAACAATTCAAACCATCTTCGGAATAGCTCAGCCCATTCATGAAAGACAACGTGAGCCCATTCATCGTAAGGAAAACCACATCATGTTCATGCAAAGCAACTGCTTGCAATTCACCAGTGCATAAGCTATAATCATTATTGCTGTCACATAATTTGCGCCCGTGGTCCAATGGATATGACGTAGGCCTCCGAAGCCTGAGATCCAAGTTCGATTCTTGGCGGGCGCGCCACTTAATTTTTTAACAGCTCATAAAGCATTTAACCAACGAAACCGGAAAGGTTTCTTTTTTTTCAAACTTAGTTTGACTTTCTTTGACTTTTTGTTTGAGATTGTTTATGATGTGGTTAATACGGTAACAGTTTAAGTATAAACACCATTTAACATTTACATTTCCGAGGAGGTTTTTCACGTGAGTTATATTCCAATGGTCGTTGAACAGAGCAACCGGGGTGAGCGCGCCTATGATATTTATTCCAGATTGCTGAAGGATCGTATCATTTTCCTTGGCAGCGACGTGAATGACGTTGTCGCGAATGCCATCATGGCACAGATGTTGTTCCTGGCAGCGGAAGATCCGGAGAAAGACATTCACCTATACATCAACAGCCCAGGCGGGTCCATTACAGCTGGTATGGCAATCTACGATACAATGCAGTTCATCAAACCGGATGTATCTACAATCTGCGTAGGTATGGCGGCTTCCATGGGTGCATTCTTGCTGAATGCCGGTGCAAAAGGTAAACGTTTTGCGTTGCCAAACAGTGAAATTATGATTCACCAACCTCTTGGTGGTGCACAAGGTCAAGCTTCGGACATCGAAATCCGTGCACGCCGCATTCTGAAAATGCGTGATACCTTGAACCGCATCATCTCCGAGCGCACAGGTCAACCTCTGGAGCGTATCGAAAAAGATACAGATCGTGACTACTTCATGAGTGCTGCTGAAGCAGCCGATTACGGTATCATCGATAAAGTAATCCAAAACGTAGGCTCCCAAGGCATCTAAGCTTTAGCTGCCTGGAGACAACAAGAATAGGCGCAGAGCGTGCATCACCTGAATATAGGTGAGCACGCTCTGCGCTTTTTAATTATAACAGGCAATATCACCACCCGGTCTTGGGGTGCATTGCCTGCATAAAGCAGAAGCCCCCGTCACTCTTGCTCTGACGGAGGCTTCTGCTTTATTATTTTTCACGAATAGAAGGTATAAGTGCTCTTGACTTGAATTTAATTTATTTTATGATTTCATCTAAGCTAAAACGAACTTACTTCTCAGAAGCTACGTTGCTGAATGGTGCGGTTCCTTTAGGCAGAATATCCTTGTAAGTGAACTTGAATTCAGGGAAGCCCTCCGCATACGCGGTGTACTCATACAACTGGAAGAATACCACTGCGCCTGTTGGCGTCACGTAGAAATCCTGATCTTTGTTAAGGCCTTTGTAGTCGTTCAGGGTTCCCGCGTTCGCTTTCAGTTGCTCGCCAACCTTTTTGCTGATCGTTTCACGCATCGATTTGTTGTTTGCAATTACATCATCCAGTGTCAGCTCTTTACCTGTGTCGAGAGCAAACGTATGACCGGTGCGAGTCGTCATGCCATGTGCGCCTGCATAGTCCTCATAACGTTGAGTGATCAGACCCAGCACACCGTTCTCATTGTAAGTCACCACATAAGAAGCTTCGAATGCATATGGACGATTTGCAGTTGCTCCGCCGAATTCAGACGTTTGTTTTTTGAAAGCAGCAACAGCCGTGTCCACTTCATCTTTTAGCACTTTGTTAATCGCCGTTTCTGCCTCTTTGCTCTCCAGTCCGCTCACTTGCGGATATTGCACATCCACCTCAGCATTTTTAACGGTTACATTCGCTTTGGTCGATTTCACCTGAACGTTATTTTGTTTCACTTTACTCAGGGTCAGTGTTTTGGTTTTGGCATCCCAGCTACCTTGTACACCCAAATAATCTCTCATTGCAGAGAACGGGATGTACAAACGACCCTGGATCAACTTTGCTTCCACTTGAGGATAAAAACCATTAATATACACGTTTGGCTGTCCATCCATCAAACTAACAGTCATTGCATTGTTCGCTGCAGTTACGGTATATGACTTTGTTTTTGCATCATATTTCAATGTCCCACCTGCTACATCCTTAACTGCTGTCAGCGCCACCCATGTAGATCCACCTTGGAGCAACCCTTTTTGCGTGAGGGTTTTTCCACCTGATTTCAACGTTACTTCAGCCGGTGCAGTTACTTTGGCAGATACGGATGCTGCTTGAACCGATTGATCCATCCATGCTGTGCTTCCTCCCATAATTACACCTGCTGCCAATAATGCACTCGTCCACTTTTTCCATGTTTTCATCTAAAAAACTCCTCTCTAATATTTCATTAGGTTTAATGCGTATGTAAATTTAATTAGATTTCATAGGCCATACGCTTGCCTCTTTATTATAATTAACCCATTATCGGAAAGGTTTACAGCCCCAGTTACAATGTTGATGAAAATAGTCCAATATTCATTGCAGAAAATGAATGTTTTGTCACGAACAATGCTACAAAAAAGACATGATTCACTCTGTTCTCAAACCAGTCATGTAATCACTTTCCGGCCCCGCTTCCTCAAAGCCGACATGTGCAACAAAAAAACACGGCCCCGAAGGGCAGTGCTTTTGTCATTATTTTAAATTCTTAATATTTAATATTTTATCCCGTGAAGTGCAAAGTTCCTTACTTCATCTGATACGTGATATTCAGAACGGTGCTTACTTTGACCTGACCAGCTTCGATCTGTGTACCTGCATCTGATTCACTCTTCGCTTGCGACATGAGCTCTGATGCATAGAACACAGGAACATTAGCATCCGGCTGACTTACCGATAGAACAGTACCCAGCTGACGTTTAACCGCTTTAGCGATCGCTCCTGCTTTCACATCTGCATTAGCTACCGCCTTAGCAATCACTTCGGATTCGTATTTCTCTGGATTCTCTACTGTAAAGCGTACATTTTCAATATTATTGGCCCCTGCTTGGGAGGCTGCATCCAGCAGTTCACCAATCTTGTCCATATCACGATAAGTTACTGTCAATGTGTGATGTGCTGTGTAACCTTTAATTTTCTGTCCATCTTTTTCGCTATACGTGTAGTTTGGTTGCACGTAAAATTGACTGGTTTGAATATCATCGGCACTAATCTTCCATGTATTTTTCAGCAAATTAGTAACCTTTTGAATCTTAGCAGCATTTGCTTTCTGAGCTGACGCCGCAGTATCGGCAGTACTGTTCACACCGATGGACAGATAGGCAATATCCGGCTTCACTTGAATCTCACCTTTACCTACGACATTGATTACATTTTGCTGTACGCCCTGAACTTCGGCAGCATAAGCATAGTTTCCTGGAGCTACATAAGCCGTTCCTCCGACCAGCAACGAGCTTGCCACCAGCACTGCACCAAACGGTTTCATCCATTGTTTACCCATTACGAATAACCTCCTCATATGTTAACTTCTCAAACTTGAAGCGATTTGATACCTTAACAGACGGGACAAATTCCATAATGTTGCACTTGACAGGCCGGTTTAATAAATTTTATATAAAACGCAAAAAAGCCCCTTGCGGGACTTCTTCATGGATTGAATTGAGTTCATGAAGCTTATTGGTTCTCAAGCTCTTCCTTGCTCACCAGACTAACTAAAGCGTTTACAGCCTGATCCGCATCCGCGCCTTCAGCGCTAATATGGATTTCTGTACCTGTACTGATCGCAAGGCTCATGATTCCCATGATACTTTTAGCATTTACTTTTTTATCGTCCTTCTCGACGAACACTTCAGATGAGTACTTATTCGCTTCCTGAACGAACAGTGCCGCAGGTCTGGCATGGAGACCCGTTTTCAAACGGACAACTACCGGGTGCTTTGTCATAGAAACTTACCCCCTATTATGAAATCTGGACATTAAATACACAATTATATTTATACAACATTATACCATTAACCCGTGCAGGACACTAGAAGAAAAAACATAGCCTCAGGCTTAGGCAAAAAATCCAGAGCCGAAGCCTCTCCTTCCCCCCCACGAGTAACCCAACACGACCTGGTAAGGTCATAACAAACCTTAAACCTAAATGATTCGTTTCAACCTTCAACTTTAACGTTCCGCACGCACTTTCTCAGCAAGCTCATCAATCTTCCGAAGGCGATGGTTCACGCCCGATTTGCTCACCGTACCTTTTAGCAATTCGCCTACTTCCTTCAGATTGATATCGGGATGAGCAAGCCTTACCTCAGCTACCTCACGTAGCTTATCCGGAAGAGATTCCAGACCTACTTCCTTTTGCAGTAAACGGATATTGTCGATTTGTCTAACCGCTGCGCCAATCGTTTTGTTCAGATTAGCTGTCTCACAATTGACAATTCGATTCACCGAGTTACGCATGTCCCGCATAATTCGAACATCTTCAAACTTGAACAAGGCCTGGTGAGCACCAATGATGCTAAGCAACTCAATGATTTTCTCGCCTTCCTTAATGTATAGGATGAATCCTTTTTTCCTTTCTATACACCGGGCATTAAGATGAAATTCATTAGCCAAATCCACCAGTGCCTGACAATGCTCTTCATACATGGACGCAATCTCCAGATGATATGAGGAGCCCTCCGGGTTATTTACGGAACCACCTGCCAGAAACGCACCACGAAGATAGGCTCGCTTACAACAATTCTTCTCCAGTAACTCTTCATTAATGCCAGGAGTAAACAAGAATCCTTCAGAGACGATGTGCAGCTCCTTTAGAATCTCCTGAACCATAGACGGAACACGAACAATATACACATTGTTCTTCTTCAGCCGCATTTTTTTGCGAACCAACAATTCCGTATGCACTTGAAAATGCTTTTTAAGCAGAGAGTATGCCCTTCTTGCGATCGCAGCATTCTCTGTCGAAATATCCAAGATGACTTTTTTATTCGATAACTGCACTGCACCAAGCATACGGATGAGGGCTGAAAGTTCCGCCTGTTCGCAGCACGCTTCACTTTCAATCATCGTTAATTCTTTTTTGGTCTGTGCTGCAAATGACATGGGACTTCACCTCTTCCGTAACATCCAATTTTGAACCAGTTGGTAAATATGATGGCTGAGCTTATCAGCATCATGGCGCAGATAGGTTTTGAACAAAACCAGCGTATCTGCGACAACCTGATAACCTGAACTTTTCAGCACATTCATATCGAGAACAACCGGTTTTGCTCCTTTTTCCGCATACTTATTCTGCACTTGTAGCGGAATGTCACCATTGTTCACGATCACGTAGTCAAAGAGCTGGTGACCAATATGATCATGCACTGCCTTAAGATGATCACTCACTGTATAATTATCGGTCTCTCCCGGCTGTGTCATTACGTTACAAATAAACATCTTCACCGCATCCGTTTCAACGACAGCTTCTGCCAGTTTGGGCACAAGCAGATTAGGAAGGATGCTCGTATATAGACTACCCGGGCCAATCAGAATCGCATCTGCTTGGCGTATAGCCTCCACAGCTTCTGGCAACGGCTCCACGTGATCCGGTTCAAGAAAGACACGTTTAATACGCCCGCCTGCTTCAGGGATTTTGGACTCACCAGTAATAATTGATCCATCCTCCATCTCAGCGTGTAACACAACAGCTTGACCTGCTGCCGGAAGCACCTGACCTCTAACGGCAAACACGCGGCTAAGCTCCCGCACAGCGGTCACAAAGTCGCCTGATATATCCGTCATTGCAGCCAATATCAAATTCCCCAGGCTGTGGCCTGCAAGCCCCGCGCCTGTATTGAAACGATACTTTAACATGTCCGAAAGCAGTGGCTCAACATCTGCCAGCGCGGTGAGAACGTTACGAATGTCGCCTGGCGGCGGCATTTGCAACTCACTGCGCAAGATCCCTGAACTCCCACCGTCATCAGCAACCGTAACGATGGCCGTGATATCCATCGGCTTCTCTTTTAAACCGCGTAACATCACAGATAATCCGGTTCCGCCGCCCATAACAACGATTCTCGGACGTTCTCTCCGTGGTCCGGCCTCTTTCATCCCTTCACCCTCTTCAATGACGGTCCCGGTCAGCGTCGCGGTGGCTTACGGTAACAGCTTCAGTCTCACTGCTTCCGAGCATTTTGCCCAAATATTCCGATATTGCTACCGAACGATGCTTGCCTCCGGTACAGCCGATTCCAATAATAACCTGGCTTTTGCCTTCCTTCCGGTATTGCGGAATCAGAAAATGCAGCATATCCAGCAGCTTGGTCAGAAACGCTTGCGTTTCCGGCCATTTCATAACATATTCGTACACTTCACTATTTTGTCCTGTATTCGGCCGCAAATGATCAATATAATGCGGATTCGGTAAAAAACGAACATCGAATACGAGATCCGCATCAATCGGAATACCGTATTTAAATCCGAAGGACGTTATATTCACGGACAACATCTGGCTCTCCAAGTGAGAGAAACGTGAGATGATGCGCTCCTTCAATTGAGCAGGCTTCATGGTGCTGGTATTCAGCACCTGAGTTGCTGAATTTTTAAGTTCCTCCAGCATCTTGCGCTCCAGCTTAATGCCATCCAGCGGCATACCTTCTGGCGCTAACGGATGTCTACGTCTGCTCTCTTTGTAACGTTGAACCAGAACCGAATCGGTTGCATCCAAAAATAGAATTTCGCAGTGAATCGTAAAATGATCCTTGATATAGTTTAAAGACTCGGACAATGCTGTGAAAAATTCACGTCCCCGAAGATCGATGACCAGCGCTACCTTGCCAATCTTGCCATTCGACTGTTCGATCAATTCCGCGAATTTAGGAATTAGAACAGGCGGTAAATTATCTACGCAGAAAAACCCTAGATCTTCCAGGCTCTGCACAGCTATCGTTTTACCCGCTCCGGACATGCCCGTAATGATAATGAGCGTGGCGCCTGTGCCTGGTGAGCCTTCACCGTCAAGCATAAATGTCCCCTCCTTATCATATTGCTGTCGGATATATCGTGTTACAAAGGTACTACGAACGTAAGAGGAGACCTGCCGCGCCTACGATTCCTGCATCATTACCCAGTGTAGCTTCCAAAATCTGAACACCTTGTTGCAACGGCTCTGGAGTCAATTGAGCAAACACAGTTCGAATCTCATCAAACAAGAAGTCGCCTGCCTTGGATACCCCACCGCCAACAATGAATAATTCCGGGTTCAGTACAGCGGCTACGGTTGCCATGGATTTGCCCAAATAATAAGCCGCACGGTTTACAATCCGCAGAGCCACTTCATCGCCTGCTTTGGCCGCATCAAATACTTCCTTGGCAGCGATTTTGTCTACCAAAGCAAGGGACGTATGATCACCACGCTCTACAGCATCCTTCGCCATGCGAATGATACCTGTTGCGGATGATACCGTCTCTACACATCCCATTTTACCACAGCCACACTTGATTGCTTCCAGATCAGGCACAACACTGATGTGGCCCAGTTCCCCTGCCATGCCGGAAAACCCCTGATAGATTTTACCGTTCATGATGAGACCGCCGCCAACGCCTGTACCGAGTGTGAAGCATACACAATTGTCTACACCCTTGCCGGCCCCAGCCCAAGCTTCACCCAGAGCAGCAACGTTCGCATCATTATCTATTTTGACAGGCTTGCCCAGACGCTCTTCCAGAACCGAACGAATGGCTACATTCCGAAATCCGATGTTAGGAGCATGAACAATAATCCCCTCGCGTACATTCGTGAAACCGGCAACTCCTGCTCCGACACCCTCAAGCTGTTCCCAGCTGTATGGCGATTCGGCTACGATATGACGGACATACTTCTCGATGTTGGCGATAACCGTGTCAACGCCCTGGTCCACTTCAGTCGGTCCTTCATACGTATGCATAAGCTGACCTTGATCATCACATATACCGACCTTGATTGCTGTTCCGCCGAGATCGACCCCAACGTAGATTTTCTCAGACATGCTGCAAGCCACCTTTATCTATCTAAAATAGTTTAAGTCCTACGTACCAACTATAATTGAAGGATACGCCGGGGTCAAGACGAGAAGACCTCACGCGCAACATGCTTTGGCAGGGTTGTGAACTACATCACACACCATTTTTGAATGCGTATACAACCTCATTTTAATCTATTAAAACGCCATGCTCCCTCCTCCCCTGATAGAAAGGGGAGCCTCAACTCATGATATTTCATTACCCCTCGTTCCATTCATACAAAATGACAATGGTCATCTGATCACCATGACATTGTTAACTAAATTACCCATGATACCCCTCACCTCAGGTGCGGGTATAACAAAAAAACGCCTTCCAGCGAAGCACTGGAGGCGTTTATTCTTTTTACCAACCATTCGGCGAACTCTCAAGAATCAATTACAACTTCGTCTCTACTCGCACAGGCTCCTCAGTCTTCTCCATCTTGTTTACATCCAGAATGTCCAGCATGAAGACAAAGATTGGAATACCAATAATCAAGCCCCAGATGCCGAGGAAATGTTGCGACAGAATCAGCACGATAAAGGTGTAAAACATCGGTAACTTGGTCTTGTGCGCCATGAGCTTCGGATTCAGGAAGTATGTTTCCAGCGCATGAATAATGATGATCATAACGATCACGATGATGGCCATCTGCAATCCGCCCATTTGATACCCGATCAGACAGAGCGGCACAAGGGAGATCATAACCCCTGCAACAGGCACCAGACTGAGCAGGAAGACCATAATTGTTAACGCGAATAGGTAAGGGTAACCTAAGATCCACAATCCGAGCATCGTCAACACCGTATTAAATACGGCAATTAGCAGCTGCGCTTCAATGACTTTACCAAAAGAAGATACAAATTTGTCGCCCAGGTATGCCACTTCATTATAGAACCAACCGATTTTGCTTGTTTTGAACTTGGACGTGAACTTATATATTTCTTTTTTCTGCAACAGGAAGAACAAACTCAAAATAATAACCAGCAAGATGAATTCCAGCCATTTACTAAATGCAAAAATGTATTTCAGCGCTTCGTTGGTATAATTTTTAATGTCGAAGGACTGCAGATAACCTGCGATCTTGGAGGCAAAATTATCACCATCAGCCGTGTCGAGAAATTTCATAATCTCGTTGGTTAACTGCACAACCTGATCCACAATCCGTGGTGAATATCTGGATATACCAAGTACAATTCCGGCTATCACAATCATATACAGCAGAATGACCACGACTTTATAGTCGATTGGAAAAAAGCGATTCAAACCTTTTGTAATGAGATGCTGTAGCCTGTTCATGACATATGTCACCAGGAACAACAGCAGAATCATATGAAGCATACTCCCCATACTGAACAAAATTAAACAGAACAACAGCAGGATCAAAAAACGTCTAACCGTTGCATTCTGAAGCCAATCTTTTATCATTTCCCCCAACTTCTTCACCTCACAGCTAATATACCCCTTATGTATACGAAATCATGCCCATCATCGTTTCAAAAAAAGAGAAGCCCTCCGGCTTCTCTCAGTTCATGAGACTTCCCGTTGTCTCTTATGCTAGTTTATTCCAAGCCATAGGGCTGTCATGCGTATTACTTATCCAGCGTTTCGCTCCAATCGTGCACGATACTTCCCTCCAGGAACTTTTCACAATCCATCGCTGCCATACAACCTGATCCTGCAGCTGTAATGGCTTGACGATATTTCGTATCCTGAACATCACCACATGCAAATACACCTGGAATGTTGGTTTCTGTTGTTCCTGGCTTCACCACAACATACCCATGCTCATCCAGTGCAATGGCATTGCCAAGAAATCCAGTATTCGGCGTGTGCCCGATGGCAACGAATACACCATCTGCTTCGAGCAACTCTTCCTGGCCTGTTTCATTGTTGCGGACCTTCAGCCCTTTGACACCCATTGCTTCAGGCACAACCTCAAGAGGTGTACGGTTCAAAGCCCATTTCACCTTCTCGTTGCTGCGGGCCCGATCCTGCATAATCTTGGATGCGCGCAGTTCATCCCGGCGGTGAACCAACGTAACATCTGTAGCAAAGCGAGTCAAAAAGCTTGCTTCTTCCATAGCGGAGTCGCCACCACCCACCACAACGATCTTTTTGCCGCGGAAGAAAAATCCGTCACATGTTGCACAAGTACTTACTCCCCGCCCTACGTTTTCCTGCTCACCCGGAATACCGAGATAACGAGCCGAAGCACCTGTGGAGATAATGATGGAGTCTGCCTCCAATTCACCAATGCCCCCCACACTTACTTTAAAAGGTTGCTTACTTAAGTCAACCTCTTCCACCCAGCCATTCTTGAATTCAGCCCCAAAACGTTCTGCTTGCTTACGCATGTTGTCCATCAACTCAGGCCCCATAATACCTTGCGGGAAACCCGGGAAGTTCTCGACGTCTGTAGTCGTTGTCAATTGCCCACCTGGCTGAAGACCTTCAATCACCAGCGGTTTCAGATTCGCACGAGCCAGGTATATCGCTGCTGTCAGACCCGCAGGTCCGGTTCCGATCACAATCGTTCTGTATTTAGACATATAGATACAGCCTCCTTCATCAGGTTAAGATGTGTAATGGTCGCGAATAACTTGCCAAGATGATATCTACAGGCATTTTTAGACCTATTCGTTAAGTTTACCCGTTTTCCCGGTTAATGTATCCTTCTCTCAGGGACAACCTTGCTTCAAGCTTGAATTGCCACGTTCTACAGAGCCTATATCTCTGAATTCTATCCGTTAGGCGGAGTTACACTACAGATCTGATTGAGCTGCCTCGCATATTTGCTGACAGTAGATGCGGATATACCGTAACGTTCAGCGATACTCTGATACGTAACGGGCCGGCTACGGTTTTTGGAAGCCAGATACTCCAGTCCTGCAGCCCATCCTTCGATCTGTTTGGAACCAGATAGATCCGGTCGAACCCTGGAAACATAATCTGTCCAGATCCGCTCCATCTCTTGCTGTAATTCGGCTCTCGCCTCTGACATCTGAAGCGCACGATCAACAACAGCCTGCCAATGGGGGGACGTCTCTTTTCCGAGTCGAATCCCTGTAATTTCCTTCTTACTCACCTTAGGTACGGTCTTTAACGCCTCCGCCTTCGGGGTAAGTGGTTGAGAAACTTCAGCGTTCAATTCAGGATGTTCAACCCTTTGCAGATCATGTAAAACGGCTTGCGCCGCCTTGACCAGGGCAGGCTCTTCACCAGGTTCATCAATGAACAATTGCAAGGCCTGTTGCACCTCATAATCCCCAATAATGCCAAGCGCATGAATAACCTGCAGCTTGGTTGCCTGATCTCCATGACGTAAAGCCCAGAAGAACGATGAGCGAATCAGTGGATCATTTTTCATCTCTTCCGGAATGCCATTACCGTAATCCTCCCATTGCTTGAACTGCTCGTCAAAGGGAAGATGGTAGTGATAGCTTAACTTACTCGGCTCCTGCACACCTTGAATTACCGCTTCAAGGCCGTCCAAATAATAACGAGCCACCTCAGAACCTGGGTCAAGCTTGTTCACGTGATGCCACAGCCGCTTTGCGATGTCATACCGTTCTGTGTTGAAAGCTGCTACTGCTGCGTAATGCGCCAGTGCCGGATCAGTAGCGGTCTCTTCACCCTTGAGTAAACGGCGGAAATGAATATAGGCCGCGTCATGCTGGCCCAGAATCCCCATTGTTGTAGCGAGCTTGTATACCTGTTCGTGCTGGAATGGCACGATCGCGCGCAGTTTTTTAATCAACAACAGCACTTGGTCTGTCCGATTCTCATTTTGATAAAAGATCGCCAGATTGCATAGTGCGTGCAGATTGCCCGGTTCTTGTTCCAGCACATCAGCAATAGTCTCTTTCGCTTTGGAGAACAGTCCCATATAATAATAGGCGAGAGCAAGATTGTTACGGGCAGCAAGATAATCCGGATAATCGGGCGACATGCCTTCGAGCAGTTCTGCAGCTTGGGCAAACTTCCCTTCTTCCAGCAACTCACGTGCCTGATCGTGCTCCACAACCCCCTGGCGTGACTTGATTCGATTTAATTTGGCTGGGCGATCCAGCTCATAATACAAAAGCTCCATCATCTCTTCTGCTTCCGTCATGAACTGCCCCTGCGTGTCTTCCTCTAAATAGGTGACCAACGCCCGCTCGGCTTCCTCAAATTGATCCATGTTGGCATAATTGTTTGCCATATAGAAATAACATTCCGTCATCGACGGGTCAACCACATCCAGCACATGAGCCAGAATGGCATTGGAAGCTTTATAGTCTCCCTTTTCTGATAATATACCCGCCATATTACAATGATTCACCGGATTTTCCGGCTCGTACTCAACAGCTTTGCGAAAATATTTCAATGCCTTGTCGACATGATTACGGTCCAGCGAGCGGACAGCTCTTTCAAAAAAGAAAGAAGCATCCAAGTGAATCGGTATAATATTGGCAAGGTGACCCTCGGTCCGCACTAGCTTGCCCTTCATCTCGCAAGGCACCTCCTCTTTGTTTTCATTCATACTCTTCAGTATACCACATCTTTAGGCGCTCTTCGCTATATGTAGTTTCATGTCGTTTATGAAAAAAATACAAATAATTCAGATGGCATTTCATCCCGATTATGAGTGAAATACCATCGGTAAGGAGTTTCATAAATAATTGAATTTCACACCTCAAATAACACTCTCCATCTAAGGGAATCTGGATGGTATGAACTGTTTGTGGTAAAATAAGTATATATTATCCAAGGAGAGGGAATTCATATGAATATTACAAAGACAAAGTTGCTCTTAATCATGATTATTATGTGCTTCGTTGCCTTAGTCGGGTGTTCCAGAGAAAATGAAAACAAGTTAAATTTGGATGATGTGCTCAATGCACTTAAATCGCAAAATTTAGAATTAGAGCCTTATGGCATAACCGGATATCCCATGAAATTAAATGATGTTATACCGGAAGTGTACTCCGTTAAGTTGCCAGGCTCAGAAGAAAACAATAATACCGAAGAATTTATCCATTTCTATATCTTCAATTCAGAAAAGGATCGTTTAAAAGGAGCTAAAGAATTTAACGAAATTACAGAAAATACCAATCCAACAACGTTACCTTTCTTATACGAAAAAGAAAATATTCTCCTTATTTACTGGAGTAACAGCAAAGACCATCCATTAATGAAGGAGGCAATTGAAACTGCGTCAGAACAACTAAATTCATAACATATAATCCCATTTATTACCACAAAAAGATTCAAGAAAACATAAACAGCGTGCACCGGATGAATATCGGTACACGCTGATTACTTAATTCTATAAATACTTTAGCCAAGAAGTTTACTGAGATTTCTCATCATACTAGTGACGGAGAAAGGGTTATATTCAGCGTTTTATCGAAGGGCGTCATGAAATTAACCAGTACAATTTTGCAATTCTCAGGCATTTTGGCTTCACGCACCGTTGCCGCCAGATGTCCCATCTCGCCTCCATCAATCTCAAGCCAATCTTCTGCGCAACTATAACGAAGCTTGCCGCCTTTCCACAGAATACTACCATCACTGGTTTCTATGCCATCCTCACAGCTAAGTTCTCCTTCACTTCCAAATACAAAGGATAATTGCATCATGATGTCCTGTGGTTCCTCACCAGTCAGATGCATCGTCCAGCCGCAGTCTGTCTGCAGTACCTCGGCACCAACACGGAATGTCTGCTCATGTGTAAGTGTACGAGTCTGATGCGGAAGCAAATACCACGGGCTGATTGATGAAGAAGCTGTAGCTGGTAAATCAGCCGAAGGAACAGGACCGTAATAACCTTTCTTCTGTTCCCCAGTCAATCGATATCCCTGAGGGAGACGAGTCATATTTTGCATCGGTACATACCCGGGGTTAAAGTAAGACGCTAACTGAACAGCGAGCAGACGCACCTCGCCATGACGAAGTGCAAAAAATGGAGCTACTTCCGTCATAACCGTCACGCTGGTTTCTCCGTCACGGATTCGGGCAACAGGAGCACCAAAATCCGTATGCATCCGACTGTGCGAGATTCGTTGATGGTGGCCTACCAAATCGATCCTCTCCAAATAACCCCCTCTAACAAAATGTTCATTAAGTATGATGTCATACTTCTCGGGTAATGTGTCTTTTACCCCGTCGATCTCTATGAGTTCCGGTTCCAACATTAACTTCACAAGAGCATTCACGGAACACACACCTGGATCTGTCAAATCACTAACTGCCCAAGCAGCCATACCTGCAAAAATCGGATCTTGATCCAGTTTGGCCATGATCGCATAGGGCAAATAATACGAAGACAAGCCATGCTTACTGCCCAGATCCTGTCGACCTGAATAATCAGTCACAATCTCACCTGTAGGGTGTACGAGATATACCATCATCCGAAGGTTCAAACGAACTGGTTCCAGCAGTTCAGGACGGTTCAATAACCGTGCAGCATGAATCAGCATAATATCACTCACCGCATTGTAAATTCCGTTGCTGCGCTCCGTCCACTCCCCGTCAGGAGTAATATCAACCCCTTCCGCTAGCCATTGCTCCGCACGTTTCACCGCTTCCTCTATACCAAAGATCTCATGCAGAAAACCAAGTGCGGCACACAACACCCAGCGATGATTTGGTGTATGACAGCCTCCCGTTAACATGACTGGAATCGTCCGTTCCAGAAACAATCGCATATTATCCAATACAGGCTTCAGTAGCGCCCAATCCTGTTGGTTCAAAAGTTGATATAACTGCGAATATCCTACAACAACAAAAGCAGTGTCTGGCGGGGAGTGATAGTTTGTCCAGCCAGGTGATATCGATCCATCACTGTGCTGATGACGCAACACAAACTCACTCGCTAGCCGAAGTCTCTCTAACAGAGTCTCGTCACGATAATACGTTGAGTCTGGATTAGAAAGGGCTGCCCCCCAGAAACACATATCTGTTGGCGTTCCCGTCGTATGGTTAACCCAAGCCACACCCGAAAAAGGATCAATTGTTCCACCATAGTAACGGCTTTCCGAATCAAGCACCTGCCGCTCTATGCCTCGCTCAGTAGCTCTGTCATTGCTTTCTACCATTTGTCTATACATCTACATTACCCCTCCATCCCATCCATCCATTAACATCAACTCATACAAATAAAGCCCTATCAAAAGATAAGATCAGCAGGCTGTGCGCTCTAACAGCCCAAGCCAACCGATCTTATCGCTTTGTCTAACTATACTTCTAATCTCGCAAGTTTCTGCATCAGCAGATCATGACTTTCGTGAATCGCTTCCGGTTCACAGGCTGACTTCAGTTCATATACCTTCACCTGTGCTTTACGGATCATAGGCAGATATGCATCATAGAAGTGCATATCCTTACTGTGCACGTATGGACACCAGTGATCCGATAATCCCAGTGTTTCATGGATATGAACACCAACGATATCATCCATGAGCCCCTGCATCTCACCTACACTATCGTACAGTCCCAATCGATCCATCATGATCGCATGACCTGTATCGTACCAAATCCCGACCGGGGCTCCCTTGAGCGCCTGGATGATCGTTTTCGCTTCAGCAAGCGTAGGAATCTGTTGCGGTCTCGATCGTGTTTCGATCCCGAAACGGACATTCAGTCCTTTGGACACCGCCCGGTTACAAACTTCATCCAGACTGACGATAATTTTATCAATATACCCTGCACTCAGGGCCTCGCGCCGCTCCATGAACTCTGCCCATTTACTCTGATAATGTGGAGAGTCCGTTCCTTCTTCGCGATACAGCTTTTCCAGATCCTTGCTGACATCATGTGGGAAAGGTACCTCGCCTGGGTGTACAACGACCGCTTCCCCTCCATAACGATGTGCATATTCAGCCGATCCAACCAGCAGATCAATGGCCCGCTTACGCTTGACTTCATCTTCAAAGCCGAGCAGCACAGAATCGGTTCCGTAATCAGGATCGGGATCATGGGGGAATGTGTTGTGTACACTGGACACCCCAATCTCTCCGCGCTCAATCATCGGCTCAATTGTAGTGAGCATTTCCTTCGTTACGTTATAGTTAAGCTCCACCCGGCGAAAGCCGAGCCCTGCAATTTCCCGAATCATGTCCTCGCCTACAGGGTGTCTCCTGATATTCCAGCATGTCGAGAATGAGTATTCTCCCTTGTCAATTCCCTGCATAATTCATTCCTTCTCCTTCCCCGATTGTGATGTTTGCGTGTATGGGGACTACGAATTAACCTTTGATTGCTCCTTGCATTGCGCCACTAACAAAATACTTTTGCAACCATGGATATACCAGCAGGATCGGTACTGTTGCAAAGACAACTGCTGCAGCTTTAAGACTCTCTGGTGTTAATCTTGTACGGCTAGCACCCTCCAGCAACGTGAGGTCACTTATCATATTGTTCTGTACCATTTGAAAGAGCTTCAGTTGCAAAGGATATAACTTTGGATCTGTGATGTACATCAGGGAATCCTGAAAGCCATTCCAACGTCCGACCGCGTAGAACAGACCAAGTGTAGCAAGTACCGGCATAGACAGCGGCAAAATGATTTTGAAGAGCGTGTACACATGAGAGCTTCCATCGATTTCGGCAGACTCTTCCAGGCTATCCGGTATTCCGCGGAAGAAAGAGATCAGGATAATCAAGTTAAATGGACTAACCAACCCTGGCAAAATTAATGCCCAAACCGAGTTCATCAAATGCAGGTCACGAATCAGTAGATACTCAGGAATAATCCCGCCGCTGAAGAACATCGTAATAATAATGATGTACATAAACAACTTACGGCCCTTTAATTTTTTCTTCGTCAAAGGGTACGCTGCAGCAATGGTAAACAACAGACAGAGTACCGTTGTTGCAACCGTAAGAAGCGCTGTAAATCCTAGCGAATACAGCATGGAGTTATCCGAAAATACTTGGCCATAGGCATCCCAGGAGAACTCTTTCGGGAAAATCGTGACTTCACCTGACGTTATGGCCCGGTTCGAACTAAGTGATATCGCAATCGTGTGTAAAAACGGAGCAAGACAGAATAGTACAAACAATGAAATAAACGTGACATTGACAATGTCGAAAATCCGATTCGAGGTGCGTTCACTCATCTGCGCACAACTCCTTTACTGATGATCTATACGTACAACAAGTCAAATTGGTGTACATCTTACTATTGTTCTGGAATTAGAGAATTCCTTCACCCGTTGTTTTCTTCGACAGATAGTTGGAACCTAGGACAAAGACCAGTCCGACAACCGCCTGGAATAAGCCGACAACCGTTGCAAGTGTATATTGTCCAGACTGTAGACCAATTCTGTATACAAAGGTACTAAGTACATCGGAATATTCACGAACAGCCGTATTACCAATAACATAAGGCCGGTCAAAACCGATGCTGACCATATTTCCAAGGTTAAGAATAAGCAAGGTAATAATCGTTGGTTTAATACTTGGTATTGTAATATGCCAGATTCTCTTCAGCCGCGTTGCACCATCAATCTCAGCTGCCTCGAACAATTCCTTGTTCACACCTGTTAATGCAGCCAGATACAAGATGGTTCCCCACCCAGCGCTTTGCCACACACCTGTGAACAGGTAGGTAACAAGCCATGAGTTTTTTTCTGTCAAAAATGGAATGGAATCAAATCCCATGCTCTGCAGTAGATTGTTTACCATACCGGATTGATTGCCAAACAATTGGTAGACAATCCCTCCGATGATAACCCAGGAGATAAAGTGAGGAATATACAGAATGGTTTGTGAGATTTTCTTAAACCATTTGAATCTAACCTCATAGAGCATAATCGCCAGAATAATTGGAGCAGGGAATGAAACGATCAGATCAAGAAAATTCAGCATAAATGTGTTGCGTAATGTAGTGTAGAAATCGGGCATTGCGAATACCTCGCGAAAAGCATCGAAACCGATCCATTCACTACCGTTGATACCTTGAAAAAGGTTGAAATCTTTAAAAGCGATCTGGACACCGTACATCGGTCCGTAACGGAAGATTAAAAAGTAGATTATAGGCAGAGAAATTAATGCGTATAGTTGCCAATATCTTTTCAAATATGTGAGGTTCAAGATGGTTTCCTCCTATCATAAGAAACGTTTGTGCCGCCGATCCGGCGGCACACGTTCCTTTCTAATTCGAAACAGTTGTATGGTTTCTTTTTTAATATTCTCCATGCTTACTAAGGCTTACTTTCCACCCATACCCTGCAAAGCTTCTTCCAGCTCTTTCTTCAAATCGTTACCGCCCAAGGACATATAATCAGCCATTTCTTTTTCAAATACAGATTCGAAATCAGCTGGTTTTGCCATAGCGGATTTTACGATAATGACATCAAGCTTGTCATTAAGTGTAGTGCCATATTTCATCTCGGCAGCAATCGGTTTATCGAAGATGATCGGTCCTACTGTATCTGTGTTTGCAATCTCAAGAGATTGCTTCAACAGCTCCTGGTTATTTTTAGGGTAACCCAGAATCCATGCTTTTTCGTTTGTAGCTTGATCTCCGATGTTTTTACCGTTGGAGATGATCGCAAAATCATTTGCGTTGTAGAAACGATCTGCTGCTTCTTGGGCTACATCTTCTTTTGCAACCGGAATACCGTCTACCAGATCATAGTTCTCGCCTTTCACACCACTGATGATATCCATCAGGTTGTTGTCAGACGCCATCCAATCCAGGTATTTAACTGCTTCCACTGCACGCTCACTGCTTTTCGGAATCATAATGAACAAACCATTTGAACCGTAACGTGATTTGATGTGTTTGTTATCTGCGTTCGGGTTAGTATAAGCATCTAGTGGCAGAACTTTGCCGTCGCTTACATTTTTACGCATGAGATCCATAGTAGCCTCTTTACCGAACATAGCATCAGCATCTTCAGACCAGAAACCTACATTACCATTTTGAATATCTTTATTCAGTTGCGTTTTGTCTTTATCCAAACTGAAATCTTTACTGATCAAACCTTCATTGTAAAGTTTGTTCAGGAATTGCATGGACTCTTTGAATCCTTCATGGAGCGGCAATTCATAACGTTGACCATATGTTTTGTCGCCACTTACAGGTTTGATAAAGGAGTAGATCAATGTCTCATACTGAGCCGGTGCAAGCGCAAAGCCCATAGGAATGTTTTTGCTTCCCAGTTTCGCTGGATCTTTTTCCTTGAATGCTTTCAGTGTTGTATACAACTCATCGGTTGTCTTAGGTGCTGGCATTCCCAGCTTATCTAACCAATCTTGACGAATATAAGAACTGTAACGGCCAGTAATGGCGCGTTTACCCGGAATAGCAAATTGCTTTCCTTCCAATTGTCCAAACTTTAAAGTATCTTCACCCAGGAATTTCTTCAGATTAGGTCCATACTGGTTCACCAGATCACCTACATCTGTCAGACCTCCCTGTTGTGCATAACGGTAAAACACAGTGGAGTCGTAAACAAAGACAACATCTGGAACATCTGAGGCACTAGCCATCAGGACATTCAGCTTCGTCACTTCTTCGGAACGTTGAACAGGAACAAATTGTACATCAATGTTGTTAGGATCACCGAACTTCTCTTGAATCATCTTTGTGAGATAGCTGTTCGTGATTGTGTAAGGCGATGGGGTGTTACCACGGTCGAAAAGCTCCACCTTTAATGTGACACGCTTTCCATCACCAGCTGCTCCGCCTTCTGCTGATTTGTTGTCTGATGATCCGCACCCCGCAAGTAGTGAGACGCCCATTACTGCTGTAAGCGCCAAACCCATCAACTTTTTAAGACTCCCTTTTCTTGTCATTCTGTTCATCCCCTTTGGCTTTACGTGAATGTTTTAAAGCTTGCCCTGAGTATTCCATACTATTGTGTGCTCTGACAACATACTAAATTCGGGTGGGTCTACAAACGAGTTATGGTTTGCATGGTAGCTTATTTTCGCAGACTGCCAAAATTCCATAAAACCGCATGGGAGAAGGGTTTAGAGGCACTAACTCCCCCTATCCAAACACGATGGGAACAAACCATTTTCTCGCACTGACTAAATTCGTATGTTACATCAGGAAGCATTGATGACACATCTTCTGACATTACCATGAAACATACATGTTTATTTCATCGTCTTTCAAGCGCTTTCATTTTATGATGTTAAAACTAAATAAAAAGGGCGAATCGCAATTGATGATATCTCCCTAAATTATGGAGATTCACATTATCGATTCACCCTGATTCAATTCAATATTCCGTTGAGCATGTATGGAAACATGACACAATTTTACTTGTTTATTTTGGAACATGAGCAGATATCTCATTATTCATCTGTCGCTTTTTGATCCTTTTTCATCCGGCGGTAATCTCCAGGTGTAATGCCTGTGACTCGTTTGAATACGCGCCCAAGTGTAATACCATTTGCATATCCTACCTTCAAGGCTATGTCCTGTAAAGAATGATCGGTATTAAGCAGCAGCTTCTCCGTTTCTTTCATCCGAAGCTCAGTCACAAAGTCCACAAACTTCATGTTGAATTCCGTCTTAAACAGGTAGCTTGCATGTTTGCCCGAGATCTGGAAACGGTCACTCAGATGTTTCAGCGATAGGTCCGGATTGGTGAACTGCTCCTCGATATAATTTTTCATTTCATTAACCATAGCTTTATAACTCTTTGTTTCCGTTACAGCAACGTAAGTCCGGAATAGATCGGTAAGACTATCAAACAAGAGCACCTTAACATCCTCTAACGACTCTGCTTCTTCCATCGCATGTAGCCAATTGTTAATGTTCTCTTCCGATAGTTCTTTCTGCAATCCTTCCGACATCATGGAGACTTCCCGGCTAAGCATCTGCAGCATAGCCTCAATTAAGGAACGGATCTCATCATCCGGTAATTTGTTTCGCTCAAATTCCTTAAAGATATCCTCTAATTGCTCTCTCCACTGTCCACTCGACATTCTGAACCGTTTGACAAAGTCAGCTATCATTTGCAAATACGTATATGTCTCCAGCAAAGGATGTTGTAGCTCGCTGATCTCTGCTTCACCCACATCACCATTCATCAGCAACTTCCGTTGCATTACTGCTTCAGCGGCTGTAAACGATTGATGTATTGCTTCAATTCCCTCAGCAACAGGACCGATGCCGAAGCTGAGGGATATACGAAGGTTCTGCTCTACCCAGGACTTACATTCCTCGGCAACCACTCGAATCTGCTTAGACAGTTCCTGACCTTGTTGCCCGTCTTCCTTCGAAAAGAAAAGAATAGCAATCCGATCAGCACTGATCCATTCCGTCCAACACTGCACTTCTGTATCCCTAGATAACTCCTGTAATACATTCATCAGGGCAAACTTCAGTGTATTTTGCTCTCCTCTGGTGAACTTTTCCTGAAACCCCTTCTCATATCGGTTGATATCCCCAACAACCACGATAAAGCGAGAAGCCGCATGGGCTCCATCAAATGGAGACACCTCATACAGCTGGCCAGCCGCATTGTCCACATGCTCACCTTGTAGTAAAGCACTAAACAACTTACTACGTTGCATAAGTACATTCTCACGGCTCTTTTTATCATAATCCATCATATGGTTAATCAAGTTCTCAAGCACACCATCAATCATCTTCATCTCATCCATACGAGCACCGGATTGTTCAAATGCTTTGATCTGTTGCGATTCAATCCGGTTCATGATGATCTGAATTGGCTTATAGTTACGCCGGGTCACATACACGATGTAGATAATTGCGCAGATCACCGTCAATATAGCAATGAACAGCCACACATATGAAACAACCGACACCCAGCCAAACAAATTGCCAGCTTTAATGCCGCTGCTAAGAGTCCATCCCAATCTTTCCAATGATAGCTCATTTAATTTTGTACCCTCGATAGCACTCTCATTATCCGAATGAGCATCATAGACGACCCTGCCCTCCTGATCACTTATCGTCAGGAAAGAGAGTTTTCCATTGACCATGCTATCGACACTCTGCTTGATACTGCTCATCTTGATATTGATGACCAATACACCTTCTGAGCCAAAAGGTAAAGGCATTTCTTTATTTACGGTCAACACTTGTACAGGTGTCCTCTGATACTCTTCTGGTTCCATCTCTCGAACAGGCTGCCAGCCTTGACCCGTTGCACCACTTAGAATGTGATCAATCCATGCCTTGTCTGAGAAATTCCCCACGTCTCTTGAACCACTTAGCGTTATAACGCGCTCATGTTGCTTGTCATACAGATATATGGATTGAATCCATGAAGAAGAATTGATCATCTCACGTAAACTTTGTGCAATCGTATACACTGTATCCGAGTTATTAGGATTGTTACCGTTGAAATAAAGCCTGTATGCCGGTTCGTATTGCACTTTCTCTGTCACAGCCAGTTCAATGTCCCGGATTGTATGATCCAGCGTGGTGGCCAGATAACTGGTGGATATCCGGTCAGCTTTCCTAGTTTCCTCTCTGGAAATATCATTAATGAATACAAAAGCAATAAAGATAATTATCGTCATCGTAAAGAAAAATATAGGGAAATACGAAAAGAGCAATCGATAATACCACGTGCGCGACAATAGACCCCACTCCTCACTCCACGATGCCAATGTCCTCAGCCGTGGTTCTACTGTTTAGTATCCGTAACAAAACCATTCCAGATTCATCTATAATAAAACGCTATCATTTCTTAATATTTATAGTTATTATATCACAAGCGACCAAACAGCAAAGCACGGAATTGAATCGGTGGGGTTAAAACAAAAATACCGTGCTGAGCAGATACTCAGACACGGACCATGAAACGAAATTGGGCTGTGATGTACACATTTATCTCATTTTAAAATTAAATACCGGAATCCTTAAACAGTGTAGCCATAGATCCACCATCAACAATAATGCGGATCGCTCGTGAAAGCATTGGCGCAACGGGTAAAACTTTAAAACAATCTGGGTGATCCTCCGGCAGTGCAATGGAGTCTGTTACCACAACTTCCGTAATCGATGGATGATTTAATTTGCTTACTGCTCCATCCGAGAACAAGCCATGAGTTGCGCAAACATAAGCATTCTCTGCACCACGTTCTTTTAATCCTTCAACAACATTCACAATCGTTGTACCTGTATCGATCAGATCCTCGATAATGATCGGCGTTCGTCCCTCAACATCACCGATGACATGTGTGATAATCGATTCGTTATGACTTGGACGTTTCTTGATCATGATGGCAAAAGGTGAATCCAGACGGTTCGCGAGCTTCTCCGCCATGGATGCTCGTCCTGCATCAGGAGAAACTACAACCGGATTTTTGATCTCTTTACTGAGCAGGTATTCGCTGATTAAGTCGAGTGATGTCATGTGATCCACCGGAATGTTGAAGAAGCCCTGAATGGCAGCCGCATGCAGATCAATCGTAACCACCCGGCTTGCTCCCGCTGTCGTTAATACATCTGCAACCATCTTAGCCGAGATAGGCTCACGTGGAGCAGACTTCCGCTCTTGCCGAGCATAGCCGTAATACGGAACGATAATATTTACCGTGCGTGCCGAAGCTCGTTTTGCCGCATCAATCATAACAAGCAATTCGACAAACAGTTCATTAATCGGATGAGACAAAGACTGTATCAAAAACACATCACAATTGCGGATCGTTTCTTCGTAATGAACGTATATTTCTCCGCTCTTGAACCGGGACAGTTTAATCTTACCCAGTTGTACTCCCAGCTTGTCGCATACCTGCTCTGCAAGCTTAGGGTTAGATGAACCGGAAAAAATACGTAACGAATGCTGCATAATGCCCTCCCGCGGGTTTATCCCCGATCATAATTCCTTGTATAGTTAAATTGGAGAATCCAACTTGTATAAAAGGTGGTTTTACCCTTATTATACTCCACTGCTGTCTACATTTAAAGGAATGAACGAGCGCTGGCGGCTTTCGAAAACAGCAACTTCCTTACAGCCAAGTTCATGCAAAAGCGCCTCCGCCTCGGGCAAATAATCGCCTAGCTTCATCGGATCATGTGCATCCGATCCCATCGTCAGAGGAATACCCAATCGAATCGCTTCGGTTAGCATTCTTCGGCTTGGGAACATCTCTGCACAAGGTTTGGACAGACCTGAAGCATTCAGCTCCATAGCGCAACCGCTCTTCGCAATAGCTTGCAAGGCCGCATTCTCCAGTGCAATGCGTTCCTCATTTTGCTCAGGAGATGGTACATAACCAAAACGTTTGATCACATCCGAATGTCCAATGATATCATACAACCCTGTAGCGGCTGCTTTGCTTACAGCATCATAATACTGGCGATATACTTCAAGGACATCCTTGCCTTCCCAGTGGTGGGTCTGCCGAAAATCTGTAATATCCCACTCACCAAGGAAATGCACAGAGCCAATGACATAATCCCATGGATAACGTTCAATGATTGAACGAATCTCTGATTCAAAGCCTTCGATATAATCCCCTTCAAGACCAACACGGACATCAATCTGCCCGCGGTAACGTTCCTTCAAGATGAAACATTCCTCTACATATCGTGGCAATTCAGCCATAGGCATAGCCATCTCTGGATAGTATTCAGCCGGATCTACGTGCAGGAGCGGCATATGATCAGACAACCCAATCTGGGACAGACCGATGGCGATCCCGCGTTGCACGTATTCTTCCAACTTGCCAACCGCATGTCCGCAGCGTTCATGGTGGGTGTGGTAGTCTATACGCATTCAGCGTTCGCCTCCTAATCGCGGCGCGGCCGTTCGTGACGGCGACTCAATTCCGACATAATGTCATCCAGCGGCAGCTTGCGCTCTTGGAGCAATACGAGCAAGTGATACATCAAATCACTGACTTCAAGACGAAGCTCGTCATTGTCTTTATTTTTCGCGGCAATAATCGTCTCGGAGGCTTCCTCACCGATTTTTTTCAGGATTTTATCGACACCTTTGTCAAAGAGATACGTGGTATACGCACCTTCCGGGCGTTCGCGCTCACGCTCAGCAATGACGGATTCCAGTTCAGCCAGAACCTCAAAGCGGCTTTCCGCATTAGATGAAGAGGTCGCGCTGGAGTTTGCAGTGCTTCCCGCTTCTTCTTTGTTGTCTTGTTCTGTTTCACTAGCGGACAACCCGATAATTTCATTATGGAAACAAGTCACTGCACCTGTATGGCAAGCCGGCCCCTTCGGTTTAACTTCAACTAGCAGTGTATCGCCGTCGCAGTCATATTTCAAAGAAACGATCTTCTGTACATTGCCTGAAGTTGCTCCTTTATTCCACAACTCCTGACGTGAACGTGACCAGAACCATGTCTCACCGGATTCAAGTGATAACTTGAGGGATTCACGGTTCATATAAGCCATCATTAACACTTCACGGCTATCCACATCCTGCACAATGGCAGGAACTAATCCTTCATCCCAGCGAATATGCTCCACAACCTGCTCCAAGGAGAGTTGCTCCTTGATTTCATCGCTCACTTTAGTCACGGATTTCCACCCCTTGCTCTCGTAATTGTTGTTTTAATGCCGGTACGGCAATTTCTTTATAGTGGAAAATGGTTGCAGCCAGACCTGCGTCCGCTTTGCCTGTTGTGAATACATCATAGAAGTGTGATTCCTTGCCTGCACCGCCTGATGCAATTACAGGAATGCTCACCGATTCCGAAACGGCAGCGGTCAGCTTCAGATCAAAACCGTCTTTTGTACCATCTGCATCCATACTGGTTAACAGAATTTCTCCTGCACCCAGTTCTTCGGCTTGTTTAACCCACTCCAGTGCTTTGATGCCAGATGCTTTCCGTCCGCCGTGGGTGTAGACTTCCCACTCACCCCACGCCTCGTTATACTTGGCATCAATAGCAACCACGATACATTGCGAGCCAAAGCGGCGTGCGCCATCCGCAATAATCTGTGGATTAAGTACCGCCGCTGTATTTACCGCAATTTTGTCCGCACCTGCACGCAAAATACGCTTCATGTCCTCCACTTTGGAGATCCCGCCACCTACCGTAAACGGAATGGCAATTTCGCCTGCTGTCTGTCTTACGACTTCTTCCATCGTTTCACGGCCCTCCACCGATGCGGAGATATCGAGAAATACGAGTTCGTCCGCGCCTTCGCGGTCGTACAGTGCCGCCAGCTCTACCGGATCACCCGCATCGCGGAGATTGACGAAGTTCACGCCTTTAACGACCCGGCCGTCCTTCACGTCCAGACAGGGAATGATTCTTTTTGCCAGCATACTGTTTCTTCCTCTCTACCCGGTTATCCGTTACTTGTTAACCAAACGCACCGCTTCAGCCAGATCAATACTTCCCGTATACAGAGCTTTACCTACAATGGCTCCGCCAACACCATCATCTGTATGACGACTCAAACGAAGCAAATCATCCATGACACTGACACCGCCAGAAGCAATAACTGTCCGTCCGCTTGCTTTGGCAAGAGACACAATTGCCTCAACATTAGGCCCTTGCATCATACCGTCACGGGAAATGTCCGTAAAGATAAACGTTTCCGCTCCATAAGCAGCGAGCTCCTTCGCCAGCACTTCAGCCTGTACCTCGGAGGTTTCAAGCCAGCCACGAGTGGCAACATATCCGCCCCGCGCATCGATACCGATTGCTACTTTATCTCCGTAACGTCCCAGTACTTCTTCCGTAAAAGCACGATCCTCAATCGCCGCTGTCCCGATAATCAATCGGCTAACACCCAGTCCCAATAAACGTTCAACGTCAGTGACTGTACGAAGCCCGCCGCCAACCTGCACAGGTACACTCACTGCGGATGCAATGCGTCCTATCAACTCATCGTTAACCGGGTATCCTGCTTTGGCACCATCCAGATCCACCAGATGAACGTATGTACCGCCTTGCTTCTCCCAATTAAGCGCAACCTGAACCGGGTCATCGTTGTACACCGTTTCTTGATTATAATCACCCTGCACCAGTCTTACACATTTGCCGTCCCGGATATCGATCGCGGGATATAAGATAAAAGATGACATACAAGTCCTCCTGAGTGTGGATTCAATTGAAATTCGATTCAACTTCCATGCAACTTCAAGTTGAATATATTTATAACTAATTTTGTTTTAGATGAGTATAACAGTACATACAGCTTACTGGAATAACCGCGATAAGGGTTAGGCTTATATTGCTGTTAAACTACTGAGCTCGTCAAAGACAGGAAGTTGCCCAGCAGTTTCATGCCAAGCTCACCGCTCTTCTCGGGATGGAACTGCATGCCAAAGTTCGAGCCTCTACCCACAACCGCTGTAACGGGATGTCCATAATCCGTAACGGCGAGCAGATCACCTTTGTTTTCGGTAAGTGCATGATACGAGTGTACAAAATAAACATGCCCTGCATCCAGGCCGGTCAAAAGCGGATTTTCAGGATGTAGAAATTCCAAACGGTTCCATCCCATATGAGGAACCTTCAGCTCACTTGGTGCGAAGCGCACTACTTTTCCCGGTAAAATGTCCAGTCCTTCATGCTCACCATGCTCCTCACTGGAGCTGAATAATAGTTGCATGCCCAGACAAATGCCAAGGAGCGGTTTCATTCCAGCAGCCGCTTCTTTAACAACTACATCCAAACCCGTCTCCCGCAAATGCACCATCGCATCACCAAAAGCACCAACCCCCGGCAAAATAACACCATCTGCACCAAGAATAGCTTCTCGCTCACCCGTGACCAGCGCTTCATAGCCAAGACGTTCGACCGCTTTGCCGACGCTGTGCAGGTTCCCCATACCGTAATCGACAATTGCAATCGCCATCGTCTACAGCACTCCCTTCGTGGAGGGCACTCCGGTTACTCGTGGATCAATCATCGTTGCTTCATCCAGCGCACGTCCGAGAGCTTTGAAGACCGCTTCGATCATGTGGTGTGTGTTCTGACCGTAGTGTACGATGACATGCAACGTAATCCGCGCTTCGAGCGCCAATTTCCACAGAAATTCATGCACAAGCTCTGTAGAAAAGCTGCCTACTTGTTGTGACGGGTACTCGGCCCGATATTCAAAGTGCGGACGGTTACTCACATCAATGATAACTTGCGCGAGCGCTTCATCCATCGGTACAAACACGCTCGCATACCGCTTAATACCACGTTTGTCGCCGAGCGCCTGATACAGCGTCTGTCCCAGACAAATGCCGATGTCTTCAACCGTGTGGTGATCATCAATATCAATATCTCCGCGAGCCTGTACGTTTAGGTCAAACTGTCCATGTTTTGTGAACAGATCGAGCATATGGTTCAGAAACGGTACATCCGTTTCAATATTCGATTGTCCTGAGCCATCTACGTTGAATGACAGCTGGATATTGGTTTCGTTCGTTTTGCGGTCGACATCTGCTTGGCGAACTGCACTATTATTTTGAAGCTCTCCACCCTGTTCTGCACTCTTATTCTGATTATCCATTGTCCGATTCCGCCTTTCCTTCCTGTTCTAAACGTACAGCGATTGCACGAGCGTGTCCTTCAAGCCCCTCATGACGGGCTAATTCGATAATGGCCGCTCCGTTCTGCAACAATGCTTCTTTACTATAATAAATCAGACTCGATTTTTTGATAAAATCATCCACATCTACCGGTGAACTAAACCGGGCAGTTCCATTGGTCGGAATAATGTGATTCGGTCCGGCGAAATAATCGCCCACCGGTTCAGAGCTATAGGGCCCGAGGAAGATGGCACCGGCATTCTCGATCCGGCCAGCGTAAGCCATCGGCTCCTGCACCATGATCTCCAGATGCTCCGGTGCAAGCCGGTTCACGACATCGATTCCCTCGTCGATGGAATTGACCACAATGATCGCGCCATGCTGCTCCACGGAAGCAGACGCGATATCGCGCCGCGGCAGCACATCCAGCTGCCGCTTCACCTCGGCCTGCACCGCTTCCGCCAGCGTGGCCGAACTCGTGACGAGAATGGCCGATGCCATCTCGTCATGCTCCGCCTGCGACAACAAGTCCGCGGCGACATACACCGGGTTCGCCGTGTCATCGGCGAGCACCACAATCTCACTTGGCCCGGCGATACTGTCGATATCGACTGCCCCGTACACCTCGCGCTTCGCGAGCGCCACGTAGATATTACCCGGTCCACAGATCTTGTCGACCGGGGCAATGCTCTCCGTGCCGTAAGCGAGGGCGGCGATGGCTTGCGCGCCGCCAACCCGGTACATCTCGTTCACGCCCGCTTCCGCGGCAGCCACAAGAATGTACGGGTTAATGCCTTCACCGCCGTTCGTCGCCGGCGGTGTAACAAGCACAATCTCCGGCACGCCTGCGACCTGTGCCGGAATGACATTCATCAGCACCGACGATGGATACGCTGCTTTCCCTCCAGGGACATACACGCCGACTCGCTTCAGCGGCCGAATAACCTGGCCGAGCAGACTGCCGTCCGGCTGCCAGTCCATCCACGAATTACGTTTCTGCTTCTCATGAAACGCACGAATGTTAACGGCGGCTTGGCGAATCGCCGTTACAAAAGATGGCTCAACGGCTGCATACGCTGCCTGGAGCTCCTCCTGCGGCACGCGCAACTGCGCAGCCGTCAGCGTCGTGCGGTCCAGCTGCTCCGTGTAACGCAGCAGGGCCACATCACCTTCCCGGCGAATATCTGCGACAATTCGCCGTACCGATTCATTTTGCTCCGGTGTACCATACTCCACTTCCCGCTTCAGATCAAATTCCCGTGCTGGTACAATCTTCATGCGTACAACCTCCTTACATATCAATTGACTCACTTATCTATCCATTATCCCTGCTCACTAATCTATTCGCTATCGTTCTTTACTGATCTGTTCGCTATCTTCTCGCACTTCCCGCAGTAACCTCATTCCCACTTGGGATGACCGATTGAAGTGCATCACACAGCGCCTGAATACGTGCGTTTTTCATCCGGTAGCTCACCCGATTCGCGATCAAACGGCTAGTAATATTCAGAATTTCTGTCATTTCCACAAGTCCGTTCTCACGTAACGTCTGCCCGGTCTCCACCAGATCGACAATCCGATCAGCCAGTCCGATTAGAGGCGCAAGCTCAATTGATCCGTTCAGCTTAATAACCTCAACCTGTTGTCCTTGCTCACGGAAGTACTGGGAAGCGATTCGTGGATATTTGGTTGCAACTCGCTGCTGGATACCTGCCTTCCAGTCCGGTAGCCCGATAACCGACATACGGCACTGGGCAATGCCTAGATTCAGCAGTTCATACACATCACGATCCTCTTCAAGCAACACGTCTTTCCCGACAATGCCAATATCGGCAACACCGTACTCCACGTACGTTGGCACATCCACAGGTTTAGCCATAATGAATTCCATACCCGCTTCTGGTACCTCGATCACCAGTTTGCGTGTATCGTCCACGTCCTCTGGAATGTCTAGCCCTGCCTCACGGAACAATTTGGAGGCCTTTTTATAGATGCGGCCTTTAGGCATGGCCACCTTCAGAATATCCGACATCTTAGTTCCCTCCCTTTTTCGATCCATAGATGATGACCTGCTCCACCTGGTCCGCAGTCGTTTCGCTTGTTACAGATGTCGTCTCTGCCTTTTCATTAGCAAGAAGAGATGTAACTACATTGTGACCCAAACTGCGTAATCTCGCTGCTTCGGTCAATGCTTCAGCACGGCGATCTGGGCTATATTCAATACGTACCGGTTTCGTCTCTTCAATCGTAATGCCATGAACACCATCGATAATCCGGTTGGTTTTCAACGCAAATCCTGTAGCCGGAAGAGCTCGCCCGAACTGCTGCAACAGATTGTCATATCGTCCGCCGCTGCACACAGGTGATCCCAACTCTGCCGCGTATCCTTCAAATGTCATGCCTGTGTAATAGGAGAAATCCCCGATCATCGTCAGATCAATCAGCACATGCTCGGAGACACCATAGGCCTCCAATACTTCAAAAACTGCACACAGATGTGCAATGGATTGTGCCGCTTCAGCACTTGAGCTAAGTTCGCTCGCATGTGTGCATATTTCTTTCCCGCCACGCAGACGTAAAATCGCTTCAAGTTGCTGTTTTTGTTTGGGTTCCAGTTGCAAAGCTTCAATGGACTGACGGTAGCCCACATAATCACGACCTAAGAGCCCTTCCTTCAACTGTTCCTGCTCAGCCGTCTGACCCGGAATCACTTCTTCCAGCAGTCCATTCAGAAAACCCATATGACCCATTGCTATTTTAAAAGAAGATACACCCGCTGCCTGCAATGAGGCAATCGCTAATGCAACTACTTCAGCATCCGCCTCAGGAGAATCGTCCCCTACAAGTTCAACACCTGTTTGGAAAAATTCAGCCTCCCGTCCAGCTTCCTCTTCAATGGAACGAAATACATTCGCATGATAGGACAGACGTAGCGGCAAAGCCTCATCTTTGAGCATCGATGATACTACACGCGCAATCGGAGCTGTCAGATCAGAACGTAGAACCAGTGTCGTTCCCCGGCTGTTCAGCAATTTAAACAATTTGCGATCTGAAGTAGAGCTAGCCACCCCTACTGTGTCGTAATATTCAATCGTTGGCGTTATGATCTGACGATAACCCCAACGCTCCATGCACTCCAGTACATTTCGTTCAATTTTACGCAGCTTGGACACCACATGTGGTGTATAGTCACGGAAGCCAGTTGGTTTTTCAAAGCCTTTTGGTTTGGACATGGAAATGATTCACCCCGAGTCATGAATTTGGATTGTTATATAAGGTTGCACTATAATATCTTCACATCTACTAAAATACGATAACAAAATTTAGATTTTCAACTCTATCGTCTCTAACGCTCTATCTCAAAAGGATTTATGTATGACAAATCCCCGTTCTATGTTAGTTACCCTAATTTTCAGTAAAGCCGCATATTCTTTGGCTTAACGAAAGCTTCACCTTTTACAAGAATAACCCGTTTACTCTATAGATTAATTGTCACCTTCACCCGGTTCACTTTCACGTGGTAAAGTGCTAACAAACTAAAGGATATGGGATATGATAACATGGAAGCTGCGGAATCGTCAACAATCTTAAGCTATGACTGCTCTTGGTGACCTATCCGATCTAAACCCACTTGTCCTGTTGTCCGTGTCTTACGGCCCCTAACCATTTGCTTCAATTCGAGTTTTGTATACGAAAAAAGCTGCCCTCAGCAGCTCTTCCCTCCATGCATTCGTTCACTTGCAAACAACGATCCTCGCGCTTAATGTAGCTTTCGCTGAGAAGGTTCCTCCGTCTTGAACACCATTTCTTCCGTCGATCCTGACGGACGTGACAAATCACGCAAGGGATTGCCTCCAACAAAAGCTCCTGGAGCAACATCCTTATGAACTACCGCTCCGGCAGCAACTATGGCTCCGTCTCCAATGGTTACCCCCGGCAAAATGGTTGTATTTGCTCCAATCAGCACATTGTCTCCGATAATGACATCGCCAAGTCTGTACTCTTTAATGAGATACTCGTGAGCCAGAATCGTGGTATTGTAACCAATCACTGAATTTTCACCAATCGTTATTTTTTCCGGAAAAAATACATCCACCATTACCATCAGGCCAAAAGCTGTATGCTCCCCCACCTTCATACCAAGCATGCGTCGATAAATCCAGTTCTTGAGAGGCAAAACAGGACAGTACCGTGACAACTGAATCCAGATAAAATTACGAACGCCCTTCCACGGGCTCACTGTCTTGTAGATATGCCAAAGTGCATTTTGACTTTCTACCGGATAGCGGGTTACTTTTCTCATGAACGCCCCGTTCCCGCAAGAACCATATCCAGTAAATCCCTCATATCATGCAAAATATAATCTGGCTTATATCCGCTCAGCACCTGCTCCCCTTTAAGCGACCAGGCCACACCAGCGGAGAGAGCACCTGCATTTTGCGCCGATTGAATATCGACAGGACTGTCCCCGATCATCAGTGTGTGAGTTGGGTTCGATCCCAGTTCCGCCATCGCTTTTTGCACCGGTTCTGCATGAGGTTTGGGATGAGTTACATCCTGCACAGTCACAATGGACTTCATATATTTAAGCAAGTCAAAGCGCTCCAGCACCTTTAATGTAGAAGGACGAATTTTAGTCGTTACCACACCCATCGTAATCCCTGCCTGATTCAAAGCCTCAACAACCTCGATCACATGGGGGAAGGGTCTGACCATCGCCTCATGGTGAATATCATTATAAGCACGATAACCTTTGACATACTCCGATACCTCTTCCTGACCTGAAAAGGTTCGCATTTGTTGCTCCAATGTGCCTCCCATATGCGGAATAATCTGCTCTCTTGTCCACGGGGCAGCATGATCCCAACCTCCCATAACATGCAGGAATGAGTTGATAATCAGCTCATTGGTATCAATAATCGTTCCATCCAGATCGAACAGTACCGTATTAATCACGTTGCATTACTCCTTTTTATCTTCAACTTGCTTTGGATCATCTTGAGCCTGAATTGGTGCCGTTGTTCCCTTGTCCTCTTCAACAGCTACTGTTTCCGAATGTCCAATATCATCTGTAGCCACTTTCGACGAGACAATCGGATCACTATAATGTGCACTTGCTTTACCTGTCACTCTTCTCACGACAATAAACACAACAGCGGCAACAATAATGCCAATCGCAAGCAGTTGTGAAATTCGTACATTACCGTACGCCGGATCTAAATAACCTTGTTCGAAGCCGAGTGCAGTCATTGGAGACCATAATCCGTTCACCAAAGAAGCGATCCACTCTGGAGCCTGAAAACCCAGACTGTCCGTACGCACAGCTTCTATAAAGAATCGTCCGATGGAATACCAGATGAAATAGGACATAAACATCTCGCCTGCACGCATGAACTTCTGACGACGAAGCACCAGCAACAGGATCAGCCCTGCAAAACTCCATACGGATTCATACAAAAAGGCCGGATGATGAAATACACCTTCCACGTTCATTTGATTCACAATAAAGTCTGGCAAGTGCAGCTTGTCTCTTAAAAATGATTCCTCTACAGGACCGCCATACGCCTCCTGATTTACAAAGTTACCCCAGCGTCCAATCATCTGTCCAACGATCAGTCCAGGTGCACAGATGTCGGCCATACGCCAGAAGTTATATCCTTTACGACGGAAGAAAATGACTGCACATATAATGGCACCAATCAGTGCGCCATAGATCGCAATACCGCCATTCCATATTTTAAAAACGTCCCATAGGTTGTCCTTATAATCTTCCCACTTAAAAGCCACATAGTAGATTCGGGCTCCAATAATTGCAGAAGGCACACCTAGCAAAACCATATCCATGAACACTTCTTGCGGAATATTAAATCGTTTGCCCTCCCGAATAACAAGCAGCAACCCTAACAGCGCCGCAGTACCCAAGATAAGCCCATACCAGTGAACCTTTAAAGCGCCAATAGAGAACGCAATCGGGTTCAACAGTAATAATGTATCCATTCATTCACACTCCTATCAATCAATTCACATCGGTAAGCATGACTGTCTGGAGCCTGCTATCCACCTTCCAGTTTGAAGGTGTCCAGGCCCCAGTTGTCACGCCTCATGAAAACTTTAATCTTTATTTTATAGCTTGATGCTTAATATTGCCCCTACCCTGCTATTCAGTTGATCGAGGTAACTTTCCTTAGCCCACCTTAGTCCATATCTTCCATATCTTCTGAAATCGTTGCAGTCAGCTTGTTCGTGAACTGGAGTGCAGCATTAAGCCCCATCTGTTTTAAGCGATAGTTCATGCCCGCCACCTCAATAATTACAGCCAAGTTTCGTCCAGGACGAACCGGAATAGTAACCAAGGGTACATCGGTATCAATAATACGCGTTGTTTCTTCATCTAATCCCAGACGGTCATACTGTTTATCCTGCTGCCATGCTTCAAGACGTACAACCAATGTAATCCGTTTATTATTACGTACAGCCCCGGCGCCAAACAAAGTCATGACGTTGATAATACCGACACCCCGGATTTCAAGCAGGTGACGGATCAGTTCTGGTGCGGTACCGTGAAGTTGAAAGTCGGAGGTTTGGCGAATTTCAACGGCATCATCGGCAATTAGACGGTGACCGCGTTTAACAAGTTCAAGCGCAGTTTCACTTTTACCAATACCGCTACTGCCTGTGATCAACATACCTACACCATACACATCACACAATACACCGTGAATGGTGGCTGTAGGTGCCAACTTACCTTCCAGAAATCCCGTAATACGGCTGGAAAGAATCGTTGTCGCCATATTGCTACGAAGCACAGCCAGATTCTGTTCTTCACTGATATCGATCAGTTCCTGAGGAACTTCGAGTCCACGTGTAACCACAATACAAGGTGTTTCTTCTGTGCATAGACGCTGCATACGTTCACGGCGCTCATGTTCAGGCAACATTGCAAAAAAGGCCAGCTCTGTTCTTCCCAGCAGTTGCACCCGCTCTTTTGGATGATATTCAAAGTAACCGGCCATCTCCAGGCCAGGACGGTTAAGATCATCTACCGTGATAAACCTTTTCAAACCCTGTGACCCCGACACCACTTCCATCTGAAACTGCTGTACCAATTCGGATACTTTCACTTTTTTCGCCATTTGTCTCTTCCTTTCAGCATTCGCTGTGCCTCTATGTACCCATTCGTGTATCGTTTCTTTCCATTATTAGCGTATTCACAACAACATTCATAACCAGGTCACTTCGCCTGTAAAATATCGCTCTAATAATACTCCAACATGCAACATTTTGAAGACAGACCTTCAAATAATCTTAAATGAATTTGGGATCGATTGCAATCGCAGACTCCTTGCTCTATCTGCACTATATTTCCACCCGAACGTATTCATCATCCTTTGCATTTTTGAAAAAAGCCCCTTCCAGCGAAAACGGAAGGGGCTCGATTTACATTATATAATTACGTTACTTCCAGATTCCATCGTTACCGAGGAACCTTCAGTAGAATTAGTCTTGAAGAAGTACGTTAACTTCGGATTCCTTGTCAAAGATATGAACTTTGTTCATGTCAATGGCCATTTTAACTGTGGAACCATCACGAGTGTTAGAACGTCCGTCTACACGTGCAATTGTAGTGTCGTTACCTACACCGCTCAAGTAAAGGAGCATTTCGTGACCCAGGTTCTCTGTTACATCTACGTGTGTAGAGAATACAGAGTTCGGGGAAGCTTCCAGGAATACTGGCTCTTCGTGAATGTCTTCTGGACGAACACCCAGAATAACTTCTTTACCAACATATCCTCTGGATTTCAGCACTTGTGCTTTACCTTGCGGGATTTCAACATCCACACCAGGAGCTACGAAGTGAAGACTCGCACCTTGCTCAGCCAGTTTACCCGAGATGAAGTTCATTGTCGGGGAACCGATGAAACCAGCTACGAACAGGTTCGCCGGGTGGTTGTACAGCTCTTCAGGAGAAGCTGCTTGTTGGATGATACCATCCTTCATAACTACGATCCGGTCACCCATCGTCATTGCTTCGATCTGGTCATGCGTTACGTAGATAACGGTTGTTTCCAAACGTTTAGCAAGCTTAGTGATCTCCGCACGCATTTGTCCACGAAGTTTCGCATCCAAGTTGGAGAGAGGCTCATCCATCAAGAAGACTTGTGGATCACGGACAATCGCACGTCCCAAAGCGACACGTTGACGTTGACCACCGGACAATGCTTTAGGCTTACGCTCAAGCAAGTGCTCGATGTCGAGGATTTTAGCTGCTTCACGTACACGTTTGTCGATCTCATCTTTTTTAACCTTACGCAATTTCAAACCAAATGCCATGTTTTGATATACGCTCATATGCGGATACAAGGCGTAAGATTGGAATACCATCGCGATATCGCGGTCTTTAGGTGCAACATCATTAACGACACGGTCACCGATATAGAGTTTACCTTCAGAAATTTCCTCAAGGCCTGCGATCATACGCAGTGTTGTTGATTTACCACAACCGGACGGACCTACCAGTACCAGAAACTCTTTATCTTTAATGTCCAGGTTAATGTCAACTACAGTTGCTTTATCAGAACCCGGGTATTTTTTGAAAATATGCTCTAAACGTACTCCTGCCATGATTGTTGCCTCCTCAGAGATCATTTTGTAATCGAATACAATTTGTAGTTTTATAATACCCTATCGCTTGGTTATCTGACTATTCGCAAACTGCACAAAAATATTAAGGCTTTTTCGTCACTTTGTACATTAGAAGTAAAAGTTGCACAACGATCGCACTTTTAAAGTGTCTTACATCATAACCAATCTCTTGTTTAATCTTATCCAGACGGTACACCAGCGTATTACGATGGATAAACAAACGCTTTGCGGTCTCGCTGACGTTACAGTCTAAACTAAAGAAGGTCTCTAATGTGGCCAACGTCTCGCTGTCATTAAAGAGTGTCGTATCCTTCCCCGTTTCCCGGATAAAACGCATTCGCTGTTGCTCTGAAATACTAGCCACCAATTGCTCTAGTTGCAGATTCCAAGGAAGGTGGATATGCTGTGTAACGTGGAAAGAGCGACCAAGCTCCATACTTTCCTGAAGAAGGAATGTCACCTGAAGCAACGCCTCTTTGGGAATACACGGTAGCGAAGCTGACAAGTGGAAAACGCCGGCGAACTCACTGGCCACAAGCTCATACAGTCCCATACAAAAAGCGTTAAGTGACTCTTTTCTCGCCTCTGCTGTATCTTCATCGGCCTCACCGGTAACAATCTCTTCGTCTCCCATGAAGAGCCATTCTTGCTCACCCAACGGGATTAGTGTGATGTCTTCACCAAAATAACTTTCGAGCAACTTATTCAAAACTATAGAGTCAACACGCTGAGAATCCGGAGTCTCACCCTGCAAAAGAAAAGGAACTTTCTCCTCCTGAAATCCTGCAATAGAAGCAAACGAATCAGGCAGTGGATCGAAACCGCCCGCATTGTACTCTTTAATCTGATCCTTAAGCCATATCCCCAGAGAAGATAATTGTTTATCGGTATCATTCTTGAATAGCGATGAATTATCGCTTTGACTGGTAATAAACTTATTAAGAATCAGTAATTCAATTAGACGGCGAGTCTCCATTGTAATAGAAGCTGCATCACATCCCCAGCATAAGACGGTTTTTGCCTGCTCATTTATGCCAACTTTGAAAAAGACGCGCTCACCATGGTGTAAACTCAGAACATCAGAAGATATTGAAGAACTTTCTAATGAACCACGCTCACCTTTACTCGCTCTATTTAGAATATGCTGCGGTTTATTTTCATCCAAGCCAATTAAATGATCAATGGATTGTATCCACTCATGCATCGTAATTTCATATTCATCCAATGTGGTGCCTATAATAACTTCGATTTGCTGTTTTAAATCAGGTATGAGCTTCATCTAATGAACTTCACCACTCTGCTTTATTTTTATCATCATTTTATCATATCTTGATGTTTACTGCTCTGTATCCACAATTCTTCAATATATCAGTGTAAACAAAAAGAGTGATCGATCATTAATATGATCGATCACTCTTTATTTAAAGATGAGTCATGAAGGATTCGAACCTTCGACACCCTGATTAAAAGTCAGGTGCTCTACCAACTGAGCTAATGACTCATAAAACTGGTGGAGGATGATGGATTCGAACCACCGAACCCGTACGGGAGCAGATTTACAGTCTGATGCGTTTGGCCACTTCGCTAATCCTCCAAGGATTAAAGGTGGCTCGGGACGGAATCGAACCGCCGACACGAGGATTTTCAGTCCTCTGCTCTACCGACTGAGCTACCGAGCCGTATTTAATTTTAGATTAATGGCGGAACCGACGGGATTCGAACCCGCGATCTCCTGCGTGACAGGCAGGCATGTTAGGCCAACTACACCACGGTTCCAAGCATTAATGGTGCCGGCGAGAGGACTTGAACCCCCAACCTACTGATTACAAGTCAGTTGCTCTACCAGTTGAGCTACACCGGCGTATATGGTGGAGGCTGAGGGGATCGAACCCCCGACCCTCTGCTTGTAAGGCAGATGCTCTCCCAGCTGAGCTAAGCCTCCTGGGTAATATGGTAGCGGCGGAGGGGATCGAACCCCCGACCTTACGGGTATGAACCGTACGCTCTAGCCAGCTGAGCTACACCGCCATATTATAAATGTTTCGATTGCTTGTCCATCCTTAGGTAAAGATGGCGGAGAGAGAGGGATTCGAACCCTCGCACCGATTACTCAGCCTAACCCCTTAGCAGAGGGTCCCCTTATAGCCACTTGGGTATCTCTCCAAAGACAATCTCAACGTTGTACAAGGATTGCTCCTTGAAAACTAGATTCGAAACGAAACGTACGCGATCAAAACTTGCATATTGGATAAGCCCTCGACCGATTAGTACTGGTCAGCTCCATGCATTACTGCACTTCCACCCCCAGCCTATCTACCTCGTCGTCTTCAAGGGGTCTTACATACTGGGAAATCTCATCTTGAGGGGGGCTTCACGCTTAGATGCTTTCAGCGCTTATCCCGTCCGTACATAGCTACCCAGCGGTGCTCCTGGCGGAACAACTGGTACACCAGCGGTACGTCCATCCCGGTCCTCTCGTACTAAGGACAGCTCCTCTCAAATTTCCTACGCCCACGACAGATAGGGACCGAACTGTCTCAC
>NZ_FMVM01000029.1 GCF_900102085.1 Paenibacillus polysaccharolyticus | reverse complement strand
TGAAACCTTAGCGCTTTGGTTTGCTGAAGATGTGCACTGCTTTTTTTACAATAGCCAGTTCCTCTTGCGTGTCCGCAAGCGTATGCTCTTTCTCTTGAAGTAACCGGCGCATTTCTTTAAGCTCTGCTTCCAGTTCTTTCACTCGATCTACGCTAGCTACAGGCTCATGTTTAAGTTCGCGATACTTGCCCATCCACTGGTGTAGTGTACTTTTTGGAATGTTGAGTTCTTCTGCCAAGTCTCCGAGTGTCTTGGTCTGTTCTTGAATAAATTTTACCGTTTGTTTCTTGAATTCTTCATTGTATCGTTGCCGTTGTTCTCCCATGTGGACACACCTCCGTTAGCCTTATTATCCTTCCGTCCGTTAACAGGTGTCCACTTTTTATTCTAGCTCCACTGTGATCGTTAGAATATTTAAACGCGGGAAATAGCTCAAATAGCGTTCCTTGTGATCATTAGAAAATTAATCTCATTGGATCGTTTTAGACGCTCCATTTGCACACAAGTTAGTAGCCGAGCTGATAATCATGATGATAATGACAATTTAAACTAACGAAGAGCGGTTAAGCAACATTTTCAAGGTTCATAGAGAACCAGAACATCGGACTGAGGATTGTCGTATTATGTGCTCAGCCGTGTTTCGAGTTTACGTGCACGTCGTCTCCGAACAAAAAAAGACGGGCAGATTATATCTGCTCCGTCTTCTTTCTTATATTATGTTCACCTGTATGTTTACAAGTGTGTATCTACAACTGTGTGCCAGTAAGGGATCTTGCGGCAGTTTTGTGGCAGTCTAGCGGACTGCAATCAGCAGGTAAGTCATGAGTGCATCGTTACCTTGCTTATCTATTCCGTCATTCTACCTTATTTTTCCTTTTACTCCGTTACGATATCATGAACCAATACAGGTGCATCGGCATGATCTGCAATGGTAATGTTTTCCTTGATTTTCGCAATCACCGCATCGACATCTTCACGATTCGCATGAATGGTTACCAGAGATTCACCGGCTTTCACTGAATCACCAACTTTTTTGTTCAGCATCAAACCAACCGCCAGATCGATCTCAGACTCTTTCGTTGCACGACCTGCACCAAGTAACATCGCAGCCGTTCCGATCTCATCTGCAACGATTCCAGCTACATACCCGTCACGATCTGCTGGAACTTCAATTAGATATTGTGCTTGTGGCAAGCGCTCTGGGTGATCGACCACAGAAGCATCGCCGCCTTGATTGGCCAAGAAATGTTTAAATTTCTCCAGTGCTTTACCGTTCTGGATCACTTCTTTGAGTTTCTCTTCCGCCTGCTCCAGTGAATCTGCTTTACCTGCAAGATATACCATCTGACGTCCTAGTGCCAGGCACAGTTCTTCCAGATCTTTCGGACCTTTACCTTGCAGTGTAAGAATCGCTTCTTTCACTTCCAGAGCGTTCCCGATGGCAAGACCCAGTGGCTGGGACATATCGGAGATAACCGCCATTGTTTTACGTCCTACATTGTTACCAATGCTAACCATGGCGTGTGCCAACTCTTTAGCATCTTCTGTTGTTTTCATAAACGCACCTGCGCCTGTTTTTACGTCCAGTACGATCGCATCTGCACCTGCTGCGATTTTTTTGCTCATGATGGAGCTGGCGATCAATGGGATCGAGTTTACCGTTGCCGTTACGTCACGAAGTGCATACAGCTTTTTGTCCGCAGGTGTCAGGTTGCCACTTTGACCGATAACCGCTACTTTATGTTCGTTTACGAGACGAATAAACTCTTCTTTTTCCAACTCAACGTGGAACCCAGCAACGGATTCCAGCTTGTCCGTAGTACCGCCCGTGTGTCCCAGGCCACGACCAGACATCTTCGCAACAGGTACATCCAGTGCAGCAACGAGTGGCGCAAGTACCAGTGTCGTCGTGTCTCCCACGCCTCCGGTGGAGTGCTTGTCAACTTTAACACCTTCAATAGCCGAAAGATCGATCGTTTCGCCGGAGTTTACCATCGACATCGTCAGATCGGCACGTTCCTTATCCGTCATATCCTTGAAAAATACAGCCATCGCCCATGCGCTGACCTGATAATCCGGGATTTCTCCTTGCGTATATCCTTGAACGACGAAATCGATCTCTTCTGTGGTCAGTTCTTTTCCGTCACGTTTTTTAGCAATAATGTCTACCATTCTCATGATGATCTCTCCTTTTGTAAAATGGATTGTCTAGGACACGTGTTGAGCGGGGCCGTTCCGGACCCGGATCGTTCTTTCGATCGCTGTTGTCTTCACATTTTTCTTGAATCACCTTTACTAAGGTTAAAATGTGAAAACAAAGGCGCACGCTTTGCTTCTCCAGAATCGATTCCGGTTCCTCCACTCCATGCTTCAACACCAGTTTCGATACAATCATTAGGGATTGTTTTTAATGTATACCGTTGAGCAGGAGCCGTTCCGGCTATGGATCGTTCTTTCGATCGCTGTTGTCTTCACCTTTTTTTGAATCACCTTTACTGAGGTTAAAATGTGAAAACAAAGGCGAGCGCTTCGCTTCTCCAGAATCGATTCCAGTTCCTCCACTCCATGCTTCAACACCAGTTTCGATATGTTTACAGTGTAATTGCTGTATCCAACGCCACAACCATCATGTCGTTAAATGTTTTTTGACGCTCTTCAGCTGATGTTTCTTCGCCTGTCAGCAAGTGATCACTTACGGTCAGGATTGTCAAAGCGTTCACGCCAAATTTCGCGGCAATCGTGTAAAGGGCTGTTGTTTCCATCTCCACACCAAGCACGCCGTGTTTCATCAATTTCTCTGTCACGGAACGGTCATCGCGATAGAAGGAATCGGAGCTAAATACGTTACCTACGTGGATTTTCATGCCTTTTGCAGTGGCACGGTCATAGGCTTCTTTCAACAACGAGAACGTTGCAATTGGTGAGAAGTCGTATCCACCGAAAACATGTTTGTTCATGCTGGAATCGGTACAAGCTGCTTGAGCAAGGATCACATCACGTACACGTACATGTTCCTGCATTCCTCCGCAAGTACCTACACGAATCAAGTTTTTTACGCCATATTCGCTAATAAGCTCGTTCGCATAGATTGCGAAGGATGGAATCCCCATACCTGAACCTTGCACCGAAATCCGGTGACCTTGATATGTACCTGTGAAACCGAGCATGCCACGAACTTCGTTGTAACAAACAACGTCTTCCAGATACGTGTCAGCAATGTATTTGGCGCGTAGCGGATCTCCTGGCAAAAGGATCGTTTCTGCGATATCTCCTGGTTTTGCTCCGATATGTGTACTCATGTGTAATCTCCTCCGATATAGATGATCTGTAGTACGATTTAGATGATCTCGAGTTCTTAATGTCGATTCTTTTTGATGTCAAGTTTTGTTAATGTAAAGTATATTATCGCATCTTATGCCGCTCCGATGTCTCAGAAATTACCCAGAGTTTAGCATCATGGCACAGCGCTTCGTATCTCGGCAGAGCAGGCACGTTCAGGATCAACCCAATCATCTAGATGCCCTCTCTGCCCAAGATACTATTCAAAATGCAATTAACAAATTCGCACCTAAAAGTGGTTTACTTCAACTCATTCAAGAAGCTTTTTCCATACTCCGGTAATTTCACACCAAAGTTATCTGCCACGGTTGCACCAAGATCGGCAAACGTGCTACGCAGTTCAAGCTTTTTACCCTCGCTGAAACGCGGGGAGTAAGCCAGCAGTGGTACATATTCACGCGTATGATCTGTGCCGCGGTAGGTTGGATCGTTACCATGGTCGGCTGTAATCAACAGCAGATCATCGTTTGTCATTTTCGCAAAAATCTCAGGTAAACGTGCATCATAATCTTCAAGGGCTTGCGCATAACCTTGTGGATCACGGCGGTGACCGTATAATGCATCAAAATCAACCAGGTTCAGGAAGCTGAGTCCAGTGAACTCTTCGTCCAGCGTCTCAGACAACTTGTCCATCCCATCCATATTGGACACAGTACGAACAGCTTTCGTTACGCCTTCACCGTCATAAATGTCAGAGATTTTACCCAAAGCAATCACATCCAGACCGCCATCTTTCAATTCATTCATCACCGTGCGTCCAAATGGTTTGAGCGCGTAGTCATGACGGTTCGCCGTACGTTTCCAATTCCCCGCTTCACCAACGAATGGACGGGCAATAATACGACCGAGCATGTACGGATCTTCAAGCGTGATTTCACGACAGAACTCACAGATCTCATACAGTTCTTTCAAAGGTACAACGTCTTCATGCGCTGCAATTTGCAGGACAGAGTCAGCTGAGGTGTATACGATCAGCGCGCCTGTTTCCACATGTTCCGCACCCAGTTCATCCAAAATCTCCGTGCCGCTGGCTGGTTTGTTACCAATGACCTTACGGCCCGTTTTCTCTTCAATGCGCTGAATTAACTCATCCGGGAAGCCATTCTCGAACACACGGAAAGGTGTATCAATGTATAACCCCATGATCTCCCAGTGACCTGTCATCGTGTCTTTGCCTCGGGAAGCTTCCTGCATTTTGGTGTAATACGCTTTAGGTTTATCCGCGACAGGGATACCTTGGATTGGTTCAATGTTGGAAAGTCCAAGACTTGCCATATGCGGCATATTCAGACCACCACGTTCACGTGCAATGTGACCCAACGTATCGACGTTAAAGTCATCGAATTCTGCTGCATCCGGCGCTTCGCCGATTCCTACAGAATCCATAACGATCAGATGTACTCTTTTGAATGTTGACATAAGTTAAGCACTCCTTCCAGCTTCCAATAATCCGAATTACAAAAACAGTCCAGTGATGATCGCAGACAGCACGCTGACCAGCGATGCACCGTAAAGCAGCTTCAGACCGAAGCGGGCCACCACGTTGCCCTGTTTCTCATGAAGTCCCTTCACCGCACCGGCAATAATACCGATGGAGGAGAAGTTGGCGAAGGATACGAGGAAGACGGATACGATTCCTGTTGTTCTGGCAGACAATGCCGTTTGCTCGCTCAAACTCAGCATCGCAACAAATTCGTTGGACACCATTTTGGTAGCCATAATACTGCCTGCCTGAATCGCTTCTTTCCAAGGGACACCCATAACAAAGGCAAAAGGTGCAAACACATACCCAAGCAGTTCCTGGAACGAAATACCGATTACAGCGCTAAATATTCCGTTAATCAAGGCAATCAGGGCGACAAAACCGATTAGCATCGCCGCTACGACAATTGCTACTTTGAATCCGTCCAGAATGTATTCTCCCAGCATTTCGAAGAACGATTGTTTCTCTTCTTCCCGCACTTCCAATATATCTTCTTCCGCCGTAACCCGATACGGATTGACGATGGAAGCAATGATAAAACCGCCGAAAAGGTTAAGCACAAGCGCTGTCACTACATATTTCGGTTCAATCATCGTCATATAGGCGCCGACAATGGACATCGATACCGTGGACATTGCTGATGCACAGAGGGTGTACAGCCGATGTTTCGGCAGTAGCCCGATTTGTTTTTTCACCGAGATGAACACTTCAGATTGCCCCAAAATGGCAGAAGCAACCGCGTTATATGATTCCAGTTTGCCCATTCCGTTGACTTTGCTTAATACCAGACCAATATATTTTATAACAAAAGGTAAGATTCGGATATACTGCAGGATACCAATTAAGGCAGAGATGACCACAATCGGCATTAGCACAGTCAGGAAAAACGGACCGCTCCCGCCTTCTGCTCCAATGTTGATCAAACCGCCGAAAACAAAGGTGATCCCTTCGGCTGCATAATCAAGCAAGTTCTTAAATACGGTGGAAAATCCGCCAATCAGCCATGTTCCCACTTCCGTATTCAGCAAAGCGTAAGCCAATATAATCTGTAAAACAATCATTACCGCAAGCGGTCGGTATCGAATCTGTTTCTTTCCGTTACTGGCGATATAAGCCAGTCCAAAAACAACGAGTAAGCCAAGGATGGCAATAAGGTATTTCATGTGATCTCTCCTTTGAAGGTCGTTAATCCCGTTGTATAAACTGCTCAAAGGGTTACTGAATCTTATTTTGTGTCATTTCATAACATATGATTTCAGAAATTTTATAAAGCGCTTACAAACAACAGGATATATTACGTTTCATGTTCAAGTGAAAATGGCCCTGAACCCTGTCATGTATCTCAGGCAGAGTTCAGGAGAATAACTCATTTTAGTAAGAAGAAGTGGACTGGCCGCCTTGCATGATTTTCACGCCAGAGCTTGCTCCGATTCGAGTTGCCCCTGCTTCAATCATTTTCTGCATATCTTCCAGACTGCGCACGCCGCCGGATGCTTTAACCCCTACGTCCGGACCAACGGTACGACGCATCAGGGCGATATCTTCCGGAGTTGCCCCACCTGTGGAGAAACCAGTTGATGTTTTCACAAAATCTGCTCCGCCTCTGACAGCCGCTTGACACGCACGTACTTTTTCATCATCTGTCAACAGACAAGTTTCAATAATTACTTTCACCAATGTACCTGCTGCAGCTTCGACAACAGCACGAATGTCCTGCTCTACAACATCATCTTTGCCGTCTTTCAGTGCGCTAATATTGATAACCATATCAACTTCTGTTGCCCCTTTAGCAATAGCATCTTTCGTTTCAAATGCCTTTGTTTCCGAAGTTGACGCCCCCAGAGGGAAACCAATAACTGTACAGATATCTACGCCAGTGCCTTGAAGTTGCTCTGCAGCGTAAGATACCCAGCCCGGATTCACACATACCGATGCAAATTGGTACTGCTTCGCTTCTTCCGTCAGCTTGGTAAGCTCGTTACGAGTTGCGTCTGCACGAAGCAGCGTGTGGTCGATCATTTTGGCTAATTGTGGTGTAGTCAATTGAAATCTCTCCCTTATCTGAACTGGTGAACTTATATCCTTACACTATCATGAACATATGTAAAAATCAACTTGAACATTCGTTCATTCATCTTTTGTGGATCGAAAAATGAACTTTCTGTTACGCCATGAGGAAATATTACTTGTTCCGTGTTTATTTTCCGCCTTACATAGTAAAACATCCGCCCGGATGTTATGGCAGATGTTGTCACTGTTGAACTTAATATGAAGTTGTGCAGGTGACAAGAATAGCAGCCATATGGGTAACCCATCTATTCGCTTTCCTATAACCGAAGCAATGCCTGCGCTGTGTATTGATCCGTAACCAAAATGTTGGCATACTGGCCTTTCAGAGCCGCATGAATCGCTTCAATTTTGCGCCCGCCCCCAGCCACGAGAATGGATTTCTCCTTGTTTCTTAATTCAGCCAAATCAATCCCGACCGTTCTGCTGTTAATCTCCTCACTGATCAAGTGCCCTTCCGCATCAAAAAAACGTGAACAAATATCACCTGCACCAGACTTCATCAGAAGCTCCTGTTCTTGTTCGTTAAAATATCCCAGCTTGAACAGAAGTGCATCCTCTTTCACGGTTCCTACCGTAAATATGGCGATGTTCGCCTGTCTTCCCAGCTCAACAATGCGTCCAATGTGACGGTCTGCCTCGACCATTTTTTTCACTTCAATATTATCGAAGATCACCGGAAGCGGCAGATACCTGGGAACCGTATGAAACGCTTCAGCAAACAGATGAACAATATCCGCGGCATAGGTGTTTATATGGGAGTGACTTACGCCCCCTTTAAGCTGTACCACTTCTACGCCTTTCACCTGCTTGGGTCTGAGTTGACGTGCGACCGCATGCATTGTTGTTCCCCATGTCACACCGATAATGTCCGCATCCTGCACGGTGTCCTGCAAATAGTCCGCAGCTCTCTTGCTTATATGCTTCTGAATTTCCTCATCACTCTTCAACGGTGCGAAACATACCAGAGCGGTCTCCAGATTGTATTTGGCTTTCAGTTCCCCGCCGATAATATCAATATCTTCCAGCGGGTCCATGATTTCAATGCGCACGTACCCTCGGTCTTTGGCATATTGAAGAAGCCTCGACACGGTAGGGCGTGATACGCCCAGTCTTGAGGCAATATCCTGCTGACTGTAATCGGACTGATAATACAATTTTGCCGCTTCAATGCTTAATCGCTGTTTCTCCAAGTCCATTCCCATGTGCATTCATCTCACTCATCTTATTATCGTTGGAAAATATAGAAAACGTTTAACTTTTCGTATACAGCTGAACGACTTTGCGTTGATAACGCTCGCTTCGCTACAATACTTGTCCTTATATATTATACATATATTAAAGTTTCCATCACTATATTTTGCCAAAAGTCAGATTACATACCACCTTCGCTGTCTCAGTGACCAACTTACCCGGTCTTTTACTCAAACGGACGAATAAAAAGTAACATCGCCCCCCATACTACTCCAGTCACTGGAGCTGTTTCTTGAGTATATGGACCCATAAATCAACCCACATTGGAAAGTGAGGATACCAAGTTATGTCTACTTTATTGTATATTACTGCCCATCCGCATGATCATCAAACGTCATTCAGTATGGCTGCCGGCAAATCGTTTATTGATGCGTACAAAGAAAGCCATGCCTCAGACGAAATCATTCATCTCGATCTGTACCGTTCCAATATCCCACATATCGATGCGGACGTATTCAGTGGATGGGGCAAGCTGCAAACTGGAGGCGACCTGAGCTCTGAAGAACAGTCCAAGGTACAACGGCTGAATGAACTATCTGACCAGTTCGCGAATGCAGACAAATATGTATTCGTTTCACCATTGTGGAACTTCTCCTTCCCGCCAGTACTTAAAGCATATATTGATTCCATCTGTGTAGCAGGCAAAACGTTTCGTTATACAGAGCAAGGTCCGGTAGGACTTCTGACGGATAAAAAAGCATTACACATTCAAGCCCGTGGCGGTGTCTACTCCGAAGGACCAGCGGCTCAGATGGAGTCGGGACATCGTTATTTGGGCATCATCATGTCATTTCTAGGTGTACCGAAGCTGGATGGCATCTTTGTTGAAGGTCATAACCAGTTCAAGGATCGTGCCGAGGAGATCAAACAGAAAGGGATTGAAGAAGCGCAGCGTTTTGCCAAGCAGTTCTAAGTAAGATAGAACGAGCCAAACAGCCGTAACCAGTACCAACGATCATCCGGCCATGATAAATAAAACCCGCATCACAGCCCTAGAACATAATTCTAGGGTTGATGCGGGTTTTTCATGTAAATCTGCACTGTATAACAGTGTTGTATAACTTATATTAATGCTCAGCCCTTGTGCGCCCCGGCACTGGCACGGCTCATCGTTTCAAGCTTGCGAGTAATCGCATGGCGGTCTATTTTCAATCCCCAGATTAACTCGATAATCTGTTCTTTCTCTTCCGGATGTTCGGCTTGTTTTAATTGTAGCAACAATTCATGCATCTGTTCGTTGATGTCTTCAAACTGGTTCCAGAGATCCTGCCGTACTTCGGTAGAATCCACGTGATGGTTCGCATCGACTTCTTCCTTCAATGCTTGCAGGATAGCGTCTTTCCATTCCTCATCACCAAGTTGTTTTGCAATGTTCAGGAGATCCAGATAATCGTCAACAAGAAGAGAGTTCAATTCAGCATATGTTTTCATCGTTTATTGCATCCCCTTTTCGTTCTATTTACCCAGTATTATACTCGGTATTTCAGGTAATGCAATAGTTGTCGAGAAAAAGGGAATCATTTGCTTATCTTCATGTCATATTTTGACGAATCTCATATCTTTGAAGTTCTTCCCTTACGACTGCAGAAACTATCTTGTTTTAATATCAAACCAGATCAAGATTTAAGTTGCTGCAGTAGCTGAACTCGATAAGCTTCACTCTCAAGGGATTGAATCTCTTTATATTCTGCGTCAGTCAAAATTTTAGGTTCGCCTGCGGCCTTGGCAATCATATACACCTTGGCACTTTCCTCTACCACTTGTGTACGGTAATAGGCTTCGCGCAGATTTTTACCTGTCGTAACCAGACCGTGATTGACGAGAATAAGCGCAGAATGTTCGGTCACCTTAGCAGCAACGGCATCGGCGAGAAGTTTGGTCGTTGGCAGTACGTAAGGCACAAATCCGATATCTCCAACCAATGCGGACTGATCCGGAAACAGGTGCGGAAGATGGTCAAAAACAAGACTTAGGGCTATCGTATAAGCCGGGTGCGTATGCACAATAGCCTGAATATCCGGGTTAGCACGGTAGCTGAACAGATGCATGAGGACTTCAGACGAAGGACGGCTGGCTCCTGCTTGTGTCTCTCCTGTCTCCATATCAATGGCGATCCATTCATCCGGCTCCAGTTCCTCTAGCGCGAACCCGCTTGGAGATAAAAGCATCGTATTGCCTGAGCGTGCACTAATGTTACCTCCCGGCCCGACAACAAGTCCTTGAGTTACTGCCTTACGGGCATATTTGGTTAGTTCTTCTCTAATCTGCTGTTCAGACATGTTTCTCTCACTCCTTTATTGCTGGTGTTGTTTCCGTTGGTTGAATTGCTGGTACTTTCCATATGCTTCCTGCCAGCACTCTGAATCTTGAGGTGTATACATCTCCGTATCGAAGGAGGCCGATACAATGTCACGGATCTCGGACAAACCACCTACTTCACCAAGAGCCACATATTGGAGCAGGCAATTGCCCGCAGAAGATGCCTCAACGGGTCCAGCAATTACCGGAACACCCGTAGCGTTCGCCGTAAACTGGCATAGCAGGCGATTGTGGACACCGCCACCAACCATATGAATCACAGGAGGTCGTACCCCTGTAATCTGTTCAAGCTCATCCAGCGTCTGCCTGAACTCCAGTGCCAGACTTTCCAATATACAGCGAACGATGGCTCCTACGGATTCGGGAACCGGTTGGAAAGTGCGCTCGCAATATTGCCTGATTCGTTTAGGCATATCACCTGGGCTCATAAAAACATCATCTCCCGGAGATACCACCGATTGATGTGCACCTGCTGATACCGCAAGCTGAACTAACTCTTCATGAGAGTAGAATCGATTTTCCCGTTCCCACTGGCGTTTACACTCCTGAAGCAACCACAGACCTGAACGATTTTTCAGCGTTCTCACCTTACCATTCACAGTTCCTTCATTCGTAAATCCAAGCTCCAGAGCCTGCACACTTAACACAGGTGAATCACGTTCCACCCCCATAAGGGACCAAGTTCCACAGCTAATAAATGCATAGTTCGATTCAGTCGCAGGGATCGCCGCCAGTGCTGAAGCCGTATCATGTGATCCCACGGAAACAACTTTCATGGGACCGGTGTGTAGCTCTCTAACCAGATCGTCTGATAAATGGCCTAGTACAGTCCCTGAGTGAACCAATCGTGGAAATAACGATACAGGTAAGCCGAGGCGGCTCATTAATGGTTCATTCCATTTCACTTCCCCGCTATGCAACAAACCACTGGTGCTTGCTATCGTATACTCGCATGCTTGCTCGCCAGACAGATAATAGTTAAACAAGTCCGGCAGGAATAATAGACGTGTATCAGCATCGGGATTCATTGTACTATCTTTAGAATTAATCCCACTGTCCTGAAGTTCACCGTATAACTGAAATATCGTATTAATCTGCTGAGGTAGCACACCTGACATCGCATATAGCTCTTGTTCATTGAGCATCTGAAGCACATCGTTCATCGATTTCGCATGACGTGCATCACGATAATGACGGGGATTGCAGCGCAATCTTCCCGCACCATCAATCAGTCCGTAATCCACGCCCCAGGTATCCACAGCAATGGATTTTATCCGTCCCGGCATACCTTCAGCGCCTTTGCGTATCCCTTGTTTCAGCTCATAAAATAAACGCAGGAAATCCCAGTACAATTCATCCCGAAGCTGAACCGGCTCATTAGGAAACCGATGCACCTCATGTAGCGTCAGTCTGCGTCCATCTAGAGCGCCCCGTACGACTCGACCGCTGCCAGCACCGAAATCAGCAGCAAGCACATATGCAGCCTGATAGCTCATAAGAAAGCCTCCTTAATTCAGCGTCTCAACGATACAACGGTCCAAATACATGACAAGCGCGATAATCTGCTCCCTCCGGCTCACTTGTGCCAAACAATCCCCATGCACGCGGACGGAAAATTTCTGCCTCAGGTACATTGTGCATATTTACGGGGATGCGTAAGATCGATGCTAACGTAATCAAATCTGCACCGATATGTCCGTACGAGATGGAACCGTGGTTGGCCCCCCACTGATTCATCACCTCATAGACCGAAGTGAATGCTCCGGAACCCGTCAGAATTGGGGCAAACCAGGTCGAAGGCCATGTGGGATCGGTACGCTGATCCAGCGTGTCATGAACTTGCTCCGGCAGATCCACCGTGTAACCTTGAGCAATCTGTAGCACGGGTCCTAATCCCTTAACAAGATTCAGACGAGTCATAGTCACAGGCATACCGCCTTTGGTCAAAAAGTCAGCCGAGTATCCTCCACCACGGAAATACTCAACGGAAGCCGGTCTCCATGAGGTCGCTTTCAGGCAATGCTGCACCTCTTCATCCGTGATATCCCAAAAAGGTTTGAGAACAGGCTTGCCATCTTTCGATTGTTCCCCCGTTCCATCGAGGGCAGCAGAACCGGAGTTGATCAAATGTAAAATGCCCGCTGCAGCGTGCCCCTCCAGTTGATATCCAGTCACCCGTTTCACTGAATCAGGGCTCCAATACGTGCGCACATCCGCAAAAATCTGAGCCGTTTGTGTCAGTAGTGAGCCAAACAACATGGATACACCGTTTAAACTGTCATTCTCCGTTGCCACAAGATAGGGTGCACGTTTACCATTCCAATCGAACGTGGAGTTCAGTATAGATTCCAGGAAATCTCCATTAGGGGCATGATCCGTCCATTGCCTCTGGCCTTGAAACCCCGAAACAATGGCATGGTGGCCCATAGCTTCCTCTTCATATCCAAGTGAAGCCAGCTTTGGATTGCCTGCCATTAGATCACGTACGATCTGCGTCATTTTAACAACCGTTTCCCACTCGTCGTCTTTGCGTTTTCGATCGGACTGAAGATGCTCCGGATTGTTATCCGGTCCTTCATTGCAATTATCCTTCACCCAGGCAAGTGCCCGCTCGTATTCCTCAGGATCATAGATTTCTTCTTCGATCCGCCGCGTCAATTCGCTCATATCCACATATTCGTTTCGCATGCCCAGATATTCCTGGAAAAAAGAATCATTCACGATGGAACCTGCAATCCCCATCGACACCGAGCCAATGGACAAATACGCCTGCCCCTTCATTGTGGCCGCCGCAAGTCCAGCACGGCTGAACCGGAGCAGCTTGTCACGCACATCATCTGGAATGGTCGTATCACCGCCGTCCTGCACATCTTCACCATAGATGCCGAACGCAGGAATCCCCTTCTGTGCATGTGCAGATAGCACGGCAGCCAAATATACTGCTCCCGGCCGCTCTGTGCCGTTAAAACCCCAAATTGCCGTTGGAGTAGATGGTGACATATCCATCGTTTCCGTACCATAACACCAGCATGGCGTTACCGTAATCGTTACACCCACATTCGAACGGCTGAACAATGTCGCTGCGGCCGCTGCTTCGGCTACACCGCCGATACAGGTCTCCGCGACCACGCATTCGACTGGAGAACCGTCGGCATAACGAAGCTCGGATGAGATCAGCTCAGCTACAGACGTTGCCATACGCATCGTTTGCTCTTCCAACGACTCACGCACACCCTTGCGTCTGCCATCTATTGTGGGACGAATACCAATCTTGGGAAAAGGCTGTTGATAACGATAATCCTGATGAGTCATGCGAGAACGTCCTCCTTTTAGTGCATTTCATTAAATGCATGTGGAATTGAGAATATTCTGACTGAACGATGAGCGACAAAAGAAAAAGAAATCAGATCACACTACCTGGTGGACATTTGCCGATAACCACACGCATTGATTTTCTGAATGCGTTTACATAACTCTAAAAAAATAAACCACTCTCATTAATTATCATGAAAAATAACGAGAACGGTTGCTGTGTTGACTCAAAAAATGAATTTATAAAGATCATTTTCAGAAATAACCTATAGAACGATTTTTCTTAACTGTACTTCTTAAATCAGATTAAAATAGTGCTTAATCCAGCAATTTAAAAACGAGTTAAGATCGTAGAATGTCTTTCAGGGTTATCGGTAACCCTAACTTACCACGCTCCTATGTTGCTGTCAATTACCATTATCCTTTAAAATGAAAGCACTATGCTGTGGAAAGGTTCGATTCCATTTGATTACAATCTATGATATTGCCAAAAAAGCAAATGTCTCTGCGATGACTGTCTCCAAAGTCATTAATCGCACAGGTCGCATCAGCACGGCTACACGTGAGCGTGTGCAGCAGGTCATCGATGAACTGGGCTACATTCCTAACTCCAATGCACGAAGTCTGGTGTTGCAGCGAACTCATATGCTGTCTTTGCTAATTACGGACATTACCAATCCTTTCTATACAACGCTCGCCCGTGGAGCCGAGGATGCTGCGCATCTTCGGGGTTATCGTGTTTTATTTGGTAACAGTGACGAGGATTATCGAAAAGAAAAAGAGTATGTGGAGGCGATCCTGTCGACACGGGTAGATGGCGTGCTCTTTGCACCTGCGGGAGATCGCTCTCTCCCCCATCTGCAACAGTTGCAAGCTCGAAACATTCCATTTGTATTTCTGGATCGAACCGTGCCCGGCATCACTTCAGATGTGATTGCCGGAGACAGCCGTGAAGGCGCAATAGAGCTCATACGTTACCTTATTCAACTTGGACACGAGCACATTGCACTGGTCAACGGGTCTTCCGAAGTTTCGACTGCCAGACTGCGTGAGGATGGTTATATCGAAGGACTGCAGGAAGCAGGGATTACACCTGATCCTTCCCTTATACTCCGTACAAGCTATCGTGATTTTAGTGATGATGAAGGATTGGAGCGTTTGCTCTCCAGGTCACAGCAGCCTACAGCTATTTTTGCAGCCAATAATATGCTGGCGATTGGAGTGATCCGTCTGCTCCGCAAACGAGGACTTAAAGTACCCGAGGATATCTCTGTCGTTTGTTTTGATGACCTTGATCTGGCTTCCGCCTTTGATCCTTTTCTGACCGTCATTGCACAACCTGCTTATGAATTCGGATACCAAGGGATGCAGATGCTGATTGACCGGATTGAAGGAAAACTGTCATCTGCCGCTGAAACGATGATCTTACCTTCCGAGCTCCGGATACGTACATCCGCTTCTGTTCCGCCTACTAATTAATGTTATACAAATCGAACTTGAGATTTTACACAGTCCACTCCGATGACAGAATAACCTTTCAATCGCTGTTATCCCCAGATTTTTGGGATTCCCTTTCCCAAAGGGGAAAATCCGGTGATAAAGGCGAACGCTTCGCTTTTCCAGGTTTTTTCTGCCCTCTTCGTTAATGTGTAAAAGAAAAGTTTAATTTATATAAGTGATATTTGTATGAGAAAAAAGACAAAAAAAACAGGAAGCACCCGAGATCGCATCTCTGGTCATCCTGTTTTTTTAATATGATCAATTTAAGCATTTATTCGATACAAGTGTATGTCTATTAGCTCTCTTATAACGGATAAGTGCATCTCTTGGCGTGATTATCGTTCTGACTGTAGCGCAAGAGCAATCTCACGCACAAGACCCGGAAACCAATCCATAAGCGTTTCAAATGTATACCCTGCTTGCTCTGCTTTAGCTGTGTCCATCGTCCATGACTGCTGCACTCCGAAAGGCGACATATCTTCGTCCACGGTTTGCTTCAGAATCTGAGCCTGCATTCCCGTCACCGTTTCGATTAACTGCATCATCGATGCGAGTGTAATCGCCCCCTTGGACGCGGCATTCACAGGTCCAGTTAACGACACATTACCAAGCCAGGCAAGGAACCTTGCCGCTTCCGTTGAATTAATAAACCCAATCTCGGCAGCGGGATTCGGCATGCCTATCGGTTTTCCTTGTTGTACATGTTTGATATGAAAATGAAGCCGTCTCGTATAATCATCCATACCAAGTACAATAGGGATACGCATGGCCGCTACCGGGAAGGACGCCGTTTGGAAAAAGACAGCTTCGGCAAGTCGTTTACCTTCACCGTAAGCAAAGTCCTCCTTGTTACCATACTGCAGTGGATACGTATATGGATCAAAGTCCGTTTCCACAAATCCTTCTCTTGGTTCCCCATACACCGAAAGTGTAGAGGTTAACACATATCTTTTAGTACGTCCGGAAAATGCTTCACATGCAGCCTTGGCTTCATTCGGAGAGTAACAGATATTATCGTAGACGATATCCCACTCATCCGACTGTGCAACCTCTGCTACAGACTGAGGGTTTTCCCGATCCATCCGAATTCGCTTCACTTCCGCTCCAAAATCGACCTCCGTCTGTCCACGAGTCGCAATCGTGATCTCGGACTTCCCTTCCCAGATCAGATGATCCACAAGTCGTTTACCGAAGAAACGTGTACCTCCAAGAATAAGAACCTTTTTCATCTCGTTTCCCTCCCATCTTAATCTGTCTAAAGTGAAGGCTTTCTTATCCGAAGCATCGTATGAGCATTACGCTGAAATTCATATGACGTTCTAACTTCAGATAGAAGATAGCCCTTATTTTCCAAAAACATCTTCAGTTCGTCCATATATTCATAACGCTTGCCTGACAGATCTACTGTGGGAAAAATACGTACTTCATGCTTTGTGACACGTAACATCTCTAATAACGTTCGAACATGAAAATCAAAATTCAACCGATCTGCATAAGTAAATAAGAAATGTGCGGATAAGGTCAAATCAAACTGTTCATCATTGAAAGGCAGCTCAGGCAATACCGTGGCTACGTAACATTCAGGATGCTGTCTCATATCTTCCACACAATCCGTAATCGCGCGCAATCGTTCTTGCCTCAACCCTTCAATCGTTCCGAATTGATCCCAAATATACTTTCCTTGAACAGCATGGATCTGTTTCATCGTATGTTCAATATCCTGAAACCCCTTCGTTCCTAGTTCATTCATGCCGTACTGGTAAACGATATCTGACGCTACAGCATGAGCCCCAAGCTTCCGAGCCTGACCACTGAAGGAACATGCGCCTCCAGGGCAATCCAGGATGTTCTGGCCTGCAAGCTCCTCCCTGGTCAGATCAAACATAAGCATGTATTCCTCAAACGTTCTTCCTATAAAAACAATCTGGGACAGTTCCAGACCGCTCTCTTCATGCTGATGCATCTGTTTGCTGCGTTTCCTGTCTCTGATGATGTCTTCTGAATGTTCCCGTTCTTCTCTGCTCTGCTGATCGTTCAAGATCCTCTGCTCTTCTCGGCTCATCTCGTTCGCTTCCTCTCTTATGAACGCTCTCGTTTAATCATTGGGGAAAACAAGACCAATCTGTTGCCTGATCTGATCCATGACCTTCATCGTTTGATAAGAACGTTCGTACGAGTTCATACTGGATTCTAATTTTCCTTGTTGCACCAGATTCACGAACTCCTCCACTTCATAATACATCGGGGGATGTTGCTGTTCCACCGTTAGTACCTCAATCGTCCCGTCATTATAACGAATTTCTGCATGTTCCGGCGATCCAATCTTGTCGATGATGATACTTCCACGCTCACCCATAATTTCGCTAGGTACGTGTGAATTGGCGATTTTGGAGTACGTTACGACCGCATCCATTCCATCATAATTCAGCAACACACTGCCTTGCCCGTCAACGCCGGATTCCAGCATCATGGCTTGAGATTGAACCTGGTTTGGTGCTCCGAATAACGTAATGAGTGGATATAAACAATATACACCCAGATCCATTAATGCCCCATTAGCGAGCTCAGGCTTGAAGGCATTTAACACGATACCTTCCTTGTACTTGTCATAACGCGAAGAATACTGCGAATAACCTGCTATGTACTTGCGAACAGGGCCGATTTTGGGCAAATGCTGCTCTACACTTTTAAAAACCGGAACGAGAGTGGACTTCATCGCTTCCATCAGTAACACCTCATGTTTGCGAGCTGTCTCAATCATACTGTGTACTTCTGCCGCATTCGCCGCCAGAGGTTTCTCGCACAATACGTGCTTGCCATTTTTCAGAAAAAGCTCCGCTTGTTGTGCATGGAGTGTATTCGGCGTCGCAATATACACTGCATCCAGCGCATCACTAGTTGCCATCTCCTCCAAATCCGTAAAACGATAGGCTGCATCATACCGATCTGCAAATGCGTTAGCCTTATCTTCTGTTCGCGAATATACCGCCGTTAGCTGAAAGCCTTGCACTTGAACTGCAGACTCCAGCAGCCTTTCCGTAATCCAGTTGGTACCTACTACACCGAATCGAACCATGTTTATCTACCTCTTTCGTCTATGACTGATGTTTGTTATTTGTTGTTGGTTCAGGAGATCAGAATGATCAATGCTTATATAATTGGAACCATTTTTAGTTCAACTAGTATAGATGATCTCATTATATTGTAGCGTATATTTCAGCAGGAATGAAGAAAGAGCTAATCGCTCATTATGCAGAGAGATTGAATGCCATGTATTTTTACATTTTACTTCTTCGCTTGCAACGTTTCCCTGTAATAAACGTTTTAATAAGAATTAGGGTATTTGGGAATGAGATATGAAATATGAATTTTTTTATTTATCTAGGGATTATACTGATTTTTGTTTCTGGACTTTGCACTGGAGCATGGACGACTGGTTACCAGCAAAGAGGTAATTTCCATACAGAATCTAAGGAAGACCGTTATATAAAGAAGAAAGTTGCTAGATGGTCCACTTTAGCAGGTGTTTGTTCGTTTGCAGTTGCTGGTTTGATCTATTTGTTAAGTTAGATTATAAATGGAATGCAAGCCAACAACTTCATATCACATTTAAAGTAGGTCCCTCATGATAAAAACATTTTTATTTATTTTAATTAATATGATTGTATTTACAGGCTGCTCTAACAAAGAAGAACAAATAAATTAACCAATTTACGAGGGTACTGTAGTATATAAAGAAGCTGAGAATAATAAGTATAAATTTCTTGTGCTCCAAAATATAAGCAAGGAAGATTTGGCAAATGGAGATTCTGAGAAATTTATAGAACTAGCACAAAATCAAGAAGCTGCATATTATTACCTCGATAAAGAACACTATGAGTCCGTTGAAATAGGACAAAAAGTGAGAATCACTACTGACCTTAACCAAAATGAATCCAACCCGCCTATTAGAACAGCTCTGAAAATTGATAAGATCAATAAATAAGGAACTCACCATACTTTTGTCTTCAGAATAATAAAAAAGAATTTCGTTTAATAATTTGCGATTATATTGATATCTTGCGATTTCAATCCGAAACTTCGTCATTTCTCGATCATGCAGGGTATAATTAAAGCAGAGGTGAACCTGATGAAACCCACAGAGCAACATGATACCCTGCCTTCATGGATTCCCCATGAATACTGGGAAGCAATAATCCAGAATGATCACACGTACGATGGGACGTTTTTCTACGCAGTACAAACAACCGGTATTTTCTGTCGACCCTCGTGCAGATCAAGAGCTCCCAAATCGGACAATGTCCTGATTTTTCAAAATGCCGAACAAGCGATAGCTCACAAATTCAGACCGTGCAAACGCTGTAAACCTACAGGAGAACGGGTGCCAGATCAAGAGTGGATTTACGGGGTTACGGAGTATATAGCGAAACACTATACGGAACCATTGACGCTGGATGTACTTGCTGTTGCTAGCCATGGGAGTCCGTACCATCTGCACCGGGTGTTCAAACGCATTACAGGTCAAACCCCGGTTCAATATATCCAAGCGAAGCGTATCAGCGAAGCTCAAGCTCTTCTTGAACATACACATTTAACCGTTAACGAAATCGCACGCCAAGTAGGGATATCTAATCCGGCTTATTTCATTTCCGTTTTTCGTAAGCACACCGGATGTACTCCTGCACATTACAGAGAAAGGCATGACAGCTCATGAAGGCTCAATTGGCTTACAAGGTGCCCAAGACATTATTAAACAAAGGCACGGGCTTCCTGAATGGTTACACCCATACCTTGAATCCTTATACCGGTTGCACCTTCGGATGTTCGTACTGCTACGTTAGACAGATGCCTGTCAACTTATTTCGTAAGGAAGACTGGGGAAGCTGGGTTGATGTGAAAAAAGAAGCCTCCGGCATTCTCGCCAAAGAATTGCAGCGAGCCCGTAAGAAAGGAAAAATAACAATATTCATGTCGTCCAGCACCGACCCGTATCAACCCGTCGAAGCCCAGGAACAAATCACACGTTCATTGCTGGAAACGATGCTGATCGAACCGCCAGATTTTATTTTACTGCAGACCCGCAGCCCGCTGGTTACTCGTGATATTGATATCCTACAGAAACTCGGTGAACGTGTGCGAGTGAGCATGACCGTCGAAACCGATCAAGACGATATCAGAAAGCATTTTACTCCCTCTGCACCACCTATCGCAGGTCGCCTACATGCACTTAAACAACTACGGGATGCTGGCGTCCCGACTCAAGCAGCTATTGCACCTGTATTGCCGAGCAGTGAACAGTTTGCGTCTACACTGAGGCCGCTTGTTCAGCGCGTGTGCATTGATGACTATTTTATGGGTGACGGTAGCGAAGGCAAGCGCACACGTAGACTTGGGATGGAGGCTCTCTATCAGGAGGTCGGAATGCAGCACTGGTATCAGCCGGATGCTTACCAAACGGTTGTGGAGCGAATGCAGTCGCATTTTTCAGATCAGGAGATCTATATAAGTCAGGCCGGATTTGAGCCTTGATTATAAATACATTTTGCTAAATGTCAGATCAAGCAACGGTAATCTCTGCAGTGTGCACCTGGTGTATAAAATGTTTGGTACACAAAACGGCCTCTTTCCCATTTTCTTGGAAAGAGGCTGTTTATTTCTGTTTACACGTGAAAGAAGTTATACACTTCTTACTGATCCAACTTATATAGTGGCAGATTCACTGGCAGTGCCGCTGGACGCTGACACGTACTCTGCATTTTATAAAAGGTCTGTTCATCCGATGAGTCATGGAACGCCCACATCGCTTCGAGCACATGATAAGCCAGCTCGCCGCTGGCACGGTGCGCGCGACCACTTTGAACAGCATACGCCATATCCGCCACGCCGATGCCACGCGTATTTTGCTGGTATCCTGGAAGAAGCGGAGCCTCTGTCCATTCATGTTCCCCCATCAAACGATAACGGACTGGGCCGCCAAAAGTGTTCGGGTCAGGGACTTGCAACGTGCCATGCGTTCCGTAAATCTCAATCGGAGGCAATGCACTTCCGCCAAATACATCAAAGCTTGTAATCAGCGTACCGATGGCTCCCTGCTCAAATTGGAGCAGACCGGTGACATGGGTTGGAATGTCAACGGGGATGATCTGGCCTCTCTTTTTCTCACTCGTAATCGTTCGCTCTGTCATCGCTTTACCCGTCATTCCCGCAATGGACTTAATCGGCCCCAGCAATTGAACAAGCGCGGTCAGATAATAAGGCCCCATATCAAACATCGGCCCTCCACCGCTTGCATAATAGAATTCCGGATCAGGATGCCAGAACTCATGTCCCCGGCTCATCATAAAGGCTGTTGCCGCTACCGGCTTCCCGATGATACCATCCTCGACGAGCTGCAGTGCTGTTTGGATACCTGAACCGAAGAAGGTTTCAGGTGCACAGCCTATAAGAAGGCCTTTGCGTTTCGCTGTTTCAAGTACAGCCTGCCCTTCTTCACGGGTAACCGCGAGCGGTTTTTCGACATAAACGTGTTTGCCCGATTCCAGCGCACGTATGCATACTTCGGCATGCACGGCAGGAATCGTCAGATTGATGATCAGCTCGATCTCGGGACTCGCAAACATTTCGTCCACCGTGTATACGTTAGGAACGTTGTATGCAGCAGCCTGCTCCTCTGCCCGATTCCGATCCAGGTCGGCAACCGCAATCAGCTCAAGCACCTCGAAACGGTGGCAGTTCTCCATATAGATGCCGCTGATTTTACCACAGCCGATAATACCTACTTTCATTGTTTTCATGCCCTTGCTCCCTTCGCCGTGGATTTGATATGTGTTTAAAGCTCTCTTATGGATGTCATGTGAGTACGAAATTGCGAACTTACAGATTGACTAGAATAATTAACTATAGAAGATTAGGTTTGGTTGTCTGCCATACCTGTGTATACCTCTGTTGTTGCATCAGTTTTGCTACTCTTCGCCAGCTCCTTACCTGCGGCTGTCCAGAGGAAACCACTGCGCATCATCTCGGTTACGGGTTTCATATCTACGATGTCTGCATGGTGTCCTAGTGAATTGTAAAATACCCGTCCTGCACCCCAGCGCTTCGTCCATGCTACTGGCATATCGACAGGCCCATTGGCAGCGTGAGGCCCGGATACAATCGGGAAACGGGTGGTTGCGAGCACTTCCACAGCCGGGTCAACGTGCAAGTAATACTGCTCACTTTTCACCTGAAAATCTTCAATATGTTCGAAAAGCGGGCTGGAGCCTCGCTTCATATTCACCATATATTCGACCCCGTCGTTACCTGGATGAGCTACCCACTGTCCGCCTGTCATAAACTGCCAGTCTACGTTGTTACGGAACGCGTCACACATCCCTCCATGCAGACCCGCAAGACCCACACCGCTCTGTACAGCCGCCGAAACGTTATTCACCAGCTCCTGTTCAATCTGCCCCATCGTCCATAGAGGCACAATCAGATCCAGACCGAGCAATTTCTCTGCGTCCGCATACGACTCCAAAGTGTCAGAGACTTCGACTTCGAACTGCTCTTCCTTCAAAATACGCTCAAAAATCGCGGCTACTTGCTCCGGCTCATGTCCATCCCAGCCGCCCCATACAATCAGTGCTTTTTTCATTGCTAGATCCTCGCTTTCGATACATTTTTTTTGATGCTTCCTTGGATCTAAAAATCGGAATCGGACTACAGCTCGTTATCACATCGTTACATCTCTTCAAGAGTTACCCAGCGACGCTCCGTTACCGAACGTTCTACGGCTTCGAGTACTGCTTGGCAGGCAACTCCATCATGGAAGTTTGGCGACGGCTGGCGACCTTCCGAAATAGCGGTTACAAGTTCCAACATTTCATGTGTGAACGTATGCTCAAAACCAATCGTATGTCCCGCAGGCCACCAAGCCTCGGCATATTTATGTGCAGGATCGGTAGCCAGCACGCGGCGGAAGCCCTGCACATCTTCATCATCCTTCGTGAAGTAGACTTCCAGTTCGTTCATACGTTCAAAATCAAAACGCACACTGCCCAAGCTACCGTTAATCTCAAAAGAGTTCGTGCTACGATGTCCGGCAGCGAATCGAGTCGCTTCGAAACTGCCAAGCGCCCCACCTGCGAATCTCGCCAGGAACAACGTGGCGTCATCCACTGTTACTTCACCTTTAGGTGCATCTGCACTTGAACTGCCTTTGGCACTAAGACCCGTCATCTCGGAAGCGAGCGGACGTTCTTTGATGAACGTTTCACTCATGCCAATAACCTCCTGGAATTCACCAACGAGGAAACGAGCGAGGTCAATCAAATGTGCACCGAGATCACCATGTGAACCGGAACCTGCGACTTCTTTTTGCAGACGCCATACGAGTGGGAAGTTCGGGTCCAGAATCCAGTCCTGAAGGAAAAACGCACGGAAATGATAGATTTTGCCCAAACGTCCACTTTCGATCAGATCCTTCGCAAGCTGCACGGCTGGGGAGAAACGATAGTTAAACCCGACCATATGGGTTATACCTGCATCTTCTGCAGCCTGAAGCATCTCGCGGGAGTCAGCTAGCGAAAGCGCGAGTGGCTTTTCGCAGAACAAGTGCTTGCCTTGACGTGCTGCCTCCAGAGCAATTTCCTTATGAGCATCACTTGGAGCATTGATGTCAATGAGGTCGATGTCATCCCGTTTGACCAGTTCACGCCAATCCGTGACGCTCTCAGCCCAACCAAACTGTTTTGCCGCCGCCTGAACTCCCTGCTCATTGCGACCGCATATGACCGACATTTCAGGCTGTAGCGGCGCAGATGGGAAAAACATGGGCAGACTGCGATAGGCATTACTATGGGCCTTCCCCATAAATTTGTATCCAACCATTCCTACACGAAGACGTTTTGACATAATCATTTCCTCCCTTAATAGAATGAAAAAACATGGGTATAGAATGAAAGTACCATTTCATAGAAGGTAACTAACGGATCTGCTTGGCTCTACTCTTCAACATGACGGTTGGAAGAAGCACGAATAATCAAATCTGTGGGTAAAAGGGTTCGTAACGAGTCAAAAGATACTGTAGAATGATACCCTTTCGAATCTCTTGCATCAGCTATGCCACTCGTACCTTGCATCAGCTTGGACACAGCAAGCTCCCCCATCTCGAAAAAGGGAACCCTGACGCTGCTCAGCGCGGGAACAGCCATCTCGGCCGCATCCGAGTCATCATAACCAACAAATGCCGGGAAATCCTGAGTACGTACTCCTCGTTCCCGCAAGCCATGCATTACACCTATAGCCATCCGATCATTCGCTGCGAACACGGCATCAATCTCATGCAGACGATCAGCTATAGAGGCTGACGCCTCAATGCCACTCCGCCTGCTGTAGTTGCCTTCAAATAACAGACTAGAATCCAGCTCCATGCCCGCCTCATGCAGCCCCAATCGCACGCCCTCCAATCGATCCTGACTGTTCGAATAGCTGTCGGGTCCATTCAAAAAGGCGATTCTACGATGTCCCTGATCGGTAAGATGACGTATAGCAAGCCTGCTTCCCTCTACATGATCAGCATCCACTTCCATGAATGACTCATTCGCAAAATGCTGATTCATAACGCAGAACGGATGCCCTTCCCGATCCAGTTGCTGCATGGCCGCCAGCTCATCCTGATCATGTCTCGCACCAAGAATGATACAGGCATCAATTTTCTGTCTACGGAACAAATCGGTATAATTCATAACCTCACCTGCGGTTTGAAACATGACCAGCAGATCAAGGCCGTTATCTCTCGCTTTGCTTCCGATACCACTTAACATTTCCGAGAAAAAATAGGCTGAAAACAGATGCGCCTTCGGAACATATGGCAACACAACGCCCAAATTGCCGCTCTTACTTCTGGCGAAGCTACGAGCAAGTGCACTCGGTACATAGCCTAGCCGCTCGGATGCTTCAAGTACCCTGCGGCGAGTCTCTTCCCTGATGGGTCCAACGCCGTTTAAAACTCTGGACACCGTCGCTTCGGATACCCCCGCTAGCTCAGCGACTTCTCTACGAGAAGCCATGTCCGTCACCTCCTTCAGATGAAATGTGCACATTAAATTTAAATCAAAATCATCGAGAAAAACCATTTATGTACGCGCGTACATTTTCTCATGCCATGTAACCGTTGTCAATGCAAAAACAACAAAAAGAATGAGGAATTCAGGATTCACCTTTTTTCCTCATTCTTACTTGTCAATAATGTAGCGCACAGATTTGTTCTATGAACTTAATATATACGTACTATGATTTTAATATATAGATGAAGTAAACATTTTAACCATTTGTAATTACGCTTGCTTCTTTGGCAGACTGACTGAATTCAGCCTGTTCCATCTCTTTAGTCAATTTCCGGATCATGCGATCTGATGGCTCGGAGGAAGCCTGAAGCTTACGAACCTTATGCAATACCTCTTTGTTCGGCAGGAAATGCAGGGAACGAATAAAACGAATGGTTTTCGTTTTGGCACGCATGACAATCGAATCTGTCTCCGCCCGGTCATCTGCAAGATAACGCACGCCGCCAAGAATTTCACCAGGCGTTACTCCCGTTGCGGCAAAAATAACGTCCTCTGTACCGATCATGTCTTCCATCGTCAACACTTTGTATGGGTTATCAATTCCCATCTGCAAGCAACGCTGGAATTCATCTGCATTGGCTGGCATCAAACGGCCTTGAATCTCGCCTCCGAGGCAGGACAAGGCTGCTGCAGCCAGCACGCCTTCAGGGGCACCACCTGATCCAACATACAGATCAATACCCGCTTCCGGGAAAGCTGGAGCCATCGCTCCCGCAACGTCGCCGTCACTAAGGAATTTGATCCGCACGCCAACTTTGCGAAGCGTTTTAATCGTGCTCTCATGCCTTACTCGATCAAGGATCATGACCGTGAGATCGGAGATATTTTTATTTAGAGCAACAGCCGCTTTTTCCAAGGTCACCTCAATCGGATCTTCAATGCAGACTTTGCCTACCAGCGCAGGACCAACCGCCAGTTTCTCCATATACATGTCCGGAGCGTGAAGCAGATTTCCTTTTCCCGCCACCGCAATGACCGATAATGCATTGTTCAGCCCTTTAGCAACAATGTCTGTACCTTCCAGAGGATCAACAGCGACATCAACCTCCGGTCCCTCCGCATTGCCGACTTGTTCACCGATGTACAACATTGGGGCTTCATCCATCTCCCCTTCCCCAATCACGACCGTGCCTCGAATGGACACGGAATCGAACATGGCACGCATGGCTAAAGTAGCCGCTTCGTCTGCACTATTCTTGTCGCCTCTTCCCATCCAAGGAGCTGAAGCTAAAGCCGCCAATTCTGTTACTCGGACAATTTCCAACGCCAGTTCGCGTTCCATGGTTGCCACTTCCTTTCTGATTTCCCACAGCATAACGTGAAGGTCATCTGAAAATCTATCGCAAATCCATATCAAATCAATCTATAAATAGCGTAGCATCAGCTTTTCTCTGGCATTTCCCTTATTTTTCTATTTATTAGACAAGTTAATTTAACTTGATTTAGGGGTAGGCTTATAGCGCGTATAGCTTCCTTTTTTTGTATTAAAACATTAATATTTTTCCCAATTTTAATTATCGTTTTCTTCTCTCCTGTATCCTTAGGAGATTAGTGTTGCTATTCTACACTTATGGAGTGTTGTAACCCTAGCTCTGACTGCCATTTGAGCCAATAGGTCAGATGATTGACCTGCTCATTTTCAGTAGAATCGAAAACGATTTTCGGGAAACAATCTGGTGTGTAAAAGTTTCAACTAAAATGGAATTTGTTCACTGCAATGGAGTGTCTCTTCTGTGTCTGAATCCAGTTCATAAAAGAGTGAAATTTAGTATTAATCAGAACTTTAGCATTCCCTAATACCATAGATGTCATCTATAAAGGATATCGAAAAATATAAGTTTACATAATAATTATTATGGTAAAAAATTCGTCATTATACTTATGTAAATTACATATACTACCAAAAGTATAACTTTCTAAAATAAATCATAACTCCCTTAAGTCTCGGATTTTCATCCATACGCTTCCTTCCCTACACATAATAAAACAAGACCGGATCAGTTCAACAAGAAACTGACCCGGTCTTGCTTGTTTTCGATTAAGGTTCCACACCCCATACCAACTGATCACTTACGTACCCGGTTACTTTGCTGTGATTAGCATATTGATTCCCCGTTGCCATGAAGGAATAATCATCGGATTGATTGTAATTAGACCAGTTATTTTTAGAAAACCGAGCCTGTATCTCTGCACTTTCACCCGGATTCAGCACTCCGGCGTTACTAGTGAACCCCAGTTCAACATAATAGTCAGCACCAGTTACTGGTGTGTCCAGCTTGACGAAGGTACTGGTAACGTTGGCACTGCCTACACTTGCCCAATCGGACCAGAAGGTCTGTGCTTGCTCACCATCAATCGTATAATAGTACCGCACCTTTACATCGCTGAGAGGAATAGCCGTATTCCCGGAATTAATCAGCTGGAACTTGGGAGCGATACCGTTCGTCGAAGCACTCGTATTGCCGTTATACGCCTGAATCGTTAGCTTGCTGTCGGGTGGTACAACAACAACGGAACTGTCGACTACATTCAATTTAAGAACGGCATCTTTACCCTGATCGAAATGAAAAGTCAGACTCGTTTGCCCGAGAGGTAGTGTTGTAAGATAGGCTTGCTTCAGTACCACTGTTGATTCAGACGCCGTATAATGCTGGCCGGAAGCCAGATTCACCCCTCCCCTAGAAATGCCCGTAAGCTGATGTCCGTTCAAGGTGAGTGAAATCGTAATATCCTGCGCATGACTTGTTTCCTTATCAAAGGTCGCACTTCCGGGTGAGATGACCGCACTCGGATTGGGCTGGTTCGCCTTTAGATCCGGCAACTCATCCAGAGTAATGACATAATCGCTTTGATAGAGCGTTTTTAATGTGGCAGCATAGTTGAACGCTTCGCTCATCAGATGCTCGCCGTACCACGGAAGGAAATAAAGCCAGCCCGCTTTTTCCTCTGTCAGATTTTTCACGCTTGGAACAGTATCGTTCTCTGTCATTGCCACCATTTTTTTGCCATTGGTCAAGTTCACCAGCTGATAAAATGTGGACGTGATGGCATCCTCGTTAGGCACACCAGATAATCCATCGTAACGATTGTAGATCGTATTGTATTTGTCAAAGCCCACAAGATCTACCTGATCATCCCCCGGATACCAAGCTGGTGAAGTACTGTAAACATAGCTGTTGTAAGTCCAGATCAGGTTATGCAGGTCATACGTTTCGGTCAGCTCGGTGTAGATCATATCCCACAGTTTTTTATACACATCTGCTCCAGCAGAAGCCCACCAGAACCAAGCTCCCTCTCCGTTCAATCCGCCGTTTCCTTCTGCTTCATGGTAAGGACGGAAAATAACCGGCACATCATTATCCTGTAATATCTGCAGTTGCTCCGCCAGGTCTTCAATCGTCATCATCACATACTGATACTCCTTCGTACCAGGAATGACAGCTTTTGCGGTATCAAAATTCGTTTCGGTTGGTTTGTAGGTCGCCTCTTTCCAATCGACAAAATCGCCAAGCTGATACGTAGTAAAGTTACGCGGCACATTGATATGCCAAGATGCGGTTGCAATGCCTCCGCGGTTATTCACCCAATCGATCAATCGATCAGTTGTACCATCTTCCCAGCCATACAGCGGGTTGTAGTTCATAAAATCAAATCCCCGGATAGCCGGATATTTACCCGTCAGATCATGTATCCACTCAAACTCCAGCTCAGAATTCCCGTCATTCCCTCCTCCATAGATCTCCTGTTGTCCCGATATGATCTTGTGTCCGTATACCTCCGTTAGATAATTCATTAAAAGCTGCGTTTCTGGTGTAGCCTGAGAATCCGTGAGCACAGGCTGCACATTCAATGGATCAAGATCGGCATAGTCCACCGTGAACGTATCAAAATATGCATAACCCCAACCAGCCTTCAGTTGAATTGTGTTGCTTCCCTTGTTTAATTTGTGAAAACCAAAATCATAATCCGACCATGTTGTCGTATAGGGAAGCATGTAAGAGCCTTTCGTTACCCCGTTCACTGCCAAGTATTGAAGTCTGCCGTCCATACTAAGCTCCTGCATATAACGGGTGGAAATACTGTACATCCCCGTCTCGGGAACAGTTACATCTAATGTGATCGTTCCCGATCCCTGCATCCAGACAAATCCGCTTCCCGAGTAACCTGGCTTCGGCTGTCCGTAAATCTGAGTTACCACTTGCAAATCCGAGGTTAATTGTGCATCTTCACCTTCAATCTTAAGTAGCGGGGCATCCGCTTGCGCAGGTGCAGGCAATGCCAGCATACCCAACAACAAGGTACTGACAAGCATGATTGCCAAAGCTTTTTGAACCCTCTCCCTCCATCCATTCTTCGTTCCCATCTTCATTCGGACCTTCATTGCCATCTCCCTTTCCATCTGAAATGTGAGAGCGAAATGTGCATAACCCCAATCATGATGGCGCTTTCACATTTAAACATATCATGAGTGGATAAAATTGTAAATATATGGTTATATAGATCAGTCATCACTATGTATATCAAGAAAAAATAATCATTATACCCCAAGGAAACCTCACAATTTTAAATTCCGAAAACGCTTAGATTTCTGTTTATAAACACTATATTTTTTTCACAATCTAGTCATGCTTATGTGACTAAGCTCTTCATTCATCTTTCATTCATCTGACACCTGAATAAACATACTTTACTCTTTTTTTATCCCCTGATATCCAAGTAATCAGGAATTCGGGTGATGTGCCTTTACTTTTGTCCAAGGCGAACTCTTCCACGTTTTTCGTTATGTCCAAAAGGTAGTGACCATCAGGTGACGACACATCATGATATTCGATCGTATCGTTAGGGTATACAACCATAACTTTTACGTTGCTTGCTTTTTTCGCTGGAAACATATCAAACGTTACGGTTGCTTTGTACATTCCGTTATCTCCCCCATAACTTTCGACCACCTGGCTCGTATTTACGACGGCCTCATTATTCTCAATGTAATTTGCAAGCAACATGATCACAAGCAGACTTAACACGGTTCCCAGAAACAAATGCTTTTTCTTCATCATAATCCTCCCACACAAAAAAATAAGAACTTTCCACGGGCAGCACTTGATCTCCACTCGCAGGAAATTCTCTATTATTCTTAATATTACCATAATTTTGTACAAACTTAAATCGTGCTACTGCTTCGGATCATCAGGTTTCAGCACCATCTGTTTGTACAAAGTTAACCGCTGATCTGTTTACATTTTCTTTTACCACTGTTCCAACCGTTCCTTTAACTGCGCAACGCTCACTTGCCTTGTTTACCGCGCGTATAATCCCGCCATAGCCTGTACAGCGACAGAGATTACCGCATAATCCGGTTTCAATCTGCTCCAGAGAAGGATTTGGACATGCGTCCAGTAAAGCCTTGGTTGAAATAATCATCCCTGGAGTGCAGTATCCACACTGAAACCCGCCTTCTTCCAAGAAGGCATGTTGAATGGGATGTAGCTCTCCCTCTTTCTCACCATGAAGTCCTTCAATGGTTGTAATGACGCTCTCCTCACTTTGATACGCCATCACGAGACAAGAATTAACCGGCTCTCCATTCATGAGAATCATACATGCACCGCATCGTCCGACCTCACAGGAAATCTTCGTTCCCGTCAGATTTAATTGATTCCGAAGGATATCGACAAGCCGTGTTTCAGGAGAAACGGACAGTTCTTTTAATTGCCCATTCACTCTAGCACTCCATGTCTGTTCAAGAGGCTGATTCTTCATGATGGTTTCACTCCTTCTGGCAAAAGAACATTTAAGCTCTGGCTGAGTTGCTCGCGCGGCACGGGGAGCTGAGTTACCCATACGCCTGTTGCCTGATGAATAGCCGCAGTAATCGCAGGTGCGAGTGCAATGGAACCAATCTCGCCAATGCCTCTGGGTCCGAATGCATCTCCTTCAGGTAACTCTTCAATTGCCTCTACTTCCAAATTCGAGTGAATATCCTTGATCGTCGGAATTAAATACGTGTCCAGATTCGCCGTAACGTAGCGGCTCTGCTCCATGACGGCATCCTCGGTTAACGTAAATCCAAGTGCCATTACACTGCCACCTTCAATCTGACCTATATAACCCATCGGATTGATCACCGGTCCTGCGGCTACAATATGCCTTGTATCCAGAAGTTTGGTTTCGCCCGTCAGCGTATTGACCTCCACCTCTGCAGCAACTGCTGCATACGTGTAAAGGTAATGACCGCCCATCACATTGTCAGGCGTCGTGGGGTAATGAAAAGTGGTGTCAAAAATCCATTCCTGTGCTTCACCCTGCTTTACAAGATCCGTATAAGCGACGACTAAGCGGGGGGCAGATGTTGAAGAGGAATCCTGTGATTCTACCCATATTCCCTCACGTCCTGTCATGAGTTGCTCTGCCGAAATCCCAGAAAACTGTGATGCAACTTTAAGTAGCTTTGCACGGAACGGGTGCTGCAAGCGTTGCAAAGCCATCCAGGCCATCGTGGTGGAACGAGAAGCTGTACTCGATCCACTATGGGGCACACGGTCTGTATCCCCAATAACAATACTCAGGTCCGATGGGTGACAGTGGAACAGATCACAGAGCATGATCTCCAGCGTGGCCACAAGACCTTGCCCGAATTCCTCGTAGCTGAAGGCCACTTCAATCTTGCCCTCCGCATTCAGCGACAAGCGTCCACCAGCCGGATCTGGAATGCCATAACCAAGCCCGGCGCCATGCATCGCGATAGCCGCCCCTACTCCTCGTTTGATCCATGGAGGAAGTGACGCTTCCACCGGAGGATGAAGATGCTTCTGCCATAGCTCCGAGCGGTCCAGCGCCTCCCATACTTTATATAATCCATCCGTGGGCAGAATACGCTGGTTCAAGGGACCGGGATCATGCTTCTGCCTCAGATTACGCCGCCGAAACTCCCAGGGGTCCATATCTATGAGCTGTGCCAAACGATCCATCTGACCTTCCATTGCAAAGATCGCCTGATTGCCTCCGAATCCGCGAAACTCCCCCGATAATCCATTGTTTGTATACACAGATACCCCTTCTACATCCACATGCGGAATCATATACGGCCCCATACAATGCTCGGTACAGAAGTTTAATACGGGTGCTCCAAGCGTTGCATATGCACCGGTATCTGCCGTAATACGAACCCGATGTGCCTGCAAAATCCCCTCACGGCTTATCCCCGTTTGCATCTCGATCTTCATCGGATGACGCTTCAAACCAGCCCGAACGGATTCTTTACGCGAGTTATGCATTTTAACAGGTCGGCCACATTTTAACGCGAGCAGTGCACCATAAGGTTGCACGTTCAATTCATCCTTCCCGCCAAACGAACCGCCAATAGGTGAAGATACCACCCGAATGTCTTCTTCCGGGCAGCCAATAATACGTGCGAGTTGCATACGATCCTTATACCCATGCTGTGTTGCCGCATAGACATGAAGACGGCCCATCTCGTCAGGTGCAAACAGCCCTCCCTCTGTCTCCATATATGCATGCATTTGTCGTGGCGTATAATAAGTCTCAGTTACGATATGTGCACAAGAGTCAAAAGCTTGCTGGGCATCTCCACGTTTGATCTCTGTACGATGCAGCACATTGCCTGGACCATGTGAATGCAGTTCAGGCGCCCCAGGAGCCAGTGCGGCAGCCGTGCTATCCAGTGGCTCAATCTCCTCATACTTTACACGAATAGCTTCTATGGCGAGCAAGGCTCGTTCAGGTGAGTCGGCCGCAACCGCGGCAATCGCATCACCTACATAACGCACAACATCTTCACAGAAGACGGGCTGATCCGGAGTCGCAATACCAAAACGGTTGAGTCCAGGCACATCCTTGGCTGTTAACACAGCATATACACCGTCCATGGCTTCCGCTTCCGTTGTATCAACCGACAGCAACCGTGCATAAGGAAAAGCACTTCGCAGTACTTTCCCATAGACCATGTTAGGCAAGGACATATCCGTAAGATACTGCAATTGTCCCGTGACCTTAGGAGGGCCATCCGGCCGCAGATGCCAGCGATTTCCACTCTGTTTCCGGTTAAGCAACATGGTGTTCCTCCCCTTTCGTAGCTCCTTTTTTAAGTCCAGTTCTGAATTGTAGATGGCTTAGTTGCCTATGGATGAAAAGCCTGCCAAAGTCCGGCCCCAAGCATATTTCCGGCCGACTGTCTCCTGTAGAGTTCAGTGGCGAAAGCATCCGTATAGGATACAAATTCAGCAACAGCCTGGGTCGCAAGCCCGGCGGCTTGAGAAGCATCTGCTTTTCCTGATCGAAGCCAGTGCTCCGTTTCGGTTAACCTCACGGCTATACCCGAGCCGCCACCAGCAGCTATCGCAACCTGTGTCCATCGTCCGTCCTGCGGGCTAACCTCCCCGTGAAAAGCTACCGTGACAAGCGAGGCAGTAAATGCCTCTCTTCGGCCTAATTTACGATAGAAGGAGAATTGATGATTTCGTTCAGGTATGGATTGCTCGGTCTCGTATACGTATTGCTCTGGATCAGAGGTCGATAGATTTACTGTAGCGTTCCTGAACGGAATATGAATGGAGATTAATACATCATCTGCGTTCAGCTTGTTATCACGTCCATTTTCAAGCCATAACGCCACGCGCTGCGTCTCCAAACCACGACAGGTCAGCAAGTGAAGCTCAGCATCATACACAAGTAGCGCCGGTAATGAATCCCCTATCCCGGAAGCAATATTTCCGCCAATTGTCGCCAGATTTCGAACAGAAGGGGCCGCTATAGCCAAGATAGCCTGATGCAAAATAGGAAACCGGCTTAGCAAAGGGTCTGTTGCACATTCCCTCAATCGGGTCATGGCTCCAATTACAATCTCATCCCCTTGCATCGAGATTCCACTGATCTCGGGAATGCAAGCCAAACTAACCAAATGTTCTGGTAAAACCTTTGATGAAGCCTCCCATTGTGTTCGCAATAACGTGCCTCCAGCAACGTAACACCGTGTTCCTTCAATCTGTTCCCTAATATTTTGTAGTTCTTGTAACGTATCTGGCTGCCACACCGAGGGCTGTGCACCTGAGCCGTATCCCGGCAGTACCATGGCTCTCCCTCCTTTATTTCTCCGTTTCCTCTACCTTCCCAATCGTCTTGCTGTGTTCGTACAGAGTCGCGTTGATTTCAGGCTTCCCTCCACAACCGTTCTTCTGCATATTTCAGAATTTGTTGCACTTGCAACTCCGTATCAGCGTCCCAGAAACTCTCTCGCCCTAAAGACACCTGTACACCTTGGTATTTAGGGTTTCGGAGCATTTTTCGTGCCCCTTCATCTCCGTGTAGGGACAGAAGCGGACCGAACATATGTGAGCGAAAAGCAACCGGGGGTTTACTCCCCTCATTGTCCGTACCCGCAACATAATCAGACAGCGGATTAGAATCCAGTACTGCGGTGACATGATTAATATTCTCTGTCGTTATAAGGGGCTGGTCTGCCATCAGCATCAGGACCCCCTTCGGCTTGTATTCCATCGCCGTCAATATACCGCAACGAATGGAGTTTGCCATACCACCAGCAAAATCGTTACATAGTACCATACGCAATCTTTTGTCGGGATTATATGTGTAAGAGAATGCCTTGTGCCATTTGGAAGGTAACCATTCAAGACTATCCTCTGGTTTGACCACACAGATGATGTGATCCAACCGGGAATTCAGAGCGGCCTCCAGTGTCCATGCTGCCAGTGCTCTTCCATCCGGCATCATGACCGATAGTTTATCTCGCCCAAGTCTGCTGCTCTTGCCAGCCGCCAGAACGATACCTGTCGTTTGCATAAGCACCGCTCCTTTTTTCGGTTACTAACGCAGATTTAACAGCCGTTCCCTTACGTCTTACCGTAATCAACTCTGCAACAATACTGATCGCGATCTCCTCTGGCCCATCTGCACCAATGGACAATCCAACTGGACTATGCACGTGATGTAATGGTGGCATCCCGTCGAACAAACGAGCTGTTCGGGTACGTGAACCCATAATGCCGAGATATGCATAGTTGGTGTTGTCTAATAACGCTATCCATTCTCGTTCACGGGGGAATTGATGACTCATTAGGATGAGATAGTCATGTTCATTGATGTTCAGCTGCGGGAAAACTTCCTGAGGAAAACCGTGCACGAGTTCCGCATCTGGAAATCGTTCTGGCGTACACAAGGCTGCTCTCCAATCTGTGATAACGACACGGAATCCAGCGGATTGAGACAGTGCGGCGACCGGTACAACATCATTTCCGGCGCCAATGATAATCAAACGTGGTTTGGGCGTATATAGCGAAGTAAAATGTTGAGGAAGATTCCAAGAATTATTCCTAACCTCCAGATCAGGAGCACAGGACAACGACAAATCATTTTCGGAACAATCAGGTCGTTCATTTGCAGTTAAATATCGCTCTTGTCCTGGCTCGGCTGACTTGACTGACTCGATCTTCGAGCAACGATACGTAACATTAGTGTAATCCTCATCAAAAGACCGGAGAAGAGAAACCGCTAAAGCTGCATCCAAACATTGCTGCATCTGCATTATCATGTCACGTAACTGGCCACAGATCGGTTCAAGCAGAACAACTACAAGGCCTCCGCAACCAATTGTTTCGCCCCAGGACAAGTCGTCTTCAGGCCTCATATCGTAGGAAGCCAGCTCAAGTTGTTGCGTCTCCAGCACGCGGCTCACCCTGGCTTGCAGGTCACTCTCCAGACACCCCGGACTGATACTGCCGTACATCCTGCCGTCCTCCGTTATTAACATAGAAACCCCTTGTTTGCGGTAGGCATGCCCCTCAACTTTAATCGCAGTAGCAAGTACACTCCGGGTTTCACGAAGGGCAATGACACACAGATCATGCATCTCCATAGGGCCGCCCCCTCTTTACTATTTGCCTTTCAACGTTTCTGTTATAACCGTTTCATTAGCCTTGCAATGCATTTATCTGACTCTCGTAATACGATGCTGCGGTCAATAGTTTGTATTTTACGATTGTTCAGCACGATACTGCCATCAATGATGACCGTTTCCACACAGCTACGGGTAGCCGAATAAACGATACGGGAGTAAATGTCTGTCTCATAGGACGGGTACGTATGAAAATCATCAAGGTCCAGCAGGATCATATCTGCCTTTTTGCCGACTTCAAGACTGCCTATCTCTCTGGATAGCCCCAACACTTCCGCTCCGCCCATCGTTGCCATGTGTAACACGGTTCTGGCATCCATCACCGTCGGCCCGTGCGGCACCTTCTGGATCAGTGCTGTCATACGCATCTCCTGGAACATATCCAGATTGTTATTACATGGCGCACCGTCTGCACCGATCCCCACTGCAATTTGTCTGTTCAAAAGGTCGGGGATGTCTGCAATTCCGGAGGAAAGTTTCATATTAGATCCGGGACAATGGGTTACTTTGACACCACGTTTACGAATAATCTCCTTCTCTTCTTCACTCAGCCACACACAATGCGCAAGAACCAATCTGGGAGTAGCCAGGCCAATGTGATCAAGATAGACGATGTTCCGCATACCTCTCTCGTGTTCAACCAGTTCAATCTCTCCACGATTCTCGGAAGCATGGGTGTGCACTTTGACGTGATATTTATTCGAGAGGTCACGTACTTCCGTAAGCAATTGTTCTGTGCAGGATACAACAAACCTTGGACAAAACGCATATTGAATACGGCCTCCACCGAATCCGTTCCATTTTTCTAACAAATCAACACTCTGCTGCAGCGAATCCGCCGTATTCTCACGCAAAGGCTCAGGAACCTCATCACCATGATCCATCATCACCTTACCTGAGATGACCCGGATTCCACTCTGGGCCATCGCTTGAAAAGCCGATTCCGTATGATTCACCGTCTCCATATCCAGAATGGTCGTTGTGCCGCTAGAGATCAATTCGCCCAGTCCGAGCATTGCCGAGTAATACACCGATTCTTCATCATGTGCCGCTTCTAACGGCCAGATTCGCTTGCGAAGCCAATCCATCAGCTCCATATCGTCCGCACGTCCGCGAAACAACGTCTGGCATAGATGAATGTGGGTCTGGATAAACCCCGGCAGTAACACTTTCCCTCGTGCATCAATGACTTGATCTGCCAGGTTCTCATCGATATGCACCGCCATGTCTTTGATTTTGTTATCTTCGATGAGAAGATCTCCCGTAAATACTTCCTCTTCTGTATTCATCGTGACCAATTGCGCGCCTTTGAGTAGAATCGTTCCCATCCCCATCTCCCCTATCCCGTCCTGTCTTATCTTCAGCTTCCCCGGTACGTGCTGTATCCCCCCGGTGCTATCAACAAAGGGATATGATAATGGCTCCCGGTATCTCTTACTTCAAAACGAATAGGGACTTCGGTCCACAACACATATGTCATATCCGTTTGAGCGTCTTGTGCAAAATAGGGTTTCACATCAAAACGTAGTTCGTATTCGCCTACTTCCAGCTTTCCTTCGTGAAGCAAAGGTTCGTTCAAACGTCCATCCGAATTGGTCAACGATTCTGCCACCTTCAGGGCATTCCACTCGTTTCCTGACCATTTTATAAAATAGAGTTCAATTCTCACTCCTACAGCAGGAGCACCCTTAGATGTATCCAGTACATGTGTAGTAATCCGGCCAGCATTCGGCTGCATCAGGCATTCACCTTCGATCTATGTTTATCCTTTTTCTTCAGATCACTTTGCACGCTCGGTCATCCATTGTTGCAAACGGATTGTAGCAATTTTAAACACTTCGTTTAACGCCGTTACGAATTCTTCCTGCTCGCTCTTCTGTAGCCGTTGCTTCATGGAATCAAGAATAGATTCTTTTGTATGGCCTTTCACCGCTAAAATAAACGGAAACCCGAATTGATTTGTGTACCTCTCGTTCAACTGCTTAAGCTCGCTGTACTGTTCCGGTGTTAATGAATCCAGGCCAGCACCAGCCTGCTCCTGAATCGAGCTGGTACTCATGCTGATGCGAGCACCTAAATCCGGATGCTTACGGAGCAGTTCCAGCTTCTCTTTATACTCCGAATCAAGAACTTGATTCGTCATAACCTGCATCATCTCTTCCCATGAACCAAAAGGCCGAAGTCCGGCAGCACGCTCTGCAATCCAAGCAGATTCTTCAAATAAAGAGCCAAATTCTTTCATAAACTGTTGAACAGACCAGCCGTTAACGAGATGTATAAGATCATCCATGTGATAACCCCCGGTCTCTATTTAATTATTGTTCCTCATTCTATTCACTGCTTCAGAATGTAGCAACATTATTTACGTGATTTTGTAAAATAACATAACATCAAACGAATGAATTGTTATCTGCGCACGGAATCCGCCTTTTACACTTGCTATGTATGTCAAAAAACCGCACTCACCAATGAAGGGAGTGCGGTTTAATCATTTTAATATAGCTTTTGATCAACACTTTAAGCGTCACTCATATCACGAGCATTATAAACACATTAATACGTGAACATATGAGTATATGAGTATATGAGTATCCAACTATACGAGCATTAGTTATTACGTCCGAAGTCTTGCAGGCGCTTTATCTCGCACGAATTTACGGAAGGTAAAGACCAGCTTTAATTTGAGCAGATCATTCGTCTTTTTGAAATCCATTTGCAACAGACTGCCGATCTTCTCCATACGATAAGTTACCGTATTCCGATGCACATACAACTGTTTGGCGGCTTCATTAATTAATCCGTCATTTTCAATAAAAGACTCTAGCGTGCTCATCAGTACCTGATTGGGATCACCGTCTCTGGCAAGCAAAGGTTCGAGCACTTTATTGCAATAATTCTCCATCATTTGTTCCGGCACATGCTGAAAGACATACGCAAATTCCAACATCTCAAATTGCAGTGCCCGATCCTTCATGCCGAGCCTTTGGGCTAACTGACGTGTATCCAGACACTCTTGGTATGCTTCACGTAGTGAAGTCGGCTCATGTTTCATTTTGCTTATCCAGAAACGAGGACCTGGCGCACCTTTGGCTTCTTGAGCCATAAGCACATCGCCAAATCGATTTAAGAGAAAGGCGGACAACTCCTCGCCATAATCACGCCCGGTCGGACAACTGTAGATAGATAGTATGCCTTCATTCATCTGAAAATGTTGGGAAGCTGTAAATTGCATGAGCGGATTGTACTGCAACTCACGATGAATCTGCTTGAGCAGCTTCCCCTCAGCAAAAGCATTGGGTTCGAGCGTGGTTAACACACACTGATACGTCTCTTGAAATAGGTGTACTCCCTTATTTTCGCTCAAAGTCATGAGCTCCTGCATCGTTAATTTCTGATCCATATATTGCGTCAGCAAGGTCCGCATTTCATCCTGAACCGTTGGGTTGATATGTTCGCGGTAGGTCATATCCATGTAAAAGGCGAGCACATCCGCAGCTTGCTGGAACAGTTCCTCCTCCGCTCGTAGAGACAAGGCAGAATCCGTGTACACCAGCAGGAAACCCAGTTCCTCGTCTTTTTGTTGAATCGGGACACGGTGACAGCTTCCCTGATTCCATTTTACCCGGTGCATCACTGATTTCCAGGGCCAGCCTTGCGTGACTGCATTGTCCGACATCACGTCATCGTTCGCATAGAGCACATGTCCGCGTGAGCCGATGACGGCAATCGAATAATTGAGGATCGTGGACATTTCGGCGAACACATTGCGATGATGTTGTTGCTGTAAAGCGAACTGCATTAGTTTCTTTTGTTTTTGCACAACTTCGTGCAGGAGCCGATGGCTACGTTCATGTTCCGCTTTAAACAAGGCGTTCATCTGGTCAGAGAAAGTGAATTGGAACGGAAGCTCCAAAAGCGGTAGCCGAAGTCGATTCGCTTCCTCTACTATGCCTTGGGGAATCGAATCCCAGAATCGTCCAAGCTTGATGCCGATTCCCGCGCATCCACGTTCATTCAGCCGTTGCATTAAACGAAGCGTATCTGTTTCACTATCTTTGATCATAAAAGCGGTCGTAAACAACATTTCTCCAGATTTGATCCAATCTGCAATATCAGGAGCGTCCATGACGTTGACTGACTTCATCATCCGTGAAGTCCCTTCCCGGCCCGCAATCAATTTGGCTTCAGACAGCGGGTATACCTGCAAAGCTTCTTTAACGGTAAGCTGCATGGACATGACCTCCCATATATTTAACACATTTGTGTAAACAAATCGTTCACAATGACCTTTAGGCTTCGTAACCCCACCGATTTCGAAATAAAAAATAGAGAACCTTTGATTGTTTGTTAAGTATTATAACATCAATTTCCATAAAGAAACTTACATGAGAAAAAAATAAACCTATGTCCTCAAGGCAGCATCATCATGCTGTCATGGGCATAGGTTTGAAACATTTTAAATAAATATTTTATGCTTAGCATTTTAAATCCAGCAATGCGGATTCGTTCAAATCTCCATTTTTTCGTGACTCATCCATAATTTCATACGGGATAATACATCTTTGATATTCAATGGTTTACTGAGATAGTCCGTGGCTCCGGCAGCGATACATTTCTCCCGGTCTTCTTTCATCGCTTTTGCTGTGAGTGCAATGATGGGAATCTGGGTCAGACCGAGTTTCTCTCGAATCCGACGGGTGGTTTCATATCCATCCAGTTCTGGCATCATGATATCCATAAGAATAACATCCGGTCTGAGACCTCCCTGCTCTAACAGCTCCAGACATTCCGTTCCATTCTGAGCAGAGGTCACTTGCATACCATATTGCTCCAATGCATTTGCAAGCGCATATACGTTACGAATGTCATCATCCACGACAAGAATCTGTCGATCCCTGAATAACGATTCTTCCAAAGGCGTTAGCAAAATCTCCATATTCTTCAGTTCCGGCTCCACATGAGGTGATGAAGTGTTGATACGTTCTTCTGCTGTAGCACCAACTGTCTCATAAACAAACAATCTTGAACTTTGCTCCTCCTGCGGAACCTCGTGACCTTTTCTATACAGCGGAAGAAACAGCGTAAACACACTGCCTTGGCCCAATCGGCTCGTTGCCGAAATTGAACCGCCAAGTAATGAAGCCAGTGATTGAGAAATGGACAGCCCTAGCCCCGTACCGCCATATTTACGCGCCGTTGCTCCATCAGCCTGTTTGAATGCCTCAAAGATCTGGAGAAGTTTATCCTCCGCAATACCGATCCCCGTATCACTAACGGAAAAAGCAATGACTTCGGTTTCTTGACCGGCGTGTTCAGGGTCAGTCAGACGCACCTGAGAAATGGTTAGTGCCACTTCCCCTGTGCTGGTGAACTTAAACGCATTCGAGAGCAGATTTCTAAGAATCTGATGCATCCGCATTTCATCGGTTTCAATCGTAGCCGGAAGAGGACCTTGTAGCTGAATACGAAAATCTATTTTTTTCTGTTCAGCCGTTTTCAAGAAATACTGATTCATCACTTCAGGCAACGTGTCGAGGTAAACATCATCAAATTCCACTTCCATCTGTCCAGCCTCAACCTTCGACAGATCGAGAATATCGTTAATCAAGTTAAGTAAGTCTTTGCCCGATCTGTGAATAACGGCTGCATAGTTCTGCTCCTCACCGCTCAAATGATGATGTTTGTTTTCCGCCAATATCTCGGACAGAATCAACATGCTGTTCAGAGGTGTGCGCAGCTCATGCGACATATTAGCCAGAAATTCGGATTTGTATCCCGAACTGATTCGCAGCTGATGCGCAGTTGCTGCAAGTTCTTGGACCGCATTCTCAGCCGTGCCCTTCTGACTCTCCAAGCGTTCATTTAACATATATAACTCTTCCGTTTGCATCTGCAATTCTTCTGTCTGAGATTGCATCTCCTCGGTTTGAAGCTGCAGCTTCTCGGATTGTGCCTGTAACTCTTCGTTCAGTACTTGTGATTCATCGTAAAGGTGCTGTAGTTCCATTCGCGTAACTGTAGAATGAAGCGAAACACCGAAAATGACCGTTAATTCCTTGATCAACTCCATGGCCTTCTCGGTTAATGGCTTCATGGAAGCGAGTTCTACGACAGCAACGGTCTTTCCTTCAAACAGGATGGGTACAACGGTAAGCGAACTCGCTGAGGCATGGCCCAGACCGGACGAGATGCGAATGTAATTCTGCGGTAAATCATTCATTCGTAACACCCGTTGCTCAATCGCACTTTGACCGACTAACCCTTCACCAGGGACAAGTGATATTTTCCCGAGCGAGTGTTCCTTCTCCCCATCTCCTGCATAGGCTGCCACCCGAAACAACCGATTGTCCTTCCAGTGATACAACACGCTGTACGGAATCTCCAACATCGTTGCAAGTTCACTCAGGAACAAACGTGATAAACCTTCTAATGTGGTAGGGTTTTGGAAAAGAGTAGCAACACCTGTAAGTTGATCCTTCACCCGGTTTTGCTCCTGCACTTCATCCAGTAGTTGATTCGCTTCATGTGCGAGATCAGCGACTTCATCCCGTGTTCTTACACGTATCCGCTGTTTGAGGTTACCGCCTCTGGAAATATCGCTAATCGTGTGCTTTACCTCTTGAAGCGTTCTAACAATGTTGCCTGATACAATGAAAGCCGCGGCGATGGATAGTGCTGCAATCAGACCCCACAAGGTGTACATGATTGTCAGCAAAGTTGAACTCCGGTTCGCCAAATCCGTCACCCTAGCTTCTGTAAGCAAAATTTCGGTGTTGCGGAAGGTAGCCAGCTGGGAGCGAAGCAGATCGATTTCCGTTTTCCCCGGATCGGACTGAAAAAAAGCGAGAACCTTATCCTGATCGCCTTCCTTCTTGAGCAGTACGGATCGTTCACCAGCAATTTCAATCCAACGGTTGATATGGGATTTAATATTTTGCAAGTTTTGCTGTTGTGCCGGATTATCGCTAATCAAGGCGTATAACTGATCGTAATTCGTATTCCACTCGGAAAGACCTTGATCATAAGGTTGCAGATAACTTTCCTTTCCGGTAAGCATGAACCCGCGCTGTCCCGTTTCCATATCGAGTACGTTTTTCTCAATCGCGTTGGTCAGATTATGTACGTCCAGATCATGATGACTAATAAAATCATTTTCCTTCTGCAACACATCGATTTGGGCCGAAAGGATCAGTAGCACTACACCAAATAAGAGCACAACCACAAGATAGCCCAATACAATTTTGGAGCGTATCGTAAATCTTCTCGTTTTAGACAACGTGAAACCCTCCAAATATAGACGAATGCTGAATCGTTGCATGAAATCTGTTGCATTAGTATTTTATATGTATAGATATCAGCTGACAAGAAAAATATGTGATTACATAAGAAAAACGACCTGCTTTGCAGGCCGCTTTTCCGGGACTTTATTCATAGATATTTATAATTGACACAATATAGGAATTTAAAATCAGTTTAAGCCTTTTAAGCCTTTGGTGCAATCATTTTAGCCGGGTCTACATATTGATCGAATTGTTCCTCTGTAAGAAGTCCGGTTTGTAACGCAGCTTCCTTCAGGGACAAACCTTCTTTATGTGCAAGTTTAGCAATTTTAGCTGCATTCTCATATCCAATATGAGGATTGAGTGCAGTGACCAGCATAAGCGAGTTATCCAGATTGTGTTTGATCTGATCCAGGTTCGGCTCAATACCCACAGCACATTTGTCATTAAATGCAACGATGGAGTCAGCGAGCAACTGTACAGACTGCAGGAAGTTATAAATGATGACAGGTTTGAATACGTTCAGTTCAAAATTACCTTGGCTTGCCGCGAATCCAATCGCCGCATCGTTACCCATCACTTGTGTCACAACCATCGTGATCGCTTCGCTCTGTGTCGGATTCACTTTACCTGGCATAATCGAGCTGCCCGGCTCGTTCTCAGGGATACGAATCTCACCGAGACCGCTACGTGGACCGCTTGCGAGCCAGCGTACGTCATTGGCAATTTTCATCATATCCGCTGCAAGCGCTTTTACTGCACCGTGAGCATACACCACTTCATCATGGCTGGTCAGAGCGTGGAATTTGTTCGGCGCAGATACGAAATCTTTACCTGTATGCTTACCAATCTCCTTAGCTGTAAGATCACCGAAGTCAGGATGCGCGTTAATCCCGGTTCCTACAGCCGTACCCCCAATCGCAAGTTCCTTCATGTACTCTACGCTTTCGCGGATCATACGTTCACTCTTACCGAGCATAGCTTCCCAGCCGCTAATCTCTTGGCCAAGCGTAATCGGCGTTGCATCCTGAAGGTGAGTACGTCCAATTTTGATGATATCCTTAAATGCTTCCACTTTTTCCGCAAAAGTCGCTTTCAACACCGCAATTGCTGGCAGCAACTGATCCTCCACCGCAAGAACGCCCGCGACATGCAGCGCTGTTGGGAAGGTGTCATTGGAGCTTTGCGACATATTAACATCATCATTCGGATGTAGGCGCTCTTCTTTACCTTTTTGCTCCAGCAGCTGGTTACCCAGGTTAGCAATAACTTCATTCACGTTCATGTTGGATTGAGTACCGCTACCCGTCTGCCATACCACGAGTGGGAAGTGATCATCAATACGTCCTGCAATAATTTCATCAGCAGCATAAGCAATCGCATCTGCTTTCGCCGCTGATAATTTGCCTAATTTATGATTACTGGCCGCAGCACTTTTCTTCAAAATGGCGAGAGCTCGCACCAATTCCATCGGCATATGCTCGCGTCCAATAGGGAAATTTTCCTTACTGCGCTGCGTCTGAGCGCCCCACAGCCTGTCGGCTGGTACTTTCATTTCGCCTAACGTATCTCTCTCAATGCGGTATTCCACTTGCTTGTCCTCCTCCAAAATGTTGGTCTGGGTCTCTACAAAGCTTGTGTATCTCGTCATATTATACATGATTTACGAACAGGTTTTCACCTTTTCGACAAAATTGTAAGCGTAGCGCAAAACGAACAGGTCAGAAGCAAGTTCAATCTATCCCGTTTTATTTTTGAGCAGCAATCGGATACAAACGGCTGGTTTGTTCATAGAGTTCACCTGGTTGTAATCCAACGAGACCACTCTCTTCTGCGGAAATCCCTTCCACATTCGGAGCATTAACCAGATTCATCTGTGGTTCCGGACAGAAAAATTCATTGCAGGCATTGTTGTTCCAGATCATCCAATGTTTATAAGATGTACCCACATCGTATACCAGTTTGTCTCCTGTACGATGATCCGTAAGTTCCATGTAATTGCGGCCATTTTGCGGCTCAGCGGTATAGTGGTTATCCATCGCTGCAAAAAACGGACTAACTCCGGCCTGTTTAAGCTGCTCTTCTTCCGGTGTAAGCGGTTGAAATTGTCCCGTCGGTAGCGAACGCTCGTTTAATTCACGGCGCTGGCCAATCGTCACTTTGGCTGTATAATCCGAGGACTGACTGTCGGGAGTAAAAGGAACTTTAATTGCTGTATGGAAAGCAAACAGGTTCGGCATATATTCTGTGCCCGTATTGTTCACGATTAACTGCTGCTGCAGACCATGACTGCTCAGAGAGTAACGAAGCGTTACACTGAAGGTGAACGGCAAATATTTGTAAAAAGCATGGCCTTCTCCAATGTTTTGGCTGAGTGTGACATAACTCTCAAGATCATTAGAACCGAATCCCTCAACCGTCCACGCCACATCATGCAAAAATCCGTGCAGATGGTTGCCTGTCGCGGGTTCATTAATCGGTAGTTGATAGACTTTTCCATTCCAAGGGAAACGACCGTCTTCATATCGATTAGGAGGAGACAGAATCGGAATACCGTACACGGCAGGAGCCGCCATGAATTCATCCATCTGATCCTGATCCGGTTCGCGCAGGTAGCTGTATCCTTTTTCCGTATCCCGAAAAGCTACCAGGTTCGCGCCAACGCTTGGAATCACCGCCGCTTCAAATGAACCAAAGCGTAGCCATACCGCGGGAATGCCGCCAAATTGCTCTTCAAACGCTGTATTCTGTTGTGTCATCGTTATATGTACCTCCTGCATACTAAGGTTATATTATACGGCTCGACTATATCATGATTGCGCCTAAAAGAACAATCTGAGATCGAGAACAAATTAAACAGGCAAGCGCAAAACAAAAAGACAGCTGCACGATCAGCTGCCTTGATCACTCTTTGTTGGTCTTCATCGCTCTTCAACTCACTCACGAGTAACGGTCTATGTTTTCTCATTCTACATACTTACCCTGCTTGGGTACCGTATCTTCTTCAAAATGCATGTCGAGATGCCGGAGTGATTCATGTAACATCTCCCCGCTTAACACATGTCCATGCCCTGTCACAACCGTTCTCGGCTCCAGTTGCCTGATACGCTGAACCGATTCATGCGCTTCCTCCCAATCCGTTGTAAAATACGCCGGAGGGCCGTGTAACTGTTTGTCCTGAAGCAGAACACTCCAGAGCGACTCCTGTTTGACCGAGATGATTGCATCACCCGCAATCAGTAATCGATCTGCTTCGCGGAACAAGGATATATGTCCCGGTGTATGACCTGGCGTATGAATCCAGTTCCAACCCTTTGTGCCGGGCACCGTATGATTTTGGGGTAGACTGAATATCCGATCATCCAGATTAATGGCTTCGTTCGGATACGTAAAAGACAAATGCGCCATGAGGCCTCCACCCACAGAAGGGTCTGCCGGAGGATAATTTTTCAAACCTGTGAGATAAGGTATTTCAAGTGGATGCGCGTACACCGGCACTCCCCAGAATTGCTCCAGTTCAATTACCGTTCCCACATGATCAAAATGACCATGCGTTAAAATAATAGCAGACGGCGGACCTTGAAAACGCTCGGTTGCCACATCAACAATGTGATTCGTGAATTTTGACATTCCTGTGTCCACAAGGACCCAGCTCCTGCTTCCCGGTTTTCCAATGAACACGACGTTCACAAAAAGGGTACGCAAGCTCAAAATATCAGGAGCAACTTCCTCTACGCTGGTCATTCCTGATGTAATCAGATTGTCAAATGCCATTCACGGTTACCTCCCATCAGGCGAATTGTCTCTCTGGTTTAGTTCATCTCGTAGACTTCCCTTTTCTGGAATATCTATTCGGAATCTCGGAAATAAAAATAGACGGCGGACACCCTTCCCAGGGCACACACCGTCTAGTATAGTCAGGTAACTCGGACAATAGAACAAGAATATTTACTTTACATTAAGCCGGGTAAGCATCCAAGGCTGCATCCAGCAATTGATTGTACAAATCATCATCATTTTCGAGCAACTCGTCCATTTTCAGCAACTCTTCCTCATCACCCGACTGTTCCGTGAAGTGCAAGCTGTAGTCCCAGTCCTTGCCGTTCTTGCTCATAAACGTAATTTCATATACGGATTTACCACCATCTGTCTTGAATACCGTACTTCCCACAAAACTTTTTTCGTCCTCACGACGCATTTCTGCGCGAATAATTTCAATACTCACTTTTATACTCTCCTTTAATCTCTCGTTTAAAGCCTCACTTCAATAAATCTTCGATTCAAGCGTCCAAAAAACTCTCTTTTGGTGCTTTTCTCCAACTTTCTGGCAAAGCTGTTTGGTAATTATTATTGGTTAATTGTACAATATATATCGTAGCAACGTATACATTATTCAATGAAGGCCCTATGCTGAATCCTCATTAACTTCAAAGAGGACTATAATAGACCGCCAGCTACGATATTCATATCACATTGGAGGAAAAAATAGCATGAACAATTTTGAATCGAATCTGCAACAATATGCTGAACTGGCTGTCAAAGTAGGTGTCAATGTCCACCCTGGTCAGACGTTAGTCGTAAATGCGCCAATCACGGCAGCTCATTTTGTACGATTGATCGTTAAGGCTGCGTACAACACGGGTGCAAAACGGGTCAAAGTCAACTGGAGTGACGAAACGGTTACTCGACTTCACTATGATCTGGCGCCGGATGAGGCATTCTCGATCGAACCAAAATGGTTCGCAGCTGAAATGACAGAGCTTGTTGAAGAAGGCGCGGCAATCTTGCATGTTATCGCGGAAAATCCGGATCTGCTGAACGGAGTTGCACAGGAGCGCATCGTAACCAGTCAGAAAGTGCACGGCAAAGCGCTGGAGAAATATCGTGCCTATCAAATGGCGGATAAATTCAGCTGGTCCATCGTAGCTGTCCCTTCTCCTGAATGGGCTGCTAAAGTATTCCCGGATCTGCCTGAAGCGCAGCAAGTGGACCGCCTGTGGGATGTTATTTTCAAAACGGTACGAATTGGTGAAAAAGATGCTGTCGCTGAATGGAAAACTCACCTGCAAAACCTTGACTCCCGCGCAAATCTGCTGAACAGCAAAAAATATAAAAAACTTCACTATACCGCGCCAGGTACGGACTTGACGATCGAACTTCCCGAAGGTCACATCTGGGTATCCGGAGGCAGTGTAAACGAGCAAGGACATGTGTTTATTGCCAATATGCCTACAGAGGAAGTATTTACTGCACCGCTGAAAACGGGTGTGAATGGTACTGTTCGCAGCACAAAACCGCTTAGTTACGGTGGCAATCTGATTGATGGCTTCTCCCTCACATTTGAGAATGGACGCATTGTTGATTACACTGCTGAACAAGGGCTTGATGCACTGAAAAACCTCGTCGAAATGGATGAAGGCGCACATTATCTTGGCGAAGTTGCCCTTGTTCCACATCAATCTCCAATTTCGGATACGAACATTCTGTTCTACAATACCTTGTTTGATGAGAATGCATCCAATCACTTGGCGATCGGAAATGCGTATGCTTTCTGTCTGGAAGGGGGCAAAACGATGTCTAAGGAAGAGTTGATCGAACATGGCATGAACTCGAGTCTGACTCACGTTGATTTCATGATCGGTTCCGGTGAGATGAACATCAATGGTGTCACTTCGAAGGGTGCGGAAGAACCGATCTTCGTGAATGGAAACTGGGCATTCTGATTAGCTCCACACATAGAGAGGAGATTTCTCCTCTCTTTTCCTATGTCTGAATTGTACTCATATTTAAGGATGTTGGAGGGATATTCGATGTTAAGTTTTGAACAAAAGCTGGATCGATACGCTGCACTCGCTGTCAAAGTTGGGGCAAACGTGCAACCGGGACAAATTTTTGTCATCAATACCATGATTGATGCAGCACCACTTGTGCAACTACTGGTACGTAAAGGATATGAAGCCGGGGCCAAACAAGTTATTGTGAAATACTCCGATGAAAAGGTCAACCGCCTTCGCTTTGAAATGGCTCCTGAGGAGTCCTTCGATGAACTTCCCAAGTGGCATGCGGCAGAGATGGAGGAACTCGCAGAGAATAATGCCGTTTTTCTGACGATTTTATCTTCCAGCCCTGATCTGATGAAAGGCATTAATCCGGCTAGAATCTCGGCGAACCAGCGCTCCTTTGGTCAGGCGATGGCTAAGTATCGTCAGTATCTGCAAGCTGATAAAATGAGCTGGACGGGCATTGCTTGCCCTTCACCGGATTGGGCGGCCAAGGTATTCCCTGATCTCCCACAAGCAGAACAGATGAATCAGCTCTGGGATGCGATCTTTTCCGCTGTACGCGCGGACGTTGAAGATCCAATCGCTGCATGGGCACAACATATCGAACGCCTGGAGTCACGAGCCGTGGCACTCAATAACAAGAAGTACCATGCACTGCATTACATCTCCCCGGGCACAGATCTTACGATCGAGCTCCCTGAAGGACATATTTGGGCGCAGGCTGGTAGCGTAAACGCACAAGGAACCCCTTTTGTAGCCAATATTCCTACGGAAGAAGTGTACACCGCTCCAGCGAAATACGGTGTGAACGGCACAGTGGCGAGTACCAAACCGCTAAGTTACGGCGGTAGCATTATCGATCGGTTTACCCTCACATTTGAGAAGGGACGGATTGTGGACTTTCATGCAGAGGAAGGTCAGGAAACGTTGGAACGCCTCATCTCCATGGATGAAGGTTCTCATTATCTTGGCGAAGTTGCGCTTGTACCTTTCCACTCTCCAATCTCAGAAAGCGGCATTCTGTATTATACAACGCTGTATGATGAGAACGCATCTTGCCATCTTGCGATTGGCAGTTCGTACGCTTCCAATATCGAAGGAGGCAAAACGATGTCTCCCGAAGAGCTTGCGGAACGCGGTATGAACTCCAGCATCACTCATGTTGATTTTATGATGGGGTCACCAGAGACAGACATCTATGGGATTACAACGAGTGGAGACCGTGAACCGATTTTCCTGAAAGGAAACTGGGCGTTTTAAAAAAACTTTAATTTATATTGAACAGGCAATTTTGCTGCCATGGATTCCATGGTTTGCAAGATCGTCTGTTTTTTCTTTTTCAGCAAACATCAAACAGGGTCGGAACTCCCTCTTTTCAGGACTGTAAACAGGTCTATCGGACATTGTAACGTTTCCATAATCTGTTGTAAAATGTAATGATACCAATGTTTGTGGACTGTTGACCAGAAAGGAGAACACCATGGCCAATCGGCTCCAGCTTTTACTCGCATCCGATTTTCATCAATTAGGACCTGTACTTCAGGAAGAGGTCTATTATGAATACTACAATATGGTGTATGGATTAATCGTATATATCATTAAGGAACGTACAGCGGCAGAAGATATTATTCAGGAAGCATTTATTAAAATCATTAAAAACAAACCCCTCTTCGAAGACGAGGTTAAACTTAAAGCCTGGCTCAAAGTAGTCACCCGGAATACCGCAATAAATTATTTGAGAAAAAATAAAAATAACCGTAACCAACTGGACACGGACAGTGTTTTTATAGATATAGAGACGATGAATCAAACCGCTGTTTCGGTGGAAAACATAGTTGAGACTCAGATGATGCAAGAATCCATCGAGCGTTACCTTTCTCAGCTGAAGCCGGAATACCGCGTTCTCGTTGAGTTACGGTGGAAAGAAGGCTTTTCTTATCGGGAAATTGCTGAATTATTGAGCACCACAGAAGACATTGTGAAACAGCGATTATTCCGGGCACGTGGCAGTATCAAGAAGAAATTACATAAGGAATGGGGTGGAAGCATTGAGCAAAGGCAAGCTAGATAAGCTTGAACATCAATTCGATTCAGGTCTTGAAGATGAATACTTTGATGCAGCGTTTGAGCAGGCATTTGATGAAGCTTTCCAACAAGCCACCTCTACCCCTTCCGCCTCCCGTACAGAATCCATGCAGCATTCCTGGCAAAAGGTACATAAGGAGATCGAAAGAATTGGCGCACGTAAACGTAAAATACGCACCTTCAAGCTATCGGGCATCGTGGCAGCTTCTGTGACCATTGGAGCCGTTATTTTCAGTCTGCCCTCGGGAACACAAGCCGTATCTCCTATTGTTCAATCGATCAAGGATTGGAGTAATGGCATGAAATCGATCATGGTTGAGGATAAGTCTGTAAATCTGAGTCCCGATCCCTCAACTGCCAAAACACCGCCACCACCTGACCTTGAATCGAGCACAATTATCCATGATGAAGCGGAAGACATTCCTGCCTTTGAACTCAACAAACATGTTTTCCGCCCCGTTGCGGTTACGGAAAAGATCGCTCGTGATGGATTTATCGGTGAATTTATTATATCCAAAGCCATTCCTGCCCGTTTTGACAAGATAAAATATGAACTCGTACTGGATACAGAGAATCCCGTCAATCCTGACAACTATTACGAGTCCGATATGATGAGGGTGAAATACTCCATCCAGGGTAAAAGTGATACAGACGAGCTTATCCAGTTCGATTATGAATACGTTAAGCCAGGGCAGTCTCTTGAGAAAACATCACTGCAGAAAAGCACTGTTGTGAAACTTGCAGATGATAGTGAAGCACTCATGTATGTGGGACCACCCTTCAATTCTATTCAGTGGATGACAGGTTCTCTAAGTATGAGTCTGTTTGGAACCGTGACTGAAGAGGAGATGATTGCAATCGCCAACGATTTTCTGGAGCAAAATTCTCCTGCCAAATCAAAATAAATTAAAACAATACACTAGGTGATGTATGTGTAGACTGATCCGATGTCATCCCATCATGAGCAGTATGAACACTAGTGACACGATAATAATAACCGGATGTGACCTCCCAATCCGAATTGGATCGAAGAAGATTCGTTTGGGTCTGTGTTGAGGAGCTGCCTGCGAACGTTACCCAAGCTGTTCCTGTCCAGCGCTCCAATCGATAATTCACAGACAAGGTTTTCATGTCTTTGAATGTTCTAGTCGCTGTTTTTACGATGGCATGAAGTCCGTCTCCGCGTGTTAATGTACAAGTCGCCTGATAGATATGTACGGGTTTGGCAGCCCTTGATTGGAGGAAATACTCCTGAGGTTCGAGTGGCGGCGGAGCAGTTCGCGCTCCCGACGGCACGCTGATGATCGGACTTGCAACTGCGGACGATTCTGTAGGCAGAACAAGAATAACTGGCGCAGTCAAAGCCAGAATCAGACCTACTTTCAAGATTGGCGTACGGCATATTTGTCTGCCTCGTCTTAGGATATTATGCATCTTCATTCCTCCCCAGCCTTGTTTTAATTTTTGGTGTAATCTATTAAACGGACGGAATGGATAACTGGTTTCAAAAAAATAAGGACGCCCGATGGTTCAATCGGTAGCGTCCTTTCATCATTTTCCAGATTAACAAAAACGATGAAACCTAAATTAATCCATCTCGTATGATGAAGAATAGGCTTTGTTCGGCGGAATCTAAATCTACTTTATGCAAGTAACATCATCATCGTCTAATTACCTGGTTCGAACGATTTGTTTATTCTCTATAGCATATACCTGATCGGCGACATTCTCGACCAAACGTGCATCATGTGAGATGAAAATAATTGTGCCTGCATAACTTTTCATTAAATGCTCTAGCGCCTCCATTGCAGGAAGATCAAGAAAATTACTCGGCTCATCCATAATCAAAATATTGTATCGGCCAAGCAACAACTTCGCCAGCTGCAACTTCATCATCTCGCCGCCACTTAATACCGCCAACCGCTTGCGCACATCATGCGGAGAAAACCCTAGAGATGCTAATACAGCTCGAATCTCCGGCACTTGATAGTCACAGTTCTCCTGTATGAATTCGATGACGGCCTGATGGTGGTTAAGTGTGTATGCTTGTTGTGCAATATAACCGATCTCTGCCTTAGGCGATATGATGATGCCCTGTTCACGGTTCAAGATCATGTTAAGCAACGTTGTTTTCCCTGAACCGTTCGCACCTGTCAGCGCAATCTTACCCCCAAGAGGGAATTGAAAAGACGCGTTCTCCAAAATGACAGTCTCACCAAGTACTTTGTTCATCTCATTGCCTATAATCGGAAATGGATTGTGAAGTTCTAACGCATGACTCTGACGAAAGTGAATCGTACGATTCAACTCCGGTGCTTGGACATCCCCTAACGCTTCAATGCGCTGTTCCATATTTTTGGCGGCTTGATGAAGTTTCTTTTGTTTACTCCCCACAGATTTCTGATGAGCAAGTCTGCCACCGTGATCAGAGCTATTTTTCCTTGCAGTCCCTTTCTCTTTCTGATCGACTTTCCGAGCCTGATTCCTTTTTTCAGTTATCGCTTTTTCCAGTCGTTCTCGTTCTTTCACATATTGCTGATACTGGATTTCCTGCTTTTTCTGGTTTTCATTCTTCTGAGCCAAATAATCGGAATATCCACCCCAATACTCCGTAATCTTCCCATCCTTCAGTTCCCAAATTTTATCAACCACTTGATCAAGAAATTCCCGATCATGACTGATAACCAGCAACGCTCCCGTATAAAAAGAGAGCTGATGGATCAAGAAATGGATTCCTTCCGAATCGAGATGGCTCGTGGGTTCATCTGCAAAAATGCCGTGCACTGAACTGGACAAAGCCTGAGCAATTTTCAGTCTTGTTTCCTGTCCGCCACTCATCTGCTCAGCATCTAAGCGGTCTATTCCAAGCTTACCCGCTAATGCATAATCCACATCGCTCTGAGCCCCGCCCTGCTCCATCTGCGGGATATAAGAAAAACTACCGTTCCTCACAACTTTCCCATAAGATTCGGGAATCTCACCCAGTAACACTTTTAACAATGTGCTCTTGCCCGCCCCATTGGCGCCAACCAAGCCGATCCGGTCATATTCATAAAGCTCCAAATGTTCAATATTGAATACCTCACGGCCCGCATATTCCACAACAATCTCTTTTGCTTTAATTAATATACTCATCATGGGTTCCTCCTTCAAAAATCGCAGTTTACACGTTCGCAGGATGACCTGCGATTTATGAAGGGGGATTATATAAAGAAATACCAATGCATATATCTCATGAGGTCTTCCCTCCTTTCTATGTCAAGCATTTTGGATGTAATAAAAAATGCAGATTTGAGTCCACTGTGGACTCAAATCTGCATTACTTCACGTATAGAAGACACTTCGAATCAGCATAGCACAAATAAACTACCCCATTCGAAACCTATGTCTTTCCATACGTAAAATAAGCAAATCAAAAAAGCCCACGATTTTGGTAAAATCCGCTTTTTTTGACCTGCTTATCGAAGCCGTATGGAATGAATCATAGGAACGAGCCTCCTCTTCTTTTATTGAATTGAATAATACCATGAGGTTCTTCCAGCGTCAACCTGAAGCAGCATTTGGTTCCAGTAATCTGTTGCGACTTCAATGGAATATGTTTGTTTCTCACAACTGCGGTTTGAACATGATCATTTAATCCAATTGTCCATTGAGTTTTGCTTTAAAAACGATAATTACTAAGCCAATAATTAAAAATAACCACCCTAAAGCAGATAATGCTTTGTTGGTAGTTCGATAAGGATACCCCCAATTCGGTCCTCCTGTATATTTGGTTGTTACGATTAATAATAACAAGCCAATCGCCGCAACCACAATGCCGGCTAGAATAATGTAATCCATATTGGGTCTCCTCATTCAATGAAAATAAAAGAACCCTAAGAAAAAAATAGTACCGATGTCATCTTTGCTTGGCAGGAACATTCAAACGGCTCCTATTAGCTTCATGACAACTATAGTTATAGCTGGAACAATTGAGTTTATAGAATTAAAAATCCAGTGTACGATTATATTTGACCATATATTTTTAAATACGAGGTATATCACAGCAAAGTATGCCCCTATGATCATATAAGGAATCGTTTCGGTTCAACCCCTTAATATTGGACACAAGCTAGCTTTTTCTCAGATTAACGCATCATAATGCAATGGATTTGGGCTCTATGATTCCATCGTTGACCAGGCGCAGGTAATCTGTCGGCGACCAATCGTACAGGCTGCCGTGAATGCGGTCTTTATTGTAGTAACGGATGTATCGATCCACTTCGGAAAAGGCTTCTTCATAGCTTTCAAAGCAATGTCGCTGGTAACATTCTCGTTCCAGAACACTATGAAATGATTCAATAAAGGCATTCTTATTGGGAGTTCGAATGGGCGTCCGTTCATGCTCCAAGCCGGTTTCTTCACAAAAAGCATAGAAAGCCTTGCTTATAAACTGAGG
>NZ_FMVM01000030.1 GCF_900102085.1 Paenibacillus polysaccharolyticus | reverse complement strand
CCAGGAGCACCGCTGGGTAGCTATGTACGGACGGGATAAGCGCTGAAAGCATCTAAGCGTGAAGCCCCCCTCAAGATGAGATTTCCCAGTATGTAAGACCCCTTGAAGACGACGAGGTAGATAGGCTGGGGGTGGAAGTGCAGCAATGCATGGAGCTGACCAGTACTAATCGGTCGAGGGCTTATCCAATATGCAAGTTTTGAGTCGCGTAGGTTTCGTTTCGAATCTAGTTTTCAGAGAACAACACTCTGAATGAAGTGAAAATCGGTACATCACGGAATGTGTGTATGATTTTCAATTCTGAATGAATGGAAGAAGCTATGCTTCGACCAATCGCGTTTGGTGGCGATGGCGGAGGGGTTCCACACGTACCCATCCCGAACACGACCGTTAAGCCCTCTAGCGCCGATGGTACTTGGACCGCAGGGTCCTGGGAGAATAGGACGCCGCCAAGCAAAGAACCACTGCCGATGATGTTCGGTGGTGGTTTTTATATTTTTATCAAAATCGTGAAGAACATAAAAATCTTCAATTAAGGAATACTTAAACTACATAACAATAAAAGCAGGCGTCCGATCTGAATAAAAGGACGTCTTTTGTTATATTATCAAAGCTGTCCACCTAAGAAACACATTTGTATACAAGGGGAAGCACACCTGATTGTTCCAAGGAGTTTCCCTTGACATTCTAAATATCGCTTTGCTAAGATGGACAATAATATATTTTCAGAAAACGAATTTTCGGCATACAATACAGCCTGGAATCTTCGGGTTTTGGTCCGTAAAGCTGAGCAAACATAAGGAGGAACACTTGCGTGTGGGAAGATAAATTTGGTAAGGAAGGCTTCACCTTTGATGATGTATTGCTAGTGCCACGGAAATCCGAGACACTGCCTAAAGAAGTAGACGTATCCGTTCGTTTGAGCGATAACGTCAAATTGAACATTCCTTTGATTAGTGCAGGGATGGATACTGTTACTGAAGCAACACTGGCGATTGCCATTGCGCGTGAAGGCGGTATTGGCATTATTCATAAGAATATGTCCGTTGAACAGCAAGCTGAAGAAGTGGATCGGGTTAAACGCTCGGAGAGCGGTGTTATTACCAATCCTTTTTCACTTACAGCTGAACATTTGGTATCTGATGCTGAGGCAGTTATGGCAAAATACCGGATTTCTGGTGTGCCTATCGTTGAAGGAGATCAGAAGCTCGTAGGCATTCTGACAAACCGTGACTTGCGATTTATCCATGATTTCAACATCAAGATTAGTGAAGTCATGACGCGTGAGAATTTGGTTACAGCTCCTGTGGGTACAACACTGCAAGAGGCAGAAGGTATCTTGCAGAAGCATAAAATTGAAAAACTTCCATTGGTGGATGAGTCCAACACATTGAAGGGCCTCATCACAATTAAAGATATCGAGAAGGCCATTCAGTTCCCGCAAGCTGCCAAGGATGCTCAAGGTCGCCTTTTGGTTGGTGCGGCAATTGGTATCTCCAAAGATACTTTTGAACGTGCAGACGCTTTGGTCAAAGCGGGTGTGGATCTGATTACAGTAGATTCAGCTCATGGACATCATATTAACATTATTGAAGCGGTTCGCAAGTTACGCGAACGTTTCCCTGAGCTCACTATCATTGCGGGCAACGTTGCTACGGGTGAAGCCACACGTGATCTGATTGAAGCAGGAGCTTCGGTTGTTAAAGTAGGTATTGGACCAGGTTCTATTTGTACAACTCGTGTTATTGCAGGCATAGGTGTTCCTCAGGTTACAGCCGTATATGATTGTGCAAGCGTGGCGCGTGAATACGGCGTACCTATCATTGCTGACGGTGGTATTAAATACTCTGGTGAGATCACCAAAGCTCTTGCTGCAGGTGCTCATGCGGTAATGCTGGGAAGCCTGTTTGCAGGAACAGCAGAGAGTCCAGGAGAAACGGAAATCTTCCAAGGACGTAGTTATAAAGTATATCGTGGTATGGGTTCAATGGCTGCAATGAAACAAGGCAGTAAAGACCGTTACTTCCAGGATGATGACAAAAAACTGGTTCCTGAAGGCATTGAGGGTCGAGTAGCATACAAAGGTCCTTTGTCTGATACAATTCATCAGTTGATCGGCGGATTGCGTTCGGGTATGGGATACTGCGGAACGAGTAATCTGGATCAATTGCGTAATGACACAAGCTTTATCCGTATTACAGGCGCTGGCCTTCGTGAGAGCCACCCACATGATGTGCAGATTACGAAAGAAGCACCTAACTACTCGTTGTAATCTGAAGTGAGTTAATGATTTCCAAGGCAGGCTCGGCGATTTTCGCCGGGCTTGTCTTTTTTTGCGGATACCCCTGTGATAGAATAGAACAAGCGGTGACCGTCCTAGGATGGAACGGGGCGTTGCGGCGATTTTTTGACGTGATCCATGAATTTTTTATAAAACTCAAGGTAAGCCAGTTATGACTTATCATACTAGAAAGAATGTTTATTACGTTTTACATAAGATAAGCATTCAGCAAGATGCGAGCGAAGTGACAAATGATCTGAATATTAGAGCAACGAACTTGCTCATTTCGATACAGCGCATTCAGCAGAGAATCACATATCCATTGACACAGTGACAGGGACTATGAAAATAGCAGCTTGAGCTGCACTGAGGCATTATTCAGAAGCTTCAGACCGAAGGGAGTATTCATCATTGAAAGCCAAACACATGAATAAGAAAAAACGTCAGATTCTCAAAAAGAGCGTAGCCTCCGTTATGCTCCTTAACATGCTATGCATGTCTGCAGTGATGCCTGTTATGGCCGCTGCCAGTGACTCTGGTCAGGTTCTGACTGCGGCAGCTACAACAACGAAAACGCCAGCAAAGGCCGTTAGTATCCCTTCAGTAGACTCGCTTGGACTTGATGTAAGATCGGCAGTCCTGATGGAAGCTTCTACAGGCCAGATTTTACTGTCAGTTGATGCGGATAAAGCGATGCCGCCAGCAAGTATGACGAAGATGATGACAGAGTATATCGTTGCAGAACAGGTGAAACAAGGGAAGTTTGGTTGGGATACAGTAGTTACGGTTGGCAAGAACGCAGCTAAAAGTATCGGATCACGCATTTTCCTTGCAGAAGGAGACCAGCATACGGTAAAAGATCTGTATATCGCCATGGCTGTTGGATCGGCCAATGATGCTACCGTGGCATTGGCCGAGTATGTTGCCGGTTCGGAAGCTGAATTCGTAAAAATGATGAATGAGGAAGCGAAACGGATGGGTATGAAGGATACCCACTTCATTAACTCTACTGGTCTGGATCGTGCAGATATGCCAGCTGAATTCCGTCCAGCAGAAGACAAGGAAACGGTGATGTCCGCTTTAGACGCTGCTATTTTGTGTAGATATATCGTCAGAGATCATCCCGACTACAAAGATTTTACAACGATTCAATCCTACAAATTCCGTCCGAACGACAAAGCACCTATTATCAATTATAACTGGATGCTGGAAGCGAATAAAAATATAACCAACTTCAAAAGCTACGCTTACGAAGGTCTGGATGGTATGAAAACAGGCCATACGAGTAACGCAGGCAATAACTTTACGGGTACGGCTGAGCGTAACGGTATGCGTTTGATTAGCGTGGTGATGGGAACCGATTCTGAATCCGCACGTTTTAGAGAAACGAAAAAGGTGCTGGATTATGGTTTTGATAATTTTGAAGTAAAACAGGCTGTTGCAGGTAAAACCAAAGTTAAAGGCTGGGAAACGGTACCTCTGAAAAAAGGGAAAGAGACGACAGTTCCTGTCGTAACCGACAATGCAGTAAGTTTTGTTGTTCCTAAAGGTACTCAAGACCTGAACGTAACATTCAAAGCGAGTGTAACCGAAGCGGATAAACTGGTTGCACCAATCAAAGCAGGTACTAAGGTTGGTACGGTCACTTACACCTACAAAGCAGAGGGAATGGAACCTCAGGAAAAAACGGTAAACCTGATTACAGCCGAAGAGGCTGAGAAGGGTGGCTGGTTCCGCCTATTCTTCCGTGCGATCAAAGACTTCTTCGTTGATCTGTTCGATGGAATCAAAAACTTGTTTTAACCGAAAAATACAAACTAATACTGAATGAGTGGATTGTATATTTACGCTTTTTCCGGTAAAATATCAAGTTAGAATTCTACGTATTACAGTATAAAAGTCTAAGGTTCTTTCATTTGCTCAAAAGTATCATATGCTTTTTGAAAATGAGAGACAACACATACACTACGGGGGGCTTGGAATATGGAAACGGGAACATCACGCGTTAAAAGAGGTATGGCTGAAATGCAAAAAGGCGGCGTAATCATGGACGTCATGAACGCTGAGCAAGCTAAAATTGCGGAAGCAGCAGGTGCAACAGCAGTAATGGCACTTGAGCGTGTTCCTTCTGATATTCGCGCAGCAGGCGGAGTGGCTCGTATGGCCGATCCAACGATTGTGGAAGAAGTAATGAAAGTTGTTACGATCCCTGTTATGGCCAAAGCACGTATTGGTCACTACGTAGAAGCTAAAGTACTTGAGTCACTGGGTGTGGATTACCTGGATGAGAGTGAAGTACTGACTCCTGCGGATGAAGTATTCCATATTGATAAACATGAGTTTACTGTACCGTTTGTATGTGGAGCGAAAGACCTGGGTGAGGCACTTCGCCGGATCGGTGAAGGAGCATCTATGATTCGTACAAAAGGTGAGCCGGGAACAGGCAACATTGTTGAGGCGGTTCGTCATATGCGTTTCATTAACGGCCAAATTCGTAAAGTAACCAATATGTCAAAAGACGAGCTGTATGCTGAAGCGAAGAATCTGGGCGTTGCCTATGAGCTTCTGCTGGATGTGCATGAGAACGGAAAATTGCCAGTGGTTAACTTTGCAGCGGGCGGCGTAGCCACTCCAGCAGATGCTGCACTTATGATGCACCTTGGAGCAGACGGTGTATTTGTAGGTTCTGGTATTTTCAAATCGGACAGCCCGGAGAAGTTCGCACGTGCGATCGTTGAAGCAACAACACATTATACCGATTATAAATTGATTGCCGAGGTTTCTAAAAACCTGGGAGCACCAATGAAAGGCATCGAAATTTCCAAACTCGCACCTTCCGAGCGTATGCAGGATCGCGGCTGGTAAGAGAAGGGGAATTCAGACATGAAGATCGGCGTTTTGGCGCTTCAGGGTGCTGTTACAGAACATATACGCAGTATTGAACGTGCTGGAGCTGAGGGTGTAGCCATTAAGCAGGTTCAGCAGTTAGACGAGCTGGATGGCTTGATTTTACCGGGTGGAGAGAGCACAACCATCGGAAAGCTTATGCGCAAGTATGGGTTCATGGAAGCCATTCGTGCCTTCGCCGCAGCTGGAAAGCCGGTATTCGGTACCTGTGCGGGTCTGATCGTTATGGCCAAGCGTATTCAAGGTCAGGAAGAGGCTCATCTGGAGCTTATGGATATGACCGTTTCTCGTAATGCTTTTGGGAGACAGAGAGAGAGCTTTGAGACAGACCTGCCTGTAAAAGGTATCGATGAGACGGTACGGGCTGTATTTATACGCGCTCCGTTAATTGAGAGTGTTGGCGAACAGGTCGAGGTTCTTTCCACTTATAACGATGAGATTGTGACAGCACGCCAGGGACATTTGCTGGCTTGCTCCTACCATCCAGAGTTGACGGATGACTACCGTCTACATGCTTACTTTGTAGACATGGCAAGGGCATATAAACAATCGGTAGAAGCAAAATAAAGTATGATGTACAACCTATGATCTCCCGGTCATCGGAGCACTCCTCAGTTGTCTGTTCTAGGCTACTGAGGCAGCTGCATCTGGACGGATGCCTCATGTTGCTTGTAACTGCTGCATAGCGGAATCGCAGCGGAGGTGGCAACCGGGGACATAGGTTGTTTTTTCGGTTATTAGCACATTGTAGGTTATAATAGATATTATTGTGTTTTTAAATGAATGTATTGAGAACGGGCCTGACATGAGGCTCTATAATGTAGGTTTATTAGGAGGGGTACGCAGTGCTTGATGTGAAAATATTGCGGAATGAATATGCACGTGTAGAAGAAGCATTAAATAATCGTGGCAAATCGCTCGACCTGATTGCTGGGTTTACGGAGCTCGATGCAAAGCGACGGGAATTGCTTCAGGAGAGTGAGAATCTGAAGAGTCGCCGTAACACAGTGTCCGCAGAAGTAGCCAGACTGAAGAAAAATCGTGAGAACGCCGATGATTTGATTGTCGAGATGCGCGAGGTCTCCGATCGAATTAAAGCAATGGATGAGGAAGTACGCGAGCTTGAGGTTAAAATTAATGACCTCACGATGGCAATTCCTAACATTCCAAATGAAAGTGTGCCTGTAGGTACATCCGAAGAGGATAATGTTGAAATTCGTCGTTGGGAGGAGCCGAAGTCATTCTCTTTCACGCCAAAAGCCCACTGGGAGATTGCACAGGAGCTGGACATCCTTGATTTTGAAGCAGCAGCCAAAGTGACAGGTTCACGTTTTACCTTCTATAAAGGACTTGGAGCGCGTCTGGAGCGTGCACTGATTAACTTTATGATGGATTTGCACAGTGATCAGCACGGATACGAAGAAATTTTGCCTCCATATATCGTGAACCGGGACAGCTTGTTTGGAACAGGCCAGTTGCCGAAGTTCGAGGAAGATCTGTTCAAGCTTAGAGATACCGAGTATTATCTGATCCCAACAGCAGAAGTACCCGTAACGAACTACCACCGTGAAGAAATTTTGAATGCCGATGATCTGCCGAAGCATTTTGTCGCATATAGTTCCTGTTTCCGCTCAGAGGCTGGTTCGGCTGGACGGGATACTCGTGGCTTGATTCGTCAGCATCAGTTCAATAAGGTGGAGTTGCTCAAGTTATCTTCACCAGAGACATCGTATGATGAGCTGGAGAAAATGACACAAAACGCAGAGCGTGTGCTACAACTTCTGGGCTTGCCTTACCGTGTGTTGACGCTCTGTACGGCAGATATGGGTTTCACTTCGGCTAAAACATATGATATTGAAGTGTGGCTGCCTGAGAGCAATACCTACCGTGAGATTTCATCATGCTCTAACTGCGAAGACTTCCAGGCACGTCGTGCCAATATCCGTTTCCGCAGAGAGCCTAAGGCGAAACCTGAATTTGTACACACACTGAACGGTTCAGGACTGGCAGTGGGACGTACAGTAGCAGCCATTCTGGAGAACTATCAGCAAGAAGACGGAACGGTGATTATTCCAGAAGCATTGCGTCCATATATGGGTGGGATTGAAGTCATTGCTCGTCGTAAATAGTACGAAGTTTGAGATAGCATAATTAACGAATCATCTTATTCCACTCGTCATTTGAGGATGGCGGGTGGGTTGGATGATGTGTTACAGTGCTGGTGGCCTGTTAAAATCCGGTTTTAGCATAAATTTTAAATAAAAATACTTGCATTCCATCATTAATCTATGGTATGATACTTTTCGTGGCAAGTTTATAAAATATTTTTTGGAGAGGTACCGAAGCGGTCATAACGGGGCGGTCTTGAAAACCGTTAGGGTGCAAGCCCACGTGGGTTCGAATCCCACCCTCTCCGCCATAACTTTTAAATGACACGCCGCATATGGATTTGCGGTGATTATGTTTGAAACGCACTAGACTGTTGAATAGCGGTCTGGTGCGTTTTTTGTGTTTGTGACCTTTAGAGATAAATCTAACGGGAGTTACTCGTAGGGGTGTTTTTATGAAGAAAATTAAAAGCATACCTAAAACGGTATGCCTTTAAACGAAACCTATGTAGTTTTGGCTTGCTTTTTAGATACTGCTATTTTCTTCTGCAATTCTTTATGTGCAGCAAAACTCATAATAAGGAAGATTAGGTTAACGACCGCAAAGACCGAATAGCCTGGTTGATACGTTATTGCTAATAACAAAGCTATCACTTCTGCTACGACTAGAATTGAAAAGGTTGTAAATGGTAATGTGAAAATAAAAGCCCATGCAATGAATTGAACGAAGATTAGTCCTCCGCTTAATATGCGTGTAGTCTCTCCATCATAACCTACAGGTTGTGTTGTCAGAAACTTAAAGAACATGAATACAAGCCAAAACGCGAAGATGATGCCTGTGGCAACTCTCAATAGATGATTCCCTCCTAACTCTATATAATGAAATGATTGTATCATGCACAATTGAATTTGTAATCATTTTAATGAAGTTTATGGTATGGCCAGATTCATTCATGCATAAAAACAACGTCTTCTCCGCACGTTATAGAAGTGGAGGTGGTAAAGATGAACCGCGAACTAAACATTGATCAGAACGAACTTGTAGGTGCTTGGCAGGAGCGTTTGCCTGAGGTCTTGAATGTGGGTGATCAGGCACAGGTTATGGCAGACGAAGCAAATCATCAGGCGATTCGGATACACATTGCAACAGCAGGTCACGAAATGTACTCTTTTGATTTTAAATGCCAATATGTTGATTCCCGTGAGGTCAGTGTAGAGCTAGTTGACGTGGAACGGGATGGGCGAACAACGGATGAGCGCACAGAGCCGATTCAGGAACTGGCGCATGATTACACTCGGCATATTCACGAGTGTGCTCAGTCACTGCAATCGATAACGAAATCATAACACGAACCAAAAGGGGTCGAATGGAATGACTAAAGCCAAATCGGGCGTGGATAAAAACCTGCAAAATGTTGTTGGAGATCTCGAACAAACTGGTGTTAACAGCCATCATGCGCAGCAAATACAGCAAGATTCCAATGATCGCCGCCATCAGGATGCATTAAATCATGATAAAACGGAAGATAGAGACCCATCTCATTCCTAACCTATGATGAGGAGGCACTTATATGAGTAAACCAAAAGCAATTCCTGTACCCGAAGCTCGGGATAACCATCAGCAACGTCATTCATCCAAGCGCTCTTCCATGCAGGAACCATTGTCTGGCTCTAAAAAAGTGAAGAATCAGAACCATGTGGATCATCTAAATCCGGAGGGGTAACCCTATAATGTTCTCGTGCAAAAGATAAGTACCAAACATAAAAAATCACTTCATTTCGAAAGTCCCTTGTTACCTAACAGGGGGCTTTTGCGTATTCATACATATGGAAAGACTAGCAGTCAGATCATCCCGTACCTTACATAGGTCTTTCTAGCCATTTTCAAGAGGAAAAATCACAATTTTCCCAAATTAGGTTTCAGTATCGGCCGAGATGGTATATCATTGGTATTGAATTATTTTTTTGGGGTTATCACGAGAGGAGAGAAACAAATGACTAAACGCATGGGGGCGCTTCTTCTTACGTTGTTGTTAACCGTATCTTTGGCTTTAACAGCATGTAGTAGCAAGCAAGAACCAAAAGAGGCATTGAAGACGGCTGCAGCGAATGCTTCTAAATTAACTTCGTACGAAATGAGTTCCAACTTTACAATTAATGAGTTGAGCTATAAACCTGGTGATGCATCTCAGACCGATCAAAGCATGACCCAGTTTATGAGCATGCTGAAGGACGCACAACTGAATGTCACAGGTGTATACCAAAGCGAGCCAATGCAGACAGAGATGACCGTTGGCATCGAGCTTAAAGGCGATATGGGGATGACTTTTAACATTCCTATGGTAATGACCAAAGAGAAATTGTATATAAAAGTGCCAAACATCCCATTCTTCCCGATTCCGGAAAATATGGTGGGCAAATTTATTGAATTCGACTTGAAAAAGCTGGCGGAGCAAGAGGGTACAGAATTTAACCCCGATGCACTGGACGCAGCCAAAACACAAAAGCTGAGCAACGAAATCATGGATGCGGTACTGGGTGAGTATGATGAAGCTAAGTTCTTCAAAAACCTCGACACCAAAGATGCAAAGTTGCCTGAAGGTGTAGACGCGAAGCAGGTTGTACAATTCTCTGTAAACAATGACAATGTGAAAGAAGCAGTTACTGTACTGGTAACCAAAGCACTTCCTAAAGTGATGGATATTGTCTCTAAAGAAGAGTACAGAGATATGTTGCAACTGAGCCAAGCAGATATTGACAAAGCCAAAGAAGATTTGAAAATCTCTGAAGCAGATCAAGCTGAAATGACTAAAGATCTGGATAAATTGAAAAACGTTCTGACAATCAACACATTCAACATTGATTTTGCGTTGGATAAAAACGACTTCCCAGTTTATCAAAAAATGGTCGCTGACATGCTGATCAAACCGGAAGATACCAAAGACGAAATGAAATTGGCCTTCACTGGTTCGAACACATACACTAAAATTAACGAAAAGCCTGAATTCAAAATCAACATCCCAACGGGTGACGATGTAATTACGATGGAAGAGTTCGAGCAATTGATGAACTCCTCTTACGGATATTAAGATCTAAACCTGATCTACAAATAAAACCCGCCTGATACTCAAGCAGAGAACGCTCTTTTCCTGCTAGTATCTAGGCGGGTTTTATTTGTATAAATACCGCTCGCTCCTGTACACAAGGAATGATGTGGTGTTTATTATGTAGACAATCACTGAGGGCGCGGCAATGGGCTTAGCGCTGTAATTCATCTCCCAAATCTTCGGCAAGCACGGCGTAGATTTGATGATCCTGATAGACCCCGTTAATTTTCAAATATTTACGAGCGATCCCCTCAGGCTGGAATCCGTTCTTCTCCAGTACCCGCTTAGAACCCTGGTTTGATGGCAATACAGCGGCCTGCACCCGGTTTAACTTCAGAGCACGAAACCCATAGGCCACAGCCAGCTTTACCGCAGCAGTCATTCGTCCACCGCCTTGATAGTCCGGATGGATGAAGTAACCCATATCTGCATAATTAGCAACGCCGAGCACAACATTGTTCAGACTGACTTGCCCGATGAGGAGGTCATCCTTAATCGTGAAGATACCGAACTGATAACCGGTACCCTCGTCAGCAGCTCGCACGCGATCCTCAATGCGCCGGGTCTGAGCTTCAAGCGTGTAAAAATCATTTTCGCGAATTGGTTCAACTGCTTGATAAGGGATGCGGGTAAGCTCAATCAGTTCAAGATAGGCTTGTGCATCTTTGATGTCGAGTAAACGAAGACTTATGCCATGAGCAGTGTCGTATAGTGTTAGTGCCATTGCAACAGACATCCTTTCTTATACATTTTTTTTCAATGAAGTTAGTATATTATTTTTTACGTAAACGTCTAAAAAATTGCGTCAGCATGGAAGAACACTCCGGTTGCAGAACATCAGGGATAACCTCGGTTCTATGGTTGAAGCGCGGTTCTTGAAGTAAATTCATTAATGTCCCTGCACATCCTGCTTTGGGATCCGCAGTACCGAAGATTACGCGCGGAACCCTGGATTGCACAATCGCACCGGCGCACATTGGACAAGGTTCGAGAGTAACGTACAGTGAACAGTCTAGCAAGCGCCAAGCTCCAATGGCTTCGCTTGCCTCTCGAATGGCCACCATCTCCGCATGGGCAGTAGAATCGAGCGTGGTTTCCCGCAGATTATATCCGCGGCCGATAATCTCGTTGTTACGCACAATAATGGCTCCGATAGGTACCTCACCAAGCGCCTCTGCTTTCTGGGCTTCTGCAATAGCCTGCCTCATCCAATATTCATGCAGCTCTTCCTCGGGCAGCACTGTGAGATCAGGCTGGGGAAAATCATCCTTCATAGGCGTAAAACTCCCTTCTTTAACAGTTATTCAGCGAACAAACATTCGGTTTGTTAACATGCTGTGCACAGATTTGTGGATAACTATTAGTTAATCACATAGTTATAAACATACTATCCACAACCCTGTGGATTTGTGAACAAATCCAGTGATACATCTCATTGCATTTCATGAAAAGTGAACAAACAACAATATTCGATCTATTCAGCCAGAGTGGTAACTTTCGGGCAAAGGGCGATTATCCTTTTCAAATAGTCATACAAGCGTTATGATGGGTATAGGTTTTGCCATATATCGCCAGAGGGCATAAGCCGAGAGGTGAAGAACGAATTTGTCTATTAAAACGAAATTATCCATGATTATGTCGTGCTCGGTGCTCGTTATTTTGGTATTAAATATCGCACTGAGTTATTATACTACAGAAGAGAATTTGAGGCAGGATAGTGAGAACAAGATGGTACTCACAGCGAAACAGATCGCAATTTCTGTCGAACAAAATCAGTACAGTGCAGATTATGTAAAAAGACAGATTGGAAACAATCTGTGGCTTGCTTCTATTATGGCAGCAGAGGAATTAGATCCAGACATCAAGAACATTACCAATGAAGATCTGGTTCGTTTGAGTAAAAAAGTAGGTGTATCCCATATCTCACTCCTGGAACAGACGGATGATGACATTGTGGTTAACAGGTCCTCTGATCCAAGGGAGATAGGGCTCTCCACGAAATCAATGACGTACTGGTATCAGGCGTTTAAGCAGTTATTTGAGAAGCATCAGGTAACGATTCCCGAGGGGCAGAAGCTTGATCATTTCTGGTCAGATGGTTTCGAGTATTCGACGTCCAGTCCTACAGATATTGATATCTGGGGTTATTACCATGATGGAAAGAGAAATTACATAATCAACCCCTTCTATAATAATACTGAAGTAGATGACTATGTGAAGATCTCTAGCCCGGATGAAATCTTAAATAAAATCCGTGAAGTCAATCCCTCCATTTTGGAGATTACAGGCATTAATCCGTTGACGTTTGCGAGCCCGGATATGAGCGATGATGGAAGAGATACGAACTTCAGCAAACTGAATAACAGACCGATCCGTTTTGGTACATATCAGTATGGCTCGGTAGATGAAGACCATCGTGCTGTGGTGCGAGCTGTTCGCACAGGGCAGAATGTGTCTTTCGTGAGTGAAACACATGATCAGAAGGTTTTGAAGAGTTTTATTCCGATTTTCACACCGAATGAGTCTTCATATGTGATCAGTATTGTCATGGATTACAAACAAATATCCTCGATGGTATCTGAACAGCTGGTCAGCCATGCTTCGATATCTCTGGTCTTGCTGGAGATTGTGATCTTTGGCAGTTACTTGCTTGCTGGTTACATTACACGTCCCATCCAATCGATCTTGGGAAAGGTGAATGATGTGGCGGATGGGCATTTTGATTTCCGTCTGAAGATTAAACGCAAGGATGAGCTGGGACAGCTCGCCAACCGGATTAATGCGATGATTCGAAATCTGGGTCACTATACAAGTCGTCTAAAGCAGATGTATGAAGAGAACCGGGCAGTGAAGGAGCATCTGGAGTCTATCATTAATCAGACAGCTGATGCAATTCATATAACAGACCTTGAAGGAAAAGTGCTACGGGTTAACCGTGCATTTGAACAATTATATGGTTTTCGTAGCCGTGAGGTGGAAGGACGTTCGCTCAAGATTATTCCTCCTGAAGCGGAAGAAGAAATGAAGCAGCAGCATGCACAGCTTATTGAAGGCATGTCGATTACGTCTAATGAAACGATTTGGATGAAAAAAGACGGAACCCGGGTTGAAGTCAGTGTAAGTACGGCGCCTGTACGCGACGAGGCTGGTGAGATTACAGCTCTCATCAGTGTCTCAAGGGATATTACAAGCCGTAATCGGATGGAAGAGCTGCTTAGACGGTCGGAGAAGCTAACGACTGTTGGACAGCTAGCCGCCGGAGTAGCCCATGAGATTCGAAATCCACTTACAACGTTGCGCGGTTTCCTACAGCTTCAACAGGAGAGCAACAAGCTAAATCATCGCCATCTGGATCTGATGTTATCTGAGCTTGACCGAATCAACCTGATCGTAGGCGAGTTTTTGATTCTGGCGAAGCCGCAAGCAGTTCATTTTCAAGAGCGGGATATTCGTTTCATTCTTGGGGATGTTATCTCATTGCTGGATAGTCAGGCACATCTGCACGGGGTTGAGTTTGTGTTGCATGCATCATCGGATTCAGCTATGGTACACTGTGAAGAGAATCAGTTAAAGCAAGTATTCATCAATGTCCTCAAAAACGGTATGGAAGCTATGCCGAATGGAGGAAGCATCCATATCAAGCTGAAGGTTAACGAGCAGGCCAACCGAGTTAGGATTGAAATTAAGGATGAAGGTATTGGCATCCCGGAAGAAATGATGGCAAAGCTTGGTGAGCCGTTCTTCACGAACAAAGAATCCGGCACAGGACTCGGCCTCATGGTAAGTCAGCGAATTATTCAATCCCATAAGGGCATGATGGATATTAAGAGTGCTATGAATAGGGGAACCACTGTCATTATTGAACTGCCGGCTTCTGAAGTGCAGACACAGTTACAGGAGGCAGATCCATCAGCGGAAGAACAACAACCAGATGAAGAGAACTAGATGAGGTGAGATGACCTTTTGCGTATTAATAAATTTATTAGTGAGACAGGTTACTGCTCCCGCCGAGCAGCCGACAAATTAATTGAAAGTGGTCAGGTGACCATTAATGGCATTAAGGCGGAGCTCGGCAGTCAAGCAGAAGAAGGCGACGATGTTCGAATCAACGGGAAGCCGATTAGTGAGAAGAAAAAGCATGTGTACATTGCGTTGAACAAACCCGTGGGAATCACAAGTACAACTGAACAGCATATTCAGGGGAATATCGTTGATTTTGTTGGGCATCATGAACGGATCTTCCCGATCGGACGTCTAGACAAGGATTCGGAAGGTTTAATTCTGATGACGAATGATGGGGACATCGTGAATCGGATTTTGAGATCCGAAGGTCGTCATGAAAAGGAATATATTGTAACGGTTGATCGGACAATCACACCAAGCTTCCTCAGGGGAATGAGCACCGGTGTTAAAATCCTAGGTGAAATGACGCTGCCTTGCACCGTAACTAGAATGACAGACCGTGTGTTCCGTATTATTTTGACGGAAGGCAAGAACCGTCAAATCCGGCGGATGTGCAGTGCATTCGGATATGAGGTTCGCAAGCTGAAGCGGATTCGTATCATGAACATTCATCTTGGAGAGCAGGCAACAGGAACATGGCGGGAGCTTACATCTGCTGAAAAAGCAGAACTGGGCAGCTTACTGGACTATTCACTAGAATAAGGATTACTGAATATGAAACGGGTGAAGGCCGCCTTAATATTAGCACGAATGAAAAAGCATTGTTTCCTTTAAGAGGAGACAATGCTTTTTAGTTTAAATACAGAAGGACACCCATATACTCGACGCCTCAAAAAAGAGGAAAACCGCTCTCCATCAGTTTCAAGGAGAACGGTCTTAAACTCATTCCGTGCTGAAGGACTGCTAATTGCCGCCATTCACGGATTTTACATTCGCATTGTTACTTTGATACTTCCGGATAATGGACACTTCTACACGCCGATTCTGTGCTCTTCCGATATTTGTATCGTTGCTGGCGATTGGATGATACTCCCCGTATCCACTAGGTGTGAACTTGGAAGGATCAAGCTGCGGATTCAGCAACAGAATTTTCAGAAAGTTCAGAGCACGATCTGCACTCAAATCCCAGTTATCCTTATATTGGTTATTGGAAATGGGAATATTATCGGTATGGCCGGATACGACAACTTCATACTCAGGGAACTCTTGCAGCATGCTAGAGATCGCCTTGGCCAGTGAACGTGATTCAGGCTTCACATCTGCTCGCCCAGAGGAGAACAACGCTTTATCACTGATGGTGATCTTAAGTTCAGACTGGTTGAGTTTGGTATTCAGTTGGTCTGATAGTCCATTCTGAGAAATATACTTGTCGAGTCGCTTCTTGAGTTTTTCCAGATCTTCCTGTTCTTTTTGGGCCATCTGGGCATCCGTAATCTGCGCAGGAGTTTTCTTTGTGATTACCTCCGGTACTTCCTTGTTTTTGCCTAGGTCTGTACTGGAGTCCGTTGGATTCATTGACGTGTGATCCAGAACGCCGGAACCTCCGTTGAGCGCGCTACTTAGTGCTGAGGCCATTTGCTCGAATTTGGCAGCATCCAGTGAACTCATGGAGAACAGGGTGATGAACAAGGCGAGCAACAAGGTCATTAAGTCGGAATAGGGAAGCAGCCAACTTTCATCAATATGCTCCTCATGCGGTTCGTGTTTTTTACCCTTTTTCACCTGATGATCCCTCCTTCTCTTCCAGTTGTTTACGTTCGGAAGGTGTCAGGAATACGGATAACTTTTGGTTGATGGCAATAGTAGATACGCCAGATTGAATAGACAAGAGTCCTTCAACCATCATCAACTTGATTTCCATCTCTTTCTTGGACATCCGCTTCAGCTTGTTGGACATCGGGTGCCATAACACGTAACCACTGAAGATACCCAGAAGGGTTGCGATAAATGCCGCTGCAATCGCATGAGAGAGCTTCTCCATGTCACTGAGGTCAGCGAGTGCCGCAATCAGGCCTACGACGGCCCCTAGAACCCCGAGGGTTGGTGCATACATCCCCGCTTGAGCGAAGATCAGTGCGCCCCCGCGATGTCGTTCTTCGGTCGCATGAATATCTTCCATCAGTACATCACTGACGAATTCCTGGTCGTTACCGTCAATAATCATCCGCATACCGCTGCGAAGGAACTGATCATCAATCTCTTCTACTTTTGATTCCAGAGCGAGCAAACCTTCACGACGGGTAGTGGAAGCCCAGTCCATAAATGTGCCAATTAGAGAAACGCGGTCAATCAGTTCTTGCTTCTTGAAAAGGATACCGAATAACTTCGGGATCTTCTTAACTTCAGACATAGGAAACGCCATAAAGATGGTTCCTGCCGTACCAACGAAGATAATAACGTATGCTGCCGGGTTATTAACGAGGTTGATCAGCGGAGCACCCTTCAAAAACATACCGAGTACAAGGGAGACTAACCCCAAAACTAGTCCGATAATCGTTGAAATTTCCATCATACACCTCATCCATGAGATAAAATTGAATCCTTTCAGGCGGCAGAATTCGGGCTTCCAGACGAAGGTTCTGCTGCAATCCGTTGCATGTCTGGCAACCTCCATGGCTACCGAAAACGAATGAAACGGTCATGTATAGTATTTATCGACCAGATGGGCTTTTTTTTTAAGGGTTATTTTCAGGTATAATAAGATCAAATCCGCCTTTTACAAGGTGAGTGGGAGTGAGAAGTCAATGGGCGTAAAGCATGGACGTGATTATGAAGGAATATTGACAGATTTAACGGTGGCCATAGGACGCATACCGGATCGCTATGTTTTCTTTGAAATGGATGCGGAAGAGTGGGGGAGACTAGGGGAACCGGAACAGCTCGAGGTAGATGAAGCACTGGCGGAGGACTTGTTCTACGCGCTTGGAGAGGAATCCGTCATTCCGGTTGGGAGCGGTGTGGTGATCCATGATAAAGACCAACACCGGATCCATATTTTGATTGGAGAAGAAGAGCTAACCTTTGTACCTCTAATTTAACATGTGTAGTGACGATAAAACCTTGCGCTTCAAGGCACTGAGCCATCTGTTCTATGGATTTTGGTGCTTTGACGTGGTAAGATGATACTCATGAAAAAGGCGCCGCTGGGCGGTGGCCTGCCTTTTAGGCTGTATGGGCAGCATGTAAAGGTGCCGATGGTCATGTGGATGTAAGTCCGCGATGTCTCATCATATGGGGAGGAAGATAACGCATGGTTTTTACGCAAGAGGAAGTCGAAGCTCATCTGGGAAGGCTGGAAGGCTGGGAACTGGAAGAGGGACGGTGGATTGTCCGCAAATTTGTGTTTTCTAACTATATGAAAGGGATTGCTTTTGTGGATGAAGTCGCTGCGATTTCGGAAGCATTCAATCATCACCCTTTTATTACTATTGATTATACAACGGTTACACTGCGTCTTACGTCTTGGGATGCAGGTGGCATTACATCGGTAGACATCAAAGAAGCAGAGCAGTACAACGAAGCTTTTGAGAAAATGAGAACATAATAATCTGCATCAACGTCGTCTGCAGGATGATGTTTGTCATGCATACCAAAAGAGGCTCTTGCCTCCCTAACGGGAGGATGAGAGCCTCTTTGATGCCTTGCGCGCAAAAATGCTTATTTCTTCTCTGCCAGCCACATCGCGATGTGGGCAATTTCCTCATCCTGCAGTCTGCCTTTGAATGAAGGCATGCCGCCTTTACCTTTGACAATGGTGGAATAGATTTTCTCCACATCGTCTTTACTACCGATGTTTGCAAGAGCTGGGCCTACGCCACCTTGGAGCTGATCGCCGTGACAGGAAATACAGTTGGCTTTCACTAACGTCTCAGCCTGTCCAGCATCCATAGCCACTTCAGGCATGCTTGGTTTGGCTTCCTGCTCCACTTCCTCTTTACCTGGAAGCGTAAACATTAAAACAATAGCTAAAGCACATGCTGCAAAAAATACCCCGCTCATGATCCATTTGTGCATCCCTTATGTCCCCCCAGAATGAAAGATCATCTAACTCAAACTAATCCCTATCATTATAACGGAAGCCGTCGTTACATCATAGCATTTTGTGGTAATTTTTTGAACTAATCACAAAAGAGAGACAAATTGAAACCATTTAATCGTGAGTTTACTCTCTTGGGCCTTCATAAACCATGCAATGGAAGGGCTTTAAACCACTAGGAGTTTGGCGTTCATATGTATCCTGGATGACAAATCCGCTCTTCAGGTATACCTGGATAGCGCGGTTATTCCAAGTCAGTACTTCAAGATCAATTTCATTGGATGGATTCCGGCGGATGGCCTCTTGTACAATCGCAGTAACAAATGCTTTGCCGAGACCTTGCCCACACAGATCGGGGCGCATACCGAGACCAATACGTGTGACATGCTGGAGCGGGAAATATTGTGCGAATCCATAAACCTGGTCATGTTGATCCAGGATAATGGCATATTGTTGTTGTCTGAGCTGTGCATCACCAAACTCGACTTCGAGTGCTTTCATCTGTTCCCAAGGTAGCCAGCTATAGATATTGTAAGGTGGGTCGTATTTCCAGCCACATATAAGTTCAGCATGTTCTTCTTGCATCGGTACAACATGAAGTATCAAATAGGCTTCATTCTTCATATAACAGTGTATGCTCCTTTCTCCGATATCCCTGTCATTGTTCACTCTACAAAAGAGCTGTGTATTAGGCAAGTCTTCCTATAATCAGATAAAAATTGAAACAAAAGTCGTGATCATTCCGTTTATATTATAACAGGCTGGGTAAAAACATGATAAGGGCACGGACAAACGAAAGCAGGCGAACGTGTTAGTTCACATACACACCATGACTTGCAACATCGGGAACTACACAGAGTCAGAAAGCATAAAAAAACCGCCGGATACATTCCTGCGGAGAATGTACCGGGCGGTTCTGTTTATACTTCGTATTTCGTTACAGTAGAGTTACATGGTTCCAACATCATGTTGATTACAGCTTGTACCTAGTCAAGGGCCAGTGACTCATAATCGTCCGTGCTCATGATCCGTTTAGCGCCAACGTAGCGGTTAGCCCAGTAGTTCTCACTCAAAGAGCTGATTGTTACACCTTTGGAAGAAGAAGAATGTGCAAACTTGCCACTTCCTACAAAAATGCCTACGTGTGATATACCTTTACCTGTTGTGTTGAAGAACACCAGATCTCCAGGTCTCATCTCCATGCGAGATACAGAATCACCCATGTCGTATTGGGAGCTGGATTGACGAGCCAAATCAATACCTAATTTGTCGAATACATACCGTGTGAATCCGGAGCAGTCAAAACCGTCAAGCGTTGTTCCTCCGCTTTTGTATGTAGTTCCCATTGCTGAATCAATTACTTTATCCATCTTAGAATCTGCAAATGCGCTGCCTGCTCCAAGTGATAATGCAAATGTGAGGCTAAGTACTGCTGCGGTCAGTTTCTTCTTAAACAAGTGATATACCCCTTCCAACGCCTGCGAGGTTAGCTTAAGGATTCGGTTGAAGGTCCCCTATGATCCCTCTGTTTCAAGATCAATTCACCCATAACTGGTTCCCCCGCTTCCCAGGTGCCAGGAATTTGGCTATGCTAGTTATGCACCTGAAAAATGAAAAGAAAATTTAATTTTAAGGATTTAATTTAAAGTTGTTACAAATAAGGATTTAAAGATTACAAAGTTGTTACTAAAAACTCACTGCGCTTATTGTACCAGAGGCTTAGTACTTTGGCAACGTTTAGCAGTAAAATTAACAAAAAAAACCTCGACCTTTGACGGGGAAAGGTCGAGGTTTGCGTATTTATACGTAATAACCAATGAAATGTTTAACATGAGATGGTAACATTTCTTTATTTTTGAAAGCGATCTCAGACGGCATGTAACATTTTAGTTCAACGTATATGATTTTCATGTCTGGTAGATGTGGACTGCCATAAACGAAAATGACTACATACTTTCCACATACTGAGTAGGCTTCGGGCAAGCGGATAGGTTTGTTGCAGGATTAATCCGGATAGTCCTGTCAAGAACCAGGAGGCGGAAGTGAATGCACCAAAGACCAACAAATGGACAACTCCCAACACCAGCGCAACACCGATAACAGCGAAGATGCGGCGCACAGCAATCCACAGTCCCTTGAGCGTCCCGTGGATTCGCCCTTCTGCTTCCGGGTCAGAAATACCAAACTGCATGTAGAGCACTGCATGATGTACGATCCAGCCATAAATAATCCAGCCTGCTATATATGGAATGCCGGGAAGTAATAAATGAAGAGAATGAAAACTGTCCATTATTGTAGAATACAATTTGGGAAGAAGCCAGTACGCAGGCAAGAACATGAGAAAGGTACGTATCGTGTGTAGCAATATCATGGGTTTCCATAACGTTTTGATGCCCCGAATAAAAGGAATGCGTTCTTCAGTAGATTGATAATGTTGCAGGGAGTAGAGTAACCCGGCCTGAATAAGTGGACTGATCAGCAGGCGAAGCAATAACATGCCGCCCAAAATCCACAGATAACGCTGGACCTCCGGACCGGACAGGCTGAGCTGGCTTTCCATTTTGAATAAAAGTGTGCTTAGCTCGCCGACATCATCCGTTGGATAACGTAGTAATAGAGGAACGACAGCCGATTGAACCAACCGGTAGATGAAATAACCCCAAGTTAATTGATAGATAAACAAGAGTGCGGCAATAAACATATGCTGACGGACGAGAAACCAGCCTTCACGAATTTTTGCTTTCACTGTCTCCACCTCACCATGACAGACCTCCGAATATGGCTTCAATTAGTTTCGTAGCACTCATGTTCCAGCGGGATTTGACTTGCTCGTCCAGTCCGGTTCTCAGGAAATTGTTCATATGGCGATTTTCGAGCACGATGTCATACAAAGGGTCAGTCATGGCCCAGGTGACAGGAGATGTGTATGTCAGTTTATAGGTGACGCGATCCTCGTGGCCATCCCAGTGTTTGGTTACGGTATGGCCGTCCTCAAACGCAATTCGAACAGGAACCTTGGGAAAGTCACTGCCCTTTTTGACAATGGTGACAGAGGACTCGTACATTTTTTTGCCGTCCTTCTCTATAGAAGAAACGTTGATCTTCTCTACAGCAAAATCGGCCATGCCGTTCCGGTAGACATATTGGTCAAAGTAATCCGCCCAGGAGGTGCGGGTGACTTGCTCAACCACCTTTTGAAAATCACCCGTTGCGGGATGTTTAAAACGATACTTTTTTACATACGTCGCAAGGATTCGTTCCATGGTCTTCGCTCCGACTTGCTGTTCAATGCCGAGTAGTACCAGTTTGCCCCTTGTGTACACGTTGGAAGCATATTGATTCTGTGAGTCAAACTTCCACGAGGGCTGTGTTAGAGGGGCCGGAGATGTGATCAGACCTGATTGTACCGGTAGATTCGGAATCAATCCGTATTCCTGTTCCATCAGTTTATCTTCTGCATAGGAGGTGAACCCTTCATCCAGCCAGGCCTCCTCAAACTCATTGCTCGCAACCATGCCGTAGAAGTATTGATGTCCAATTTCATGAACAACGGTGCGTTCCAGATCGTAACCCGGTGTTGTGTCATCGGCCCCAAAGGCTGTAATGAGAGTTGGGTACTCCATGCCTCCGGCCCCGTTTGCGGCTTTTGGCGGAACCACGATAGATAAGGTGGCATAAGGATAGGGACCGAACCACTTGCTGTAATTCGTTAATGCGGCTTTGGCAGCAAAGAGATACCGCTCCTTCAGATCCTGATGTGCCGGATCAAGGTAGAGTTTAATGCGTACACCGGGCACGTTGGGGGCAGAGAAGGGTTCCTCCGCATACACAAAATCAGGTGAGGCTGCCCAAGCGAAATCATGCACATCATCGGCATAAAATTGATACACTTTCTCACCATTCTTCAAGGTTGCCTGCTGCGTGGGGAATCCGGTTGCTGCCACCTTGTATGTTTCGGGTACTCGGATACGCACACTGTAGATACCGAAGTCAGCATAGAACTCGGAGTTCCCGTGATACTGATGCAGGTTCCAGCCTTCTATGGTACGGCCCCGTCTTCCAACAGGCTCGTAAGCACTGAGTTTAGGAAACCACTGGCCTGCCATGACAAAATCATCTGTTTTGCCCATCCTTGCGAAAATTTTGGGTAAACTTACTTCAAACGATGTGCGTATTGTGATGCTTTCCCCGCCCTTGACGGGTTTAGGGAGACGTACCTTAATCAGCGTTTTGTCTTTGATGTTCCCGTCATCCGGCTGTACATACTGCATCCGGTGTAGCAGAGAAAGCCCATCCTCCGTCTGCATGTCAGTAAATTTCATGGAGCCATAACCATCTGTAGGCATGACATCGCCGCGAAGCTTACCGCCCGATTCTTTCATAAATGTAGTATCCGCAGAGGAGAATGCATTAGGGTACATATGAAAATACAGTTCGTTCACCGTTTTTTTGCCCGGATGAGTCCATGTTATGGTCTGTGTGCCTTGCAGTTTGTTCCCCTCGTTTAGCTTCACATCCATGTGGTATTCAACCACACGTTTGCTGTATACCTCGGCTGTAGGGGATTGTACACTTTCCGGGGGGGCGGGTGCTCCGTTTTTGGCTGGAGACTTGCCCGATTCTGGAGTGAGTACGGGTAACTCAGATGAAATGGAGCGATTGTAACCGAGTGTGATCCATACCCCTCCGGCAAACAGGCATAAGGCCAGGGATATGATGAGCCAGCTCTTGGCGCGTCGTGGAATCATCGTTAAATACCTCCCGTTGACAAGCATCTACAGCATGTATATGTTTGCATTGGGCCAATTATTAGTTAAAATATTTGTATCAACTCTTGGAGGCTATGAACATGGACCAAAATGAGCAAAACGGCAAGAAACAGATTGCCTTGAATATCGTGAGTGCAAAGAGCAAGCATAAAGGCTTTGGTTCAGGCTCTATTGATCTGAACAATCTTTCTCCGGTCATCATTGACCAGGGCGAAGCGAAAATCGACATCGGTGCCATGCACGCGAAGAGTAAAGTGGAACGAGGCATTAAATTTTCAACGAATCGTGAAGACGTTCCGAATGGACGTCAGGTATGGCTGGTATGGGTTGCTGTGGATCGTACAGAGCAAGGACAGTTGTATGGCGGGGCAACGGCATGTGAGATGTGGATTGACACGGAAGCCAAACGGGGGTGGAAGCTGCTCGCGGATCACGTCAACCGGATGGATTATGCGATGAAACGCCGATTTATGCTGGATGAGCTGGGACCGCAAGACAAAGCGGCACTGAAGACTCTTCTGATCTCTCATAATGAAGAATGGTGGAATGCTTCCCCGGATGAATTAAAAGAGGCACTTGCCTAACGGGAAAAAGAAAAAAGCAACAAGCCCCGAACCGGCAGGTTATCCGGTTTCGGGGCTTGCTTTATTTCTGTGATGAAGATGTAGCGAAGGCTTCATACAGTCGCCTGCATATTTATGAATCCTCCATGTAAATATATGGAGTCTGTTAAACCGGCCATCTTCTTGACGCAATCAAGTCATTACGGATATACGTCATTCTGTCATTCTACCCACCAGCGTTTGAAATCACTCCACCAGGAACGCTTCTGCTCCTGTACCCCTTTTTGGTTCTGTGCTTCGCGCGCCTTATCGTCCTGAGGATTGTCCAGTGGCTCCGTCTCGCCACGGCAGACTTCAGTCGGCTCCGTTCCCTGAATAAACACTTCCAGCCGTTTCTCTTCGCAGCCGTTACCAGCGAGTTTTCCGGTTTCCGGGTTAATGTAGACACTCACGACCTGATCAGGTACAGAGAAGATTTTTGGGGGGACACTTGCAAGGGCTTGTTCCGTAAACTGAGCAAAGATCGGGGCTGCGCGGCGGCCATCGGATGTCGAGATCGCCTTGCCCTGATCATAGCCCACCCATACAGCGGTAGACAGCTCTGGGGTGAATCCAACCAACCAGGCATCCGTATTGGTTGTTCCTGTTTTGCCAGCCACCGGACGTTTGATGGTGGCAGATACCCGATTGCCTGTGCCTCCATTCTCAAAAACACTCTCCATCAGACGTGTCAGTACGTAGGCTGCTGCCGGTTCCACCACGGTGTCTGCTTTGGTCTGCGGAGATTCATACAATACACGCCCTGCCGCATCCGTCACTTGTAAAATAGCTACGGGTGGTGTCCGTTGTCCTCCAGCAGCAATAACGGAGAAGGCGGAGGCCATCTCCAGCGGACTGACAGGTGAAGTACCCAGTGCAAGAGAAGGGACAGGACTCAGCTTGCTTGTAATACCGAGCTTTTGAGCCATGTTTACGACTTGTTCTGGACTGATCTTCATAATCGTGTTGACCGCGTAGATGTTATCAGATGCAGCGATGGCTTGGCGAAGATCAATCTCACCTAAATATTTATCGCCGAAGTTGCCGGGTTTGTACGTTTTGCGGTCATTATCGTAATGGAACAAGGTAGGCTGGCTGTTGAAAATAGATGCACTGGTAAGCTGCTTCGATTCGAGAGCAGCGAGATACATAATCGGCTTAAAGGCTGATCCCGGCTGGCGTGTTGTTGTCAGCACATGGTTGATCTGATTGGTACGATAATTTTTGCCACCAACCATCGCTTTAATGTAACCGGTGCGCGGGTCAATCGACACGAGTGCGGTCTCCAGCTCGCTTTTCGCATCCATACCTTTGACAACCGCCATTTCCGCAGCCTTCTGCACTCGTAAATCCAGTGTCGTGTAGATGTTCAGCCCGCCGTGATCCAGCATCGCTTCGCTGATGCCAAGCTCCTTCACTGCAAGACTTCGAATGTAGTCGCGGAAATACGGTGCGTTCTCCACCGTCTTGCGCTCACCCTCGGGTTTGAAGTTCAGCATTTCTTCGTAGGCGGAGTCCGCTTGTTTTTGCGTAATTTTACCCGTTTCAATCATGGATTTCAGCACAATCTTCTGTCGATCCTTGGCATTTTTCATATGATTGTAGGGAGAATAATAAGTCGGTCCCTTCGGAATACCCGCAAGCATAGCGCTCTCGGCCAGATCAAGTTTCTTTGCGGATTTGCCAAAATACATCTGCGCAGCTGCCTCAATGCCGTAGGCACCGTGCCCATAATAGATTTCATTTAAGTACATCTGTAAAATTTCATCTTTGCTGTATTTCATCTCAAGCTGAGCGGTATACATGGCTTCCTTGGCTTTGCGTGTCCAGGTTTTCTCATGGGATAGGTAGAGGTTACGCGCAAGCTGCTGTGTTAGCGTACTGGCTCCCTGAGACATTCGCATGTGCTGGATGTTGACAAGGGCAGCTCGTCCCATGCCCTGAATGTCGAATCCGAAATGCTGCCTGAATTTACGATCCTCTACGGCTAGTGTAGCGTTCACCAAATCAGGGGTAATATCCTGAAGTTGTACGGGAATAGAATCCTTGCCGCCAGCGGAGAAGGTGGCGATGACTTCACCCTGACTGTCTAGTAATCTTGAGTTGCGATCCGAGTCAGCAAGGGGCAGACTGGTTGCGTATAGATATACCAAAATGGCAGCTGTGGCAATCAGGCCGAGCGCCGTAAGTATGGATAGATATTTGATGAATTGGAGTACACGGAACCCGCGTTTGCGGGTCTTGACACTTTGCTTGTTCATGGAACGGGCTCCTCTCTTTTCTTTCCAGTATGGGACGGGAATAACCGGGATATTCAATTGGGCTGCGAAGTGAACAAATTCTAGCCAATTTTGGCCTGAAAACCGTTTTACAGTTGAATCGTCTATCGCGTATAATGCAAAAGGGTAATGAAAAGGTAGGGTTCGGCACAACATACTAAAGCATGTGTGGACGAACAGACCAGTGATTATGCATTTTAAAATGATCACTCATTACTTTTACGGAAAGAAGGTAGCGATCATGGAATTGTGGTTTACAGAGAAGCAGACCCCTGTGTTCGGCATTACCGCTAAGATTAAGCAGACTTACGTCACGGAGCAAACGGATTTTCAGGATCTCGCGATGGTTGAAACCGAAGAATTCGGCAATATGCTTGTACTGGACGGCATGGTGATGACGACGGTTAAGGACGAGTTTGTATATCATGAAATGGCGGCACATCCGGCCTTGAACACTCACCCAAACCCGAAAAAAGTGCTGGTGGTTGGCGGCGGTGACGGCGGTGTAATCCGTGAAGTCATCAAACATGCGGCTGTAGAAAAAGCAGTTCTCGTCGAAATTGACGGTAAAGTGATCGAATATTCCAAAATGTATTTACCTGAAATCGCCGGCAAGCTTGATGAGCCGAACGTTGAAGTGCTCGTTAACGATGGTTACATGCATATCATTGAACATAAAGATGAGTACGATGTTATTATCGTAGACTCAACAGAACCTGTAGGCCCAGCTGCTCCGCTCTTCGAGCGCGGTTTCTATCAGGGGATCTATGAAGCACTCAAAGAAGACGGAATCTTCGTTGCCCAGACGGACAACCCTTGGTTTAAGGCGGATCTGATCCAGAAGGTGAACAAAGATGTCAAAGAAATCTTCCCGATCGTACATGTGTACGGCTGTAATATTCCAACCTACCCAAGTGGTCTATGGACATTTACCATGGGCAGTAAAAGGCATGATCCACTTGAGGTAGACGAGGCTCAAATTCCGGAGATGGATACGAAGTATTACTCTCCGCGTCTGCACAAAGCGGCATTTGTACTTCCAAAATTCGTGGAAGATTTAACGAAATAAAGGGGAAATGAAGATGAAACTGGATCAAGCTTATTCAGGAAACGTATTTATTTGCAGCTCTGAGGATTATGAAAATTCCAAAGCGGTCATCTACGGTATGCCGATGGACTATACCGTTAGCTTCCGTCCGGGTTCCCGTTTCGGCCCGGCTCATATCCGTCAGGCATCGGTTGGACTTGAAGAGTACAGCCCGTATCTGGATAAAAGTATCGTGGATATGACTTATTTTGATGCGGGAGACCTGCTTTTGCCGTTCGGCAACGCGGGACGCAGCCTTGAGGTTATCCATGAGTACATCGGCAACCTGCTGGCAGATGACAAGTTCCCGATTGGCCTGGGCGGCGAGCATCTGGTGACATGGCCCGTGATTCAACAGATGTACAAGAAATATCCGGATCTCATTCTGATCCACATTGATGCACACGCAGACCTTCGTGAACACTATGAAGGCGAGCCTCTGTCTCACTCCACACCTGTGCGTAAAGCTGCTGAACTGATGGGCGGTCAAAATATTTATCAATTCGGTATCCGTTCCGGCTCCCGCGAGGAATTCCAGTATGGTCGTGAGAACATTAACTTCTACCCGTTTGAAGTAGCGGCTCCAATGAAGGAAGCTCTTCCGAAAATGGGCAACCGTCCAGTTTATGTAACGATCGACATCGACGTGCTTGATCCGTCTGCTGCACCAGGAACTGGAACAGCGGAAGCTGGCGGAATCACATCCAAAGAACTGCTTGAAGCGGTTCACATGATTGCTGGATCGGATGTGAACGTTGTTGGCTGTGACTTGGTGGAAGTAGCACCAATCTATGATCCGACACAACAGACACAGATCGTAGCTGCCAAGTTGATTCGTGAAATGCTGCTTGGATTCGTGAAGTAAGTGAACTTAACTTCTGTTTCGAGCTATGTTATACTGGAAACAGAAGTATAGTAATATATTTAATTAATATATTGTGGTCGTGAAGTATAGGGTCTGCGGGTTCGACCATATACTAAATAAAGAGTCATTATCGTTGGCGCGATAATGACTCTTAGGACCCGAAAGGCTGTGGATTGCCACGGCGTGCATGAATTAAATAATGCTATTCAAGCAAAACCCACCGTCAGGCGATCAACCTTATGAGGTGGGTTTTTGCTTGTTACGAAACTTTTTACGCAACCAACGGTAAAGCCTTCGTCCACTCAGCACAATGCTGAGGATCGCAGCAATCCACCGGATTACATCAAGCAACGCCACAAGTTTGACCATCGACGTCACCCCCTTTCGGACAGCAACGCCGTGATCATAAAACATCCACACTCAATCATAAGTCCATACCTCTAATTATAGCACATACGTTCCTATTACTCTATAGAAGTGAGGTGGAGATTATATGTACGCCATTCGAGCACATTTGAGTATGTTCCCCAAATGGTTTGTTACCATTACAACCATATTTATTATTCAACTGGTTGTAGCCATGATAGGTTATTTTAATTTCAGCTTTATGCTTGTAAATCTGGCAATGTTATTTGGTGCTTATGCCATCAGGGAATATAAATCCAGTAAAATCTCTTTCGCTTTATGTCTGATCCTAAGTATCAGTTTTGTTATGATGGCTATTCAGTCTTATTCATTGTCATAAGAATGAATGGAGACAGAGACACATAACGTATTGCACACCACCTTTAACCAGATGAACTCCGTCATGGGTAAAGGTGGTTTTTGTTTTTTATCTTGCAAAATTGTCATCTGCTTTCACCCGAATTGTTACGTTATGATGCGCGATTTGGGGTAAAACGATAGAAGGAGGTGTTACCAATGAGAATCAAGACAACCAAGAACACCAAGACATGGAAACGAGCAAGTGTGATAACTCTAGTGCTTACACTATTATGGGGAATGGGACAGGCTCATACTTTACCTGATGCTAGCGCAGCACCTTCAACCGCAACATGTGGCACAGGAGATCATGGACTGACATCAGAACTGAAAAAAGGCAGTGGCGTGGAAGAGCAGCAATTGCAATTCACGGATATCAATTTTCTAAATCAAACTACAGGACGGGCGGCAGGTAAAGGATTCTTGATTGGAACTTCGAATGCAGGCTGTACTTGGCAACCCATATACACGGGACAGTGGCAGTTCGAACAATTAAACTTCCCAAATAACGTTACAGGGTATGCACTGGCGGGCGTGAAGGGCTCCTCACTAACGTATCTCATACGTACGGACGATGGAGGTTCACACTGGAAGAGACTGAGTACACCAGGTGTTCCGCCGTTCAAGCGGATTGATTTTAGTGATAAAAATAACGGTTACGGATACAGCTATAACGGTGCGTATCGAACTGCCGATGGCGGTGTGACATGGAGTAAAATAACTACACCAGCCAACACGAGGGCCGCTGCGTTCACTACAGACAAACTAGGATATGCTGTTGTAGTTGTACCTGGGACAGGCTATAAGATCGAGAAGACAAGTAATGGAGGCAAGAGCTGGAATACAGCTCTTCAGGTGAAATCCGGTACATGGAACGGAGCAGACGTGTATGCAAATGGATCTCAGGTATGGGCTATCCTATATGGGGATGCGGGCATGTCCCAGCAATCCTACTCCCTGTATGCGAGTGGTGATCAAGGAGAGAGCTGGAGGCAGGTTTTCGCTCAATCGACAGCAGGCGCAGGGCCGGCCCCCGGTGCCAATCAAGATGGCAAAGGAACCGGACCGGCTAATCCCGGTGGGCATCCAGGCAACATGGCACTGATTGGTAACCAGACTGCATATCTCTCTGCTGGATCACCTGCTGCGGACAAGGTTGGAATTGGACGATCCTTTGATGCAGGTTCCACGTGGAAAAACATTGATCTGAAAGCTCAAGGCTACAGCTCCCGTATCTCGTTCCCTACAACCAAGATCGGCTGGCTCGTTGTCACAAGTGAGAACAGGCCTGCCGTCTATGAGACAACGGACGGTGGAATAACCTGGTCGGCAAAAATTTCATTTCGCTCAGAACAGAATTAACAAATTATAAAATGAATTAATGTATTAGCTAATTCATAGTAAAAACGATCTATGTGTATTTTTAATTGAATTTAAATGATGTAACCTCATATTGGGCGCTTTTCCTGAGATTTAATATGGAAAAGGGCTTTTTTTTCAGGAAACAAAAGGGTTGAAACCTGTCTCAAAACGGGTTATTGTAAGCGTTGACAACATATTTCAAGGAGGTTGGAATAATGGTTAATGTTATTTTAAAGGCTGATTCAGATAAAGGATTAATAAATCGCAATATATATGGTCACTTTTCCGAGCATTTGGGACGTTGTATTTATGAAGGCCTCTGGGTGGGTGAAGATTCACCTATTCCAAATACGGAAGGTATTCGGAACGATGTACTTGCGGCACTTCAGAAGCTGAACATTCCTGTGCTTCGCTGGCCAGGTGGTTGTTTTGCTGATGAATATCACTGGAAGGATGGTGTAGGGCCAAAAAGTGAACGTGCACGCATGATTAATACCCACTGGGGTGGCGTGGAAGAGAATAACCATTTTGGTACACATGAATTCATGAGGCTGTGTGAACTGCTGGGGGCAGAACCTTATATCAGCGGCAACCTAGGCAGTGGAACCGTGCAGGAAATGCAGGAGTGGGTAGAGTACATTACGTTTGATGGTGAGTCTCCTATGGCGAACTGGCGGAAGCAGAACGGCCGGGAAGAACCGTGGAAGCTGAAGTATTTTGGCGTCGGCAATGAGAACTGGGGCTGCGGTGGCAACATGCGTCCAGAGTATTATGCGGATGAATATCGTCGTTACGCTACATATGTACGTAATTATTCAGAAAATCAGATTTACAAAATTGCTTGTGGACCGAACGACAGCAACTATGAGTGGATGGAAGTGTTGATGAGAGAAGCAGCCCGTTTCATGGATGGCATTAGCCTTCATTATTACACGATTCCGACAGGTGTATGGGAAGATAAAGGGAATGCTACCGGTTTTGGAGAGGCTGAATGGTTCACTACATTGAAAAAAACGCTGTTTATGGATGAATTACTTGTAAAGCACTCCGAGATCATGGACAAATATGATCCGGAAGGCCGAGTAGGCATTATCGTAGATGAGTGGGGGACATGGTACAACGTTGAACCAGGAACCAATCCGGGTTTTCTATACCAGCAGAATACCATGCGGGATGCAGTACTTGCGGCGGTGAACCTGAACATCTTCAATCAGCATAACAAACGGGTGCATATGGCGAATCTGGCTCAGATCGTTAATGTACTTCAATCGCTTGTGTTTACTGAAGGGGATAAAATGATCCTGACGCCGACGTACCATGTGTTCGATATGTATCAGGTCCATATGGATGCACAGCGTCTGGATCTCAGTTATGAGAGCCCGGGGTATACATTTGGTGAGGAGACGATTCCGCAACTTAGTCTGTCTGCATCACGGAACAAAGATGGCGTTATTCATGTGACAGGATGTAATATCAGTCATACGGATGAGCTTGAAGTAGTCGTGCAACTGGAGGCAGGTCAAGCGGCAAGCGTATCGGGACAGTTGCTCCATAACACTGACTTTGGGGCATTTAATACGTTTGAACAGCCAGATCAGGTGAAACTTGTAGCTTGGGAAGGGCTTGTTTTGGAGAATAATACATTGCGTTTTGTGTTACCTCCGGCTTCCGTTGGTGTGGTCGCTGTTCAGGGTTAAGGTATGAAGCCTAGCAATCACCAATACCAACAGCAGCCCCGTGAGGGAAGAAACGAACCCTGTAAGGGTTGTGACAGCCAGTATGATATTCATATCAGTGATGCCAAAATGGCTCGTCTGGTGGAGATCGCTTCACGCTCACGCACTACGGTAGAGGATGAGGAGTATGAGCGTCGCCTTGCGATCTGCTCAGGCTGCCCTGATCTGCAATATGGAACAACATGCCGGCACTGCGGCTGCCTTGTACAAGTGCGCGCGAAACTGGCCGATTCCACCTGTCCCTATCCGTATGCATCGCAGTGGGCATGAACAGAGTTCATCATTTTATGTTTGAAACTGGGTAAACAAGTATGTTGTTATATTGCCTAGATACGTTTCATTATAATGTAGTAAGAGAGCAAGCCCAATGAAGCAAAGTGGCAAAGTGAATGAAGTCAGACAGCCAGATGATGAAGCAAGATAACGAGATAGATGTGAATTAAGGGAGGGCTGCACGATACGTGTGCAGCTCTCCTTTTTGATGTCATAACAAAAAAACTCTGAATTTGGATTTGAATTGAGCGGGTGAACTGGATATAGTTATACAGTAGAGTGTAGGAGAGCAAGTTTATTCGGAATATGAGCGTGTATAGCGACACAACCATTCAGGAAGGGCTGTTCTCACCAGCTGTCCTGATTTTGCGTCGCCTCGAATATAATGGAGGTTAACATTCATGTCGAAGATGCGACCGGTTCAGATCCGGCTGCACAGCCGTTATGAAGGGGAAGATGTACTGCAGGAAATGCAGGGAGAAGCTGTGGTCAAGGGAGCATACTTGTATGTTCGTTACGAAGAGCCACAGGCTGGACCCGAGGGAGGCATCACTCGTACAACATTGAAGCTGGGCGGACAATCCATCAAGATTATACGTCATGGTGAGGTGGAGTCGGAGCAGACGTTTGAATTAAACCGAAAGCTTCCAGGTTTCTACCGTTCACCATATATGTCGTTTGCCCTGTCCACGCATACACAGAAGCTGGAACTTTCCATTCAGGGATTGAGCGCACGCGCAGCGTGGAGCTACGACTTTTACCGCTTTGATGAAGAAGCCGGACATTTTGCGATTAGTTTGCATATACAGGAGGAACCAAATTCATGACACGTAATCCACTAGATACGATTAACGAACGGGTAAGTACAGCCATTGGCAATGCGATTGTTGCTGCTGGCATCGTAACACAGGAAGAGCTTCCAGCTATTACACTTGAAGTGCCGCGCGAGAAGTCCCATGGTGATCTGGCTACCAATGCAGCGATGCAGTTGACCAAGATTGCCAAACGGAACCCTCGTCAGATTGCCGAGGAAATCATCGCTAACCTGAATCTTGCAGAAGCCGGAATTGAAAAGGCGGAGATTGCAGGACCAGGATTCATTAACTTCAAATTGAACAAGAGTTATCTCTATCCCGTGCTTAACTTGGTGCATGAGCAAGGCGAGAACTACGGAAGAATTGATGTTGGAGCGGGGAAAAAGGTGGAGATGGAATTTGTCAGCGCCAACCCGACAGGCAGTCTGCATCTGGGCCATGCCCGCGGAGCAGCTGTAGGGGATGCCCTGTGCAACATCCTCGATTACGCAGGTTACGATGTAACTCGTGAATATTACATTAATGATGCGGGTAACCAGGTATTTAATCTGGCCCGTTCTATTGAAGCGCGTTATCTGCAAGAGCTGGGTCAAGAAGCTGAAATGCCGGAAGATGGCTACCATGGTGAAGACATTAAAGGTTTCGCGAAGGAACTGGTTGCTGAAAAAGGAGACAGCTTGCTGTCTATGCACCCGGGAGATCGCGCAGCATACTTCCGTGATTATGGTCTGGAGAAAGAACTGGACAAGATCAAACGCGACCTGAACCGCTTCCGTGTGAATTTCGATATCTGGTTCAGCGAAACATCGCTGTATGATAACGGTGAAGTGCTTCGCGTGCTGGACGAGCTACGTGACCGCAACGAGATTTATGAAAAAGACGGCGCAACTTGGTTGAAAACGATGCAATATGGTGATGACAAGGAGCGCGTTCTGATCAAAAACGACGGTACGTATACCTATCTGACACCGGATATTGCATATCACCGCGATAAATACTCCCGTGGTTATGACACGATGATCAACATTTGGGGAGCGGATCACCACGGCTATATTCCGCGTATGAAAGCAGCAATGCAAGCGCTGGGCAACGATCCGGACAAGCTGGTAGTTTTGATTGCACAGATGGTTAGCTTGTTCCAAAATGGCGAGAAAGTAAAAATGTCCAAACGTACAGGTAAAGCTGTAACGATGGAAGATCTGATGGACGAAGTTGGCATTGATGCCATTCGTTATTTCTTCACGATGCGTAGCATGGATTCCCATCTGGACTTTGACATGGATTTGGCGATTTCGACATCCAATGAAAATCCGGTATTCTACGTACAATATGCACATGCACGTGTGTGCAGTGTGTATCGTCAAGCCGAAGAGCAAGGTATCGAGTTGTTGCCACTGGCACAGATCGATCTGTCCAAGCTGACTACCGAGCACGAGTATGACCTTCTTCGTAAAATGGGAGAATTACCTGAAGAGATCGCTGCAGCGGCTACAGGTTATGCGCCGCATCGCATCATTCGTTATGTCTACGAACTGGCATCCCTGTTCCATAGTTACTACCGGGCTGATCGCGTCATTACCGAAGACGCGCAGCAGACCCAGGCGCGCCTGGCGCTGATCGGTGCCGTTCGCACCGTCATCGCAACAGCGCTCCGTCTGGTGGGCGTATCCGCACCAGACAAAATGTAATCCCTTCGGCCAAGTAGCGGGCAGCTTCCTGCCGCTCGGCCGAAGGCAAAGTCTCCATGCCCCGCGCGAGCAGTTGCTAACGCGCGCGGGCATGGAGACTTTTTTGTGCCCGTGGCTGGCGGTGGCCAGCACCTGGCCTTTACGGGTACTGGCGATGCTCGCCAAGTACCCGTAAAGGGCTCAGGCTTGCCGCCTGCCGCGGGCACCTAGCAGTGCCCTGCCATCGGCAAAGCCGCAGGGCACTGCTTCAAGAGCAGGCTCGGTTGTGCCTGCTCTCGCTCTTGCCTGCTGCGCAAGGCGTGCCCGGCAGTGGCCGGCACCCGTTGCTGCGCAGCACAGGTGCTGGCGGCGTGTAGCATGCGCCGCCAAGTCACCCCCCGCCCTCTTGCATCAGCTTGAGGGCGTCTAGCTCGCCACCGCGGACTTTACTCTTCGCGGTGGTGCTTTTACGGGCACGCAACGGAACCGTCGCGCGCTTCACAAGCGTCTTGATCTCGGCTGGAGACAAGCCGGGATGTTTGGCGAGCAGCAACGCGATTGCGCCGCTCACATGGGAGGTTGCCATGGATGTTCCACTCATCTCATGGTGCTTGCCTTGCACCCAGGAGGACACAATTTTGTCCCCGGGTGCATAGACGTCCACATAAGCACCGCGATTGCTGAATGAAGCAATACGTCTGTTTTTGTCGGTAGCCCCAACCGAGATGGTCTGCGGATATCGAGCAGGATAATCGATGCTGCGGCGCTTGCCGTCATTTCCTGACGAAGCCACAATGACGATTCCTGCATGATATGCACGGTTGACCACATCAAGCAAAGATTTACTTCGTGTTTTCATACCGAAACTCATATTGATAATATCCACCTTGTTGCGTACACACCAGTCGATGCCGAGTACGATGTCCGAGACATAAGCGGAGCCGTTGTGATCAAAGGCTTTGACGGGGTAGATTAATGAACGCGGGGCAACGCCGATCATGCCTTCGGTACTGTTGGCTGCGGCAATGGTTCCTGCAATATGGGTACCGTGACCGTTGTCATCATGGGGAAGCAAGCTTCGGTTCAACAGATTAATGCCACGGGCAAGGGAGTATCGTAGATCAGGGTGATGGTAATCTGCTCCTGTATCAATAACACCAATTTTGATCCGGTGTCCTGTCGAAACAGACCATACTTTAGGGGCTCGGATCTGTTTCACACCCCAAGGTATGCCTTGAGGGGTGCTAGGTTTGTTGTGGAGTGCAGTAGAATGCAGCGAGACAGGAGTGTCTTCCTCTAACGTAATGTCGTCCCCGTATCGATATAACACGTCCGGGCTCTGGACAGGAGCGATGAGAGTTCTGGCAAGCCTTGAGGTTCGAACGCCTCCCAGATCGGTGAATTCACTGCGCATTCGGGATAATTCAACGAGACAGGCCTCGTACTGCTGCGGTTTGGCGAATCGAATCAGATAACGTCCCCCGTGTTCAGGTTCGGGGCATCTCATTCCGTCAATCAACTGATGCAATAAACCGGTATAGTCCATTATGGGCTGCCCCCTTCGGGATGAACATGCTGAGGTATTCTATGAATGCGCTCATCCCGGCGCATGGGGAACTTGCCCTTTTTTTATAAAAACACATTCTCTCCGTGTCAAAACGGGCGCAGGTACATATGATGGATGGAGGGCTAGAGGGCTCTTGCGGGGAACCTGGTGAGGAGTAATCCTACGAGGGTATACAGTCAGAAGGCGGAGGGGACTCCGTCTTTTACATATGGTTTGGGCTTTTGTTCATAGAGATAGCGTACATATTATTCATTGCTTCCTTATCATTCTGTCTCTCGAAGTGAGGAGATCGGGATATGGATCAAAGGACGGATGTGTAAATATGGGACATGCTTACATAAAAACTTGCTTTTTAACGCTAAATAGGTTTTACTTAGGTTTGTTAATGGATATGTTATACGTAACGATCCAGTTTGCAGGGGATATAAAGCGAATTATGTGTGAGAGGAAGTGTCTTCAGTGAGTACCTCGCTCAATTTGAAAATTGATAAAGAAAAGGTAAGAGAGATCCCTTTGGTGGATCTGGCCTTTATGGTGCTGAAAGCGGCAAACACGCCGTATTACTACCGGGATTTGATGAATGAGGTAGCGAAACAGCGCGGAATGACAGATGAAGAGATCAACGAGTATATCGCCCAGCTGTATACCGAAATTAATATCGATGGCCGTTTTGCTTGCGTCGGTACGAGTCTTTGGGGATTGAAACGCTGGTATCCGGTTGCTGGAACAGAAGATTCCATGACGGGTGCGAAGCGTCCGCGTATCATCAACGATGAAGATGATGATCTGGAAGACGAAGACTTCGGTGAAGAGGACGACAGCTACAACAGTGACGAAGACTTCGATAGCACAGATGATGATCAAGACGAAGATGATGACGATGATGACGATGATGACGACATCTTCGATGAAGAAGACAGTGAAGAAGAAGTGCTGGTTGAAGATGACGATTTGGAAGACGAAGACCTCGAAGAAGACGAAGAAGAGTCCGAAGACGAGGATGAATTTGACGACGATTCCGATAATCGGTAATCCTTTTTGCTGACGAAAAATTGCCCGTTTTTTCCCCGATAGTCAGCCTTGACAGCAGGCGGGGTAACGGGTAAACTATTGCATGGGCTTATGAATGAGCGACAATATATTTATGTTTTTTTAGAGAAAGTGCCCCGTCCTGCGGGAGTACTTTCTTTTTGTATTTTTAGAGGCAGAATGATGCCAAACGATTACTTTTCCGACTGCTTCCGGCCAAACCTTTTCGGCCTGTTTTTTTGTATGTTCAAACAAAGAAAATGGAACTACCGACGAGGTTTGTAGTGGGACAAGCGTGGATGAAGGCTCCCGGAAAGTTTGCATTATTTTTTGCCAGGAATGATGTGTTAGTTAAAGCCGTCTTCGCTGGAAAGGGCAGTTCGCAGATGCAGTTAATTTCTGCCATTGCTCTTTTTAACGATGATTACCTGGGAAACGGGTTACGATAACACCATATATCGCCTGAATTTCTGTACTTATATTAGGAGGGTAATAACAGTGACAAAGTATATTTTCGTGACGGGCGGAGTTGTGTCCTCCCTGGGCAAAGGGATTACAGCAGCCTCGCTGGGCAGATTGCTGAAGAACAGAGGACTCAAAGTAACAATCCAAAAATTTGATCCATACATCAACATTGACCCGGGAACGATGAGTCCTTATCAACATGGTGAGGTATTCGTAACGGATGATGGCGCAGAGACGGACCTGGACCTTGGCCACTACGAACGTTTTATCGACATCAACCTTTCCAAAAACAGCAATGTCACGACAGGTAAAGTGTACTCTTCTGTAATCAGCAAAGAGCGTCGCGGAGAGTATCTGGGCGGTACAGTTCAAGTCATTCCACATATCACAAACGAGATCAAAGAGCGTGTATTCCGCGCTGGACGTGAAGCGGGTTCGGATGTTGTTATTACCGAGATTGGCGGAACGGTGGGTGACATCGAGAGTTTGCCATTCCTGGAAGCGATTCGTCAGATCAAGAGTGATGTAGGTCGTGACAACGTGATGTACATTCACGTTACACTGATTCCATATATCAAAGCAGCGGGTGAAGTCAAAACAAAACCGACACAACACAGTGTGAAGGAATTGCGTAGCATTGGTATCCAACCAAACGTTATCGTTTGTCGTACGGAATATGAGCTGTCCAAGGACATGAAGGCCAAAATCGCACTTTTCTGTGATATTGACGAGAATGCAGTCGTTGAATGCCGTGATGCAAGCACGTTGTATGAAGTACCACTTAACCTTCGTGAAGAGGGTCTGGATGAAATCGTGGTTAACCATCTGAAACTGACTACTCCTGCACCGGATATGAGCGAGTGGGAAGGTCTGGTGAACCGGATCAGCAAGCTGGAGCGTACGGTCGAGATTGCAATCGTTGGTAAATATGTGGCATTGCATGATGCGTACCTGAGTGTTGTAGAGTCCCTGTCACATGCAGGGTTTGCATCCAATGCGGACGTGAAGATCCGCTGGGTTCCTTCTGAAGATATTACCGATGAGAATGTAGGCGACATGTTGCATGGTATTGGTGGTATTCTTGTTCCTGGTGGCTTCGGTGATCGCGGTATTGAAGGCAAAGTATCGGCAATTCGTTATGCCCGTGAAAAAAATATTCCGTTCTTCGGAATTTGCCTGGGTATGCAGGTTTCTGTCATTGAATATGCACGCTCCATCGTTGGGTTGAACGGAGCAAACAGTTCGGAGATTAACCCGGCTACCGAGTTCCCGGTAATCGACCTGCTGCCTGAGCAAAAAGATATTGAAAATCTGGGCGGTACGATGCGTCTTGGTCTGTACCCTTGTAAGCTGCAGGAAGGTTCTTTGGCGATGTCATGTTACGACGATGAGTTGGTATACGAAAGACACCGTCACCGGTACGAGTTTAACAACGAATACCGTGAAGCGATTGAAAAAGCAGGTCTTGTTATTTCCGGTACATCACCGGATGGACGCCTGGTTGAGATTGTGGAACTTCCTGGACACCCTTGGTTCTTGGCAGTGCAGTTCCATCCGGAATTCACTTCCCGTCCGAACCGTCCGCAACCATTGTTCCGTGAGTTTGTGAAAGCTTCTCTGGAGAACGCGGAGAAATAATAAATTGAATCATTGAAAACCCTAGTATTATGAGGATGTTTCTGGCTGCTTTTATAGCGCGGAAACGTCCTTTTCTTTTTAATAAAGATGTAGATTGATTTACCCTTTGTCAATTTGAGATAATAGAAGGATTTTACTGGAAGAGGTAGAATACTTATCATGACGACTATGGGATAGTTATCCAGATGTAATGTGTATATGCTTTCCTAATTCTAGGAGGTTACAGCGTGGAAGAGAAAAAAGTTCTGATTGTCGATGACCAAAACGGTATTCGTATTCTACTGATGGAAGTGTTCAGCAGCGAAGGGTATAACACATTTCAGGCAGCAAACGGCAAGATCGCGCTCGAAATCGTCAATAAGGACAAGCCGGACCTCGTTTTGCTGGATATGAAAATTCCGGGGATGGATGGGCTTGAAATACTGAAGCATATCAAGGAGATTGACCCTGATATCAAAGTTATTATGATGACGGCGTATGGGGAACTTGACATGATTAAGGAAGCTACCGATCTCGGTGCACTCATGCATTTTACGAAACCGTTTGATATCGATGAGATGCGTGTGGCCGTTAATATGCAACTTCGCAATGGCGCTGCGAACAAATGCAGCTAAATCCTGTCGATACAGGATTTTTTTGCGTCAACCACCAGCCACATGTAATCATGAGAAAATGGGGTATTTCACCTGTTAGTGTAGGGAATATTGGAAATGGTAACGCCATCATGCCGTGTCTGTGAAAACTGTGCTGCAAAGCACAGCATTTTTGCAAAAGCTTGTTTAGTATTTGACATGGGATGTGGTATAATAAGCCCGTATGTGATTTCGGCTAAAAACCATAGACACAACCCAAACCCCTAGGAGGATTGAAACCATGCCATTAGTATCTATGACAGACATGTTGAACAAAGCACTTGAAGGAAAATATGCAGTTGGTCAATACAACATCAACAACCTTGAGTGGACTCAAGCGATTCTTACTGCTGCTGAAGAAGAGAAATCCCCAGTAATTCTGGGCGTATCCGAAGGTGCAGCACGTCACATGGGCGGCTTTACTACTGTAGTTAAAATGGTAGAAGGACTCTTGATTGACATGAAAATTTCCGTACCAGTTGCAATCCATCTGGATCACGGTTCAAGCTTCGACAAATGTAAAGAAGCAATCGATGCTGGCTTTACATCCGTTATGATCGACGGTTCCCATCACTCCATCGATGAGAACATCGAAATGACTAAAAAAGTCGTTGAATATGCACACGCTAAAGGCGTTTCTGTAGAAGCTGAAGTTGGTACTGTAGGCGGACAAGAAGACGACGTTATCGGTGGTATTCAATACGCTGACTTGAACGAATGTATCCGCATCGTTAAAGAAACAGGTATCGATACTTTGGCACCAGCTCTGGGTTCCGTTCACGGTCCTTACCAAGGCGAGCCAAACCTCGGCTTCAAAGAAATGGAAGAAGTTCGTGACGCGGTACAAGTTCCACTCGTATTGCACGGTGGTACAGGTATTCCTAAGCACGATATCGATAAAGCAATCTCTTTGGGTACTTCCAAAATTAACGTGAACACAGAGAACCAAATCTCGTTCACAAAAGCAGTTCGTGAAGTGCTTGCAGCAAAACCAAACGCTTACGATCCACGTACGTTCATCGTACCAGGCCGTGATGCAATCAAAGAAACTGTTAAAGGTAAAATCCGTGAGTTTGGTTCCAACAACAAAGCGTAATTTATCTTTAAAAGTTCCATACTGTGAAATGGAAGAACACCGCCTAGCCGGTGTCTTTCCATTTTCACACCTTATTTCTACATCGTTAGCCATCAGCACGTATTGCCGTTCATCGGCTGCAAAACACGTAGGGGGACATTAAGCTTTATGGAAAAATTAATGATTAGTGGCGGACGTCCGTTACAGGGAACTGTAACTATAAGCGGTGCCAAAAACAGCGCCATTGCGCTTATTCCTGCAGCATTGCTTGCCGAGTCAGAGGTCGTGTTGGATAACTTGCCATTACTCAGTGACGTGGCCGTATATGCAGAAATTTTGGAGGAACTTGGGGCACGTGTGACTTGGGAAGGTAGTCAGATGAAAATTGATCCTTCTGATATTAAATCCATTCCGATGCCAAACGGTCCTGTGAAGAAACTTCGTGCTTCTTATTATATGATGGGAGCACTGCTTGGACGTTTTAAAGAAGCAACAATAGGTTTGCCCGGAGGTTGTAATTTTGAACCTCGTCCAATTGATCAACACATCAAAGGGTTTGAAGCGCTTGGCGCAACCGTGACGAATGAACATGGCTCTATCCATTTGTATGCCAAAGAGCTACGCGGAGCTAAAATATATCTTGATGTAAGCAGTGTTGGTGCAACCATCAACATTATGCTGGCGGCCACTCGTGCCAAAGGCTCTACAATTATTGAAAATGCGGCTAAAGAGCCTGAGATTATAGATGTAGCAACACTTTTGAATTCTATGGGTGCCAGCATCAAAGGTGCAGGTACAGAAACGATTCGAATCGAAGGGGTCTCGGAGCTTAAGGGTTGCCGTCACTCCATTATTCCGGATCGGATTCAAGCGGGCACGTATATGATCGCTGCGGCGGCCACGCGCGGAGATGTACTCATTGATAATGTCATCCCCAAACATCTGGAGGCTTTAACGGCCAAGTTGCTGGAGATGGGAGTGGGTATCGAGGAGCTGGACGAAAGTATTCGGGTTATTGGACAGCCGCAGTACAGTCATGTTGATGTAAAGGCACTGGTATATCCAGGATTTCCTACCGACCTGCAGTCCCCGATGACCAGTGTATTAACACAAGCGAACGGTGTAAGTGTACTGAGTGACTTTGTATACAGCAATCGGTTCAAACATGTGCCTGAACTGGTTCGTATGGGCGCCAAAATCCGTGTGGAAGGCCGATCAGCCATTATTGAAGGCAGTGCACTGAATGCGGCTAAAGTAAAAGCGTCGGATCTTCGTGCTGGTGCAGCGCTAGTCATAGCGGGACTTACCGTCAGTGAAGGAGTTACCGAGGTGACGGGAGTTGAGTTTATTGATCGTGGTTACGATCATTTGGTGACCAACCTACGTTTGCTTGGTGCAGACGTGTGGCGGGAAACCGAATAGGTAATGAATAAGGCGCAGCATCGCAAATATTTCCGCTTGAAGCGTGTTTTGTAGCGGTGCTGCATAACCTATAGTAGAATAGGGTATACTATTCTAATAGATTTTGTATTCTCTTCCGGATATGATGAACTGTAACGGGTTCTTGTTTCGGAGGGTCTTTTTTTGAAATAAATATCATAAGGCTTTATGAACACATCATTTCTTATATTGTTTTTGAAAATCATTCCCTTTCTCCAATCCCCGGATTTGTTTGAACCTGCGCTTCATAGCCGGTCTTCCCGGATCGATCGCCCCATGTTTGGAGTTCACTCATTAAGGATTATGCCATGTAATGGCCATTCCACCCGGAAGCTTACACACCAAGACATGTATTTGCATTATAACGGTTACATTCCGTACAATGGATAGAAGAGATTGTGGTAGAACTGCTTTCTATGGCTTGAATTAGCTAACGAAACTATCCATTTCACGGACTCATTAATTGAATAGGTGGTTATTATATGGATCTGCAAATTTCCGATTTGGAAGAAATGAAATTAACGGACCTCTATAAGCTGGCGAAAAAATACCAGATTCCTTATTACGGGACCCTTAAAAAGAAAGAATTAATCTTTGCAATACTCCGTGCACAAGCGGAACAAAGTGGTTTGATGTTTATGCAGGGCGTGCTCGAGATTTTACCTGAAGGTTACGGCTTCTTGAGGCCAATCAACTATTTGCCAAGTACAGAAGATATTTATATCTCGGCCTCACAGATTCGCAAGTTTGATTTACGAACGGGTGACCTTGTATCAGGTAAGTGTCGAACGCCAAAAGAAAATGAGAGATATTTCGGTTTATTGCAAGTTAACGCTGTGAATGGTGAGAATCCATCGGCGGCTGCGGAGAGACTTCACTTCCCGGCATTAACCCCATTGTATCCGCAGAAGAAACTGGTTCTTGAAACATCCCCGAGCCATTTATCCACACGTATTATGGATGTGCTTGCCCCTGTAGGGTTGGGACAACGTGGATTGATCGTAGCACCTCCCAAAGCCGGTAAAACGCTTCTCCTCAAAGAAATTGCCAACAGCATCTCAACTAACAATCCAGAAATTGAACTTTTTGTCCTGTTGATTGATGAACGTCCAGAAGAAGTAACGGATATGTCTCGTTCGGTAAAAGGTGAAGTTGTCGCTTCCACGTTTGATGAGTTGCCCGAGAATCATATCAAAGTAGCGGAACTGGTGCTGGAGCGCGCTCTGCGTTTGGTTGAAGCCAAAAAGGATGTCGTTATTTTGCTCGATAGTATCACACGTCTGGCTCGTGCATATAACCTGGTGATTCCGCCATCTGGACGTACACTAAGTGGTGGTATTGATCCAGCAGCATTCCATCGTCCAAAGCGTTTCTTTGGTTCTGCTCGTAACGTGGAGGAAGGCGGTAGCTTGACTATTTTGGCAACAGCGTTGATTGATACGGGGTCGCGTATGGATGACATCATTTATGAAGAATTTAAAGGTACGGGTAATATGGAGCTTCATCTGGATCGCAAATTGGCTGAACGCCGTATTTTCCCTGCCATCGATATTCGCCGTTCCGGTACACGCCGTGAAGAGGTATTGCTTAGCAAGGAAGAGCTCGATACGATCTGGGCTATTCGTAAAAATATGAATGATTCCCATGACTTCGTTGAAGGTTTCCTGAAAAAACTACGCAACAGTAAAACGAATGCCGAGTTCCTGGCTGCGTTTGACGCGGCTGGCAATGCGCCCTCCAGCAATGCTGGAACGACGACAACTCGCCGTTCTCCAAGACAAACGGCTACATCAGGAACATCGAATTAACATTTGAACTGCAGTTTGAATTCGTATAACGTAGCCATGATCGTTGTAAGATAAAGATGTGGCTGACTGTACAATCAACTGACTGCAATATAATATACTCGTCGTCAGGTTTAACCCAATAGATGTGAGGAGAACATCATGTATTTAGTATACGCAGATGAAAAAGGTAATGTTTTTGATCATCCCTCCCTGTACGGACTCGCCCGTAGTGGAGATATGATTGTCGAGATAATGGAGGATGAGTTGATTCCTCTGCCGGACGGTGCAACATTGGTTGGTCTTCCAAGCACCCGTCCTATTGGTATGGACCCGGATACAGGCGAGATGTTGCCGTTGCCGAGTGATACACAAGCTGTAGGGGCTCTGCTGCCGCAAGGTTTTACGCGTCTGTGCTTGCCGGGTTACGTGAAAACGGATAAGGATTACAAGCTGCCGTTGTTTGGATACTCGGCTGTCGTTTGGAAAGATGGCGGTTTCTACGTTACGGCTTCCCAGTCCGATATTCCTGAGAAGTGGAATCCGATGAACTGTGATCGTGACGATGTGCGCTCTGGGGTTAAACGATTTACGGAGAAGTATCCAGAGAACCGTTTATACACCCACCTGTCCAATTGTGCACTGGGTTATGAGTGTCTCACGTCTTCCAACACATTCTTGAATCGTTGGGAAGGCGGCGTTCCTGTATCGTACTCATGTAATGCTGGTTGTTTCGGTTGTATCTCTGAACAGCCGGATGACAGTGGATTTGTATCACCTCAGACACGGATGAATTTCCGTCCTCGTGTGGATGAGATCGTTGAAGTGATGCTGGAACATCTGAAAACACCCGAATCTATTATTAGCTTCGGACAGGGGTGTGAAGGTGAACCTTCCACACAGGCCAAGTTGATCATCGAAGCTATTCGCGAAGTGCGCTCCATTACGGATATGGGGTACATCAACATTAATACCAATGCTGGCTTGAATGATCATATTCGCGGCATTGTGGATGCAGGTCTGGATCTGATGCGTGTGAGTACGATCAGTGCATTGGATGATCATTACAACGCGTATTACAAACCTCGTGGATATACATTGGCTAATGTAGAGAAATCAATGAAGTACGCTGCGGAGCAAGGGGTATATACCTCCATTAACTATCTGATCTTCCCGGGTGTAACCGATCGTGAGGAAGAGATCGAGGCAATGATTGAATTTGCACGCCGCACCAACCTGCGATTGATTCAGATGCGTAACCTGAATATTGACCCGGAGAGCTATCTGGAGTTAATTCCGCCAGCACAGGGAGATATATTGGGAATGAAGCAGATGCTGGAGATATTTGCGGAAGAGTTGCCGGATGTTGTCATCGGGTCGTATACGCATGTTCCACCGGCTGGGATGGCTCGTCCCAAAAAGCTGATTACCTCTTGAATGAATTAGATTGCAACCGGGTTTAGGCCGTGTTATAATCTGCTGTGTTGTGCCATTTACTCTGGGTCCGCTTGAGGCTCAGGGCGGAAAGAGGTGAAAGGTAATGAAAGAAGCAATTCATCCTAAATACACGATTGGTCAAGTATCCTGCGCATGCGGTAATACTTTTGAGACTGGTTCGGTTAAAGAAGGACTTCGTGTAGAGATTTGCTCCGCGTGCCACCCGTTCTTCACAGGTAAACAGAAGTTTATCGATGCTGGCGGCCGTGTGGACCGTTTCAAAAAGAAATACGGAATCTAATCGTACAATTCCTTGTGGATTGTCTAATTATTGTATCCCAATCACCCCTGCTATTTTGGCAGGGGTTTTTAGTTACTTATACAGAGAAGTGTGTGGTTTCCATTTTCCAGCCGGTTGCATTTTGGACTACCTTGCGTTATACTATTTCTTACCGTGCTAGATGGGGAGGTAGCGGTGCCCTGTAACTCGCAATCCGCTATAGCGAGGTTGAATTCCTGTTAGAGGTTTTGTCGATGTGAGGTTTGGTCCCTGAACGTGGTGTTGACGGTTGGGTCCTCCGCAATGAGTACTCATGAACCTGGTCAGGTCCGGAAGGAAGCAGCCATAAGTGAGATCACTCTTGTGCCGGAGGGTTGCCTAGCCTGAGCTATTGTTCAGGGGTGCCGCTTGGATCGCAAATATCGATAGCAGGTGCACGGCTTAACCTTTTAAATTGTAGAGACCTTTGCAGCAGTATAAATGCAGGGGTCTTTTTTGATATGTTAAAAAACCGCGTATGAAATGAGTCAGATAAAGTTTGGATTCACTCTGGAATATAGTATAATGGGGTGACGACAACGGACTCGAATGCGAAGTGGAAGGAAGGTAACGCATCATGGAGCATATCGCGTTATACCGGGCGTGGCGTCCTCAGTCGTTCCAGGATATGGTGGGACAACAACATATTATTCAGACCTTGCAGAACGCGATTCGTGAACAGCGGACCTCCCACGCTTATTTGTTTAGCGGTCCCCGAGGGACGGGGAAGACAAGTGCGGCCAAAATATTGGCCAAGGCTGTAAACTGTGAACGCGGACCTGCAACTGAGCCTTGTAACGAATGTGAGGCTTGCCGCCGAATTACGAACGGCGCTGTTATGGATGTGCAGGAGATTGATGCTGCCTCCAATCGGGGCGTCGAGGAAATCCGTGATCTTCGGGAAAAGGTGAAGTATGCCCCTACCGAAGTCCGGCAGAAAGTTTATATTATTGATGAAGTGCACATGTTGACGACAGAGGCGTTCAATGCTTTGCTCAAAACATTGGAGGAGCCGCCGCCACATGTAATGTTTATTTTAGCAACGACAGAACCGCATCGTCTGCCTGCTACCATTATATCGCGTTGTCAGCGATTTGATTTTCGCCGCGTATCTCTGGAAGAACAGACAGCCAGATTGACTTTGATCTGTGAACAGGAAGGGATGGAAGCGGATCAAGATGCGTTGCAGTACATTGCCCGTCTATCTGATGGTGGGATGAGGGATGCGCTCAGTGTGCTGGATCAAATCTCTTCATTTACCGATGGGAAAGTAACGTATCAGCAGGTTATGGACATGACAGGCGGTATTCCTTCAGAACAATTTGCCAAGCTCGCATCCTCCTTGCTCAAAGGGGATGTCGGTCATATTTTGCAGATGATCGAGGGCTTTATGCATGAAGGCAAGAGTGCAGACAAATGTATGGAGAATCTGCTCTACTATTTCCGGGATTTGCTGATGATCAAGATGGTGCCAGATGCAGACAAACTGACGGATCGGGTGTTGAACCCGGAATCGTTTCGAGATATGGCGGAATCGTTTACGAAGGAACAGTTGTTTCAGATGATCGATACGCTGAATCGGTACCAGAGTGAGATGAAATATGCAGTTCAGCCGCAGACATTGTTTGAGGTGGCTCTGCTTAAACTGTGTAGTATCCCGGCTATGGGCGGAGCAGCTTCATCGGTTGGAGTGACTTCTCCTTCTGCACCCGCTGATACTGGAGAGATCAATCGATTGAAACAGCAGCTTGCTGAGTTGGAGAAAAAGCTAGATCGAGCGCTCAAGAGTGGTCTGTCAGGTGGGGATGCGGCTTCAAATGCTCCTGCACGACCGGCAACACGTGCGCCAATGTCCAGAGCGAACGCTCCAGTGAAGCTTCCGGCGAATTTGGATCAATATATTGCGCGCAAAGGATCTTCAGAATTCACGGAGATCAGCAAAAAATGGAGCCAGATTTTGCAACGTGTCAAAGAAGAGAAAGTTACGGTTCATGCTTGGTTTATGGATGGAGAGCCGGTTTCACTGCTCGAAGACAATGTGCTGGTTGCTTTTAAGAACAACATCCACCGTGAAACAACCGAAAAACAGGCGAATCGTGATGTCATTGAGCGGGTGCTTTCGGAACAGCTTGGGCGTCCGGCTCGACTTGTGACGATGATGCTTAGGGACTGGACTGGTGCGATGGAAGGAGCTTCTGAAACGCCAAAGGAGGATTTTAAGCTTGAACCAGAGCATGAAGATGGTGGTTCAGGCGATAAACAGCCTTGGATTGATGAAGCTATTCAGTTATTTGGCGAAGATCTCGTAGTCATTAAAGAGTAGTACATTACGATGTAATGTGTATAATTTGAGATAACTATATTAAAGGAGATGACGGATATGAATAACATGAACCAAATGATGAAACAAGTGAAGAAAATGCAGGAGCAAATGCTGAAGGCGCAGGAAGAACTCGCGGACAAAACGGTTCAAGGTACTTCTGGCGGCGGAGTGGTAACTGCTGAAGTTAACGGGCATAAAAAACTGCTTGCCATCACGATCAAGCCTGAAGCCGTAGATCCGGATGATGTTGAAATGCTTCAAGACCTTGTCATGACTGCTGTGAATGATGCTTTGACAAAAGCAGATGAAATTGCGAATCAGGATATGGGTAAATTCACGGGTGGCATGAAAATTCCGGGGTTATTTTAGTATAAACTGATCCTGTCAAAAGGAGACACAACCGATTGTATTATCCTGAACCGATAGCCAAGCTGATTGATGCCTTCACCCGTCTTCCTGGGGTGGGTCCGAAGACAGCGGCTCGTTTAGCTTTTCATGTGCTTAACATGAAGGAAGATGACGTTATTGATTTTGCCAAAGCGCTCGTGAGTGTGAAGCGTAATCTCCATTACTGTTCTGTGTGCTGTAATATTACAGATACAGACCCTTGCCGGATATGTCAGGATAAGTCGAGAGATGTGTCCGTCATCTGTGTAGTCCAAGATTCGAAAGATCTGGTAGCTATGGAGCGGACTAAGGAATTCGATGGGTACTACCATGTGTTGCAGGGGGCAATTTCTCCAATGGAGGGAATTGGTCCGGATGATATACGCTTGAAAGAGCTGTTAACTCGTTTGAGTGATGAGCGGGTAAAAGAATTGATTTTGGCGACTAATCCCAATATTGAGGGAGAAGCAACGGCGATGTACATTTCCCGCCTAGTGCGTCCGTTTGAAATTAGTGTGACCCGTATTGCTCACGGATTGCCCGTAGGCGGCGATCTGGAGTATGCAGATGAAGTTACACTTTCGAAGGCGCTGGAAGGACGCAGAGAGATGCGCTAATGTATCTGGTTGCGCGTGAGCTTGATAAGGGTGTCGTTCGTATAGAAGACAATCCAATAAATTGATTTATATTGCAAGAGAGAGCCGTGAGCTCTCTCTTTTTTTATTATAAAAGTAGATGTCCAAGTTCTAAGTTTGTCCCTTCCTTGATATGTATGAGAGTGTGCTATACGGATGGATAAGGGAGGGTGTTTATGTTGATATGGCGAAAAAAGCGTAGCTTAAGGGACGGAAAGAAGAGAGAGCTTGCGAAACTGGAGGCGGAGTTGGTTTATGTGGATGTGCAGAAGGCCAAACAAGAGTGGGAACGTGCGATGCGACAGTTTGAGGATGCTCTGGGAGAGGATGAGATCGATTATGCCATCTATGTGCTTGAAGCGGCCGAGAGGAAATACCAAATTCATTTGAAACGGGCCAAACGGTTGAATGGGATGGATGTGGCTACTACCGATCGAGAACTTAGTGTGTAATTAGAGTCAGGTGGCTGAGTATACAGATGATTTTATATATAGCTGGAGGTGGAATGTATGAAGAGTGTTATTCTGGGAAGTATATTGGTTGCCTCTCTGTTGGCACTGGTTATTGTTTTGTTTAGAAAACGCTTAGGATTAACAATCTTTACATCAATCGGAATTCATGTGGTGCTTGCGGCCGCTGGGATATATGTCGTAAATTATTCAGGTTGGATAACAGGAATTTATATCCCTTTAAATCCTGCAACAATAGGTACAGTTACTGTTCTGGGACTCCCGGGGGTTGGTCTGTTATTGGGGTTGAAAATTTCTTTATTCGGGTAGTTGACTACCGAGCAATATATATGGTACATTATATCTCGTTGCTTTGCTTGCTTGGTTACACGCTTTACTTGAAACAAATGAAGTTCATTACGAACTTCAAAAATAATTTCAAAAAAAGGCTTGACCAAAACAAACGAAGTATGATATATTATAAAAGTCGCCGCTGAGACAAAATGGTGATGAAAAAAAGAAGTTTGATCTTTGAAAACTGAACAACGAGTGAGTATCGATCTTGCTTGCAAGATCAAAAATGAGATTTTTAATCTCGTCAGATTCAAAATGAGCTT
>NZ_FMVM01000031.1:28527-40478 GCF_900102085.1 Paenibacillus polysaccharolyticus | reverse complement strand
CGAGCCAAAGCTCGTGATTCGTACCGATAACGGCCCTCAGTTTATAAGCAAAGCGTTTTATAACTTCTGTGAAGAAGCAGGTTTAGAGCATGAGCGGACACCCGTTCGAACACCGAATAAAAATGCTTTTATTGAATCGTTTCATAGTGTTCTGGAACGTGAGTGTTACCAACGACATTGTTTCGAAAGCTACGAAGAAGCCTTTTCCGAGGTAGATCGATACATCCGTTATTACAACAAAGACCGTATTCACGGCAGTCTACACGACTGGTCGCCGACAGATTACCTGCGCCTGGTCAACGAAGGAACCATAGAATCCAAATCCATTGCGTTATGATGCGTCAATCTGAGAAAAAGCTAGCTAGTGTCCAATATTAAGGGGTTGAACCGCCAGAGACGTTATTTATCTATTTCCGGTGAAATATTACGCCAAATGCACGTTTTCGAGGAAAATAGCGTCTCTCATGATCGTTAGAATTTTGCAGCCCCCATTTCTCACAAAATAAGCTTCCTGGAGATCGTTAGAAATCCCCCAACTCAATAACGGCATCTATCCACTTTCTCTCCCAAATCCTTAGAGACGGTTCATATAATCCCAATGGTTAGCCAATCGGCCTGGTTATTACTCAGTAACTTCATCATAGGCTCCAGCAAAATAGTTGCGAAGAAGCTTTAGAAATACATTAGGGAACGCCAGCTTCTCCATGTCTTCCGGGCCGATCCATTGATAAGTAAGGCCATCACCTTTGCCTGTCATCGCTTCCTGCGCCGCTTGAGCGGCGGTGGATGAAGATGACTGTGCAGCTGGGGCTGATTCTGCCATTGATGCCGCCTGTGCATGGTAGGCGGCTCTGGCTTCCGCGGCGATCAGCGGAAGCTCACTGCTCTGGTCCTGCTCGGTGCACTTGTACACCTGCAGGCTCCAAACAATGTGGCTGAACACATGCTCCGCATGGGTAGCCAGCCCCTCCGGGCGGGCAGCGAAGCCTTCCGCCCACAGACTGCCGGCCAGCAAAGCCATGGCCGGCTCATCCGCCAGCGGCGCTGCCGCCTTACCCGCTGCGGCAGGCGCCGCCAGCACATGCGGCAGCTCCCACATCCGGGCCAGCAGGCCTGTCTCTGGGCGCTGGCGCACAAGCACACGGCCGCGATGAGCACCGCGGCCTTCCACCAGGGCAACCAGCCGCTGCTCAGGGCGCGGCGGCTTCGCTTTGGTCTTGACCGGCAACGTAAGCTCCCTTCCGGCAATTCTGCCGGAACATTGCTCCATCACCGGGCAAGTCAAGCAATGCGGCGCTTTGGGTGTACACACCAGCGCGCCAAGCTCCATCAGCGCCTGATTGAAATCACGCGCTCGCCCTTCCGGAATGAGCTCTCCCGCGAGCTCTTCCATCAAAACCCGGGTGCTACCCTTCATAATATCCTCATCAATGAGGAAATATCGGGACAGCACCCGCATCACATTGCCATCCACCGCTGGTTGTGGCTGGTTGAAGGCAATGCTGAGGATAGCGCCGGCTGTATACGGGCCGACTCCTTTTAACGCAAAGACGCTCTGCTTGTCCTGCGGCATCTCTCCGCCATGCAGCTCCATAACTTGCCTTGCTGCTGCCTGAAGGTTACGCGCTCTTGAATAATATCCGAGCCCTTCCCAATTTTTCAGCACCTCTTCCTCCGGTGCCTCGGCAAGAGCCTGGACGGTCGGGAAATTCCCGATAAATCGGTTAAAGTACGGAATCACCGTATCTACACGCGTCTGTTGCAACATAATCTCCGAAACCCAAGTAAAATACGGATTGTTGTGGCGACGCCACGGCAAATCCCGACGATTAATCATGTACCAATCCAGCAAATTCACGCTGAAATGTCGTTTCTGTTCTTGTAAACCCATATGCCCTTCCTTTCCTGTACCCACGTTTCTCCCGATCTCAGCGCGAGGCAATTCCTCGCCTCATTTTAAATGGCGCATCTATACGTATATCACTCAAGCGGTTCACCCGCGCCCTGCTCAATGATCGCAAATGCCGCAGCCAGCTCCGTCTGATGTGTAATGCTTAGATGGATCTGGTATCTCTGACCACACGGTAGCTGAAGCCGCTCCCAGGCCTGACTGGACAAAGTAGCGACTGGACGACCGGACGGATCAGGCAACACTTCAATATCATGAAAACCCATGACAGCGCCGATCCCGCATCCGAATGCTTTAGATACAGCCTCTTTGGCCGCAAAACGCCCGGATACAAACTCCGCCATCCGTTTCCCGCGCCTAGCTGCAATTTCCTGTTCAGCCTGAGTTAAAATACGCTTCATAAATGCCTCTGCTTGGCGGCCAGACAGCACCCTGCGTAACCGTTCTATCTCTAATACATCGTTGCCAATACCATATATCATAACGATTCACCCGCTTAATCTTTTAGGCTATAAAAGATAATCTTTAGTAATCCTTACTTCAACGAATCCGTTGCTTTCCGAACACGTATTCTATTGTAGCAGGAGGCGTGCATGGATGCGAGTACCTGTTATCCGTATTTCCACTTTTGCTAAAATTTTCTCCCTACGAAATGGCGGTAAGTTAGAACAACAAAAAGAGCCGCTGCTCAAGGCAGTGACTCTTTTTTAAGCAACGACTCATTTGCAAAATAAAGCACGCTACTCGATTACACTTTTAAATTCCCTACCTTAAATACCAGGAATCGCATTCCGTTTGTGATGTGTGCGTGTGTAAAAGGCCTCTAAACGCTCTTGCGCAGCCGGGTCAATCTGTTTACCTTCAAGGTAATCACTGTTCGCCTCGTATGAGATGCCCAGCTCGTCCTCATCCGTTTGACCTTCCCATAGTCCAGCCGAAGGTGCTTTGTCCAGAATGGATTGTGGCACTTTCAGGTAAGCAGCCAGCTGACGAACCTGACGTTTGTTGAGTGTGCTCAGTGGCGTAATATCCACGGCTCCGTCGCCCCATTTGGTGTAAAAGCCTGTAATCGCTTCGGATGCATGATCCGTACCTACGACCAGCAGGTTTTCTTCAAAAGAAAGCGCATATTGCATCACCATACGTGTTCTGGCTTTCACATTGCCCTTGCCTTGATGAGTCATATGACGCGGACTGCCGAGAGATTTGAAGCCCTGCTCTACTTCCAGCGCGATTTCATTCACGGCATCCTCGATGTTTGTTTCCACAACATGCTTCAGATCGTATGCTTTGGCTACAGCATAACTATCCTGGATATCCGCTTGCTCTCCATAAGGCTGGAACACACCCAGCGTTTTGTACTCTTGATTATTCTCTGCAGTAAGCTCGTCCGTGGCTTGTTTGCAAAGGGCTGTCGCTACAGCACTGTCAATACCGCCACTAATGGCGATCAGCAGTCCTTTGGTGCCGGAATTTTTGACATACGTTTTCAGAAAGTCCACACGCTTGCGTACTTCCTCAGCTTCATTAATACTCGGTTTAACCTTCAATTCAGCGATGATCTGTTGTTGCAAACTCATCGTTCATACACCCCGTTTCTACTATAATAGAATTTTGATGCTCGTTTGAAAGGTATGTTGGTGTCCAGCTAGAAAGGTTCGAATGGTTCAATAACCTGATCTGTCCAAAATGAAACGCCCCGGCATCGGGCATCCGAAGTGCGGGGCGTTCTATAGAGCAGATTAACGGCAGTAACGTTCAAATGCACTTGTCAGGTCAGCCGCGATTTCCTCTGCAGAACGATCTTCCACTTGGTGACGCTCGATAAAGTGAACGAGTTCTCCGTCTTTCAGCAAAGCAATGGACGGTGAGGATGGCGGGTATGGAGCAAAGAATTCACGTGCTTTCGCCGTTGCTTCCTTGTCTTGACCAGCAAATACGGTGTAGAGGTGATCTGGTGTTAAATCGTTCTGAAGTGCCTGAGCAACCCCTGGACGACATTGACCTGCTGCACATCCGCATACAGAGTTAATTACGACCAGTGCTGTTCCTTTAGCATCCGGCAAGCTTGCTTCAACCTCTTCCGGTGTGCGCAGCTCCTGGATTCCCAGACGAGTCAGCTCATCCCGCATTGGCTGAACCATATCTCTCATGTATTGATCAAATGACATCGACATTCAGTTTCACTCCTTATAATGGTTGTTCTATGATCTCGTTTGAAAAGTTAGAGGACAATAGCTATGCACCAACGAATGCGTCCATATCGAAAAAAATGGATACACGCTGTGCTATTCCTATTATACATCCCCATGCAATGAAAGCAAGGTTCAGACAACACCTGCGGAACAGCTTTCTCTCACTTATTATGGCTTATGGTCTGGCAAAATATGCTGATGAGCTAACACTGGAAGGCAACTTTAAAGGTCGTTCCCTGTCCTTCTTCAGATTCAACGGTGATTGTGCCATTATGGCGTTCGACAATGCTCAGACACATGGATAATCCCAGTCCGGTTCCTTTTGCTTTGGTTGTATAGAATGGTTCAAATAGCTTTTCCTGCTTCACTGGCGGTATTCCCGGCCCTGTATCGTGTACACACAGTTCCACCCGGTCATCAACCATCCGTGTTTCCAAGGTAAGCACACCTTTTTCCGTCATGGCTTCCATTCCATTACGAGCAAGATTTAATACGACTTGTTTAATTTCTTTTGCATTCAGATGCAGCTTCGGCACGTTATGGGCCAGCATCAGTTCGATGCTCTGACCTCGCAGATTGGCGTCTGCCCATAACAAAGGACTTAGCTCATGAATGATATCGTGTAATTGTGATTCTTCTTTTTCTGCTATACGGTTCTGAGCCAGGGACAGAAAATCATTGATAATGCTGTTGGCTCTGTCCAATTCCTCCATAACGATCCGATAATAATGATTCAGGGATTCAGGACTCTTTTCCTGCATTAACTGGAGAAACCCTCGCACCACAGCCATCGGGTTGCGCACCTCATGCGTGATGCTCGCCGCCATCTGTCCCACCAAGCTTAGACGATCCACATTATCAAGCTCACTACGCAACATCTCAAGCTCGGTAACATCCTGAATAGTAATCATAGCTCCCGAGACTTCCTTCGAGCCTTTTGCAGCATAAGCATAGATCGGCACCGTTCGGGAAAGAAATACATGCGATCCGTATCGCACGGTCAGCACACTTACTTCACCGTGTACAACCGCTTGCTGGATGCTGTGTTCCATCTTATCCGCCTGTTCTTGCTCGACAAATTGACTGGCGTGTTGCCCAATCAAGTTATGCGCTGATGTACATGGAAGCTGTTCTTTTGCCGTTTGTTTCATCAGTTCGTTTACAAATACAACTTTGCCTTCGACATCTACCGTGGCTATAGAAAGAGGTACTGCATTCAAAATCTGGTGCAGTTTCTCCGTTTCACTTATGTAATGGTGATGTTCTTCAGATAGTTGCTGTTCCATTCCGCGATAACGTCCCATCCGATCTAGCCACAGCTGGCTCATGCCCCCGGCAGCCAGTGCACCTGCTGTATATCCAAGTGCTGACAAAATCAGATGAAGCTTGGAATATGTGGTGTCAGGATAGACATAAACCACCCATAACAGACTCGCAACAGCTAGTTCAGCGGTAATCAGCGCGATGACCGTATTCATTTTGCGTGAACACGTATTATGCTTGAATCGTTTGGCAGACAACCATACAATAGGATAGAGAAGTATTCCCGTATGAAGAAGAAATCCGTACAGATCATAGGGATGTGCTAATAGAAAATAGAAGAGAATATGTAGAATGGACAAGGCAGCGCCTATGTGGGCTTTACAATATAGAATAGCAAGAGTAACCGGGATGATACTCAGGGATATAGGAACGGTCTCGGAACCTACAGATAATGCAAAAATCAGACAGAGCAACATACTGATGACACTTGTTGCAGCAAAGCTGAAATTGACTTTACCTGCATGATCCATTCGCATGACCTGTTGTTTGGAGAGACCCAAATATAATAAGGGAATCAGGAATACTGCCGATCCGGCCAGCAGTACTTGTAAAAGAATGTCCTTTAACGCAACCACAATGTCATCTCCTCCTCTGCCTGCACATTCCCTCATTTAATTCTGATTAAAACATAGGCGACAGCATATTACAATATATCGCTTAAGGCTGCAAAATAGAACACCGAATCACCCTGTCTGATTTCAGAAAGAGGCAGTAACAGACATTGTCTATAGAAAACAGACAAAATCAATCAAAAAGAAGGTAATTATGTATGTATGACGTTATCGTAATAGGTGGCGGTTCCGCTGGTCTGATGGCTTGTGTGGCAGCTGCCGAGCACGGAGCATCTGTGCTGTTGCTGGATAAAGGAGATCAATTAGGCCGCAAACTGGGCATCTCCGGCGGAGGACGCTGCAATGTAACGAATGCCAAAGAAACGGATGAGCTTATTCGACATATTCCGGGTAATGGACGTTTTTTATACAGCTCGTTTCAAAATCTGGACAACCAGGGCATCATGCGTTTTTTTGAAAATCTCGGCATTGCCTTGAAAGAAGAAGACAACGGAAGAATGTTCCCTGTCACGGACAAAGCCAAGACGGTTGTTGATGCGCTTGTCGGGAAAATTGTTTCTCTTGGCGTCGAGATTCGTACGAAAGAACCTGTTAAAGAGCTTATTCATAACGGTCAGCAAGTGCAAGGTGTTAAGCTCGCTTCAGGCAAAATCATTCACGGCCGCTCCGTCATTATTGCAACAGGCGGCAAATCTGTGCCGCAAACCGGTTCCACAGGTGACGGATATCCTTGGGCTGAGGCGGCTGGTCATACCATCACAGAATTGTATCCAACCGAGGTGCCGATCGTATCTGGAGAGAGCTGGATTCAGTCCAAGGAATTACAGGGCTTGTCTCTGCGTGACATCGCTCTGTCCGTACTCGATGCCAAAGGCAAAACCGTCATTTCTCACCGTGGAGATATGCTCTTTACCCATTTTGGTGTATCCGGCCCGGTTGCCCTACGATGCAGTCAGTTTATTCGCAAAGTTCAGATGAAATCAGGGAATACACAGGTCACCATGAGTATCGACCTCTTCCCTGACTTTACCCCTGCCGCGCTGGAAGCACAAGTGAAGCAAGGCCTAGAGCAGGAGTCACGCAAGGCTGTCAAAAATATTTTGAAAACATGGGTGCCTGAACGTCTGGTTCCGCTACTGATGAAACGTGCCGAGATCGGGGACGACCTGACATTTCACCATTTCCCTAAAGGTATGTTAAACCATCTATGCGATTTGATGAAATCCTTCACTTTCCGCGTTGACGGCACAAGATCACTTAAAGAAGCCTTTGTTACCGGAGGTGGAGTTCACTTAAAGGAAATATACCCTAAAACGATGGAATCCAAGCTGCTGCCCGGACTATTCTTTTGCGGCGAGGTACTCGATATTCACGGTTATACCGGAGGTTATAACATTACCGCTGCATTCTCTACAGGGTATACTGCGGGCATGCATGCCGCGGAGTACAAACATGCTAAGGTGTAGGTAAGTTGGTGGTTGGTTGGTGTTCAGTTGCAGAGATAATTGGATAGTATGTAAGCACCTCTTGGGTAAGCGGCCTATCTATTAGCTCTGGCTTTTGGGAGATGTGTTCATGTATGAATTGCGGGCATAGTATGGACTGAGGCCCACTTATTTAAATGAAATGTTGCGTTGACTGTACTCTACTGTACTGTGTTTGTGTTGTGTTTGTTCTTGTTTGTGTTGCATTGTACTGCATTGTGTTGGTGTGGCTGACCACCCTCGTCATGAAGCAGTGCATTGCGTGCTGGGCAGGCATAAGGTTTGAACGCTAACGATCACCACAAACCTTATTTCGTGAAAATTGACCCTTTTTAAAATCTAACGATCACCAGGAATGCTATTTGCCACAAAACAGGCTTTTCCAGCTTGAAATGAGCTATTTCTACTAAAATAATGTCTCTGGAGATCGTTAGCTTTTCAAACACCTCTAAATCGTGCAAATAGTGTTTCCTGTGATCGTTAGAAAATGATCAGGTACAAACTGGCCGATGGGACACTTACATAAAATGCATCATACGTTTGCAAAAAAAGGCACCCCATATGTCATTATCCATGACCGGGGTGCCCTTTGCTTTGTTTTAACTCTTCTTTACAGCTCTAATTGGTGTTCCAGATACACATTTCCCTCTAATGCAACATCGTTGCGGACTAGTATGTTGTTTCCCGATCTCCCCTGTTTCGTGTTCTATCCTCAAGCTTTAACACTGCCGGAAAATCCATCCGCCGAATCATCATAAACGGGATCATCACTATAATTATGCTCGCCCTGGTCTATTCCTTGATCAACGTTTTGACCGTAATTTACCGACTGGCTTCCGCCGCATGCATAGCCTTCGTTCCAGTCCTCATTCACCAGATGTGCCGGAATGGATACGTTTTGGAACTGATCCAGTTGATCAACAGAAGAAGCAAACACCGCACTCCCTCCATGTGATTGCACTATTTCTACAGCGGATTGCGGGTCCTGGCGATCTGTCGGAATATATAATTCAAGTGGTGCAGATTGATATGGCTTATAGCCTAATTCCTCCAAGGTTGCTTTTGCCTCAAGCAGTGCCGAAGGATCGGAAAAATGTACTTGAAGCTCACCGTTATCCATCATGCTCTACTCCTCCTCACTATAGATAATTCTATCCTCAGTCTGTGAAACCTATTAAATCCATAAATCCAGAGATACATAAACAGGACGCCCTAATATTCATGTGTTTCACATCCCTTTTCTTCTATAGCATGGGCAGTTCAACCAAGTGATATGCGTCTCGGATAGCAAATTCCTTTCACTCATCGTGATGCAAAAACAAATTATGAACGAGTCTGTCTGATCAAGCCTGCAACGGACACTGAACCATAACCCAATGCCACTGTGCATGCAGCCGTCAGAAAACCGGAAAGCCAACCTAGCCAAAACACTCCCATGACATACCCCATCACTGCAACAAGTGGGAGCAATAACATACGCGCCATAATAGAGCCTGCTTCATGCAGCGCAGCAGAATCATACGTGACAAGCTGTACATACTCCGACGTAGCCAATCCATCCCATGCACGGTACAACATCACGGTGAGCATAATCACCAGTAATCCACACACAATGACATTGACCGGGAACGGCGGTAAAGCTACCGCTGCGATAGACAACCCACCTAGTTGCAGAAACAATTTCAACGTCTCGGAATTACGAAAGAATGCTTTGAAAGCGATCTCTGCCGTCCGATTTGGAATGGAACGTTTACGGAATAATTTACGAGGTTTACGAAAAACGATTGTTCGTGTCTGCGGAGACTTCGGCTTCCTCACAGCCTGACTTAACATCAGTGCTGTTAACCTGAGTCTGCTTCGCAAATCCTCACGCACATCGCCTTCAAATGTACCTTTCATACGTAATCTCATCTGGATCATCGTAATGAGCAGTAGCAGAACGGCGGCAATACTGAGCATGATTTTCCACGTATACATGTCCCCTGACATCCAAGCCGATGTGCGAACAATCATCCATCCCATGGCGATCACAAGCGAGGTCAATGAGAGCCAGCGCCGCCATCCCGTATATCGAACTTTAATTATATGTATAGCAATGACTTGAAGCGACGCTACGGTTCCCAACCAGATACTTGTTAGCACGATCTGTAAAAGAGACATTTCATACACATGAGCGAGCAGTGGTGCAACAAGTGCAGTAATAAGTATCATTTTTCCAAGTTGTAACACCGTCACCTGCACAAGCCCTCGCATCATCAGTGTTCGCATCCATACCCTTCTCGATTTCAGGAACAATACATCCGCTTCTTCGATAAAAAGCAGAACTCCACCTGTCAAGATGATCAGTTCGATAATCCCCGTAAGCAAAGGTAAGGGCACACTTGTTGCCCATGCTGGCAGTGCTTTCGTCCACAAACTCGTGTACCAGCCGATAAAATATAGCAGACCCGGAATCAGCAGATACAGCCAGACTGTCCAGTCCACCACAAGTTTGAAATTGCGCCACTGCTCCCGAAGATGCTCTCTCTGTCTTCTCTGGTATAGAAGATGCGGGGTATAACGTTTGGGCTCTACCATCAGGCTTCTCCTTTCTTCAATCCGATGTTAACGTGTCAAAACAATCAAACAAAGATGCTTCCGGCATTCCCGCCGCGGCACGGATCTCATTCAACGTTCCTTCCGCAGCCGACCTGCCGGCAGCAATCAGAATGAAGCGGTCGCAGATCCGTTCAGCCGTATCGAGCACATGTGTAGACATTAACACGCCCGCCCCGCGGCGGCGCTCATCATCAAGCAATTTCAGAAAATCCTTTGTTGCACGCGGATCTAAACCGATAAATGGCTCGTCCACAATATAGATATCCGGTGAGGAGAGAAATCCGATCATGAGCATCATTTTCTGACGCATGCCCTTCGAGAAACTCGCTGGCAGATCATTACGGACATGATCCATACCAAAACGGACTAACAATTCCTCTGCTCTCGCTACAAAAACCTCTTCTTCTATTTCATACGCTGCAGCAGCCAGATCAAGATGTTCCCACAAGGTCATATACTCGTAAAAAACAGGCTGTTCGGGAATGTAGGCGTAACGCCCTTCCCCACCGATGGTTACATCATAGTCGGCATGCTCCAGCAGGCCAAGCAATGTCTTGATGGTTGTACTTTTACCTGCACCATTGGGCCCGATAATCCCGACCAACTCTCCCGGCGCCACGTGCATCCGAATATTCCGGATCGTAGACTGCCCTGGCGCGTAACCAGCTTCGCGAATATGTACGTTCAGGATGGAATTAGGTAAAGCTGTTTCTTCCTGCGATGCGTGCTGCATGGCTTAACACTCCTGTTCTTGTCCTTTTTATACGTGATGAACTATTTATATTGTAAATGAGTTTGGAGTATCATGTTTGATCAAATTGAGCAAAAAGTAGGCAAATAAAAACAATAAACCATTAAAACTCCATGATTTATTGCTCATGCATTCTTTGATCCCTATTATGTTCTCTCCTCAGACCAACAGTGAGTTTGAATCATCGAAGTAAGATCTTCAAATGAATATGGGGTTGACCATATCAACCGTAAAATCCTCAGCTAAGGTCTGTTCCATTTTAAAGTAAATATGATTGTAACGTAGAAACATGACTAATGCAGTAAAGGCTGTTCGTTTATTCGCATTATGAAAAGGATGGTTTTGGCCTAATGACTGAAAAATTGCAGCCGCCTTCTCATAGACTGTCGGATACGCTTCGTCACCAAAAGCAGATGATTGCCGTCTAAGAACAGCAGATTCAAGCAGATTAGAATCTTTTACACCAATCTGCTCTCCCGGGCTATACCGTTTGATCATCGCAACATTAATCGCAATTACTTCTTGAATATTTGAATAACGAATGAGACTCATCTGTCTTTAAGACCTTTTAGAGTTTGATCATACTCATCCATAACAGAAGCTAACGTATCCATAAAATCATTACTTATTCCGTTAGGCAAATTTACCTTGACCGACTTTTTAATGATAATTTCTCCGCTCGTTTGGTCGACCTCTACCTGAACCATGTCTCCTTGTTCAAGTCCAATTTGCTTGAATGCTTCTGTCATCGTTATTCCAAGGCTGTTACCAAACTTCGTTACTTTTCGTTCCATCTCTCTCACCCTACTCACTTAGATTCCTCCTATAATTATACTATTCAACTGTTATAACAATAACTCCATGATTCACCCATTGTATTTGGTTGAATATAAAAAAAGAAGCAGGGGTTCGGAGCCTCTGCTTCTTCATATTAAAGTGAAAACTCATATTATCGATTGTTTTCCACCATGGTCATCGTTTCGCTTTCTGCATCCGCATTAGCGTTCAGACCCAGATCCAGCATGCCTCGACTTTCGCTGGCATAGCTGCTTGCGGTACGCTCACGGTCGTTCACGTTACTGTTACGTTCGGATTGAGCCATTGTTGCACTCTCTCCTT
>NZ_FMVM01000031.1:0-27791 GCF_900102085.1 Paenibacillus polysaccharolyticus | reverse complement strand
CGCTTTCGCGTTCAGACCCAGATCGAGCATGCCACGGCTTTCGCTCGCATAGCTGCTGTTCGTGTTGCTGTTGCGTGTCTGACCATCTCGTGAATACTCGTTCATCGTTGCTGCTTCTCCAGACACATTGGCATTCAGACCGAGGCCCAGTTTGCCAGAGCTACTTTGCTCGCTCGTAACGTCCGTAGATTCGTTATTGTAACGGTTCGTGTTCTCGGCGGATACACCGGCGTTTAGCCCCAGATCCAGATTCAATGCACCGCTTGAGCTAGAGGAACCCCCATAGTTGCCAGTATTCCCGTAACCAGCGTCACGTTGTCCTGACAACAATGGTCCCAGTTCCAGACGCAGACCTGCATTCAGATCCAAATTACCGTTGCTGTCGCTGTTATAGCTATCTGCATAGGTTGCCTGTGAAGCTCCCAGCAATCCAGCTACCAACGTACCCGACAATACCGACAATTTTACCCAACGATTCACTTTTTTCATGATAATATACACTCCTTCTCATTTTTGGTTGAATTAACGCCATTGTTGTTTATGAGAAAGAGGTATATTTCGGCGGCTGACCTGGTGGTGCTTGTGACCACTGGCTGAAACCATCCAAGCGTTTCATGTCAAAAGCAAAATCGTAACCTGGCATCACCGGACTTGTTAAAGCTAAAGGCAGTGCTACAGCTGGAACGGATGCTCCGCCCCCCGTCACACCGGACGAACCGGTGCTTGTACCTGTAGAGGTACTCGTTGCAGAAGGAGCTATTGCCATAACAGACCAGTTAGCCGGTCGTTCTGCCCGTGGTTGCCATGGTGCAGAGGCTTCATCCTGCTTCTCAGGTATTGCCTGATCCGCATTCAGATTCCCTTGACCTTGCTTCTCCGCTGTTGATTTACCAAAGGATGGGTTCATCCCCAACCATTCATTATCCAGTAAAGATACGTTTGAATTTGTTTCCTTCGCACGTTGTTTCAGACCATCTTGCTTCACAGGCACAGCCTGAGAAACAGCAGGCTCGGTTACCGAATCCGGATTGATCTCACGATCCATAACCTGACCTGTAACCTGTATTTCATCTTGTGCCGTGTTTTGTCCACTCAGCTTGCCCTGAGACGAAGGTAAATCGACTGCCTTACTAGGCTGATCTGAAGTATCTACAGGCTGCTCCGGTTTCACAACCGGAAGTTCAATCTTTCCTTTACCAGAATCAACTTCTGATGATACACCAGTAGCAGGCACATTTGCTTTCACCTTTGGAAGCTGTACCTTGCCTTCGCTCAGATCTACACCTGATGCCCTGACATCCACCGATGTAACTTCAGGAACATCAACTTTCACGGAAGGAAGTTTAACCTTGCCTTGCCGCAGGTCTGTTTGTACAGCAGACGTCTCTGCTTGGATAACCTCGGGAACCTCGGCTTTAATCCCCGGCAAGGAAGCTGTTCCCCCTTGGAGATCAACCTGACTGCTGGACACATCTGCTTGAATGACAGGTGTGTCTGCTTGTACAGAAGGAAGATCCACCGTCCCTTGCTTCGCATCGATGCCAATCTGCGATGTTCCTGCCGATCCAAGCGGTGTATCGACCTTCAACTCAGATACACTTAGCTTGCCGGTAGATGCATTCGTTTGGATCGAAGGAACTTCTACATCGAGTAGTGGTGTGGATACCGATATCGATGGAGTCAGATCAAGGCTGCCATCTGCATCGCGTGAGAGCAGGTTCAATGACAATCCGCTGGACGGTTTACTTGAACCCGCCTGATTCTGAGCATCATCCGCATATACATGCGACGAACCGATGCCCATAACCAACGTTCCGGCCAGAATGGCTAACGGAATGCTTGCCAGACGAGTGATCGATCTGGGTAATTTCCCTATTAAGTTCAAGTTACTTCACCCCCTTTCCGCGTTAGCGTTGGTGGGACAAGGCATATGAGTTTTCCCCTAGGATTAATTAGTATACAGGGACTTTTGCCTGTTCCTCATTAAACATGAAGGCGTTTCCTCAAACGATTTTTCAGTAAAAACATTTTAAATTTAAATTAATTTCTGCCTTCATGCTGGGCTATTATCTCTCTAAAACACCTTACGATCCTTCTCCGGTTGCCACAGACTTCGCCGGAAGAACTGCCTCCAGATCTTCTGCACGCTTCGCTCTTGACTTCAACAAATACAATAGACCGAGTAGTGTCAGCAGCACACCTGAGCTTACAAACGCAGGCACAACACCAAACGAAGTCACTAATAACCCGCCAGCCACAGGACCAAGAATGTTGCTCGTTGTCATCACACTGCCTACAGTACCGAATACCCTGCCTGTCATCGGCTCAGGAGTCTGTTCTTGCAACAGAATCTGAAAAGGTACGACAGCAAATCCAATGCCAACACCGGCCAAGGCAAACAGCGAAATAAGAAGCAAATGCGCACCCATTCCTGCAGAAGGCCATACGACAACGACTATACCAGCCGTCCCGATTACAAGGCCTGTCACAGCAGTTCCCAGCCCCATTTTTAAGCCATGGCTTGCTGTTTTCCATTTCCGGACACTCATTGCCGCAATTAACGTTCCGACACCACTTGCCGCGACACACCATCCAAGCAGATCGCCCGAAATACCGGGAAGTTGCCTGAATAAAACAACCGTTTGTGAATCGGCAAATTGCAGAAACAAAATCGCGGATGCTAGTAAAAAAAGTGACGTTCCGACATGAGGCAGAGAAGCTAACATACGGATGCCCTCAAGTGTTTCTTTCCAAAAGGATTGTTTGACTTGAATCGATCCTGCTGTCTCTTCCTCTACTCCTGTTACGTCAGAATTCACTCGTTGGATCACCCGATGTCCGGGAATCCACAATAAAATAATGCCAGAGATCAGAAACGATGACGCATCTAACACAAAACACCACGTGATCCCGAACCCGGCTACGAGTAATCCGCCCAGCGCCGGGCCGATAATTTTGGACATTTGTTCAATCACCGAGCTAATGGAAACCGCTTGGGCAAGCTGGTGATCTGGCACAATTTCTTTTAATTTGCCGTTCTTCGCGGGTGAGAACATGACATCAAATAGAGATTTAAGAATAAGCAATACGTAAATTTGCCATATCTGATTCGCGAAAATAAACGCACCCACAATGATAATTCTTGCTCCGTCGGCGGTAACCATCAACCACTTTCGGTTCAACCGATCTGCCAGCGCACCCGCAAATGGCCCTGTGAGAAGCATCGGCAATGCCGCAGACAACATCACAAACGTGATCTCCCACGGCGTTGCATTCCAGCGAAGCCCAACCAGAGTGAAAATGGCCAACAGATGCAGCCAATCCCCCAAGTTGGATATCGCCTGAGACACCATCAATGTTACAAAAGCACGATTTTGTTTCAGTGCACTTTTTCCCGCTAAAGTGTTTTTTGTTGTCATCCCGTTTCTCCTCCATCATTTTCCGAATGTTTAGTATGAAAATGATTATATAAAAGAGGTTGAGTCAGAACCTCCTGCCCGAGTCGGAGATAAAGGAACATCCACAGGATGATTTTTCATTTTCCTGGTATCCTGCACTCTAGTCCATTTCATTGCTCCAATCTAAAATATGTACGCAAAATCGTGACAAATGATCAAATTTTAAATGCTAAAAATGCAAATCTTGTGACATATCGCATGTTTTTCGGCCAAATTGAGGTCTACAATGAACATATGACGATCCTCTGATTCGTCAATCGATATAATGATCCAACTCATATAAGTTGATCTGATCTTTTACTAAACGCATTGTATAAGTTTAACTTTATGCACGGGTAAATTAACCTTAGTTCAAACTTATACAGCAAAGAGAACCTTCATATATCACGTCAACTTATATAAATACACGGAAAGGCGGGATCAGCATGCTGGAATTACAAGAGATCGGGACAGAACGTTCACTTCATCTGTACCGCACCTTGGCCCATACGTTCAAAAGTGTGAATGAACACGCTGTATCTGGAAGTAAAGTACATGGTTTTAATCCGACTGCCTATGGAGTGCTCGAAGTGTTATATATGAAAGGAGCACAACCCATCCAGCAGGTAGGAGCTCAACTGCTGTTGCAGAGTGGGAACGTTACCTATGTCATTGACAAGCTGGAGCAAAAAGGACTTCTACGCCGCAAACATTGTCCGCAAGACAGACGAATCATTTTTGTGGAACTGACAGAAGAAGGCCAGCGCACGATGGATGACATCTATCCAGGATATGCGGTCAAGATTGATCGTGCAGTCAGCGGTCTAAGCGAAGAAGACAAAGAACTGCTGTCCGAGCTTCTGGGCAGACTGGCCCATGGAGCAGAAAGTCTGTCAGCGAGCAGCTAGATGCGTACGTGCACCTCATCCGAGTTAGACAACCAGGTTTACGCTGGATAACTTGAGCAGAGTGGTAGAGATGCAAAAACCGGAGGGCCTGACCAAGGCTCATCCGGTTTTTGCTTGTTTATTGTGTTGTAGCCAGTAAGATCCTGCTCTTAAAATATATTGCCAGATCAGAAAGATCAGGGTCATGATACAAATCTGGCGAATGGCGTCCATATAAAGAAACGTATTCCCCCGAAACACAAAAAGAGAGAACAGAACACCGCTTAATCCTGCTAAAAGAACATAACCAATCACTACAGATACAACCGGATGGATTCTCCCTCTAGTTCGTTGCGCCACAGATATCGATACCGCATCCGCAAAGAGTGACAATGGAAGCATGAGAAAAATGACTATGGCCAGATAGATCAACACGGTAATAACTAATGAAGACCAGAACGGAGTATAGTACGTATTATCCATTCGCTCAGATACAGGCACGTATTTGTTGAGAACTGTAATAAGAGACATTGAAATACAAGTCAGCAATGCTGAGAAGATACGGACAGGAAAGGAAACGGAATGCAGGGCTAGCCACTTCGGGTTGCTCAAGTCACATCATCCTCCTTTTTCCAGTTCATCATACCAAACCCACGGAAATATAAAAAGCAGCTGATGTTCAGCTGCTTTTAGTACATAGCGAAAATATGCATCGATCCTTGAATCCCATTGTTTTGGGGTGCATTTCCATTCCTTCTCCCAGCATGTCAGTTACTTCTGCATAGCTTCCACTTGCGGCGGGGCATCTGCATCCTCAGGAACAATTAGCCTTTTGCGCAAGGCCAGCGTAGTGACCCATGAAACGACCGCAATAACAAACATGATGACAAACAAGGAGTGTAAACTACCCTCCAGTACACTGCGTAGCAACGCCCACTTCTCGTCCGATAACGCAACATCCGTATGCGGTGCAAGCAGCTCATTCAGATCCTTCTCCGATATACCTGATGCCGCTAAATTTTGTTTACTCGACAGTGTCGAGATACGGAAATTCAGCCACGTTCCAAATGCCGCCGCCCCGATCGTCTGGCCGAGTGTACGCATGAACGTATGCAGTGCCGTTGAAGAACCACGCTCTTTGTACCCCACAGACGACTGCGCGATAATCGTAAAGATCGTAAAGGCAAAACCAAAACCAAGACCATAAATGAAGGTCAGAATAAACAACACGGCTTGTGGCGAGGTTCCACCAACTAAGAACAGCCCACCTGAACCAATGGCGATCCCGGTAAGTCCGATTAAGCTGGTCAGCCGTGATCCAATCTTGAGCAACAATCGGCCTGCCCATACGCTACCGATCAGCCAGCCAACGGACATAGGCGCGAGCAGCAAACCGGACTCGGTTGCATTGCCTCCACGTACTCCCTGCACCCAGAGTGGCAGATAGCTGGTTAAGCCGATCATCAATGTGCTGGTCAGTAGGCCGGCGATATTCGCCACCCGGATGTCCCGGATACGGAACAGATGAAGTGGAACCATCGGGGCCTGGGCTCTTTTTTCCACCACAAAAAACAAGATAAGAAACAAAACAGCGACCACGCTCAGTCCCACAATCAATGGAGAACTCCACGCGTAATACTGCCCGCCTGCCGACAATACAAAAAGCATAGCGGTAATACCAACGGTGAAGGTGAGCGCACCAACATAGTCAATTTTAGCGGTACGTGGTGAAATGTCCTCTTTGAGATAACGGAATACAAACCACATGGCGAGCAAGCCAAAGGGCACATTAAATCCGAAAATCCATTGCCAGCCGAGGTTGTCCACAAAATAACCTCCGAGCAGCGGCCCAACGAGAGACGAAATGCCCCATACCGAGCTGATCCAGCCCTGAATTTTGCCCCGTTCCTCAATGCGGTAGATATCCCCGATAATCGTAAAGGTAACCGGTACTACAGCGCCTGCGCCAATCCCCTGAATGGCACGGTAGATGATCAGTTGCTCCATATTCTGCGAAAGACAGCATAAGAGTGAGCCGAGCAAAAATAAGGCACAGCCGATGAGAAAAACGGGTTTACGCCCATATATGTCACTGATTTTACCAAAAATCGGAGTACTGACTGCCATCGTGAGCAGGTATGCGGTAAAAATCCAGCTAAGCAGTTGCACGCTCCCCAATTCGCTGACAATCGTTGGACCCGCCGGACCGATTACCGTGCCTTCGATCGCGGACAGAAACGTTGCCAGCAACAAACCCGCAAGAATGAAACTGCGCTTCAAACCTCCTGTTGTATTCACACAAACCCTTCTCTCTTTAATCTTATACATAATTAACAGTTGATTTTACTTTCTGCTCCAAAACAGAACAAGCTTTCGATCACAGTTATCCCCAGATTTTTTCATCTCTTTTCTATAAAGAGAAATCTGGTGATAAGCCTATGCTTCCGATGTAGCTTTCGTTCCGAAAGCTTTTAGGTGAACGTTCCACTTCTCCAGCTTTGTTCTGTTTCTTCGTTAATGTGTAATCTCAAAATAAATTAAGTATCTTTTCCTACCTTCCTTGCCACTACCTTCTCTTATTGCGAAGGAACTCATCATATAATAGCGAGTACATCACCATGTCCTTGTATCCCGTAGACGTATGCTGTACCTGGCGAAGCAGGCCCTCTCTTGTAAATCCCTGACTTGTCAGGAAAGTTCCTGAGGCTGTGTTACGCGGGTCCACAAGTGCTTCAATCCGGTTCAATCCCATCGTCTCATAGCCAAAGGGTAGCAGCGCTGTGAATGCCTCAGACATATAGCCGTAACGCCAGTACTCACGGCCCAGCTCATATCCGATCTCACCGCGGAATGCCCCTTCCAGCTGCCAGGTATTGAATCCGCAACTACCGATAAGTTTACCCGTAGCTTTCAGTTCAATGCCCCACCGAATGGCGTCTTCTTCCCCTGCCATATGATTCAGCAGCCCGATCATATCGGCCGCCTCGCTTGTCCCAATCATGGGCGCGAGATTCATGTACCGTGTGACCTCCCGGTCGGACCAGTGTACGAACATCTGCGCAGCATCCTTGCGGCGCATTTTGCGTAAACGTAACCGCGGTGTCTCCATTTCCGGGATTCTTCCTTTACATTTATACATCACTTGACACTCCGATCCGATCCTTCTCTTGCAGACCATAAGATTCATTAGCCATCTAACCATAACCTGCACCAATTGGCAACTGTTCACTCTTCTGATCATATCAAAAAACCGGGCGCATCCGCTCCCGGTCTTGATGTAGCTATGAATCCACCAGCACAGGTTGTCCTGTTCTATGCCGAGAATCAATCTTTATTCGCTCAGTTGCTCGCAAAACCTGATCTGCAACAGTTTTACGCCGGAGAGGCCTTCTTGCTGTCAGGCAACAATTCTTCGCTCACCCGACCAAGCACAGTAACAATTTCCTTATACTCCTCAATGCCTGTCCCGGTAAGGCTCCACTGATCTCCGTGGGCAGTCAGGAAGTTTTCTTGCGTCAGGTGTTCAAGCTCCTGTTTGATCTCACGTTCACCCACGCGATATCCTCGCTCTTCTAACAAAGGCAGCGCGTCGCTTACGTTTAAATCCTGATTTTGGGCAAAATATAGAAGATGAATTCGTACAAATAGATTCTGTACTTCTGCATGCATAAGCTAAGCTCCTTCCCGGGTTGTAGCCCTACTTGGTTGCTAAGTAATTACCCCGCGAAAGAAGCGAAGAAACAGGCGCATAATCCAGGTACTGTCATCTCTTTCCAAAATCATTCCGCTTGACTAACCGCATCTACTGCACTATCTTGAAAATAAGTACCATTTTTGCTCGGGAGGGTGATTCACCATGTTTCAAGCTGTTTCCTATGAAGGAACACGAAGCGAGCAGCACACCGCCGTCCTGGGACAGTTAAGTGCTCTGATCCGCGATGAACCTAGTGCGATTGCCAATCTGGCTAACGCTGCTGCGCTGCTCAATGTATTTCTAACCGACACCAACTGGGTCGGATTCTATCTGTATGATGGAAAAGAACTGGTCCTCGGACCATTTCAGGGATTGCCTGCCTGCATCCGTATTCCACTTGGACGCGGGGTATGTGGCACATCTGCTGCGGAGAAACGCACACTCGTTGTTGATGATGTGCATGCTTTTCCAGGTCATATCGCCTGTGATGCTGCATCCAACAGTGAGATCGTTGTTCCGATCATCAAAGACGGACAATTATATGGCGTACTCGATATCGACAGCCCGATCAAAAACCGTTTTGACGATGAGGATCGTATCTTCCTGGAAAAAGCGGTTAGCTTGCTCGTCGAGCAACTGTAAGCCGTCCGATTCATCTCCAATTCATGTGAACAAGAGGACTCTGTCCTCACCCGGTGATATCCATATGTACGAACAAAAAGCGCAGCCCTCCCGGAGGTCTGCGCTTTTTGTTGTTATGTTCTTACGATTGCTCTTACCAATGTTCGTACCAATCATCTTGCCCGCCCATGTTACTTTATGCATTCAGGATAGATCCTGTGACGCTTTGATGATCATTCCCTCTCGCAGAAATTCTGCCAGTCTTGGATGATAACCGTCATACATGTTCCGAAAATCGCGGTGCTCCACGTACAGATTGGCCAAATCCCGATAAATCTCAGCCGTAGGTGTGTAATATCCTTTGATCCATTCAAGGTGTCTTCCAATAATCTCCTGCACAGCCGGATTGCCCGGTTCAAGCCCAAGCTCCAGCGCCTGTTTCAGATCCAGATGAATCTGATCGATTCTGGTCTGTGAGTCCAAAAAATCCTCTTTGGATTTCAACTCGATCTTCTCCGCTTTCGATTCACGTGACGGCAGGGTCTCAGGCAAGTGCTGTGTTTGACCTGCTTCTGGCAATCTGGCATGACGCGTATTATGTTCGAAGCCATGGTAGAGTTCGTGCTCCTCTATCGTCTCTTCCCCTTGCAGATAAGAAACCGTTCGATCCAGCGTTTGGATCAAACCGTGCAGGCGAAGTGCTTCCTCCAAAATTCGGATACGATGTTGCCGCATGACACGGATGATCTCCACAGGCTCTTCCTTAAGCATAGAGCCGATCTCTTCCTCCGCTACTCCTGCTTCCTTGCAGAACAGAATCTGCTGCAGCGTCAGCAACTCTTTTTTTTCATAATAAATATCCTCATCCAGTCCACGAAAGGCAGGGGACAATAACCCCAGCTCCGCATAATGACTTAACTCACTCAGGCTCACACCTGACATACCCGATACATCCGTCATAGAATAAGCCATATGAATTCACCTCCTACCTGTTATGCGTGCTCTGTGTGTTCACCCGCCGTATTGCTTCCGATATATTTAAAAAGATACAAAAGAATTGAAAACGCAGTTGAAAATGCGTGCATCCATGCCCTATGAAATTCAACGGGTTCAGACAGTTGCTTGCAGGATGTTACCTATTTTATACCCTTCTCACCCATTGTGAACCTATAGTCAGTGCAGAAAAATGATCGTTTTTTTTAGGAAATTTTAAGCGGATATCGATCGTTTGTGATATAAAATTACAAGCAAAAATCCTGCACCATGAGATGGATACAGGATCTTCGAAAATTTCATATAATCGGTTTATTACGAGCGATGAACTCACTTAATTTTTGTTAAACATGACAAACTTCAATTCCGTCATTTCTTCCGTTGCATATTTCACACCTTCACGCCCAATGCCACTTTGCTTCACACCGCCATACGGCATATGATCTACCCGGAATGTCGGGATATCATTGATCATTACGCCCCCCGCTTCTATGTCATCCACAGCTCGAAGTGCCGTTTGAATGTCATTCGTGAATACCCCAGCTTGAAGTCCATACATAGAGTCGTTAACATGCTGAATGCCTTCTTCTACGGAATCAACCGTGTTAATCACAACAATCGGTGCAAACACTTCCTGACAAGAAACCTTTGCATCGCGTGGCACATTCGCAAGCACGGTTGGACGCAATACGCCTCCTTCAGCCTCACCACCTGCGACCACGGTTGCCCCTGCCTGTTTCGCTTCTTCAATCCAGTCCAGAGTACGTTGTACATCCTTAGATGTAATGAGTGCTGATACGACCGTATCCTCGTTCAGCGGATCACCGATCACAACCTGTTCAGCAGCTTCGGCAAAGCGCTTAATAAATGGCTCGGCAATCGACTGATGCACATAGATGCGCTGTAATGAAATGCATACCTGGCCCTGATATGTGAAAGCTCCCGTAACGCTGCGCGGGATGACCTTGTCGAGATCCGCATCTTTGTCTACAATGACAGCCGCATTGGAACCCAGCTCCAGCGTAACACGTTTCAGTCCTGCGTTGCTGCGGATGTTTGTTCCTACGGCTGGGCTACCTGTGAAGGTAAGATAAGCTACATCCGGATGGCTCACAAGTACATCGCCAATTGTTTTACCATCACCGCTCACCACATTCAGTGCTCCGTCTGGCAACCCTGCCTCTTGGAGCAGGTTTGCGATGTAATAGGCAGACAGCGGAGTCTGCTCTGCAGGTTTAAGCACGATGGTATTTCCAGCAGCCAGTGCGGGTCCAACCTTGTGTGCAACCAGATTCATCGGAAAATTAAACGGTGTAATGGCCCCAATCACCCCGAGCGGCTGTCGCATCGTATAACCAATACGACCTTCGCCGCCTTTTGCCGCATCCATCGGAACGGTCTCTCCAGTTAAACGTTTTGCCTCTTCGGCAGCAAACCGATAGGTCTCGATCGTACGATCAATCTCGCCTCTTGCCGCCGTGATCGGTTTTGCCGCCTCTAATGCAACGATGCGGGCTGCCTCTTCTTTACGTTCCTCCAGCATGGCGGACAGCTTGTACAGCAAGTCTGCACGCTGATGTGCAGGCATTTGGCGCATCGCTTTACGTGCCTTCACAGCCGCCGCAATGGCGGCTTTAATCTCCTCCGCCGAGGCCGAAGCCACTTCTGCCAGCGTTTCCCCGGAATAAGGTGCTCGAAGTGTTGTATAGTGTACCGATTCGGTATACTTACCGCCGATAAACAGATGTTGTTTTTTCATAAACGCATCCTCCGTTCCCGTTCATTCGATTCGCGAGTAACTACCATCCTTACATAACTCTACTCTAGTTATACACCATTTCGCCCTCTTCCACCCAGTTGACGAAACGATATAAGTTACTCGGTACTGGTTGTTGGTAGGGCCGTGCGGTGGATGATCTTTAGAAAAATCGTTGCTTTATTTCACCGTCAGTACCGGACATTCGGCATGCTTCAGCACACCATGACTGACACTGCCGACTACAATCTCAGCCAGCACACTTTTGCCACCGGTGCCCATCACAACCAGGTCACATTTCCGCTCACTCGCCATCCGGCAGATTTCAGTTACAGGATCACCTGCAACCAGCAATGTCACGTAGTCCACACCGCGACCAACCATTTGTTCAACCACTGGCTCTATAATGTGCTTCCCCTCTTCAGCGATACGTTCCTCCAAATCAACGCCAAGCGCTGGTTCGTTCATTGAGATAGAAGGATTCACATGCATAATCGTCAGACTGACAGGATGTTTCATCTGTTCAGCCAGCATCAGAGCCTGTTCCAGCGCCTTTTTCGCATGATCCGATTCATCTACAGCGACCAATATTCGTTTTAGCATCCCCATATCCTCCAGTCTGTTTATCGGTCCTAAACATCTACATCTATCCACGCGTTGCGCTCGTACTAATTTCCTGTAGCCATAAACCAACTCTTAATGAGCTGTGATGGACGCATCAATATCCCGCAGGTGACGACGACGCATCAACAATACAACAACACCGATCAGCACCATTAACGCACCGAAGTAAAACGGCGTTTCTGGCAAAAACCATTCAGACAATTTACCCGCAAGCCAAGGGGCTAGTGCACCGCCCATAAACCGCACAAAACTGTACGCCGCAGAGGCTACGGAGCGCTCCACTGGAGCGGCCTCCATCACAGCCGTTGTGATCAACGTATTGTTTATTCCAAGGAAAATCCCTGCTACGATCACCGCAACAATAACCGTCACCGATGAGCCCATTACCGTACCCACAGCCATAACCAGCAAGTCCAGCGCAAACAACGTGAGCATGACACTCATGGAAGGCACGGAGCCAAATCGGCGCTGCAGCTTCGGTGCCACAAAGACGGACGTAATCGCCAGCATCAATCCCCATCCGAAGAAAACATACCCAAGGCCGTGTTCGTCCAGTTTCATGACATAAGGGGAGTACGCCATCAACGTAAAGAATCCAAAGTTATATAAAAAGGCGGTTATCGCCAACGTTTTCAGTGAAGGGTACCCGAGTGCTTTGAACGGATCGGATAACGTGCTGCGTGTTTTCGGTTTAGCCATTTTGGGCAACATAAACATGATGCTGATAAACGCAATTGCCATCAGTACAGCTACCCCGTAGAACGGGCCGCGCCAAGAGATCGAACCCAGTTCCCCGCCAAGTAGCGGACCAACGGCAATCCCTAGACCCAGTGCTGCTTCGTATAAAATAATAGCCTTGGCTGTCCCTGACGTCGACAAGCCAACAATAGCTGACAACGCGGTGGCGATGAACAAGGCATTCCCGAGTCCCCAGCCCCCGCGATAACCAACCAGCGCTCCGACCGTGTCCGATGTACCGCCAAGGAACGAAAATACAATAATCAGCAATATACCGCTGAGCAGTGTCCATTTCACGCCAATCCGGCTGGAAACCACACCCGTAATCAGCATGGCGATCCCTGTTACCGCGTTATAGCTGGTAAATAGCAAGGACACTTGGCTTTTGGACGCATGTAGCTGATCCGCAATGGCTGGCAGAATCGGGTCAACTAAGCCCAGGCCCATAAACGAGATGATACAGGCGAAAGCTACAGCCCAGACCGCTCGTGGCTGGGACAGTAGACCTCCACGGGATGACGGCAATTCGTCGGGTAGTGATGGTTCTCTTTTCATAGGTCATTCCTCCGATGTAATGTGTAATGTTGAGATGGTGAAAATAATTAAGAACAATTGATTAGTTGTATTTTCATGAGTTTTCTTGTTTTTTTCAGAAAACGAGTTGCAAAAACAGCACAAGGACACCGGAAATCCCGGTGTATTGCATTCATCCATACTGCTCTGCACTCCCACATAAAGACTTGCAAAAGCTCCCTATGCGTATCTTTTCACTTCGGCTTCTTGTTGCCTTCTCTGTTGGCTACTCGTCTTAATCTTCGTTTCTCTCACGAGCGTTGGCTTGCAACGTCTGTATGCCCGTTCTAACGCGCCCACGAAGCTCCTCCAGCTCCTGTTGTACAGCATGAATGCTCTGAAGCTTCTGCTCCAGCAACTGCAACTGACCATCCAATGTGGCTTCCATAAGGGTGAGCTTTTCGATCCGCTCTTTCACCTCAGTGGTCTGCTGATAGTCGAAACGTTGCTCGTTCAGCACATCTGTCGTAGCTACATAGGCATGAAGTTCTTGTAAAGAAAAGCCAAGCACCTCTTTGGCTCGAACCACTTTTTTCAAATAGTCGATGTCATCCTGTGAATATAGCCTCGTTCCGCCGTCTGTCCGCTGAGGTGAAGGCATCACACCAATCTCTTCGTAATATCGAATGGTACGTTTGGTCAGTCCGCAGGCTTTGGCGACATCATCAATTTTGAACAAACTCATCGACTCCACCTCGCTTATATGTCATTAATATTATGTATATAATTATACATAATTCTAACGTTAACGTCAACGTTAGATTTTAGTTTGGAATTTAACCGTTAAAATTATTCATGAAATGATAGATAAAATCGACCATTCCATTCCGTATTTGAGACAGAAGCAGAAAATAAAGACAAAAAAAGACCCGCATCCGCGGATCTCGGTGATAATACAGGTCATTAAGCATGTTGCTCTGCATGTACTTACTGACATTAGTTGTTCTGACCTTGTCTTATCTTACTTTCCTTACTCATCTCACTTCTCTTACTTCCCTTGCTTGTCCTGTTCCTGCTGTGCCCTTTGCATTTGCTTCAAACGGCCTTCCACCCGGGTAAACAGCCTGATGGTATAAAAACCTACAGCGATTAAACTCAGTACCAATGCACGCACATCCGTAAGCCAGAAACCGATCACACCAAAAGCAGTAATAATAACTCCAAACTGCATCATCAGTGCCGAACTGTACCGCTGCGCTTCTTCCCACAGCGCCCGGTCGCTCATTGCACGGGGTGTACGATACCCATATATTCCGTTAATTTGTTTTGGCGGCTTCTTGTACACCATTAATCCCAAAATGAAATAACATACTCCACATATAATCCCCACGAATGCTCCTGCCAAAATGCTCGCTCCTTCTCTTGTCTTTAGCTCTCAGGCCACTTCAATCCACAGTCTGCCATAAATAAAGTAAAACGGCTCTACGTATATACGCAGAGCCGTGATGTACGTTTCAAACCATTTAAACGTCCTTAATTCGTAGAACCCGCATCGCATTCAGTACCGCAAGCACCGTCACACCCACATCGGAGAAAACAGCTTCCCACATGGTGGCGATCCCGAATACACCCAGCAACAGAAAGATTGCTTTGACTCCCAGCGCAAATCCGATATTCTGCCAGACTATGCGGCGTGTACGCTTCGCAATACGGATGGCACTGGCGATTCTGGACGGTTCATCCGTCATGATCACCACATCCGCTGCTTCAATGGCTGCATCCGATCCGAGTCCGCCCATGGCCACACCAACATCGGCACGTGCCAGTACGGGTGTATCATTAATGCCGTCACCGACAAAGATCATTTTTTCCTTCGGTAATTTGTTTTGTTCCAGTTGTTCCAGCCGTTCGACTTTGTCTTGTGGTAGCAGTTCGGCATGAACCTCATCCACGCCAAGCTGGCGTGCAACTGCCTCGCCTACCGCTTTGGCATCGCCGGTCAGCATGACCGTTTTGTGTATGCCGAGCTGCTTGAGTGCCTCTATCGCAGACGCTGCATCTTCCTTCACTTCGTCCGCAATAATGAGGTGTCCAACATACTGTCCGTCTTCAGCTATATGCACAACCGTTCCTACCGTTTGCGGCTTCGTATACATGATCCCTGCCTGATCCATCAACTTGGCGTTGCCTGCGAGCACTTCCTGACCGTTCACATTGACTTTAATTCCATGTCCGGCTATCTCGTCATATCCGTCCACACCTTGCGAGGGAATGTCTTTCGCCCAAGCGGAACGAATGGATTCTGCAATCGGATGATTGGAATTTGCTTCGGCAATCACGGCCAGCTTCATCAGTTCCTCTTCCGTACGCGTACCTTCAGGATGAACAGACGTGACTTTGAAAACACCTTTGGTTAATGTGCCCGTTTTGTCGAACACTACCACTTTAACGTCATTTAGAGCTTCCAGGTAATTACTTCCTTTGACCAGAATGCCGTTACGCGAAGCTGCACCAATCCCGCCAAAGAAGCCGAGCGGAATCGATACAACAAGTGCACAAGGACATGAAATTACGAGGAACACCAGCGCACGATAGATCCAGTCTGCGAACGTTGCACCGCTGAGTAGCAGTGGCGGAACGAAGGCAATCAGAGCAGCGAGAATGACCACAACAGGTGTGTAATACCTGGCAAATTTGCTGATAAAATGCTCCGTTTTCGCCTTGCGGCTGCTGGCATTCTGCACCATATCGAGGATTTTGGATACGGTGGATTCACCAAAGGTTTTGGTGACCTCTATGGTTAACATGCCGTTTTTGTTCACAAATCCGCTGAGTACATCACTTCCAGGCTCCAGTTCCCGTGGAACAGATTCCCCCGTCAACGCGGATGTGTCTACCATGGAGCGGCCTGCCTTTACGATACCGTCGAGGGGCACACGCTCACCGGCTTTAACCACAATCCGGTCGCCAATGCGAACCTCTTCCGGGGAGACACGCCGGGTCTCTTCCCCTGCACCTGTGAGAACATTCGCATAGTCCGGTCGAATATCCATCAGGGACTGAATCGACTTGCGTGAGCGATTCACTGCCATGCCCTGGAACAGCTCTCCGAGCTGATAGAACAGCATGACCGCGACACCCTCAGGATACTCTCCGATGGAAAACGCACCCAGCGTGGCAACCGTCATCAGGAAGTACTCATCAAACACCTGACCGCGAATGATGTTTTTGAATGCCTGTAGCACGATATCGCCACCAGCGATGAGATAAGCCACTACGTATAGCGCAAGCTGTGCCCAGCCATCGAGCGGTGACCAGATCGCTGCGGCCAGCAACACAGACCCCGTAGCAAGGCGGGCTAGTAACGTTTTGGTCTGTCCGGCACCGTGCTCATGTGAATGCCCTGCATGAGCGTCACTGCCTTCGGCGTGATTATGCGTATGGCTGTGATCATGTCCATGTGAATGTTCATGTGAATGAGCATGGCTCTGATGTTGATGCTTATGCGTGCCTGCCGCTTGGCTTACGTCCGTGTGGGCATGACTACCCGACCCTTTTTCCGAGATACGAATATGTGGCTCCAGCCGCAACACCTTGCGCCTCACTTCCTCCACCACTTGCTCATCCATATCCGATGTGGTATACATCGATAACGTTTTGGTCACAAAATTAACGGAGCATTCATTAATGCCCTTAATTTTACTCACACCATTTTCAATCTTCAGTGCACAGTTGGCACAATCCAGTCCGTCAAGCAGCAGTTCCCTTTTCACCTGTTCCTGTCCGGTTCCCATGTGAATTCTCCCCTTTGCAGTCCGAAAAAAGTAGTTCTTCCATTTCTGTTAATCGTATTTATTACAATATATGAGCAATCATTCATATGTTCAATTAACACTATTATATGCATGCCCAAACCGGAGTGTCAACACGAGGTGTTGATTTTGGATACAGAATATGCAAATAGTAATCATTTCGCTTTAGGCGTTTTTTGGATATAATAGAGCTATCAAGTTGTTAAACATAGGCGGTGATAGGAATGGAACAACCGGTTAAAGCTCCACATGATTGCGATGATGCCTGCTTAGGTACGGAAGCCGATGTGCAAACCATTCGCACCTCACTTATAGATCGGGAGACCTCTTCCGAGATGGCGGATTGGTTCAAAGCATTTAGTGATCCAACACGTCTACGTATTATTGATGCACTGTTACAGAAAGAATTATGTGTACATGATCTAACGGTATTGCTCGACATGGGTCAGTCAGCCATCTCCCACCAGCTGCGCTCTCTCCGCAACATGCGGATTGTGAAGCGTCGCAAGGAAGGCAAGACCGTTTTTTATTCTTTGGATGATGCTCACATTGAGCAAATTTTCCTGCAAACGCTCCAACATATCAAACACGGCTAGGCTACTGCCAGCCTGTTCAAACGAACAGAAACCCCCGTCACTCGGCCTTATGCCGATGGACGGGGGTTTCTGTTGTGTAAGGGAACCGTTTTAATAGTTACAGCAAACGGTTATTGTTCGGATCATAAAGACCCGACTTATCTTTGAACATGTTGAATATATGTGACACCACCACTTTAAGTACCGCGTATCCCGGAACCGCAAGCAGGATGCCGACTACCCCGAACAAGTTCCCTGAAGTCAGAATGACAAAGATGATGGTGATCGGATGAATTTTGAGTGTTTTACCCATAATCTGCGGCGAGATAAGTTTACCTTCAATCAGCTGTACAATTGTCCACACGGCAATCATTTTCAGCAACATCACTGGCGAAGTCACCAGAGCAACAATCAAAGCCGGGGTAATGGCAATTGCTGGCCCCAGATAAGGAACAACACTCGTGAAGGAAGCAATGATTGCAAGAATCAGAGCATAATCCAAACCAATGACCATGTACCCGATGTAAAGCAACACACCGATACAGAAGCTGACGATAATCTGTCCACGGATGAATGAGCTGATCTGGTGGTTGATATCATGCAACACATGCATGGCACCGGTACGACTTTTGATTGGCAAAAAAGACAAAATCTTGTCCGGCAACTTCTTGCCGTCTTTGAGAAGATAGAACAAGATGAATGGCACGGTTACGATAGATAACACGGTCTCGGTAAATGCACCAAGGAACCCGCCAAGCTTCGTCCAGGTAGAATTGAGGATCTCGGTAGCTTTCGTGGAAATCGTGCCCCACCAGTCCTGCCAGTTCATGTTGATCGTATCTTGCACCTGGCTGAACAGCTTATTGCCTGTCAATTCCTCGAATTGTTCCCTTACGTTTTCACTGTAAGTAGGGAAATTGGCGATCAGCCCCATAATCTGATTACGTAGCACAGGAATAACTGCCAGCACCACAATAGTCAAGATGCCACCAATGGCAAGATAGAGAATCAGTATCCCCCAGCCTCGCTTGATTTTCCATCGTTCCATCACGTCCACAAGTGGATTGAGCAGATAATAAAGGATACCCGACAGAATAATAGGCAGGAGAATTGTTTTGAGTAACACCGCTAGCGGATGGAACACAAAGGATACCTTGGTCAGCACCATAATGTTCAGTCCTACCAATAGCAGAACTAACAGAAACAGCACAAATTTGTTGTTCAGAAAAAATCGTTTGAATCGCTCAGGCCACACCCGAGTTTGTACCTCAGGTTGTTGCTCAGGTTGCTCCATAGGCTTGTCGTCCTCTCTTATGTATCTTTCTTCCGTTATAATCACCTTTCTGCCTGACGGGTACAATTAACTCTTGTACAAGCCAACATATGTATAATACTCCCGATTTATACGTATGAGCCCGTTGACCGTTTCAAATTCGGCAAGTAAAGTCATTTTACCCCAAAATGCACAACCTGCCCCACACCGGCCAATTGAAAAATCTCCCATACAAAAAAAACGATCCACCTCTGCTTGGAGGCGAACCGTCTCTCTCTGATCCGATGCTATTCACATTCTTCTGTCATATAAAACCTTTATACGTTTCCCGCAAGCTGTGCGATCAACTCATACGAATGCAGACGTGCTTGATGATCATAGATCATCGAGGTAATAATCAGTTCATCTGCCTGCGTCTGGCGAATAAAGGACTCCAGCTGTCCCTTCACTTTCTCCGGTGAACCGTTCACCGCAGCTTTCAGTGTTTGAGCTACAGTAGCCTGTTCGCGATCTGTCCATTTTCCATCCATCACAGCTGGCGGCTGCACAAGCCCTGTTGTGCCGCGGATGATGTTCAGGAACTGTTGTTGCATCGTCGTTCCCAGCCACGCAGCCTCTTCATCGGTATCTGCCACCACAGCATTCACCCCTACGATGACATAAGGCTCCTTCAGACTCTCCGACGGCTGGAAGCTATTGCGGTAAGTATCCAGAGCAATTCGGGTATAATCTGGTGAGAAGTGGCTGGCAAAAGCAAACGGCAATCCCAGCTGGCCTGCCAATCGTGCGCTGAAATCACTGGAGCCCAGCAGGTAAATCGGGATGTTCAGCCCTTCGCCGGGCACTGCGCGTACGGGTGCATGATAGGACGTTGCCGATGCATCAAAGTATGCACGCAATTCTGCCAGCAGCTCAGGGAAATCTTCTCCGCTGTTCAGATCTTTGCGAAGCGCAACGGATGTACGGCGATCACTGCCGGGGGCACGGCCCAGACCCAGATCAATGCGTCCAGGATACAGGGATTCAAGCGTACCAAACTGCTCTGCAATGACAAGTGGTGCATGGTTCGGCAGCATAATGCCACCAGAACCTACACGAATGGACTTCGTTCCACCCGCCAGGTGTCCGATTACAACCGAGGTTGCAGACGAAGCGATGCCCGGCATGTTGTGATGCTCAGCTACCCAGTAGCGATGATATCCCCAGCGCTCGGCATGTTGTGCCAGTTCCAGACTGTTGCGAAGTGCATCTGCAGGGGTTGATCCCACCACAACAGGTGCAAGGTCCAGCACGGAAAGTTTGACGTCAGTGATATGTTCTTTATCTTGTTGATGTTCAATACTCATTAAAGTTCATACTCCTCTGTGATTATATTTTTGTATATCCAGATATATAGATATAAATAAACAAAATTTTGCTCAAAAAATGAAACATAACTCTTATGTTTCGAAGACAGACTCTTTTCATACATGTAGCAAAGAAAGCCGGGAGTCCATGTGGTACACACCACGTGTTCTTACAACAACTAGCCGTTCACATCCGGACGGAATCTCCTGCTTGCTGCGTATTGCATCCTGGCTTCCGTTCCGGCATCCGGCTTATAACTCATGTTGTACGTACTTGGCAAAAGCCTGTATCGTTTCTTCATTGCGTCGATAGTACGTCCATTGTCCTCTGCGCTCCGATAACAACAACCCTGCCTTGAGCATCGTCAACAAATAGCTGGAGATTACAGACTGTGCCAGTCCAGCCTTCAATTGAATCGTGCCAACACATATCCCACTCTTACCGCCATCCGGATGCTGGGATAGCTCGAGGGGGGAGAAGTGCTGCTCCGGGTTTTTCAGCCACAACAGGATCTGTCTGCGTGTCTCATTAGATAGTGCTTTGAAAATGAGTATAGGTTCCATGGGTCGATTATACCCCCTTTTTGACCTTTTGCCAAACCCCATAAACTAACAAACCGACTCATCAAGAGTCGGCTTGGCAATTCACATCTGATCAATTCCATGTTAGAAACGTGTTGTTACCGTCTGTTTCACTTCATCCAGCATTGCTTGATATGCAGCATCATCCAGATAACCAATACCACCGAAGAGCAGATGGCCTACCGGCTCGATTCCTACAAAATCAAAAATCCCTGTGTCGGAAGTCAGCTTGAGCGCATCCGTCATACCGATCTGGTCATACACGTCCTTCGGCGTTCCGTGTGTACTGATCATAACACCTTTTTTACCCGTTAACAGTTTCTCGATTCCTGCCGCTCCAGATGCATAAGCAAATCCGTAAGCAAACACCCGGTCAACGTATCCTTTCAGAATCGCCGGAAGCCCCGTCCACCAGATTGGATAGATAAACGTAATAGCTTCTGCCTCTGTCACATATTTCTGCTCCGCTACGATATCTTGGGGAGTCTGTCCTGCACGCATTGCAGCTGTATCCGCCTCAGTCAGTACAGGCTGAAAGCCGAGTTGATACAGATCACGTACAACGACCTCATGCCCCTCTGCTTCCAGAGCAGTTACGGCTGTAGTCAAAATGGCTTTATTGAAGCTGTCTGTATGTGGATGAGCGTATACGATAAGATGTTTCATGTTTTATTTCCTCCTCAATTGGGTTCAACAAATTAATTTAAAGACGTCTGACAATCATAGACAACAAATTCTCCAACTGCTCCGACTGCTCTTCAGACAGATCGGCATAGATTATCTGATTAATCTGATTCGACACTTCGCGGAAGATCGGCTCAAGCTGCTTCCCTTTGTCCGTAAGACGAATCATGGTCACTCGGCTATCCTCAGCGCTCTTACTGCGTTCGACATAACCCAGCTTCTCCAATTTGTTAACGAGCACCGTTACTGTAGGTTGCGTACGCTGAACACGTTCAGCCAGCATTTTGATCGACAATGTCTCTTCCCGGTACAGAAACATCAGGACATCTCCATGAGAAGGCACAATACCTGTTACCTCATGCTGTTCCAGTTCATGAACAATTCGTTTGTTCACGTGATCTCTGATTCGTGCAATCATTGCAAAAGCGTTGTGTTTTAACATAAATGTATTATACATAGATATCTATTCATTTTCAACTCCTCATTTTTTAGACTAAAATTGATAATTCCAAGCAAAGTGACACGGCCCTTGTACTCTCATACCTTGAAGGTATGGGAGTACAAGGGCCGTACATGGTTACAACAGTTTAGGTCACAGAAGATTAGTTTGCACATTAATAGCCGTTACTTTCGTTCTTTCGCCCAGTGTGATTACTATGTCTGAGAAGTCTGTATAAATGCTGATCCAGATTGTTCCTATTACATTGATGGAACCTTATCGTTATTTAATCCAGTGTGTAATTTGCTCAACAGATTGGCGTGATTTCTCACGATGAGGCTCTTCTGCACGATAACCAAAGGCCGCCATCACTGACACATCCCATGCGCCGTTCTCTAACAGTCCTGCATCTTCCAGAATACGATGCACCTCTGCATAATTGTATCCTTCGATCGGACAAGAATCGATGCCAATCTGAGCCGCTGCAGTCATCATATTGCCAAGGGCAATATATGTCTGTTTAGATGCCCAGTCGAATAATGTTTTCGCGTTTTGAAGCAGACCTTGATTGTTCTGAAATTTACCGTAAGCTTCACTTGTCAGCTTGAATACATCATCGGGCATGCCCTGGACCTCTTTCAGCATGTACGCTGCATAAGGAGAGCTGTAGCTGGCATCCGTGCGAGCCAAGATCACAATGAAGTGACTGGCTGTGGCTAGCTGCCGCTGTGCACCGGACGACACCTCGGACAAGCGCTGACGGAACTCGGGATTTTGTACAATGAGAAACTTCCAGGGTTCGAATCCAATGGAACTCGGAGACAAACGACCTGTTTCAAGGATGAAAGCGAAGTCTTCTTCTGTAATTTTGCGTGACGCATCAAATAGCTTTGTTGCATGACGAAACTTAAATGCCTGCAAAATCTCTTCTTTTTTCTTTGTCTTTACAGTAACATCCACTCTTCTCCACGTCCTTTGCTTTATATATTATATGCTGAACCTGCATAGCTATAGATTTCGTTTGCTGTTTATGGCTCAGGTATCAGTTTAGATGTTATGCTCCAGATTGAAAAGTACGTACCTTATTGTGCCCTGGTTCCTAAAAGTAAGTTGTATTTAACATACTTAAATAACGGATTATATCCTACTACGATTTCCCCCTGCTAATCATGGTGATGCGTCCATCTTCTTTATATTCGACCTCGAATATATCGTTGGCAGACTCTAATTCAAAAGTTACCATGCCTAATGCATCGGCTTTTCGATGAAGTTTGTAGGCATCCAAATTAATGTTAAATATGCTCTTAATGATTGGCCCTACTTTTTCTCTTATTATAGTTTCGTCCATATTATATAATTTTTCATGGTAAGCCTCCATTTCTTTGCTATCTCCAATGAATGACTCATAATTATTAACATCTCGAACTGTATAACCCACCCCTTCTTTTCCTTCAGTCATTTCAACAAAGTAATTTTGAGAAAATTGAAAAAAGAAAAACTCTCCACCCAGCTTATTATCCTTCGTTCGATGTATGCTTTCCAAATTTAAATTCGTTTTCCCCGACAAAGCAGCCACCGATTCCTTAGCATCTGCCAAAGCAGTCTGAGATACCTCATCCGAATTAATTTCCCCGGATACCGATGTGACCTTATCCTGCTCCCATTCAATATACCCAAAACTTGTTTCATTCTGTAATGCGAGTGTAGTACGTATTATCGGTAATATCTCCCCTTGGTTCATGTTTACAAAACGCCTAACAAGTATGGGTTTGAGCGTAGGAGCACTACCGATACTCTCCAAAAGTGACGACACCTGACGCATATATCGATGTTCCAGCTTACTTGGCTGCATCTCGGCCTTCATCTGCACTTCACGAAGATTACCCGTCTTGGCGTCCAGCCAGATTTGGGCGTAATCTGCTCCTTTCTCCTGACCTGCTTCGACGTATATTCTTCCAGACACAGGCAGATCTTGTACTTTGGTAATGCGTAGCTGTTTGCCCAGATCATCTCTCATCGTCATCGCAACATTCTTTTTCATCTGATCGGTAAGGATATCGACATTCAGGTGATCTGTAAACAACAAAGCTGAAGCTGGATTGATCTGTTCAATCAACGGTTTGGCAAGTTGTCCTTCGTCCCAGTTCCACATAAAGATCCCGCCCGCGATAACCAATGCACTCAACCCTGCAACGAGAATGCCTCTACGACTTTTTCTGTGACGTTGATGACCTGGATCAACTTTGGATGCATCTTTAGCTTGATCTTTAACTTGAACTTTATCTTTAACTGCATTTGTGTCTGTATCTGTGTATTCTCTTAATGAATTGGAGAGGCAATTAGAGCGTTCCAATGACGACTCCACAGGGCTCATTTCACTCATTTCCTCTTCCTTGCTGCTTGCAATTCGTATCCGCTGCACCTGCTGTAGCACCTTACGTTTGTGATCTTCAGTAAAAGGAGACGTTGCAAACGGCCCTTTACGGATTTCCTTTTCCCATTGATCATCCTCATGTTTCATTCGCTTCTCTCCTCCCACTGCTTTCGAACCTTATCCTTAGCCCGGGATAGCCGTGATTTCACGGTTCCTTGGCTAATTCGTAACATATCTGCGATCTCCACCGTTGTAAGTTCATACCTCAGATGCAACAGAAGAATCTCCCGAAACTTCTCCGGTAGTGCCAGCACGATATCCCAAATTTCATTGATATGTACTTTACGAATCACTTCTATCTCGGCAGATGGATAAACTGATCGTTCTCGCATCGTTTTTCTTGATCCGAATTGATCTCCTTGATCTGACTCTAACGACAACGTTTCTCCCCATAAGCTGCTTCGGAAAAACCTCGACTTTCGGTATGTAAACGTTGTGTTCCTCGTAATTGTTAGAAGCCATGTTTTGATCGAGCAATCTCCCCGATAGTTCGCGATTCCTGTGTATGCCCGGACAAATACTTCCTGTGACAAATCATCTGCTTGCTCCGTATTTCTAGTTAAAAAATAAACATAATTCCACACATCATTGCCGTAATCATGCATCAGGCTGGCAAGTGTGTCATTGTTGATGGTCTGGGCCTCTGCCAGAAACGAATAGTCCAACGAATGTTCACCTCACTTAATACGACTAAACGGAATGTCATCCGGTTCCCTAATTTACACAATATTCTTTATATTTTAGCAAAAAAACAAAAAACAGCATGTCCAGATACACTGAACACGCCATCATAAAACGCTGAATAATGTACATATAAGATTCATCATTATTTCTTCATTGCTACAATCATCAGAAACATCGGTCTTCGATTCTCATCAGACATCCCTGGGACCTGCTCCATCATCTCCAAAGAAGGTTTGGATTCTGCCACCTGTTGAATGATGAACCCCGCACCAATCAATTCATTCAGATGTGTAGCCATCGTCCGATGATACTTCACCACATCATGATCCAAAAAGTTTGCGATCCGCTGTCCTTGCTCATGATAATGATCCACAGGCCAATGCAGTTTCTCCCCTTGAGCATCATAATGCCAATCTTGCTCCGCACGAGCGGTGAATATCGGATGTTCAACAGACAGAATGAACGTTCCACCTGTGACTAGACATTGATTGATTTTACGATACACGTCATGCAAATGTTTAATGTAATGCAGAACAAGCGAGCTAATAACCACATCGAACTGATTCTGGTCAAAATGAATATCTTCGATGGCCGTCTGCCGATACTCAATCTGTAGATCATTCGTCAGCTCACGCGCACGCCGCAGCATATTTTCGGATAAGTCTACACCGATGACAGTACTCGCCTGTTGTTCACGCGCATATCGGCAATGCCAGCCAAAACCGCAACCCAAATCAAGTACTCGCTTATCCTTTAAATCGGGTAATAAGGTTTGTAATTCATGCCATTCCCCAGCTGCATCTAACCCTTCAACGGAGCGAGCCATCTTACTATAATTCTGAAAAAATGCCTTATCATCGTATTTATTTTGTTTCATCTGATCTTACCTCCCTCCCCGGTCTTCTCTCATACTCTATCCAAATAAACGGTATGAATTTCGGAAAAGTTGCCATTTGAATTGTAATCATGTTATTATACAGAACGAACGTTCAGTATAAAATATAGGCATAAACTTTTTAATATTACTAACGGAGGTCATTATGAGTACAAATTGGACACATCCACTTGAGAGGCAAACGGTAGGCAAAGCTTTTATCAGCTATCTGGTGCCCTCTGTTCTGGGGATGCTGGTCATCGCATTTAACTTTATTATCGACGGCATTATGGTTGGGCATAAACTGGGGTCAACCGCTATGGCAGGCATCGGCATTGCTTCCCCTGTCTACACCCTATTCGTGGCAATGTCTCTATGGATCGGCATGGGCGGAGCTACGTTATACTCTAATCATATGGGCAGGAAAGAAAATCAGAAGGCCAAAGAAGTGTTTACCAAATCCATTATTCTCATTTCGCTGGTCACAGTGGTTATTGGTTACACGGCCTTCACATTCAAAGATAAACTCGTATATGCATTGGGTGCAAATGCAGATACTTTTCCCTTCGCATCTGATTATATGAATATCATGTTGCTTTTCGGGTTTGTTTTTACGATCGAAAATGCATTATCCGTTTTTGTTCGCAACGATGGCGGTCCAAACACCTCAATGTATGCCCAGATTACCTTTGCTGTAGCTAACATTGTCATCAATTATATTACCTTATATGTGCTGGAGTGGGGAGTACGCGGGGTTGCACTTGGTACGATTGTCTCAGCTGCTTTGGCACTGCTCGTGCTGTTCAGTCATTTTTTCAAAAAGTCCAATAATCTTACATTCACAAGGTTCACATGGAGTACCAAATTGCTTTGCATGATCGCACTTATTGGCTTTCCCAGCTTCCTGGCTGAACTCGGTATGTCCGTCTTTTCGGTCTCACATAACATCTCAACGGAGCGGATTGGAGGTACGGATGGTGTTGCCTCGTTTACGGTTTTAAATTACATCCACGGGGTTGTCTTAATGGCATTCCTTGGTCTGGCTTCTGCTGCGCAGCCCCTAATCAGTTATTATCACGGTGCACAGCGAATGGAACAAGTGCAGGAAACGATTCGTATTGCCGTCAAAACAGCCTTAACCTGCGGTGTGGTTCTGCTTCTCATCGTTCAAGTTGGAGCACCTTATTTTGTGCAAATCTTTGGTAACTTCAGTAGCAGTGTAACTGATAATGCGGTCTACGGTTTGCGTATTTTCACCATTGCTTATGTATTCATGGGAGTAAATTTTGTCATGAGCACGTACTTCCAGTCCATAGGTAACGCTAAAATGGCGATCTGGATTACAGCCGCACGCGAGATGATTATCATGATTGCTTTGATTGCTATTCTCCCTTCGTTCCTGGGTGTTACTGGGGTATGGCTAGCTGTACCTTTATCCGAAATGATTGTTCTAATCACGATAGCACTCTATTATCGCAAACGCTCCTTGACCGAGCGGCTCAATCTGTTACAGGCAAAATAAATATTATGGTTTAAAAACAAATATAACGTTCGCTGTATTTTCGCCCCACCGTCACGATATTAAACACTGGCCCCTAACCCCGGCGTAGTTCTCCAAAAGATAACTCCAGAGTCAGGGGCTCAGTACCATTCTGTGCAAGACAAAAAAAGACACACCTGATTCTCATCAAGTGTGTCTTTGCTTTGCTTGGCGGCGTCCTACTCTCCCAGGACCCTGCGGTCCAAGTACCATCGGCGCTAGAGGGCTTAACGGTCGTGTTCGGGATGGGTACGTGTGGAACCCCTCCGCCATCGCCACCAAACG
>NZ_FMVM01000032.1 GCF_900102085.1 Paenibacillus polysaccharolyticus | reverse complement strand
CATGTATTCGTGCCCGCTGGGGATTGTTCAATCACGATTCCGGTTGCTCCACTGGCTGCTGTCCAGCTAAAGCTTGCACTTGTACTCGTTTTCGCTGTACTCGCAAAATCGGTGAGCGGTACGCTCGGTGCATTGTCCGTCGTGATGTTCGAAACCACGTTCGATGTGCCAGCGTTCGTACCACCAGTGACCACAAGACGGAAGTCATACGATGTAGCCGGGTTCAATCCTGTTACCGTGCCACTTGTGTCGTTGGTCGCAAGGGCTCCGCTTGTAGACGCTGTAGTCCACGTGTTCGCGCCCGCAGGGGATTGTTCAATCACAATTCCAGTTGCCCCGCTGGTTGCTGTCCAGCTAAAGCTTGCAGTTGTAATCGTCTTCGCCGTACTCACAAAGTTAGAGATTGGTGCCATCCTGTTGATACTGATCTTGTAGTACAAGGTTGTATTGTCTTCTGCAACGACTTTGATGTATACATCTGTTCCTGAACCCGATGTAAGGTTTACTGTCCCGACCTCAGGCGTCACGAATGTACTGTCTGTTCCGTAGAAAGTCACCATTGCACCTGCGTCGTGCTTGACGATATCCCCGGCCGATACAGATGATACTCCATTGCTTACCTCGATGGTTGCAGTCTTCGGAGCTGACGTTGTACCCGCTTCCGCTCCTGTTGTAATGTTTTGCCCCAATACACTGCTCAAACTTGCATCGTTGCTTGCGCTGGAAGAAGCAAAAAAGTCGGTTTGTTTTCCATAAACATAACTTGCTTTAGTTGTGTCCTTTTCAAAGTACTGCAACATCAGATTCCCGGTTGACGGAACAAAAGGATGCAACCAGTCCAAATTCTTGCCTATCATATTGCTTAATTCGGGAATATCATTCTTCCCTTTCATCCAAGTATTACTTCCAGCGAATTTTCCATAATAATAATAAGAGGTAGCCGCATAATTTGATGGATCAATGGAAGCTGCAAGGACAAACATATTATCATTCGCATCGATAACCAAGCGGCTCACCGCTTGAGGAGAATCGTTTGAAGTTGCGACGTAGTCGACATTATCAATTACTGTTGTTTCCCATGAACCCCCGTTTCCGGTATTAGATACAACTTTAAAACCTGCATCCCCATAGAGAACATGAATGTGATCCGATGAATCTATTGCGGATCCATAATAAGAATAATAGTTATTGTCTCCAGTTAGTACTTTAGTGGAAGTGGCAAAGGGGGTGCTGGATACATAAATATCTGGACCAATCCCCGTCTCAACTGAATAAACAACACTTAAATTTCCGTTATGATCGCTCAAAAGGCTATTAATGCTTACGGAAACTCCTGTATTCAATATGGTCTCGGACCAAGTGGTATTTGAATTCGAACCGACTTTAATTTTAATATGGTAATTCTGATTTGGATTTGTATTTTTCACATAGGCAATAGCAGCCTCACCCAATGAATTCACTTGAAGTTGTAGCGATGTATAGAAGTAACGGGTTGCACTTAATTGTGTAGGAAGACCCTGTGTCTCCATTTCCGAAAATTCATTTGACCAAGAATTGCTGTTTGTATTGTATGTGCCGTAATATACTCCTTTGGTATAGGCGTACCAATTCGAATCATAGAAAGAACCTGTTTTTATAAAAGCAATGTGTAATGTGCCGTTGGTGTCAACTGCCATCTTTAATTCCCCATAATAGACATCAAATTGGTTCAGTCCAACCGCTGCGTTGACACTTGTTTCTAGTGAAAAAGAATTGCTCGCTGAAGTCCATTTATAAATTTTAAAATCCTTAATACCCTGGCTTCCACCTTGAATAGTTCCCATTTGAGGATATGCGAGATACATATCCCCATTCGAGGCTTTGGCCACTGCCGATGGTATGCCATTAAATTCAGGATATGAATTGCTTGTAATTCCTGAAGCAGCCGATACAGGAAAAGAATGCAAACTAACGAAAAGTACAATTACCATGAAAGAAGAGAACACCTTATTAAGGTAGCTCTTCGCATTTTTTGTTGGATGGGATAAATGTCTTTGCAGCCCGGTTTCCTCAGCTATGGCCTTTATCATCGCTATTCTCCTTTTTATTGAACCGTAGATTATGCAAGAGTTATTACAAATCTTATTTTGACCGAGATTACATCACTAATTTTAGAATCCTAAATTTAAAGTTTCACCCCAGCCCCTCCCACAAATCATCCCTATAAAGTCTATATCGGTTTGTAACCATACCGCCATCAGACCTAATTGAAAAAAAAAGAACCTTCCTGTCTGAAAATTCAGACAAGAAGGTTCTCGTTAAAGACTATTAATGTGCAACTGCGTTGTTAAGCATGATCCAGATCGAACCAATAACGATAGTCAACATCATCAGCAATCCGAAAATAAGAGCCATCACGTTCCAGCGAGGTTTCTCTGTTTCACGGATATGCATGAAGAAGAAAAGTTGAACTACAAACTGCAGTGCCGCAGTTCCCAGAATAACAATCATCGTTCCTGTTTTGCCCATCATGTCGTTCAGTACCACTACCAGAGGAATGATGGTCAGAACGATGGACAGTATGAAGCCGATGACATAAGACTTCAGGGAACCATGTTGTTCATGGCCATGAGAATCATGTGCGTTGTGCTGTGCCATCTACATCACCCCCATCAGATAGACGATGGTCAGGAGGAAGATCCATACAACGTCCAAGAAGTGCCAGTACAAGCTGATTACGTTGATTTTACCGCGAGTGACATCGGTAATACCCCGTTTTTTCAGTTGGAACATCAGGCCGATCATCCAGATCAGACCGAGCGATACGTGAAGTCCGTGAGTACCCACGAGGGTAAAGAACGCGCCGGATGCTGCACTTGTTGTGTAGCTGAATCCTTCGTGAACCATCTCAACAAACTCATAAATCTCCAGGGCAAGGAAGCCTGCACCCAGAACGGCTGTAACGATCAGCCAGTTAATCAATTGTTTTACTTTGCCTTGGTTCATTGCCAGAACCGCAAGTCCGCTCGTAAATGAACTTGTGAGCAACAAGAAGGTTTCAGCAATAACACCAGGCATTTTGATCAGTTCAGACAAAATCGGTCCGCCCGCCGTATTGTCACGCAACACAATGAAGGTTGCGAACAATACGGAGAACAGGATAACGTCGGAAATCAGGAAGAACCAGAATCCGAGAATTTTCATTTCCTGTGGATCATGGTGGCCATGGTCATGACCGTGTGCATGATTCTCACCGTGTTTAGCGGCTGCTTGAGCCATCTATACCGACCCCCTTAACGACGCTTCGGTACGCTTGATTTCATCGACCGGAATGTAATAATCCGTATCGTAAGAGAAGGAACGAGCAATCATGCAGATACCCACGCCAGCGAGTCCGAGGATTGCCATCCACAGCCATCCAAAGACGAAGCCGAAACCAGCAACGAACCAGAAGACAGACATAATGAACGGAATCGAGGAATTTTTCGGCATATGAATTGGCTCATATACAGGCTCAGGCGGATGAATGCCTTTCGCACGACGTTCTTTCTCTTCCCACCACTCATCCACATCATCTCCGCGCGGTGTAACAGCGAAGTTGTATTCTGGTGCTGGTGAAGGAATCGACCACTCGAGCGTACGACCATCCCATGGATCGCCAGAAGCTTTGAGTGTTTTGTATTTGCGAATACCGTCTGCAATTTGTGCAACTTGGAACAAGAATCCAACACCCATCAGGAATGCCCCGATTGTGGATACGAAGTTCAGTTCCCACCAGCCGGTATCCCAGCCGTAAGTGCTCAGACGACGAGTCATACCCATCAGACCGACAGCATACTGCGGCATGAAGCACACGTAGAAACCAATATTCCAAGTCCAGAATGCCCATTTGCCCAGTTTCTCTTCCAATTGGAAACCGAACATTTTTGGCCACCAGTAGTACAGACCTGCGAAGTATCCGAAGACAACGCCACCGATCAATACTTGGTGGAAGTGGGCAATCAGGAAGTAACTGTTGTGGAACTGGAAGTCAGCAGGAGCAACGGATAACAGAACCCCTGTCATACCCCCGACGATAAAGCACGGGATAAAGGCAAGTGTCCACATCATCGGAGTGGCCATGCGTATCCTTCCTTTATACATCGTAAACAGCCAGTTAAATATCTTAACCCCTGTTGGAATGGCAATCAACATCGTTGTAACCGCGAAGAATGCATTAACGTCCGCTCCGGAACCCATCGTGAAGAAGTGATGCGCCCAAGTGAAGAAGGACAGGAAGCTGATGATCAGCATCGCGAATACCATCGATTTGTAACCAAACAGTTTTTTCTTCGAGAATGTACTTACAATCTCGGAGAACACACCAAATGCCGGCAAGACGACAATGTATACCTCAGGGTGACCCCACATCCAGATCAAGTTGATATACATCATTGGGTTGCCGCCCAGATCAAGTGTGAAGAAATGCGCCCCGGCAAACCTGTCGAGGAAGAGCAATGCAAGCGTCACAGTCAAGATCGGGAATGCAAACAAGATAATGATACAAGTGGAGAATACCGACCATGTGAACATCGGCAGTTTCATCCATTTCATGCCTGGCGCACGCATTTTAATGATGGTAACCATAAAGTTGATACCGGTTGCCAGGGAACCGATACCCGATATCTGGATACCCCATATATAGAAGTTCTGTCCTACCCCTGGACTGTGTGACAGCTCCGATAGAGGCGGGTAACTCAGCCATCCTGCATCCGGTGAACCACCGATGACGAAGGACAGGTTAAACAGCATTGCACCCAGGAAGAATAACCAGAAGCTCAGTGCGTTCAGGAACGGGAATGCTACGTCCCTCGCTCCGATCTGTAACGGCACAATAACGTTAAACAAACCGAACATGAATGGCATCGCCATGAACAGGATCATGATCGTACCATGTGTTGTGAAGACCTGATTATAGTGTTCTGGATGTAAGAAATCCATATTAGGCATAGCCAGCTGCAGACGCATCATCAATGCATCCACACCACCACGGAACAACATGATAATGGAAGCAATGATATACATAATACCGATCTTTTTGTGATCGACAGTAGTTAACCAGTTACGCCAGAGCCAGCCCCATTTTTTGAAATAAGTCAGCACCGTTACGATGGTAATCATCGTAATCCCGATCGCCACGTCCGCTCCATAGATCAGCGGGTCACCGGTAACGAAAAACTCCGATGCAAACTCCTTTAATCTCTCTAACATTGGGGGCCTCCTTTCGAATCTTTAGTTCGTACTTGTATTTAATTTCGGTACAGACAAGGATTTATCTCCAGCAGCAGACTCGTTCGAGCTTGAACCTTCATGCTTGCTGTGAGCACTTTTACCGTCAACAACATATTTAGTTACGATTTTCTGGAACAGTCCTTCAGGGAATGCAGAATAATACGCAACATTGCTTGTTCCTGGCTTAGCCAGTGTGTCATACGTTTCTTGAGTCATTGGCTGGGATTGTTGCTTCACTTCAGCTACCCATTTATCGAATTCTTCATCCGACGTTGCATTAACATCAAAACGCATCTCTCCAAAGTGTTCACCAGTAAAGTTGGCTCCTGAACCCCAATATTGACCTTCATCGTCAGCTTGCAGGTACAAGGTCATTGCCATTCCTGACATCGTGTAAATCTGTCCACCCAGTTGCGGAATCCAGAACGAGTTCATCGGTGAATCCGCAGTGAGCTCAAATTTCACAGGCCGGTCTGCAGGAATATTCAGTGTGTTAACTGTTGCAATGCCCTGCTCAGGATAGAGGAACAACCATTTCCAATCCAGTGAAGATACCTGAATCGTAATGGGCTCTTTCTCATGTGCCAGTGGTTTGGAAGGCTCCAAATCATAGGTGTAGCGCACAGTAACGATGGCCAAAAGTCCGATGATAACAATCGGAATTGTCCACCAGATGACTTCCGCCTTTGTACTATGAGCCCAGTTTGGCTTGTACTCATTTTTGTTTTCTGGTTTGTCGCGGTAACGCCAAACGATTACAGCGGACATAATCAACACAGGGACGATGACAACAGCACACAAAAGAGTTGAAATAATAATCAAATCTTTCTGTGCGGCGCCAATAGGCCCCTTCGGATCCAGAACAACATACTGCCCGCCTGCCAGCATTGGCCAGACAATCAACGCAATTGTAACCAACGTCAGGACAACCGGAATAATAATCCGGATAAGCGACCTAGGTTTCTTGTTCATTTTGATCCCCTCTCCTTAAATATTCGCTAATACTAAAAAATCAGTATACTACTCTCTTCCTACTAAAGATATCAGAAACGAACGACTTTTTTGTTCATGTTAACAAATTTGTCGATTTTACACCCCAAATGTGTGAATTTTTTCTCACAAATCGCTTGATCGGTTGATATTTGTACATTGTAATCTTTACACTCCAGGTCACAAAATAAAACCCTTTGCAGTCCCGTTGAACGATTGTCAACGTATCCGCAAAGGGCTTTATTGACTGGATTTCCGAGGAATACTCCAGTCTTATTATGGACGATATTACGCAAGATTATAATTAATCTGCACCTTCATCTTCATGCCGTGTATGAACCAGACCAATCGATTTAGCAATGACGTAGATAAATACGCTACCTACAAGAAAGCCAATGCCGACCATTAATCCTAAATTGCGATCATTAAAATCATTCAAGTTGATGAGGCACAGTACCACTCCAGTGATGAGCGCAACCCATGCCAGAACTGTCATCGTTAAAACTGCGCGACGCATATTTTTATCTTTACGCTCTAATTGGCTGACCATTGCTGTTTTAGATGCCATAGTAAACACTTCCTTTTCCCTTTTTGTAAGTGCTTTCCTAATACCAATATACCACATCAGTATGAATTTTAGTCAAGAAATGTTCAAATTTTTTTCTCATTTTGGACACTTTATTTCTTTTAATTGTATTGACAAACTTATTATGACCATCACTATACTTCTTATAACCCAAAAACAATCCATTTATAACAGAAACTTAGTTAACCCTTATGAACAGTTAAGAAATTTCAATTTTACTTGTGACAACAGAGATGCTTAACGATTATCTGGCTCTGTTCTTTTAATTAAACGAAGAGGAAGTTAGATTGGGAATGTTAAGATGCTGAGAGGGCTCGTTTTTCTAACGATCACCAGAGACGCTATTTAGGGTATATCACACCTTTTTATTTTCTAACGATCACAGGAGAGCTTATTTGAGTTGTTTGGAGCTAAAATGGGCTTGTTTCTTCTGTTTTTGTTGAAATAAGCTTTGTGGAGATCGTTACAATTTCAGAAGGCACTATTTCGCTCAAATAAGCTCATCTGAGATCGTTAGAATAAGAAAAAGACGGTCTATCGGAGAAGTCCGACAGAACCGCCTATATATAGTAGAAAAAAATAATTTCTGTTAAAGAAGACATTCGCTTAGAATCTAGTTCCGGATCTCAAGCCAATTATTTTTGATCACGTTCTGATACCAGTAAAAGCTCTCCTTAGGCGTTCTCACAAGTGAACGAAAATCAACATGCACCAAACCAAAGCGCATCCGGTAACCTTCAGCCCATTCATAATTATCCATCAGCGACCAGGCCATATACCCTTTCAGGTTGATGCCGTCATTGATGATGCGATGGATCTGGGCCAAGTGTTGCTCATAATACGAAATACGGCGATCGTCGTTAATTTTACCATTTTCCAGATCATCGTTAATACATGCACCATTCTCTGTAATATATACATCCACGTTACCGTACTTTTGCAGGTAATGCATGAATTCATACAAACCGCGTGATTCCACAGGCCAGCCGATGTCTGTTTTAATTAATCCCATGTTCATTTCTTCCGACTGAAGCACACCGGCTTCGGGATTATGACGGTTAATGCCCATCGTATAGTAGTTAATGCCAAGCAAGTCAATCGGCTCTGAGATAATTTCCATATCTCCATCTTGAATCGGTACAGTTGCTCCTGCTTCTGCAAACCAGTCCACCAAAAATTGAGGATAGGAGCCTTTATAGATTGGATCAAGGAACCAGTCTGTATTCAGTGCGATAGAGCGGTCACATGCTGCCTGATCCTCAGCAGATTTGCTGTACGGCTCAGCCCAGCATACATTCGGAGCGATACCGATTTGACCCGTAATGCCCATACGGCGGAAAGACTGTACAGCTTTGCCGTGTGCCACGAGCAGACCATGAGCCACATTAATAGCCGTTTGCACATCTTTATTACCCGGCGCATGAATGCCAAGCATATTGGACAGGAAGGCAATACACCATGGTTCATTGAAGGTTAGCCAGAAGTTGATCTTGCCTGAAAATTCTTTGAAGATCACTTCAGCATATTTCACAAATGCATCCACCGTTCTGCGGTTTCCCCAGCCCCCGTCATCCTCCAGCGTCTGTGGTAAATCCCAGTGGTACAGTGTAAGGAACGGTTCAATACCAGCATCTAACAGAGCATCTACAAAACGATGATAGAAATCCAGACCTTCACGGTTGATCTCTCCATCCCCATCTGGAATAATGCGTGGCCACGCAATAGAGAAACGATACGTGTTAATGCCAAGCTTTTTCATCAGTGCAATATCTTCTTCATAACGGTGGTAACTGTCACACGCAACATCACCATTATCACCGTTAAACACTTTACCAGGAGTACGTGCGAATGTATCCCAGATGGATACTCCACGCCCTCCCTCTTGTGCAGCCCCCTCAATCTGATAGGATGCGGTTGCGGTTCCCCAGCGGAAATCTTGCGGAAATTGAAAAATCGTCATAATTAAATCCTCCAGTTCAGATGACGTACGGATCGTGCTTCCCACGTCATTCATTAGTAATAGGGTCGTGCATGTAAGGCATGATTCCATCTCGCTTATTACCTATTTTTTTTCTTTTTATGAAATAGGGAGTTAGCGAAACTAGTTTCCTAAAACGTTTTCGAAAATGCGAAAATAAAAAAGTTTCAATGATGTAAACATGCAAAACTTAGAATTCATCCATTATGTTGACTGGAAGTGCTTACAATAAGAGGATTATATGCGATTTCAAAAATGTCGTCAATGCTTCTCGTTACAGAATTCTCAAAAGATACTACTACAGAAAAAAGCCCTCACAATGAGGGCCTTTTCCTAATACTCCGATTCGAAACTGGTATAAAGATGAACTCTTATTATTTAACGTCTTTACCCGTCCACAGGGATACACGATCTTTGATCCATTCCGTGTATTGTTTCTCCATTTCTACTGCACCGGCTTTATCCAGTTCAGCCAGGAATGCATCATAGGTTGCATCGAAGTTCGCTGGTGAAGTCAGAACAGCTTCCGGAATACGTTTGCGCACGATATCCTGTGTTTTCTGGAATTTCACACTGTAATCTGTACCGGAAGGTACGGGCATATTGTACGCTGCCCCCCACTCTTTCAGCTTCAGATCATCTTCAGCAGGATAGAAATCCTTCCAAGTATTAATACCATAAGCTTTCAACGTTTCCTTCTCAGCCGCTGTGTATCCAGCCTGAATCTGCTCAGGGAAGTTGGTCGTGTAATAATTGTCCGTTGCATCCTTCACACCATCACCGTATCTGGCACTGAAAATGTTGTACATGCCAATACCTGTTTCTTTGGTGAATGCGGAATTATCGTTTACTTTGCGATCCTGAATATCTTGTGGAACGACACGTTTGCCATCCTCTACTTTGTAATGCTCATTTTCAATGCCCCAGTTTCTCAGGACTTGACCTTCATCGGATGCAAGCCAATCCATAAACTTGATGATGCGAACCGGATCTTTGGCAGACGTCGTGATTCCGATACCGTAACCGTCAAAACCGGTTGGCTGGAACGTGTGGTCTACGATGTCCTTGTTCAGCGAGACGGAGAAGTGAGCATACGTGCTGTCATCCTTACCTGCGGACTTGAGCGCATTCTCGGCTTCACCATAGTTCCACTCCTGATCAATCAGACCCAGAACACGGCCGCTAGCGATTTTGGACTTGTACTGGTCATCCTTTTGCACAAATGTATCTTTGTCTAGAAGACCTTCGTTGTACATTTTGTTCAACCAGCGGAAGTATTCTTTCTCCTCTGGACGTTTGTAATGAAGCATCGCTTCATATGTCTCAGGATTGATGTAATACTCTCCATCATCCGGTGCACCCGTTGCCTGGAAGGCCGGATTCGTAACCGTGATCATGATTTTCCAGTCATCGGCATTCAGCGTCAGTGGAATCGTTGGCTGTCCATCGATGGTAGGATGTTTTTCATAATATGCACGGAGTACATTTTCATAATCTTCAAGTGTTTTTACTTCAGGGTAACCCAGTTCTTTCAATACCTTTTGCTGGATTTCGAATCCGCCTGTAGCGTCAAAAACAACGTTGTCTACCCCCATGTTGGTCGGGATGGTATAGATCGCCTGATCTTCGGTGCTGTATTTCAGACGGTTCATCTGATCACCATAGATTTTTTTCAGGTTAGGAGCATGCTCCTCGATCAGATCGGTGAGGTCAATCATTGCACCTGCATCCACCAATTTCGATAAGTTTCCTTTTGGGAAAATCATGTCTGGATAGTCACCGCTGGCCGCCATCAGTGCAACCTTCTGGTCACCGCCATTGTTGACATCATACTCAGCCTCAATCGTAACGCCGGTTTGCTTCGTGATCTCTTTACCAACGGCATCCTGCATGTTGTTCCAGGTTGGACTTGGATCTGCGCCAAAGAACGAGATCGTAATCGGGTCGGTACCACTGGATTCGGTAGTCTCTTTGCTACCGGAGTTACCGCATCCAGCTGTAACCAACATTGCACTAGCCAACATTAACATCGCAAACGTCTTGGGTGTCTTACCTGTCATTCTGCCTTTCATTTTGCCTCTCATTTGTCTATCTCCCCTATTTATGAAGGTTTTATCTGTATAACAGGCTTGGTGCCTGTGAATACCACTTCTTATTTGAGCCAAGCTGCTTAATCTTGAAAAATATAATTACAATTTTCCTTCAATGCATTTGTCATGCTAAAACTTATTTCACATCTTTACCTGTCCAGAGGGATACACGATCCTTGATCCAGACGGTATATTGTTTTTCCATCTCCACTGCGCCTGCTTTATCCAGTTCAGCCAGCAGCCCGTCATACACACTGTCGAATTGATCCGGTTTCGCCAAGATCGCTTCTGGAATACGTTTGCGGATGATATCCTGTGTTTTTTGGAAAGTCACGTTGTATTCGGTATCGGAAGGCACCGGCATGTTATATGCTGCACCCCAATCCTTTAGTTTCAACTTATCCTCAGATGGGAAGAAATCTTTCCATGTTGTAATGCCATACGCTTTCAACGTTTCTTTCTCAGCTGCCGTATATCCAGCCTGAATCTGTTCAGGGAAGTTCGTTGTGTAGTAGTTATCTGTGGAATCTTTCATACCGTCACCATATCTGGCACTAAAGATGTTATACATTCCGACTCCAGACTCTTTTGTGAACGCGGAGTTATCGTTAGTTTTACGATCCTGCACATCATCTGGTACGATGCGTTTTCCATTCTCTACTTTGTAGTGCTGGTTCTCAACACCCCAGTACCGGAGCACCTGGCCTTCGTCAGAAGCAAGCCAATCCATAAACTTGATGATACGAACCGGATCTTTCGCAGACGTTGTAATACCAATGCCGTAACCGTCAAAACCGGTTGGCTGGAACGTATGATCTACGATGTCTTTGTTCAGGGACACGGAGAAGTGAGCATATGTGCTCTCGCCGTTGTTTTTGGATTTAAGCGCATTCTCAGCTTCGCCATAGTTCCACTCCTGGTCGATCAGACCCAGTACGCGGCCACTGGCAATTTTGGATTTGTACTGGTCATCCTTCTGAACAAACGTATCTTTATCCAAGAGACCTTCGTTGTACATTTTGTTCAGCCAGCGGAAGTATTCTTTTTCCTCTGGACGTTTGTAGTGCAGCTTTGCTTCATACGTCTCTGGATCAATATAATATTCACCATCGTCTGGTCCGCCCGTTGCTTGAAAGGCCGGGTTTGTAACCGTAATCATAATCTTCCAGTCATCCGCATTCAGCGTGAGCGGAATCGTAGGCTGACCATCAATGGTTGGATGTTTCTCATAATAAGTGCGTAGCACGTTTTCATAATCTTCAAGGGTTTTCACTTCGGGATAACCCAGCTCTTTCAACACTTTCTGCTGAATCTCGAATCCGCCGGTAGCATCGAATGCGACGTTACCTACACCCATATTCGTTGGAATCGTATAAATTTTCTGATCTTCATTGCTATATTTCAGACGGTTCATCTGGTCACCATAGATTTTTTTCAGGTTAGGTGCATGTTCCTCAATCAGGTCGGTTAGATCAAGCATGGCACCTGCATCCACCAGCTTCGACAGGTTTCCTTTAGGATAGATAATATCAGGGTAATCACCACTAGCAGCCATCAGCGGAATTTTCTGGTCTCCACCGTTATTCACGTCAAATTCAGCTTCAAGCGTAACACCGGTTGCCTTCGTAATCTCTTGCCCAACAGCATCCTTCATGTTATTCCAGTTCGGACTTGCATCGGCACCGAAGAATGTAAAGGTGATTGGCGTTGTTGTATCCCCCGTATCCACCGGTTTTTCTTCAGCTGATTTCCCTCCGGTAGTTCCGCATCCTGCTGTGATCGCAAGAGCGCTCGCTAACAAAAGCATTGCAAATGTTTTTGGTGTTCTGCCCTTCATGTATAATCCCCCTTTGGATAAAATGAAGCTGTGTATTTGTACAACAGGACACGCCTGCTCATACCATATCCGGGTGAATCAAATTGCGTTTCTCAGATTCGGGTGACATTAACAGCGCTTACTTTTCCCAGTCTGTGGGGATGAGAATCTGACCTAGCTGAGCTTTGATGAATCACACGTTCACTCAATTTAGTACTATCGTATAAGTCTATCCAACAGCGTACAAGTTTTTGTAAGTGCTTTCACAGTTGAATCATAATATCTAAAATTTCCCTTGTCAATAGCTAATTATAAAAATCTAAAACGGTTTCACTAAAACGTTTTCTGTATAAAACAAACCCGATATTCCGGGTTTGTTTCCATTTTTGAAACAGACAAGTCTGTACTACTCCAACACTAATCAGCGTTCCACAAACGAACGCGATTTCGAATTAAAATGGTATATTGTTTTTCCATTTTTTCTGCTCCTGCCTGGTTTAGTTCAGCGATCAAGCCATCATAAATGGCATCAAATTGATTCGGCGAACTTAAAACAGCTTCGGGAATCCGTTTGCGAATGATATCCTGTGTTTTCTGGAAAATGACATTATAATCCGAGTCTCCGGGTGTAGGCATGTTATAAGCTGCTCCCCAAGGTTTAACCGGGAATTCCTCTTCCTTTGGAAACAGGTCCTTCCAAGTGGATGCACCATATGCCCGTAGGGTCTCTTTCTCCGCCTGGGTATACGAAGCCTGAATTTGCTCAGGAAAATTCGTCGTATAATAATTATCAGTCGAGTCTTTTACACCATCCCCGTAACGTCCAGACATATTTTTATATAGTCCAATGCCAGACTCTCTCTGGAAAGCAGAAGCATGGTTTGTTTTTTGATCCTGGACTTCTGCGGGAATTACACGTTTGCCATCCTTGATTTCGTAGTGCTTGCCTTGAATGCCCCAGTTCATCAAGATCTGACCCTCTTCGGAAGCCAAATAATCAAAGAACTGGATGGTACGCACCGGATCAGGGTTAGAAGTCGTTATACCAATTCCCCAGCCTGATACAAATCCCGTGTCTTGAAAAGAATGATCCTTCATGTCTTCGGACAACGTCACCGGAAAATGTGAATAGGTTGCCTCCGCTCTGCCCGCCGATTTCAATGCGTCCTCAGCGTCGGCATATCCCCAATCCTGATCGATCAGGCCCAGTACGCGTCCACTCGCAATCTTGGATTTATACTGATCTGATTTTTGTACAAAGCTTTCCTGATCCAGCAAACCTTCGTTATACATATGGTTCAACCAGCGGAAGTACTCCTTTTCCTCTGGGCGTTTATAATGTAGCTTCGCTTCATAGGTAACTGGATCAATGTAGTATTCGCCGTCATCCGGCGCGCCTGTCGCCAGAAACGCAGGATTCGTAACGGTGATCATGATTCTCCAGTTGTCAGCATCCAGCGTTAACGGAATGGTCGGCTGACCATCCGTCATGGGGTGTTTCTCGCTGTAAGCTCGCAATATATTTTCATAATCCTGAAGTGTACGAACCTTGGGGTATCCCAGCTCTTTGAGCACACGATGCTGAATACCGAATCCACCGCCGGCGTCAAAATACTTCTGATCCACTGCATAATACGTCGGCAATACATAAATTGACTGATCCACGTTGCTATATTTCAACCGATTCATGGAATTACCATATAGCTTCTTCAGGTTGGGAGCGTGTTGTTCAATCAGGTCTGTCAGGTCGAGCATTGCTCCAGCATCAACCAGCTTGCTAAGTTCCCCCTTGGGAGAAACGATATCTGGATAGTCTCGGCTTGCTGCCATTAATGAAATCCTATCCTGTCCCCCGCTAACGGCAAATTCACCGTTCAGGGTGATGCCTGTTTTAGCTGTAATGACCTTGCCCACTTCATCCTTCATGCCATTCCAGTTCGGACTCGGATCAACACTGAAAAAATCGAACGTAAGTGGAGATGGCGCTCCGCTCGTATTCGTAAGTGACGTTTTACCGCCAACGCCTCCATCACAGGCTGTAAGCACAAGTAAAGCCAGAACAGGCGCCAGTGCGACCTTCATTTTGAAACTGGACATAATGGTAATCCTCCCTATTCATACGTCTGTCTTATACGGAACTGTTCTGTTCCTCTCTATAGCTTCATGAGTATCCTCTCCCGCAGTAGCTGAAAATCATGCCGTTACGGAAGCAGTGCGGATATCCCGAGCTTCTTGTATAAGTACTTTATTATAGGTGTACAATCCATTATTAAGCCAGTCTTTACATCGGATCACAGGTCTATGCTTTTACCGCTCCAAGCGTCATTCCGCCAACAAAATACTTTTGCAGGAATGGATACACAATCAAAATTGGAACGGTAACGACGATTGTAATCGCCATTTTGATCGACTCTGGAGAGATTTGCGTCATTTGCTGTGCCATATCATTCGCATTCCGTCCAGCTCCCGAACCTTGTTGTGTACTTTGCAGTACTTTCATCAACTCGTATTGCAACGTCGTCAGATGTGCTTTTGAGCCGTTATACAGATACGTATCGAACCAAGCATTCCACTGACCCACTGCCAAGAACAAAGCAATCGTTGCGAGTACCGGCTTACACAGCGGTAAAATGATCCGGTAATAGATTTTGAAATCATTCGCGCCGTCCAGCTTCGCTGATTCCTGCAAGGCATAGGGCAACCCGTCAATGAATGAACGGATGATAAATACGTTCCAGGCACTGATCATACCAGGCAATACGTATACCCAGAATGTACCGATCAGGTTCAGGTCACGCATCAGGATGTATACCGGAATCAGACCACCCGAGAAATACATCGTCAGCGCCAGTGTTGTAGATACAAATTTCCGAAGACCGAAGTCAGGTCTGCTTAGCGTAAAGGCGATCATGGATGAACTGATCAGTCCAAGCAGTGTACCTACAAGCGTACGCATAATGGAGATTTTCAAGCCCTGGAGCAGACCTTCATACTGGAAGATCGTCTGATAGTTCTGTAATGTAAATTCACGAGGCCATAAGTAAATTCCGCCGCGTACTGTATCTGCTGAGTTGTTCAGTGAGATCGCCAGTACGTTAAGAAATGGATAGAGTGTTACAATCAGCACCATGGTCATCGCGAGGATATTGAATATATCGAACACTTTATCGCCCCGTGTGGCATTGAATGTTTTGTTCGCCATAATGTCTCCCCCTCCCTACATGATGCTTTCTTTGGTGAATTTTTTGAACAAACCGTTGGCCGTAAACAACAGGATGATACTGACAACAGAGTTGAAGATACCTATCGCTGTACCGTACGAGAATCGGCCCATATTCAAACCGTAATTGAGTGCATAGAGATCAAGGACTTCGGAGTAATCCAGGACCAGACTGTTCTGTAGCAAAAATTGTTTCTCAAAACCGATGCTGATCAGATGTCCGATGGACATGATGAACAATACAGAAATCGTCGTCCGGATCCCTGGCAGTGTGATATGCCACATCTGTCTAAAACGGTTTGCACCGTCTACACGGGATGCTTCATACAGTTCTTGGTCAATACCAGTGATGGCCGCCAGATAGATGATCGCATTCCAGCCCGTTTCCTTCCACATATCTGAAGCGGTTACAATGTACCAGAACAGATTTCCCTTGGCCATAAACTGAATCGGCTGATCAATAATATTGAGACCAATGAGCAGGTCATTGATAATGCCTCCATCCGTGGACAGCATCTTGGTAATAATCCCCGCAACAACGACCCAGGATACAAAGTGAGGCAGGTACGATACGGTCTGTACAGCCCGTTTGAAGAACATGCCTTTCATTTCGTTCAGGAGGATCGCGAAGAAAATCGGCACGATAAAACCGACAACCAGTCCCATCAAACTCATCGCAAGTGTATTTCGAAGCACCAGATAGAACCTGTCATCACTAAACAATTCTACAAAGTGTTTAAAACCAACCCAGTCCTGTTCACCAAACGACCTGGCTGGTTTATAGTTTTGAAAAGCCATCGTCCATCCCCACAGCGGAAGATAGTTAAATACAAATACCCAAGCGACGAATGGCAATGACATAAGATAAAGATACTTCTGCTGTTTCATTCTGTCCCAAACTCCGTTACGCCTTGGCTTCAATGGTGGCTGGGAGTCACTGCCTCTATTCGCGGAAGCGGATTTTTTTGTTAGCGTTTCCATCTTCGTTCCCCCTCCTCTGTTTTTATAAAATAATCATAATCGATAGAGCGTTTTCAAAATACCATCTGGATTTTAGAGAAAATCATATAAAAATTAGATATAACCCTCTAGAATCAGACATTTATCCGTTAAAATTAGAGATATTAAATACTTATTAGTGTTATAAAATCTATATGAAGTAAAAAATAACTTTTTTAACTAAAATACGAAAACGTTTTTCGGAAATCGTTTACTTTACATTTCATACATCAAAAAAGAGACCTGGTTAGGTCCCTTTAGTGTCTTGATTCGTGTCTTATCACAATGTGAATTGAATAGGTTGAAGTTTGAATACTCCTAGCAACTCGGCGGCTGTAACGGAGCTTTCCGGATGAAACTGCTCTCCGCAAGCATAAGACAACATCTCTTGAAAAAGAAACGCAGCTTCCGGGCGCTTCATCAAGGCTGTATCGGTAAAAGGAAAAGTAGATACCAGGATACTCCCCTTCCCTGCTCTGGCCTCAAAAGCATAAGCGAGCCGTTTCGCTCGGTGGAAATGATCCACCACCTCGATTAGCGGTGTAGCCCCCTGCATGGTATCCAGGCATATGGCCGGCGTACCATTCACAAGATGATACCAATGCCAGTCCGAAGCTCCATCCTGCGGAAAAGCTCCGAGAAGAGCTGTTTCTTTCTCCATATACATGCCCATCGTAGCCCCCGGCTGGGTGGCAAACATGAGATAATTCCAGAACACCGGCAGGTACTTCGTTTCCACTGGATCATACAGATCCGTTGCACCCGGCATAAGCCAAACTCTTCCACCATTTAAGAGAAGATCCAGTACATTGGAGGTTAAGGACTTCACGATCAACAGGTCATGCTGATTTTCCTTTAACCATCGGAAGCCATTCACATGATCTACAGCATCATGATAAGAATCAGCGAGTAGGGGCTGTAGTTCTTTTACCGTATTCCAGATGCGCTTCATCTCTCCATGACGCTCGTTTTGCATCTTCATCTGTGGGAAAGACCAGCCATGCCACTGATTCCGGGCTATCGTAACGGTTGCTAAACGATGGGAAGAGTGAACGGTGGAATGCTCCGCATTACCGGAATGCAGCGGATCATTCACAGGGTCGCAACGTAGCTCAGCCTCCACTCGAAACGCAACTACACCTTCGGCCTGAGAGTTAACCATTATACTCCCGAGAGATGTTACCGCACCGCACGGCATATCTCCGCAGCTCCATTCTCCTTCAGCCAGCATCCGTTCGTCCGTGACCGTAACCATTCTCCAGTGAATGGAAGCATTTTTTAACACCCTTTTGCCAAAGTGGGATACACGTACTTCGATTTCAATCGGTTCTCCAGCATAGTATGTCCGCTCTCTGGAACTCAGGAGAATAACCACCTCAGCATTGAATTGTTTTACTTCATTCGGTGTGGTTATCCCTTTATCTTCCCAAAAAACATCCAGAAAACCCGTGGTGGCGTGTCCCTGTCCCGGGAAATCACGGATATCCAGCAGCTGGATGCCCGCAGCATCTGGCGTACGTCTTACTCGCTCCATCGCTTCTTTAAGGGATCGCATCAGATGTATGCCCGTTGCGTGCTGGTATTGTTCCAGCTTTGCCATCATGCCTTTACGTGTAAGCGACTCTTCGACAGGTTCTAACCATGTAGGACGAAGGACACCTGTATACTTCTCTCGTTCCTGCGGACGTACATACATTGTAAATTGCGCATGTTCATGCCCGATCACCGGATGTGATGCAAGCCGTGTAACCGCATGATAATCCAGCGTAGTATCGGGTACCGCCGCCAATACAGATTCCAGCGGGGGATGCCAGTTGAATGATTGAATAAAATAATCGGTCTCTCTGCCTTGAGCTGGAAGGTGTCCAAAGCCTGTGTTATCTGTATATAGTCTCGATGGATCTGTATCTCTCGCTCTTGAGATAAGTGCATTCAGTTCAGGATGTCCGTTTGCGCCAATTAACTCATTACCGAGTGAGAACAGAACAAAGGAAGGATGACAATGCAATGCTTCCAGCAATCGATCTAGCTCCTGTGTCAGATACATACGTATTTCAGGAGGAGCGGATACATCCCGCTGTTCAAAAAAACGTGACCAATGAGGAAGCTCTGCTTGTACAAGCATACCCTCTTCATCGGCAGCTTCCCAGAATGGTTCCGGTGGACTCCATCCGTGTAAACGAACATGGTTGAAGCCATATGACTTGGCTATGCGAAATTGCTCCACATAGTACTGTGCATCCCAAACGGGATATCCCGTAAGTGGAAAGATACAACAGTCCACATACCCGCGCAGAAACACTGGTGTTCCGTTCAGGACAAGTTGTTTTCCACTGGATGCAAAAGAACGCATGCCAAACCGCTGCTCCACCTGGTCAAGCTTCTGCTCGCCTGCCTGCAATTGAACTACCGCCCGATATAAGAGGGGATTCTCATCGCTCCACATGGCAATCGCATTCTCGGAGTCCAATGCAATCTGGCATCCCCCCGTAACCCAGCCCTTCTCAACACTGCTATTCAAGGTACAATCGATATCCAAACACTCGCGCTTTAGCCATGAGCCATCCGGATGCTGGATATTGATTAGAAGCTGCAACGGTGCGACTGAGTCTGCAGCTGGATTAATAACCGTGTACCGAACTGCTATCTTTCCGTTAGCAGGATCAGGTTCAATACGCACCGTATGTACCCGTTGCATGGGTTGCCTCTCCAAATAGGCTCCTCCTGTAATACCTCCCCAAGCCGTAGCGGTATGCAAAGAATGAATATGGCTGCCTGCCAGTGGAAGCTTCATCGTGTTATCCACCCAAATCTCTACACGGTTCATCTCGCCAGGCTTCACCCAAGGGGTCACATCCCACGTCTGATCCGTCAGCAGACTATCTCTTTCTCCCGCTTCGTTCCCGTTGAACCACAGCCTCGATGTCCAACGTACACCTTTCAGTCTGAACACATAGTGTCCGTTCTGTGGATCAGAGGGAATATAGATGTCCTGCGCATACCATGCTGCCCCCTCATACTCTCGGATTTTGGTCCACGTGTCGATTCTGGTGTACTCCGGCGCTTCCCCGTATCCTTGCTCTTCCCATGACCCCGGAACTTGAATCGTATTCCATAAGACATCATCCCGGTGCGGGGGGATGTATGTCCCAGCATTCTCTCCCTCTCTTCGTTCTCCACTCCGTTCAGTTAATTGAAAATGCCATGTTCCGTTCAAATTGATCGTGTGACGTACAGTTGTTAAATCAGTACGATTCATATCCTGCAGCCATCCCTTCATCTGGACTCTTGTACCTTGTACAATCAGTCTACGGTGTACAGCTTGGACATACCATTGCTTATTCGGGGAAGTACATGGACTATATTATGAAGAACTCCCGAGCCACCGCCGGTTATGCATCTTCATTGTCATGGTGATTCGTTTCTCTCGTGTGAGATTGGGATCTGGATTGTTTATACGCCGAAGGAGATTCTCCTACGTATTTTTTGAATTTACCGTGAAAATAGTCCACATTGGCATAACCGACTCTTGAAGCCACCTGATGCACCTTTAACCCTTCGTCAAGCAAAGCTTTCGCTTTCTCGATTCGAACTTTATCCAGAAAGGCGTTAAACGATTCGCCCGTGTGGTTCTTGAACAATTTTCCCAGATAACTGCTGTTGTAGTTAAACACCTCAGCCAGAACCTCCAGCTTCAGATTCTCACCGGGATTACGCTGAATGAACTCAATCATCTGTTTCATCACGGTATCTGTACTGCCTCCGCCCATACGCTGAATCAGACGATGCAAATGTTCCGCCGCCATCGCTTTAAGATCAGCCATCGTGAACTGATGATATACCTCATTAATCAGCACGGAGTGATCCTGCATAATGGTTTGCATGTGCTGATTCGCTGCAGCAAGTTTATTGAACGCGAGCGAGAACACCTGCGAAAATGCCGTTTTGATGGCCTGCTCCGTCCAATGATACGGAATCAGTCGCTCCTCCATCTCTCCAAGCACACGCATAACCGATTCACTGCTGCGAATGTCCAAGGCATAATACAGCTTGTCCGCCAGCTCAACTTCATCAGGCTCTTGAATGCCGTCTGCCTGGGCTCCCATACCGTTACTCTCCGCACTTGAAGGAGACAGTCGCCCTTCATCCCAGCGTTTGATCCGTTGCTCTGTGAACAGGAACCGTTCTGCCATAAGGCTGCTCGCCTGTGTGTATGATCTGGCAATCTCGGTAGTAGACTGTACCGGTTCTCCAGCGGTAGCGTACATGTGAATGTTCCACTCTGCGAGTAATGTTTGCAATTCATCATATAGATTCTGTGATGAGGTATTCTGAGTAACTGCTTCTTTGATCAATAACCCCAAGCCGGAATGATATGAAAATACGATACCTTTATCCTTCTGGTCGAATGCTTCAATCAGCTTGCGTTTCATCTCATTGCCCCGTTGCAGGTCTAGCGTCGCATGAATCTCCAGCAAAATCACTTGATACTGCGGCCAGTGCAGTCCAAGACTGTCCTCTTCCTTGCTCCCCTTACCTTGTAAAGAGTCATATAACAATGCTTCAATCTGATGTTCTCTGTATGCCGTATCTTCGCCAGCGTAGCGGGCCAGCGTTTCCTGTTCCTGATGAAGCTGTCCCGCAATTCGTTCCAGTTCAGCGATGATCTCTTCTTCGTCAACTGGCTTCAGCAGATAACCATCCACGCCGAAGCTGATTGCTTTTTTGGCATAATCAAAGTCAGCATAACCGCTCAAAATCAGAAAATGTGCGTCAGGTTCATGCTGGCGGATCTCTTCGATGACTTCCAGGCCAGTCATGCCTGGCATCCGTATATCAATAATGGTCAGGTCCGGCTTGATTTCGTTGAAACAGGCGATGGCCTCGCGCCCGCTTCCGGCTGTAGCCATGACCTGGAAGCTGTATTTTTCCCAATCGATAATCGTGGTCAATCCCTCGCGAATGCTTGGTTCATCGTCTACCAACAATACTTTATACATGCTGGTTCCCTCCCGCTGGCAAGGTGAAAGAAACCTCTGTTCCTTCCCCGTACACACTGTTAATCTGTAACCCGGCATTTTCCCCATACGTCAAAGTCAAACGCTGATGCACATTTCGCATGCCAATCCGGCTCTTCTCCTCTTCTTCAGGACCGCTGACAAACTGCATCACTTCTGCAAGTCGTTCCGGGGTGATGCCCGCTCCATCATCTTTCACTTGTACCGTGACCATACGATCCACCATACAAATCAGAATATGCACCCGCACGGTTCCTTCTTTGTTCTCTAGTCCATGCACAATAGCGTTTTCTACAATCGGCTGAATAATCAAAGGCGGGATATACATCCTCTCCACCTCAGGGTCCAGATGAATCTCAAAGGCTAACCTGTCCCCATACCGAAACTTTTGAATCTCCAGATAGGAACGCACCATTTCCAGTTCTGCACGAAACGTTGTTTTGCCGCTGCCAATCTCCAGACTTTTCCGCATCAGCTTGCCAAGCAACCTGACAATATTCGCAATCTCTGCTTCTCCCTTGATGTGAGCCTTCATGCGAATGGATTCAAGCGCGTTAAACAAAAAATGAGGATTAATCTGGCTGGCCATCATTTTCAGTTTAATCTCTTTTTGGGCGATTTCCAATTGGTTGTTCTGCTCTGTTGTCTCGACCACCTGAGTCATCAGTTCGTTAATACTTTTCACCATGTAGTTGAACTGACGTGATAATTGTCCAATCTCATCGTTCCCGTCAATGCGCGAAGTGACGTTCAAATCTCCAAGAGCCAGCTTGTTCAGATGTTTACTGAGGCGCAGTAGCCGGTTGGAGGTTAGAAATGAAATAATATACACCAGTAACAGCGCAATCACCAGCACCATGGTAATAAAAATCATGCCGATCTGGCTAATCTGGTTGGCATCTTTCACGATATTTTTGGTCGCAAACACCGAGATAACCTTCAGCTTGTTAAAGCTTGATCCCGGCCCCAGTTCATCAATGACAATATTCGAGGGCTCCCCTTGAAAATCAGCTTCAATGGTGCCCTTAGGTTGACTCTGGAGGTCTACGCCAAAATCAAGCTGACCCAGCGTTTTCCCGACCAGGTCGGTATTTTTCGCTGCAACAACGTAACCCTGCTCATCGGTAATCAGTGTCTCGAACTGCTCCTGGCGCAACAAACCGTTAAGTTCTTCCTGATTGATTACGATCATCAGCACACCTTCGGTCTTATATTCGGCAAAAGGAACTTTACGTACCAGACTGAGCCGGTGAACCGGATTGTCTTCGTTGCCAGGGATATAAAACCAGCCGATGCTCGTTGTTTTCAGCGCTTCCTTGTACCAGTAACTCTGCTTGGTTCGCTCATTGACCGGAATAAATTCCAGATTATTGATCAATGTCGGGTTCGTCGAATAAAAACGTATACCTGCAATTTCACGATATAACCGCCTGTATTCTTGAAAATCTTTATATGCGAGGTAAGCCGAGGTCAGCTCCACCACACTTTTATACTGGCGATTCACGATCTCCTTGAGATCGGTGTTAAACATGAGCAAGTTGGATATGTCTGTAGGTACGCGCAGCATCGTTGCCGTCTGGCTTTTAATTTTATCCACATTGATGATCGTTTGCCCAATGGCATTATCCAGCGCTTGCTGACGAAAATAACTGGTCACGGCGAGACCAATAATCAGGACGGGAACCATGACAACAAGCACGTAGGAAATGAGCAATTTATGCTTTAATTTGAGATCATTTGTAATACGAATCAGCCGTTTTAACATATCCGCACCTTCCGTCATCTTGTATAAGCGCTTACAACTTGCGATCATCCGAAGCAGGTCACTCTCACCTGCGCATCCATCATACCACATAACTGCAGCCTTCGATTTGACATTAAAGTGGAGATATGGACCTGAGTTGTTATGGATACATCGATGGGATTCAATAAAATATGACTATGCTAAAAAGACACTTCCGCGATTGGAAGTGCCTTTTCATTCAAACTAAAGTGAAAGTAAAGCTTTTTATGGACGAGGTGTGCTCACGCCATTGAGGATCAGCTTCGGATGGATATCTGCGCTCAGTGATGCGGAAACGGCGCAGTATTTCTCTTCAGCCATCTGGATGGCTTTCCAGATCCGGTAATCCGGGATATCTCCGTCCACTTTGAAGATCAGGTCAATGGACGTAAAACCTTTAGGCATATCCTCGCTCCGCGTCCCTTGTGCTTCAATCTCAATCGAATCGATCTTGTCCAGAAAAGCATCCAGAATCATCGTGATGTCGATTCCCATACAGCCACCAAGGCCAGCGAGTAACAATTCCATCGGCGTAGCGCCTTGGCTATCACCGCCATATGCCGCTGTGGCATCCATGCCTACAGCATACCCAGACGGTCCTTCGGAGGTAAACGCGCGTTTTCCCTTCCATACTGTGGTTACATTCATGATGTTTTCCTTCTTTCTATAGTAGTTTACACATACACTGCGATGACAGAATAACCTTCCCATCACTGGGTGGTTTAAAATTCGGTAATCTGCCGCAGGAACTGGCGTGTTCGCTCTTGCTCCGAATGTTCGAAAAAGGCTTCAGGGCTAGCTGTCTCCACAATGGAGCCGTCTGCCATAAAGACAATTTTGTTCGCCACGTTCCGGGCAAATTTCAGCTCGTGTGTCACGACCAGCATCGTCATGCCTTCCTGCGCCAGCTCTTTCATCACCGACAGCACCTCTCCAACCAGTTCGGGGTCGAGGGCAGAGGTCGGTTCGTCAAACAGCATCACTTCCGGCTCCATCGCCAGTGCCCTTGCAATGGCTACGCGTTGCTGTTGTCCACCAGATAAACGGGAAGGATAAGCATCCTGCTTATCCGACAGCCCTACACGATCCAGCAAAAGCCGGCCGCGCTCGGCGGCTTCGTCCCGCTTTATTTTTTTCACCGTCACAAGACCTTCCATAACATTACCAAGCACCGTCTTGTGCGGATACAGGTTAAACTGTTGGAACACCATACCCGTCTGGCGACGAATCTCCAGCACCCGGGCACGTTGCACACGCAGCGGATCTGCGCTGTTTACCACAATGCCGTTCACTTCGATCTGTCCGCCGGACAACTGTTCGAGTCCATTGAGACAGCGTAGCAGTGTACTTTTGCCTGATCCACTGGGACCCAGCAGGACAACAATATCCTTGGCATCTACATGCATATCGATATTGGTGAGCACTTCATGATTTTGAAAACGTTTGGTTAATCCAGTTGTAGTAATCACCCGGTTCTCTCCCCCTTTAGTAAGCCCGGGCCAGCCGGCGCTCCACTTGTTCCAGAATGGCCGAGAAACCGATGCTCATAATCCAATACATCACGCCGATTGCCAGATAAAATGGCATGTTGAGCGCATACTGCGAAACCAGAAGCTGCGCAGACCGCAACAGCTCGGTAACGCCAATTGCAGCAACAAGCGATGTTTCCTTGAGCATTCCGATAAAGGTATTCCCCATCGGTGGAATGGCAATGCGCACAGCCTGCGGGAAAATGATCCGTCTCATCGCCTGTGCTGGAGTCATACCGGTAGCGTATGCCGCTTCCGTTTGCCCTTTCGGTACAGCTTGAATCGCACCGCGGAACGTTTCCGACAGGAAAGCCCCCGCGTTCAGACTGAGACCAAGACAAGCGGCTGTTAGTGACCCGAGAGTTACGCCGTAGTCCACAAGCCCGTAATAGATAACGAATAATTGCACCAGCAGCGGGGTTCCCCGCATGATGGATACATAAAATCTGGCGATCAATCTTAGCCACATCGGGCCTTTAAGCCTGGCAATAGCGACCAGCACCCCGATGATAAAGGCAAAAAACATAGAGATCACCGTAACATAAAGCGTATAATAAGCCCCCTTCAGAAAGAAGGGGATATTTTCGAATATCAGTTCCATGGATCAAACTTCCCTTCGCCTTGCAGGTTCATTATTGCGCAGGCTCTTCACCAAACCATTTTTTGAAAATGGTATTGTACGTGCCGTCATCCTTCATGCCTTTCAGTGCATCGTTCAGTGCCGCTACAAGTTCAGGGTTGTCCTTACGCACCGCGATACCTGCCTGGTCACTCTTGATTGCTTCGCCAACAGCTTTAATTTTGAATCCATTCGCATCTACGATAGGTTTCAACGCATACAGGTTGTTGATCGTTGCATCGATCCGTCCTGCGTTCAGGTCTTTCAGAGATGAGATCACATCATCATACGTTTTGATTGTAAAATCTCCGACTTTGGGCAACACTTCGTTGCGCAGGTACGTTTCATCGTTTGTGCCCAAACCTACACCGATTGTTTTGCCTTTGAAATCTTCCAGTTTCGTAATATCGTTGTTGTCTTCTTTGACAATAATTTTGACCTGGTTGGTGATGTACGGATCACTGAAATCCAGCACTTTTTTACGATCGTCCGTAATCGTCATTTGGCTGATAATCGCATCCAGCTTTTTCGCTTGCAGACTTGGAGTCAGACCGGAGAACTCCTGAGATACAAACTCAACCTTAACGCCGAGACGCTTCGCTACTTCACGTGCGATATCCGCATCAAATCCGTCCATTTCTTTCTTGTCATTCAGGAAGTTGTATGGACGATACGTACCCATCATGCCGACTTTCATGACACCTGCCGATTTGATCTGTTCCAGTTCGTTGCCACCAGACTGTGCTGCATTGTTTGTATTGCCATTCTCCGCCGCGGGTTTGCTACCGCAAGCACTCAGTACGAGCACAACCATGAGCAGAATCGCGGTGATAGACCACCCTTTGCGAATTTTAGTTCCATATGTGTTATTCATGACGTTAACTTCCTCTCATTCATCTTATGTTCTCTTGGTGATTCCATTATTCCCTGTGACTGGCTTAATCATGTGAAGAAGTGTGTTAAATGTGAATCTTCCTGCCTCTTTTACCTGAAAAGTAAAGCCCCCGACCTTTGCCGACATTATGTACCGAGCAGGCCGTAAAACTCAAAACTCGCCGCTTCAGCTGCTAATGCTGTAGCACTCATCTCCGTGAAACGTCTGTGCAGTGCGTCTGAGCCGAACAACCAGCGCGAGATCATGCCCTCGATCATACTTACAAGCAATGCCGCACGTAAGGGTACATTCATATCTGCTGGCAACATACCCAGTTCAATGGCACGCTCCATATTGTGACGGAATGCTGTCTCCACGGCATTACGAGTCTCTTCAACTAACCTCTGGACGGATTCCTCGGTCACGATGCCCTTAAGCAACAACTCCATGAAATATCGGTTCTGCGCAGCAAAGGTGAACAAATTGGTAAACAACTTCTCCGAGGCCTTCACCATATCTTCAACCGACCCGGCATCCTTCCGGTACCCTTGCCCGATTGCTTCAAGTAATTGTTCTCTGCCCGTTAACAAAATCTCGGAAGCAATGGCTTCCTTGCTCTTGAAGTGCCAGTAAAAGGTGCCTTGAGCGACTCCAGCTTCGCGAACAATATCAGAGATTTTCGTCTGATGGTACCCTTGAGTTGCGAATCGTTCCATCGCTATGCGAATAATTTGGTCCCTTCGTTCTTCTCCGGGTCCCAAACCGTTAACTTTGGCCATTCTTTTTACCCTCCCGATTGATCAGTCAGTCAGTTAATGTATATCCTATTGGATAACTAGGTTTTTGTCAATATAGTTTTAAACAACGGGTTACAAGCATAGAGTTGAAGTGGGAGGCAATTCTGAGCATAATAGAGGATAGTCTTGTTCGAAAGAACAGACATCGTTATAGCAGGACAGGCCTTATGGCTGTCATCTGCATTTCAAGGAGGAAGAGAATTGGACTTTATATCATCCATAATTATGGGCATCATCGAAGGTTTGACTGAGTTTTTGCCCGTGTCCTCTACAGGACACATGATTCTGACAGCTCACTTGCTGGGTCTATCAGAGGACAACGAGTCAGTCAAAACGTTTGAGGTGGTTGTCCAGCTTGGTGCTGTACTGGCTGTTGTTGTACTGTACTGGAACAAATTCATTGATATGTTTCGCTTCACTGGAGGCAAAAGGCCGTATTCTCGCCGCCTCAATCTGGGACATATCATTCTGGCAATGGTTCCTGCTGTTGTCATCGGACTTGTGTTCCGGGACTGGATCAAGGCTCACTTGTTTGGTCCGCAAACCGTACTGTACAGCCTTGTGATCGGTGGTATATTGATGATCGTAGCTGAACGCTGGAGCAATAAAAGCTCACGGATTACCACACATGACGTTGACGATATTACCTACAAACAAGCGTTAGCTGTGGGTATGTTTCAGATTTTGGCGTTGTGGCCAGGTTTCTCCCGTTCCGGCTCCACGATATCAGGCGGCTTGTTTGCCGGAATCAGCCGGGTAGCTGCGGCAGAATTCACCTTCCTCGTGTCCGTTCCAATTATGATTGGTGCCACGGGATATGACCTGTACAAAAGCATTGATCATCTGAACAGTGATGATTTTCTCATCTTTGCGATTGGCTTCATCGCTGCCTTCATCGTTGCCATGCTGGCGATTAAGACATTCCTGTCTATTTTGAAAAGATTGAGCCTGACTGTCTTCGCTGTGTACCGCTTTGTACTGGCAGCTGTATTCTTTGTGATCCTGATGATGTAATGGATATCCATTGAACAAACTGAGTTCAGTTTACACCTCTCACTCCGATGACAGAATAACCTTCCAACCGCTGTTATCCCCAGATTTTTTTGATTCCCTTTTCCCAAGGGGAAAATCCGGTGATAAGCGTATGCTTCCGATGTAGCTTTCTTTCAGAAAGCTTTTAGGCGGCCGCTTCGCTTTTCAGGTTTTTTCTGTCCTCTCCGTTTCTGTGTAAACACAGTTCAATTCATATCAAACATCAAACAGATCCGGTGATTTTAATTGGAAAATGGCGGCCCTGTCTTCCTCACGGAAGTCGGGCCGCCATTTTGCTATCACTTCATATGTAAATGTACCATCATGATATTTCTATGGCATGTTCAGGAAGTTAGATCGTTACTCCCATCGGTCAGCCTGTATGTTTCGCTGTCTCTTCCGCTCCTTCAGTCTTCCTAACCAACGATATCTGTTCAGCTTCTGTTCATGTAACATTTGTTTGACACCAGCCATAAGTAAATGATACCTGCGATCATCATTATGGCTTAATTGGTGCATCTCATCCAATATTTCTCTGTTCATGTGGCTCTTGTTCACTCCAATATTCAGTTTGTTCTATTAAGTATAACGAACGATACTGAACAAATTCTAAACAAGATTTTTACCGCTGCCGTCCGAACAATTGTAATGACGTTTCCACAAACAAACGAGAAGCTGGAGACGCCTCCGTAAAGGAAGGTAAAGCAAGCTGAACGGGACGATAGGCCTTCGGCTCCGTTGGCAGAGCTCTGACACCAGGTGGAAGCCAGGATAACGAAATGGCAGGTAATATGGCCGTCCCCAACCCTTGTTCGATCATATTTAGACACGTATTGACATTATGAACAATAAAACCGATGCTAAGCTCTGCTTCCGCACGGGCAAAGAGATCTACAATAGGCATCTCATAACCACCGTTACAAATAATCATTGACTGCCCGCTTAACTGTTTCACATCCAGTATGTCCTGATCAGCAAACGTCTCGTCCTCACGAAATACAGCAAGCATCTCTTCGTTGTACAGCGGCATCGTTTCATAGTTTAGTTCTTCCGCCTCCTGCTCCGTTGCAATCATTAAAGCAACATCAATTACACGCGAATTCAGCCACTGTTGAATCTCCATAATATTGCCTTCGTGCAGCTCGAATTCGATCTGCGGATAACGATCACGGATAGATCGAATAATTCGAGGCAATAGATGAGCCGAGGACATCGGAAAAGAACCGATGCGAATGGTTCCAATCTCCAGCCCTTTCTCCTCAGCAACAACTTGTTGTACCTTATCATACTGCTGTAAAATTCTGCGGAAAATGACTAGTATTCGTTGCCCTACATCGGTCAGCATAATACCGTTACGTCGGTCTCGAATGATGAGCGAAACATCCAGTTCATTCTCCAGTGCCGAGATGGCACGGCTCACCGCAGGCTGCGTCATATTCATCTCTTGGCCGGCCCGTGTGAAACTTCTCGTCTCGGCTATTTTAATAAATAACTGTAATTGTGAATTGTTCATAACAGTTCTGGTATGCTCCTCATAAATAACATGCATTTCAATTATTATGTTTGTTATTGTATCATGGTGAACACGGACGATCAACGACTGGCAAATACAATGGCCAAAGAACATTCGAATGGGTTGATTCAGAAGAAAAACTGTACTGGACTTGCAGTCCAAAAAGACTTTTCCATATAACTTGAAGGAGAGATAATCTATGGCTTTATCACGTTCAAAAGCAGGCTGGATCTTGGCTTTTCTGGTTCTCATGTGGGGAATCAACTGGCCACTGACCAAATACGCATTAAACTATACACCGCCCCTCCTGTTCGCAGGCATGCGACTGCTAATTGCCGGACTGGTTCTTGGATTTTATGCATTTCCGCGGTACAAAACACTCCAGTTTCGGAAAACATGGTATATTTACGCCATCTCTGCCGCACTTAACATCATTTTCTTTTACGGTTTTCAGACGGTGGGTCTGACCGAAGTGCCTGCTGGATTGTTTTCTTCCATCGTGTTCTTGCAGCCTGTTCTGCTTGGGATTGGGGCATGGCTGTGGCTTGGTGAAACGATGTATACTATGAAAATAATCGGACTCGCGCTCGGCTTTGCAGGCGTAGCAACGATCAGCATCGGTGGCATGACTGGCAAAATGTCCCCTGAAGGTGTCATGCTGGGATTGTTCAGTGCCATCAGTTGGGCAGCAGGCACGATCTATATGAAAAAAACTTCAGCCAAGGTGGACGGGATCTGGATGACAGCCATTCCGATTCTCATTGGCGGTGTAATTCTAACTTTAACGGGAACCGCTACAGAGAACTGGAATGAGGTACAATGGGTTCTGCCTTTTGTGATGGATATGCTTTTCATCTCCGTATTTGTCATTGCTCTCGGCTGGCTGGCCTTCTTCAAACTTGTCAGTTCCGGGGAAGCCAGCAAAGTAGGCTCCTTCACCTTTCTGATTCCATTGATTGCACTGCTATGTAGTGTGTTATTTCTAGGAGAATCCATCACCATCAATCTGATTGCTGGACTGGTCATGATTATTGCAAGTATTCTACTTGTAAACCTCAATTCAAAAAGAAGTAAACTTGTTAAACTCTAACTCTAACGATTCACAATTCAAAAACCCCTGCTTTGTCCTAAGACAGGCAGGGGTTTTGCTAAGCATCAGCTTAGACTTTGGACTCAAGTGTCTCCAGATACTCCGAGATTTGTGCAGGGGTTTTTGCCCATTTGCTGTGAAGATGCGCAAGCTTTTTGCCGTTCTGGAAAACCAGCAGGCTTGGAATGCCGCGTACACCGTTCTCTTCAGCAAACGGCTGGAATTCTTCTGCATCCAGCGCATAAAAAGTTTTATCGGCATGCTGATCAATAACGTCACCGATGAACCGATCCAGGTTTTTGCAGTCCGGGCACCACGTTGTATCAAATTTAATGACCGTCATACCGTCGGAGTTAATCAGGTCGCGATATTGCTGTTCACTTTGAATTCTTTCCATATCTATTCTCTCCTTATGTCGTTCTAGTTAATAGTTGTACTTTGTGTAGAGATGGTGCTCTTATTGTACCTCAAATAGTTACACTTGAAAACAGGTAACCCACCCATTAACGATGCTGCGTGTAACGGTTAGCAGGACTCTGCTCCCGTATGACCTGAATCTCGGCAGGGGTGAGCGGGGCAGATGAAGCAGCCGCAATGTTATGCAACAATTGTGTTCTGGAACTGGCTCCTGGAACGACAGCAGCAACGGCAGGTTGCGCAAGCGCATAACGGATTGCCGTCTGTGCCATGCTGCGATCATCTGTGACCAGTCCAGCCAGGCCTTGGCGGATGTGATGCAACTGCTCTGGCGTATAATCCAGATATCCTTTGTCTGCCTTCGCCGTTCCCGATGCTGCCAGTACACCACTGGCAACCGGGCCGCGAGCGATGATACTGATTTCTTTTTGCTCAAGTAAAGGTAATACTTCCTCTTCCGCCCGGCGATCCACTACACTGTATTGATTCATCACGCTGACAATGGATGATTTCTCTACATACTCCCGAATCACGTTCGGACGAATGGAAGAGATGCCGTAGTATCGGATAAGTCCTTCCTTCTTCAACTCCTCAAACGCTTCAATGGTCTCAGCGATTGGATCATCCAGCGTGCCACCATGAAGCTGATACAGATCAATGTAATCGGTCTGCAGTCGTTTGAGGCTTTCATGCACGGCCTGTTTAATATAAGCTTTGGACGGGTCCCATGACCAGCCCTCTTTGCCAGGAATACGGCGGTTCCCCACTTTGGTTGCCAGAATGACTTGATCCCGGCGCCCTTTGATCGCTTGTCCCACAATCTCTTCGTTCCGTCCGGCATCATACAGATCAGCTGTGTCCAGCAGATTAACCCCGAGATCCAACGCTTCGTGAATCAGCTCCACTGCAGGTTTCAGTTCCGTTCCGAGCGACATACAGCCCAGTCCGATCTCCCCCACCATCAATTCCGAAGTACCCAAACGATTTTTCTTCATAGAAGTGCCCATTTGACCTTTATCCACAAGTGCATCTCCTCTCCATACGTTCTGCAAGTATTCATTGTATCATTCTTCATGGAAAAAATCGCATAGTGTGCAATCTCCAGTGATGCTCAGACGCACATAAGAAAAACCCGGAACGATCGTCCCAGGTCTCTTTGATGTTGCTCACCATATGCGCCTGCTAGTAGCAAGCAAGTACGTTTATTTACTTTTACGTGTATCGAACAGATAACAGGGCTTCCTTACACTGCCCACGCTATTGGTTAGCCGTCATGTAAGACTCCTGGATTACTCAATTTCTCCACTCTTGGTTGCTAACCTCCACCCGCGGTCTTGCGGTACGAGATGATGATCCGTTCTTTTTCACCATATTAGATACGGTGCTAATGACTTTGTCCCTGGCCTGTTTATTCCTCATCAGATACGTCACGCCAGCTCCAATCGCCGTCATGAGCAATTTGCGTTTCGACATGTAACTCTCCTCCTTCTGGATTCATGTACATCGTGTCTTGTTTGAGTTTTACCCGATCTAGCACAAACGAAACGATATCCAAGCTTGCCTGCCTGTAAAAAATAAAATATTTCTCCAACTGGCACACCCAGTTATACGATTGAGCAGTACAAAAAAAGATGATCACCGAAATGAAGAATGGTTCGGTAATCATCTTTTGCTCGGTTATTATGCTCCGTAACGTGAGCCTATATGAGCCATACAGGACTTTATTTTAAATCCATATGTGAGCCATTAGGTTAGGAGCTTATAAGGAAACATGTAGTGGTTTCATATGCTTTATTGAGTCCTGTTGCCCTAACCCCGCGTCATCAGTCGGATGGTCGGGCTACTTGGCTCATCTCTTCATGCTTGTAGGTCGAGCCATCGGCGGTCAGATAAAAATGACCGGTCGGGTGCAGCTCCTCGTTCAACTCATAGACCAGCGGAATGCCTGTCGGGATGTTGAGCGCCATCACGTCTGCTTCGGACAATTGGTCCAGATGCATGACAAGTGAACGGAGCGTATTGCCATGCGCGGAGATTAGTACCCTTTTTCCCGAAGAAACCATTGGTTTAATCTCTGCATCCCAGTACTCCAACACCCGCTTGGACGTATCCATTAAATTCTCCGTACGCGGGATGGTGCAGCCAAGTCGCTTGTACTTGTCCAGATCCTGCACATATCTGTCGTCATTCTCATCCAGAGGTGGCGGGGAAATGTTAATGGAACGACGCCATTCGTGAACCTGATCCTCCCCGTATTTCAAAGCCGTCTGCTGCTTGTTCAATCCTTGCAGCGCACCATAGTGACGCTCGTTCAGCTTCCACGTCTTCTCAATCGGAATCCACATCAAGTCCATTTCATCCAGCGCAATGTCGAGTGTACGAATGGAACGTTTCAATACCGAAGCGTAGGCACAGTCAAAATCAAACCCCTGCTCTTTCAGGATTTTCCCGGCCTTGCGCGCTTCACCATACCCATCCTCGGTCAGATCCACGTCCGTCCAACCCGTAAAGCGGTTTTCCACGTTCCACATGCTCTGTCCATGGCGAATCAACACTATCCTGTACATCACGTGACCCTCCTTCCTTGGATACATTACCCGCAGAACCAGCGAAATTATACATCATTAGCCCTGCGCGTAATTGGTGGATATCGTTAATGGCATAAAAAGAAATCAATAATACGGTGCCATCATCAAGTAAACGACTACACCTGTAGAACTGACATATAGCCAGATTGGCATGGTCCAGCGTGCGATTTTACGGTGTTTCTGCAACTGGTTTGTCCAGCCCCATACGAGCGTAAAGAGCGCAAGTGGCACAATCAGCGCAGCCAGAATGCTGTGCGTGATCAAAATAAAGAAGTAGATCGAACGAACAATACCTTCGCCACCAAACTTGGACGTTTCCGGAGACAGATAATGGAACGTCAGATACGTCACCAGGAACAGCAACGTGGTTGAAAATGCCGCCAAAATAAAGCGTTTATGCAGCTTGACGTTACGTTTGATAATCGCAATCAGCGCAGCCAGCAAAAAGATAAAGGTAAAGCTGTTAAACACGGCATTAAAGCGCGGTAACACGGTGATGTCGAACGTAACCTCACCTTTGTAACCGATCGATGGTGCGAAAAACAATAACAAGATGATAACGTTAGCAAGAATGGAGATGGTAATAATGATACCTGCGAAATTTTTATTACTGGTCGGGGTTGCCTGATTCGATGAAGCATTCAGATTCCCTCTTTCCTTGTTAGCCAATGCAAAGTCCTCCTCATATCCTAACTTTCTGTGTTCTATATCATTATATCGCGGCAAATCAGGGCTGTTAAGTGACAACACTCTGAACAAAAACAGGCTGTCCTTACGTATAAATGCCCGTTTTAAACTGTTTTCATGCCTTTTCGTGCGAGTATGATTTTACCCTAGTCTTAAATTGTGGTATAATTAATGCACTTAATCACATACGCGTCGACTATGGAGGAGCCTGTCACCAAGGGCCCCTCTTTGTCTTTTACAGGCATGGAACGGTAACTTGTTATCGTTGTTCCGTGCCTTTTGTTATGATCAAATTGGGTGGAACAGGGATGTTTTCCCTTGGAAAGGATATTCTAAGGTTGCCGCGATCAGAGAGGAGAAACCATTTGTGGAATTTATTTTAGTTCTTGCCCTTATTTTGATCTTCACCAAACTGGCTGGTGATCTCTCCGTTCGGTTAGGCCAGCCATCGGTGCTGGGTAAACTTATTGTGGGTGTTGTCATTGGACCTGCCCTACTGGGCTGGGTGGATAAAAGTGATTTTGTGCATTATATGGCCGAGATCGGGGTATTATTGCTCATGTTCATCGCCGGTCTGGAAACCGACCTGGAGCAATTGAAGAAAAACTGGAAGTCCGCTTTCGCTGTGGCAGTGGGCGGAGTCATCTTACCTTTTATCGGAGGATACAGTTCGGCTGTTGCTTTTGGTATGTCTCAGACACACGCACTGTTCTTTGGTCTGTTGTTCTGTGCCACCTCGGTAAGTATTTCCGTGCAAACCTTGAAGGATATGAACCAGCTCGGTTCACGTGAAGGCACCACCATTCTGGGGGCAGCGGTAGTGGATGATGTGCTCGTCGTTGTACTGCTCGCTGTCATGATGAGTGTACTTGGAACAGGTGGCGGAGATGTCTCCATCGGCTTGTTGATTGGTAAAAAGCTGTTGTTCTTTGTCATCATCATTGCGGCAAGCTGGTTGCTGGTGCCACGCATTATGAAATGGATGGCTCCTCTGCGGGTAACGGAAACCGTTATTACGGCAGGACTCATCATCTGCTTTGGCTTCTCTTATTTTGCAGAATGGATGGGTGTTGCAGGGATTATCGGTGCATTTGCGGCAGGGATCGCGATTTCCCAAACTGGATTCAAACATGAAGTGGAGCAAAAGGTGGAACCGATCGCGTACAGTATTTTTGTACCTGTTTTCTTCGTTAGTATTGGACTGAATGTAACTTTTGACGGCGTAGGCTCACAGATTGGTCTGATCATCGTCATCAGCATCGTTGCCATTGTCACCAAGCTTCTCGGCGGCGGGGCCGGGGCCCGTTTAACCGGTTTTGATCGTTCTTCTTCCATTGCCATCGGGGCAGGCATGATCTCCAGAGGTGAAGTTGCGCTTATTATTGCCTCGACTGGACTTGCATCTGGCTTGCTGGATGCCGAATATTTTACCAGCGTGGTTATTATGGTCATCGTCACCACACTGGTCACACCACCGCTACTCAAAATCACGTTTGCCCGTAAAAAGGGTGAACAACGTGTGGAACAAGGGATTGAGGATCCTCATCTGAACAGGTGAGGTGAATGGTACGTGGAAGCGTTGCTCTCTTTTAGCAGAAACGGTTAAACGACTTGGTTGTTCATCCAATCCGACATAAACTTACTCATAGTAAAAGTGGTACTTCTGTGTTAAGCCCAAGACATCCTTACCATAATGAACTCACTCTTAACTAGGCGCTGGAGGTAAGCGGGAGTAGCATCAAAACCGGGTCTAGGTTATACTTGGAATTATTGTAGAAAAAGCAGCTATAGATGTTAGTAAATAGATATTAATTAATCGGTCGTGAAGCACACGCCGCTTTGTCCATTTTTCCAACCTTCCAATTATGGAGGCAGGAAAGATTGGGTAAAGCGGCTTTTTACATTTTTCCACTAACTTTTCTAGGAGGTTATCATGCCATGAGTACAATAATCCAAAACTTTGATGAGGCATATAAAGAATGGATCAAATCGCTAATCGTAAAAGAAACCAATCTACGTGTTCGATCACGGATTGAACACGGGCTTGAACATGGCACATTGGAATTTTTGCGCTCCGTCTGGTTCCCCGTCATGAAAAATTTCAACCATTTGCATCCCGAGTGGGAAGTTTGAGATTTTCACAACGGTTATCGTTATCTGGATCTTGCCTACTTACCAGGGAACGGTGTGAAAGGCGGTATTGAGACTCAGGGTTATGGGCCTCATGCTCGTGATCTTGATGTGAGACGTTTCAAAGATCTATGCTGGCGACAATGTCTCCTAACATTGGAAGACTGGCTTTTCCTGCCGATTGCCTACCTCTCCATTAAAGATGAACCAAAACAGTGTCAGCAACTGGTACTAGCATTTATGGGAAAATTTATGGCTTCAGATGCGCCCGCAGCCCTCAACTGGTTGGATGCTGAGGCCGTGCGGTATGCGAGACGTATAATCCGGCCGTTTACACCTTTGGAATTGGCAACACATCTAAGAATCTCTGACGCACATACGAGAAAGGTTCTTCGTAGCCTGTTGGATCAAGAAATTATATATGTTGCGAGCGGCATTCAGCGGTATCGAACTTATGCTCTACGAATGTAAAACGAGTAAGTGCATATTTCTCGGACGTGGCTACGTCACACAATCGAATTTTCTCAGTACAGTGTTAGCACTTGTTACAAACCTAGTGAATGTAGTTCCGTAGTGTAGTAGTTGGATGTTCTTGGAGAACGTTGTCCCACGGCAAGGTGGATGTAGCATGGCAGTACTTATGTTTATGTTAATGATTACTTGCTCGTGGCTGATTTATGAGTGAATGAGGCTACGCTATGTCACGTTGGAAGTATTTCCTTATGTGAGAACTTATCTCCGCAATTCTAACGATCACCAGAGACGCTATTCGGCGTATATCTTTAAAGCCCCCTAATCCAATTGGACACTCAAAGCTACCTCAGATACACTAAATGAAATGAGGAGAGTGTTCATGAAAAGACGATTTAGATGCCCGGT
>NZ_FMVM01000034.1 GCF_900102085.1 Paenibacillus polysaccharolyticus | reverse complement strand
TCCATCGGAAACTACCCCGTATACATTGAAAACCGGAACGGGAACAGCTCGGTGAAGTTCAAGCAGGACGAGACCCTTACGCGGGCCTATGCGGGGCTGAACTTGGCGGGCATCCGGGTAAAGCACAGCCGAATGGATTGCGGCTCGTTCGACAAGAGCGTGGTGCCGGTGGTGGAGGCCAACTCGGAGTTCTTCTACATCCGGGCGCAGCGGTGCGCCAACCTGTTCAGTCTGGTAAGCGCTATCCCGCGCTGGGAAACGGTAGAAATCGGGTTCAAGGAGTACGAGCTGGCCACCCTGGAGTACGCGCCGTTTGGCCAGGCTAAGGTCTACCGCTACGTGGTGAGCCGGGAAAGGAAGGCCGACCTCCAGGGCGACCTGTTCACCGGGGATGCCTTCGCCTACCGGGCGATAATGACCAACAACTGGGAAATGACCAACCTAGAGGTGGTGCTGTTCTACAACGACCGGGGGGAGAGCGAGCGCCTGTTCGACGAGATGAACAACGACTTCCTGTGGAAAAAGATGCCCTTCTCCTTCCTACAGGAGAATACGGTATTCTTGATCCTGATGGCGATCTGCCGTAACCTCTTCCACCTGCTGACGGAGTTCATCAGCCAGCGGCTCAGCTTTATCAAGCCAACCTTCCGGTTGAAGAAGTTCATTTTCCGCTTCATGGTAGTGCCGGCCAAGTGGATAATGCGGGGACGACAGCGCATCCTAAAGCTCTTTTCGGCCAAGAAATACCACCTGCTGCTGGAGTGAAGCGGCCACGCTGCTGTGCCCAATGGGAAAGGTATGCCCGCGCCTCAATAGCTAGTAATTGAATACCTGACACTTACGGTTCGTTACGGTTTTTATTGTTGCAGGCTTCCAAAAAAGGAAGTTGCAAACCATAGGGGGAGCGAAAAACGGAAGAAGTGACGCAAAGAAGGGCTATGTCGAACCAAAAAAATGGCAAAATATCCACCAAGCAAACCTAAATACGCTAAGATTTAAAACCTAGCAATCGACCT